>OZ219944.1:0-18809 GCA_964291465.2 Dehalococcoidia bacterium | reverse complement strand
CTCGGTGTAGGTGTTCAGGTAGCGGGTGTTGTAGATGCCGTGGCTCATGAAGTCCCAGCCCCGCTTGACCATGGCCTCTCCCACCTCGGGGTAGTGCTCCAGCACGGCCATGTTCAGGGAGACGCAGGCCTTGATGCCGTGCTTGTCCAGCACCTCGGCCATGCGCCAGAAGCCCACCCGGTTGCCGTAATCCCGGTAGGAGAACTCCCGGGCGTCGGGATAGGGCATGCGGGGCCAGGGGTCCCGCTGGCCGTCGTAGTCGGGCATGTACTCGTAGTGCTCCACGTTGGGAGCGACCCACAGGGCCACGCGGGCGCCGTTGGGCCACTTGATGGGAGGACGATCTATGATGGGGCTGTAGTCTACTCGGTGGGGGGCCAGGGACATCGCGAAGTCGTCTCCTTTCGCGAGATACCGGGGGTCATGGAGGGCCGTACTCGGGCGCGTAATGCGCTGCCACGGGAGCGGCTCAGGAACGAGGGTAGTATACTTTCGCCCCCTGGGGGTGTCAACCGAGGTCTAAGTCGACGAGGGGCCGCCGACGCCCGCGGCGTAGGCCGCGGCCTGGTCGTAGTGGTTGGCGATGTAGTACTCGGCGATCTCGTCGGCGGTGGTCTGCCACACACCGTCGTGGGACATTATGTAACCCAGCACCTCGTCCAGGTAGCGGACCCTGTGGGGCTGGCCCACCAGGAAGGGGTGCAGGGCGATGCACATGACCCGGCCGCTCTCGGCCCCCTCCCTGTATAGCTGGTCGAACTGGGCCTTGCAGATGCGGGCGAAGTAGTCGCCCTCGTAGTGGATGCCGTCGCCGTGGAACAGGAGGCCGTCGTTCAGCTCGATGGAGTAGGGGACGGAGACCAGCTTTCCCGACTTGACCTTGATGGGCACGGGCTGGTCGTCGTGGTACCAGTCGGTGCTGTATATGAGGCCCGCCTCGGCCATCAGGTCGGGGGTACGCTCCGTGTGGGATATGGCCGGGCCCAGCATGCCCTTCAGCTGCTTCCCGGTATGCTTCTTCAGGGTCTCGATGGTGTCCCGGTAGAACTCCCGCTCCTGCTCCTCGGTGTAGGTGTTGAGGTAGCGCGTGTTGTAGATGCCGTGGCTCATGAAGTCCCAGCCCCGCTGGACCATGGCCTCGGCCACCTCGGGGTAGTGCTCCAGCACGGCCACGTTGAGGGAGACGCAGGCTTTGATCCCGTGCTTGTCCAGCACCTCGGTCATGCGCCAGAAGCCCACCCGGTTGCCGTAGTCCATGTAGGCGTACTCGCGGACGTCGGGATAGGGGGTGCGGGGATAGGGATCCCGGAGGCCGTCGAACTCGGGCGTGTACTCGTAGTGCTCCACGTTGGGGGCGACCCAGAAGGCGACCCGGGCGCCGCCGGGCCACCTGACGGCCGGCCGCTGGGTGATGGGGCTGTAGTCGACTCGGTGGGGCTCCAGGGCCATGGTACGGGACCTCCGCGAGGGTGTCCAAAACGGTGACGCCGCTCCGTGGCCGGGCGGCGACGAGGGCAGTATAATTATGGGCGCGTGGGGGTGTCAACCACCGGCGCGCGAACCGGGGGTAGACGGAGGCTTCCCGCCACGACTCAAAGCAGGTGCGGCATGAAGGTGCTCGGGAGAGAGCTGCCCCCTCCCTTCGACCGGTTCTGGGAGACGCTGGGAGAGGAGACCGGCGTCCCCATCGACCTGATAGAGCGGGGGGCAGTGCAGGTGTTCGGCCCCGAGGGTTACGTGGAGGGCTCCGGCCGCCTTCCCCGGTGGATGGAGATACCCGACGACGCCCTGAGCTACCACGTGGCCCACGAGCTGACCCACGTACTGCTGCGGAACCGGGGCTTCCCCACGACCTTCCGGGGCCGGGAGTACGGCCCCGAGTCGCCGGAGGCCCGGGTCGGGGGCGACCTGGAGGAGATGGTCAGCCACCCGGCGCTGGAGCAGGTGCTGAGTCCCTTCCCCTTCGACAAGAGCCACATCCAGCAGCACCTGTTCGATGGGGCCCGCCGGGGGCTGGAGAGCAGCCCCATTCCCGAGCCAGACTCGCCGTGGTGGACGACGTGGGCGTGCCGGTGCTGCGAGCTCCAGCTCCTGCTCCCCGAGCGGCAGTGGCTCCGCCTGGAGGTGGTGTTCGAGGGACGGTGCCCGGACATTGCGGCCAAGGGCCGGGAGCTGGCGGAGATCATGAGGGCGGAGGGGTTCCTGACCGCCGACCAGGCCCTGCAGGCCATGATCAACGCCAGGGACGCCCTGGGGCTGAAGGAAGCGGACCGGTGCCTGGTCCGCGACCCCCGCACGGGGGAGCTGCACTAGGCAGCTCCGAAGAATTCTTGACTTCGATGGGAGGGTAGACAATGGGAAACCCGGTAGTGCACTTCGAGATCGCCGGCCCGGACGGGCCCGCCTTGCAGCAGTTCTATCGCGACTTGTTCGGATGGAATGTCGCCGTGCAGGGAGCAGAGATGGGCAACTACGGCCTGGTGCCCGCGAACGAGGGCGGCATCGGCGGCGGCTTGTTTCCTACAACCGAGGATATGCCGGCGCGCAGCTACGTCACCTTCTACGTGCAGGTCGACGACCTTCAAGGGGCTCTGGACAGGGTGGCCGGCATGGGTGGGAACGCCATCGTGCCGCCGACGGAGATAGCGGGCGGCATGGGCTCCGTCGCCATGTTCGGAGACCCTGCCGGCAACACCATAGGTCTGTACTCGCCGCCTCAGGAATGGGACGGACAGATGCCGCCCAAGGGGAACGCCCCGCCGGTGGTGCACTTCGAGGTTGGAGGCAGCGACGCGGCGGCGCTCGCCGAGTTCTACACGGGAATGTTCGACTGGCAGGTCCGCCTTCACGGGGAGGCCAACTACCACCTCATCCAAGAGGAACCGGGAGGGATCGGCGGAGGTATCTTCCAGCACACGGAGGACATGCCGCCCAACTATCCTTCCCTCGCGGTTATGGTGGACGACCTGCAAGGGTATCTCGACAAGGCCGTAAGCCTGGGCGGGACCGCCCTGACGCCTCCCACGGAGATTCCCGGCGGGTTCGGCTCGTTCGCCGTATTCTCTGACATCGCCGGCAACCACATATCGCTCTTCAAGTCTCCCGAGTAAGGCATCTGACCCCCGACTAGGCGCTGCGGGCCATGGTCAACGCCAGAGGGCCAGGACGATGGATGGGTTCGGTGGAGGGTGGATATGGACAGCAACGTGCAGAGGGGCGTCTCTTTCGCCGAAGGCACGGGAGCTTATCTTAGGTCCATGGGACACGCCGTCGACCCAGAGTACGAAGTCGAGGTCAGCATCAACGGCGCATATAAGAAGACTCATAAGTTCGACTGGGGCAACGAGTCCTTACTGGTAGAGTGCAAGGCGTACAATTGGACCTCCGGAGGCAACATCCCGAGTGCGAAGCTAACGACAGTCAACGAGGCGTTGTTGTACTTCCTGGGGACGCCGGACCGTTTTCGCAAGATGCTATTCATATCGGCGACTGGGAAAAGGCGCACCAACAATCCAGAGACGTTGGCCGAGTACTACGTGCGGACGCATACCCACCTCATACCTGAGGGTGTGGAAATCCATGAGTTCGACCAGGGCACGATGTGGGCGAGACGCCTCTGGCCCACTTCCCCTCCACACGAAAGCGAATCCTCCTGCAGCGATCCAGCCTCCCATTCAATGGCACCCATCAGAGATACAAGCGTCGGCCGGGTCTTTCACCTCAAGCTGGGGAAAACCTACTACAACCAAGGGTTTTTCAACGTCCCACGCCGATTTGATCATCTGGTTGGTGGCGAGGGGGCGGTGACTCTGGTGCTCCGCGACAATGGCAATGTCAAGGGACACGTGAACCGGACCGCAAACCGGAATCGCACGGCTCGAGTCATCGGGGGAGCACGCCTCCGTACCTGGTTCCAAAGAAACTACTCAGAAGGGGACACAGTGCCCATCCGATTCGATGCACGCTTCCATCTAAGACTCGGATAGTAAGACTGCGCGGGCTGCTGCCAAGGTAGCCAATCCCGGGGGCTGATGCGCCCGCCGGTCGGCAATGGGTTCTGGACCGGTTTAGGGCGGTCAGCGGTTCACTTGAACAGTGCGATCATGGCCCTCTGCTCGGCTGTCAGTGGAAGGGTTGGGTTGTTGGGCGTGGGGTAAATCTCAGCCTCATCCCAAAGGTGGCGTCTGACGCTGGTGGCAACGCCAATCTTTACGCCGCGTTTACTGAGCTCCCTGACAATGGCAGGGCCGTCGAACAGGAAGACCGATTCGATCACCCAGGGCTGAGTTATGCCACGGGAAGACACGGGTTGAGACCGGGGCCCAGCCAGCACCAGGTAGTAATCGGGCACCGCATCGGGCCTGATGTCCAATAGGCCCTGATGGATGCCGTATTTCTTGATATTCACCGACCTGCCAGCGAGTGGCCCTCCGGTGAAGCGGCCGTCTATGCCCTTGGTCACGGCAGATTCGGGCAGCCTGATGCCGAAGATTCGGGAGGCCACGTACTCCCCAAGGTGACCGGGTGGTCGGGACGGCCTATGATGGCCGCGATCTCGTCGCCGATGGCGTTCCTCCGCTTGATTATCGACGCAAGTCGTTGCAGTTCATCGTTGCCCATCTCACAGCCTTCTCAACGGATACGGTCAAGCCGCCTCTGATCACTCCCCATACTACCAGCCGCATGTTACGTCCGCGCGCTTTCCATCCCCCACACCACCCTAGCCCGCCATCGTGACACCGCGCGGCGGTTTCCCATATAATGCCCACGATGGACGGCTCACGTAGCTTCAGGGTGACGGCGCTGGGAGCGGGACTGCCGGGGCTCCATGACTCGCGGGCCGAGTGGGGCCGTGTGGCCGCCGTGTTCCGCAGCTCCTGCCACGTTTTGGACCGTGACGGGAGGGTGGCCTGCATCGTCGACCGCGGGCTCGGGAACGGGCCCGTCAACGTCTGCGTCGACCTCCCGGACGGGCTGTCCGTGGAGGAGATGGACATCGCACCCGGCGCTCTTCTGACGCGGGTCGGCGGACACCTGCGCCTGGGGGACGGATTGCTGCTGGACCTGTCCGGCGCGCAACGATGGACCCCGCCACCCGTGGGGCCCCGGGCCCCCGCCACCGAGGTACGCCGCCGGGTGAGGGACCTGGGCGCGGCGCTGGCGTCCCGGGCGCCCGGCGAGGGCCTGGCGCCGTTGGCGCTCCTGGCTGGGGCGCTGGCATGGGGCCGGCCCGTGGGGCCGGGACCGGCGACGCCGGTGACGGCGGCGGCGGTGCCCATGGTGTGCGGCCTGGTGCGCGGCCTGGTGTCGCTGGACGCCCCTCTGGTCCGCGAGTCCGTCGCCGGACTGGTCGGCCTGGGGCCGGGACTCACCCCCTCGGGGGACGATTACCTCGCCGGTCTGCTGGTCGCGATGACGTGCGGCGAGGCCGGGGGCGCCACGCCGCTGCTGGGAGACGCGGTGGCGGCGCTGGCCCCCGACCGGACGACGGCCCTGGCCGCGACCCTGCTGTCCCACGCGGCGGCGGGCGCCGGCTCCGAGGACGCCCACCTGCTGCTGGCGGCCATCCTCGGGGGGGCGGGCAGCGAGCCCGACGCCGAGGCATCCGCCCTGAGGCTGGCCCGCAGGGGACACACCTCGGGCGGGGACACGCTGGCGGGGCTGCTCCTGGGCGTCCATCTGGTCCTCCGCTTAGGAGAAGCCGCAAGCGGCCGGCAGCCGGAGCGTCGGACCGGCCTGGTCAGAGGGGCCCGTTGACGGCGACCAACCTGGTCCTCAAGAACACCTACCGCGACTCGGTGGTCCTGATGCGCATATCCAGGGAGCTGGAGCTCATGGAGGGGGCGCTGAAGGCCACCGCCCTCATGGGGACGGAGAACAACAAGCGGCTGCTGGAGGAGGCGGGGCTGCTGTCCGCCGACGGCCAGGCGGCCACGCCCAACGACCTGGTGCTGGCCCTGGAGGTCTCCTCCGGCTGTCCGGACCCGGCCATCCGCGAGAAGGCCCTCCGCCTCCTGGAGACGCGGGGTTCCTCTCAGTCGGGCTCGGGCTACCGCCCGCGGAGCCTGGATGGGGCCGTGGAGGCGTTGCCCGGCGCCAACCTGGCCCTGATATCCATACCCGGAGAGCATGCGGCCCGGGAGGCGCGAAAGGCCCTGGACCTGGGACTGAACGTGCTGCTGTTCAGCGACAACGTCTCCATCGACGACGAGGCCTCCCTGAAAGGCAGGGCAGCCGGCGAGGGCCTCTTCATGCTGGGGCCGGACTGCGGCACCGCCATCATCAACAACGTGCCCCTGGGGTTCGCCAACGCCGTGCCATCCGGGCGCGTCGGCCTGGTGGCCGCGTCGGGCACGGGACTCCAGCAGGTGACCTGTCTCCTGGCTGCGGCCGGCGAGGGGGTCTCCCAGGCCCTGGGTGTGGGAGGACGGGACCTGGACGACAGGGTCGGGGGCGCCATGATGCTACAGGGGCTGTCTGCCCTGGAGGCCGACCCCCACACCGAGGCCATCGTCCTCATATCCAAACCGCCCGGGCCGCGGACGGAGGAGCGGCTGATGGCACGACTGGAGAAGGCGTCCAAGCCCTGCGTCGTATGCTTCCTGGGCGCCGACGTAGGGGAGGCGGGTCCGGGGGCGGTGTCTACGGCATCGGACCTGACCGCAGCCGCCGACCTGGCGCTGGACAGGCTGGGAGTCCGGCGGCCCTCCAGGGCCCTGGAGGGCCGCACCCGGGACCACCTCGGGGATCTGTCCGACAGCCTCGGCCCCGGGGTCGGCCGGGCCATCAGGGGCCTCTACTCGGGGGGCACCCTCTGCTACGAGGCCCTCTTCACGGTCCGGGAGCTGACGGCGGGACCCGTCTCGTCCAACCTCAAGCTGGAGGGGGTCCAGACCGTCGAGTCGCCCGGGGACGCGGGGGGCCACGTGCTGATGGACCTGGGAGACGACCGGTTCACCGTGGGCAGGCCCCACCCCATGATCGACCTGCGACAGCGTTGCGCCATGCTCGAGGAGGAGGCCGCCAACCCCGAGGCGGGCGTGCTCCTCTTGGACGTGGTATTGGGATACGGGGCCCACCCGGACCCGGCCTCGGAGCTGGCGCCGGCCATCCAGGGGGCCGTCCGCGCGGCGGCCGAGGCCGGGCGCACGCTGGCCTGCGTGGCCGTCCTGTGCGGGACACAGGGCGACCCCCAGGGCCTGGACCGGCAGAGGGCGGCCCTGGAGGCGGCCGGAGCGGTGGTGGTGGAGAGCAACCTGCAGGCAGCGACCATCGCGGCGGCCCTCTCCACGGGGAAGCTCGACCTGCTCCCGGAGGCGGGGCCATGACCGACGGCGGCAAGCAGCTCATCGGCGCTGAGCTCCGGGTGGTCAACATAGGACTCGACCTGTTCGGTGAGGTCCTGGAGGACCAGGGTGTAACCACGGTCCACATGGACTGGCGGCCGCCCGCGGGCGGCGACTCTCGCCTGTCCAGCCTGCTGGACAGGCTGAAGGGCGGCGCGGACCCATCATCTCCGAGGGGAGGCCAGAGTGGCTGAGCGCGTGGACATCGACGAGGCCAACCGGTCGGCCATGGAGCGGCTGCTGGGCGGAGAGCCGGTCCTGGTGGACGTGGCCCGGGCATCGGATGTGATACCGGGCCTGACCGAGGGCGCGCTCCTGCACGCGGGCCCTCCCATCGCCTGGGACCAGATGTGCGGGCCCATGCGTGCCGCAGTGGTGGGCGCCGTCCAGTACGAGGAGTGGGCCGAGGACGAAGGCGGGGCCGAGGCCCTGGCGGCGCGGGGAGAGATACGCTTTCAGCCCAGCCACGACGTGGGCGCCGTGGGCCCCATGACGGGGATTACCAGCGCCTCCATGCCCGTGTTCGTGGTGGAGAACCGGACCTTCGGGAACCGGGCCTTCTGCACCATAAACGAGGGGACTGGCAGGGTCCTCCGCTTCGGTGCCAACGACGCCCAGGTGATCGAGAGGCTGCGCTGGGTACGCGACACGCTGGCCCCCGCCCTCCGCGAAGCAGTGGACCGCGCGGGCGGCGTCCCCCTGGGGCCGCTGATGTCCAGGGCCCTGACCATGGGCGACGAGATGCACCAGCGGAACGTGGGCGCCACCTCCCTGTTCATCCGGGAGCTCGCCCCCTCCCTCGCGCGCACAGCCTCCCCGGGGGACCAAGGGAGCGTGCTGGAGTTCCTGGCCGGCAACGACCAGTTCTTCCTGAACCTGGGGATGGCCGCCGGCAAGGCCATCATGGACCCGGTGGGAGACATCCCGGGGTCCACGGTGGTGTGGGCCATGTGCCGCAACGGCCGCGACTTCGGCATAAGGGTGGGGGCCACCTGCAAACGGTGGTTCACCGCCCCGGCGCTTATGCCCCGGGGGCTCTACTTTCCGGGATTCACGCAGGAGGACGCCAACCCGGACCTGGGCGACAGCGCCATCATGGAGACGGTGGGGCTGGGCGGGTTCGCCATGGCGGCGTCCCCGTCGGTGGTGGGGTTCGTGGGAGCCGGGACCTTCCAGGACGCGGTGAACTACACCCGGGAGATGGCGGAGATCACCCTGGGCCGGAACACCCAGTTCTCGCTGCCGACCCTGGACTTTCAGGGGACCCCGACGGGCATCGACGTGCGCAGGGTGGTGGAGACGGGCATCGCCCCGGTGATCAACACGGGCATAGCCCACAGGGAGCCGGGGGTGGGGCAGGTGGGCGCGGGGATAGTCCGCGCGCCCATGGAGTGCTTCACCCAGGCCCTGGAGGCGCTGGCCGAGGAGCTGGGGTAACGCCGGGCCCGGTCGGAGCGCTCCCGAGGCCCTGGGTGAGCGAACATCACGATACGCTTGAGCAATTGACCCCGGCGACGTAGGTTTATATAATCCGCACTGTCCGGTCTGCGGGTCTGAAACGCGGTCCGAAGGGGGTATGTGACGGGGACGGCCACCTCATTGCCAGAGTCGGGGGCAGCGTCGGGCCTTGTCGCCAAGATCGAGCAGCGGGCAGCCCAGGTCTCCGTCATCGGACTGGGCCACGTCGGCCTTCCCCTGGCCGTGGGTTTCGCCGAGGCCGGTTTTGCGGTCCAAGGCATCGACACCGATCGGGCCAAGGTCGAGGCCATCGACCGGGGCGAGTCCTACGTCTCGGACGTATCCTCGGAGGCCCTCCGCCGGCTGGCGGCGGGCCCCGCTGCGGGGAGCGACGGCGGCAGACCCGGGGGCAGCCTCAGCGCGGCCGCCGGCTACGAGGGCCTGGAAGAGTCCGACGTCATCATCGTCTGCGTTCCCACGCCCCTGGGCAAGACCAAGGACCCGGACCTATCCTTCATAGTCTCGACCGCCGAGGAGATAGGGCGGAGGATGCGCCGGGGCGCACTGGTCGTCCTGGAGAGCACGACATACCCTGGGACCACCGAGGAGATCGTCCTGCCGAATCTTCAGAACCCGAACGGGCAGGACCCGAACGGGCAGGACCCGGACGGGCAGGACCCGGACGGGCGGACGTACAAGGTCGGGACGGACTTCTTCCTGGCGTACTCGCCGGAGCGGCTGGACCCCGGACGGACGGACTGGACCCTCAACAACACGCCCAAGGTGATAGGGGGAGTTACTCCCGCGTGCGTCGAAGTCGCCGCCAGGCTCTACCAGTGCGTCGTGGACCGGGTGGTGCCGGTGGACTCCCCCAAGGTGGCGGAGATGGTGAAGCTCCTGGAGAATACCTTTCGCGCCACCAACATCGCCCTGGTCAACGAGTTCGCCATCATGTGCGGCCGCCTGGGAATCGACATATGGCACGTCATCGAGGCCGCTAAGACCAAGCCCTTCGGGTTCATGCCCTTCTACCCGGGGCCGGGGCTGGGGGGGCACTGCATCCCCATCGACCCCCAGTACCTGGCTTGGAAGCTCAAGACCGTGAACTACAACGCCCGTTTCATCCAGCTTGCGGCGGAGATAAACTTCGGGATGCCATCCTACGTCGCCGGCAAGATCGCCCACGCCCTGAACGAAGAGTCCAAGCCGATGAGGGGCTCCCGCGTCCTGGTCCTGGGGGTAGCCTACAAGGAGGGGGTGGCGGACCTGAGGGAGTCCCCGGCCCTGGACCTGGTCCGGCTGCTCCGTGAGCAGGGAGCCGACGTGGCCTACAACGACCCGTACATACCCGTCCTTCGCCACGACGACATCGCCATGGACGGCGTGACTCTGACGGAGGAGGAGCTGCGGCGTTCCGACTGCGTGGTCATAGTTACGCCCCACCAAGGCTACGACTGGCGGTGGATCGTGGACAACAGCTCCCTGGTGGTCGACACCCGCAACGCCACGGGAGGACTTGCCGGGCCCGCGGCGAGGGTAGTCAAGCTGTAGTGGCCGGCCCCCCACCACCGTGCGTCATCGGGCCCGGAATACGCCCGCCGCGCCCCCCGGCCGGCGGCCGGCGGGGAAGCTGATGCATCGGCGAACGGAAAAGCCCTGGGGCTACGAGGAGCTGATCACCCTCAACGACAGGTACTGCTTCAAGCTGCTTTTCGTGAAGGCGGGACACAGGACCAGCCTCCAGTACCACCGGGTGAAGCACGAAACGATGTACCTCCTGTCGGGCGAGGGTACGCTGGAGGTCCACGGCGAGGACGGGTCGGTCCAGAGCCGGCACATGGGCCGGGGGGACACGTGCGAGCTGGCGCCTGGCACCGTCCACCGCATCTCCGCCCATGAGGACGCCACGTACCTGGAGGCGAGCACGCCCGAGACGGGCGACGTGGTGCGGCTGGAAGACGACTACGGCCGGGCCTGATTTGCCCACCCAGGTCCGGCTACTTCCCGTCTCCTAAGGGTCGAGTCGTCATTGAGACACTAGGCAGGGAGCACCGATGAGGGCGTTGATCACGGGAGGAGCCGGCTTCGTGGGGTCTCACCTGGCCGATCTCCTTCTGGCGGACGGACACCGGGTACACGTGGTGGACGACCTGTCGACGGGAAGCATCGACAACATCGCCCCGCTTGAGGAAAACCGAGAGTTCCACTACGACGTCGGGTCCGTCACGGACGTGCCCCTGATGACGGACCTGGTGGACGGGGCAGATATCATATTCCACCTGGCCGCCGTCGTGGGTGTCAAGCTGGCCGTGGAGAGGCCGGTGGAGACCCTGGAGACCAATCTCAACGGCACGGGAGTGCTCCTGAAGCTGGCCGCCAGGGGAAACAAGAGGGTGCTCATCGCCTCCACCTCGGAGGTCTACGGGGACGGTCCAGACCAGCCCCTCCGGGAGGACGCCCCCGTGCTGCTCTACCCCACGGTGAAGAGCCGGTGGAGCTACGCCTGGTCCAAGGCCATCGACGAGTCGCTGGCCATGGCCCACTGGACCCAACGGGGCCTGCCGGTCATCGTCGCCCGCCTCTTCAACACCGTGGGGCCCCGGCAGACGGGCCGGTACGGCATGGTCATCCCGCGGCTCGTGCAGCAGGCGCTGGCGGGCGAGCCTCTGACCGTATACGGCGACGGCGGCCAGTCCCGCTGCTTCGCCTACGTCGGGGACGTGGCGCGAGGCCTGGCGGACCTCGCCCTCTGCCCCGACGCCGCCGGCCAGATATTCAACGTCGGGAACGACCGGGAGGTGACCATCAACGACCTGGCCGAACGCATCATCCGGACTACCGGCAGCGCGTCCCGGGTGACCCACCTGCCCTACGACCAGGTCTACGGAGAGGGGTTCGAGGACATGCGCCGCAGGGTCCCCGACCTGACGAAGATCCGAAGGGCCATCGGATACAAGACCACCAAGGACCTGGACGACATCATCCGGATGGTGGCGGACCACGCCCGCCGAGGGTGAGGGGCTTCCCTGATGCTGGTGTGCTGCGTGGTGGGCGCCCGGCCCAACTTCATGAAGATGGCGCCGGTGGTCGCCCAGCTCCGGTCCCGGGACATCCCGCACCTGCTGGTGCACACCGGGCAGCACTACGACGCAAGCCTGTCCGGCGTCTTCATCCAGGAGCTGGGGCTCCCCGAGCCCGACGTGCACCTGGACGTCGGCTCTGATACCCACTCCCGCCAGACCGCCCGCATCATGATGGCGTTCGAAGACGTGTGCAAGGCACGCACGCCCGACCTGGTGGTCGTGGCAGGCGACGTCAACTCCAGCCTGGCCGCGGCCCTGGCGGCGGCCAAGGAGAACATCCCCGTGGCCCACGTGGAGGCGGGCCTTCGCTCCTTCGACCGGACCATGCCCGAGGAGGTCAACAGGCGGCTCACGGACCACCTGTCGGAGCTGCTGTTCACCACCGAGGAGAGCGGGAACGAGAACCTGCGCCGCGAAGGACTCCCCGAGGACAGGGTCCACTTCGTGGGCAACTGCATGGTGGACACGCTCCTCAGCCATATCCGGGAGGCCGAGAACCGGCAGCCCTGGCGCCGGTTCGGCCTGGAACGGGGCTCATACGCCCTTCTCACCCTGCACAGGCCGTCGAACGTGGACGACCCGGGGACCCTGGCGGCGGTCATGACATGCATGGCGCGGGTGTCGGACCACCTCCCCGTGCTGTTCCCCGTACACCCCCGCACCAGGGCACGGCTCGACGAGCTTGGAACCGGTCCAGGCGGGCGGGTGACCCTCTGCGGCCCCCTGCCGTACGTCGAGTTCCTGGGGCTGATGGCGGGGGCCGGCTGCGTGCTCACCGACTCCGGAGGCATCCAGGAGGAGACCACGGTGCTGGGCATCCCATGCCTTACCCTGCGGCACAACACGGAACGGCCGGTTACGGTGGCCAGGGGCACCAACCGCCTGGTGGGAAATGACCCCGGCGAGGTCCTCCGAGGCGTGGAGGAGGTGCTTGCCGGGAGATGGTCCCGGGGAGCCCGCCCGCCCCTATGGGACGGGCGGGCTGGAGAGCGCATCGTCGACGTGATCGAAGACCGGCTCGGGTCGCTATCCGCGGGGAACAGATAGGGCGGCGGTTAGGCTAAGGGTCCTAGAAGGGAGCGGAAACACGGCAGGTTATAAGGGCCACCAGGAACATCAGGGCTCCCAGGACCGCTGTAGTCAGGAACAGGTGACGTGGCTGCACGGGCGGGGCCTCCGCCAACCACGGTACATCTCGACGACCGAAGAATCAATGGGGACCCGCCGCCACGGCGGCGTTGACACGCCTGCCTTCCCCTCAATATCATTGATGGGAGAAACCGGATCCCCCCAGTGCTACGGACGTCCCAGTAGCTCAGCGGACAGAGCGGCTGCCTTCTAAGCAGCGGGTCGCGGGTTCGAATCCTGCCTGGGACGCCACAACAGCTACGGAATAGCCCGGATTGACTCCCAGGGTTTCGTTTGCTTTCGGTGTACGGCCTATCTAGCCATGGGCACACCATACCCCAATAGCAAACGAGGCCTCTCAGCCAAATCCGGGGATTTCGCGTCCGGCACATCGAAGCCATTGACGACGCCGAGATTGGGCTGCTGTCCGTTAGAACTAATGGCGGCCACTTGCGCGTAGCCTCGGGTAAGGTTGTTGAACAGGGTAGTCTTGCCCCGGAAAGCCAGTCCGATTGTCCGATGGGTGTCGGCTTACCTCGCTCGGTCCCCGGGGCCCTCTCATTTTACATGGCGGCTACGTACGCAGCACGCCGACCACGATGAGCACACCAAAAGTGAGCAACAGCGCACCAATTGCGGCGGCCAGCGGCGGCCTGCCCAGCGAGACTAGCGCCGCCCTTCGGACTCCGTCAACCAACGGCAGCCGATGCAAGGCCGTCTCCGGCGACGACGCCACCAGCGCCGTCCAAGCCACGACCGCATCCTTTGCCCGGTCGGCAGTGGAGAAGACGCGTTCCAGCGGTTCCTGCACCAACGCTCGCACCGGTTCAGCTGCGTGACGGTAGGGCCAGTCGGCGTCAAGGGATACCGTCGGCTTTGGTTTTAGCGCGGCGAGCATGAGCCAGAAGCCCAAGCCTGTGAAGACCAGCAGTTCCACCGTGTGGATGACATCGTTCAGGTTGTAGGGGTTGTAGTGTCCCGTGAAGTTCATGAAGTCGTAGAAGGTCTGCGGGAAGAGCCCGATGGCAATGCACAGCGCCGCCGCTCCGGCCATGCCGGCGTACATCCCTGTAGGCACCTTGGAGATGAGCGCGACGGGCGTTGCGCGCTTGGAGCCGAACCACGTGAAATAGGGCAGTTTCAGCCCTGTGTGCAAGAAGGTGCCGACGGACGCTACGTACAACAGGAAGGCCGCCATGTCGTTGCCATTATGGTGGGCGGCCTCCGTCACCAGCGACTTGCTGACGAAGCCCGCAAAGAGAGGTACCGCCGAGATGGAGAACGCCCCTACCATGTACAGCGTGAACACCATCTTCATTCGGGGCGCAAGGCCGCCCAGCTCCGTCATCTTCGACGTGCCCGCAGCCGTCAGGACTGCGCCAGTCGCCATAATCATCAGGCCCTTGTAGAGCACGTGGGCGAAGGCGTGGGCCGTCGCACCCTCGATCGCCTGCTGGGTCCCAATCCCAGCGGCGGCTACCATGAAGCCGACCTGGCTAATGATGTGGTACGCAAGCAAACGCCGGATATCGTTTTCGAGTACCGCGTAGATGACACCATATAGCGCCATCACCGTGCCAAAGATGATGAGGATGTCCCATCCGGCGAAGCCCCGCAGCAACACGTAGACCGCCGTCTTGGTCGTGAAGGCGCTTAGGAAGACCGCGCCCGACGCGCTCGCCTCAGGATAGGCGTCCGCCAGCCATGCATGGACGGGCGGGATCGCCGCGTTCACCGCAAAGGCGATGAGGATCAGCCACGCCGCAGCTCCGCCGTCGAATCCTCCGAATAGCAGGGAACTCGTGTCGGCAAAGTGCCACAGCACTCCCGCAATAAGGATCGCCCCGCCCACGATGTGGACGAACAGGTAGCGCATGGCCGCGGCCATGGATGCTGGACGTCCGCCCCTGCTGATGAGGAAGGCGGACCCGAGGGCCATGACTTCCCAGAAGACTACCAGCGTAAGGAGGTCGCCGGCGAATACTACGCCCAGCGCTCCACTTCCACAGAACAACGCGGCAGCCCGCTGACCCCGGTCGCGTATGTGCAGCCCGTGAATGCTGCCGAGCACGCCGATGATGGCGAAGACGCTGCCGAACGCCAGGCTCAACGCATCCACGCGCAACGGCATGAGGTCGAAGCCCAGCCACCGGGCTTCCCACGTCGTATCCAGATCCAGGAAGACAACGATCTGAAGCAAGGCGAGCCCGAAGGCCCCTACCATGAGCGCCGGGCGTATGCGGGCAGGCAGGACAAGGACAGCCAAGCCGCCGAGCACGAGGATGAAGGCGGGCAAGAAGCTACTCATCCGTGTGCTCCTTGCCGTCGTCGTCATCGTCGGGACGCTCCAGCAGGGCCCCCAGCCACTTGGAGCCGTACACGATGGCGAATGTCGAGACCAGCCCGAAGACTACGTAGAAGCCGATAATGTCCGAGTAGGGGAAGTGCGCCTTGACCTTGTCCGTCAGGGTGAGGCCCGCATCGGCTGCGAGTGTCGCAATGATAGCCAACGCTAGTGCGGCCGCAAGGTAGCGCGTGAGCCGCATCAGGCACCCCCTCCTGCCCCGTTGGCCACCTGGGAGGCCAGCGCAAGGAAACTGAAGGGCAGGTCCGGCACGATACCCCAAACCAGCGCAAGCAGTGCCGTTACCACGAGCGGCACGACCATCTTGGGTGATGCTTCGCCGGGCCATCCCGACCACATGAAGCACGGCGATGTCCCCCAGAAGGCGCGCACCACGATTGAGAAGAAATACCCTGCGCTCAGGACCCCACTGACTATGTAAACGAACAGGAACCCTGTGGCTGATGCATCGACTGCTCCGGCGCCCAGGTACCACTTGCTTGCAAACAGCACGAACGGCGGTATCCCCGCCATGCTCAGCGAAGCCAGCGCAAACGCGCCCATGGTCACCGGCATCTGCTTGCCGATGCCGTCCAGCTCGCTCACGTTCTCGCGGTGGGTCCGGACGTGGATTGCTCCGGCGCAGAAGAACAGCGTTATCTTGGTGACGCCGTGCCCGACGAGGTGCAGCAGCGCCCCCGTCAACGCAAGCGGCCCCAGCAACGACACTCCAAGCACGATGTAGGACAGATGGCTCACGGTCGAGTAGGCGAGTCTCCGCTTGAGATTGTCGTGACGCAGCGCCAGCAAAGAGGCCAGGATGACGGTTGCCGCCGCGCCGACCGCCAGCACCTGCCACGCGCCCGTGTCGCGCAGCAGGTCGACGCCAAAGACGAAGATGAGCACACGCACGACGCCGAAGACCCCTGCTTTCACCACCGCTACGGCGTGGAGCAAAGCGCTAACCGGCGTTGGCGCCACCATCGCAGCAGGCAGCCACGAGTGAAGCGGCATCACCGCCGCCTTCACGATGACGCCCACGACTAGCAGCACGAACAATGCCCAAACCGTGCCGTCGTGGCCCGCAAGTGGCCCCAGCACGCCGTCTTCGGAGAAGGTCGTGTCTATCCCCAGCAGCGCGAGCCACGCGGTTCCCCCGATGAGCGCCAGCCCTCCGCCCAGCGTGTACAGCAGGTACTTCCGGCCTGCGCGAACCGCCTCGTCGGACTCGCGATGTATCACAAGGGGGTAGGTGAACAGCGTCAGCAATTCGTAGAAGAGCACGAACGTCAGCAGGTTGGCTGCCAGCGCAACTCCCAGCGTTGCGCCGACGCTGAGAGCGAACGCGGTGAAAAAGCGAGTCTGCTTCTGCTCCTCCAGCCCGCGCATGTACCCGATGGAATACACGGCGGTGGGCACCCACAGAAACGAGGCCAGGGTTGCGAACAGCATGCCCGCTGCGTCGGCCCGGAGCGCAATGTCGATGCCGGGCGACAGTTCGAGAAGCGTCGCAGATGCAACCCGCCCATCCGTCGTCCCGGGCAGCATCGCGACGACCAGCCCCAACGTGGCCAACGCCAGCACAATGTACACGCCATCGCGTACGCCGGGCTTGCTTCCCAGCGCGGCGACCAGCGCGGCGCCGACCAAGGGGACGGCGATTGCAGCTGCGGGCAGCGGCGAGGACTCGATCATTACGTCCCCGTCCCCGGCTCCAGTACGTGCCTCACCACCGCCACGTTGAGGACCCCGAGCACGATGGTCGCTACTGCCAGCAAGATAAGAGGCAGCAAGACATCAACCCTGGGCTCCCAGGTCGCTCCGAACAGTGGCAGCCTGGTCCCCCGCGCTTCCCCCTCTGGCTCGTCGGGCGGGCCGTCCGCGGCGGTCGGAGGATGCGCAAGGTATGCGCGTTCCAGCACCCGGAACAGATACGCGGCAGATAGCAGGCTGCTGATAAGCACGACGGCCAGAATCACCCAAAGGTCTTGTTCCACCGCAGCGATGGACAGATACCACTTGCTGAAGAATCCGGCCGTCGGCGGTACGCCCACCATCGCGATTGCCCCGACCGTGAAGGCGGCGGCAGTCACAGGCAGGCGGCGGCCAAGCCCCGCCAGTGCGGGCACCTCCGACACGCCTGTCTGCAAGCGCACGGCCATGACGGCGAGGAACAACGTTCCCTTCATCAGTGCGTGGTTCATGATGTGCAGCAGCGCTGCCACAAACCCCAGAGGTGTCGCCAGTCCGATGCCGATGGCGATGAAACCCAGCTGGCTGATGGACGAATAGGCGAGCAGCCGCCGTATGTCCTGCTGCCTGAACGCCGCCGCTGCCCCAAAAACTACGCCAATCGCCCCAAGCACGACGAGCGCTTGCCCGATGGGAACCTCGTCAATCAGATAGCCGTCGGGGAAGACGCTCAGGAACATTCGCAGCATCGCGTACGCCGCGACCTTGGTCATGATGGGCGCCATCAGAGTGTTCACCGACGATGGCGAAAACGTGTAAGCGTCCGGCAGCCACAGGTGCAACGGCACCAGTGCCATCTTTAGGCCTAGTCCGATGAAGATGAACACGGCCCCCGCGCTTGCCGGCGCTGTCGCCTCAGAGGCCGAGAGTATCGACAGCGTGTGCGCCATGTTCAGCGTACCCGTCTCAAAGTAGAGGAACGCCACCCCCAGCAAGTAGAACGCGCCGCCAAGTGTTCCCAGGATGAGGTAGCGATATCCGGCAAGCATCCCCTTGCGGCCACCGTGGAACACGAGTGCATATCCTGCCAGCGACGAGATTTCGAGGAACACGAACAGGTTGAACAGGTCGGCCGTGACAACTATTCCCGTCAGGCCGGCGAGAAGCAGGAGCACCAGTGAGTAGTACAGCCCCTGCCTCCCCTCCATCTCCTGCTCGGCCATTCGCCGCGTCGCAACAACCACTGCGAGTGCCACTACCATGACGATGAGCGAAACGAACGCCGCCACGTGGTCGACGACGTACTCGATGCCGATGGGCGGCTCCCAACCCCCGAACGCGTAGGACATCGGGCCGTGGGCGATGACATGGGCAAGCGCCCATCCCGACATCGCGGTGCTGAACGCAATGGTCGCCACAGCCAGCCAGAAGGCGATCCCTTGCCGCCACATGCCGAGCACAGGCACGACTATGGACAGCACCAACAGTGGCAAGGGAATCAGGGCGGGTAGTTGGGATGCCAAGTGCTAGGGCTGCCCCTCAATCTCGCTCAAGATTTCCGCCTCGTCGACCGTCCCGAACTCGCGGTGGATGCGTGCCAGGAAGGCGAGGGCGACGGCAGTAACGGCAACGGTAACAACGATGGCCGTCAGCATCAGCACGTGCGGCAACGGATTCACGAAATCCTCGGCGTTGGCGTGCTCGCCATGGAGCAGTATGGGAATGGTTCCCCCGTCGCGAATCGAGCCGTTGATGAAA
>OZ219943.1:0-154716 GCA_964291465.2 Dehalococcoidia bacterium | reverse complement strand
CGTGTCCTCTTCGTCGTCGTCGCACTCCTCACGGGCACGTCGGTGGCACTGGCCGGCGGGGTCGGCTTCGTGGGGCTCGTCATCCCCCACGCCGCGCGGATGGTGGTGGGCTCCGACCATCGCCGGGTGCTCCCGCTGGCCGCGCTGGTGGGGGCATTGTTCCTGCTCTGGTCAGACGTGCTTGCACGGCTGGTGATCCAGCCTCGCGAGCTGCCGATCGGGGTGATCACGGCGCTCGTCGGAGCGCCGGTGTTCGCCCTGCTCCTACGCTCCCGACTGCGAGGATCAGACCATGCCAGGTGATCGCCCGGACCTGGACACTACGAAGCAGGCCGCGGCGGCCAACGGTCTGCCGCCGTTGTCGCTGACGCTGTCCGGGGTGACGGTGGCGGTAGGGTCGGTAGAGATCTGCTCGGAAGTGAGCCTGGAGGTCGATGCCGGCCAGGTCGTGGGCGTCATCGGGCCGAATGGCAGCGGGAAGACGACCCTGCTGCGCGCCGTGTACCGGGTGCTGCGCCCGCGGCTCGGACGTGTGGTGGTGGGTGAGGACGACCTCTGGGACTTGCGGCCGTCCGAAGCCGCTCGGCGTGTAGCCGTCGTCGTGCAGGAGCCGCGGTCCGACTTCGAGTTCACCGTGCGGGAGGTGGTTGCCATGGGGCGCAGCCCTCACCAGTCATCGTTTGCCAGGGAGTCCGCGGAGGACCGCTGGCGCGTTGACGACGCCCTGGCTCACGTGAGCATTGCGGGACTGGCTACCCGGTCGTTCGGCACGCTGTCCGGGGGAGAAAAACAACGGGCGTTGATCGCTCGCGCCCTCGTGCAGGAGGCCCGTGTCCTGGTCCTCGACGAGCCCACCAACCACCTGGATATCCGGTACCAGCTCGAAGTTCTCGATCTCATCCGCGGCGTGGGTGTGACCACTCTCATGTCGATCCATGACGTGAATCTGGCATCGGAGTACTGCGATCACATTGTTGTGTTGCAGGATGGCCGCGTCCAAGCGGCCGGGCCAGCGGAGACGGTCCTGATACCGGAGGTGCTGGAGCCCGTGTTCGGAGTTAGGGTCGAACGAGCGGTGCGACCAGGGGGGCGGCCCCTGTACTGGTTCCGGAGCCGCGGTCACCCCTCCATCGTGCCCGGGAGAGGGGATTCGTGAGCTGATGTCGACGTCTTACGTACTCTGTGCGGACAGGGCTTGCTACACTTCGTAGCACGCCACAAAGTGCCCAGGCCCCTTTTCCTCCATAGGTGGATGGGGATCACGACGACAGGACTCCGTAGCCATCGGGCACCTGTCGTAGAAGCGACAGTGGGGCGCCGGGTTGACCGGCAAGGCCAGGTCACCCCGGATATGGGGACGTGCGCGCCGATGAGTGGGGTCGGGATTCGGGACAGCGGACGACAGCGCTCTCGTATAGGGATGGAGAGGGTTTCGCAGCAGTTCCTCCGTCTCTCCCAATTCCACGACCTTGCCCAGGTACATCACTGCGATCCTGTCACACATGTACCTGGCGACTGCGAGGTCGTGGGTCACGTACAGATACGAGATATCCAGCTCGCCGGCCAATCGTTGCATCAGCAGCATGATCCCGGTCTTGCTGGAAACGTCCAGCATGGACGTTGGCTCGTCGGCAACCACGAATCGTGGTCGAATAACCAACGCCCTCGCAATGGCGACTCGCTGCCGCTGACCTCCCGATAGCTCGTGGGGATGGCGAAGCAGGAAAGAGGCGGGCGGAGTCAGCCCTACGGATGATAGTGTCTCTGTTACGCGGTCGAGTCGAGCCATCATGTTTCCGATGCCCTGGACCAACAAGGGTTCGGAGACGATGTCGTAGATCGTCCGTCTTGGATTCATCGACTCGTAGGGGTCCTGGAAGATCATCTGGACGCGTCGGCGGAACCCCTTCCTCGCGTTGCCCTTTAGCCCCGAAATGTCGGTCAGGACCTCTCTCTCGATATCGGAGGCCTGACTGGGCAGTCGGAACAAGATCCTCCCCTCGTCGGGCTCCGTCAATCTGACCAGGAGTTTACCGAGGGTTGTCTTGCCGCATCCCGACTCTCCAACTACGCCCAGACTCTCCTTGGTGGACAGCCTGAAGGAAACATCGTCGACGGCGTGAATGAAGCCGGTGGGCCTTCGAAAGAGGTTCTTGGAAACCGGGAACCTCTTGGTGAGCCCTGAGGCGTCGAGCAGTGTGTCTCTCTGCTCGTCCCCCACATCGAGCTGGTCACGGTCGATGAGGTCCGTCACGAGGACTCTCCACTGGGAGCAAAGGCGGTGTCCAGCGGGTGCCAGCAGGCTGCCCAATGGTCTTGCCGGCTCACCACGGGAGGGAATTCGGACCGGCATATGTCGGTCGCGGCAGGGCACCTGGGATGAAACGGGCAGCCCCGGGGCGGTTTGACGAGGTTGGGCGGCTCTCCGGCAAGGGCGGACAGCGGACGCCGCTCCCCTGATACACTGGGGAAGGCCGACATGAGTGCGGCCGTGTAGGGATGGACCGGGGAGTTGAGCACAGCGACGGTCGGGCCCCTTTCGACCAGCCTGCCGGCGTACATCACGGCTACGAAGTCCGACACCTCGGCGACCACCGCGATGTCATGGCTGATGTAGAGCACGGCCATTTCAGTTTCCTGCTGAATGGCCTTGATTTCCCTCAGAATGCGGTCCTGCACGATAACATCCAGGGCCGTGGTGGGCTCATCCGCGATGATCACGTCCGGGTCGCAAGACAGGGCCATCGCTATGACGGCCCTCTGGCGCATACCGCCGCTGAATTCGTGGGGATACCTCTCCATGAGCTGGGGGGCCAGACCCACCTTGCGAAACAGCTCGGCGACCCTGGTCTTCGCCTCCTCCGAGGTGGCTGTCACGCCGTGGGCCTCCATGGCCTCCTCTATCTGGGAACCGACCCTGTAGACGGGATTGAGCACGTTCATGGCAGCCTGGAACACCATTGCAACCCGCTTCCAGCGAAAGCTGCGCATCTCTTCGTCGGACAACCGTAGGAGGTCCTGGCCTCCAAGAAGCACCTGGCCACTCATCACCCGGGCGTTGTCCGGCAGGAGCCGCATGAGGCAGGTGGCGACGGAGGACTTGCCGCAACCAGATTCGCCCACGAGACCCAGCGACTGGCCACGGTCCAGCCGGAAGGTCACGTCGTGCACGGCCCGCACCTCCCCCTGCTTGACCTGGTATGTCAGGGTCAGGTCGGAGACTTCCAAGAGGGGAGTGGAGGTCATATCTCCTCCCGTCGTCCGGCGGAGCGATCAATCATTTCTGCGCCTCAGCCTGGGATTCACCACCTCGTCGAGGGCTCGTCCCGCCAGGTAGAAGGCGCTGCACAAGAGCGTAATGGACCCTCCGGCCGGGATGATCAGCCACCAGTACTTGGTCCCGCCCAAGAGGTAGCCTCCGGTGTTGGCCGTATGGATCATGATGCCCCAGCTCATCCTCAGGTCCAGGAGACCCAGGAAGGACAGCACCGCCTCGGCGAATATGGCGCCGGTGACGGTGAACATCATGTAGAGGAGCGCCAGCGGCAGCAGGTGCGGGATGATGTGCCGGAATATGATGTGCAAGTGACCCCCTCCCGCAACGCGCGCCGCCTCGATGAATGGCTTGACCCGGATGGTCAGGGCCTGGGCCTTGAGTATTATGGTGGTCCCGCCAAACCCTCCCAGCACGCCGATGATCAGGGCTAGGAAGAAGAGGTTCAGGTTGAATAGGGCGCTCAGCACTATCAAGAGTGAAATGGCCGGCAGCGCGATGGTCAGGTCCGCCAGCCTCATGAAGAATGCGTCCAGGGCGCCGCCGTAGTAGGCTGCAGCCGCACCGACAACAGTGGCGATGCATACCGTGACCAGCGCGGCGGTGATGCCAAGTACGAACTCGGAGCGGGTGCTGTAGAGGAGCTGGCTCAGCACGTCTCTTCCCAAAGGATCTGTGCCCAGGGGGTGGCTCCAGCTGGGAGGCGCAGGTTGCTCAAGCTGGTCGAACGCGTAGCCGGTCACAGGGTGGTAGGTGGCCGGGTCCCAGATAGTCGCCATCAGTATGGGATGTGAGACCGCCATCAGGGCAAACAGCACTATCGTGAATAGCGAGACCGCACCCACACGGCTCTCCATGAAGATGCCCCAGCCCGACCGGAAAGAGCTGGCGTTCTGCCGGAGCCTTGCTGCAAGAAAGCGTAGTCTGCCGTGGCCGAAATCCGCCGGTCCCTCGGGGGGCGACATTGGGCCGGAGGGCTCAGGGGTAATCACTGGTAGCGAATCCTCGGATCGAGGTAGATGTAGAGCACGTCCACGACGGCGTGAGCCAGCAAGGACAACAGGCCGATGAACATTATCGCCCCCATTACCAGGGGTAGGTCCTCGGAGCGGACCGCGGAGAGCAGAGTCATGCCGGTGCCGGGCCAGGAGAAGACTCCCTCGATGATGACGCTGCCGTCGATGGCGAATATCAGGCTGTAGACCAGGCTCGTGACAACGGGCAGCATCGCGTTCCTGGCCGCGTGGCGGTCGCGCACCTGCCTCTCGGGCAAGCCCTTGGCCCGGGCCGCCATCACATAGTCCTCCCGGATGGTCTCCAGCATGCTGTTTCGGGTCAGCAGCATGGTCCCCGCGAACGAGATGAGCGTCAAGGTGGCAACGGGAAGGACCATGTGTCTGATGATATCCAGGGCCAGGCCGCCGATCCCCGAGAGTGCCCAAGCCGCGGCGCAGATGCCCGCCCCTCCCAGAACGACAGGAACCATCACCCCGGTTGGAGCCCGGCGCCACAGTCTCCTCAATACCAGCATCGCCACAAACGCAAATATGATGAATCCCGCGGCGCTGATAAGCATGTTGACGAATACGTGGTTGGCGCTGACCTCAGCTCCTCTCCAGACCAGGGGGTCCAGGAATTTGCCCACGGGGAACCAACCCAGCTTGAAGGCGAATATCCAGATCATCATGAGTGCAAAGGCCGGGGTGAACGCGGTGAAGAGGGTTGCTCCCGAGATCGTGGTCGCAGACTCGAACAGTCCACCACGCCGCCACGCGATGGCCTTACCCAGGAAGAACCCGACATAGAAGGACATCGCCGTCGAGGTCACGAACAGCATCAGAGTCCTGGGCGCCCTTTCGAGCAACACGTCCATGACCGGGCGGGGGAAATGACTGAAGGATACGCCCAGGTTGCCCGTGAAAGTGTTCTTCAGGTGGATGAGATACTGATGCCAAAGGGGCTTGTCCAGGCCGAAGGAGGCCCTGATCCGGTCTTTCACGTCGGGAGGCAGGTCGGGGTTGAGTACATAGAACGAAGCGTAGTCCCCGGGCTGGGCTGCAACAAGAAAAAAGGTAACCGTGAAGATGAGAAGGAGCGTCACCCCCATCTGCCCGATCCGCCGCAGGAGGTAACCTGTCATCACAGTTGCCTACGAGACTAGACGCTCGATCGGCCAGATCGCAACCCGCGTTCGAGGAGAGGTCCCACCAAGTTCAAGTCCCGCGAGCTGTCTCCACTCCTATTTGAACTTTACCAGGGAGGGCATGCCCGCGACGCTTTGCAGCCCACCCCACGTCTCGGTATACGGGAACTCGATCCGTTCGCTGCGGTAGGTCTCCACGATGGGTGTGTCGAACAAGACGACGTAGGGCAGGTCCTCGGCCAGGAACGCCTGCATTTCGAACACCTGTTGACGCGCCGCTTCCAGGTCCGTCTCCGCAAGCAGCTGCTCGGCCAGCCGGTCGAACTCAGGGTTGTTGTAGCCTCCAGGGTTGTGTCCCTCCAGATCGGAGTGCTTGCTGTGGAAGAACGCCTCCAGGTAGTCCGGAAATGGATTGAGGCTCCATCCCAGGACCCACATATCGAAGTCCTGTTGATCGAACACCTTTTCCACGATCACGTTGAAGCCGGTGAGGTTGGCCCGCAGGGGGATGCCCACCTCGTTTAGCCACCGCTCGATCCAGATGGCGAAAGTAGACCGGAGCGGGTCGTATCCCGCGCTGGGGGACAGGACCTCCATGGGGGGCACGGGCTCACCGTTGGGCATCTTGAGTCCCTGGCCCAGCTGCTCTACAAAGTTGCCGTCCTCGCTCATGCGGGGCTCGGTATCCCATGAGAACCCTGCGTCCTTCAATAGCCTTACGGCCTCGGCGACCCGCTCGGCTCGACTGAGTCCCTTCCCGATGAGCGGGACGTCCGGGTTGTACCAGGCGCCGTTTCCCTCCGGCACGGTGGTATATATGGGTATGGCTACTCCTTGCAGGATCGAGTCCACCAGGAATTCCTTGTCGATGAGAGTGGCCACCGCCTGCCTGAAGGCCCTGTCGTCCATGGGAGGCTTCCGGAAGTTGAACCCCAGGTACCGCATTCCATCGGAGGCGTTCTCAATGGTGGTCAGGCCGGCTTCGCCTTTCAGCTGGTCGTGCAGGCCCTTTGACAACCCCAGGGGATTGAGCATGAAGTCGATATCGCCTTTTTTCAGCGCCAGTACGGCGGCATCCTGGCTGCCGTATATGGAATAGATCGTGCTCTCCGAGTAGGGGCCCTCGGTGTATTCGAGGGTCACAGCGCCGGTGGGATCGTCGAAGGCTGTGAATTCGTAGGCGCCGCCCTTGGACGCGACGTACGCCCCGTTGGCGTACTGGCTCACCTCGGTACCGCTGAAGTAATAGTCGTCATTGGAGGCTGTCTCGGCAAAGGCGCCTCGCTCCCATCTATCGAAGAGGAATCCTCCCGCGCTGGGCTCACGGTCGGGGACGTGGGCGAACAACGCCTTCTGCTGCTCCGTAAGCTCTCCCTTCTGTCTCGCCAAGTCCACCACCGGTCCCCAGTAAGCCTTGGAGAAAATGGGCATGAAAGCCAGGCCGAACTGCCAACGAGCCAGCCCTGGTTTCTGCTTGAAGTAGATCTTCAGGTTGTAAGGATCTATTGCCTCAGCACGGTGAAAGTACTCGGGGTCTACTATCGACGGCCAGCTTCCGGTCAGCTGCAGCTCGACGGCGGTGTGGGCGGTGAATGCGAAGTCCTCGGCTGTGACCTCGCTGCCGTCGCTCCACATCACCCCCTGTTTTAGCTCGACTTCAGTCGCCCAGAACGTCTCGCCATCGACCACCTCCTCCTCCAGGGGAGAGGGGAAGTCCGCCGCAAGTGATGGGACCCAGTCGTAACGCTGCGCAGAATAGCTGTACAGCACGGGTTTGCTGCCACCAAGGACATAGCCGTTCCATACGGTGCCGTCAGGTCCGATGTAGGCCCAGTAGTTGGTGGTGGTCAGGTCTTCGGCAATGCCGACACGAAAGACCTTGGGCTCGCCGTCGCTTACGGCTGTGGGGACATCCTCGACCGGCGTGGCAGGGGGAATTTCAGCTGATGTTGGCGCTGGAGCTGGAGCATCGGGCGTGCTGTCCGAGCTCTGGCATGCGCCGGCGATGACCAGGATTGTACAGGCGATTGCCCCGATCATTGGAATAGACCGGCGTTGAATGTTCATCTGGAGTCCATCTCAGCCCCTCCAATGGGAGGACCGTCTTCGAAATCCCGTCCGGCCCGGCGTGAGCCGGAGCCCAGCGTTGCTCTGCCGCGGCTCAACCCGGGGTCCATGGTGGTGCGGACTAGAATGATACAACGTATTGAAAAGCTCTGTCTACACCAGGGCTATGCGCCGCGACTGACGCCTTCTCTCCATCCCTTTCAATGCCGACTGATTCGCGTTGAATCTTGGAGACAGCTTGGCGGTTCAACCAGGAGTAGAGCGTTCGCGCGCTCCTCGCCTCACTTGAACGTAGACGCGTCCTCACCCACCCATCTGACGATAATATCATTCAGGGTGCCGTCAGCCTTCATCGACGCCAGGGCCTCGTCGAGCCTGTCTTTCAGCTCGCTGCCCTTGCGGATGCCAATGCCGAGGCCCCGGTCCAGCAGCACGGACGGACCCATGATCGACAGCCGGCCCCCGTGCTCCGCAAGCTTCTCCACCCCATACCCGTGGTCCACGAGGACGGCGTCCACTTCGCCGTCGAGCACCGCGTCGACCGCATCCGCATCGCCGTCGAGCGACACAAAGGGCACGCCCAGCTCCGTGAAGTAATCGGAGTATATGGTGTTCGCCGTGACGCCGATGACGCCCTCGGCGGCCTCATCGCCCGCTCCGGCCACAGCCACGTACACCGAGGGCGTTGGCGGGTAGTACGCCTCTGTAAAGTCGATCAGCTCCTCACGCTTGGCGGTGATGCTCATGCCGGCGAGGATTACATCGTACTCTTCCGCCACCAGGTCGGGAATCATCGTCTCCCAATCGTTCAAGACCCACTCACACTCCAGGTCGGCGCGCCGGCACAGCTCGTCTCCCAATTCGCGCTCGAGGCCGTCTATTTCACCCTCATCGTTGATGAAGTCAAAGGGATGATAGTTGCCAACGGTGGCTATCACCACCGTGTCGGCTCCTCCACATGCGGCCAGCAACGGCAACAATGCCACCGTTACGACGATCCTACCAAGGGCTCTGATGAACCTATCTTTCAACATCAGTCTCCCCGCAGAAGAAGAAACTTGGACCGGAACCGAGCCGCCCCTGGCCCGGGCCAGCCCGATTATATCAACGTGGATGCGGAAAGACACGTGAACGACACGTGCATTGGCGAGGGGCACTTTGCTATAATCGCGACACGTGGCGGGATTCGGTTTCCGCCATGTGCGTATTCCCCGCCTATGGGCGACTCAACTCTAGAGGGGACCCTCTCGACTTCTTCTTGCACGTGACTTCGGGCGACTCCTTTCGTCCATCCCAGCGTCAGGTTAGGGCTCAATGGGCCGGGCGGCGCGCCGCTGCCCGGCGACGTGCGTGTGTTGGCTGCCGAGGCCTGTCAAACGAGCCGGGGCTGCTTGGACCAAGAGGACACAATCGGAGTTGAAAGCTCTCATTCTTGCCCCATTTGCCGCTGTGCACCTCGACCGTCTACGTCGACGCATGTCCGTGACCTACGAGCCGTGGACCGAGACCCTGAAGCTGTGGGACTCGGCTGAGCTGGCAGCCCGGCTGGCGGGGGAAGACATCGAGGCGGTGATAGCCGAGGTGGACTTCTTCTTTGACGAGGTCTTTCAGGACCCATGCCCCTTGAAGTTCATCGGCCTCTGCAGGCAAGGCACCAATCAGGTCGACTCTGGCGCCGCCGCAGGGCGCGGTGTGACCGTGATTAACACACCGGGCCGCAATGCAAATGCCGTAGCGGAGCTGGTGGTAGGTCTGGCATTGTCTCTCGTGCGGCGTATACCGGCGGCCAACTCCTACGTGCGCGGCCACGGTTGGCAGAACCCGCTCGGCGCGTACTTGGAAATGCGCGGCTCGGAGCTCGCGGGAAAGACTATTGGAATCGTGGGCATAGGGGCCGTGGGCCTGCGGGTTGCCAGACTTGCTCGCGCCCTGGGCATGCGCGTTCTTGCCTACGACCCCTACACCAGTGGTCCACGTTTCGTTAGAATGACTACCCTGGAGCATGTGTTGGCTGCCAGCGACGTCGTTACGCTGCACGCGCCGGAGACGGAGGAGACCCGAGGGATGCTGCACCGGGAACGCCTGGCTCTGATGTCGCCGGGGAGCTTCCTGATCAACACGGCCTCGGCGGCGCTGGTGGACGAGGCGGCGCTGGTGGACTCACTACGCTCTGGGAGACTCGCCGGGGCAGGCCTGGACGTGTTCGAGACCCACCCCGTCATGCCCAACAACCCGCTTTTGACGCTGGACAACGTGGTGCTCACTCCACACCTGGGCGGGGCCACCACAGAGACCGTGGGACGCTACTCTCAAACCATTGCGCGCCGGCTGCTCCAGTTTGAAAGGGAGGTCTCGGGGAAACGCCGTCCCGCCGCTTGAGGCAGAGGCGATTTCGAATAATGGTCAAGTCGGCGGTCATGGCTATAGACGTGGGTACATGCACTTTGAAGGCCGCTGCGTACGCACGTGGCGGCCGTCTCCTGTCGTTGGCAGTCGCGGCCGTCCCATATGAACCTGCAGACCCTGATATGCCCTTGGCTCGCTCCATGGCCTCCGAGTCTTTGTGGGCCGCCATCATTGAGGTGGTCCGGAAGGCACTGGGCGCCGCCGGAATACACAAGGGCAGCGTTGCGGCAATCGGCGTCACAAGCCAGCGCCAGGGCATTGGCGCGCTGGACGCAAGCGGCGATGTCCTCTACTTGGGGCCGAATATGGACATCCGAGCCATGTTCGAAGGGATGGCCATAGATAGTGACCATGCAGACCTGGCCTATTCCACAACCGGCCACCTGCCGTCGTTCATGATGGCGCCTGCTAAGTTACGTTGGTATCAGCTGCATCAGCCGGACACATATTTGCGCATCGCGACGGTAGTGTCGGTGGGCGACTGGGTTGGATACAGGCTCACCGGTGAGCTGGCCCTGAATGAGACACTGGCAGCCGAGGCCGGCCTGCTGGACGTGCGGACTGGAGCCATGGCGACTGTGCTCTTGGAGAACCTGGGGCTGCGAACGGACTGCTTTCCGCAAGTCCTCCCACCTGGCATTCAGCTTGGTGGACTGTCCGGGCAGGCGTCGACGGAGCTGGGCTTGACGGAAGGCATCCCCGTCGTGGTCGCCGGTGCGGATACCCAGTGCGGCCTGTTGGCCATGGGCGTGGTGTCGCCCGGTGAGACAGGTGTGGTGGCAGGCTGGAGTGTGACGTCCCAGGTCGTAACGGACGGGCCCGAGTTGGACACG
This sequence comes from Dehalococcoidia bacterium, assembly GCA_964291465.2. Taxonomy (GTDB): domain Bacteria; phylum Chloroflexota; class Dehalococcoidia; order Lucifugimonadales; family JAGWBF01; genus JAGWBJ01. The sequence goes on along the minus strand of OZ219943.1, from coordinate 143,993 downwards.
CAACGGCTTACGTGGGTTGGACGCCACATGCTGCGCGACCGTTGGACCACTGAGATCAACGCCGGAGACGGAGGCAACGCGTACCAGTGGCTGGTGGAGCTGCTGGCGGGAACCGAGCCGAGTGGCTTTCGACGGATGGAGGAACTCGCCGCCGGTGCCCCGGCAGGTTCCGAGGGCGCGTTGGCCTTGCTCGGCCCGGCGCCACTGAACCCGTCGCGAACGGGGCTCCGCCCTGGCGGCCTGCTCTTTCCCGTTCCGGTAGCCTTTGGGGGCGTTGACCGCGCGCGGCTGGCGCGGGCTGCGCTGGAGAACCTTGCCTACGCCATTCGTCGGTCTTCGGTACTGCTTTCCGAGGTCACGGGAGCGTCTGCTGATGACATGGCCGTTGGGGGCGGCATGACACGTACCGCCCTCTTCCCCGAGGTGCTCGCCAGCGCGATGGGCCATACGGTGCGGGTGGCAGCAACGCCCGACGTGAGCCTCCAAGGCGCCGCGTTGGCCGCTGAGGCGTCGCTGGAGGGGGGCGGGGCCCTGGAGCAGCTGGCCCAGGCCACGAAAGACGGACTGCGTGAGGTCGCGCCAGATCCCGTGGACATGCAGGTGTACCAGGAACACTACGCTCGGTGGCAGGAGGCGCAGTCCCGACTGGATGGGTTTCTATAGCCTCCCTGCGGTGGTCGCCAGATGCAGTACAATGGGCTGCACTTCACCAAGGAGAAGGCCATGACATCGGAGCCATGGAGCGGCGAGCGAGCCCGAGTGCTTGAGACTGCCCAGGAGCTCGACCGTCTCGGACTTGTGGCCGGCGCCAGCGGCAATGTCAGCGTGCTCATACCCGAGGAGCCCCCGTTGGTGGCTATTACTCCGAGCCGCGTGAACTATCGCTCCATGACCGCCGCCGACATCCCGATCATCGACTTCGACTACGAACCGGTCTATGGCGATCTGGCGCCCTCGTTCGAGACGGCGCTCCATCTGGCTGTATACCGGTCCCGGCGCGATGCGCGTGCCGTTGTCCACACCCACTCGGTATATGCCACCGCCTGTGCTGTGGCGGGAATCGAGATACCGCCGGTCATCGATGAAGTGGCTGTGACAGTAGGCGGCGCCGTGCGCGTGGCGCCGTATGCCCCTCCAGGTACCGAGGAGCTGGCAGACAAGGCGGTGGAGACGCTGGATGGGCGCAGTGCAGCCTTGATCAGCAATCATGGATTGGTCACCCTGGGAAGGGACCTCGAGACGGCCATGGACATCGCCGTGCTGGTAGAGCGCGCCGCGCACATCTGCCTACTCACGCAGCTGCTGGGAATGCAGCGACCGCTGCCTCAGGAGGTGCTCGCGGTTGAAGAAGGGTTGTTTCGGATGCGCCTATCTGTCGAGGCGGGCCAGTAGGCAACCCCAGTAGGCAACCCCCCGGCAGGCAACTCCCCGGCAGGCGACCAAAGGAGGAAAAGTGGTCTCTGTTCCCGGCTTCTTGCTCCGCAAACTCTACGTGAAGGGGAGCCTCCGCGCTACGGACGATGGGCTCTCATTTGACCTGAAGAACTCCCTGGGGTCCGGTTTCGCGAATGGAATGCAACCCCTGACCGTCGACGGGCAAGAGGTGCCCATGGAAAACACCACTTTCACCGTAGGCGGCAAGTCGTTGTCCTTCGCGGATGTTTCTCCCGAAGTGCCATTCACACTTGCGATGAACCGTACCACCACCGTCGCGGCAGCGGGAGTGGTAGTGGCCCCGGGCGCGCACACCATCGGCATGGCGTTCGAGGTGCAGGGACTCGGCGTTCTGCGATTCGACTTCACCGACACCCTGAACGACGGGTAGCAGCCTGCGCATTGAATGGCAGTGAGTCGATGTAAGGCGGGCCGCACGGGGGTGTTGCTACCTGTGGGCCAGCACCTCCCCAAGGGCCTCCAGCAGCCTCGCGCACTCGGCCGGACGACGCACCGCGATGCGAATGTGCTCGGGCAGCCCGAAGGACGTGCAATCGCGCACGGCGATGCGTCGCAGGAGTAGCCGGCGTCGCACCTCGGCCGCATCCCCCACCCGCGCCAGGACGAAGTTGGCAAGGGAGGGCGTTGCGGAGACGCCCAGCCTTTCCAGCCCATCATAGAGGCGCTTCTTGGCCTCGGAGATAACTTCAGCGGCCGCGCCCACGTGTGCCTTATCTTCCAGCGCGGCGATTCCCGCGGCCTGCGCCACCGCGTTGACGCTCCAGGCCGGCTGGAGGTGACGGACCCGGGCGACAACTGCGGCATCGGCAACCAGGTAGCCCAGCCTGATCCCGGCAAGGGCATGGTCCTTCGTCATCGAGCGCAGGACGGCAATGTTCCCACCGCCCAGCAGGGGCAAGGAGTCCCACTGACCGTCCGCCAGGGGCGCGTACGCGTTGTCCAGGGCCATGAGACCGAACTCGGCGACCGCCGACCGGATTCGGTCCACGGAGTCTTGGTCGAGGTATACGCCGGTGGGGTTGTTGGGGTTGCACAGAAAGACCAGACTGGGTCGCATCCGTCTGATGGTCTGGACTGCTTCCTCGACAGACCAACGAAATCCCTGGGATGCCTTGGCAGTTACATTGTGCAGATCGGCGTGGCAGATGGAGGCGGCAGTCTCGTATTCTCCAAAGGTCGGAGTGAATATGAGACATCCATCCCCGGGCCTCAGATACGCGCGCGCCAGTAGGTGAATGAGCTCCGTAGAGCCGTTGCCCACAATCAGATTCTCTATCCCTACGTTCAGACGCGCCGACAGGGCCTCCCGCAAAGCCAGGCAGTCGCGGTCCGGATAGGCCGACAGGTCTGCGTTGGACGCGGCTTCCCGGACCCGTCGGGACGGTCCCAGGGGGTTGATGTTGGAGCTGAAGTCCAACACCTCCTCGGGGCGGAGCCCCAGAGAGCGCAGCTCCCCGTAGTCCAGCCCCCCGTGCACTGTGGCAGTCCCGTGCAGGTCTATGCGACGCGGTCTCATTGCGGTCGCCTCACACCGCCGCCTACTATGCTGCGGCACCGCGCGGAGTGGAGGCCTGGGAGATTCCTCCTCGCGAGCGCGGCGGCCTGTTCGACCAGCATGGCGTCGTCGGTGAAGAGCATCCCAATCACCGCGCCGCTGTGCGCTACGTTCACCCCAACGGCGTTCGCCTCCCGGGACAACTGGAGAACGGCGTCGAGGTGGGGGTTGAACAGCACCTGCTGGTTGGCCACGGCGCTGAGGGTGGCCCCTCGCCCGATGCGGCCGGGGTCTCCGCGGCGAAGCCCGTCCTCTATCAGCGACACGGCCCTTTCCATGTCCGGCTCCAGCCGTTCCAGCAGCTCGCACTTGTCGACCCTGTTGAATTCCAGCGTATCCACGCTGCCTCCGAAGTCGAGTATCACGACACGCATGGGAGGGGGCTGTCCCAGGACTCTGGAGAGCTTGCCATGCCGGTGGTCAAACAAAGTAATGTGGGGGAACATGACCCCATCGCTGGGCTCCACTCCCAGGGAGATTTCGGCGATCTGCTCAGGGTAAAGCTCCCGCCCGAGGGCCGAGGCGGTGGCGACGGCTGCGGCCGCCACGTCGGCGGTGCTGCTGGCCATGCCCTTTCCACGAGGCAGGGGGGAGTCCAACCGGAGCCGGACGTCCACCCGCGTCTCGTGCAGATAGTCCAACGTCGCCCGCACGGCTCGAACGGCCTTCGGCGAGTCCTCCGGCCCTGATACCTCGCCTTCGCCCTGGACGACCTCCGCCGTCGCCACACTGTACATGTCTATGGGACAGGTCACCATGCAGTGCACCCCCGCAAACAGCCCCTGGCACAGCTCGCCGCAAGTTCCCGGGGCTGCCGCGGAAGCTCTACGGACCGTCTTCGGTGCGGGCATTACTCCCCCAGGACCTCGCCCCCGGCATACGGGGACCCACCCAGGGACCGTATTTCCAACGCCATCCCGGCGACCATGAGATAGACCTCGTCGGCGTAGGAGGCCACGGCCTGGTTCACTCGACCAAGGACGTCCCGGAACTTGTTGCCCAGCGGGGATGGCGGGACCACGCCCAGTCCAACCTCGTTGCTGACAACTATCCAGGTGGCTGATGACTCCCTGTACACGTCGAGGACCCGTTCCGCCGCTGCCAGAATCTCCTCCTCGGCGGCAGGCTTGTCTTCCATGCTCAGCAGCAGGTTGCTGACCCACAGTGTGAGGCAGTCCAGCAGACAAGTCTCATGTCCCTGGAGGGCCGATGGGATCGCGGACGCCAGTGCCAGCGGCTCCTCCAGGGTGCTCCAGTCGGACGGGCGAATGCGGCGGTGAGCGGCGATGCGGCGCTTCATGTCTTCGTCCAACGCCTGGGCGGTGGCTACGAACAAGACGTTGCCCCGCTGGCGAGCAAGCCGCTCGGCGAAGGCGCTCTTGCCCGAACGCGCCCCGCCAAGTATGAGAATCAACCGTCTAGCCATCGCCGCTCTCCTGCTGCCCGCATCAACCTGCCAAGAGTCCCCGGAGGGCCAGGGCGGCCGTCGCCGTAAGCATGCCCATGGCGGCCACTGTGTAGGCCAAACGCACCGAGGCGCCGATGTGACAGGGACGCGGCTCCTTCATACCCTCGCCGATGCGGTAATGTCCCTTCTTCTCCAGCGCAACTCCCAGCAGGCCGGCCATGGCACCTATGGTCCAGCCGGCGTTGGGGCTGTCCGTCAGCCGCCGCCCAGACCATGCCCACCGCCACCCCAGGCCCACGGGCAGCCGGTACAGGGCGCCCGCCGCCAACATGAGGCCGGCGCTCATTCGAGCTGGGACGAGGTTCATGACGTCGTCCAGCTTTGCCGACGCCTTCCCCAGGTACTCGTACCGCCCCCGGTACCCTATCATGCTGTCCAGGGTGTTCAGCGACCGGTAGGCAAACGCTCCGGCCAACCCGAATACGGCAAAAGCCAGCCACGGACCGATGTAGCTGTCCGTGGTGTTCTCGGCCACCGACTCGATGGCAGCAGCGGACACCAGGGAGGGGCCCAGGGAGCTGGAGTCCCGGCTGACCAGACTCCTCAGCTGCTGCCTGGCCTGGTCCATGCTTCCCTCTTTCACAGCGGTCTGCACGCATCGAGCGGCCCGGCTGAGGCCGGACACCGCGAAGGTGGTGCTGAGCAGCAGGGCCCCTCCCAACAGGTACGGGATGGGTCCCAGCTCCCGCAACCCCGCGGCTGCCAGCCACGCGAGTCCTCCAAACGCGGCCGGCACAAGCAGGGCCATGGCCGCGCCCCAGCCGAGGGCCGGCGCCTTCCCTCCGCCGGAGGGTCCCAGGCGTTCCAGGCATGAGGCCAGCCTTCCCATCCACACCACGGGATGGAGCCATCCTGGCAGCTCCCGGAGAGCCAGGTCCAACGCCAGGGCCAGCGCCAGGACACCTACGTCCAGCTGCCACTCGCCCGGAAAGACTTGCCACTCCATATCGCACTGCCCTTTGCCCTATAGGAACATCTCGTGAAGCGGTGAGAGCAGCCCGTCTGAAACGCCGTAGGTCAGCAGTGAGGCAACGACCAAGACCGACGTTTCCGCAACCTCGTTCACCGCTCCGTACACGTCCCCCGTGACTCCTCCAAGCAGCTTCGATGTCCATGCACCCACGGCCCATCCGACGACGCCTGCGGCAGCCAATAACGCCAGCCCGGCTGGGCCCGTCAGAGCGACTACGATGACCAGAGTCACCAGCAGGCCGCCCGCCATCGGTAGACGGCCTGACCGTTGCAGGAACGGGGTCCCAAGGCCCTGACGTCTCACGTAGGGAAACAGACCCATGGTTAACAGCATTGCCCAGCGGGAAAGACAGGGGAATACGAGTATCACCCAAAGCCGGCTTGGCGGGGGCAGAGCCATGATAGCCGCCGCCTTGAGCAGCAACAGGCTCGCCGCGCCCGTGACCGCGAAAGCCCCGACGTTGGGGTCGCGAAGGATCTCCAGTCGCCTGTCCTTGTCATAACCTCCGAGCAGGGCGTCGCAGCAGTCCATGAACCCGTCCAGGTGCAGGGCGCGGGTGAACGCCGCCAGGACGACGGTCAATATGGCTGCCGACAGCAGTGGGGGAAAGGGCGGGAAGTCCCCGGTGAGAATCGGATAGCCCGAATGCATGAGGAGGTCCAGCGCCGCCAGGAGCCCGCCCAGGAGCAGGCCGACTACCGGGAACCATCCGCGGGCCGCAGCGAGTCCACCGGTGTCCCGTGGCGCCACCGGCAGGATGGTAAGGAAGCCAACGGCCGACCGTAGTCCGTTAACGGGTCCGGTCACGGGTCCGTTCCCTGGTCGGCGGCCGTGTCCTGTTCCCGGTCCGATACGCCCGCTTCGGTGAAGGTCGCCATTTCAGACAGGCAGGCAGCCGATGCCTCCACGATGGGTATGGCCAGAGCCGCGCCGGTGCCTTCTCCCAGGCGCATTCCCAGGTCCAGGAGGGGGACCAGGTCCAGGCTTGCCAGAGCCGCCCGGTGTCCCCGCTCTGCCGAGACGTGGGACGCGATCATGTAGTCCTTGGCCGATGGGCACAGGGCGCGTGCGACCAGCGCGGCGGCGCCGGATATGAAGCCGTCCACGACCACGGGCCGCCGCATCATCGCCGCGCCCAAGACGACGCCCGCCAACACGCCGATTTCGAATCCCCCGACCTTCGAGAGCAGGTCCAGGCCGTCCACGGGGTCCGGTGCATTCACCTTCAACGCGGTGCGCACCACCTGCGCCTTGTGCCGGAGCTCTTCCGGGGTTCGGCCCGTGCCTTCCCCGGTGGTCTCTTCGGGCGATAGGCCCGTTACGGCGGACGTGATGGCGCTCGACGGGGTTGTGTTTCCAATGCCCATGTCGCCGGTGGCGATCAGGTCCACTCCCGACTCTATCACCTCCACGGCCAGGCTTATCCCCTCGACAACGCACCTCTCGGCCTGTTGCAGCGACATAGCGGGGCCCCGGCTGATGTCGCCCGTGCCCCGCCCGATCTTCAACCCGCGGAGCTCCGGGTGGGGAGGTAGCTCGGCGGCCACTCCCGCATCTACGATGACCTGCTTGATTCCCAGGTGCCGGCAGATGACGCTGATTGCCGCCCCGCCGGACAGGAAGTTCATCACCATCTGTGCGGTGACTTCTTGCGGGTACCCGGTTACCCCCTGCGCGACAACCCCGTGGTCTCCGGCCGCAACTATCACGGCTTTTGTGCCAATTCTGGGACGCTCGGACCCGAAGATGCCAGCCAGGCGAATGGAGACCTCCTCCAGCCTTCCCAGGCTCCCCGGAGGCTTGGTCAGGTCCAGCTGTCGGGCCCGGGCGCGGCCCATGGCCTCAGGGTCCGCCGGGTGAATTCGCCCAATGGCTTGAGAGAGGGTTGTATTCGCAGAGCTCATGTCACCTCCATGTCGTTCCCACCGCCGGGTCGGCTTACCGGTCCGATGAGCCACACCTGGGGACAGCCGGTTCCCGGGTCCACGTCCACCCTTGTTTCCACTCCGAACACTTCTCGGAAGTTGTCGGGCGTGAGCACGTCCCCGGCCCTTCCCTCGGCGACGATGGAGCCGTCGGAAAGCATGGCCAACCTGTCGCAGTATCGGCCTGCCAGGGCTACGTCGTGCATCGCCACCACGACTGACACGGAGCGGCTGGCCGCCTCGGCCTTCAACATCTCCATCACCGACAGGCGGTGCCTCAGGTCGAGGCTGGATGACGGTTCGTCCAACAGTATGACCCCTGCCTGCTGGGCTATCGCCCGGGCGAGGACGACCCTCTGCCTCTCTCCACCTGACAGGCGGTCCAGCTGGCGGCTCTCGAACCTGGCGGTGTCGGTCCGAGCCATGGCCTCCTGGGCGATCTTCCGGTCGCGCTTGCCTTCCAGCTCGAACCTGCCCAGGTGGGTGTAACGGGCCATGAGCACTGTTTCCAGGGCGGTGAAGGGGTGCGCCGCGTAATGCTGGGGCATGAAGGCGATGCGTTGCGCCCGTTCACCTGCGTTCAGGTCCTTCAGTGGAGTCGCCCCGAGTCTCACCTGACCGGCGTTGGGTCGCAGCAGTCCGGCCAACACCCGCAACATCGTCGTCTTCCCTGCGCCGTTCGGCCCGATGAGTCCGGCTATCTCTCCGGGGCGTGTCTCGAACGAGACTCCCTTCAGCACGACGGTCGCGCCAAGGTTTACATAAATGTCTCTTGCGGAAAGCACGTCGTGGTCGGGGCCTGCACCCAAGACTCACTCTCCCTGGTACTGCTCGAAGTCCGTGAAGGCGATGTCCTCGAACCGGCCGGGGAACAGCAGTTCGGCCGTTTCCTCGATGCCCCGGACATTCCAGTGGGAGAGGGTCGTGTAGGTCTTCGAACCGACGACGTGAATTCTCTCGTTGATTACGGCCGGCACTGCCACCAGCGCCGGGTGTGCCAAGAGGTCCGCCCGCAATGCATCACCTCCAGACTCCCCGGACTGGGTTATCAGGATTATCTCGGGGGCCAGTGCGGCTATCGATTCCAGGCTCACCTTCTGAATCCCGTCAATGCCGTCACGGGCCGCCGCGTTTACGCCGCCGGCAGCTTCTATGATCCCTCCTTCGGTCGTCCCGATGCCGGGAACGTAGACTTTCTCCGAATAGCGCGTAATTGAGACGACCGTCGGCCGGTCGGAGTCGCCAGGGGGCGGGACCCGTTGAGTCACGGCCGCCAGCCGGTCCTCGATTTCAGCGGCCAGCTCCAAGGCCCGTTCTTCCACCCCGAGCAGGTAGCCGACCAGCAGGATGTTGGGAATGTTCCCTTCGGATGAGCTCTCAAGCGACGGCCGCACCACCGGCACCCCCGCTTCCTTGATCAGGTCTACGATGTCGGCCTTGGTGAACTTGGATGCGATGAACAGATCGGGTTTCTGGGCTAGGACGTTTTCCGCCCCCTTCTCGTAGATTGGTATGTCCGCCACCCAGTCCGCCACGTTTGAGTAGCTTTGGTTGGTCGTGAACTTCCCGACCGCGGCGATTCTATTGGCGTCGACCAACGAAAGGACTATCTCGTCGTGGCCAAGGGAGTAGGTGAGGATCCGCTGGGGAGGACCCTCCAGCCTCACCAGGCCCTCGGACGTCTCGACTTCCCTGGGCCAGCCTCTGTTGGATGCGTCGACGACGCCGGGGACTTCCGGGTACGGGGGAACCGGCGTCGGCTCGGGCGTGGCAGTGGGAAGGAGAGTAGCCGTGGGTCGCGGCGTAGCCGTTGGCTGGGGCGTGGCGGTGCCGGCCGGCATCGGCAGGGGCGTCGACGTTGGCCTTGTTGTCGGAGGGGGTACGTCTGTTGGGTTCGTAGTGGCCGCGGGGACCTCCGGCGCCGGGGTCGCGGTGGGGTTGGCGGTGCCGGTGGGTTGCTCCGTGGGGCCGCAAGCCGCCGCCAATGTCAGGGCCAATGCGACCAGAAGTGCGGAGACCGTGGAGATTAACTTGGCGCCCATCTTGTTGTCCATATCCTTTCACATACCTCCTTGGAGACGGGTTACAGGGAGACGGGTTACAGCATCGAGGCTCGCGCCTTGTTGCGGGCCAGCAGCATCAGGAAGAAGGGCGCCCCTACGAGAGCGGTGATGATCCCAACGCTAACCTCGGCCGGAGCTATGACAAGACGCGCCAGGGTGTCGGCTGACAGCAGGAACACCCCTCCGCCAATGGCGCTGAGAGGCACCAATACCCGGTGATCGGCCCCAATGACCAGTCGCAGCGTGTGGGGAACGACCAGCCCCACAAAGGCTATGGCCCCCGAGAACGCGACCGCCGCTCCGGTGATCAGGGAAGCCGCCAGCAGAAGTGAGTTCCTGGTCAGCCCGACCCGGACGCCCAGCGAGCGGGCTTCGTCCTCGCTGACCATCAGAAGGTTGAGGTCTCGGGACAGGAAGACGGCCACCGCTCCTCCCAGTAGAACGAAGGGCAAGCACAGCCGCACGTCGGACCACAGTGAGGCGTCCAGCCCGCCTGCCAGCCAGAAGAGCATTTCACGTTGGGCCTCCAGGTTCTCGGTGAAGAGGACGATCGCCGAGATGATCGCGGCTATGAAGGCGCTCACCGCCAGACCGGCCAGCAGCAATGCGGCCATGGAAAACCGCCCTCCGACGGAGGCAACGGCATACACCAGCGCCAGGGCGCCCGCGGCTCCGGCGAAAGACATGCCGGGCAGGGCCAGGGAGAAGGTCGCGTGCGCCCCTATGGCTATGGAGACCACGGCGCCCAGGGCCCCTCCCGTGGACACCCCGATGATGCCCGGGTCCGCCATCGGGTTGCGGAACAGGCCCTGCATTACTGCCCCGGCAACACCCAATGCTGCTCCGACTATCAGCGCGAGAGTGATGCGGGGCAGCCGCACCGCGGTGACAATCGCCTCTTCGGTATCCGAGGCGGTGGACTGAGCAACGCCGACCTGCTCCAGCAGGATGCCGACGGTGTGGGAGGCAGGAATGGTATAGGGCCCGGTGCCGGCGGCGATTATCGCCAGGACGAAGCCGACGGCCAGCAGGAACGCTGCGCCGGCGACAAGCTTCAATACTACGGGTGAGCTGCGTACAGAGGAGAGACGGGGAAGCCGGCCCAAGTGGGTGCGGCCCAAGTGGGTCCAGAATGCGGGCCCGCCAACGGACGGCCTATCTTCGTCGGAGCGCAGGTTGGGCGCCCCGGAATTTGCTGCATCCAACAGAAAATCCCTGCCGCTCTCGTACAGCAGGGATGGCTGTTGGTGGTCCTCAGCCCCGTTGGTGGGGACTGAGCGCAACCTGAGCGCTCCCTGGGACGAAGAGCAACCGCTCAGCTCAGCCCGGCAGGTCTCCTGGCTCCCGGATCATCGCCTTTCCCGCGCCTTCCCATCCAGAAAGGACAGTGGCTTCAGCGGGAGGCTACCCGGTCACAGTGCCGCCTCCGCAGCGGATTCACACCGCTTTCCCTAATCTGCGCTCGTTTATCGAGCACACCGGGCTGGTCGGCCTAGATTATGGTACCGATGCTAACAGCGGTTCACCAGCATGTCAACATCGATGAATAGCCCCGTCCGTTCCAGGGCCAAGAACCAGCCAACGAGAGTCGTTGACAAGGGCCGGGATAAGCCCTATACTCGTGACTCGGAACACTAGTCCGGCGTCTCTAGTCCGGCGTCTCTTTAACAATTCAAAGGCCCGCCCGGTGAGCCAGTATCGGCTATACAGGGGAAGGCGGTGAGATTCCGCCACGGTTGCGCCACTGTGAACGAGCGTTGGAAGCTCCAAGGCTCGCAAGTCAGGAAACCTGCCCGGGTAGAGGTGCTCTGCTTCTGCGCTTAACAGAACGGCCCTTTGGCGTTGACCGCCAATCCGATAACGAAAGAACCCCCCGGCAGGAGCAGAGCCGGGGGGTTTCTCATTTTCCCGGACTCCGGTCCGGGCGGACAAAGGCGGTCCCGATTACTAGTCCTGGCTTCGACAAAGACAACGCGATAACGGTGGTGGCGGTCGGTCCCGGCTGCTCCGAAATGCTTACGCTGCAGGGACGCGATGCGCTTCTTGGCGCCGACCTCGCGGTCGGGTTTGCGACCGTATTGAACGTGGTGCGGCCCTGGCTCGAGCATGCCGAGGTGTGCCCCATGACATACCGCGACCAGGAGCAGGTCCTGGAGTACGCGGCGGAACAGGCAAGGCGAGGAAGGCGGTGCGTGGTCTGCTGCTGGGGAGACCTGACCGTCTCGGCCAGCGAGTTGCTGGACCGTGTGCGTCGTCGCACCCCGCGCGTGAAGTTGGTGCACTCGGTCAGCTCGGTCCAGGTGGCCCTGTCCCGCGCGGGAGTCTCGCTGGAAGATGTCGTATTCATCACGCTGCACAGGCGCACGGGCTCGCCCGACGACCTGGACGAGCTGGTCCACTACGTCAACGAAGGGCACAGGCACGTCGTGCTCCTCCCTCGTCCCTTCGATCTCATGCCCGCCGCCATCGCCAGAGGACTGGTGAACGCGGGCGTTCGGGCGGACCTGCCCGTGCAGGTATACCAGCGACTCACCCTTGAAGACGAGGGCCGCTGGGTCGGTGAGCTCGGTCAGTGCGGCAACATCGCGGAAGAGTTCAGCGACCTGTCCATCATGGTCTTTCTTTGCGGAGAGACCGTCAGTTGTAAAGGAGACTGACCAGGGCGCCATTGGAACGGCCGATGCAAGAGAAATCGATTCTGTTCGTCACGACCGCTGACACGGACATACTGACCGCCGAACGTGCGCTGTCGGGTCTGCCCGAGGGCTTCCCGCGGGTGGCCGCCTTCAATCCCGCGTCGGCGCCTGCCGACCCGGACCGGAGCAGGTCGGAGCCGGACATCAGATTGATGGACCTTGTCTCGGACTCGGGAGCGGTAGTGCTGCGGCTGCTGGGAGGAAAGCACGCAATGCCCGACTCCTTCGACGCGTTGGTGCGGTATTGCCGTGGCGGGGGCATACCCCTCATCGCCTGCCCCGGACATCAGGAATGGGACGAAGACTTGGTGTCAGCCTGCACTGTGCCGGTGGCGGAGGTGGAGACCGTCTTCGGTTACCTGATGCAAGGGGGCGTTCGGAATTTCCATAACATGTTCCTGTTCCTGAGCGATACCTACCTGGGTACGGAGCATGGACATGAGGCCCCGGCGCCGTTGCCCTGGGAAGGCATATACCACCCCGACGTCCCGGATGGGACCGACGTGGACTCGTTCGTTGCCCGGAGGTTCAGACCCGGGCGGCCCTCCATCGGAGTCCTCTTCTACCGGGCACATTGGATGAGCGGCAACCTGCAGCCCATCGACAGCCTGGTCCGCAGCCTGGAAGGCATGGGCGCCAACGTGCTACCGGTGTTCGCCTTCAGCCTGAAACATGCTCCGGGAGGTGCCGGACTGGCCAACCGTGCGTTCGCCGACTACCTGGCCGGTCCGGATGGCGCTCCGAGGGTGCAATGCATCATCAACACCATGGGAATGTCCATGGGGGACCTGAGCGATGAGGGTCCTGCCATCGCCTCCGGATGGTCTGTGGACTACTTGGACAAGCTGAACGTGCCGATGGTACAGGCCATCGTCAGCACGGGCTCCCATGATGAGTGGCGGGAGAGCTCTCTAGGACTAGGGCCCATCGACACGGCAATGAATGTGGCCCTGCCGGAGTTCGATGGACGGCTCATCTCAGTGTCCATCTCCTTCAAGGAGGAAGACCCTGCGGGAGGGCCGTCGAGACTGGACGGCAGGTTGCAACGCTACGTGCCCAGGGAGGACCGGGTGGAGCTGGCGGCCAGACTGGCCATCAAGCATGCCATGCTTGGCATGAAGCCCAATTCGGAGAAGAAGGTCGCCGTCATTCTCAGCAACTATCCGACCAAAGACGCCCGCATAGGCAACGCCGTAGGGCTGGACACTCCGGCGTCGGCCATCGTGCTGCTCCACGCCCTCAGAGACGCTGGGTACAAGGTGACGGACATCCCTGAAGATGGCGACTCCCTGGTCCATCGCATCATAGAGCGGTGCAGCAATGACCGGGACTCCCTTACCGAGGAGCAGCTAAGGCTGGCTGCGGGCCATGTAACAGCCCGCCAGTACGTGGAATGGTTTTCCGGCTTTACGGACCAGGTAGCCGATGAGCTGACCCGCGACTGGGGCGAGCCTCCGGGTCACGTGTACCGAAGCGACGAAAGTCTGGCCATTGCCGGGATCGACTTGGGGAACGTATTCGTCGGCCTGCAGCCGCCCCGCGGGTTCGGAGAGAACCCCATTGCCATCTACCACAGTCCCGACTTGGCCCCCACGCATCATTACATAGCCTACTATCGCTGGCTCAGGGACGTTTTTGGGGCTGACGCGATTCTACACCTGGGCAAACACGGCACGCTGGAGTGGCTCCCGGGTAAGGGGATAGGCCTGTCGCCCTCCTGCTACCCGGAGGTGGCCCTCGACGACGTGCCTCTCTTCTACCCGTTCATCATCAACGACCCGGGAGAAGGGACACAGGCCAAACGGCGTGCTCACGCCACCATTGTGGACCACCTGGTCCCGGCGATGACCACCGCGGACAGCTACGGAGACATCGCCCGGATCGAGCAGCTGATGGACGAACACTATCAATGCCAGACCCTGGACCCGTCCAAGTTGCCGATGCTGGAAGCCCAGATATGGGAAACGGTGCAGGAGGCCGAGCTGCACCGCGACCTTGGGCTCGACTCCCGGCCGGACGATTTCGGTGATCTCATCCTTCAGGTTGACGGGTATCTCTGCGAGCTCAAGGACGCCCAGATCAAGGACGGCCTCCATATCTTGGGAGAGACTCCTGGGGGCGAGCGGCTGGTCGGGCTGTTGTGCGCCCTGACCCGGCTGGACAACGGCGGTGTTCCCAGCTTGCGTCGCGCCGTCTCGGAAGCACTGGGCCTGGACTACCAAGAGCTGAACGACCACCTTGGCGCATCTCCCAATGGTCCAATCCCTCCGGTCATAGGCGCGGTGGACGTCGGGACGCCGGTGCGCACCAACGGTGACGTGCTGCAACGGATAGAACGGCTATGCCGGCAGGCCTACTGCGAAATGCTGGCACGAGGCTTCTATCCCGAGAACGTGGCCCCCGTTGTAAGCCATGTACTGGGAGGGCCCGACACCCAGGTCCAGTCCACGTTGGAGTACGTCGCAGAGACTGTGTACCCGGCCCTGATGAGGACGCCCGACGAGATCGGCAATCTGCTCAGGGGGCTGGATGGGAGGTTCGTGCCCCCGGGGCCCAGCGGAGCGCCGACGCGCGGCATGGCCGGCATCCTGCCCACAGGCCGCAACTTCTACTCCGTGGACCCGAAGACCATTCCATCCCCGGCCGCCTGGGAGACCGGAAAGCGATTGGCCGAATCCCTGCTGGAGAAGTACCTGGAAGAAGAAGGGGACTACCCGGAAATGGTCGGCATGGTGGTCTGGGGCACGTCGGCCATGCGCACCCACGGCGACGACGTGGCCCAGATAATGCACCTGCTTGGCGTACGTCCCACCTGGCAACAGGAGAGTCGCAGGGTCACCGGTCTGGATGCCGTACCGTTGGCCGAGCTGGGACGCCCGCGCATCGACGTCACCGTAAGGATCAGCGGGTTCTTCCGGGACGCCTTCCCCAACCTGATCAACCTTCTCGACCGGGCCGTGGAGCTGGTGGCCTCCCTGGACGAGTCTCCGGAAGACAACTACCTGGTCAAGCACGTGCGGGAGGACCTGGGCCACCAGGGAGCGGCCGAGCAGGGTTCCGAGGACGGGGCAACGAACGCCCATCGTGATGGGCTTCACGACCGCAGCCTCTACCGAATCTTTGGGAGCAAGCCTGGCTCCTACGGGGCCGGCATACTGCCCGTGCTGGACGAACGGAACTGGGAGACCGTCCAGGACCTGGCCGAGGTCTATACCGCCTGGGGCGGGTACGCCTACACCCGACGGGACCACGGAGTCAACGCCAGGGCCCAGTTCAGGCGTCGGTTCGGGCAGATAGTTGTGGCAGCAAAGAACCAGGATACCCGGGAGCACGACATATTCGACAGTGACGACTACATGCAGTACCACGGCGGCATGATAGCCACCGTCCGAGCCTTGACAGGACGAAGTCCCCGGCAGTTCTTCGGCGACAGCGCCGATCCGACTCGTGTCAAGAACAGGGACCTTCAGGACGAGGCTCGCCGCGTGTTTCGGAGCCGGGTTGTCAACCCCAAGTGGATCGAGTCGATGAAGCGTCATGGCTACAAGGGCGCCTTCGAGCTGGCCGCCACGGTGGACTACATGTTCGGCTATGACGCCACCGCCCAGGTCATCGAGGACTGGATGTACGAAGACGTCACGGAAAGCTACGTCTTCGACTCGGACACCCAGGACTTCTTCCGCCAGAGCAACCCCTGGGCACTGAAGGGGGTCGTCGAAAGGTTGTTGGAGGCGATGGAACGTGGCTTGTGGGAAGACCCGTCGCCCGAAACACGGGAGAAGCTGCAACAACTGTACCTGGAGATGGAGACGGCCCTGGAAGCCCGTCAGGAGGGGACCCAGATCCCTCAGGGACTTCCCTCGTGACGATATCCCGGTGAAGCGAACAGACGGGGACCGCGTAATCTCATAGCGCCGGTCTCCAGTGCAAACGACTGGCTGTGTCAGTCGGGTACACAAGCGAAGGAGGGTCACATGTCAGGGGTATTCGCGGGGAGCATCAGCCAGGGCAGATTGTCCGCTTGGGCACCTTGGTTTCTTCTCGCCGTAGTGTTGCTGTACTTCGTAGGTTACGTAGACGGGTCGGTACACGGCGGCGTCCTGGGTGCGGCTGGCGGGGGCTTGGGCTATGTCCACGAGTTCTTCCACCACGCCCGTCACGTCGGCTTGATGTGCCACTAGGGCAGCCGTCGGCCGTCTGGTAGTTCCCGGAAGGCGTGTATACCTTCCGGGAGCACGTTGAACGGAAATCCCAAGTGCGGATTTCCGGCAGGTGAGGTACGCTCGGGACCCAGGACCAATCGACACCTCGCCGGATACGGAGGTCAGGAATGAAACGGATTCTAATCACTTCCATAATCGTCGGCGCCATTGCCGGCCTTCTGGTAGGAGGGTTCCACAACCTGTTTACGGTACCGGTGATGGAGCGGGCCATCGTCCTGGAAGAAGAGAGGTCCGCAATGGAGGCTCCATCCGGTGAGGAAGAGGGGGGCCCAACCACGGATGTCTCCCTGGGCAATCAACGCATCGGCATGGCCTTTGGAACGGCCATCTACGGGGGGATCATCGGGCTGTTGTTTGCCGTCGGATTCGTGCTACTCCATCGCGCCGCTCCGGGGTGGTCCACCGTGTGGGTCGCGGTGACGGTGGGGTTCCTGGGGTTCTGGAGCGTCTCCCTGTTCCCGTTCATCCGGTATCCGCTAAACCCTCCGGGCGTGGGAGACGAGACCACCCTGCTGGCGAGGCAATTCGGCCAGACCCTGTTCATGTTGGTGTCTGCGGTGGCTGTCGGTCTGGCTCTGGACCTCTTCCGGCGGATCAATCGAGACTACGCCGATGCAGTGGCCCGGCGGTTACGATACGGGGCGATTCTGGCGGCGTACGCCGGCCTGGCGTTGGTGATGGTCTTCGTGTTCCCGGGCAATACCGACCCGACCCCGGTGCCGATCGATCTCCTGGAGCTGTTCCGGACTTTGACTATGGTAGGTCAATTCCTCGCGTGGGCCCTCCTGGCCGTGGGAGTTGGCTTGGCCCTGACCTGGCATGAAAGGTCTGCGGAGGGACGTGTTGCGGGGCCGTCCCAGGCCGCCCGGGTTCCAAGTTGATTGGTCCAGCCAGGGTAGATGTGAACGCGAATGTCCGGTAGCTCTCGCCAGGGGTGCTCCGAGCCCCGTTTCCCATTCACCGCCATAGTGGGTCAGGCCCCTATGAAGCGGGCCTTGATTCTCAACGCCATAAACCCGCGCATCGGCGGCGTGCTGATTCGAGGCAAGAAGGGGACGGCCAAGTCCACCGCCGTCCGTTCCCTGGCGGCGTTGCTGCCCGAGGTCAGCGTGATCAGGGGATGCCCCTACAGCTGCCCGCCGGACAACCGTCAAGGGCTCTGCCAAAGGTGCCTGCCTACGGAGGAGCGAGAGGAGGAAGCCTTCGCGACAAGCCGGCAAGTCCGAATAGTCGAGCTTCCGGTGGGAGCAACCGAGGACCGCCTGGTGGGGTCACTGGACATCGAGCAGGCCATCAAGACCGGGACCCGCAGCTTCGAGCCGGGGCTGATCGCCGCCACCCACCGGGGGATCCTCTATGTGGACGAGGTAAACCTCCTCAACGACCACCTGGTCGACGTGCTGTTGGACGCTGCGGCCATGGGACGAAATTACGTGGAGCGGGAGGGGGTATCCATCAGCCACGCCGCGGAGTTCATTCTGGTCGGCACCATGAACCCTGAAGAGGGGGACCTCCGCCCACAGCTTCTGGACCGGTTCGGCCTTGCCGTAGAGGTAGAAAGCTCGTTTACCGCGGAGGAGCGGCGGGAAGTGGTCAAGCGGCGCATCGACTACGAGGCCGACCCCCATGGGTTCGTCCATCGTTGGCAGGACTCCGAGCAGGCCGAGAGGGACCGTATCTCCCATAGCCAGGACCGCCTGAAGCAAGTCACTGTGTCCGACGGCATGTTGGGGCTGATCACAGGCATCTGCGCGGAATACCAGGTCGACGGTCTCCGGGCCGACATCGTGATATACAAGACCGCCAGCGCCATCGCCGCATACGAGGGAAGGGTTGAGGTAGTTGCCGAGGACGTGCGTGAAGCAGCGAACATGGCCCTGATGCACCGCCAGCGGAAGCAGCCCTTTCAGCAGCCACACCTGGCCACGGAGCAGCTGGACTCGATGGTCGACGAGTTCCAAAACCAACCCCGGCGCCGTGAGCCGGAGGCCCGTAGCGACGAAGGCGGCGAAGACACGGACGACGGCGATTCCGGACCACCCGAACACGATGAGCAGCCTCCCGACTCCGATGTCCATCGCGAGCCTCAGGAGCAGCATTTCGAGGTTGGCGCCCCATTTTCGGTCCGGTCCCTGCAGGTCAAGCCTCAAGACCGTAAGGCCGAGGTGACCAGCGGGCGTCGGACGAAAGCTGTAAGCCATTCGTCTTCGGGCCGCTACGTGGCGGCCAAGGTCCCCCAGGACAAGACATCGGACCTCGCCCTCGACGCAACCCTGCGGGCCGCAGCTCCACATCAGGTGGGGCGGCGACTCCCTGACCTCGACCCACTCCCGGCGAACGACGACGCCCCGGCGTTCCTCATCGAACCGTGGGACGTGCGAGAGAAGGTCAGGGAGACGAAGACCGGCAGCCTGATCCTTTTTGTAGTGGACGCCAGTGGGTCGATGGGAGCTCAGCGCCGCATGGTTGCAGTCAAGGGAGCGGTTCTTTCGCTGCTGCTAGATGCGTACCAGAGGCGGGACAAGGTAGGGCTCATTGCCTTTCGGGGCACAACGGCCCAACTATTGCTGCCTCCCACCTCCAGCGTCGACCTGGCCCAGCTCCACTTGCGCGAGATGCCCACCGGCGGGAGGACACCCTTGAGCCGGGGACTGCTGATGGCTTTGCAGGTGGTGGAATCTGAAAAGTTGAAGGACCGTAACGTGCTTCCCCTCCTGGTGCTCATGTCCGATGGCCGGGCCAATGTGGCGACAGGGATGTCTCACCCTTCCCAAGCACCGGCGGACCCTCCGAGACCCAACCTCCCGATGGACGAGGCCGTGGCTGTTGCCTCGACAATCAAGGGACACGGTATACCGGCAGTTGTCATCGACACCGAGACCGACTTTCTGCGTTTAGGTCTGGTTCGACCCTTAGCTGAAGCCATGGATGCCCCCTTCATCAAGCTGGAAGAGCTCCAATCCCATTCGTTGGCCGACACGGTGCGCCTGCAACTGTCCGCAACCGATCACACACCCCTCACTCCCTGACGAAACCGGGAGTCGCCCCCACGCATTCAACCTTACCTGACGGAAGACGACTTTACTTGGACCGCTGTGGTGGCTACCACCTTCCTCATATGTGAAACAGGTGTCATGCGGGGGTGTCCCGTTCATTGACACCCGCCATGCTGTGGGATACCGTGTAAGCACGTTACTTTCATGCAAAGTGGCTTGTGATTCACGGTGCGGTCACAATTGCCAAGCCCCCGTCCCCACCGCGGGCAACTGCAACGGTATAGATGTGCCTTCTCCGGGGCGTACCTTTCAGCAACACTCTCGAGGCCGTTGCGTGGATCCCCTGGGATGGGCGCCGCCGCCCTAATGGCACTCGTAGCGGGGGCCCTGGCCCTGCTCCTCTGGCCCGGGGACGCCCGCGCCCAGGAGGACACCACCGCGCCGGTGATAACGGTGAACAACCCCTCCCAGACCACCCCCGCCCGGAGTCGCGCCTTCAGCGCCACCGACGATGACCCCGGTGAGACCAGGTGGTACAGGCTGATCACAGATAACGCGGCAGACTGCACCGACACACCCCCCCTTAGCCCTGATCTCTATACCTACACCGAGGGCGACGAAATCGTCTTCCGTAGCGAGGGTGACAACGGCAAGTACCTCTGCTTCTGGTCCACCGATAGATCCACCGACAACGACGGCGGGCCCAACACGGCCAAGGCCGTCTCCGACCAGGTCACCGGAATCGACACCACCCCAGCATCGCTGACGGTGACCAACCCGGACCAGACGAGGCCCGCCCAGTCGCGCAACATAAGGGTTACGCAGACGGGCGGCGTCCCACACCTCTTGGTGTGGAAGGCGCAGACCGCCGCCACCTGCGACGCCGACTACCCCGCCGACGGCACGGCCTACGCGCCCCTCGGCGTAACGCTGACCGCTGAGTCCGACAACGGCAAGTACGTCTGCTTCTGGATCAAGGACAACGAGGGAGACGATCCCAATCTTACGGCGGCCATCTCCCAACGGGTCCAGGGCATCGACCTGACTGCGCCAACCATCATGGTCACCAACCCCGCCAGCCAGGTAGCCCCAGGCACCTCCCGTACCTTCAGCGCCACGGTCACTGACCCGACGCCCTCAGGCCTGACCGACGCGGACAACCCGATCACATTCCAGCACGAGACGATCACGCCGGCGAGCACCGGCGACGCGGCGTCGTGCGACGACGCCGTGCCCAACGGCGCGACCCCCTACACCTCGGGTGACGAGATCGTCTTCAGCGACGAGGCGGACAACAATAAATGGGTCTGCTTCTGGGCCACCGACGCGGCGGGCAACGTGGGCAAGGCCAACACGGACAAGATAGCCAACCTGGACACCGAGGCGCCCACGATAACCGTCACTATGGCTGAGCTCCACCCTACGGCCGTCGAGACGCGGGCCCGTCTGGTGAAGGCAACGGCCAGGGACGCCAGCACGGTCAGCATGTGGTACGAGATTCAGACCGGCACGCGGTGCGCAGCCGGCCCCTTCGAGGCCGACGGCACCACCCTGCGCCAGGGCGTTTTGGTGTACGCGGGCAGCTACGACGCCAACACCGACACCTTCACACCCGACCGCGCCGTCGTGGTGCGGGAAAACAACAGGAGGGTATGCTTCTGGGCCCAGGACGGGACCACGCCGCCCAACGTCGTCAGCGAAGTCTCTGGTTTGACCAGCGGTGTGGTGGGCCGCGAGAACCACGCAATGACCATAGTCAACCCGGCCCAGACCAGCGTTGCCAAGACGCGGACGTTCACCGCCAGGGACAACTTCCGAGGCAGGTCCGAGTGGGACTGGAAGCTGGTGGCATCCACAGGCGACTGCACGACGACGCTGGCGGGCATGACGGACTACACGGAGGGCGAAGACATCACCTTGGACACCGAGGCGAGCAACGGCAAGTTCGTCTGCTTCGTGGTAGCGGACGACGATGTCGCAGATGACAACACGCCGGACCCGCATATATTGGCCAAGGCGTCCGCCCGGGTCTCGGGCATCGACCGCACTCCCCCGGGCATTACCGTCACCAACCCCGCCAGCCAGGTGGCCGTGGGCACCTCCCGTACCTTCAGCGCCACGGTCACTGACCCGACGCCCTCAGGCCTGACTGACGCGGACAACCCGGTCACATTCCAGTACGAGATAATCACGCCGGCGAGCACCGGCGACGCGGCGTCGTGCGACGACGCCGTGCCCAACGGCGCGACCCCCTACACCTCTGGTGACGACATCGTGTTTAGCGACGAGGCGGACAACAACAAGTGGGTCTGCTTCTGGGCCACCGACGCGGCGGGCAACGTGGGCAAGGCCAACACGGACAAGATAGCCAACCTGGACACCGAGGCGCCCACGATAGCCGTCACCATGGCTGAGCTCCACCCTACGGCCGTCGAGACGCGGGCCCGTCTGGTGAAGGCAATTACCACGGACGCCAGCACGGTCAGCATGTGGTACGAGATTCAGACCGGCACGCAGTGCGCAGCCGGCCCCTTCGAGGCCGACGGCACCACCCTTCGCCAGGGCGTTTCGGTGTACCCGGGCAGCTACGACGCCAACACCGACACCTTCACACCCGACCGCGCCGTCGTGGTGCGGGAAAACAACAAGAGGGTATGCTTCTGGGCCCAGGACGGGGCCACGCCGCCCAACGTCGTCAGCGGAGTCTCCGGTTTGACCAGTGGTGTGGTGGGCCGCGAGAACCACGCAATGACCATAGTCAACCCGGCCCAGACCAATGTTGCCAAGACGAGGACGTTCAGCGCCACGGACAACTTCCGAGGCAGGTCCGAGTGGGACTGGAAGCTGGTGGCATCCACAGGCGACTGCACGACGACGCTGGCGGGCATGACGGACTACACGGAGGGCGAAGACATCACCCTGGACACCGAGGCGAGCAACGGCAAGTTCGTCTGCTTTGTGGTAGCGGACGACGATGTCTCGGATGACAACACGCCGACCCCGCACATATTGGCCAAGGTGTCCGCCCGGGTCACGGGCATCGACCGCACTCCCCCGACCATCACGGTCACCAACCCCAACCAAACGTCCCCGGGCATCTCCCGTACCTTCAGTGCGACCTACAGCGACACACCGGAACCGCCAACGGGCGTGACCAACACCATCACCATGGTGCGCCGGACCGTCTCGCCGGTCCAACCGGCCGGCTCCCCGTCCTGCCCGGACGACCCGCACACAGGCGGCGCCGTCCCCTACACCTCTGGTGACGAGGTCGTCTTCAGCGACGAGGCGGACAACAATAAATGGGTCTGCTTCTGGGCCACCGACGCGGCGGGCAACGTGGGCAAGGCCAACACGGACAAGATAGCCAACCTGGACACCGAGGCGCCCACGATAGCCGTCACCATGGCTGAGCTCCAACCTACGGCCGTCGAGACGCGGGCCCGTCTGGTGAAGGCAATTACCACGGACGCCAGCACGGTCAGCATGTGGTACGAGATTCAGACCGGCACGCAGTGCGCAGCCGGCCCCTTCGAGGCCGACGGCACCACCCTTCGCCAGGGCGTTTCGGTGTACCCGGGCAGCTACGACGCCAACACCGACACCTTCACACCCGACCGCGCCGTCGTGGTGCGGGAAAACAACAGGAGGGTATGCTTCTGGGCCCAGGACGGGGCCACGCCGCCGAACGTCGTCAGCGGAGTCTCCGGTGTGACCAGTGGTGTGGTGGGCCGTGAGAACCACGTAATGGCCATAGTCAACCCGGCCCAGACCGGTGCTGCCAAGACGCGGACGTTCAGCGCCACGGACAACTTCCGAGGCAGGTCCGAGTGGGACTGGAAGCTGGTGGCATCCACAGGCGACTGCACGACGACGCTGGCGGGCATGACGGACTACACGGAGGGCGAAGACATCACCCTGGACACCGAGGCGAGCAACGGCAAGTTCGTCTGCTTCGTGGTAGCGGACGACGATGTCGCGGATGACAACACGCCGACCCCACACATATTGGCCAAGGCGTCCGCCCAGGTCGCGGGCATCGACCGCACTCCCCCGGCCATCACCGTCACCAACCCCAACCAAACGTCCCCGGGCATCTCTCGTACCTTCAGCGCCACGGTCAGTGACCCGACGCCCTCAGGCCTGACCGACGCGGACAACCCGGTCACCTTCCACTACGAGACAATCACGCCGGCGAGTACCGGCGACGCGGCGACGTGCGACGACGCCGTGCCCAGCGGCGCCGTCCCCTACACCCCTGGTGACGAGATCGTCTTCAGCGACGAGGGTGACAACAACAGGTGGGTCTGCTTCTGGGCCACCGACGCGGCGGGCAACGTGGGCAAGGCCAACACGGACAAGATAGCCAACCTGGACACCCGGGAGCCGGCTATCGGCATCGGTTTCCAGACCTACGACTTCTCTACCTCTACCCTGTCGGACACCACCCGACAGGGCCAGACCCGCAACCGGCTGGTGAAGGCCATGGCCACGGACGCCAGCGAGGTGAGCATGTGGTACAGGATCCAGAGTTCCAGCAGCTGCTCCGCCTTGGACACGGGGGACTCGGACACCCGCATGTATGCGGGCAGCTACTCCAACACCCTGTTCACCGGCAATTCCCCGGTGGTGGTGACCGGCGACGGGTACGTCTGCTTCTGGGCCCGGGACTCTGCCATGCCGCCCAACATCGTCAAGAAGGCGTCATCGCGGATCACCAACGTAGTGGGTGCGCCGACCATTACCATCTGGGGACCGGGTAGCCAGACGAGTGACGCCACATCCCGCACCGTCGGCGCCCGGGACAACTTTGACGGCGACTCCGTCTGGGGTTGGAAGCTGGTGAAATCGGACACAGAGTGCGTGGCCTCCATATCGGGCCTGACGCCCTACACCGAGGGCCAGTCGGTCGTTTTCCGCTCCAACGACGACAACGCGCATCTCGTCTGCTTCGCCGTCAAGGACGACAGCTACCCAGGCCGAGTGACGACGGTGGCTGTATCCGCTGCCCTCGCCAGGATCCAGGTAATGCCCATCGAGATCGACGTGACCAACCCGCCGAGCCAGGACATCTCCACCGTCGAGCGAGTCTTTAGCGCCGTGGCCGCGACCGGTGACCAGGCCCGCGCGACCAACTGGCGCTGGAAGATCGTCGACGCTGCCGACGTGGACGCCTCCGCGGACTTTCCCTGCGGCGCGACTCTCCCATCCGGGACTAGGCCCTACACCCCGGGGACCGACGTCACCGTCACCCGGACCGCCGACAACGGCAAGTACGTCTGCTTCTGGACCAGCGACCTCATCGGCAATGTGGGCAACGCCTCCTCAGTCGCGATACAAAATATCCGGGCGCCGGCCGTGAGCATCACCGCCGTCAACGTGGACATAGCTGACGACGACCCGGACATAGGCACCATACAGCGCGTCAGCGCCAGTGACGACGTGACGGGCCGCACCACCATGCGGTACAAGTTACTGGACGCCGTCGCCGACTGCGTTGCCCCCGTGCCCGGCAGCACCAGGAACTACAGGGAGGGCACAGTCATCGACCTGGACGATGAGGCCCTGAACGGCCAGCATATCTGCTTCTGGAGCACCGACGGGGACGGCGACGTTGGCGTGGCATCCCGGGAGGTAACCGGCATCGCCCTGAACCGGGTGGTCAGGATCATGGGCAACCGCAGCCGCGTCACCTCGCGCATCAGCGCCACCGACAACCAGGAGCCGGCCAGCGACACCATCTGGAAGGTCCAGCTCTACGACCGAGACGAGGAGGACACGGCCTACGGCCCGCCGCCCGAGGACGCCGAGGGCAAGCTGGCGTGCGCCGCCTCTGTGCCCAGCGGGGCCTACGACTACACCGAAGGGGAGACCCAGTTCAACGACGGTACCAACGACGTGCCCCTGAGCTTCGGGCGGCTGGACAGCGGTAGGAAGTGGATATGCTTCTGGGCCTCGGGTGGCGGCGCTGGCGACGTGAACAAGCTGGTGACGGTCAGTGTGCGCGCCAGCGCTCCGTCACGCCAGCCGACACCCACCCCCACGCCCACGCCTACGCCTACGCCTACGCCTACTCCCGTCCCGACGCCCACACCTGAGCCCACCCCCACCGCGGCCACGGCGCCGGCGACCTCGGCCTTCATCACCGAGACCGGCGTGACGGCTGACCAGAAACGTGCTTTGGAGGACGCCTTGGACCGGGCGGCGGACGGGGTGACCGTGAAGGTCGACAAAGCCGTCATCGAGCCCGGCGACCAGAAGGGTATCCTCATTCTGACGGTCTCGGCCGCCGGCCTCGACTCCGACGACGACCTATCCGATGTCGACCAGGCTCTGACCCTGGGCAACGTGACCATCGCGGCCCCCGACGAGGAGGGGAACAGGGCGGCCGCCGTCCAGATGGACGAGACCTTGATGGTGAAGGGCAATGCCCACCTGGTGCCCAAGGACGGGCAGCTGGAGGTGGTGTTCAGCGGCATGACCCTGGAGCTGACGCCCAACGAGCCCGGCGTAGAGCTGCTCACCGGCGGCCCAGTGGATGTCACGGAGATCGATGCCCAGTTCCAGGTCGAGCTCTCCGCCCTGCCCGGCAAGGGCGCAGCCCTGGAGGTAAGGTTCGCCAAGGACGCGAGGGAGCTGGTTCCGGACTCCGGGGCGGTGTTCAGCCTGGCGGCCTCCCAAGCCCGGGAGAACGGCTTCGTCGAGGACCCCGGTACGGACGTGGCCTTCTCGGTGCAGGTCACCCGGGTGAACCTGGACAACGCGGACCTGGGGGATAGCACCGTGCGGATGGAGGTGAGCCGGGCGTGGGTGGAGGGCCGGCTGGTGGAGGGCAAGGAGATAACCATCGTCAAGCTGGACGAGCAGAAAGAGGTGTTCCTGCCGGACACGGTCACTGTGCAGGCTATCTCCGGCACCGACCGGTACGAGATAATAGCCACGTTCACCCGGGAGGCCGGAGGGTTCTCCACCTACACGGCGGTGGCCGTCCAGCAGGCTGTACCCATACCCACGGCGACGCCCAAACCCACGGCGGTTCCGACTCCGGTGCCCACACCCGTGCCCACGCCTAAGCCGACGCCAGTACCGGTGCCCACGGCCACACCGCTGCCTGTGGCTACGCCGGCCCCGACGCTTCTGGCCCCGACGTCCACACCCACAGCGGTTCCCATGGCCAGGCCCGCGCCGCTCCCCGCGCCGACGGCGACGGCGGCCCCCACGCCCACGCTGGTCCCTACGGCCGGGCCTTCGGCGACGGCCAAACCCGCGCCCACGGCGGCCTCGACCCCAGCACCCACGCTGGTCTCGGCGTCCACGGAGGCCGCGCGGCCCACCCCTGCCCCTGCGGCCGCGGAGCCCGCGCCATCCACCCCTGCCCCTGGGGCCGCCCGAGGAGGCGAGCGGGGAGGCCGGGTCCCGGTCTGGGCCATCCTAATGGTTGCCTTGGGTGGAGTGACCCTCGTCACTATTGCCGTCGGCATCGTCCACGCCACCGGCCGGCGGGCTTAGGCTCGCCGCCAGCGGCGCCCCACACCTCATGCCGGGCTGCGCATATGCCACGGCGAGCAGTCACCTCGCTATTCTTACGAGGGTTCATCCTTCTTGGGTCAGGTCTCAATCCGCATGGGGGATCACACGTGTGCGCAACGTGAGGACGGCGCGGAGGTTAGCCGGGGGCCAACGGTCAAGGTCGAGCACCGCCGCCAGGGCGACTATCGTCACTTGTCCAGGGGAAGCCGGATCGTCACGATGACACCCTGTCCAGGCCCGTCGCTTGCCAGTGCGACCGTGCCACCATGCGCCTCGACTATGGCCCTGGCTATGGCCAGTCCGAGGCCCGTTCCACCTACCCCTTGGCTGCGAGACCGATCGGTGCGGTAGAAGCGGTCGAAGACATGGGGAAGGTCTGCAGCGTCGATGCCGGTCCCGTCGTCGGTGATCGAGATAGCCAACTCCTCTTCGCCTTCCATCCGCCCTCTGACGACGATGCTTCCACCGGCCTCGGTGCAGGTGATGGCGTTGCTGATGACGTTCCCCAACGCCTGGCTCATGCGCATCCGGTCCAAGGGCAGGTCCGGCAGCTCGCTGGACATCTGCAACGAGAGTGCGATCTGCCGTGCCTGAGACTGAGGCTGCCAGCGGTCCACCTCACTGGTGAGCAGCCCCCTAACTGGGGTCGCTTCAACGGAGAGTCTCAACTCACCACTGTCGGTCTCCGCAAGCCAGTCCAGGTCGGTTACGATGCCGCCCAGCCGGTCCACCTCCTGGATGATGTGATCGGAGGCGCTATCGGGGGTTTGCAGGCCGTCGCGCAGGCCTATAGCCTCCAGCTTGATGACGCTCAGCGGGGTGTTCAGCTCGTGTGAGACGTCGTTTATCAGCCGCCGGCGCAGCTCGCGCTGCATCTCCAGGGTGGATGTCATTTGGTTGAAAGCGGCACTCATGCGGCCCAGCTCGTCCGAGGACGCCACCGGCAGCTTGGTCGTGTCCCCTGGGCGATTGCCTGGGATGCTTCCGTCAGGGCAGTTACCGGGGCCGTGATCCGTTTCGACAGCCACAGGGCCAGAAGTATGGCGACGCCGGCGGTCAGTGCTCCACCAGCCACAATGATGTACAGGAGCGTGCTGAGAAACCCGCGAGACTCGGTGGACAGCAGTTCTTGGTTCACGTCCACGTAGACGTGTCCCACGGGCAGGTCCGAGCTCAAATCGAAGACCGTCTCGCGATGCCCATCCAGGTCGGACACAGCGGTCCCGGGCGGCAGCTCGGACCGATTGTCACTGACCACACGTCCATCAGCTCCGATGATGACGACTCGAACCTGGTCATGGTGAAGCGACTCGGAGTGTTCTCCCTCTCTCCCCTCGGACCGCTCCTGCTCCGGGGCTGCACCGTAGGCGTATCCGGCCTCGGAGAGCACCACGTCCGCCGTTGCCCAACCGCCGACGGCCGTATACTCCCTGGTCAGATTCCGGGCCAGTTGGACCGCCTCGTCGCTGCCTATCCGGTCCACGAAGACTCCCAGACGGGACTGGGTGGCATAGTAGCCCACGCCTACGCTGGTCAGGACGGTGAGGACGACGACAAGGACGGTTGACACCATGATTCGCCAGCGCAGCGACATCACTCGTTCTCCACCGCGAACCTGTATCCGATGCCGTAAACCGTCTGAATAGGCTGGTTGCCGTACCTGTCGATCTGCTTTCTCAGTCGCGCGACCTGGCTGTCGATGGCCCGGTCCAACCCGTCGAATTCATCGTGGAAGGTCAAGGAGATCAGCTGGTCGCGGGTGAGCACCTGGTTGGGATGACGCATGAACGTTGACAGCAGGGCAAGCTGCGCCTGGCTCAGCGGCACGGGCTCCTCATCGACTATCACGACCCCGGTGGTCTCGTTCAACGTTATGTTGCCGTGTGTCAGGACCCGCTGGACCCTGTCCTTGACCCGGCGCAGCAAGGCTTGCGCCCGGGCAATGACCTCATCAGGGTCGAAGGGCTTGACGACGTAATCGTCGGCCCCGCTGTCCAGGCCGGAGATTCTCTCGGTGGGGGCTTCCCTGGCCGTCAGCATGATTATCGGAACGTCGGACTCCCGGCGCAGGATTCTGCACAGCTCCATCCCATCGAGACGGGGAAGCATCAGATCTAGGATTATCAGGTCCGGGGCCAGGTCGCGGGCCAGGGCCAGACCGGTTTCGCCGTCGTGAGCAACCTCAGGAGAGAATCCCGCCCGCTCGAAGTACACCTTGACCCAGTTCGCAATCCGTGTATCGTCTTCGATTATCAGTACCGTGCCGCTCATCTCCGGTCCTCTGGCGCGCCGTCTTGGGGGTGGCGTCCCTCCAGAGACGCCACCCCCATCCACCGGATAGCCGGTGGTTCGATTATCTCACCTGGCGTGAGGAGTTGACACCTCTCCTCTCCCGTCTCCCGTTGGCTCTATCTACCTCCGGGCCGCTCGCCGCCGGTGCCATGCTCCCCGCTGCCAGAGCCGTGTTCGCCGCCGGACTCCCCGCCGCCGCCATGCTCACCAACGGACTCCCCGCCACCACCTTCGCCTCCGCCGACCTCGGCATGGGCTACCCATCCGGTGAATGGCGCCTGGGTCGAGGGCAGGTTGACCTGCAACACCTGGCCCGGGGCCATATCCACCGGGGTCGTGGGACCGAGCTCGGTCTCGTTGGACAGGTGCACCTCGATCCTGACCCGTATCAGAAGGTTGTTGGTAGTGTTCTCCACCGTGCCTTTGAACGAGTTGCTCGGTGCGTCGTAGCTCATGATCAGCCGGGCGCCGTTGCCGACCATGTCGAAGGTCTCATCCGGCGCCAGCATGGCGCCGCTGCCCTCTTCACTGCCGCCTTCGCCTCCGCCGCCTTCAGCGCCTTCGCCTCCCGTGTGAGGCACGGGGCCGGTGCCGCCGCAGTCGAATACCTCCAGATGGACCACGTATCCGTCGAAGGAGACTCCTGCCAGGCTCGGTTCACTGGCGACGGACACGCTGGAGATTGCTTGCTGGCCGGGGCTCAGATGCCCCAGCACGTCGGGGCCAAGTTCGCCTACCGTTCTCGTCCCGGACTTCAGGTGAGGCTCGGCCTGCACGTAGCAGAGCACCTGCGAGAGGGTGTTCTGTACTGTTGATTGGACGGACTGGGTCGCCGCATCGTACCGGGCGAAGACCGCCAGCCCGCCGAGGTTGCCCTCCCAGGTCTGTCCCAGAGGGGTAATGGGGCTGGACATCGCGGCTTCACCCGCCTCCGCGCCTATGCCGCCGCTTTCCGTGCCCTCGGGGCCATCCGGGCCACTCTCGCCACCGCCACCTTCACCAGCCGATTCGCCACCCTCGCCTCCGCCAACCTCGGCATGGGCTACCCATCCGGCGAAGGATGGCTGCGTCGAGGGCAGGTTCACTGTCGCCTTTTCGCCTGGCGCCAGGTCTATCGGAGTCGTCGGTCCGAGCTCGGTCCCGTCCGACAGGTGCACCTCGATCCTGACCTGGGTCAGGACGTTGTTGGTCGTGTTCTCCACGGTGCCCGTGAAGGAGTTGCTCGCGGCGTCGTAGCTCATTATGAGCCGGGCGCCGCTGCGGACCATGTCGAGGGTCTCATCCGGCGCCAGCTGATTGGCGCTGCTGCCCTCTTCACTGCCGCCTTCGCCTCCGGCTCCTTTACCGCCGCCCTCAGTACCCTCTCCCGCACCCGCATGCTCAGCGCCCGACTCACCGCCTCCCCCCTCGGAGACCTCCTGGCCTGCCGTTGCACGGCCGGACTCTGGTCCTTCTCCGCCTTCGTTGTTGCCCGTGCAGCCGATCAGTACGCCTAGGCTAAGCAGGGCCGCCAGCACCGACCCGATCAGGAACGTCTTCGTCATCAGCCTCTTGATCATCTCCCTTCCTCCTTCGTGAAGCATTGGTGACACTGCTCACGATAGAGGTCAAATGTTGCAGAAATATGGCACTGGACATCTCTTCGGGACGGAGCTAGCTGGTTGGGGTCATTCACTGGCCTACCCCAACATCGATGGCTTTGGGCACATATGGGCTCGGTGGTCCCAGCCCAGGGTTGGATGCCTAGACCACTAGACGCTGCACAGCCCCTCCGGAAAGCTGGGGAGGCTATCGTAGAGTCGCCGCCTTACGATAACAGCTCGAGCAGCTTCGCCTTACGATAGTCGAAAATTCTCTTCAGCTCGCCAGCCACAAACAGCCTGTTGACTACCGCGCCCCCCGGGACCCTGTACCACACCTCGTCGGCGGCCAGAGTCCCCTCCGATATGCCCTCGAAAGAGTGGCGATGCACCCACTTCCGGTAAGGACCGCGGACCTGCGTATCCTCGAACCAAAAGGGCGGTTCCCACCCAGTGATCTCGCTCACCCACGTTACGGGTATTCCGTGAAGCCTTATCCTGTACTCGATCGTGGCCCCCAGCTTCATCTCGATGGGCCGGGGGGTCAGGATGGAAAAATGCAACCAACGCGGCGTCAGCAGCTCAAGGTTCTCCGCCTTCGAGAAGAAGTCGAAGACCTCATCGGGAGGGCGTCGCAGCGTTACGTTGGAGCTGACCCGCAAATCGGGCATTGCCATTCCCTTCCAGGAATTGAACAAGGGGTCGCACAACCCCTGAAATCCAGTATAGGCCAGTGGAGGCAGATGGAGATAGACGCCACCAGGGCAGCGGGATTCTGAGGGGCAGAA
The DNA here is from genome assembly GCA_964291465.2 of Dehalococcoidia bacterium. Taxonomy (GTDB): domain Bacteria; phylum Chloroflexota; class Dehalococcoidia; order Lucifugimonadales; family JAGWBF01; genus JAGWBJ01. Next base: position 112,449 of record OZ219943.1, on the reverse strand, counting down.
TGCCCCATCTCCGAGTCAGGTGGACTTGTCGCTGACGCTCCTCTAATATGTAGCCGTAATCCTCGGCGTCAAGACCCTGACTGGGAGGCGATTGATGGCAAGGTACATACTGTTGATGACTCTAACGCCCGAGGGCCGCGAGAGGATGACGGTCGACCCGGAGCGTATCCTCCGGGCCGAGAGCGAGATCAGGACTGCCGATACCCAGATACTGGGTCTGTATGGAGTGCTCGGCAACTACGACTTCGTCGCCATCGTCGAGTCGTCGGACAACGCCGGTATCGCCCGCTTTTCGTTGGATCTGGGCGTCGCCGCAGGGGTGCACATCACCACGCTGCCAGCAATCCCCATCGCTCGGTTCGAAGCCCCCGGTCGCGACCGCGAGAGCGACTTGGAGGCCCAAGTTGGTCCCCCGTCGGAGGGCACACGGCAGATATGAGGCCGTAGCTTGGACTTTGCATGGAGGGTAGCAGGCTGCGGTCGATCTGCAGTGCGGGTCCCCCGACCGCCTGAGGGTTCAACCCTCACGCGGGCCAAGGGGTGCTATGGTGTGCGGGACGAGATGGACTGGAGAAACTGTCTGAGGCTGGAGGCGCACTCATCCGGCTTCTCCACAGGGAGGAAGTGGGTCGTCTCGGGAAGGAAATCGTAGTCGACCTCCACAATCTCGCTTAGGTCGAGGGTGGGCAGATACGAATAGGGAAGGGTTGGGTCTGCCCCTATGACCTTGACCGGGCAATGGAGGCTTGCAAAGTCCACTAGCACGGCGAACGCACTCGCGTAGTCGATTATCTGGGCCTCATATTCCCGGGGGCATCGCAGATTGAAATCCAGGCGCTCGGGGTTGACCCTGAGGGTGGTGCGGGCAACAAGGTCCATGACACCTGGGACGGCCCGCTGAAACATGGGCAGGTATTGCAGAAGCTCGGCGAACTGCGTGGGGGACTCGAAGGATGTCGTCCTGCGTCTCGCCGCCGCCGCTGCCCTCATGGCGGCGGCCTCGAAGTGGGCATAGCTGGCCCCCGGTTTGCACAGGGGCGGGTCGTACAACACCAGGCCGGAGTACCGCGCACCCTTGGCGGCGGACAACAGGGACACAAGCCCCGACACCGAATGGAATACCCCGAAGGTCGGCTTGTCTCCGTAGATGCGAAAGATGGCGTCGATCAGGATGTCGTGGTCGCGTACCAGCGTGGGGATGTTGTGTTGGTCGAGGGGAGTTACCGTATTCCAACCGTGGTTTCTGAGGTCGTAGAGCACGAGGTCGAACTCGTCGGCCAAGAGGGACCAGAACGGCATATAGAGGTCGATGGCGAGGCCGTTGCCGTGGCTCAGAATCAGCCGGGGACCGGATGGGTTTCCATGACGCCGAAGAACGATCCCCGTTTCGTCGTCCACGGGGACCTCGTCGACGGACTGGGGCTCCGGCAAAATCCAAACGAGCCCTGTGTCGGTTGACGGTTCCTTCATCTCTTCAGAGGACCCTTACGTGTTCCCGCCGCCCCGGCAGGGTCTGCCATTCGAGTTGGTCTCCCCACGCCAGGGCCGCGGCGAAGTCATCGTTGCCCAGGTCCAACAGCCCCCAGGTGACGGAGGGCGAATCTGGAAACCGGTAGAGTGAGCTCGTCCCACCACGGCGTAGCTCCAGTGGCACCTGCAACCGGGACATGTCGGCATAGAGGCCTATTCCCGATGCCTTCAATAGCGCCTCCTTGAAGGTCCAGATCCGGAAAAACTGGTGGAGCTGCGCTGTCCCGCTTAGCGCGAACAGCTCGGCCCTCTCCTCCGGACCCATGACGGTCTCTATCAGGCCCTTAAGGTGCCGGCGAGGCGCCCGTTCCTCCACGTCCACACCCACTTGGCCATTTTGGGAGATGGCGATCAGACCGTGGCTGCCGCTGTGGCTCACACTGAGGTCTACGGGGACGGGCCTTCCGCATACCGTGGCAAAGGGCTTGCCGTGAGCTCGGACCGGGAAGGAAAGCTGGCGATTGCGACATTCCAATGAGGACGAGAGGACTGCCCTCAGGGCCGACCTGCATAAGGCGAATCTCCGTCCGGCGCCGGGAAATCGAAACCTGTCGAGGCGAGACGTCTCCTCCCGGTCAAGCCATTGGACTGCCGCGGATTCGTTGGCGGCATTGGAGGCCGCATCGACGTGGATGACCGTGACGCCATCGATCGCCGAGAACAACCTCCACCAGGGGCCCTCGACGGTCGACGACACTGAACGTCCTCATTCCAGGCACCGGCCGGATTCCGGCCATGGGATATTGGGCCCGGTTGTCTGCGGGTGGGGCCGGATGGGCCCTATTAAGCCTTCGACTCCAGGAAAGACACCAGCTCTCCCACCGAGCTGATGTTGGCGCATTCCTCGGTGGACACCGAGACGTTGAACTCCCGGGCTACCACCTTCGCGAACTCGACAAACTCAACCGAGGAAATCCCCGAGTCCCTCAGACTGGAATTCAGGTCCAATGGCCTCCCGGCCGGCCGGCCTTCGATCTCAAGGTTGTCGTCCACCAGTTTCCGTATACGCTCCTCGGTTGTGGGCACTTCAAGACTCCTCTACGATGAATTCGATTGCCTACGCGGCAATAGGGTAGCAAAGCGGTTGGTGCAAGTCAACGCAGGAGCTTTGTTGTCGAGAATGCCTTTACCCATCGGCTGCCCCTTGTCATAATGCTAGTAACGGTCTTCGACGGAGACAAGACCTGAGTCCAGGGACAGGTGATTGATGACACGAAGAGAGTCCTCCAACCCCTCGGCGCAACCGGCCGGCTCATCCACGGCCGAACAGCGGGGTGTGTACCCGCGGGGAGAGCCTATCGCGATAATTGGTATGGCCTGCAAGTTTCCCGGCGCGCCGGACCTGGACGCCTTTTGGCGGCTCCTGGTGGAGGGGAGGAACGCGGTGACCGAGGGTGTCCCCGGTTCGGGCGAGGGACGCTTGGGTGAGATCATCCGTGACCCCGACGTCCGGAGCGAGGCTTGTCGATACGGGGCCTTCGTCGACGGCATTGACCAGTTCGACGCTTCGTTCTTCCGCATATCGCCCGTCGAGGCAGAGCTGCTGGACCCGCAGCAGCGGATGATGCTGGAGACAAGCTGGCTGGCCCTGGAGGATGGGGGGGTCGACCCCCTCCGGCTAAAGGGGAGCCGCACAGGAGTCTACACTGGGATCAGCAACGACGAGTACCGAATGCTGGTCGTGGACTCAAGCAGGCCGGCCGAGGCTGCGGGAAGCCTCTACGCACTCAGCGGGACCAACCTGAACGGCACCAGTGGGCGGGTATCTTTCGTCCTCGGTCTCATGGGACCCGCAAAGGCGGTCGACGCGGCGTGCGCATCGGCTATGGTAGCCGTCAACGACGCGGTGGCAGACCTCCAACATGGTAAGGCGGACCTTGCCATTGCCGGCGGCGTTCAAGCCATCCTGAACGGTCGAATCTACGAGCTGCGCGCCGAGGCCATGATGTTGTCCCCCGACGGGCAGTGCAAGACCTTCGATGCGTCTGCCAACGGATACGTGCGCGGTGAAGGATGCGGCGTCGTCGTGCTGAAGAGGCTGAGCGAGGCCGAGGCTGACGGAGACCGGATCTGGGCGGTCATCAGGGGCTCGGCGGTGAATCATGGCGGGGCCAGTGTCGGTCTGACCGTTCCGCACACCCCCGCCCTGGAGCGGGTGATGGAGACTGCGCTTGCCGAAGCCGGTGTTCTTCCGTCCGAGGTCGACTACCTGGAGGCCCACGGGACTGGTACGGCCGTCGGCGACCCCATCGAGCTCGATGCGGTGGCCAACGTCTACGGCCCAGGACGCGAGGCGGACCGGCCGCTCCTTACCGGTTCCGTAAAGACCAACATCGGCCATCTGGAGTCGGCTGCGGGAGTCGCCGGACTGATCAAGGCGGCGCTGGTATTGAAGCGGGGCGTGATACCGAAGCACCTGCACTTCGAGGACCCCAACCCGAGCTTCGACTGGGACCGGCACCCGCTCCGGGTGACTTCGACCATGGTGGACTGGCCGCGTCGCAACGGGCAGCCACGACTGGCGGGGGTGAACTCCTTCGGGATATCCGGGACGAACGCCCACCTTGTGGTCGAAGAGCACATGCAAGGGGAAGGCAGGCCCGGCCAGGAGCACCCGGAGGCAGGTCCAGCGATGGCCGTGGCGGTGTCGTTGTCGGGGCCCGCGTCCGGCCTGCCATTGCCGGCGGAAGGGGTCGGTGGACGCCGGACCAAGCTCCTGCCCATATCGGGCAAGTCCGATGGCGCGCTCCGGGATATCGCCAAGAGGTATCTCTCCTGGCTGGAGGGGCTGGCCGAGGACCTTACATCCGAGGGCGCTGCTGCTCAGCCCACGCTTTCGGACATGGCGTGGACCGCGGGTGTCGGTCGGAGCCACTTCGACCACCGGGGCGGCGCGGTCTTCCACGATGCCGAATCGTTGAGGGAGCGACTCTGTGAGCTGGCCGAGTCCGGCGCAGGCAAAGAGCCAAGGGCGCCGGCCAAGGTGGCCTTTGTCTACACCGGCCAGGGGAGCCAATGGGTCGGCATGGGCCGGGCCCTGTACGAGAGCGAGCCGGTGGCCAGGGCCATACTGGACCGGTGCGAGGCAGTGCTCCGGCAGGAGAAGGGCGTCTCTCTGCTGGACGTGATGTTCGGCAGGGCCGGCGCCAAGGGAGACCTCGGCGACACCGCGTGGGAACAGCCGGCCCTCTACGCGCTGGAGTGCGCTCTGACGGCCCTCTGGGACAGTGTGGGCATCCGTCCCGACGTGGTGTTGGGGCATAGCGTCGGGGAGCTGGCGGCCGCTCAGGTGGCCGGCGTGTTCAGCCTGGAAGACGGAATGAGGTTCGCCGCGGCACGGGGCGCCCTGCTGTCCGAGACCGAACAAGGAGCCATGGCCGCAGTCTTCGCGCCGCCGGAAAGGGTGGAGTCGGAAGTCGCTGCGCAGAACCTTTCGGCCAACGGCGTCGGGTTGAGTATTGCCGGGGACAACGGCGCCCACATCGTCGTCAGTGGCCCGGCGGCAGACATAGTGGCGATTCTGGACCGCTTCGAGTCGCAGGGAGTCCGGGCGCGGCGGCTGAACACCACGCGTGCATTCCACAGCGCCCTGCTGGAGCCCGCCCTGGACGGGCTGGAGGCCTACCTCGACGGTGTGGCGGTTGGGCCTCCCACGCTCACGCTGATCAGCAATGTGACGGGCGGGGTGGTGGAGCCCGGCATGGTGCTGGACGGCGCCTACTGGCGGCGTCACGCCCGGGAGCCGGTGGCGTATGCCGGCGGCGTGAGGACGATGGCCGACCTGGGAGTTGACCTGGTAGTGGAGATAGGGCCTCACTCGGTATTGGGTCCCATGGCGATGGCGGCCTGGCCCGAGTCGAATCAGCGCCAAGGCGATTCGGGGCTCCCGGCGGTGCTGGCCAGCCTGCGGCGGCCTCCGAGGGACGGCTCGACTGCGGAGCCCGAGAGCGGCTTCGTCGATGCCGTGGCCGAAGCCTACGAGGCGGGGATGGACATCTCCTTCGAAGGACTGTTCGCTGGCGAGTCCAGACGAAGGATCTCTCTGCCGGGCTACCCGTTCCAACGTGAACGCTACTGGGTGGAGGCGTCGAGGCAGCGGCGGACCAGCGCCGGCCACCCCCTGCTGGGCGTCCGGCACGAATCGGCCCGGGGCGGGACCACGTTCGAGACGGAGGTGTTCCCTTCCGAACCGGCTTGGCTGAAGGACCACAGGGTCTTCGGGCGGCTCATTGCGCCGGGCGCACTCTATGGCGCCATGGCGGCCTCAGCGTCCCTTGCCGAGGGTAGCAACGCGGTGGTGCTGGAGGACATGCAGCTTTACAGCCCTCTCGTCTTTTCCGAGAAGGACTCCCAGGACGGGGTGGATGAAGACGGACGGACGGTGCAGGTCGTGCTGGGCGATTCCGAGCAACCCTCGTCACGCAGTGTCCAGATATACAGCAAAGGGGCAGAGAACGAATGGACCATGCACGTGGAGGGTCGCGTGCCGCTGGGAGCCCCGTTGCCGGAATCCGGAGGGCGGACCGACCTGGAAGAGCTTAGGTCCCGCATGTCTCCGGCGGACCTGCCGGCCTACTACCGTGCCAAGAGCGGCACCGGTATCGACCTGGGTCCATCCTTCCGCACGCTGGGAACGGCCTGGTCCGGTCCGGGCGAGGCGTTGGCCGAGGTGCGCTTGCCCGAGGGCCTGGACCGGAGCCGGCTGGAGGTGCATCCCCTTCTGTTGGACGGCTGCTTCCAGGTCGTGGGACTTGCCCGCAACATGACCGGCGGCCCGGAAGAGGCAACCTACCTGCCATTCGGCTGGGAGCGGCTGTGGCTGACCAAGGGACTGCCCGACCGGGTGGTCTGCCACGTGCAAATGAGTGAGGCATCTCGTCGAGGGGAATCGGAATCCGGCGAGCCGCCGGAGGTCCTCAGCGGAGAGCTGCGTATCTACGATCTCAACGGCGTCCTCCTCGGTGAGCTGAACGGCTACACGGTGAAGAGGGCCACGCGGGCGGCGCTGCTCTCGGCGGTCGAGGGTGTCGACGACCTCCTGTACGAGATCACGTGGAGGGACCGCGCCCTTGCACCCGGAGTCGAAGCCGCCGATTTCTTTCCCAGCGCTGCCGAAGTTGCGGCAGGCTCGCAGCCGTTCACCGGCTACCTGACCGACGCCGGCGTCGATCCCCAGGGCAGGAATGCCTTGCTGGCCGACCTGGAGAGGTGGTCGTGGTCCCGGGCGCTCGCAACGTTGGAAGAGCTGGGGTGGCGGCGCGTAAAGGGCGAGTCCGTGGACCCTGAGGGCCTGAGGCAACAGCTCGACGTCTTGCCGGAGCACCAGCGCCTCTTCCGTCGGATGCTAGGAATGCTCGACAAGGCGGGAGTGTTGGAGGAGACCGAGAGTGGCTTCGTCGTGGTCGTAGGGCCGGGTGACCCGTTGCCGGAGGTCCTGCCCCTCGACCTAGAGGAGTTCGCCGCCAAGATGACGGCGCTGTATCCGGACGGCCTGATCGAGATTGGGCTGTTCCGGCGGTCCGGCCTCGCCTTGGCCGACGTGCTTCGAGGTCGGGAGGACCCGCTGACGCTCCTTTTCAGCAGTGGGGAACCGACCGCCGCAGATCTGTATCTGAAGGCGCCGGTGGCGCGGGCTGCCAACCGTATGTTGGTCGAGGCCGTCCAGGCGTTGGTAGCCGCCTTGCCCGAAGGACGGCGTCTCAGAGTGATCGAGGTCGGGGCGGGTACCGGGTCCGCCACGGCCTCCGTGCTTCCCGAGCTTCCCGAGGGCCGGTTCGACTACACGTACACGGATATCTCCGCCGGCTTCTTTGCCGAGGCGGAGGCGCGGTTCGGCGATGGCGGCGGCAGCATCCAGTACCGTTCCCTGGACATCGAGAAGGACCCCATAGCCCAGGGCTTCGAATCCCACGGCTACGACCTCTTGATCGCATCCAACGTGCTCCACGCCACGCGCTACCTGGAGGAGACCCTGGCAAACTGCCGGGCCTTGCTCGCGCCGTCGGGCCACTTGGTGGCCCTCGAAAACCTCAGGGGCCTGGGCTGGATGGACCTGACCTTCGGGCAGCTGGACGGCTGGTGGCGGTTCGCCGACGCCTACCGTCCACACCATGCCCTTGCGGGCCCCACGGTGTGGCGTCGAGCCCTGGGTGACGTGGGGTTCCAAGGAGCCGAGGTCCTGGGAGTTGACGACTCCTACACCTTTGAAATGCTGGACAAGGGCGTGATAGTGGCACAGGGCCCGGAGCGGATTACCGAGTCTCCAGGCCTGTGGGTCCTGGCGGCGGACCGAGGCGGGGTCGCGGAGGAGCTCGCGGCTGCGCTTGCGGCACGGAACCAGACGGTGGTGTTGGCGGCTGATGAGGGATCGGAAAGCGGGTTGACAGAGGCGGCCGGGCCTGTGGTGCTCAGGACCGTCGTGGAAACGGGAAGCCGCGAGTCATGGCGGTCACTCCTGAAAGGCCTGCCGGAGGACGTGCCGGTTAGCGGCCTGGTGCACCTCCAGGGACTGGAAGGCCATGGAGCGCAGGCAACCACCGCTGAGATTGCCGAGGACGTGCGGCTCGCCGGGGCCAGTGCATTGGCGATGGTGCAGGGCGTGGGCGACTCCGATGTGATGCCAGAAAAGGGCATGTGGTTTCTCACCCGGGGCGGGCAGGTGCTGGAGCGTGAGCGAGGTGGCGAGCTCGCTGGCGCGGTCCTATGGGGTCTGGGCAAGGTGGTGGCCCTGGAAGCCGCCCATCTGCAGCCGCGGATGATCGACCTGGATCCCGGCGCTGCGGTCCCCATTCCCGACCTCGTGAACGAGCTGCTGTACCCTGACACCGAGAGCCACGTCGCCTACCGCTTGGGACGGCGCCGGTCGGCGCGCTTGGTCCGCCCCGGCGCCGCGGCCAAACGCCTGGCCTTGCCCGAGCAGCCCGACTGGGTACTGGCCCCGGACCGGAACGGCGTGTTCGACAGTCCGGAGGTCAAGTCGCTTCCCGCGCCATCCCTTGAGTCAAGGGAGGTCCTCGTCTCTGTGGAGGCCACCGGGCTCAACTTCTGGGACGTGTTCCGCTCCCTTGGGTTCATCGAGGAAGGAAATCTCGGCCGGGAGCTGTGCGGGCACGTCATCGATATTGGTCGCGAAGTCTCGACCGTCTCCATTGGCGACCGGGTGGTCGGGCTGGGGTTTGGCGCCTTCGGGCCCCAAATGGTCACCCACGAGGAGCTGGTCGCTCCAGCCCCGGAGGGACTCTCGGTATCGGCCCTGGCTACCGTCCCCAGCGCCTTCGTGTCGGCTGCTCTTTCGTACGAGTTCTCGGGGCTGGAGGCGGGCGACCGTGTACTGATTCACGCCGGCGCGGGCGGAGTGGGGCTCGCGGCAATCCAGATGGCGCAAGCCGCGGGCGCCGAGGTGTTCGCCACCGCCAGCGCTCCCAAGCAGGAGCTTCTGCGGTCCCTGGGTGTCAAGCACATATTCGACAGCCGCCAGACCAGGTTCGGCGAGGAGATCCTCGAGGCCACCGGCGGCGAAGGCGTCAATGTGGTCCTGAACAGCCTCACCAGCGAGGGCTACATCGAGGCCAGCCTGTCCTGTCTCGCCCCTGGTGGCCGGTTCGTGGAGCTGGCCAGGAGGGACATCCTCAGCGAGGAGGAGATGGCCGACGTGCGTCCTGACGTCTCCTACGCCATCCTCGAGCTGGATGTCATGAAGAAGACGGAGCCCGCCCGCGTGGGCGAGGTGCTGCGAGAGGTGATGCAGCGGATGTCGGCCGGAGAGCTCGAGCCGCTCATCCACAGCAGGTGGCCGCTGGCCGAGGCGGGGGCGGCGCTGGGGTTCATGCGGTCGGCCCGGCACGTAGGAAAAATCGTCCTGACGCCGCCGCCCCTCATGGGAGGCCGGTTGCGACAGGACCGCACGTACCTGGTGACCGGAGGGCTGGGCGGCATCGGATGCGCCGTTGCGGAGTGGCTCGCGGACCAGGGCGCCGGGACCATCGTGTTGAATGGTCGCAGAGAGCCCGACGCCGAGGCCGAGGAAGCCATAGAGGCGTTGCGCAGACGCGGGGTGGGGATCGAGGTGGAGCTTGCGGACGTGACCGACTCCGCGGCGGTGGACGGGATGCTGGGCCGCATCGATGGGAGGTTGCCGCCCCTCGGCGGTGTCATCCACAGCGTTGGCGTTCTGTCCGACGCCGCCCTGACCAACCAGACCTGGTCGAGCTTCGAGCAGGTCCTGTGGCCGAAGATCCTGGGGGCCTGGCACCTGCACCGCGCCACGATGAACCGGGACCTGGACCTCTTCATCCTCTTCTCCAGCCGCGTTGGCGTGATGGGCAATCCGGGGCAGGCGAACCATGCCGCCGCCAACGCCTTCCTGGACCAGCTCGCCGGCCACCGCCGGGCGCTGGGCCTGCCCGGACAGTCCGTTGCCTGGGGAGCATGGTCGGAGATCGGAGAAGCCGCGGAGCAACGCGAGCGGATAGAGCAGCGGCGGGCCGCCCTGGGGGGACGCTGGTTTACCCCCGAGCAAGGCATCAAGGCCCTCGAGAGGTTGGTGCGTCAGGACGTCACGACTTCCGTGGTGATGTCGATGGACTGGTCGGTGTTCGAAGAGGCGGTGCAGGAGCGCCCCCCCTTCCTGGAGGACCTCCTGTCCTCGGCCGGCGGCGATGAGTCCGGGAAAGTCGCGTCGTCGGAAGACGTGATGTCACGGCTGCGGAGGGCCTCTGAGGCAAAGCCCGAGGAAGTGCTCGTGTCCTTCTTGCAGCAAGAGGTGCAGGCGGTCTTGCGACTGTCCACTGCTCCGTCGCCGACTGTTGGGTTCTTCGACCTGGGGATGGACTCGCTGATGGCGGTGGAGCTGCGCAATCGCCTGAACCGCGCCTTTGCCGGTCAGTATGTCGCCTCCAACACCGTCGTCTTCGACTACCCGGACATAGCGAGCCTTGCGGGGCATCTGGCCCAGGAGCTCGGCCAGCTTGGCGAGGCCGGCGACGGCGATGTCCCTCCGGCTCCCGAGCCCGACGTGCCGCAGCCGGTCCCGCCCAGCCGGACCGATGATGACGGGATCGCTGTGGTGGGCATGGCCTGCCGCTTCCCCGGCGCCGGAGACCTGGCTGCGTTCTGGGAGCTCCTGGAAACGGGCGCCGACGCGGTAACCGACGGCCGCCGGGCTGCCGGCTCATGGAGCGGGGTAGTGGGGGACCCGGAGGCGGAGGACCTGGCATACCGGCGGGGCGCGTTCGTCGATGGGGTAGACCGGTTCGACTCCAGGTTCTTCCGGATCTCGCCCATCGAGGCACGGACGATGGACCCCAGGCAACGCATGTTGCTGGAGACGAGCTGGCAGGCCGTCGAAGACGCGGGCGTAGACCCGGGTCGGCTCAGGGGCAGTCGCACCGGGGTCTACGTGGGGTTCGGGAGCAGCGAGTACCGGGACCTGACCGACTCTCCGAGCTACTTCGGCACCACCGCGAGTGTAGCCATAGGCCGGGTCGCATTCACGCTGGGTCTGGAAGGCCCGGCGATGCCCGTCGACATGGCCTGCGCCTCGTCATTGGCAGCGGTGCACCAGGCGGTGGCGGGTCTGCGGCAGGGCGAAGTGGACATGGCCCTGGCCGGCGGCGTGAACGTGGTGTTGTCTCCCATGGTTTCCAGGTTCATGATGGACGTCGGCATGCTGTCTCCGACGGGGCATTGCAGTCCCTTCGACGCTTCCGCCGACGGCTATGTGCGAGGCGAGGGCTGCGGAGTAGTGGTCCTGAAGCGGCTCAGTGAAGCGGAGGCCGACGGCGACCGCATATGGGCTGTGATAAGAGGGTCTGCGGTCAACCAGAACGGGGCCAGCGCGGGACTGACGGTGCCCAACGGCCAGGCCCAGGCGCGCGTGATGGAAGAGGCCCTAGTGCAGGCGGGCGTCTCGCCGTCACAGGTCGACTACCTGGAGGCGCACGCCGTCGGGTCCCAGCTGGGCGACCCGATCGAGCTGAACGCGGTGGCGGCGGTCTACGGGAAGGCCCGTGACCGAGAACGTCCCGTACTTATGGGATCTGTCAAATCGAACATCGGGCACGTCGAATGGGCCGCCGGGATTGCCTCCTTCATCAAGGCGGTCTTGGCTATGAACAAGGGAGTGATACCCGAGAGCCTGCATTTCGAGACCCCGAACCTGAATGTCGAGTGGGACCGGCTACCAGTCCGGGTAACGGCAGAAAAGACCGACTGGCCTTCCGTTCCCGGACGCCGGCCCCTGGCCGGCGTCAGCGCCTTTGGGCTCTCGGGAGCAAACGCCCATGTCCTCGTAGAGGGCTACGGCCCGCAGGCCGGCGCTGCCGCGGCCGGTAACGGCGTACACCTGCCATCGGGCGGTCCCAAGCCCGTGCCCGTATCGCTACCGGGACCGGCCGACGGCCTCTCCATGTCCGCGGCAGGACCGGTGGAGCGTGCCATCCGCTTGTTGCCCCTGTCAGGCAAGTCGACAAGCGCCCTCCGGGAGCTGGCGGAACGTTATCTCTCGTGGCTCAGCGACGAAGAGGGCCCCGCATCCGACCAGACGTTGTCCGACCTGGCCTGGACTGCCGGCGTGGGCCGGAGCCACTTCCCGCGCCGCGCCGGTCTTGTGTTCAGCGACGCCGGGCAGCTACGGAAGAGACTGGGTGCCCTGGTCGACACCATCGAGCCGTCGGATGAGACAGCACTTCACGAGCCGCCCAGGATTGGATTCGCGTACACCGGACAGGGTGGCCGGTGGTCCGGCATGGGTGAGGCCCTCTATCGTAGTGAGCCGGTGGCCAGGGCGGTGCTGGACCGGTGCGACGAGCTGTTCCGTCAAGAAAGGGCGGCCTCGCTGCTGGACGTGATGCTCGGTCGGGCCGGGGTCGAGGCGGACCTGGACGATCCGGGATGGGCGCTGCCGGCGGTCTATGCCCTCGAATGTGCCCTGACCGCCCAGTGGGCCAGCGTGGGCGTACGTCCCAGCGTGGTAGTGGGCCATGGTCCTGGAGCCCTGGCGGCGGCCCGGGCGGCGGGGATGCTCAGCCTGGAGGAGGGCCTCGGCCTTGCCGTGGCTTTGGGCGCCCTCAGGAAGACACGGTCGAAGACTGCTCTGGAAGCCCTCGAAGCCGCGGTAGCCGGCGTCGCCGCCGCTACACCCTCCGTCTCCCTGGTCAGCGGTATCACCGGTAGCGTCGTCGAGTCTGCTGCCGCACTCGATCTGGAGTACTGGCTTTGCCAGGCCGAGGACCAGCTCGACCTCTCCGGCTGCGCGAACACGTTGGCCGGGCTCGAGGTGGGTGTGGTAGTGGAGAATGGCCCAGGCCCCAGTGCGGACCGGGGGATCGGCGATGTCTTGCCAGGGTCCGCGGGGGCGCCGGTCATGCTCTCCACACTGGAGAGTCCGCCGGGAAACGGGAGTTCGCCCGGACCCGGTGAAGGGTTCGTACGAGCCGTAGCGGGCGCCTACGAGGCGGGGCTGGATATCTCCTTTGCCGGACTGTTCGCGGGCGAGGTGAGGCGTCGAGTATCGCTCCCCGGGTACCCTTTCCAATGGAGGCGGCACTGGATATAATCTTCGCGGCAACGGCTCAAGCTACCGACGTCAGCGAGGCTCACCGATCATGTTCCTGCTGAGGAGAGCAACCAGGGCAGCCAACCTGAGAGCGGCGCTCCTGCCGCTGGGCCTAATGGTCTTGCTGGTCGCCCTCTCCGCGTGCCAGGACGAGGCTGGTCCCCAGGGTGTTACGCCAGACCCCTCTCCGGATGTAGGCTCGCCAACCGCTCCGCCTGCTACCCCGGTCCCCTCGCCGACGCCGACGCCCACCGTTCCGTTGCCCTCGCCTACGCCCACTCTGGTTCCCACGCCAAGCGGCCAACCGGACCCGCCCCGCGTCGGGGACATGGCCCCGGGGCTCTCCCTGACGTCCGCTTTGGGAGACCGTGTGACCCTCGACGAGCTGTTGGAGGGCCGCGATGCGGTGGTGGTCGTCTTCTACCGGGGGTTCTTCTGAGGTGTTTGCCAGGAGCAGCTGGGCCAGCTGCAGGGCATGTATCCGGAGATCACCAGCCGGAACGCCGATCTGGTGGCCGTCAGTACCGACAACCGGGGGGACGCTCTGCTGATGCTGGAGCTGGCGGGAGCCACGTTCCCCATCCTGGCGGACCCGGACCGTGAAGCCACCCTCAGCTATGGCGTGTTCGACCTTCTGGGCGACGGCGTGGCTACCCCGTCGACCTTCATAGTCAAGCCCGACGGCAGCGTCGGTTGGCGCTACGTGGGTCAGGACATTACCGACCGCCCCGCCATCCAGGACATCCTGGACGCTCTGGACGGCCTATAGCCGCCTCGATGAAGGCATGATCATCCCCTCCAGGCTCGACGAGTTCAACCGCTCGGAGGGTGCAAATGGATGACCTCGCCGACCGGGTTGTCGACCTTGTCCGGCCAAGGAGCGGGCGGTGACTGAAAGGGATCGCGTCCGGTTCGGGGACACGACCATCGAGTACGAGGTACGCCGCAGCCGACGGCGCAGAAAGACCGTCCAGATCACGGTGGACGGCGGCGGGGTGCGGGTGGCGGCGCCCATGACGACGCCCGACGGCGAGCTGCGGGCCTTCGTTCTGAAGCGGGCGTCCTGGATCATCGGCCATGCGTCGCGGGCGATGCCGGAGGCCGCGACCAGGCGATTCGTCAGCGGAGAGACACTCCCGTACCTGGGCCGAAACGTCCGCATGATCGTCGAGTCCGGCGATACGCGGCAGCTCGAGGTCCGGTTCGACCACTGGCGGTTCCGCGTCTCCGTGCCCCAGGACTTCGACCGCGGTGAGCGTTACGACCGCATCCGCCACGCCTTGGTGCAGTGGTACCGTGCCCAGGCCGCCGACCGGCTGACGGCGGGCGTCCACGGCTGGTGGCCCAGGCTTGGCCGCGGCGAAAGGTCGCGGATACTGGTCCGCGACCAGCGCCAACGCTGGGGAAGCTGCGCTGTCGACGGCACTCTGCGTTTCAACTGGCGCGTCATGATGCTGCAGCCCACCCTCATCGAGTACATCGTCGTTCACGAGCTGGCCCACCTGACCCATCCGAACCACTCGAAGGACTTCTGGCGCCTGGTAGCCTCCGCTCTGCCGGACGTGGACCACCGCCGCCGGCGACTCCGGGAGGCGGGTAAGACTCTCCCGTTGTGAGGAGCGGTTTAGGTGCGCCCTGAAGGAGGATGGAGACCTTTGGTCCGATCTGCCTCTGCGGTTGGTGGCCGGGAGGGACAGGGCCCACCGGAACATCTACCCACACCAAGGTAAGGAACGGGAAGCATTTCATCAACTGTTCTCGGTTGGGTAGCCGGGAAACGCTGGGATACCCGGCGAAACCGTGTACAATGGGGCAAACCAGCGGAGGGGGCTTCCCCATGAGATACGACCAGATAGTTGTGGGCGGCGGCACCGCAGGGTGTATCGTGGCGGCGCGGCTGTCGGAAGACCCGGCCCGCTCGGTGCTGCTGCTGGAGGCCGGTCCCGACTTTCCCGACTTCGCCCATCTGCCCGACATGCTCAAGCTGGGCTGGGGTACGGTGAACCTGGAGGCCCGGGCCGCCGGCTCTCCCTACAACTGGTCCTTCACCGGCAGGGCCACTCTCGAGCAGCCTGAGCCGATGCCCGTGCCCCGTGGCAGGGTGATGGGCGGCTCCAGCGCCATCAACGGCCAGACCTTCATCCGCGGAGCCCCCGAGGACTTCGACGCCTGGGTTTCCTGGGGCAACGACGGCTGGGCCTACCTGGACTGCCTGCCCTACTTCCGCAAGCTGGAGAACGACGCAGACTTTCGCGACGATTTCCACGGCACCGATGGCCCGGTGCCCGTGCGTCATCATCTTCGCGAGACCTGGCCGCCGTCCCAGGAGGCGTTCTTCCAGGCGGCTACCGCCGCCGGATACCCCTTCCATCCCGACGTGAACCACCCGGAGTCAACCGGCGTCAGCCTGCGGGCCGAGAACAACGTCGACGGCGTGCGCATGAGCATGGCCCTCTCCTACATCGACCTGGCGCGCCACCGGCTGAACCTCACCATCCGCCCCAACGTCCAAGCCCGCCGTGTGGTGCTCCAGGGCAAGCGCGCCGTGGGTTGTAGAGGTGGAGAGCGGCAACGAGACCTTCGTCGTCCAGGGCGGCGAGATAGTCCTTTGCGCGGGAGCGGTGGCCTCGCCCCAGCTTCTGATGCTGTCGGGCCTCGGCCCCGCCGGCCAGCTGAGTCCCCTGGGCATTCCCGTGGAAGTGGACCTTCCCGGAGTCGGCCAGAACATGCGAGACCACCCCAACGTTTCGGTCCGTTTCCTGGTCAAAGAAGGACTCCCCCAGGACCCCAACGGCATGCGCGCCCTGCGCCTGCGCTACACCGCCTCCGGCTCGGACACCCCCAACGACATGATACTGTCGCCGGCGTCGCTGAACACCGTTGTCCGGGACGACAACCCGGCCCATAGCGTCAACTGCGGCCTCTACCTGGCTGCGGGCAAGGGAGAGCTGCGGCTGGTGTCCGCCGACCCGCATACGCCGCCCAGCATGGACTACCGCTACCTGGAAGAGGACTGGGACCGGGAGAGGCTTCGTGAGTGCGTCCGACTCTGCGTGTCCCTCCTGCGGCACAGCGCCTACGACGATGTCATAGAAGAGATAACGGCCCCCACTCTTGCCGACCTGGAGACCGACGAGGCCCTGGACGGCTGGCTGCTCCGCAACGTCAGCACCTCCTACCACGTCTCCGGCACCTGCAAGATGGGGCCCGACTCCGACCCGATGGCCGTGGTGGACCAACGGCTGCGCGTCCGCGGAGTCTCCAACCTCCGCGTCGCAGACGCCTCGGTCATGCCCGACGTGGTGCGTGCCAACACCAACGTCACCACCATGATGATCGCCGAGCGCGTCGCCGACTTCATCAAGGCGGGGAGCTGACGGGGCAATGCTCGAGACCGGCGCCCAAGCTCCCGACTTCACGGTGGTCCTCGGCTCCGGCGGGCGGTTCACCCTCTCGGAGCACCGGGGTCGGAACGTCGTCCTCTTCTTTTTTCCGCGCACCTTCACCCACGGCTGCACCGTCGAGGTGGAGGGATTCCGCGACTCCTACGACGAGCTCGCCGCCCGCAACGCCGTCGTCATCGGCATCAGCGCCGACGGCGTGGACAGGGTCAAGCGCTTCGGTGGCGCCGTCGGCGCTCCCTTCGGACTGGGGAGCGACGCGGGGGGCGACATACGCCGGCTCTACGACGTCCAACGCCGGTTCGGGCTGGGCACCTCCCGGGTGACCTACGTCATCGACGGCGAGGGGGTCATCAGGGGGGTCTTCCACAACGAGCTGCGCATGAGCAGCCACATCCGGAACGCGCTAAGGACGCTGGAGAGCCTCGCATGAGGGCATCAGGTCTGGCCAGAGGAGTTGGGTGACATAACACAGCCATTCGGCACGGAAGGAACGGGAGGACAGACATGAACGCTGAACAAGAGCCGAACAGGTCCCTGGAGCTGAAGGACACTTGGGAGGGCCCGTGGCCCGCGACCCGGGCGGCGCCCCTGTCCTTCTTCCGCACTCCGTTGGTGGGGGACCTGGATGCGCTGGACGCTGGACATCGCGTTCCTCGGGGTCCCCTACGACCAGGGCACATACGGCCGGCCCGGGGCGCGGTTCGGGCCCAACGGCCTCAGGCAGGTCAACAGGATCTACGACTACATCGACCCGCTCGAGGACAAGGAGGCCCAGGGCTTCTTCGACATCGACATGAAGGCGACGATGCTCCGCAACGTCACCATGGCAGACTGCGGCGACGTGACCATCATCCCCTCGGACGTGGAGAGCAACTTCGCCAAGATCACCCACGCCGTTAGGAAGATGTTGGCAAGGGGGTCGTTTCCCGTGATAGTCGGGGGAGACCACTCCATCACCTTTCCGGCGGTGCGCGGGTTCGGCAGCTACCCGGACCTGGACGTGGTCCACTTCGACGCCCACATGGACTTCACCCACGAGCTCCAGGGCACCTTCTACAACCACGGGTGTCCCATACGGCGCTGCTTCGACCTGCCCAACATCAGGAACATAACCTCACTGGGAGTACGGAAGGCCCAGGCCGACGTCTACGAGGACGCCATATCCAAGGGCGTGAAGGTTGTAACCACGGACCAGTTCCGGGCTATGGGGCCCGAGGCGACGGTGGCCCAGGTCCCGCCCGGCGGGAACGCCTACCTGACTGTGGACGTCGATGTGATGGACCCGGTGCAGATGCCGGGCACCGGGACCCCGGCCCCCGGCGGCCTCTACTACTTCGAGGTGCGGGACGCGCTGCTCGCCCTGACCAAGCGGGTGAACATAGTCGGGTGCGACTTCGTAGAGGTGGCCCCGCCCTACGACCACGCGGAGACGACGACCAGGTTCACCGCCAAGCTGATCCTGGACCTGCTGGCCGTGCTGTTCCCCTCCAAGTAGGGGGGCATGTGTACTACCAGAGCCATGCAATGAATGCTCCGGCCCCGGCAGCCAGCAGGACGACCAACCACGGCGGCGCCTTCCAGAAAGCGAGGAGCGCGAAGGCGCCCGCCGCCAGGGCGAAGTCCTCGGGGGCCGAGACCGCGCTGGTCCACACCGGGTCGTAGAGGGCCGCTAGGAGCAGCCCCACCACCGCCGCGTTCACGCCCATCAGTGCCTGTCTGACCCGGCCGAAGCCCCTCAACAGCTCCCAGAAGGGCAGCACCCCCAGGACCAGCAGGAACGACGGGGCGAATATCGCCGCCAGGGCCAGCAGGCCCCCGGCCCACCGGGGCGTCGCGGCTTCCATAACCGTCCCAAGGTAGGCAGAGAAGGTGAACAGCGGGCCTGGCACAGCCTGGGCCGCTCCGTATCCCGCTATGAACTCGTCCTTCGTCACCCAGCCGGGCGGCACGACCTCAGCCTCCAGCAGCGGCAGCACGACGTGGCCTCCGCCGAACACAAGGGACCCGGACCGGTAGAAGCTGTCCACCAGCGCGGGAAGAGTGCCGTCGGTGAGCCGGGCCACCACCGGCAGGGCCAGGAGTAGGACGAGGAATGCCGTCAGCGCCGCCGATCCGACGAGGGTCCCGGTGAGCTTGGCGGGCGCGCCCATCGGCTGCATCTCCGCCGGACGCAATAGCGCCAGTCCGAGCGCCGCTCCCCCTGCGATTACGGCTAGCTGGGCCGCGATGCCGCCGGTCACGAGCACAGCTGCCGTTGCAATGACAGCGATGGCTATTCGCGGCCTGTCCGGCGCAGCGTCCTTCCCATGCCCCACAGCGCGAGGGCCACGACGGCGACGGCGACGATCTTCAGGCCGTGCAGCCAGTCGCCCGCCTGTTCGTCGAACGCGTGCACCCCGTATGCGAACAAGATCAAGGCCAGGGCCGACGGAAATGTGAAGCCCAGCCAGGCGATGAACCCACCGGCAATGCCGGCGCGTCTCATGCCGATGGCCATGCCCAGCTGGCTGCTGGCCGGCCCGGGCAGGAACTGGCAGAGGGCCACGAGCTCCCCGAAGCTCTCTTCGGTGAGCCATCGGCGCCGGACGACGTATTCCTCGCGGAAGTAGCCGATGTGAGCGATGGGACCTCCAAAGGACGTGAGGCCCAAGCGTGTGGCGACTATCAGGACTTCCCAGACATTGCCCATGGTGACGATTCGGAAGCCACTCTTCAGGGTGCGCCGGCGATGCGCAAGGAGTGCTTACTCCTGTGAGAGAAGCCACCCGACCAGAGCACCCACGAAGTCGTCGCCGTAGCCGGGTGAGTGGCCGCTGCCCGCGCCCGTCCACAGCTCGATGTCGATCCCTTGGGCGCAGCCCAGCCCCGCGCGGAATGCCTGGGTCTCGGGCCCCGGCACGTACTGGTCCAGGTCCAGGGTGGCATAGGGTTGAGGGTGTTCAGGCCAAGCGCAGCCGGCCCGCTGGCTCCAGCGCGCCACCATCTCCTCGGCCCCGGCGTAGAACGCCGGGTCGCCATCGCCCTTGGGGTCGGGCTCGCTCCGGGCGCCCTCGAACAAGATCACACTGTCTGAGGTCCCGTGGACGTGCAACACGGACACTGGATGTGCGCCGTCGCAGCTTGAGTCCTCGACGTAGCTCGTGCCGGCCAGGCTGGCCACGGCGCGGAGGCCGGGTAGGCCCTTGCACGCCATGTGGTATGACATGAAACCGCCGTTGGAGTAGCCGAAGAAGTACACCGGCCCGAACTCCCTGACCTTCCGCGCCTCCTCCACCAGTCCCGTCAGATAGGCCACGTCGTCCTCGCCGGTCTTGCCTGACTCGCAGCAACGGTCGGTGGGATTCCAGAAGCGGTTGCCCTGGGCGTCGAGGGTCCCGTTGGGCAGCAGCAGGGCGAATCCGTCCTTGTTCACCCGCTGATGAAGAGGCACGTAAGCGGCGTGGTCGGCGGAGTTCCCCCCGTAGCCGTGAAGGGAAACGATGAGCGGGGTCTCGCCGTCGACGAACTCCAATGGCGTGATCAGGACCGAGCGGTCCTTTCGTTGGGGGTGGTCGACGTAGTGGACCTGGGCCCCGGAGTCCTCCGCCAGCCTGACGGTGCTTTCCAAGACGCTGCTTTCCGGCTGCGACGACCCCTTGCCCGTGGTCCACTGCTCCACGATGGGGAGGAGCGGCTCCACTATGGAGGCTACTCTCTCCAGATCCCGGAGCCGGGCGTCCATGTCGTCCAGACGCTTGCCGGTGCGGACCTGGCCCTCTTCCAGGGCGCCTAGCTGCGCTTCCTGCCCCTCCTCGAAGTCCGCCACCTCCTCCTCGTGCTCCCTGGCCGCATCGGCGGCTTCCCGGGCCTCTACGAGCCCGGCCTGTGCCTGTCGAAGGGCCGTTATTTCGCTTCTCAGATCGGCGTTCTCCTCGGCAAGGTCTTGGACGGACTCCTCCAGGGACCGGGCCCTGGCTTCCAGCTCCACCACACGGCCGTCGCTGGCGGCGTCCTCGCTCCCGCCGGTACACGCCAGCAGGGCGGCGGCCAGTAGGACGCAGAGCGCCGTCCGGGCCGGGAACGGGCGCGGGGGTCGGAGCGACGGCCGCGTGTCACGCATGCGCAAGTCAGTCCTCGCTGCCATCTAGAAATACTTCTGTATGCCGCCGTGACCTATCTGTTTGCCCTTCTCGGTGGCCTTGATGAAGCTCTTCAACCGGCTTTTGTACACCTCCGGGCGCCTTCTGCCGGCGTCTATATACGCCACGCGAATCCTCCGGTAGGCGGGGGAGAAGCCCTGGAAGTGCTTCCACGCCTGCTCGTTCGCCCGGACCGCCTGCAGGATGTCGGCGGGAAACACGAAGTCCTCCTTCAGGATGTCCTCGACCGACTCCTGTACCGACGGGTGCAGCAGCCCCTCGGCAGCGAGCCAGCGCAGCCTCTCCTTGTTCTGCTGGGAGTAGCCGCTCCGGGGGTTCCGGGGGGTGAAGCGCTGGACGGCGTGCAGGCCGTCGAGCTTCTTGATGATGCTGTCTATCCAGCCGAAGCACAGGGCCTCCTCCACGGCGTCGTTGTAGATGATGCGCGGTTCGCCCGAAGCCTTGTTGGGATAGACCAGCCAGATCTCTTTGGCGGTATCGAAGTTGGCCTCCAGCCATTCGCGCCAAGGCTCCCTCTCGAAGACGTAGAGAGTCTCGCCAATCTCCATGGAGACCTCCTTAGCGAGTGCTTGGAGCGAGTGCTGGACCGGGAGCCCCGGGCTACCCGCCGCTCGCCCGGGCTCCCGGCGCTGTAAGTCGTTCGCTCATGTCCCAGAGGTCCGAGGCCAGCCGGGCGTCGTAGCTCAAGGCCGACGACGCCACGGGGCGGCAGTCCACGAAGTACTTGCCCGTGACCCCCTCGACCTCGGGAGAGGTCGCCAGGTAGGTCAACGTCTCCGCCCCCTTCAGGGCGTTGACGCCCCGGACGCCTATAAGGAAGTTGGCCACTCGGCCCAGAAAGCCGTTGTCCCGCGCTATGTTGGTGCGGACCAGCCCGGGGTGCAGGGCGTTGACCGTTACGCCCGAGCATTCGAGCCGTCGCGCCAGCTTGTAGGTGAACAGGATGTTGCAGAGCTTGGAGCGTCCATAGGCCCTGTAACCGCCGTTCCTCCCGGGCTTGGGCAGGTCCTCCAGCCGGAACCTGCCAGCGGATAGGTGGGACTTGGACGAGACGTTGACTATACGGGCGGGCGCCGAGCCTTTCAGCAGGTCCAGGAGCAGTGTGGTCAACAAGTAGTACCCCAGGTGGTTCAAAGCGAAGGTCATCTCGACGCCGTCGACGCTGCTGCGGTTGGAGAGAAATACGGCCCCGGCGTTGTTCACCAGGACGTCCAGCCTGGGCATCTGCTCCTTTACCTGGGCTGCCAGCCCGCGGACGTCGCTCTGCGAAGAGAGGTCGGCCAGCAGGTAACGCACCGAGGGGTTGCCGGTCTCCTCGATGATCCGGGCCGTTGCGGCGGCGGTCTTGGTTGCATTCCGGCCAACCATCGTCACGTTCGCGCCCATGCGGGCCAGCTCCCGCGCTGCCGCATAGCCGATGCCGTTGCTGCCGCCGGTTATCAGGCAGGTCTTGTCTTCCATCTCGTTTGGGCCATGAATCTGGGCTCTGTCGCAGGTCTCAGGGCGGCGCCGGACGCGGGATGCTATCCCACGCAGGCGGCGATGCGGGCCATGAGGGCGGCGTCCAGCGGCGCGGCCGCCTCCGCCGCGATGCACTCCCTCAGCTCTTGCCGGTTCTTCACGCCCAGCACGACCGTGGAGATGCCCTCCATCGAAAGGGCATAGCAGTGGGCCAGGTACGCCGCACTGTGTCCCAGCTCCGCCGCCAGGGCCCGGAAGGGCGCCGCCCGGGCGTAGTCTGCCAGCTCCGTATGACCCTCGGGCAGCGGCCGGTCGATGGAGTCCGTCAGCGCGCCGGCCTGGACTGCCCGGATGCCCATGACCGCGACGCCGCCGGCGTTGGCCGCCGCGATGATGTCCCGCGGGCGGGCCGGTCCGTCGCCTTCCACCAGCCCTCCCGCCGAGTCCAGCAGGTTGGCGATGCACTGGATGTAGTCTGGACGGGGGCCATTGGCCAGCAGGTGGATGAGGGCGTCGGCCTGGCTGATGCCCGTGAGGCCCCAGTGTCCGATGCGCCCCTCCTCGATGAGCCGCTGGAAGGCCGGCGCCACGGCCTCGGTCACGGCAGCCACGGTGGTCAGCCGCTCTCCGCCCTCGTCCCCAAGGGTGACGGCGTTGTGCAGGAACATCACGTCCACCCGCTCCAGCTTCATGCGCTCCAGGCTGCCCGCCAGGCTGGTGGAGAGGAGGTCGTACACCTGCTCCGGCGGGGTGTCTCCGACGCGGCACTTGGTGACGACCCGGACCCCGGCGGGCAGCGCGCCGTCAAAGGCCTCGCCTATCACTCGCTCCGACTCGCCGTTGCCATAGGAGGCCGCCAGGTCCAGGACGTCGATGCCGGACTCCACGGCCTCGCGCACCGTCTCGACGCACTCCTCCCGGGTCGTGGCCCCCCAGACGTGCCCGAGGCCTCCGCCGCCGAGGGTAAGGGCGCTGGCCGTGCCCAGCTTGCCGAAGGGTCGTTGCCGCATGTCGTCCTCCCGAGTGTGGGGGTGCTCCGCCGCCGTGTAGAATGGGGCCGTCCGCAGCATATCACGGCTGCCCGGCGGCTGTTAAGGCGCGCACGTCTCGCCGGAGTGGGGCTGCAGCACCGGTTGTTGGGATGCACACATCCGGTCTATGATATCTTGAACC
This sequence comes from Dehalococcoidia bacterium, assembly GCA_964291465.2. Taxonomy (GTDB): domain Bacteria; phylum Chloroflexota; class Dehalococcoidia; order Lucifugimonadales; family JAGWBF01; genus JAGWBJ01. Next base: position 89,188 of record OZ219943.1, on the reverse strand, counting down.
GGGTTCACATAACCCTTCGCGCCCTGACGCGGAAACCATGTGTGCGACCATGACTGGCCGATGACAATGGACGACACGATGCAGGAAGCTAACGCGGCCAACGGCAGATTGGCGGATGTCCTGAAGCAGCGCTTTGGGCATGACGGCTTCCTGCCCATGCAGGAAGAGGTCATCGAGAACGTGCTGGCCGGGCGGGACTCGCTGGTCCTGATGCCGACGGGCAGCGGGAAGTCCGTCTGCTACCAGCTCCCCGCGCTGCTCCTCGACGGGGTGACGCTGGTGGTGTCCCCGCTGATCGCCCTGATGAAGGACCAGGTCGACTCGCTCAAGTCCAAGGGAATCAGGGCGGCCTTCATCAACAGCGCCATGACCTACGCCGACGTGCGGGCCGTGCAGGCGGACGCATATCGGGGCCGCCTGGACATCCTGTACGTGTCACCTGAGCGGCTGACAATCGAGCGGTTCAACGGCTTTTTGCGAGCCCTGAAGCTGGGGCTGATTGCCATCGACGAAGCCCACTGCATCTCGGAGTGGGGCCACGACTTCAGGCCCGACTACCGGAACCTTCAGACCCTTCAGGACGACTTTCCGGATACGCCGATGATCGCCCTCACGGCCACGGCTACCGAGAGGGTCCGTGAAGACATCGTCCAGCAGCTGAGGATGCCCAGCGCTTCCAGGTTCGTAGCGAGCTTCAACAGGCCCAATCTGACCTATACGGTGAGGCCCAAACGCAAGAGCTTCCAGGCCCTTGTCGACTTGCTCGGACGGCTAGGCGCCGGCTCGGCCATCGTGTACCGCTTCTCCCGGCAGGAGACCGAGGACCTGGCGTCACGGCTGGCCGGCCGAGGATTCAGGGCTCTGGCCTATCATGCCGGGTTGGAGGACGAGGTGCGTCGGAAGACCCAGGAACGGTTCCTCAGCGACGAGGTCCCGATAATCGTGGCCACGATAGCCTTCGGCATGGGCGTGGACAAGCCGAACATCCGCCTCGTGGTCCACTACGATCTGCCGAAGACCATCGAGGGCTACTACCAGGAGACCGGCAGGGCGGGGCGGGATGGCCGGCCCAGCGACTGCGTCCTGTTCTTCTCATACGGTGACAAGATGAAGCAGGAGTTCTTCATCGGTCAGATGGATGACGACGCAGAGAGGGCCAACGCCGAGGCGAAGCTGGCTAAGATGGTCGAGTACGGGAGTACGAAGTCGTGTCGACGACGGTTCCTCTTGGGCTACTTCGGCGAGGAGTGGACCCCAGAGAATTGCGGGGCCTGTGACGTATGCCTGGCTGAGCAACGGCGTGCCGGGTCAGACGGCACCTTCGATGGCACCGAGGTGGTCCAGAAAGTGCTGTCGGCCGTCATACGCACCGGAGAGAGGTTCGGCGCCAATCACGTGGTCGAGGTGCTTCGCGGCAGCCGTTCGAGTCGAGTAATGGCGCTGGGACATGATCGGCTCTCCGTCCACGGCATCACGCGGGAGATGGAGGCCGACGACCTGAAGGATATCATCGACCAGCTCATCGGCATGGGTCTGGTCGAGCGGGCGTCGGGGGAGTTTCCGACTCTGTCCGTAACCCCCGGGGGCAGGAAGCTCCTCAAGGGCCGCGAGACCGTGACCCTGGTTGGACAGGCCGCCGGTCCGGCCCCACAAGGCGACCCGGCCGCTCCCCATGACCATGCGTTGTTCCAGAAGCTTCGCGTGCTCAGAAAGGAGCTGGCCGACTCACTGGGCGTTCCGGCGTTTGTCGTGTTCAGTGACGCCACTCTCCGCCAGTTGGCGTCGAGCATGCCAGGAGACCGCGCCTCGATGCTGAAGGTCAAGGGGGTAGGGGAGTCCAAGCTGCGTCAGTTCGGGGACGAGTTCCTCTCCGTCATCGCGGGGCACGTGGCCGGTACTGGAGACGCCTCCGCGGAGACGCCGTCACACTCGACAGCTTCCGCAGTATCTCAGACATCGTCCAGTTCCACGGATACCCCATCTGTCCGTGTCTCTACGCCTGCGGAGAAGCTCGTGTCCCACCTCGTAGGCCACTCTGTAACGATTACCCAAGAAGACGTAGCCTTACATCGGACGCTGCACAGCGAGGTCGGGAAGATACTCGAGACTCTTAAGCCGCGTGAGGCTTGTGTAGTCGCCCGGAGATTCGGTCTTGAAGATGGGCGTGAGCGCACGCTTCAAGAAATAGCAACGTGCCTAGGCCTCTCCAGAGAACGGGTTCGACAGATCGAGAAGCGAGCTTTGAGAAAACTGCGGCATCCAAGTCGACTAGGGTCGCTGCAGGTCCTGCTGGAGCCGACTAGGACATCCAAGAGTCCGGCCGATTCGTCATGCACAGACTCTCCTCGACCCAATCCTGAGCCTGGTTCCTACTTGAACGAGGTACGACGCTTTCATCAACGCGCTTACGAACCTTGGGATGCCTCTGAACATCAGCAACTCAAGGATCTCTTGGAAGCGGGACAGTCGATTGGTGAGATCGCATCCACGCTGAAACGCCAACCCTCCGCTGTCAGGGCCAGACTGCAGCGCCTCGGCCTCAGCCCTGACAATGGCGAATCACACCTGTTGACGCTTGACTTGGTACGTTCGGGACTGACTGTCGCTGAGACCGCCCGGCAGCGCGGCATTGCAGAACAGACGGTTCTCACTCACTTGGAGCGGATTACCCGCGAGGGACGCACCGTTGACCTAACACACCTCATGCCTCGGTCACCGCGGTACGAGCGCATCGTGCAAGCCTTCATCGAGGCAGGCGACGAACACTTGAAGCCAGTCAAGGAAACGCTTGGCGAAGACTATTCGTACGACGAATTGCGGCTAGTGAGGGTGCAGATGGGCCAATCTGCTCAAGGGAACGTCGACCGCTCCAGCTGACTCGGTAGTGGCTTAGGTCCTCCGTTGCCCCCTTCGCTCCCCTTCCAGCTCGCCGCCTGCTCCAGCATCTCCAGGGCGTTGCTGCGGGATGCGCCGCTGTCGGAGCCGAGCATCTGACTCAGCTCCGTCACCCTGGCCTCGCCGGCCAGAGTCTCCACCGCCGTCACGGTCCTATCATGGGAGGTGGATTTCACGACCCTGGCATGGCGGTCCGCGTAGCCCGCTATCTGCGGGAGGTGGGTTACGCACAGGACCTGGTGATTCTTGGACAGACCCCATAGCTTCCGGCCCAGGAGGCTGCCGACCCGGCCTCCTATTCCGGCATCCACCTCGTCGAACACCAGGACCGGAATCCGGTCGGCCGTGGAGAGAATGGCCTTTATGGCGAGCATCAGCCGTGCCGCCTCTCCCCCGGAGGCGATTCTCGCCAGGGGGCGCGGCGGCTCTCCCAGGTTCAGCGAGACCAGAAGCTCGACGGAGTCTATCCCGTTGCCGTTGAACGCGAAGCGCCTGACGCCGTCTCCATCCGAGGGCGTCTGCTCTGGAGCGGCGAGTCCGGGCCCCGCCGGCACGCCCTCCTCCGACTCCGACTGACTGACATCCACGCGCACCTGGGCGTGTTGCACGGCCAGCCCGGCGACCTCCTCCTCGATGGCGCCGCCCAGGCGCTCTGCCGCGTCTCGCCGGGCCTGGGAGAGCCGGCCCGCCAGGGTACCAACCTGCCCCCGAAGCTCCATCTCAAGGGACTTCAGCTCATCGGTGCGCTCTTCGGTGCGACACAGCTCCTCCAGCTCAACGGAGGCGCGCTGTACGAAGGCCAGGACCTCTTCGACGGTGCTGCCGTATTTCCTCTTCAGGCCCCTGATCAAGTCCAGCCGCCCCTCCAGCTCCTGAAGGCGGTCCGGGTCGTACTCGATGCCGTCGCGATAGCTCCGCAGTGCCCAGCCCAGCTCCTCAATCTGGTGGGTCAGGGCATCCACCTGCTCGAGGTGATGGCCCAGGGAGGGGTCCAGCTGCTTGAGCTGGGCCAGGTCCTGGGCCACCTGTCCCATGAGGTCCGTGACCGATTCCTGCCGGTCGAAGCCATCGTACAGCGCGCGATAGGCGTGGTCGGACAGGGCGGTGATCCGTTCCGCGTTGGCGATCCGGTCCCGCTCCAAGGCCAGGTCTTCGTCTTCCGCCGGGCGAAGATCGGCGGCGCGGATCTCTCCCACCTGGTACCTCAGAAAGTCCACCCGCCGGGCCAGCTCCTGCTCTTGCGTCCGAAGCCGCTCCAGCTCGCGGCGCACCTCCGTCAGCCGGCGCACTTTCTCCGCCACCTGGGTCCGGAGCTCCCACAGCCCGCCATACTTGTCCAGTATGTCCATGTGCTCGCGTACACGGAATAGGGACAAGTGCTGGTTCTGGCCGTGTATGTCCACCAGGTGTTCGGCCAGGGCGCTCAGCAGCCTGAGTGGCACGATTCGGCCGTTCACGCGGCAGGTATTTCGGCCCTCCAGGTTGACCTCGCGGGCGAGGATCAGCTCCTCTTCCCCGCCGTCGACCTCGTACTCAGCTAGGGCGGCGTTGATGCTCTGCACCAGGTCTCCGTCCAGCAGGAAGATGCCCTCAACCCTGGACTGGCGCGCCCCCGAGCGCACCATGCCAGCATCGGCCCGGCCGCCCAGAAGAAGGCTCAGAGCGTCCACGATGATCGACTTCCCGGCCCCGGTCTCCCCGGTGAGCACGTTGAAGCCGGGCCCCAGCTCCATTTCAAGCTGCTCTATGGTGGCGAAGTTGGTGACGCTGAGAAGTCTGAGCATGGAAACGTCCGCACACCCCGCTTCACATCAAGACCGGCCCAGGGGAAGGCCTTGGGCCGGACCCGTCTCACCCCTGCCAGACGCCCGATGCGACTGTGTTCTGCCGAGGGGAGGGCCCGAGGTCCATCAGGCAGAATGGCCGGGGATCAGGAGCCTACCAGGGACTCGAAGACCTCTCGCCAGCTATTCGCCGTTTCCGACCCGTAGCGGAGATCGGATACGACGATCCCGTTGGAGTCGAGGGTCATATGGGCGGCCTGCCGGGTGACGTTATAGCTCTTCAGCATCTGCACGTCGGCGGTGGTCATGGGCCAGGTGAACCCCTCCGCATCCTTGTAGGAAAGGATGTCCTTGGCCTCCTCCGAGGGGTCGACCCCCACGCCGACAATCTCCACCCGGTCAGAGTATTCGGGGTGTACGTCCTTTAGCTGCCTCAACGAGGCACGGCATGTTGGTCACCAGGTGGCGAAGAAGTAGAGAATTACGGGGCGGCCCTGGAGGCTATCCAGGGCGAGGTCCTCGCCCGCTGCGGTGGTCAGCGTGAAGTCGGGGGCCTGTTGCCCTACTTTGTATCCCACTTCTATGGACGACTGCGCGGGGGACGACTGCGCGGGGGACGGCTGCGCGGGCTCCGAGGTAGCGCTGACGGCCCCGCCGGCGGGTTCGGTTGCATCGGCGGCGGGTTCCGTGGCCTGCTGGGTCGGGGGAGGGCTGGTGGCGGAGTCGCCGCCGGCGCATGCGGCCGTCAGCGCTGCCCCCAAGACCAGGCACAAAGCCAGGATCATCCATCTCGACATATTGGCGAAGCTCCTCATTGCAACTACCCTACGCTTCTTGGATTATACCTGCATTCCCCCGGTTGACGCCAGACCGTCGGACCGCCGGTCCGCAAGGCGGCCCCCTGCGTGCGGAGGTCGACGGGGGCAAGCCGGCCGTCTAGAACGGCTATTTGCGTTGACAATCGCTATCTCCGAGCCCTACACTCGACGGGCTTTCAACCGGCATGCGACGCGGGCATGCGAATCTTATCACACACTTGGCGGGGAGTTGTCATAATGCAGAGCGTGATCAGGTCCGGAGAGCTCGTCCTACGGTCGAAACCCTGGTCGGTGATAGGCCCGTATAACAGCTCTCTGATGGACTCCCTCTTTCCGTCACTCAACACCCTTCAGAGGGTGGCTATCTCGCTGCTCTTCGTGGGGCTCCTGGTGGCCTTCGGACGGGCGACGTTCTACCTCCCCGACAACCCTGTGCCCATCACCTTTCAGACCACCGGTGTGCTGTTGCTCGGGGGCGTTTTGGGTCTGCGGTGGGGTATATTCGCGATCCTCGTATACTACCTCCTGGGCATGGCAGGTGTGCCGGTGTTCAAGGACGGCGGCAACGGCTGGCACTACGTCACCGGCACGGTAACCGGGGGCTATCTCATCGGCTTCGTCGTCGCCTCGGTGTTGGTGGGCTACCTGTCGCAGCACGGTTGGAACCGAGGTCGGTCGCTATGGCCGATGCTTCTGGGAAGCCTGTCCATATACGTGCCGGGCCTGCTGTGGCTGCACTACTTCGACTTCGGATGGCCGGCAGAGGGGGAGCTGTTCAGCGGCGGAATGTACCCCTTCATTCCGGGGGACCTGGTAAAGCTGATGATAGCGTCCCTCGTGGTGGGGTTCGGGTGGAAGCTGGCGGACCGGCGCCGGCAGTCCGAAGGGGAAAGCAAGCAGGACGCCCAACCGCCCAGTGGGTGACCTACGTGGGTGGGCCCGTGATGGGGAGCGCCCCAGGCATCAGCTGTCTTCCGAACGGCCTGCAGACTCCTGGGTCCCCGGGTGCCTCGGCAGGAACATCCTCATCTCCGTGTGGCGCCCGGGCTCCGACTCCCCGACGATGTCTCCGCCGTGCTCCCGGACCACGGCGTAGGCGAAGCTGAGCCCTAGCCCGGTGTTCCTCCCCGTATCCCTGGTGGTGAAGAAGGGGTCGAACATCCTTGCCATCGTCTCCGCGGTCATCCCCGTGCCGTTGTCCCGGACCGATATCACCGCGCCGTCTTCCGTGTTGGCCGTGGTGACCCGCAGCTCGGGCCTGTATTCACGTCCCTCCAGACGCACCTTCTCCGCCATCGCCTGGCAGGCGTTGGTCACCAGGTTGGCGATGGCCCTGGCCACGTCCTCCGGCACCGCGACCACCTCCACCAACCCCGGGGCCGGCGCCATGGTGACCTCTACCCGGAGGCTGGGTTCGTAGACCTGCACCGCTTGGCAGGCCAGGTTGGTCTGCTCCTCGACCAGCTGGTTCAGGTCCACCCCGCGGAATCCCCCTCCGGTACCCGGGTCCAATGCCAGCATGGCAGACACGATGCCGGTGGCGCGGTCGCCATGGTGCACCACGCGGTCCATGTTTTCCGTCAGCTCCTGGAGAAGCTCCTCCGCCTCCTCCCGGGCGGCAGGGTCGAGCTGCTCCAGAATCTCCCCCAAGTCCTCGGCTATCTCCCTGGACGAGGAGGCGAAGCTGCGGATGAACTGGAGGGGGTCACGCATCGAGTGGGCCACGCCCCAGGCCAGCTCGCCAAGCTCCGCCAGCTTCTGCTGGCTGGCGACCCGCTGCCGGACTTGCCTGAGGTCCGCCAACGCCTGCTCCAGCTCGGCGGCCTTCTGGTGGAGCTCGTCGGCAGGTCGCTGCTCAGCGTCCATCTAGGCTGCCCCGCCGGAGTTTTGATGTGCCATGGCGGCCGGCCGGGTGGGGATGAAGGCGGTCGGGCCTGTCATGGTCCTCTCCTTTGGGCAGCCAGGCCCCCGCCCGGCCACGGCTCAACCCAGCATGGTCCAGCGTTCATTTCCTTCCCAGTGGGAATTATACCAGTCAAAGGACATCGCCGACTCCGCCGCCCCATGCGGAGTCTTGCACGAAGTCAACACGCACCGTCAGTGGGACCGCGATGGGCGGTTACTGTCGTTGGGGGGGTCTCAGTGTTGCAGGCCGTCGATTACGGCTGACGCCCGCCATAGGCCGCGACGAAATGACGCTCGACGCGGCCGGTGGCCAGCATCGTCCCGATTACCAGCAGCCAGAGGAAGAACCCCGCGCCGATCACCGGGTGCATGAACGATGCGACGTCCAGCCAGATTAGCTGCATGGTGACGCCCAGCACTGCGGACACGGGAGCCACCTTTCGCAGTGCGACGCCCACCCTCCACTGATAGAAGGCCGCGACGACCAGCGCGGCCCCCGCCGCGGTGAAGCCCGCTTTGCCGGCGATCCAGCGGAGATCGAACCCGATCTCCACAGCGGTGGGCGCTGCGGCGCTGGAAGCACGGGCGGCGAAGACCGCCTCGGGCAGCGGATGGGCTGCGACCAGGACGGCGCCCGCCCCGGACGCAACGGTGGCCGCTCCGGACAGCACGAACAGGTAGGGGACCATGGGCGTAGCCCAGCGGTCCCTGATGATCCAGGTACGCAAGAGGAGGCAACCCGCCCCCAGCAGGGTAAGGCCGGACAGGAGACGGGCTATTCCCGACAGGCCGTACATGGCCCGGTCCTCGTCGACGGCGCGCAGCGACTCCAGCATCGTCTCATGGTCGGTGTCCGAGGCCACGCGGGCGAAGACCATGACCACCGTGGCCGCCGCCGTGAGGAGCAGCATGACGCCCCCCAGCCGCGCTGCTCGGTCCGGCGCCCCTCCCACGGCCTGCACCGGAGAGGGCTGGGGAGCCGGCCTCTTGCCGGCTGGGCTACTCACAAGGGCGTCCCGGCCTCATTGTAGTTGCTGTGTGCATAGTAGGTCACATAGTATACACTATATCTCTGTGAGTTGTTACACATCACACAGGAGATAGTCTATACTCTTGCCACTCCTCCGGCGCCATTTTGGCCATTCCTACTGTGCTTCCTCACAGGATGGACCCTTGTCCTGGACGCCGGAGGAATTGTTCCAAGGAGGAACAATTGAGGGACAATTAGACCACGGGTACGAAAGCCTCCGGTACCCCGTTGGGAGTGACCGTCCAGCGGTTGCCATCGAGGGGGTTCTTAGCCGTTGGCGTGGTGTCGATACGAGTACCAGTTTGAGGAACGAGTATCGGGCCTGTCAAGGGAGATGTGACATTGGTGGCCTTCTCAACACCGTGGCAATGCCGAGCGAAGCGGGGAGTCCGTCCATGCCGTCGAGTCGTGGCGCAGCGGTGCTTGTCATGTCAACGAACCTGTGGTACAAAGAGCAGCGCAGGTCACGCGCCCCGCTGCTCTGCTGCTGTACTAAAATGGCCCGGTTTCTGCTGACTGGCGGGTGCAGGGGGTTGGCCCGCCCGGTGGAAGCTCCCAGGCTTCGCCACGCTCCCACGACGGGGACTGCCGCAGTTCGTTTCGGGACAGAGTCTATGATGCCGGTGGCCGGCAACGCGTGCCGATAAGCGGCGCCGGGCCGGAAGGGACGGTGGGACCGACGCAGCAGGCACCATATCCCATGAGATCGTCGAATGCTCTCTAAGCTGAGCTACGACCTTCAGTCCTTCCGCGGGGACCTCTTCGGCGGGGTCACGTCGGCGGTGGTTGGACTGCCGGTGTCCCTGGGTTTCGGCGTGGCCTCGGGCCTGGGGCCCCTTGCCGGCCTGTACGGGGCCATCGCGGCGGGCTTCTTCGCGGCGGTGTTCGGCGGCACCAGGTCCCAGATCACCGGGCCCACGGGCCCCATGTCCGTGGCGGTGGCCGTCATAGTAACCAGCCATGCCGACGACCTCGCCGAGGCCTTCACGGTGGTCATCATGGCGGGGCTGATACAGATTCTCCTGGGCGTAATGAGGATCGGCCGCTTCGTCGCCTTCACGCCGTACTCCGTCATATCCGGGTTCATGTCCGGCATCGGCGTGATCATCATAATCGTGCAGACCCTGCCCTTCCTGGGCGCCGACGTCGCTACCGGCGGGCCCATGGCGACGGTCCAAGAATGGCCCCAGGTGCTCCGCGACGTGAACTTCAGCGCCCTGGCCATCGCCGCCGTCACCCTCGTGGTGGGCGTGGCGTGGCCGGGCCGGTTCAGGAGGTACCTCCCGCCCGCCCTGGCAGCCCTGATCGTTGGGACCATGCTCGGAGTGCTTTGGCTGACGAACACTCCCGTCATCGGAGACGTGCCCACCGGCTTCCCCCAGATCAAGATGCCCGACCTCTCCGCCGGGGTGTTGGTGAGCGCCGTGCAGCCGGCGCTGACCATCGCGCTGCTGGGGGCCATCGACAGCCTGCTCACATCCCTGATAGCCGATTCCATGACCCGCACCAGTCACAACGCCAACAGGGAGCTGGTGGGCCAGGGACTCGGCACCGTGGCCACGGGCCTCATCCAGGGCTTGCCCGGCGCCGGGGCCACCATGGGCACGGTGGTGAACATACGCGCCGGGGGGCGGACTCCCGTGTCAGGCGTGGTACGGGCGGGAATCCTGCTGGCCCTGGTCCTGGGCCTGGGCAGGTACGTCGAGAGTATCCCCCATGCCGTCCTTGCGGGCATCCTCATCAAGGTCGGCTGGGACATAATAGACTGGCGCTTCCTCACCCGGATCCTCAGTGTACAGAGGGAGCACCTCCTGGTGATGCTGATCACCCTGGGACTCACGGTGTTCCTGGACCTGGTTACCGCCGTGGCCATAGGGCTCATCGCCGCTGGGATGGCCAGCGCACGCCAGTTCGAGCGGCTGGAGCTGGACAGCGTGGTCTCCGTTCCGCTGCTGGACCAGAGCTTCCTCGCCGGGGGCCAGGACACCGAGGAGGTGGACGATTTCTCCGCGCGGGTGGGCCTGATCGCCCTCCGGGGGAGCTTTTCCGTCGCTTCCTCCAACAAGCTGATAAACACCATCGGCATGGACATCCAGGACCACGACGTGGTGATCCTCGACTTCTCCAACACCGTCTACATGGACGACAGCGCCGCCCTTGTGGTGGAGCAGCTCATCGACACGGCCATGGATGCGGACACGGAGTGCATCGTGATGGGCCTGAAGGGCTCCCCCGCCGTCACCCTCCGGGCGCTCAACGCCCTACGGCACGTTCCCGAGGACCACTTTGTGAACACGGTGGGCGAGGCGAGGGACAGGGCGAACCAGATACTCCAGGGCTAGCGGAGACGGACCCCAGGGCCGGTCAGAGGGACATCTCCTGCTGGCCCGGCCGTTGGCTGATGGACCTCAGGTAGTCCTCCAGCTCCTCAAGGCTCCTCAACAGCAGCCCATCGCCCTTCCGCCCTATGAAGGGAGTGGGCCCGCGGGACGCCTCCCAGACGATGACGATGTCCTTCGTGGAGGACTCGGCGTGCTCCACCTCCGACTGGACCCCGCCCGCGATCAGGGGGTTCCCATCGGCACGTGAGGGGAAGTAGGCCACGACCATCTCCGCCTGGTCTATGAGCTTCAGGTCTCTGGCAACCACCTGGCCGTCGATGTCGTCCCTGATGGCCTCTATCTCCCCGCGGTCCAGCGTAACGGTCTTTCCCAGCACTGTGCACTCCAGCTCCCGGGCTTCGGGCGGCGCGTGCCGCAGCGCGTCCAGCAGCCTCTTTTCGTCTATCATCAGGGGGTCGAAGGCGGTCAGGTAAGACCGTGCCAGCCTGCGGTACCTGGTCACCTTCTCCCAGGTGTCCGGTCTGGCCCGGGCCTCGCTGATGGGGTAGCTGACGTAGGCCTTCTTCCGCCAGGGCTCGAACATCAGGTGGTACACGACGTCCAGGGGGGTCGAGGAGACCTCCTCCTCCAGCGAGACTCCCAGGACGTAGTGGGGGACCCCCAGGACGGAGGACAGGATGTCCGACGCGAGCATCTCCTCCTCTCGCCACACCAGCAGGTCCTTGAGGCTGTACTTGGTGTCCGGCGGCAGGGCCCCCGATTCCTTGAACTCGTCCAGGCGCATCTTCACGGCTTCCACATCGTCTATCAGGGTAACGATGATGTCGGGCTGGAGGTCCCTGACCTCCGGGAGCTCGAAGGCCCTGAACAGGCGGTTGTTCCACCGAAAGACGGCGTGGGAGTTGACGAACACGTTCTGAGGCCCCGCGCCCTGGGCGCGGACCAGCCCATTGCGGATGAGATTGAAGGCGCCGAGGCGGAGGGCCCCCAGCTGGGCCAGGGGCAGGTCCAGTATCTTCCCCTCCTTCAGGGTGGTGCCGGACTTCTGGCTCTCCTCGTACATCATGTCGCCGATATTGAACACCGCGTCGATGGTCTTGCCCCGTTGGGCGCAGTAGTCCCTGAGCCCCTGGAGCTGGGCCTTCTTGTCTATGCCCGTCTGGCCGGTGAACAGTATCCGCATGTCATGACCTCCGCTTTTGTGAGGAGGTTCGCTTCGGTAGTGCTGTCACGGCGTGGAGAGCGTCAGACGTCTTCAAACCGGTGGCGGCCCGGATGCGAGCGGCGTCTTCCCGAATTGCTAACGTAGCAGGAATGAGGTCCATCTCCACAGCGGCGTAGATGACCGCATTGGCGTCAACGTACACCGACCCACCAGTGGGCAGTGTCAGCGGCCCCATGCTTCCTTCTCTTCTGCCAAGTATGCCTCTACATCTGCGGCCGTCTTGAAGACCAAGTGCCCCGGCGCTTCGGCGAGAATGTCAACCACGGACCCTCCACCTGATATCGCCGACGGGGTAACGACCACGTCAACGGATTCCCCCACGGGAAGCTCCCGGTGCAGGATCTCTATCCTGCCTCCTGGAAGTACCGTCGTCCGTATATGCAACGCTTTCTGCATCTCCTCGTCTCCTCAACCGCAACTTCGTCGCCACCCTCGGGCGCCACGGTTCTCGGGGTCCCTGGTAACCAGCCTGACGAGCACGGAGGTATCAATCCCGATACGATGCTGGATCATATCCCTCATCTCGGAACTTGCGGATATCGAACGTGGGATGTCCGTGCGATATCAGGCCGCTCAGGGTACCCAGCTTCGAATAGTCGATGCGCCGTGGGCGCAGAATGAATCCATCCGGGCCCTCTTGCAGCTCGAGCTGGTCGCCGGGCCCCACGCCGAGGGCTTCCAGTACCCGCTTGGGAAAGGTAACCTGACGCTTGGAGTTGATCTTTACTATCATAGAGTCTCTCCTTACGAAATCTTACCCGGGTAAGGTAACGGCTTCAAGGGCCGGTTCGGAGCACGACGTCTGGGACAGGTCCCCAGGTGGTGACCACGTAGCTGGGAGGGACCAACGGTGACCGGCACCAGGGGACTCTGCGGATATCCGGGGGGTGCTCCACAAAACGGCGTGGTTGTTATACAATGACCGGCGTACATCGGATGTCGATGGTCGGTTAGCGCGGTTCGATGGCCGGCCTCGACGGAGGTTGGTGGATCAGTCCCATACATGGCAGGGCAGCGACCCGGCCCTGCGGAGGAGCGTGCTTATGACATCTCTCGTTGGTCTCCTTTCTTACCGCCGGCCCGCGGCCATCCTTGCCGCGACGGGTATCGGGTTCCTCATCCTCTTCCTGGTCAGGCCCGCCATAGCCCACGCGGCCGGGCCGGACGACGAGACCGCCTTCGTCTTCAACACCTTCGCGTTCCTTATCTGGGGCGCACTGGTCATGTGGATGTGTGCCGGGTTCACCATGCTGGAGTCCGGCTCCGTGCGCACCAAGAACGCGGCCATGATCTGCCTGAAGAACATCGGCCTCTACTCCATCGCCGGACTGGCCTTCTTCTTCATCGGCTACAACCTGATGTACGGCGACACCCTAGCGGGCATCATCGGCACGCCGGCGTTCATGTACGGCTCGACGGCGGCGGAGATAGCCCTGATCGATGGGGCTGAAGGGGCCGTGGCCGGGGTGGTGGGGGAGGCAGGCGCGGGATACGCCACCATGTCCGACTGGTTCTTCCAGATGGTCTTCGTCGCGACCACCGCCTCCATCGTCTCGGGTGCCCTGGCCGAGCGGGTCAAGATGTGGCCCTTCTTCCTGTTCATCCTGGTGCTGACGGCCGTCATATACCCCGTGGTGGGAGCGTGGACGTGGGGCGGCGGCTGGCTGGCCGAGATGGGTTTCAGCGACTTCGCCGGCTCGACCATTGTGCACAGCACCGGGGGTTGGGCGGCGCTGGCCGGCATACTGGTAGTCGGACCGCGGCTGGGCAAGTTCCGTCGCAACGGCACCGCAAGGGCCACGCCTCCCTCCAACATCCTGGTGGTGACCCTGGGCGTCTTCATCCTCTGGCTCGGTTGGTTCGGTTTCAATGGAGGCTCCCAGCTGGCCCTGTCCAGCGCGCTGGACGCCGTGGCGATGAGCATCGTGCTGGTCAACACCAACCTGGGAGCAGCCGCCGGAGTGATGGCGGCCCTCATCGTCTCCCGCCCCATCCTGGGACGCATAGACCTGTTCGCGGGACTGAACGGCGCCATTGCGGGCCTCGTCTCCATCACGGCGGCCCCCGACATCGTCGACCACTACTGGGCCGTGGTCATCGGAGCGGTGGGCGGGGTACTGTGCGTCGGTGGGCTGAAGTTCATGGAGATGGTCAAGCTGGACGACGTGGTGGGAGCGGTGCCCGCTCACATGTTCGCCGGAGTATGGGGGACCATCGCCGCCTGCATCGCCGGTGGGGCCACCTTCCACGTGCAGCTCGTCGGCATACTCTCCATCGGAGGCTTCGTGTTCCTGGTCTCCTACGGCCTCTGGCAGCTTCTGGACAAGACCCTGGGCGCCCGTGTTTCCGCCTCGGTGGAGCGGTTGGGCCAGGATGCCGGGGAGCTGGGCATGGAGTCCTACCCCGAGTTCGTTCTCATGCCAGAGGTGGAAGACGACGACTAGCTTCAGGCTGCCCTTTGGCAGCACCGATGACTCCGCGGTAGGAGCTCCTCTCGCTCCACCCCGAGCTGCAAAGTGACGGCGAGGAGCGAGGGGGCGTCCTCCCCGGCCATCGAGGTGCGGGGGCTCAGGAAGTCCTACGGCGCCCTGGAGGCGGTGCGGGGGATAGACCTCCACGTGATGAGGGGGGAGGTCTTCGCCCTCCTGGGGCCCAACGGCGCCGGCAAGACCACCACCGTGGAGATCCTGGAGGGACACCGCGACCGCACCGCTGGCGAGGTGTCCGTCCTGGGATACGACCCGGGACGAAGCCAACGCGAGCTGAAGGAGCGCATCGGCATCGTGCTCCAGTCCACCGGGGTGGAGCCCTACCTCAAGGTGGAGGAGACCATCGACCTGTTCCGGGGCTACTATCCCCATCCGCTGCCCCTGGATGAGATCCTGGACGTCATAGGGCTGAAGGAGCAGCGGGGCTCCCCGGTGAAGCGGCTGTCCGGCGGCCAGCAGCGGCGGCTGGACGTGGCCATCGGGCTGGCGGGGGACCCGGAGCTGCTGTTCCTGGACGAGCCCACCACCGGGTTCGACCCCTCGGCGCGCCGAGGGGCGTGGGAGATGGTGCGCAACCTGCAGTCCCTGGGCAAGACGGTGGTGCTTACGACCCACTACATGGACGAGGCCGAGCACCTGGCCGACCGCGTGGCCATCATGGTCCACGGGAGGATCGTCGCCCAGGGCGCCCCCGGCGAGCTGGTGCAGCGGGAGCGTTCCACCACCATACGGTTCAAGCTGGCCTCCGTGCCGCAGGACCTGCCCCCCGGCCTGGAAGCCCGCGCCACGGAGGCGGGTCAGTACACCATCGTCACCGACACGCCGACCAGCACCCTCCACCTGCTGACGGGCTGGGCCACGGACCGCGGCTTGGAGCTGGAAGAGCTGTCCGTGTCCCGTCCGTCCCTGGAGGACGTGTTCGTGGAGCTCACCGGCCCGCCGGAGCCCGGCAGGGGACCGGAATGAGCTCCTTCGCCCTGGCGCTGCGGCAGGTCCGCTACGAGAACCGGGCCTTCTGGCGCAACCCGGTTGCAGCGTTCTTCACGTTCGCGTTCCCCCTGATGTTCCTGGTCATCTTCAACCTGCTCTTTGGCAACAGGGACCTGGACCTCCCCGGGGGAACGGTCAACACCTCCACGTTCTACGTCCCTGCCATAGTGGCCCTCTCGGTGATCTACGCCTGCTATAACAACGTGGCCATCGGCCTCTCCTTTGCCAGGGACATGGGCCTGCTGAAGCGGGTCCACGGCACGCCGCTGCCCGGCTGGTCCTACATGTTCGGCAGGATCGGGCACTCGGTGCTGCTGTCGGTCCTGCTGGTCGTCATCGTCACCGCGGCGGGGGTCCTGTTCTACGACGTGGACCTGCCCACCAATACGTTGCCGGCGTTCCTGGTCAGCCTGGTGGTCGGGGCGGCCACCTTCTGCGCCCTGGGCCTGGCGGTCATGACGGTCATCCCCAACGCCGACGCGTCCCCCGCCATCGTCAACGTCTCCATACTGCCCCTCCTCTTCATATCCGACGTCTTCATCCCGCTGCAGGACGCCCCGGCCTGGCTCACCACGTTCGCCGACATCTTCCCGGTGCGGCACTTCGCCATGGCCATGCACACGGCCTTCGACCCCTTCGAGAAGGGGGCCGGCTTCGAGCCGGTGCACCTGCTGGTGATGGCGGGGTGGATGGTGGGCGGGGTGGCGGTGGCGGTCCGGTTCTTCTCCTGGGAGCCGCGGCGGTAGGGGGCTGCCGGGACAGGCAGCGGCCCGGCCTTCTCGGCCCTCCTGTATAATAGGGGCACGCTGCCCCGGTGGTATAGTAGGATGTCCCTGTGCCCGGGGGCGGGCAACTTGGCGTGAGAACGGAGGGTCCGGCCTATGCTGCGAGTCGGCGTCGATATCGGGGGTACGTTCACCGACCTGATGACCTTCGACGAGGAGGCGGGGACCGTTTCCCGGAACAAGGTCTTGACGACGCCCAGGGCGCCCGAGGAGGGGCTGCTGGAAGCCTGCAGGTCGGCAGGCGTGGAGGTGGAGGGCGTGTCCCACTTCGTCCACGGCACGACGTTGGTCACCAACCTGGTGATCGAGCGCCAGGGGGCCAAGGTCGGGCTGATAACCACCCGGGGGTTCCGGGACATCCTGCTCTTCCAGACGGGCATGCGCGAGCAGAGCTTCGACCTGCAGTGGGAGCGCCGCAAGGCCCTGGTGCCCCGGCACCTGATCGTCGAGGTGTCCGAGAGGATGGGCAAGGAGGGGGACCCCATAACGTCCCTGGACGACGCCGATGTCGACCGCGCCGTCCGGTACCTGGTGGCCAAGGGCGTCGACTCCGTCGCCGTGTGCCTGTTCAACTCCTACGCCAACGGCCGGCATGAGATCGAGGTCGGCCGGATCATCGCCCGCGAGGCGCCGCAGCTGTACGTGTCCCTCTCCTGCCAGGTGGACCCCCGGATAAGGGAATATCCCAGGGCCAGCACCACGGTGCTGAACTCCTACGCCATGCCCCGGGTGTACGGCTACGTGGACCGCCTGGACAGGGCCCTGGAGATACAGCAGGGGATCAAGTACATGCACTCCGGCGGCGGTCTCATCTCATCCACGGCGGCCCAGGAGAGGCCCATCGCCCTGGTGGAATCGGGGCCGGCCGCGGGGGTGCTGGCCTGCCGGTACCTGGGTGAGAAGCTGGGCATCGGGCAGATAATCACCGCCGACATGGGCGGCACCAGCTTCGACGTCTGCATGATCAGAGACGGCGTGCCCGAGATAAAGGACACCACCGACGTGGAGTTCGGCATACCCGTGCGGAGCGACAGCATCGACGTGGTGTCCATCGGGGCCGGCGGCGGGAGCATCGCGTGGGTCGACGAGGGCGGAAGCCTCAGGGTCGGCCCTCGCAGCGCCGGCGCCGACCCGGGACCGGCCTGCTACGACTTCGGCGGCACTGAGCCCGCCACCACCGACGCCAACATGATCCTGGGGACCCTCAACCCGGGGAACTTCCTGGGCGGCGGCTCCATGAAGCTGGACCCGGACAGGTCGTGGAGGGCTATGCAGCCCATAGCCGACCACTTCGGCGTCTCGGTGCCCGAGGCGGCCCAGGGCGTGTACAAGGTCGTCAACGCCAGCATGGCCCAGGCGGTGCGGCAGGTCACGGTGAAGAAGGGCATCGACCCCAGGGAGTTCACCCTCGTGCCCTTTGGCGGGGCCGGGGCCCAGCACGCCATAGACGTGGCCAAGGAGCTTGACATAACCTCCGTGCTGTTCCCCGTCAACGCCAGCACCCTTTCCGCCCTGGGCATGATGACCGCCGACATCAGCTACAACGAGTCCCGGACGGTGTCATCGCCCCTGGCGGAGCTGTCCATGGACCGGGTGGAGACGGACTTCCGGGAGCTCGAGGCCCGGGCCCTGGGATACCTGCAGGCAGACGAGAGCCGTGTCGTCGGCACCGGAGTCCAGTGGAAGGCCGACGTGCGGTACGTGGGCCAGTCCTTCGAGCTGCGGGTCCCCCTGCCCAGGGGCAAGGTGACCAGGGAGCAGGTCTATCAGGAGTTCGAGAGGGTGTACCGGGAGAGGTACGGCATGGTGCTGGGGGACCCCGCCGAGGTGGTCAACATCCACGCCACGGCAACGGGATACATACAGTCCCTGGAGCTTCCCAAGAGGGAAGGCGCAGGCCATGGCGCTCCCTCTCCCAAGGGGCACCGAAAGATGGCCTTCTACGACTCGCCGGTGCCCGTGTACGACCGGGAGACGTTGAGGCAAGGCATGGTGCTGCAGAGCCCCTGCATCGTCGAGGAGGTGGACAACACCATCTTCCTGCCCCAGGGCTGCGAGTCCCGGGTGGACGAGTATGGCAACATAAGGACCACCGTCAGCTCCAGCCCCCAGCAGGAGGCGGCGGAGCTGGACCCCTTCACCGCCGAGATCATCCGCAGCTACCTGCTCTCCACCGTCGAGGAGATGATGAAGAGCACCACGGCCGTGGCCTACTCCAGCACCTTCGCCGAGCGGCTGGACTTCACCGGCGCGATATTCGACAGCCGGGGCCGGATGGTCGCCCAGGCCCAGGGAGTGCCCATCCACGCCGGGACCATGACCGACTCCCTGGAGGCCATCATAGAGGCCTTCGACGGCAAGTTCGACGAAGGCGACGTGATGATCCTCAACGACGTCTACGCCGGCGGCTCCCACCAGCCCGACGTGATGGTGGCGCGGCCCATCTTCCATGAAGACACCCTGGTGGGCTACACCGCCAACCGGGGCCATTGGACGGACATCGGCGGCATGGCCGCGGGCGGGTTCTCGGGCACGGCCCGGCACGTCGTGCAGGAGGCCCTCACCATTCCTCCCGCCAAGCTGTACGAGGCGGGGGTCCTAAACACCACCGTGAGGGAGTTCATCCTCCGTAACGTGCGGGTGTCCCGCCAGATATGGGGCGACATCCAGTCCCAGATCACCGCCAACCTGACCGGCGAGCGGCGAGTGAAGGCGCTCATCGACAAGTACGGGGTGGACATGGTGCTGGCCGGCATGGAGGCCACCCTGGAGTACGGCCGGAGACGGTTCAGGCAGAAGCTACTGGAGATGCCCGACGGCAAGGGACACGACCACGACTTCGTCGACACCGACGGTTACACAGACCGCATGTACAAGATCAACGTAGCGGTGGAGAAGAAGGGCGACAGGCTGAGGGTGGACTGCTCGGGCAGCTCCGACCAGGACTTCTCGATGGTCAACTGCAGCAAGGTGGTCGCCAAGGGGGCCATCTTCGTGGCGGTCATCTCCATGGTGGACCCCGAGGGGGTCATGAACTCCGGCGTGCTGGAGCAGATCGACCTCTTCATCCCCGACGGGTCCATACTGAACCCCCACCATCCGGCCCCCGTAGCCGCTGGGATCTACCATATCCCGGCGCTCACCGACACGGTCATCAGGGCCTTTGGCGATTGGCTTCCCGAGCGGGTCATCGGCTCCAGCAACGGCGACCGGGACAACACCACCTACTGGGGGTTTCACCCGGAGACCGGGAACGAGTGGGTCTGGTACCTGAGCCAGAGCGGCGGCTACGGGGCCCGGGCCACCAAGGACGGCGAGCCCGTGGCCCCCGACCCGCGCAATAACTGCCGGTTCTCCTCCCTGGAGGTATGGGAACGGGAGTTCCCGGCCCTCTTCATGCGGTGGGAGATGGCCACCGACTCGGGAGGGGACGGGAAGTTCCGCGGGGGCCTCGCCTCCCGCCAGGAGTTCGAGCTCCTGGGAGACGCCCTCTACTCGGCCGCGGCCACCCGGCACATCCTTCCTCCACGGGGCATCTTCGGCGGGGGCGACGCCCACTGCCACTCCTTCCACCTGACCAGGAACGGCAAGCGTACCACCCTTCAGGAGGCCTTCGGCCTGCCGTCGCCCTCCAAGTTCGCCAACGTGTCGCTGCAGAAGGGAGACATCTTCGCCGTGGAATCGGGCGGAGGCGGGGGATACGGCGACCCTATGGACCGGGACGTCTCCATGGTGGAGTTGGACGTGCTGGAGGGGTACGTGTCCCTGGAGAAGGCCCGGGACGTGTACGGCGTCGCCATCGACCCGGACACCCTCGAGGCCGACCCACAGGCGACGGCGGACCTCAGGCGAAAGCTGGAGGCCGGCCGCCGGAGACAGGGAACGGCCGCGGGAGGCGGCCCGTCGCCGGTGACCGATGGACGGGGCTGAGGGCTGACATGATGGCCGTAGACCGGGTGCTGGGGCAAGTCGACCGCGCTGCCATAGTGGATCTGGCGTCGGACTTGGTCCGCATACCCAGCTTCAAGCCCGACGAGACCCCCGTGGCGCGGTACCTGGCCGACTTCTTCGGCAGCCGCGGATACCGGGTCGACCTGCAGGAGGTGGAGCCCGGGCGCTTCCAGACCATTGCTACCCTGGAGGGCTCCGGAGGCGGGCCCAGCCTCATGCTCAACGGCCACATAGACATCAACTCCCTGGGAATGCGGTGGCGCCGGGACCCGTGGACCCCCACCGTCGAGGGAGACCGTCTCTACGGCCACGGCGTGCAGAACATGAAGGGCGGCCTGGCCAGCGTCATCATGGCCGCCGAGGCCGTCCGGCTCTCCCAGGCCCGGCTGAAGGGAGACCTGGTGGTGGCCTGCGTCGTGGGGGAGACCCAGGGCGGCGAGGGCACGAAGCATCTCGTGGACACGGGCTTCCGGACGGACATGGCGGTGGTGGCCGAGCCCTTCGGCCTTGGCAACCTGGTCACGGTGCACGCCGGCATAGTGCACATGGCCATCCACGCCTACGGGGTCACGGGCCACATGGCCCGCAGCGGCCACACGGTGCACGCCGTACGGAACATGGCCCGGATCATGGACGCCCTGGAGAACGTCGAGTTCACCTGCACCCCCCGGTCCGACATGCCGGCCCTGCCCAAGCTCAACGTCGGCAGCATCATCGGAGGCCGCGGGCGGGAGTACGTCCTCGTGGAGCCGCCCTACGTCCCCGACCTGTGCACCATCATCGTCGACGTCCACTTCCTCCCCGGACAAACAGTGGAGGGCATCGTCGCCGACATTCGCCGGGCGCTGGACCCGCTGGCCGGCGCGGACCCTGACCTGCGGTACGAGATCGAGATACCGCCCCCGGACTCCTTCAGGGGCCGCCGCAGGCTGGTGATGGACCCCCTGGACGTCCCCCGGGACGAGTACATCGTCCAGACCGTGGCCCGCAGCCACGAAAGGGTAACCGGGCGGCCTCCCTCCTCCATCGGGGCCATCATCCCCGACTCCTACAGCGCCAACGACACGTGCCACCTGTGGAAGGCCGGCATCCCCTGCCTCATCTACGGGCCGACCGTAGGCAGGGGGACGAAAGACGAGGACGACTCCTACGTGGTCATCAGCGAGATGGTGGAGTGCGCCAGGGTCCTGGCGGTGACGGCCCTGGAGGTGTGCGGCTCGGACCGGGCGCACGACGGCGCCGGAAGAGGCTGAGGTCCAGCCTCCAGGACAGCCCATGAGAAGAACGAAGATAGTCTGCACGATAGGCCCGGCCTCCAGGTCCCCGGCCGTCCTGGAACGTCTGATAGGGGCCGGGATGGACGTTGCCCGGCTCAACTTCTCCCACGGGACCCATGCCGACCACCGTGAGGTCGTCGAGGCCATCCGCCGCATCTCCACGGCCCACGGGAGGCCCGTGGCCGTCCTCCAGGACCTGTCCGGTCCCAAAATCAGGATCGGGCCCGTGGCTGAGGGAACGGTCGACGTCGAGACCGGCTCCATGCTCACCCTGACCACGCGACAGGTGCCCGGCGACGCTGGCGAGGTCTCGGTGAGCCACCCGGCCCTGCCCAGGAGCGTGTCCGTGGGCGACACCATCCTCCTTGCCGATGGAGCCCTGGAGCTGCAGGTGCTCGACACCACCATCGATGACATCAGGTGCGACGTCCGGATAGGCGGGCCGCTCAGCTCCCACAAGGGCGTCAACGTCCCCACCAGCTCCCTGGACGTGCCCTCGTTGACCGACAAGGACCTGGCCGACCTGGCTTTCGGGATCCAGTGCGGCGTGGACTACGTAGGCCTCTCCTTCGTGCGGACCGCGGCGGACCTCCACGAGGCGAGGAGGATCGTCGAGGCGCACAGCGCCGCAGTCCCGCTGGTCGCCAAGATCGAGAAGCACGAAGCGGTGGCGAACATGGACGAGATCATCGACGCCGCGGACGCGATAATGGTCGCCCGGGGCGACCTGGGGGTCGAGACTCCCCTGGAGAGGGGCCCCCTGGTCCAGAAGCGGCTGATCGAGAGGTCCAACCGGGCGGGAAAGCCGGTCATCACCGCCACCCAGATGCTCCGCTCCATGGTGGAGAACCCCCGTCCCACCCGCGCCGAGGTCACCGACGTCGCCAACGCCGTCCTGGACGGCACCGACGCGGTCATGCTGTCGGAGGAGACCGCCGTCGGGGCCCATCCAGTGGAGGCCGTCGCGATGATGGCCAGGATCGCCCAGGACGCCGAGTCGGCCCTGCCGTTCACGCCCCAGCCTTGGGACACGGCGTCCCTTGGGGAGTCCGTGGGCCGCGCCGCCTGCGACCTGGCCAGGCACATCGACGCAGCGGCCATCATAACCTTCACCCAGTCCGGCAGCACCCCGAAGCTGGTGGCCAAGCACCGTCCCCGGCGGCTCATCCTGGCGCCGACGCCCCTGGAGAGCAGCTACAGGCGTCTCTCCCTGGTCTGGGGGGTCATCCCCATCCTGAGCGAGGCGGCCAAGGACACCGACGAGATGGTCAGGAAGGCCCTGAACGAGTCGCTCAACTCGGGACTGGTGCGGAAAGGGCAACGGGTTGTCATAACGTCGGGAGTGCCCATGGGAGTCCCGGGCTCGACCAACCTCATCGAGGTCCACGTCTTGTAGTCCCGGCGGCGAGGCCTCGCCATTTCGTAGCCCTTTCGTAGCCCTTTCATACGCGGACGATGTCGGATAGAATGGGCCGGGGCGCTCCCGAGCCCCTTTCCGCCCGGACCCCTTGGAGGAGACTCAGATGGCGATACGCACCCTTCTATACGCGCCCGGCAACGAGCCGAGGAAGGTGTCCAAGGTGGGCGCCTTCGGCGCGGACGCGGCCATCCTGGACCTTGAAGACGCCGTGGCTGTCGACCAGAAGGTGGCGGCCAGGGACGCGGTCAGGCAGGCCATCCCCGCGGTCGGGGAGACGGGCACCCGCGTGTACGTCCGGGTCAACCCCACGGGAGAGAAGACCGACTTCTCCCTGAACGTGGGGCTCGCCGACATCGAGGTGGTGGTCTGCGCCGGGCTTGGCGGCCTGGTGGTGCCCAAGGTGGAGTCGGCGGAGGAGATGGAGGACGTGGAGCGGGTCCTGGCAGCCCGTGAGAAGGCCCTTGGCCTGGAGCCGGGCAGCGTGGAGGTAGTCCCCATAATCGAGACGGCCCTGGGGCTGTGGCGGGCGTATGACATCGCCCGCAGCAACCCGCGCATCAAGTCCCTCCACTTCGGCGCGGGCGACTTCACCAGGGACGTGAGCATAGACTGGACCAGGGACGAGGCGGAGCTGGCCTATGCCCGCTCCCGACTGGTGGTGATCTCCCGCGCCGCCGGGATCGACCCACCCACGGACTCGGTGTGGGTGCGCCTGGACGACGAGGAGGGGTTCGTGGAGTCGGCCCAACGGGCCCGGCGCATGGGGTTCCAGGGCAAGAGCTGCATCCACCCCAGGCAGGTCCCCCTGGCCAACCGGGTCTTCTCCTACGTGTCCCCGGAGGAGCTGGCCCAGGCCAGGAAGATCGTCGATGCCTTTGCCCAGGCCCAGGCCGCCGGCAGCGCGTCCATACGGGTGGACGGCCAGTTCGTCGACTATCCGCTGGTGGAGAACGCCAGGCGGGTCATCGAGCTCCACGCCGGGGCCCAAGGCGTGGCCCAAGAGGTAGAGGGTTAGAGATATGGTCTCGTCTTCCAGGCCTGATGACGCCGTTGACGGCGACGCCTTGAGCGGGATTCGCGTGCTGGATCTGGCCACCTTCATCGCCGCCCCCTTCGCGGCGACCATGATGGCCGAGTTCGGCGCCGACGTCATCAAGGTGGAGATGCCGGGGCGCGGCGACCCCTGCCGCCAGCTTGGCGAGAAGCACAACGGGGTAGGGCTCATCTGGGCCCAGGAGAACCGCAACAAGCGGGGCATCACCTGCGACCTGAGACAGGAGAAGGGCCAGGAGATCATCAAGGACCTGGTCAAGCGCTCCGACGTGCTGGTGGAGAACTTCAGGCCGGGCACCATGGAACGCTGGAACATGGGATACGAGGTCCTCAGGGAGCTGAACCCCGGGCTGGTCATGGTCAGGGTGTCCGCCTACGGCCAGACGGGGCCGTACCGGGAGAAGGCCGGGTTCGGGCGCATCGCCCAGGCCTTCGGGGGCCTGAGCTACCTGGCCGGTTTTCCCGACCGGCCACCCGTCAACCCGGGGTCGGCCACCATCGCCGACTACGCGGCGGGGCTCTTCGGCGCCTTCTCCATCATGGTTGCCCTGGAGCACCGGCGCCGGACGGGCGAGGGCCAGTGCATCGACATCTCCCTGTACGAGAGCATATTCCGGCTCCTGGACAACCTGGCCTCGGCCTACGACAAGCTCGGGTTCGTCCGCGAGCGTCAGGGCACCGGCACCGCCCACGCCGTGCCCCACAACCACTACCCGACGAGGGACGGGAAGTGGGTCGCCATCGCGTGCACCAGCGACCGGATATTCCAACGGCTGGCCAGGGCGATGGACCGGGAAGACCTGGGCTCGGACCCTCGTTACAGCACCAGCGCGGGCAGGGTGGAGCGCCGCGACGAGCTGGACGGCATCGTATCGGACTGGACCCGGACCCACGACATGGGGGACCTGATAGACCTCCTGGATAAGGAAGAGGTCCCCGTGGGCGCCATCAACAGCATAGCAGACATCTTCCAGGACCCCCAGTTCGCCGCCAGGGGGTCCATGGTCGAGGTGGACGACCCCGTCATGGGCAAACTCAAGATGCCGGCCATCGTGCCAAGGATGAGCAGCGGCCTGGGCAGGGTGAAGCACCTTGCCCCCTCCCTGGGCCAGCACAACGACGACATATACGGCAATCTCCTGGGGTTCAGCCCCGAGAAGGTGGCCGCCCTCGAGGACGAGGGCGTCGTATAGAGGCTGCGCCCGGAGATTATGCCCGCGCGGAGGTTAGGCCCGCCTGAGGTTAGGCCCGCCCGGAGGCTAGGATGGACACTCCCATCGGAATCGACTTCCACACCTTCTCCCTGGTCGGCCGATGCGCCCGCACGGGGATGTTGGGTGTGGGCATCACCACCAGCGAAATCGCCGTGGGCTCCCGGTGCCCCTTCGTGCGGTCCGGGGTCGGCGCCGTCGCCACCCAGGCCATGACCAACCCCCGGCTTGGGACCGCGGCCCTGGACCTGCTGGCCGCGGGAGCGCCGGCGCAGGATGTGGTGTCCAGGCTGGCGGCGGACGACGCGCACATCGAGCGGCGGCAGATCGGGGTCGTCGACGCCCTGGGCAGGTCCGCCGCCCGGACGGGGGCCGGGATCCACCCATGGGCCGGTCACCTGACCGGCGACGGCTACGTAGCCATGGGCAACGGCCTGGTGGGGGAGGGAGTGGTCCACGCCATGGCCGAGGCCTTCCAGGGCTCGGCGGAGGAGGACCTGGAGGAGCGGCTGATGCGGGCGGTGGAGGCCGGGCAGGACGCGGGCGGAGAGGCGGCGCCGTTCACGCCCTACCACTCGGCCGCGCTGGTCGTATACGGCGACGACTCGTTCTCGCGGGTGGACCTCCGCGTCGACGACCACCCCGAGCCCCTGGCCGAGCTGCGGCGGCTGCTGGAGCTCCTGAAGCCCAGGATCGACTACTACGCGATAAGGGCCAGGGACCCTGACAGCGCCGTCACTCCGGGGCCACCCCGATAACGGGGCCCGGTATTCCTAACCACGAACAGGCAACGTAAGGAGGGACCATCATGGGCGAAGTCGGCTCGGGTCCATACAGGTACGACGTGATAGAGGGCTGGGGCGCCCTGCCCGAAGGGATGTCCTTCGGGGTCGTGACGGGAGTGGTCGTGGACTCCCA
This sequence comes from Dehalococcoidia bacterium, assembly GCA_964291465.2. Classification (GTDB taxonomy): domain Bacteria; phylum Chloroflexota; class Dehalococcoidia; order Lucifugimonadales; family JAGWBF01; genus JAGWBJ01. The sequence goes on along the minus strand of OZ219943.1, from coordinate 63,095 downwards.
GGAGCGGGTCATCGTATGCCAGCAGCAGATGGAGCCCCCGGTCATCGTCTTCGACCGTGAGGGAAACTACCTCACCTCTTGGGGCGCCGGTCTGCTTCCCGAGCCCCACACCCTGTTCATCGACTCCGATGACGTCGTCTACGTTCCGGACAGGGCGGCCCACGTGGCGATGAAGTTCACCGTCGAGGGCGAGCCGTTGATGGAGCTGGGCAACCGGGGCCGGCCCTCGGACACGGGCTGCGAGGAGCACGAGGGGGTGGTGTTGAGGGCCGGCGGCCCGTTCAACGTGCCCACGCGCATGTCCCCGTCCCCCTCGGGGGACATCTACGTCTCCGACGGCTACAGGAACTGCCGCGTACACCGGTTCTCCTCCGACGGCCGGCTCATCTCGTCGTGGGGGCAGCCGGGAGAGACATCCCCGGGGGAGATACGCTCCCCCCACTGCCTCTGGGTCATGCCCGATGGAAAGGTCTACGTCTGCGACCGGCTGAACAACCGGATACAGATCTTCTCGCCCGCCGGGGAGTTCATCGACCAGTGGAAGGGACTCGCCTGGCCCACGGACCTGTTCGTGGACTCCAACGGGGACTTCTTCGTTGCCGAGCGCCCCAACCACGAGGCCCAGACCAACTCGATGGTCGTGCGTGACGGCTCGGGGCGCGAGAAGGCCCGCTGGGACACGCCACGGAACCACCAGACGTGGCACGATTCCCACGGCAACCTGTTCCTGGTCACGGGACAGCTCGCCGAGCCCAGGGACAAGGCCATCTACAAGTACGTCAGGAAGGCGTAACGGGGCGGCCTACAGCACCCCCACGTCCTCCAGGAACCTGGTGACCTTGGCGGCGCACTCCCGGGGCCGGGCGTAGCCCAGGTCGTAGCCCGGGCCGTCCAGGGTCACCGTCCGGACGTTGGGGGCGTTCACCAGGGCTTCCCGCTCGTCTTCGGGAAGCAGCGCGTCCCGGGTCCCCTCCAGGTAGAGCGTGGGCACTCCGATGTCCTTCAGCTCGGGGACCATGTCCACCGGCCCCATCCCGCGGTAGAACTCCGCCGCCAGCAGCGGGTCGTTCTGGGCGATCTGGTCGACATACCAGTCGACGTATCCGGCGGGGGCCTCGCGCATCCGGGGGCGGGCGCGCACCGACACGCCGGCCCATGCCCGCATGCCCCTGGCCAGCATCAGGTCGATGCTCCCCTGGCCCTGGACCGTCTCCCCCGGCTTGAAGTCCGTGGCGTTCCTGTCCAGCTGCGACCGGCCGGGCCTCAGGGGGATGCTCATTATCACCAGAGCGTGCAGCGCCTGAGGGGCCCGGGTGGCCAGGCTCAGACCCGTCAACGCTCCCGTGGCCTCACCGATCCAGACGACCTTTCCCGCCTTCAGGTGCTCGAACAGGGCGAGGGCGTCCAGCAGCCGCGACTCGATGGAGTTCTTGAAGGTCTCGACGGGCACCCTGGAGAGGCCCAGGCCCCGCAGGTCGACGCGGGCGACTTTGAGCCGCCGGGAGATGAGGGGCACCCACTCGTACCAGAGGTTTGAGTTCCTGGGGTGGCCATGGCAGAGCACCGCGGTGGGCGCGTCCACCCACGGGTCCGTGAAATCGTCGTACCGGTAGTAGAGCTGGGCTCCGCCGGGACCTCGATAGCTCTCGACACTCATGGCGCACCTCCTTCGTTCCTTGCCCCGTACCCCGCCACCGGGGCATGACTAGGTGCCGGAAGTGTAGCACCGGAGACAGAGGGGGTTCAACTCGTGTAGTTGCCAGTACAACCATCGTGGGGCCGTTTCCATTCTTCCCGTCGTCCGGTATACAATTGCCTGGCACAGCTACGAGGTTAAGGAGGCAGTCCAATGCCAGGGTCACACCGGATCAAGATACAGCCCCTGACCGACGAGGCTTTTCGGCCCTTTGGCGAGGTCCTCAGCCGGAAGGAGTCGGAGCCTTTCTTCCAGATGACCGAAGGCAGGGTCCAGGGGTGGAAGGTGGACTTCTCCTGCGAGGGGCCGACTGAGGTCGCCTACATGAAGGTGGACTTCCAGTCGTGGGCCGTGGAGGACATGGAGAGACACTTCCAGGTGACCCAGACCTTCATACCCCTGAAGGGCAAGCCGATGATCATGGTGGTTGCCCGGGCAACCGACCCCGACGACAGGGAGGCCGTGCCGCCTCCCCAGGAGTACAGCGCCTTCTACATGGACGGCTCCCAGGGCGTGATGCTGGGGGTCGGGACGTGGCACGCCTCGGCCCGCCTGGCCCTCTACCCGCCCGACTGCGAGTTCGTCTACCTCTCCTCCAGCAACACGACCCAGGACCTGAAGCGGGTGGCGGCTGAGGGAGGCGAGCCCAGGCTCAGCCAGGTGGTGAACTACCGCGAGCGATTCGGCCTGGCCGTCGAGCCCGTCTGGTAGCGGGGTACGGGGCTACTCGAACGCCGGCCTGGAACGGTCGGACAGGTTGACCACGGCCGCGCCCGTGGCCCGGACCACGTCCTTGGGGGCGATCATGATCTCGCTGCCCCAGACTCCCGCGCCAACGCCCAGGACGTCCTCCTCCATCAGGGCCGCGTCGACGAAGGTGCGGAATCCCTGGGGCTGCCAGTGGAACGGTGGAATGGATCCGATCTCGTAGCCGGTGGTCTCCAGGACGGCCTCCGGGGCCGCCAGCCTGATGTTGCGGGAGCCTATGGCCCGCTTCAGATGGCCCGAGACGGCGTTGCTGCTTGCCCCCAGCATGACCAGCACCCGCTCTCCCGTGTCCGCCTCGAATATCAGCGTCTTCACCATCTGACTCTCCCGGCAGCCCAGGGCCCGGGCAACGGCGGCGGCCCCCTTCTCGGTGGTGGGTGGAAAGTAGAGCCTGGCGTAGGGGATGGACCGCTCGTCGAGGAACCTGTGGGCCGGCAGGTCGGCGCTCATCGCACCACGGCGTCCACCAGACGCGACAGGGCCTCGTTCTCCCACCGGAGGCGGTTTTCCTGCACCCGGTCGTTGGTCCAGAAACCCGGGTTGTGCACGACGACCATGTCCAGGCTGGGGCAGGCCCATATGTGCCTGGCACCGCCCCCCCACGCGGCGAAAGAGTCCCGCGGCGCGTCGGGCCACGCCTTGCCGTGGTCGTTCACCCAGAACCCGTGGCCGTACATCCATTTCTCCTCGGGCTCGTTGGCCAGGATGTCCGGGTTCGTCACCGTGGCCTGATTCAGGTAGTCCGCCGGGACGACCTGGACCCCGTCCCACTCGCCCCCGCTGAGCCACAGGTGGCCCAGGCGGGCCGAGTCGTGCGCCGTGGCCAGGATCTGTAGCGAGTGGCCGAACACGTTCCTCTTCCCGCCCTCGCCCGGGCCGTACCGGAAGTCTGTGTAGTCGTGGCCCCACGAGCCGCCTATGGGGTCGCGGAGCTTCTGCTCCATCAGGCGTGCGCAGCCTGGAAGCCGGCCAGGGTCGCGGCTGTCGTAGAGGCCGTAGATGGTCGCCAGCGAGTTGCTGACGATGTTCATGCCGAAGGTCTGATAGTGGAACCGCCTGCCGGGCTCCTCTCCGGGTTTCATGTACCCGGAGGTGTTGCAGATTAGCTGGCGAAAGGTTATCGCGCGGTCCTTGTCGAAGGCCCAGCGGCCGGCTTTGGGGCCCTCCCGCTCGGCCACGTCCATCATCTCGGGGTAGTAGTCGACTACCGGCGTGTCCAGGCTTGGGAGCATTCCCTCGGACACGGCGATGCCCAGCAGGCACGAGTAGGCCGACTTGACCGCCGAGGCCTGGGCAAGCTGCCTGCCGGGCTCGACGCCCTCGCTCCACTCCACGGCCAAGTAGCCGTGCCGAGCCACCACGACCCGGAAGGGCTCCCCAAGGGAGCGGGCCCACGCCTCCACGGACACCAGCCTGGAGGGGTCCAGCCCCACCTCCTCAGGGGAGCGGACCTGCCACCGGGCGCCCGGAAACACCCTGTCCATCACTCCCCTTCAGGCGCCCCTTCGGTGGAACGGGACCGGAGCTCCTCGCACGTGTCCTGGTCGGCCTCGGCCAGGTCCGGCTGGTCGTTGAACAGGTAGGCCACCGAGCGCCAGGCGTAGAACCGGTCGTCCTTGGGGTCCAGCTGGATAGCCTTGCTCAGATCGGCTATCGCCTCCTCGTACCATCCCACCTCGTAATAGGAGCCGCCGCGGTTGAAGTAGGCTTCGGCGTAGGTCGAGTCCAGCTCGATGGCGTTGGTGTAGTCCGAGATGGCCTTGCCGTATATGCCGGACCGGCTGTAGCGGTTGCCCCGCTCGTTGTATCCCCGCGCGTCCTGGGGCTCGGGCTCGGCCTTCGCCCCCGGTCTCGTTGCCCGCTGGTCGGCCACCTCCTAGGAGCTTCCGGCCGGAGGGAGGCTCTCCACCTCTCTCTTGACGGACTCCGCCCGCCCGGCCAGCTCCCTCCGCTCCGGCACGTTGTTCTCGCAGCGAGGGCACCAGACCCGCGCTCTGGATGAGAGCATCATGTTCTCCTGCTTCACGGAGAAGGCTCCCACCTGTTCGTTGCAGACGCCGCACCTCTGGACCACCTCGATCTCTCCAGCCATGGACCCTCCCTCGCTCCGCCGGACTTCGATGTGCCGCTCGAGGGGGATTATAGCAACCGGCATCGAGGTTTGCACATCGTTCCATCGATACGGCAGCAAAATCCCCCAGTCCGTGACAGAGCACGGTCTCGTTGAACAATAGACTGAGACTGATTCCCGATTGCGACGGCCCCTGATATGTAATACCATTGAGTGCAGGAGGTGCCCTATGGCAGAGAGCCCCCATCGTCGGGAGGCGGAGCATCACGGCCATGACGAGCACGAGGGCCACGGCCACGACGAGCACGAGGGCCACGGCCACGACGAGCACGAGGGCCACGGCCACGACGAGCACGAGGGCCACGGCCATGGCGAGCACGAGGGCCACGGCCATGGCGAGCACGAGGGCCACGGCCATGGCGAGCACGAGGGCCACGGCCATGGCGAGCACGAGGGCCACGGCCATGGCGAGCACGAGGGCCACGGCCATGGCGAGCACGAGGGCCACGGCCATGACGAGCACGAGGGCCACGGCCACGACGAGCACGAGGGCCACGGCCATGACGAGCACGAGGGCCACGGCCATGACGAGCACGAGGGCCACGGCCACGACGAGCACGAGGGCCACGGCCACGACGAGCACGAGGGCCACGGCCACGACGAGTACGAGGGCCACGGCCATGACGAGCACGAGGGCCACGGCCATGACGAGCACGAGGGCCACGACCACGGCAGCCACGACCACGCCCACGACCTGCGGGGAGCCAGCCGCCGCAGCCTGATCTTGGCCCTGGTGCTGATCAGCACCTACATGGTAGCGGAGGTGGTGGGCGGCATCCTGTCAGGAAGCCTGGCGTTGCTGGCCGACGCCGGACACATGCTCACCGACGCCGCTGCCATTTCCATGGCCCTGGTGGCCATGTGGATTGCCCAGAAAGAGGCCTCGGTTGAGCGCACCTTCGGGTATCACCGCACCGAGATCCTCGCCGCGCTGGCCAACACCTTCGCCCTGTGGATGATCGCCGGGTGGATCGTCTGGGAGGCGTACCACCGGGCCTTCAGGGAAGACGTCGAGGTGGTCGGCTTGCCGGTCCTGCTGGTCGGCATAGGCGGCTTCGTGATAAACGTCATCGCCGCGTGGGTACTGCACCGCTCCTCGGGGGAGAGCCTCAACGTCGAGGGTGCCTTCCAGCACGTGCTGGCGGACCTGTTGGGGTCCGTGGGTGTCATAGTCTCCGCGATACTGATCATGGCCTTCCAGTGGCAGATAGCGGACCCGATCCTCAGCGTCGTCATCGCGGTCCTCATCGTATACAACACCCGCAGGCTGATCGTCAGCATACTTAACGTGCTGCTGGAGGGGAGCCCCGAGCACATAGACGTCTATAAGCTGTGCCACGACATCGAGGAGATGGAGGGAGTTACCCTGATCCATGACGTCCACGTCTGGACCATAACCTCGGGGAACGAGGCCTTCACCGCCCACGTGCTGCTGGACCCCGCTTACCAGGGGGAGCTGGACGGGCTGATCAAGAAGATGCAGGACCTGCTGCACCGAGAGTACGGCATCGGACACGTCACCATACAGGTGGAGCGGTCGGTGGACGGCTGCACCGAGAACCACCACGTGGGCCACCTGCTGGCCTACTCGCGCTCCACGGGTTGAAGAGGGACCGCGGCGGGCTGGCCCGTCGCGGTCTGCGGCAAACAACAAGAACCCCGCCGAACCGCAGGTCCGGCGGGGTCTCTTTTCAGGTCCGAAGGCTTGGTCTAGTGTGCGTGGCCCGCGTGGTCGTGCACGTGGTGCTCGTGGGTGTCACACTCGTGCTGGTCATGCACGTGGCCGGGCTCGTCGCCGTGGTGCTCGTGGGTGTCGCACTCGTGGTCGGCGTGGTCGTGGGCCTCGGTGTGGTGCTCGTGGGTATCGCACTCGTGCTGGTCATGCACGTGGCCAGATTCGTCGCCGTGGTGTTCGTGGGTATCGCACTCGTGGATGGCGTGTTTCTGCAACTAACTCAGACCTCCTTAAATGATACTCCATTCTCACTCACGGTGTGGTCGGATGTCAAGCACCTTGGCCCAGAAGTCAACCCTGGGACGAGGCTCCCGGATTGCCTCCGGGGACCGCTGTCGGGCTATCCGCCGAGGACGCCGTGACGGTCGAGGACTCGGGCCAGCTCGGCGACCCCTTCGTACACCGTCTCGGCCGACGGGTGGCCGAAGCAGAGGCGGGCGCAGTTGACTCCCTTGCCCTCGGGGGAGAACTGGCTCCCGTTGTAGTAGGCTACGCCCTCGGCCATGACCTCGGCCTGCACCGCCGCCAGGTCCGCGCCCTCGGGCAGCTTCAGCCATACGTACAGGCCCCCCTCGGGGGTGTTCCAGGTCGCGGAGCTCCCGAAGTTCTCCCCAAGGGACGCCAGCATGGCGTCACGCTTGACCCTGAGACCCTCGTTCTCCTCGGCTATGTGGGGGTACATATTGTGCTTCAGGTACTCCTCGATGGCCAGGGCCGAAAACTGGCTGGGCCCCCCGCCGGACCTGCCGCTCAACGCCCGGTGGAGCACCTCCGGGGGCGCGACCATGTATCCCATGCGCATGCCCGGGGCCAGTATCTTGGAGAAGGAGCCCACGTAGATCACCCGGCCCGTGTCGTCCATGGAGTGGAACGACGCCACGTCCTCGCCCTCGAACCGGAGGTCCACGTAGCAGTCGTCCTCGAACACGGGCACGCCGTGCTCTCCGGTGATCTCCAGGACGGCCCTGCGGCGCTCCAGGCTCATGGTCCAGCCCAGGGGGTTCTGGAACGTAGGTATCGTGTACAGGAACTTCACGACCCTGCCCTGGGCGCGCAGGCCGGCCAGCGTCTCCTGCAGCGCCTCGGGCACGATCCCGCCGTCGTCGCAGGGCACGCCCACCACGTTGACGCCGTAGCGCCGGAGCTGTCGCAGAGTCCCCAGGTAGACGTACTCCTCGGTCAAGACCGTGTCGCCGGGGTCCGTCAGGGCCTGTATCAGCATCCCGATGGCCTCCGAGGAGCCAGAGCTCATGACCACGTGCTCGGGGTCCACGGTCATGCCCCGGTCCCTGGCCAGCTTCCCCGCCACGAGCTGGCGAAGGGAGAGGAGGCCGGCGGCGTCGGGGTAGTAGGCCAGGTCCCTGCCCTCCCGGTCCAGGGCCGTCTTGAGGGAGTCCACGAGCCCCTCCAGCGGGATGGTGTCCGGGTCGGGATAGGCCACGGCGAAGTCGTACCTGGCCTTGGGAAAGGGGGATGGTGGGGTGGCGGGCATGTCCTTGGAGAACAGCTCGTCATAGCTGAACCGCCCGGTGGTCGCCATGGGATGCACCTCCCTCGCGTATCGGCAGGCCCCTGTAGCGCCGCCGTGGTCATCCATTATAGCAGTAGCAGGGGTCTGCGCGGGCCCTGACTGAGACACTGCCGGCGCCGGCGATTGACACTCCACGTCACCCACAATTATACTCCCTGCAACAGCCACACGTGTGCCATAGTGTTACGCAGGCCGCATTTTTCGATGACGGGCGTGGACAGCGGGAGGTAGGAGATGGCGCAGGACCAGATCGCATTGATGGCCCACCTTATGCGCCGGGCCGGGTTCGGGGCCAACAGGGACGAGCTGGAGCGGTACGCGGCCCGGGGATACGAGGCCACCGTGGAGGAGCTGCTCCATCCCGAGAAGGCTCCCCCCGCCCTGGAGGACGAGGACCTGATCAAGCGGTACCACGTGGACGAGAATGGCCTCCAGCCCTTGGATAGCTGCCAGACCTACTGGATATACCGCATGATCAACACCCGGCGGCCGCTGGAGGAGAAGATGGCCCTCTTCTGGCACGGCATATTCGCCACGGGCTACACCAAGCTCAACCAGCCCAAGGCCATCCTCAACCAGCTTGGCATGTTCCGCCGCCACGGGCTGGGCAAGTTCAGCAACCTGCTGGTGGAGCTCTCCAAGGACCCGGCCATGATCTTCTGGCTGGACAACAAGGACAGCCACCGCTACGAGCCCAACGAGAACTACGGGCGCGAGCTGCTGGGAGCTCTTCTCCATGGGCGTCGGCAACTACACGGAGCAGGACGTGTTCGAGGCCTCCAGGGCCTTCACCGGGTGGACCATCCCGGAACGCCGAGCTCCACACCTCCCGGGTGTCGCGGGACTCGGTCTGGCCCTACGGGCGGCTGGACTGGCAATTCGAGTACCGGGAGGACGACCACGACGACACGGACAAGAACTTCCTGGGGCACACGGGAAACCTCAACGGCGAGGACGTGATTGACATAATCTGCTGCCAGGAGGCCACTGCCCGGTTCATCTGCCGCCATCTGTACAACTTCTTCGTGGCCGACGAGCCCCAGGTGCCCGCCTGGGAGACGGTGCCTCCCCGGGACCCCGAGGCGGTGCGGACGCTGACCGAGGCCTACTTCGAGCACGGACTACGAGATACGGCCGGTGCTGCGGGTGCTGTTCAACTCCGACTTCTTCAAAGAGGCCCTCTTCCAGAAGGTCAAGAGCCCCGCCGAGCTGGTGGCGGGCACCGCGGCGGATGTCCGGCGGGTACGGCTTTCCGGCGTTGAAGGACATAGACCTGTCCCAGAAGGCGACCTTCATGGGCCAGAGCCTGCTGGACCCGCCCAGCGTGGAGGGATGGCACACGGGCACCGAGTGGATATACACCGGGGCCCTGGTCGACCGGGTGAACTTCGCCGTCGACGAGGTCGGCGACGCCACCCGCCCCGGAGTCCGCGCCATCCTCGACCGGGTACGGGGCCGCGGGGAGGCCCTTTCGCCATCCGAGCTGGTGGACGCCTGCCTGGACCTGCTGGGGCCGATGGACGTCTCGGACCAGACGCGCCGTGAGCTGGTCGACCAAGCCTCCAGGCGAGGCCTCGTCCGGTTCGGCTCCGCCGACGGCGACCAAGAGGCCACCAGGACGGTGCTGGAGGTCCTTCAGACCATCGTGTCCACCCGCGAGTACCAGCTGGCCTAGGGGCCGACCCCGAGGCCAAGGGACGTGTTGCAACCCGGCGCCCCGGGCGCCGCAGGGGTACGAGGAGGTGCGCAGGGTGCCATCCTTTCGCTACAGCCACACCGTGGGTTTCTATGCGCTGAACGGCCGCGGCTTCAACAACCCCGTGGACGTGGCCCTGGGGCGGGACGGCAAGATGTTCGTCGCCAACCGGGCGGGGGCCGACGTGGCCGCCAGGATGTTCTACAAGCGCATCACCGTATGCAACGTGGACGAGGACTACTTCGGTGAGTTCAGCAGCGGCGGCACCGAGGACGGCCAGATCATGTGGCCGGTCTCCATCGCGGTCGACGGGGATGAGAACATCTACGTGGCCGACGAGGCCCTGCAGCGCATCTCAGTCTTCGACAGGCACTGGAACTTCGTGCGCAAGTGGGGCTCCCAGGGGAGCGGGGACGGCGAGTTCGACCGGCCCGCGGGGATGGTGCTGGACCCGGAGGGCAACCTGCTGGTGGCCGACGCCCTGAACCACCGGGTCCAACGGTACACCACAGGGGGCCGCTTCCTGGGCGCCTTCGGCGGGCCGGGCACGGAAGACGGCCAGCTCCAGTTCCCCTGGGGATTGGCCGCGGACCGGGCCGGCAACGTCTACGTGTGCGACTGGCGCAACGACCGGGTCCAGAAGTTCGATGCCTCCGGGGGGCATCTCGCCACCTGGGGAGGTCCGGGAAGCGGCGACGGAGAGTTCAACCGGCCGGCCGGAGTGGCGGTGGACGGCGACGGGCTGGTCTACGTGGCCGACTGGGGCAACGAGCGCGTCCAGGTGCTGGACCCCGACGGCGGCTTCCTGGCCAAGTTCCGGGGAGAGTCGGGGGTCTCCCAATGGGGGATGGACTACTTCGTCGCCAACGAGGACGAGCTGGAGGAGCGGCACAGGGCCAACATGGAGCCCGGCCTGGACCCGTGGGCCCGGGACATACCCTCCGAGCAGTCGGCCAGCATCGAGAAGCTCTTCTGGGGCCCGTCTTCCGTCAAGGTGGACGACCAGGGCAGGATATACGTGGTGGAGGTCTGCCGCGCCCCGCATCCAGGTGTACGTGAAGGAGTCCTAGCCGCCGGCCTTCGCCAGGCCCTGCGCCCCGTCCCGCAGCTTGGGGTCAGCCGGTCCAGGAGTGTGACCATGGAGAAGAAGGACATCCCCTTCCTGTCGGCCGCGGAGCTCTCCACCCGGATCAGGGCCAGGGAGGTGTCTCCCGTCGAGGTCACCGAAGCCTACCTCCAGCGCATAGACCGGCTCAACCCCACCCTCCACGCCTACCTGACCGTCTGCGCCGACGAGGCCATGGCCGCCGCCCGGGAGTCCGAGGAGGCCATTGCCAGGGGCGAGCACCGGGGGCCGATGCACGGCGTCCCCGTGACGATCAAGGACCAGGTGAAGTCCAAGGGCATCCGGACCACCTGCGGTTCGCCCATCTTCTGGGACAACGTTCCCGACGAGGACGGCACCGTGCTGGCCAACCTGAAGAAGGCCGGCGCCATCCTGCTGGGAAAGGCCAACATGACCGAGTTCGGGACGACGGGCCTCTCCCACGCCATCGAGTTCCCCCGCAACCCCTGGGACCTGGAGCGGCACACGGGCGGGTCCAGCAGCGGCTCCGGGGCCGCCACCGCCGCCTTCATGTGCGCCACCTCCCTGGGCGAGGACACGGGAGGCTCGGTCAGGTTTCCCGCCGCCTGGTGCGGGCTGGTGGGCCTGCGGCCGTCCTACGGGAGGGTCAGCCGCTACGGTGTCATGCCCGGGGTGTGGTCCATGGACGCCATCGGCCCCATATCCCGCACGGTCCGGGACTGCGCCATGACCCTGGGCGCCATCGCCGGCCACGACCCCAGGGACGGCTACACGTGGGACGTGCCCGTGCCCGACTACGCTGCGGCGTTGACCGGGGAGGTCAGGGGACTGCGCCTGGGCATTGTCACCGAGCAGATGGAGAGCCCGCTGGTCGACCCGGAGGTCCGTGACACCGTGGAGGCCGCGGTCTCGGAGCTGGCCGGGCTGGGAGTCGAGGTGGATGAGGTCTCCATACCCCTCTCGGTGCACCAGGGCACCATCTCGGGCGGGCTTCGAGTGGAGGCGCCCACCAACTACCGGAGGCTCCTGCTGGACCGGCTCCAGGACATCCGACATGACAACAGGATCGGGTACCTGGTGGGCAGCCTCCTGCCGGCCCATGCCTACTACAAGACCCAGAAGCTCCGCACCCTCCTGCGCCGGCAGGTGTTCGAAGCCCTGGAGAAGGTGGACCTGCTGGCGATGCCCACGAGCGGCGATGCAGCCCAGCTCATCGTGCCCGACCCCGTCATCACCAGCAAGGACGACACCAACCGCATCGGCCGCCTGCTGACCCCCCTCTTCAGCCTCGCCAACGTGACCGCTATCAGCGTGCCCTGCGGGTTCACCGTCGGCAGTCTGCCCATAGGGCTGCAGCTCGCGGCGAAGCCCTTCCAGGAGGCCACGGTGCTCAACGCCGCCTACGCCTACGAGCAGGCCACCTCCTGGCACACCAGGCGGCCGCCCAACGTGTGACCTGTTCCCCCCGGCCTAGGCGGACCAGAGCTGCAGACGCATCTGCCCGCGGGCGGGGTTGCGGGACCCGGCGAAACGCCTGTCCAGCAGCCCGTGGACCCGCTTCAGCTTGTGCACGATGCCATCCACCCGGTCCTGGACCCGGCGGGGCGCGTATGCTCCCGGATACAGCCGGCCGTAGGAGCGGGCCAAGGCGGGGTACTCCGTGTTCAGGAACTCCAGGAAGTGCTCCTTGGTCCCCTCCCTCAGGTAGAGGGTGCTGCCGCCCAGGAACCGGGCGCCGTGGTCCGAGGCCGCCCTTGCCACGGCGCTCAGGTTGCTCAACCCGTCGGTCATGCCGGGGATGACGGGGGCCACCAGCACCCCGGCGTTCACCCCCGCCTTCACCAGCATCTCCACGGCCCTTAGCCGCTGCGTCGGGGGCGCCGTCCCCGGCTCCAGCCTACGCCACAGGTCCAGGTCCAGCGTCGTTATGCTGACGCAGACGGTGCCGCCGCCCCACGCCGAGAGGTCCGCCAGGACGTCCCGGTCCCGGACCACCATGGTGCCCTTGGTGACCACGCCCACGGGGCTGCCCCTGTCGGCGAAGGCCTGCAGGCACCGGCGGGTCAGCCGCCGGGCGCCCTCGATGGGCTGGTAGGGGTCCGTGGACGTGCCCACGGCCACCGTCTCGTACTTCCAGGAGGGCCGGGACAGCTCCTTCTCCAGCAGCTCCGGGATATTGGTCTTGATGGATATGACCCCCGTGAAGTCGCCGCCCGCCGTCATGTCCCTCAGCAGGTGATAGCGCCGGGCGAAGCAGTAGTGGCAGCCGTGGACGCACCCCTGGTAGGGGTTCAGCGACCAGCGGAAGTCCATCCCGTGGACCCGGTTGAGGGCGCTGGCCGACTGTATCTCTTCATACCGGACCCCGCTCACCGTGCCACCTCCTCGCTCCCCTTGGGACGTCCTTTAGGTTTGTCACAGAACACATGTTCCTATTAGGAGAACACGCGGGCCCAATCGGCGTCAAGGGCCGCGTGTCAGCCCGGCCCGCGCAACGCGGCTCAGCTTTACAGACCCCAGGCGATATGGTAGTCTGACCACGCCCCAAACCCGAGAGCGCGAGCCCAGCAAGGAGGCCTTCCATGCCCACGATGGTCGGAATGGGCGACTACGTCTACGAGTACCACGGAGACTGGGCCCGCCTTCCCGAGGGACAGAGCTTCCAGACGCCCAGCGCCGTGGCCGTGGACTCCAGGGACAGGGTGTACGTGTTCCAGAGGCAGGGGCCGCCCATCCTGGTCTTCGACCGCGATGGATACCTGCGGGAGTCGTGGCCCCGGCGCCCGGGAGAGCTGGAGGACGCCCACTTCGTCTACGTCAGCCCCGACGACCACCTGTTCCTCACCGACCGGGACTCCCACCAGGTGCTCAAGTACACCACCGACGGGAAGCTGGTGATGGCCCTGGGCAAGAGGTACGAGGCCGCCCTGCAGGCCCCCTTCAACCACCCCGCGGACGTGGGCGTGGCCCCCAACGGCGACCTGTACATCGCCGACGGCTACGGCAACTCCTCCGTCCACCGGTTTTCCAGCGACGGGGTCTACATCTCCTCCTTCGGCAGCCCGGGCACCGGGCCGGGGCAGTTCATGGTCCCCCATGGTGTGCGCGTCTCGAATGACGGGCGCGTCTACGTCACCGACCGCGAGAACAACCGGGTGCAGGTCTTCGACTCCCGCGGCGAGTTCCTGACCGAGTGGACGGGCTTCTACCGGCCCGCGGGCATACACATAGACGCCAACCAGGCGGTCTACATCACCGACCACATCCCAAGGTTCAGCGTCCTGGACCTGGAGGGCAAGCTGCTGGCCCGCGGTCGCACCTTCGAGATCGGGCACAACGTCTACAGCGACTCCAGGGGCGACCTGTACGCGGTGGACGTCCAGCTCTCCCGGGTCCAGAAGTTCGTGAAGGCGTCCTGAGTTCGTGAAGGTGTCCTGAAGGAGGCTCCAATGGCTGTAGTCACCGGCACCGGCAGCTACATGTACGAGCACCAGCCCAACTGGGCCAGGCTGCCCCGGGGGCAGGACTGGCAGGGCCCCAGCTCCATCGCCTGCGACTCCAAGGACAGGGTGTACGTCTTCCAGCGGGGCGGGCCCCCCATCCTGATCTTCGAGCGCGACGGGGACTTCGTCGGAGGCTGGCCCCGCAGGCCCAACCAGCTCGAGGACGCCCACCACATCTACATCAGCCCCGACGACTTCGTCTACCTGGCCGACCGGGACGCCCACCAGGTGCTCAAGTTCACCACCGACGGCGAGCTGGTCATGGCCCTGGGGACCAGGCACCACGCCTCCCTCCAGGCGCCATTCAACCACCCGTCGGACACCTGCGTGGCGCCCAACGGGGAGATATACATCTCCGACGGGTACGGCAACTCCAGCGTCCACCGCTTCACCCCCGACGGCGAGCACATCGCCTCTTTTGGAAGCCCCGGCAGGGGCCCCGGGCAGTTCTGCGTTCCCCACAGCATCCGCGTCTCAGCCGACGGCCGCGTCTACGTGGCCGATCGGGAGAACAACCGCGTGCAGGTGTTCACGTCGGAGGGGGAGTTCCTCAGCGAGTGGACGGACCTGAAGTCCCCCATGGGGGTGCAGATCACCCCGGACAACGCCGTCATCGTCCACCGACCAGGTGCCCCGGTTTACGGTCTTCTCCCTGGACGGCGAGCTGCTGGCCCGGGGTCGGACCTTCGAGAATTGTCATAACGTCTTCACCAACTCCAGGGGGGACTTCTACGGGGTGGACGCCCAACGGCGGCAGATCCAGCGCTTCGTCAAGATAACCTAGCGCCCGGACATTCCAGAATAGGAGCACGCTCATGCCCATCGTCACCGGCACCGGCAACTACATGTACGAGCACCATCCCAACTGGGCCAAGCTGCCCCGGGGGCAGGACTGGCAGGGCCCCAGTTCCATCGCCTGCGACTCCAAGGACAGGGTGTACGTCTTCCAGCGGGGCGGCCCCCCATCCTGATCTTCGAGAAGGACGGCGAGTTCGTGGGCGGCTGGAGGCGCAGGCCGGCCAGCTCGACGACGCCCACCACATCTACATCAGCCCCGACGACTTCGTCTATCTCGCCGACCGGGACGCCCACCAGGTGCTCAAGTTCACCACCGACGGGCGAGCTGGTCATGGCCCTGGGGACCAGGCACCGCGCGTCCCTGCAAGCACCGTTCAACCATCCGTCGGACTCCTGCGTGGGGCCCACCGGCGACATCTTCGTCTCAGACGGCTACGCCAACTCCAGCGTGCACCGCTTCAGCCCCGACGGCAAGCACATCGCCTCCTTTGGCAGCCCCGGCAGCGGCCCCGGCGAGTTCCGGGTGCCCCACAGCGTCCCGGGTCTCCAGCGACGGCCGCGTCTACGTGGCCGACCGGGAGAACAACCGGGTGCAGGTGTTCACCTCGGAGGGGGAGTTCCTCAGCGAGTGGACGGACATGAAGTCGCCCATGGGCGTGCAGATCACCCCGGACAACGCCGTAATCGTAACCGACCAGGTGCCGAGGTTCAGCGTCTTCTCCCTGGACGGCGAGCTGCTGGCCCGGGGGCGCACCTTCGAGCAGTGCCACAACGTCTTCACCAACTCCGTTGGCGACTTCTACGGCGTGGACACCTCGCGGCGGCAGATCCAGCGGTACGTGAAGATTACCTGAAGCTGGGCATCACCCGGCCGGCGAACAGCTCCATGGAGCGAAGCCCGGCCTCGAGGTCCATGCCCGGCCAGATCATCCTGACCAGCGCGGTGTCGACCCCCAGGGAGCGGTACCGCTCCAGCTCCGCCGCGCACTCCTCGGGCGTGCCTACAAGGAACCGGTCCCTGGCAAGCTCGTCGAAGGAGCGGTGGAAAGACTCGGCCCCGGGCAGCGCCCTGTCCTGGCCCCAGCTCGCGTAGGCCTGGTACTTGCCTCCCAGGTACGGCGCGGCCTGCCGCAGCGCCTCATCACGGTCCTCGTGCAGGTACACCTCCCGGCCTATGGGAAGGCCCGGCGGCGCAGCCTGTCCGGCCTGGGCGGCGGCCTCGTTGTAGGCGCCGATCTGCTCCCTTATCGTCGCGTGGGTCGCGTGGGGTGTTGATGTACCACGTGTAGCCGTGGGCGGCCGCCCGCCTGATGGCCGGCTCCGAGTTGGCGGCCACCCACACGGGAGGGTGGGGCTTTCGCAGGGGCTTCAGCATGGACCGGGCTCCCTCCAGCCGGAAGTGGGTCCCCTGGTGGGTCACCTCATCCTCGGTCCATAGGCGGGTCATCCACCTCCAGGCACTCCATGAACCTGGACACCCGCCGCCTGCGGTCCACGCCGAATGCCTGGTACTCCTCGTCACGGTAGCCCAGGGCCGCGCTGAGGACGAACCTGCCGCCGGTGATGACGTCCATGGTGGCCACGCGCTCCGCCAGGTCCACGGGGTGGTGGACCGGGACCAGCTGGGTCGCCACCATCTCCATGCCCTCGGCCTCGGCCGACAGCCGGGCCAGCAGGGGCATGGCTTGGAGCTGCTGGTAGGGGCGGGTGAGGTAGTGCTGTCCCTGGTAGACCAACTCGAACCCCATGTCCCGCGCGGCCCTGACGTACTCGACGATCTCCTCGAACCGCCGGCGGCATGTCCTGCCCCCCGGGTTGCTGTCCCATCCCCGACAGGGATATTCCGAACCTCATGCGGCGCGCCTCCCCGTTAGGGATGGTCTAGTAGGCCTTTTGGCCGCTCACCAGTGGGTGAGGATTCCTTGCCCGCGCGGAGCGCGGGAGGGATGGTGGGCCCAAAACCGGGAGGGCCCCGGGGTTGTTCGGAGCATCCTTAGGACAGGCCCACCGTGTTGCCGTCGGCGTCGATGTCGATGCGGTGGGCGGCCATGTCCCGGCCCAGGCCGGGCATGGTGCTGATGTCCCCGCCAGCGGGTACAGGAACCCGGCGCCGATGGAGGCCCGCACGTCCCGGATGGGGAAGACGTAGTCCCTGGCAACGCCCTTCCGCGAGGCGTCGTGGGACAGGGACAGGGCGGTCTTGGCAATGCACAGGGGCAGGTCACCCCAGCCCAGGGCCTCGTAGCGGCGGATCTGCCGCTCCGCCGCCGGGTCGTAGGAGGCCCCGTCGGCGTTGTACACCTTGGTCACCAGCGCATCGCTCTTCTCCTTGATGGACGCGCCGTCCTCGTAGAGGAAACGGAACTGGGAGGGCTGGGAGGCGGCCTGACGGACCAGGTCGGCAAGCTCGGCGGCGCCCCTGCCGCCGTCGGCGAAGGCCGTGCTGGGGGCGCATCCGGCGGCGCCGGCCTCCAGGGCCTTCTCCCTGAGCAGGTCCACCTCCGCGTCGGTGTCTCCCTCGAACCGGTTCACCGCCACCACCACCGGCACCCCGAACTGCCGCACGATCCCCACGGCCCACATCATGTTGGCCGCGCCCTTCTCCAGTGCGGGCAGGTTCTCCTTGCCCAGCTCCTCGGGCAGAGGGCGGCCGGCGACCACCCGTCCAGGCCCCCGTGCATCTTCAGGGCCCTCACCGTGCATGTGACCACGACACAGCTCGGACGCAGCCCCGACTGGCGCGCCACTATGTCCATGAACTTTCCCAGGCCGCAGTCGGCCCCGAACCCCGACTCGGTGACCACGTAGTCGGCCAGGCTCAGGGCGATGCGGTCCGCCAGCACCGAGTTGTTCCCCTGGGCGATGTTGGCGAATGGTCCGGCGTGGACCAGGCACGGCTGGCCCTCCAGCGTCTGGACCAGGTTGGGCTTGATGGCGTCCTTGAGGATCACCGTCATGGCCCCCGCGGCCCTTAGCTGCTCCACGTTGACCGGCTTCCGGTCCCCCGTGTACCCGACGACGATGCGGGCGAGGCGCTCCCGCAGGTCCTGCTGGTCGCTGGTCAGGCCGATGATGGCCATCACCTCGGACGCGGCGGTGATGTCGAAGCCCGTCTCGCGGGTCACGCCGTTGGCCCTGCCGCCCAGACCGGTCACGACGTTGCGGAGCACACGGTCGTTCACGTCCATGACCCGCCGCCAGGTGACCGACGCCGGGTCCATCTCCAGCGCGTTGCCGTGCATCAGGCTGGCGTCGAGCATGGCCGCCAGCAGGTTATGGGCGGCGCCCACGGCGTGGATGTCCCCCGTGAAGTGGAGGTTGATGTCCTCCATGGGGACAACCTGGGACCACCCGCCGCCGGTGCCTCCCCCCTTTATGCCGAACACGGGGCCCATGGAGGGCTCCCGGATGCACTCGATGACCCGCTCTCCCAGCACGCCCAGGCCCTGGGTCAGGCCCGTGGTGGTGACCGTCTTTCCTTCGCCCAGGGGCGTGGGGGTGATCCCAGTGACCACCACCAGCTTGCCCTGGGGCCTGTCCTTCAGGCGCTCCAGGGTGTCCAGGGACACCTTGGCCTTGTGGCGGCCGTAGGGCTCCACCTCGTCGGGGAGCAGCCCCGCCTCCTCGGCCACCTGCATGATGGGCTTGAGCGGAACGGACCGGGCGATCTCCAGGTCACTCATCGGCATGGGTCTTGACTCCCTCTAGTCTACGGTCCGGTTGTGTGGGCTGCGGGCTCCGCCACGCGAGGTCAGGTGGCCGACAGCGGTACCCCTTCCGCGACTGCAGCTTGATTCAGGGCCCCGTCCAACGTCGCCAGCTCGGCGCCCTCCCTCTTGGCCAGTTCCAGGTAAAGGGCGTCGTAGAAGGACAGGCCGTGGGCCCTTGCCAAATCGAAAGCCGACTGCAGGTCGGCCTCTTCATCGGTTCGAATTGGCAAACTTCTCAAGGCGTCCAAGCGCTCCTTGACCTCGTGCACGGAGAGACGCCCGCGTCGCTCTGCCGCCAGTAGGGCGTTGCGCATCTCCAGGTGCCATAGGTGCGGCACAAGCGCCCCATCCTCTTCGAGGAGCCCCAGCGCTGTATCTGCGTATGGCTCCGCCTCATCGTCAAAGAGCCACGCCAGGGCGACGGATGCATCGACGACCAGTCCGGTCACACCCGATGTCCTTCGTGGCGCGCGGTGAGCATCTCTTTCGTGGAGAGAGCAACGGGCTTCCACCCGGCGCGGCGTTGCCGGAAGCGCTCTACCGCCCTTTCCCGGTTGGCGCGGTCCTCCGCACGAGCGGGGACCAGGTGCGCAACCGGCTTGCCGTGCCTGGTTATGGCCACGGTCTCTCCATGCTCCACCGCTCGAAGGAGCTCCGGCAAGCGCCTCTTGGCTTCGGTTGCCTGGACCTCACGCATGTTTTGACTCCAACCTGCCGTTTGACCATACCATTCTACCAGCCATGCTCCGCTCCGGCCAACGAGGGAAGTGCGAATGGTACGTGTGGGAGACAGGACGGTCGAAGCTGCCCAGACGTGTCTCGAAGCCCTCGACGGCGCTGGGTAGAAGGCTAGGGGGTGGTCGGCGGCGTCGACCCCGCCGGGGCGTCCTCGGAGGCCTGGGGCGAGAGACGCCTGCGGGACGCCCCGAACTGCCGCCTCAGGCCCGAGTAGGCCAGGGCAACGATGAAGAGGGCCGCCGACAGGAGGACTACGCTGGCGCCCGAGGAGACGTCGATCCACCAGCTCACGTATATTCCCATCAGCCCGCAGAAGGCCCCCAGGCCAGTGGACAGGACCACCATCCGGCGGAAGCTGTTGGTCAGCAGCCGGGCCACTATTGGCGGGATCACGATGGCCGCCGCTATCAGGGTGGCCCCCAGCACCTGCAGCGAGACGACTATGGTCGCCGCCAGCACCAGGGAGAACATGGCGTCTATCCAACCCGTGGGCACCCCGTAGAACCGGGCCACCTCCCGGTCGAAGGTGGCGAACAGCAGCAGCTTGAAGCCCAGGAACACGATCACCACGGCGGCGGCGCTGACCGCCGCGATGGCCGCCAGGTCCCCCGGGGAGACCCCCAGGATGTTGCCGAAGAGGGCCGCCTCGAAGTCCCGGGTAAAGGTCTTGTACCGGCTGATGACGGCCACGCCGATGGCGAAGCTGGAGGTGGTGATGATGCCGATGGCCGCGTCTGCCCCTATCTGTCTCTTTCGCGTGGTGAGGGTGATGAGCAGCGCCGTCAGGAACCCCCAGATGCTCGCCCCCACGAAGAACCCCATGAAGGGTATCACGTAGCTGACCACGGCCCCTCCGAAGACGGCGTGGGCCATGCCGTGGCCGATGTACGACATGCGCCGGAGGACTATGTAGACTCCCATCAGCCCGCACAGCCCGCCGGCCAGGGTCGTGGCCGCTATTCCCAGGACGAAGAAGTCGTAGGCGAAGGGGTCAAGCACCGTCGGGTCCTTCCCCGCCCCCCGCCTTCTGCGACACAGGCCGGCCCTCCCCGTTGGAGCCGAAGTGGTGGGGGCTTTCGGCCACCAGGGTCATGCCCTGGTAGCGGATCACCGGCATCTCGGCGCCGTAGGTCAGGAGGAAGGTCTCCTCGGTGAACACCTGGGACGGCGGCCCCTGGTCCACAAGGCGGCCGTTGAGGCACACCACCCACGGCAGGTGGGCGGCCACGGAGTTGATCTCGTGGGTGGTCATCACGATGGTCACTCCCTGGTGGTTCAGGTCGTGGAGCAGGTGCATCATGTTGTCCCGGGTCTTGATGTCCACCCCCGCCGTCGGCTCGTCCAGGAGCAGCAGCGATGGGCTGCTGACCAGGGCCCTGGCCAGGAACGCCCTCTGCTGCTGCCCGCCGGACAGCTCCTGGATGTGCCGCTTCGTCAGGTGGGCGATGCCCAGGCGCTCCAGCATCTCCAGGGCCAGCTTGCGCTCCCTGCGGCCGTACCACGGGAACAGGAGGTTCTCCATAGTGCGCCCCATCATGACGACCTCTTCCACCGTGACCGGAAAGTTCCAGTCGATGGTCTCGAGCTGGGGCACGTAAGCCCACCCTGGGCCTACGCCGGTCGGTGGGCACCCCATCCACCAGGACCCGGCCCTGGTAGACGTCCACCGCCCCCAGTATGGACCGGAGCAAGGTGGTCTTTCCAGACCCGCTGGGCCCCAGCAGCCCGACGAACTCCCCCGGGGCCACAGACAGGCTCACGTCGGACAGGACGGGCTGGCCATCGTAGCCGCAGGTGAGGCCCTGGACCTCGATGATCGGCTCCGAGGCGGGGCGCTGGTGCGGGACCGGGTGGAGCATCTCTATTCCCTTGCGATATGGGCTGCCGTTTGGGTTCCTGCTTGGGTTACTGCTTGGTTTACTGGGGGTACTCTGCGGAGCTGGCGCCTTCGAACACCGGCCCGGGGTCGAACCCCTCCAGGGCGTCGGCGTTGCCGCCCAGGGCCGTCATCATTACCTCCATGTTTTGCAGCATGAGACCCAGGTACGAGTGCCTGGGGCCGCCGGGCGCCCCGGCAGGTCGTCGTCGGCCAGCTCGTCCACGAACGTCGCGCCCCCTTCCGCGGCGATCCGCTCCATCACGTCGCTGGGAAACACCTCGGAGCCGAACACCGCAGGCACCCCCAGGTCCCTCACCTGGTCGATGAGCTCCCCCACCTCCCTGGCCGAGGGCTCGGAGAAGTCCGAGGGCTGGACGGCCCCGACCACCTCCAAGCCGTAGCGGACGGCGAAGTAGGCCCACGAGTCGTGGTAGGTGAGCAGACGCCGGTTGGCGGCGGGGACCGTCTCCACCGCGACGGCGATGCGGCCGTCCAGGTCTTCTATGCGGGTCTGGAAGGCGTCGTAGTTTGCCCTGTAGTACGCCTCGTTACCCGGGTCCAGCCTCGCCAGCTCGTCCCGGACCAGCTCGGCGTATCGCAGGCCCAGCAGCGGGTCCGGCCACAGGTGCGGGTTCGGGTGCCCGCCGGACTCGGGGAAGGAGAAGTCGAACCGCCACTCCTCGCGGGTGATCGTCTGCTCCCCCAGGGACAGAATGACGGCGTCGCT
Source organism: Dehalococcoidia bacterium (assembly GCA_964291465.2). Lineage (GTDB taxonomy): Bacteria > Chloroflexota > Dehalococcoidia > Lucifugimonadales > JAGWBF01 > JAGWBJ01. The sequence goes on along the minus strand of OZ219943.1, from coordinate 41,096 downwards.
CCGCTTGGCGGTCCTTGCCAGCTCCAGTGTGGGCTCCTCCAGGAACAGGCCGTTCAGGATGATCAGGTCCGCCTCGGCCAGCAGCCGGGACACCGAGGGTGCCGGCTCGAAGGTGTGGGAGTTGACCCCCTCGGGCACGACCCCCTCCAGGTCTATCCGGTCCCCGCCGATGTTCTCCACGCTGCTGGTGATGGGTGATACGGTGGCTACCACTTTCAAGGGTGTGGCGTCCGCCTCCTCGCCGCCAGTCGTGGGGGGCCGCCGTCGATTCGGCCGCGCAGGCCAGCAACGCCAGGAGGAGGAATGGGACGCCAAGGATGGCCAGGGCCCGAGTACGCCCCGGCACCAGTCCGCAAACATAGCCTAATGCAAGTACTAGCATCTGCAACCCCTTTCGGATGCCTAGTATAGCACATAGCCTGTGTTTGTCAAACCGGCGGGGCGCCGGGGTCATCGCCATGAGAATAGCTCGCAGGGCCCTCGTGGCAGGCCGCCCAACCCGTCGTTCCGGCGGAGGCCGGGACCCAGGGAAGGGGTGGGGGAGGACCGAGCCCCGGGATGGCCGCCGACCGCCTCTAGTGTGCCGTCTCACAGGTTCGTCGAATAAGTCCGTCTGTCTCCCGCCAAGTGCCACTCCACCACCTGCTGGAGGTTCCTTGCCCGCGTGGAGGGCGGGGTGGGAGGGCAGGCTCGATAATCGGGGGAGGGGTCTAAGGGTACGACGAACCTAGGAGGCAGGAGGTTAGGGCTCGGCCGGGCCGGTCTCCTCCGCCAGGAAGCGCCGCAGTATCCGCGCCAGCTCGGCTGGCTTGTGGTAGCCGATGTCGTGGATCGTATCCGCGACCCACTCCACGCGGCAGTCGGGGATGGCCGTGCCGGCCGCCTGGGCCATCTCCTCCCGCATGCGGGCGAACTGCGAGCCGGCCGAGCGGCCGCTGGACCCGGCGGGCACCACCAGGGCGGGGCACTCCACCTTGTGGAACATGGTCGAAGAGGGCTCGGTCCACAGGGCGTCCAACACCTGGGCGTGGTTGGCCGGGTCGAGTATGTCCCGCACCTGGCCGTCTTCTCCCGTGCGGACCATGCTCATAACGATGGGCTCCAGCTCCGGCGACCAGCAGTTGGCCAGATGGGCCCGCTGGGATGCCAGGTACCCCTCCCGGTCCCCCTCCACGCGCCTCGGCCTCAGCAGGTCCTCGAACCACTCCCGGTTTGCCCGCGGCCAGCGGGTCCAGTCCATGAACCCCCCGTCGATGAGCACCACGCGGGACAGGCTCCGGGGGAACTTGGCCGCCAGCGCCAGGGCCACGTAGCCTCCCCACGAGTGCCCCAGCACCGCCGGCCTGTCCAGGCCCACGGACTCCATGAACGCCACCACGTCGGCGGCCAGGCTCTGCCAGTCGTACCCGGCGGGGGGATGTTCGCTGCGTCCGTGGCCCCTCTGGTCGGGCGCGACTACACGGTGGGTGTCCGCCAGCAGCGGGGCCACCAGGTCGTACCAGAGAGAGGAGGACGCCAGCCCGTGCAACGCCACGACGGGCACTCCCTCGGGAGAGCCGGGGCCCCAGTCGCGGTAGTACATGCCCAGCCGGGAAGTCTGCACCCATCCCTCCCGGGGTGACTCGTCCATCCTTGCCCTCCCATCCAGGCCTCTGCCCCGGCCGTTGGCCCAACCCGCCGCGCCGGGACCCGGCCAAGAGTATATCCAACGCCGGCCCGGGTGTCTAACGCCCGCTAACGCGGTTGACGCCCGGTCGCCGTGTGGCTATATTGGGCCTCCCCACACCGTTGACGGACTCTTGAGAGGTGGTGTTTGTACGCGCTGGTACTGGCCGGCGGCCGCGGAGAGCGGCTGCGCCCCCTGACCGACGACCTGCCCAAGCCCATGGTGCCCCTGCACGAGAGGCCCATCCTGTGGCACCAGGCACGGTGGCTTACGGCCGCGGGAGTCACCGATATCGTGTTCCTGGCCGGGTACCGCTGGGAGGCCATCCGGCGCTACTTTGGTGATGGGGCCGAGCTCGGCTTCCGCGCCCACTACAGCGTCGAGGAGAAGCCCCTGGGCCGCGGCGGGGCCATCCGGATGGGAATGGAGCTGGTGCCGATGGCCGAGACCGAGGTGGTCGTCACCAACGGGGACGTGGTCACTAAGGAGGACCTGGCGAGCATCCACCGGCGCTTCCTGGAGAGACGCAAGTCCGCGCCCGGCCACCAGGCCACCATAATGGTGGTCCCCTTCGTCAGCCCCTACGGGGTGGTGGAGATGGACGGGTCGGGCGTCGTGACCGGGTTCCGCGAGAAGGCGGAGATGCCCTACTGGATCAACGGTGGAGTGTACGTCCTGTCCCGGGATATCGAGGGCGCCCTCCCCGAGCTGGGTGACCACGAGGACACGACCTTCCCATCCCTGGCGGCCGAGGGGCGGCTGACGGCGTTCAAGTCCCGGGCTTTCTGGAGGAGCATAGACTCCTTCAAAGACCTGAAGGAAGCCGAGGAGTTCATGGCAAGAACCTGAGAGAAGCCGAGGAGTTCGTGGCAAGGACCTGAGGGAGGCCGAGGAGGTGATGGGCGGCGGCTAGACGGCGGCGCTAGACGTAGCCGGGCAGGACGTCTCCGTGGTGGAAGGCCCTCCACGACCCACCTTCGTACAGGACCACCCTCCCGGGGCCCAGGACCGTCCACCGGCCCGGTGACCCGAAGCACCCGGAACGGGCATCGATGCCCAGCACCCTCAGGCCGGCGGGGGCCTCCGAGGCCACCTCAGACGCCACTCGCTCCGGGTCCCTGGCCTCGTGATGGGGCAGCACGGCGACGCCCCCGGCCAAGCCCAGGGCCGGCGCCCAGCGTCCGTCCGAGGGGGCTCGCATCATCGAGCCCATGACCATCGCCCCCGCGCTGGACCCTCCCACCACCGTGCCGGAGGCCATGCATTCCCGGAGCTGCCCCAGCAGTCGTGAGTCCTCCAGGGTGGCCAGCAGGTGCTCGGGGCTCCCCCCGGTGAAGTACACCAGAGAGGCCCCGGCGGCCCTGGCTGCCAGGCCCGGGTCGTCGGCGTCCTCCCGGTCCAGCACCATCAGATCCGAGGCCGCGGCGCCCAGGCCGGAGAAGTAGGCCACCCCGTTGGCGGCCGCCTTGGCGGCGCCCCTGCGGGCGGCGGTGGGGACTATCAGCACGCGGGGAGGGTCTTGCCCCGTCGACTGCAGGACGGCGGCGTCCATGACCTCGCACCCAGCCCGGAACTCGTCGCCGCCGGCGAGGACTATCCCCCCGGTCACGGGGTCACCGCCGGGGCGTCCAACTCACCACCATCGGGGTGAGCTCGGGCGCGCCCCGTATCCTGAAGACGCCGTCCTCCTCCACGAGCAGGCCCGGCAGCCTGTCTTCCAGCAGCTTCTGCTTCTCGCCGCCGGGGGCCAGGTACAGCCGCGCGGTAAGCTGTCCGACGGCGTCCTCCACGGAGTCGAAGCCCCTGGAGGGGTGCGTCGGAAGGGAATCGTACCGGGCGTCCACGCCCATCTCCAGCAGGACTTCCCTCAGCTCCGGGACGGCGGGAAGCTGCAGCCGCTCTTCGCCGTGGACCAGCTCCCAAAGGGGCGAGTTCTGGGACTGGGGAGACCGGTCGTACAGGACGACCAGCACCTTGCGGCGGGCGTAGTCGTCCAGCTTCTTCACGAACACGTCGACGTCGTGGACCACGTACAGGACGTGACAGCAAAGCACCACGTCCGCCGGCTCCACCTCCGCGTCCTGCCAGCGGGCCTGGACCAAGGACACGTTGCCGATGCCGTGGGCCTGGGCCTCGTCCAGGAGCACCGAGCCCATGCTCTCCGAGGGTTCCACCGCCACCACCCGGCCACAGCGGAGGGCCAGGGCAAGCGCCAGCCTGCCCCCGCCCGCGCCCACGTCCATCACCCGGTCTTCGGGCCCCACCTCCTCCAGCAGCCGGTCCAACAGCTCGTCATCGGTCCTGCGCGGGTCGGCCCTGAAGTTCTCGGCGTAGGGCTTCCAGTGGTCGGAGGGAGGGGCCTCCCACCGGGCCCGGTCCGACTGGGCGTGCTCGGCCTCGACCATCCGGCGCCAGCGTTGGGCGGCGTTCACCGCGACCCCTCGGGCACGAACCTCATGGAGATGGAGTTCACGCAGTGGCGGGTGTTGGTGCTGGTAAGCCTCTCTCCCACGAACACGTGCCCCAGGTGCCCGCCGCAGGCGGAGCACTCGATCTCCGTGCGGAACCCGTCGGGATCGGGCAGGCGGTTCACCGCTCCGGGCACCTCCCTGTCGAAGGCGGGCCATCCGCAGCGGGCGTCGAACTTGTCGACGGACCTGTACAGCTCGGCGTCGCACCTGCGGCAAACGTAGGTGCCCGGCTCGTAGAAGTCGTCGTACTCCCCCGTGAAGGGAGGCTCCGTACCCTTGTGCTCGATCACGTACCGCTCCCGGTCGGACAGGGGGTTGTAGCCTGCCTTCCGCGTCTCCACCAGCCATCCCCGGACCGCCGCCAGGAAGCCTTCGGGGTTGTCCTCGAACACCATGTGGGCCGCCTGCGGGACCTCGGCCAGCCGGCCGTCGGGCAGGACGTCCACCATGCGCCGGGCGACCTCGGGAGTCAGCAGGTCCGTTTCCGCGCCGCGGACTATCAGGGTGGGGCACTTGACCGACGCCAGCAGCGGCCACATGTCTGGGGGCTGGGCGCCCGTGCCGTGGCGCACCTGCTCACGTATGGCCAGGTCGTACTGCCAGCCGGTCTTTCCACCGTCCATCTGCCGCGTCGAGTGGGCGAGCCTTCGCCGCAGGATGGGCTCCGACGTAAGGGGGTTCTCGGAGCTCATGTACTCGACCACGTCCTCGAAGGAGTCGAACTCCTCGGGCACTGCCACCATCTCCGCACGTATCCGGTCGATGCCCCGCTGGTCCGACTCGGCCCCCACGTCCACCATGACCAGCCGCTCCACCATGTCGGGGAACCGGGAGGCGAAGTTGACCGTGTTCTGGCCTCCCATGGAGTGCCCCACCAGCACGAAGCGCTTCAGCCCGAGGGCCTCGATGAAGGCCGCAAGGTCGTCCACGTAGGCCTGGGTGCTGTAGTCGCCGTCCGGGGCCCAGTCGCTGCCGCCGCGGCCCCGCTGGTCCAACGCCAGGACGCGGTAGTCGCCGCACACGGCCGACGAGAAGTCGTCCCAGGAGTGGCGGTGGCCCCTCAGCCCGTGGAGCAGCACCATCGGGGTCTTCCCCTCGGCGCCCCAGTCCAGGTAGCTGAGCCTGATGCCGTTTGCGTCGACGGTCCTCTCCCGGGCCTGCTTCACGGTGGTCATGCCTAGCCTCCGACGATTAGATGGGGTGGTCCAAGGCCAGTATAACACGCGCTCACCCCAGCCCCTCTCCCGCGGGGAGAGGGGACTCCAGTGGCGTTGACTGGCCGTCTCGGGCGCACTAGACTGGGAGCCAATCCAGGCAAGCTCACTACGGTCGTCGCCGTAGCCCCGGAGCACGATTCCATGCGAGCGTTCTACCTCAGGGGAAGCCATACGATGCCGGGACGTCGCCCTCCATGCCGCCCGATGCCCAGATCCAGGACCGATGAAGGGTAGGTGGGCCGCAGTGCTGCTGCTGGCGGCTGCAGCCTGCGGGGGTGGGGAGAGCGGCGAGCCTCCGCCGACGGCCGCGCCCGAGGAGGGCGTGCAGGTCACGAGAGTGGTGGAGGGCGACGCCTTCGACGTCCTCTTCCCGGACGGCGCTGCCGACCGGGTCCGGCTGCTCGGCGTCGATGTCCCCGACACCTCCCCGGGGAGCACCCTGCCCGAGTACGGGGACATCGCCGACCGGGACTGCCTCAAGGACTGGGGAGAGCTGGCAATGGAGTTTGCCGAGGCCAGCATGGCCGGGAGGGACGTCACCCTGGTCCAGGACCCAGCGGTCGGCGAGCGGGACGAGTCCGGGGCGCTGCTGGCCTACGTGGAGGTCGACGGGCGGGACTTCGGAACGATACTGGTGGAGCAGGGTCTGGCCCGGGCCTACTTCGAGGGGACCGGCAGCCTCAAGAGGGACTACCTGGCCTCGGAGGCTCTGGTCCGCACCAGCGGGGTGGGCCTCTGGTCCTGTTAGCCTCCGGCGGGCGACTGGCGGAGACTCCGGGGGACGTGGTGTCTTCGACGGACGTGTCCTAGCCCAAGTGGACGATCTCCACGTTGCCCCAGTGGCTCTGGAGGTACTCGGCGACCAGCCGGCGGTGACACCGGTCGGGTCTCTCCTCGCTGCACAGCAGGCATGCGTTGGAGACCGTCCTCTTTATCGGCATCTTCCCGACCCGCCTCTGGTCCATGAGGGCGAGGAACCGCCGCTCGTAGGTCGCCCAATCGCATCGGCCGTTTCGATAGTCCTGCAGCAGGTCCTGGGTGGGCGCCAGCTCCGGCAGATGGACGTATCTCATCCGGCATATCTTGTCCACCAGGTATTCGAGATCGCCTTTCTTCGTGAAGCCGGCCAGCTGGGAGACGTTGTTCAGCCGCACGTCCACCAGCCGCCTAGCGCCCGACGCGCGAAGCAGCTCGAAGAAGTCGGAGGCGGACTTCCTGGTGAACCCGATGGTATACACCTTCACGGGATGTCCTCCGAATCACCCGTCATCACCGATGGGGTTGACACTGGCCTGATGCGGGCCGCCAGGGCCGATGGTACCATACAGGTTAAGGGCATGCCCGACCGTCCTCAGGCAGCCCGGAACGCTTGACGAAACATCGATAGCTCGACTACAATCGGCCCCGATTCAGTAGATACACTTTACAATGTGCTAGTATTTGCCACGGTCCGGCGTGAAGGGGGGCTTGTATCATGTCCCAGCAGGAAATAGAGCTCATGGCCCATCTCATGCGCCGGGCCGGCTTCGGGGCCACCAGGGACGAGCTGGAGAGGTACGTCGCCCAGGGGTACGAGGCGGTGGTGGAGCAGCTCCTGGACCCCCAGGACGCCCCCGCCGAGCTGGACGACGAGGACCTCATCAGGCGCTACCACACCGACGCCAACGACATGCCGGTCAAGGACAGCGGCCAGTCATACTGGCTGTACCGCATGATCAACACCCGGCGGCCCTTGGAGGAGAAGCTGGCCCTCTTCTGGCACGGGCTGCTCCCGTCAGGGTACACCAAGGTCTCCCGGACGGTCGTCCTCCTAAGGCAGATCGAGATGTTCCGCCGCTTCGGGATGGGCAGCTTTCACACCATGCTGATGGAGCTGTCCCAGGACCCGGCCATGCTGTTCTGGCTCGACAACAAGGACAACCACAAGGACGAGCCCAACGAGAACTACGGCCGGGAGCTGCTGGAGCTCTTCTCCATGGGAGTGGGCAACTACAGCGAGCAGGACGTGTACGAGGCGTCCCGGGCCTTCACCGGGTGGACCATATACAACGCCGAGCTGCATACCGTCCGCACCAACATGATGACCAACCACCCCTACGGGAAGCTGGACTGGCAGTTCCAGTACCTGGAAGAGGACCACGACGACGGCGAGAAGGCCTTCCTCGGCCAGCGGGGGGCCTTCAACGGCCAGGACGTCATTGACATAATCTGCCGGCAACCGGCCACCGCCCGGTTCCTGTCCCGACACCTGTACAACTTCTTCGTCGCCGACGAGCCCCAGGTACCCGCCTGGCAGACCGTTCCCCCCAGGGACCCGCAGGCCATCGATACCCTGGTCCAGGCCTATTTCGAGAACGACTACCACATCCGCCCCATGCTGCGGGTCCTGTTCAACTCCGACTTCTTCAAGAACGCCGCTTTCGCCAAGGTCAAGAGCCCCACGGAGGTGGTCGTCGGCACCGTACGCCTCGTCGGCGGGCACCGGTTCCCCGCTTTGGAGGACATGAAGCTGGCAAGCGAGATAGGGCTCATGGGCCAGGAAATCCTCGACCCTCCCAGCGTCGAGGGCTGGCATACCGGCGCCGAGTGGATCAACAGCGGCGCCCTTGTCCAGCGGGTCAACTTCGCGGTGGAGCAGCTGGCCGATCCGGACCGGCCGGGAGTGAGGTCCATCGTCGACCGCATCGCCTCCATGGGAGTGGCATCCCCCGAGGGGTTGGTGGACGCGTGCCTCGACCTCGTGGGCCCCATGCGGGTCTCCGAGGACACCCGCCGGGAGCTGGTGGGGCAGGCACGGGCCGCCGGCGAGGTGAGGTTCGACTCCGAGCTAGACAGCCGCCGCGCGGCGGAGTCCGTCAAGAGGCTCCTCCAGCTCATCGTATCGACCCGGGAATACCAGCTTTGCTGACCTACCGGTACAGCCACACCATAGGCCTCTTCTCCAACATGGGAGGCCTGGGGTTCTGCCACCCGGTGGACTTGGCCCTGGGACGCGACGGAGTGCTGTACGTGGTGAGCCGGGGCAACTTCGACACCGAGGTCCAGTGGCCCGGCAAGCGGGTCACCATGTGCACTCTGGACGAGGAGTACCTGGGAGAGATGAGCGGCGGCGGCACAGGACAGGGGCAGATAATGTGGCCCGCCGGCGTCGCCCTGGACGGAGATGGGAACGTCTACGTCTCCGACGAGGCCCTCAACCGGGTGTCGGTGTTCGCGCCCGACGGGGACCTGCTGGACACCTGGGGAAACGAGGGCTCCGGCGAGGGAGACTTCAACCGGCCCGCCGGCATCGCCTTCGACGAGGATGACAACCTGCTGGTGGCCGACGGCCTCAACTGCCGCATCCAGAGATACACCAAGGACGGGCGGTACCTGGGCGGCTGGGGCAGGCCGGGACGCGCCGACGGGGAGCTCGACGTGCCCTGGGGCGTCCACGTGGACCGGGCCGGCAACGTCTACGTCGCCGATTGGCGCAACGACCGAGTCCAGAAGTTCGACTCGGACGGGCGCCATCTGAATACCTGGGGAGGACCCGGGCAGGGCGACGGCGAGTTCTCCCGGCCCGCGGGAGTCACCGTCGACGCGGACGGCGACGTATATGTAGCCGACTGGGGAAACGAGCGAGTCCAGGTGCTTGGCCCGGAGGGGGAGTTCCAGGCCGTGCTCTACGGCGAGTCCGGGCTGTCCAAGTGGGCCAAGGAGTGGTTCGCCGCCAACCAGGACGAGTACAGGGCAAGGCTGACCGCGGACATGGAGCCTCCCCCGGACCGGCTCTCTTCAGGCTCCATCAGGCACCGGTCGGCCAGCACCGAGAAGCTGTTCTGGGGACCCACCTCGGTCCGGGTGGACGGCCAGGGGAGGGTCTATGTCGTGGACAGCATGCGACATCGAATCCAGATATACCAGAAGGGCGCCGGCCCGTGACGCCCGTGCCTGGCCAACCCCGATATAGCCGCAAGCCCCGGAGAGGAACGTGTCGATGCGCAGCGTCGGCGTAGACATCGGGGGCACCTTCACCGACATAGTCCTCTTCGACCAGGAAACGGGCGACATCCAGGTGGCCAAGGTCCCCTCGACGCCGCAGAACCAAGCCTTGGGCTTTGCCGAAGGGGTCGAGGCGGTGGGCACACGGTTCTCCCAGGTCCAGAGGGTCGTGCACGGCACCACCGTCGCCACCAACGCGGCCATCGAGCGCAGGGGAGCCAAGACTGCCCTGGTAACCACGGCCGGCTATGGGGACCTCCTGGAGATCGGCCGCGGCCAACGGCTCACCGGTGGCCTCTTCGACCCCAAGTTCGTCCGCACTCCTCCCCTGGTGCCGCGTCCGCTGCGGTTCGAGGTCCAGGAGCGCATGGACGCCACCGGAGAGGTGTACGCCCCCCTGGACGAGGACGGAGTCGAGAAGATCGGACGGCGTCTGGCGGAGCTCGAGGTCGACGCCGTGGCCATCTGCTCCCTGCATTCCTACGCCAACGGCGCGCACGAACGGCGTATCGGGGAGCTGTTGGGGGAGCACCTCCCCGGGGCCTTCCTCTGCCTGTCCTCCGACGTACTGGCCGAGTACAGGGAATACGAGCGGTTCTCCACCACCGTGTTCAACGCCTACCTGGGCCCGCTGATGCGCCGGTACCTCAACGGCATGCAGGAGTGGCTCCATGGCCGCGGCTACGGGGGCGACCTGCAGATAATGACCTCCAACGCGGGCATGGTGTCGGCGGAGGTGGCCGCGGAGTTCCCCGTGCTCACCATACTGTCGGGCCCGGCCGCCGGCGTGAGCGGCGCGGTGGCCGTGGCGGAGGCGGCGGGACTGAAGAACGTAATCACCTACGACATGGGCGGCACCAGCACGGACGTGTGCCTGCTGAAGGACCTCAGGCCCACGGCGTCCCCGGCCCGGGTGGTCGGAGGGCTGCCTCTGAAGACCTCCCAGCTGGACATCAACAGCATAGGCGCAGGTGGCGGCAGCATCGGCTGGCTGGATACCGACGGGAGCTTCCGGGTCGGCCCCAGGAGCGCGGGGGCGGAGCCGGGGCCCGCCTGCTACGGGCGGGGCGGCCGGGAGGCGACGGTGGCCGACGCGAACCTGGTGCTCCAGCGCCTGGGCCGCTCTACACTCCTGGGCAACCGTATGAGGATGCACCCCGACCTGGCCCTGGCGGCGATGGAGACCTTGGCGTCCCAGCTTGGCGTCCCGGACGTCTACCACGCCGCAGACGGTGTCATCAAGGTGGCCGTGGCGAACATGGTCAGCGCCATCCGCACCATCTCCATAGAGATAGGCGAGGACCCCCGGGACTTCGCCCTCATCCCCTTCGGAGGGGCGGGGCCGCTGCACGCCTGCCTGGTGGCCGAAGAGACGGGCATCTCGACGGTGGTGGTGCCCCCGCACCCGGGCAACCTCTCAGCGTTGGGCCTCCTCACCTCGGACCTGAAGCACGAGCTGGTGCGGACCTATCTGACCATCTTGCACGAGGCCGACGTGGACCGGGTCCACGCCCTGCTGGACAGCATGGAGCAGGAAGGGCGCGACATGCTCTCCAGGGAGGGCATGCCCGAGGACCGGATGTCGTTCCTCTACTCCGCCGACATGCGGTACGTGGGCCAGGGGCACGAGCTCAACGTCTGGCTGACCAGGGATGAGTTCGACGTCCAGGTCATGGCCCAGAGGTTCCACGACGCCCACCTGGACAGGTTCACCTACTCCCGAAACGAGCTGCCCATCCAGCTCGTCAACCTGCGTGCGACGGCCACCGGCAGGGTGAGCAAGCTCCGTGTGCAGCCGGTGGAATCGGGCGGAGCCGATCCCCATGCGGCAATGCCACATGTGGCATTGAAGGAGACCCGGGACGTCCACCTCCGCGGGGCGTGGACCAGCACCCGCGTCTACGACCGGGAGCGCCTCCTGGCGGGCATGGAGCTGGAGGCGCCCGCCATCGTGGAGGAGATGGGCTCCACTACTCTGATACCGCCGGGCTGGAGGGGGCGCGTGGACCCCGCCGGCAACATCCTGTTGCTGGCCGGAGGTGAGGCGTGAGAGAGGTCGACCCCATCACCGTCGAGGTGGTCCGGAACGCCTTCATCACCCTCATCCAGGAGATGCGGGCAAGCATCGGACGCGCCGCCTTCTCCCCCATAATCTACGAGTCCCACGACTTCTCCTGCGCCCTGCTCAACGCCCGGGGGGAGATAGTGGCCATCTCCGACGACCTGCCGGCCCACATCCTGCCGACGGCCCTGGGGGTGACGGCAGCCCAGGAGAAGTTCGGGGACGACATCCACCCGGGGGATGTCATAATGATGAACGACCCCTACGTGCTGGGGTCCCACATGAACGACACCGCGACCCTGCATCCCTACTTCCTGGGAGACCGCCTGATGGCCTGGGTCGCCGTCCGCGTGCACTACCTGGACGTCGGCGGCATGACTCCCGGCAGCATCGCCATACAGGCCACGGAGGTGCACCAGGAGGGCACTCGCATACCCCCCATCAAGCTGTACGAGCGGGGGGAGCCCAACCGGGCGGCCATGGACCTGCTCCTGGCCAACGTCCGCCAGCATCGGGAGTTCGAGGGCGACCTGATGGCGGTGGTCGGGGCGGCGAACCTCGCCCACACGCGCCTGGCCGAGACCTACGGCAAGTACGGCCCCGAGGTGGTGGAGAGGTGCTCCGAGCTCATCCTGGACCGGGGGGAGAGGCGGATGCGTGAGGCCATCTCCCGCGCCAAGCCCGGTGAGTACAGCCACGAGACCTACATGGAGTCTCCCCACGACGGCGCGCCCCTGCTTATACGCGTGCGCCTCTCCGTCCGTGGAGACAACATCGTGGTGGACTTCTCCGAGTCCGCTCCTCAAACCTCCGGCGCCATCAACGGCGGGCTGGCCTCGGCCCGCAGCGGCGCCTTCGTGGCCATCAAGGCCGCTCTGGACCCCCACTCTCCGGTGAACGCGGGAGCCTTCAGGCCCATCACCGTCATCACCAGGCCCGGCTCCATGCTCCAGGCCGAGTACCCGGCCGCCTGCTGCGGCGCCATGAACGTCATCAACGCCACCACCGAGGCCGTGATGAAGGACCTGGCGTCCCCCTACGCCGACGGCGTGATCGCCGGGGCCGTCCCCATCTACGCCATGCTGGTGCTGGCGGGATGGGACGACCAACGGGGCCGGTCGTTCATCCACTTCGAGAGCAACATCGGGGGCACCGGCGCGGTCAAGGAGCACGATGGGAACAACGTGGTGGCCGGGTACGAGCGCAGCGATTTCCCGAGGATCTTCCCAGCCGAGGTCGCCGAGACCCAGTACCCCCTGAGACTGGAGACAACGGAGCTGGTCCCCAACAGCGGGGGTCCCGGCCGGCGCCGGGGCGGCCTGGCAATGCGCCGGGTCATTCGCATAATGTGCGAGAGCGCCGTGCTCACCACCAACCTGGAGCCGTCGGTGTACCCCTCCACCGGCCTGTTCGGAGGGGCCGGCGCGGGGACGGTGTACCAGGTCAACGTGACGCGAAACGGCCAGCGTCTCGACCTGCGGTCGGTGAACGGCAAGACCGTCGGCTTCCCCCTGGAGCGCGGCGACCTGGTGGAACAGGTCACGACCACCGGTGCAGGATACGGCGATCCGCTGACCCGGGAGGTGGACCTGGTGCTCCGCGACCTCTCCAATGGCTACATCACCGAGGACCACGCCCGGTCGGCCTACGGCGTGGTGGTCCGGGACGGGTCCGTGGACCTGGAAGCCACTGACCTGCTGAGGGCGGACCTGGCCGGCCGCCGCAGGTACCTGAGGGGAAGGGACGACGAGGAAGAGGACTTCGCCTCCGGCCGGCGAGTGGCCCGGATGAAGAAGGAGCTTGCCGACGACCTGGACCTGCACCAGGGAGACGTCGTGGAGCTGGTCACGACCAACGCGGCCGCCCTCCGGGCGTGGGTGGACATCGACGACGGGGCCCCCGCGGACTCCGTCCCCATGGGCCCGGCGGAAGGGCGGGCCCCAAGTGAGGGCCCCGAAGAGATGGTATGGGTCAGACCCCTGGCCGGAAGGGAAGCCCCGGCGGAGTGAATGCCGGCGGTGGGCAATCGATGGTGCAAGACCAGAGGCAGAGTGAGGGCGCCGTAGAGTCACCGGCTTACACCACCATGATCCGTGACCTGCCCCTGGGCGAGCGGCCCCGGGAACGCCTGCGGGACTACGGTGCGGCGGCGTTGAGCACCGCCGAGCTCATCGCCATACTCTTGCGCACCGGAGTGGTGGGCGAGAGCGTCCTGAACATGGCGACCCGGCTGCTCTCCAAGAACGGGGGCCTGGACGGACTGGGGGGCCTGGGCCGCGCCACCTTCGCTGAGCTATGCGACATCAGGGGGATCAGCGAGGCTAAGGCATGCCAGCTCCAGGCGGCCCTGGAGCTGGGGCGCAGGCAGGTCTCCCTGCACCCCGAAGACCGGCCCGTGATACACAGCCCGGAGGACGTGAACAACCTGCTTGGCGCCGAGATGGCCCTCCTGGACCAGGAGCACCTGAAAGTCCTTCGTCTCGACACCAAGAGCCACGTCAACGGGGTCAGCGACATATACATCGGCAACGTCAACTCCTCCATCGTCAGGCCGGCGGAGGTGCTGCGTCCCGCCGTTCGGGACAACTCGCCGCGCATCATCGTCGTGCACAACCACCCATCCGAGGACCCCACCCCCAGCGCCGAGGACGTGGCCATCACCCGGCAGATCAGGGAGTCTGGGGACCTGCTGGGAATCGAGGTGCTGGACCACGTCATCCTGGCGGGCGGTCGCTACGTCAGCTTGAAGGAGCGCTCCCTGGGGTTCTGACTCCCGCCCCTCGCCATGCCTGCTCTGTACGTCGTGGCCACTCCCATAGGCAACCTGGAGGACGTGACGCTGCGCGCCCTGCGGGTCCTGGGGGAGGTGGGCCTCATCGCCGCCGAGGACACCAGGACCACACGGAAGCTGCTGTCCCGCCACGGTATCAAGACCCCCATGGTCAGCTACAACGAACATAACCGAGCGTCGAGAATACCGGAGGTCCTGTCCGCGCTGCAGAGCGGGGACGTGGCCTTGGTCTCCGATGCCGGCACGCCGGCCGTCAGCGACCCCGGCGCCGAGCTTGTGAGCGCCGTCTTGGACGCGGGCGGGAGGGTCGTCCCGGTGCCAGGTCCCTCGGCCCTGACGGCTTGCATGGCCGTCGGACTGCGTGGGAAGGACGGGGTCCTCTTCCTGGGGTTCCTGCCGAGACGCAAGGGGGACAGGCGGCGCCTGCTGGACTCGGTGGCAACCCTTCCCTACTCCATCGTGGTGTTCGAGGCTCCTCACCGCCTGAGGGCGGCCCTCCAAGCGGTGTTGGAAGCCCTTGGAGACCGGAGGGTCACGGCTTGCCGGGAGCTCACCAAGGTCCACGAAGAGGTCTTCCGGGGCACCGTCTCCCAGGCGTTGGAGCACTTCGATAGCCCCCGCGGCGAGTTCACCATCATCATCGAGGGCGCCCGGACGCCGGCGCCCGGCCCGGACCCCTCCTGGGCCTCGGCCGAGCTGGGCCGGCTGAAGGCGGAGGGGGTAAGGGCCAGGGACGCGGTGGATGCCGTCGCCGCCGCAACGGGCGGGCGCAAGACGGAGCTGTACAAGCTGTGGGTGGACGCGCCCCGCCGGCCGCGCTGACCACGCAGGCCCGAACGGTCGACCGTGACATGGCAGCAGACCGTGAACGGGGCGCCTTGACAGTTTCGAAGTATGGGACGTACTCTACCGTCAGGCCCAATGGGGCCACGGTCCCGGAGCGGGATTCGACGTTCACCGTCGACCGGGCCCTCGTTTCCCGTGGCGTCGGCGCCACCGGAGGACAATGATGGAGATGACCGGGGAGCGGTTCCTGAAGGGGATGACCCCCGCGGAGCACGTTGCCCGAATGAAGGTCAACCGGGACCGTTTCGTCGAGGTGATGTCGGCGGTGGTGATACCCCCGGATGTCCGGGACTACTTCGCTGGCCTCGCGGCCCCACTCAGGGTGGCGGTGGTGACCGAGGACTGGTGCGGGGACCACGTTAGCACGGTGCCCGTACTCTACCGCCTTGCGGAGGAGTCTGGCAACCTTGACGTTCGGGGGTTCATGCGGGACGAGAGCTGGGACCTGGCCGATGCTTTTCTGCCGCCGCATCGCCGGGACACCGTTCCGGTGTTCGCCTTCTTCACGGGGGGCGACATGCGGTGGGTAGCCGTCTTCATCGAGACATCCCGCGACCTGGTGCCCGTTCTGGACGGGATGGACGACGCCATCCGGGACTCCCTGGGCCATCTCCCGGACATCCGGGCCGACGTGAACGACATGAGCCAGGGGACCCGGGCCGCTCTGCGAAGGGAGCGCGGACTGTACCGGGTGAACCACGCCGCGGAGTGGGGGCGCGTCATATCCCGCGATTTCAGGGACGTCGTAGCCGACGGCCTCTCCCGCGGACCCAACAGTCCTCCCGCCGAGGCGGGCACCGAGTGGCCCGTTCCCGTAGCTTAGACGCATGCCCGATCGCATTCTCGTAGCCGTCGCCTGGCCGTACGCCAACGGTTCCCTGCACCTGGGGCATCTAGCCGGCTGCTATCTGCCCGCGGACATCTTCGCCCGCTATCACCGGCTCAAAGGCGACGATGTGCTGATGGTGTCGGGCAGCGACCAGCACGGCACGCCCGTGACCATCCGGGCGGAGCAGGAGGGGACCAGCCCGCAAGAGGTAGTCTCCAAGTACCACGCCGAGTTCCTGGACTCCTGGGAACGGATGGGGATCAGCTTCGACCTGTTTACCACCACCGGCACCGAGAACCACCGCAAGGTCGTCCACGACCTGTTCCTCAGCCTGTACGACAAGGGGAACATCTACAAGGACACCATGCTGCTGCCCCACTGCGCCAGCTGCACCCGGTTCCTCCCGGACCGGTACGTGGAAGGCGCCTGTCCCCACTGCGACAACCGCAACGCCCGAGGCGATCAGTGCGACCACTGCGGGAAGACGTTGAACCCGGAGGAGCTGGTAGCGCCCAGGTGCGGCATCTGCGGCTCCACACCCGGGTTTCGGGACTCGGAGCATTTCTTCCTCCGCCTCAGCGCCTTCCAGGAGCCACTCATCGAGTGGGTGCGGCAACAGGACCATTGGCGGCCCAACGTACTCAACTTCACCCGCAGCTATCTCCACGACGGACTGAAGGACAGGGCTATAACCCGCGACATCTCCTGGGGAGTGCCCGTGCCCCTGGACGGCTACGACGACAAGCGCATCTACGTATGGTTCGAGGCCGTCACCGGGTACCTGTCGGCCTCCGCCGAGTGGGCCCAGCGGCAGGGACGGCCCGACGGTTGGCAGGAGTACTGGCAGGCCCCCGACGCGAAGGCCTACTACTTCATCGGCAAGGACAACATACCCTTCCACTCCATCATCTGGCCCGCCATGCTCATTGGCCGCGGGGGCCTGAACCTCCCCTACGACGTTCCCGCCAACGAGTTCCTCAGCCTGGAGAACCGCCAGTTCTCCACCAGCCGCCAGTGGGCCGTCTGGCTGCCCGACTACCTGGACAGGTACGAGCCGGACCCGCTGCGCTACTACCTGTCCATCAATATGCCCGAGTCCGGCGACTCGGACTTCTCATGGTCGGAGTACGTGCGCCGCAACAACGACGAGCTGGTCGCCACCTACGGCAACCTGGTCAATCGGGTCCTGACGTTCACATACCGGAACTTCGGCGGCGCCGTTCCATCGCCCTCCGAGCTGGACCCCGAGAGCGCGGCCCTCCTGTCCCGGGCGTCGGAAACGCTGGAGTCGGTGGGAGGGAGCCTGGAAAGGTGCCGGTTCCGGTTGGCCATAGGCCAGGCCATGGGCCTCGCCCAGGACGCCAACCGGTACCTGAACGACAAGGCGCCATGGAGGACCCTGAAGGAAGACCGCGACTCCACCGCCACCGTCCTCTGGGTCGCGCTGAGCGTCATCGGCTGCCTGAAAGTGGTCCTCTCCCCGTTTCTCCCCTTCTCGTCGGCACGCCTTCATGAGATGATGGGCTTCTCCGGAGACGTGAGGGACGGGGGATGGTCCTGGTCGGCGACCACGGACTTCCTTCCCCCGGGGCAGCATCTCGCCAAGCCGGCGCCCCTCTACGTCAAGCTGGACGAAGCCGTGGTAGAGCGGGAGACGGCGCGGTTGGGCGCCGAGGCGATTTAGACCATGCGGGCAGGAGCGTAGTCTTGGTCGAGGGTTTGGACTCGCGCACGGCCCTGATATACGGGCCCATCGTGGAGCGGTTGGAGCAGGTGGAGGAGCGACTCCACGGCATATCCGACGTAAAGACCCCCTTTCTTCCGGACCTCCTGGACTACGTCTTCCGCACCCAGGGCAAGAGGGTCCGGCCGGCAATCACCCTGCTGGCGTCCCAGTTCCATCCCTACGACCACGACCAGCCTGTCACAATGGCCACGGCGGTGGAGCTGCTGCACATGGCAACCCTCATCCACGACGACACCGTGGACAACTCGCCCCTGAGGCGCGGGAAGGCCACCGTCAGCGACGTTTGGGCAAGGACGTGGCCGTCCTCCTGGGCGACTACGTATTCGCCACCTCGGCCACCTTCGTCTGCGACACGGAGAACGTGCGGGTCATCCGCCGGTTCTCAGAGACCATCATGCAGCTCTCGAGCGGCGAGCTGCTGGAGTTCTTCAATACCAACAACTGGCGGCAGAGCAGGGACGACTACAACAACCGGATCTACCGGAAGACCGCCTCGCTATTTCACACCGCGGCGGAGTCCGGCGCCATCCTGAGCGGGGCGCCTGAGGAGACTGTCCGGGCTCTGGAGGAGTACGGGTACAACATCGGCATGGCCTTTCAGATCGTCGACGACATCTTGGACGTGCAGGGGAGCGCCGAGGAGATCGGGAAACCCGTGGGCAACGACCTGCTCCAGGGGGTGCTGACCCTGCCCACCATCATGCTGATGGAGCGGTACCCCGACGGCAACCCGGTCAAGGAGCTGTTCGCCCGGGGCAAGAACGGCTCCGGCGACCAGCTCAAGACCGCGCTGGAGATGATCCAGAACTCGGAGATAATCGAGGACTGCTACGGCGTCGTGGGCGACCACTGCCGGAAGGCCGCCCGGTCCCTGGAATCCCTCGACGACATTCCGGCCCGCGCATCCCTCATGATGCTCAGCGAGTACATCATGGAGCGTACCCGCTAGGCCTCCCACACGGTGCTTCCTCCAACCAGCGTCATCGCCACCCGTATATCCTTTAACGCCCCGGGCTCCACGCGAGTCGGGTCCTGGTCGAGCAGCACCAGGTCAGCCAGTTTCCCTGGAGCAATGGACCCGGTCACGTTCTCCTGAAACCCCGCATACGCGCCGCCCGAGGTGTGCATGGCCAACGCGGCGGCGGCGGTCATGCCCTGGGGCTCGCCCTCGTCGAAGGGCGCCCCACACCGGGTGACGCGGGATACGGCGGCGTGGATGCTCAGCAGCGGGTCGGGGGCCGCAACCGGAGCGTCGGAGCCGGCGGCGAGGGGCACCGAGGCCCTCCCAAGGGACCCCAACGGGTACAGGTGCGGCCGCAGCCCCCGCTCAGTCAGGGACAGGTACCGGTCGCCGTACAGGTGGGTGAACAGGGGCTGAGTCACCACCACGGCGCCGCTCCACCGCACCTTGGCCAGGACCGAGGGTGGGCATTCGGAGCAGTGCTCGATACGATGACGGGCATCGTGCCGGGGCCACCGCTCCCGCAGGTACGTGATTGTGTCCGCCGCGGCCTCCACTGCCTCATGCTCCACGGCGTGGAACGCAAGTTGGTATCCCGCCCGGTGGGGGCCCGACGTCAGGTCGCGCAGCTCCTCGGCAGCGGGTAGCAGGGCCCCGGTGGCCATGCTCAGCACCACCTTCACCGCCCCCGTCCGCAGTCCGTCGTCCCCGCACCCCGTCACCATCCCCGCTTCCTGGAACGACTCCCAGTGAGCGGCTCCGGCCATCATCACGACGCGCGGGGCCAGGTGCTCGCCGCCCTTCAGGTCCCTGACCGCCCGCCACCGTTCCAGGTTGTTGGCGGGGCTGGCGTCGTGAACGGTGGTAACACCCCTGGACCGGAGCAGCCGGTCGGCCTCCCTGATCCCGCTCAGGAAGGCTGCATCACGAGAGACGCCGGCGGCCGGCCCAGGGACGGCCCGGCGCAGCTGGCCGGCCATCTCGAACAGGACTCCCGTGGGCTCTCCCGCCTCGTCCCGCTCGATTATCCCGTGGGGCGGGTCGGGCGTGTTCCGCCCGATGCCCACCGCGTCGAGCCCTCGGCTGTTCAGCACCGATGCGTGCCCGGTGCGGTGGTCCAGGCGCACGGGATGACCGGTCGTCGCCCGGTCCAGGTCGAGCCTTGTCGGATGCCGCCCCTCGGCGAGGTAGAACTCGTCGTAGCCGGACCCCCTGACCCACTCCCCGGGCGGTGTGGCCCCCGCCCGGACCTTCAGCAGGTCCACGATCCGGGAGACGGACCCGGCGCCCTCGGCCCGGCAGTCCACGGCGCGTAGGCTGGAGGCCAATGCCAGCAGATGGCAGTGGGCGTCGACGAAGCCGGGCACCAGGGTCATTCCCGCGCAGTCGACAACCCTGGCGCCCGGACCTCCCAGGTCCTTCCACCCATCACCACCGCCCAGCGCCAGGATGCGCCCGCCCGCCACCGCTACCCAGCTCCCCGGAGGCCGCCTGTCCTCCATGGACAGCATCCGGGCGTTGGTCAGGAGGAGGTCGGCCCTGCTGAACTTGCTCATGGCCTTGGGGGTCTCACGCCTACGGACGGAGACGGTGCCAGACTACCATCCCCTCTCGGTGGACTCGGGGTAGTTGCTTAGCGGGCGGTCCCAACCTCTATGAATACCTTGACCGCGTGCCAGACGAACATCTCGGGGGTCATTCCCAGCTCCGCGGAGTGTTCCTGGACCAGCTTGGCCATGGGCCCGGTGAAGTGGGCGACCACTGCATCTTCCCGCACGGCCCATGTAAGGAGATTGCGGAGGGTATCCGGGTCCAGGGCCACGACTTGCTCGGCGCCTTCTGGAACGGACGTCCCGTGGATGAGCACCTGGCCGTTCTCGACCTCGGCCCAGGACCTGTGGCCGGCCGACGACTCGATCTGGAAAGTCCCCTTGGGCATGGCTGCGGTCCTCCTACCCGGCCTGGAAGTTCGCTCTGTATTGGGTTTACATAAGAACGGGCCCGTGCACCCGGGAGAATGACCCCGCGCCCCTACAGGCCGGCCGCCGGGCTCGCGGTCGCCGCATCGTGCTGCTCGTCGGCATGATACGAGGAGCGGACCAGGGGTCCCGAGGCCACGTGCTTGAACCCGAGCCCCTCGCCGATGGTCCTGATGCGGTCGAACTCCTCGGGGCTGTAGAACCGGTCTACCGGGAGGTGCTTCTGCGACGGGCGGAGATATTGGCCCACCGTGAGCAGGTCGCAGCCGACGGCCCGCAGGTCCTCCATGGTCTCTACCAGCTCCTCCCACTCCTCCCCCATTCCAACGATGATCCCAGACTTGGTGGGCATCTCGGGGTCCATCTCCTTGACCGCCGCCAGCAGGTCCAGGGAGCGGCGGTAGTCGCCCCTGGGGCGGACCCTGGGAAACACCCGCCGGACGGACTCGATGTTGTGGTTCAACACGCTGGGACGGGCGCGGACCACGGTCTCCAGCGCGGGCATCGAGCCGTCGAAGTCGGGGACCAGCACCTCGACCCTGCAGCCGGGCACCAGGTCGTTGACGCGCCGCACACAGCGGGAGAAGATCAGCGCCCCGCCGTCGGCGAGGTCGTCCCGGTTCACCGACGTGATGACGCAGTAGCGAAGCCCCAGCTTCTGCACGGTCCGGGCCAGGCGCTCCGGCTCCATCACGTCGATGCCCATGGGAGTGCCGGTGGTTACGGCGCAGTAGTGGCATCGCCGCGTGCAGATGTCGCCGAGGACCATGAACGTGGCGGCCCGGCGCTCCCAGCACTCGCCGATGTTGGGGCAGCGGGCCTCCTCGCACACCGTGTGGAGGCTCGAGTCCCTGAGCAGGCGCTTGAGGTCGATGTAGTTGGGCCCGCCCGGCATGCGGACCTTCATCCAGCTTGGCAACCGGCGCGCCGCGTTCGGCCCCTGCATCCGTTCCAACTTCGTCCCCCGTTCATTCACGGGACTCTCTGGCACGGGACTCTCCGGCACGGGACTCTCCGGCACGGGACTCTCCGGCACGGGACTCTCCGGCACGGGACTCTCCGGACCTGTACGATCGTTCACATTGACACCCGCCTCGGCGGTATACGGCACTTCTCGGCACGTATGATGGCCTCTATCGCGGCCACTGTTTCCTCCAGGCAGCCGTCGCGGTTCACCACCCGGTAGTCGAAGGCCGGAAGGCTCGCCATCTCCTGGATGGCGATGTCAGTGCGAAGCCTGAGGTCTCGTCTCGTTTCCGTGGCCCTTGCCTGCAGCCGCCGCTCCAGCTCGCCCATCGAACCTGGGACCAAGAAGATGAAGACGGCCTCGGGCGCCAGGGCCTTGATGGACGCCGCTCCCTGCACGTCCACCTTCAGGATGACGTCCCTGCCGGCGGCCATCGCCTCGCGTACCTGGCTCTTGGGGGAGCCGTACCGGTTGCCGTAGACCTGGGCGTGCTCCAGGAACTCGCCGGCCGCCACCATCCCCTCGAACGTCTCCACGTCGACGAACAGGTAGTCGACCCCGTGGGTTTCGCCAGGGCGCCTCGGGCGGGTGGTGGCGGTCACCAGGACGCTCCACGGGTGGTCCAGGCGGCGGACCTCGTTGAGGGTGGCGTCCTTCCCGACACCCGACGGACCGGAGAGGACTATCAACAGGGGATGCTGGGGCGGGTTGAGGCATGGAGCCTGGGGACCGTTCACGTCGCCGTCTCCATCGCGGGCGCGGAGGCTTCCGCTTTGCCGCTCAGCCCCCGCAGGTGCTCCCAGAACTGGGGGTACGAGACGTCGGCAGCCTCGGCTCCCTCCACGACGGTGTCCCCCTGGGAGACCAGCCCCGCGACGGCCAGGGCCATGGCCAGCCGGTGGTCCCCGTGGCTCCGGCCCGCGTTCCCGGTGAGCCGGCCCGTGCCGTGCACCACCATGCCGTCGGGCCGCTCCTCGATGCTGGCGCCCAGCGCGGAGAGCTCCCGCACCGTGGTGGCGATACGGTCGGACTCCTTGACTCTCAGCTCCTGGGCGTCCCTGATGCTGGTGGTCCCGCGGGCGAAGCAGGCGGCCACGGCCAGGACCGGGAGCTCGTCGATGATCAGCGGGACCATGTCGCCATCCACGTCGACGGAGCTGAGCTCGCTGGACTCGACGACGAGGTCGGCCACGGGCTCCCCTCCCTCCGTACGGGGGTTACGCTGAGTGATCCGGGCCCCCATGGCCTCCAGGGCCGTGAGTATGCCGGTGCGGGTCGGGTTGACCCCCACTCCAGCCACGGTCACGCGGGCGTTGGGGTGACAGAGGGCCGCCACAATCCAGAAGGCGGCGCTGCTGATGTCGCCCGGCACGTGGACGTCGACGGCCTCCAGCACCGCCGGCTCCATCTCCAGAGTCAGGCCGTCAGGGCGTATGTGGCCGCCCATGGCGTCGACCATGCGCTCGGTGTGGTCCCGGGAGAGGGCAGGCTGGTGGAGCACCGTCTTTCCCTCGGACGCCAGGCCCGCGAGCATTATGGCAGACTTCACCTGCGCGCTGGCCACCGGCATCGTGTACTCGATGCCCCGGAGAGAGCCGCCCCGGATGGCCAGGGGAGCCAGCGTGTCGTTTGCGCGCCCCAGGATTCGGGCTCCCATGAGCTTCAGAGGCTCGATCACCCTGCCCATGGGACGGGAGCGGAGGGACCCGTCTCCGGTCAACACGGAGAACAGGGGCTGCCCGGACAAAAGGCCGGACAGGAGACGCATGGACGTGCCGCTGTTCCCGGCATCGAGGACGTCCTCCGGCTCCGCGAGCATTCCGGAGCGGCCCTGGACGACCCACGAGCCGTCGCTCTCGCCTTCGGTGATCTCCACGCCCAGGGACCTGAGGCAAGCCATGGTGGAGACCACGTCGGCGCCGCTCGAGAGCCCGGAGACCTCGGCACGGCCTCGGGCGACGGAGTTGAGCAGGAGCGCGCGGTGGGAGACGGACTTGTCTCCCGGGGGGGTGACGGCGCCCTCGAGGACCGGAGGGCTGCTGATTACCCGGCGCACGTCTTGCCCGTTCCCGGCCTAGTCCCTGGACCTTTTGTCTTTGCCGAAATCCCTCAGACGGCGGGCCTGGCGCTCCCCGACGAAGAGGGACATGAGACCCTCCGTGGCGGTGGGAAGACGCTCGCGGTGGGCGTTGGCCTTGGCCACCGACTCGGGCGTGACCATATCGTTGAGCCAGCTAATCCTCTTGTCCCAGGCGTCGATCAAGAGCCGGTCCAGCTCCGCGCGGGAGTCGTCCCCGTCGTCCGAGACCAGACCTCGTATCGCGTAGAGCTCCTGGATGAAGGCGTCGATCCAGTAGACGATGGCGCCGTCGTTGGCGCCAAGGACCTCCTCAGCCTTGACCTCGGAGCCCGACGGGTCCGTTACGCTCCTGTAGCGGTCCGAGGCCATCTTGGCTATGTCGTCCCAGGATGGACTGGTGGACGTGCACCGGAGCAGGGCGGCAGAAAGCAGCACAGGCAGGTGGTTGACGGCCGCCACGAAGCTGTCGTGCTCCGCCACGTCCATGTAGTAGGGCTTGGCGCCGATCAGGCGTATCATGTCGGTGAGGTCCTTGACGTCCTTCTGGTCCGCGGACTTGGCCGGAAGGATCGCGTAGGGGCGGTCCTGGAAGAGCTTGG
The DNA here is from genome assembly GCA_964291465.2 of Dehalococcoidia bacterium. GTDB lineage: Bacteria > Chloroflexota > Dehalococcoidia > Lucifugimonadales > JAGWBF01 > JAGWBJ01. The sequence goes on along the minus strand of OZ219943.1, from coordinate 16,897 downwards.
CCCTTGGTCCCCCGGCGCGGTCGGCGTTACCCCCCAGCATCGGATGTCCGCCGATGAAGCTGACCCGCTTGGGAAGCAGCTCCTCGGCCCATGCCAGCACCGGCCTCTTGGAGTCGCCCGTATCGGTGACCACGCACCCGTCTTTCAAACGGTAGGATATGGTCTCCATGACGTCCCGCACGGCGCTGGAGGGGGTGGTAATGATCACCAGGTCCGCGTCCTCGGCGGCATCGGCAAGCCGCCCCACGGTGCGGTCGATGGCCCCGGCCTTCTGGGCCTTCGGCGGGCGGTCCCTCTCCTTGTCGGTCCCGACGACCTCCAGGCCGGATATCCCGGCCTGCTTCAACGCCATCCCCAGGGAGGTGCCGATGAAACCGAGCCCGATTATGCCTACCTTGATCACGGTTCTCCCTCCTAAGTCCGCTGAGGACGGCCCCGGGTTACTGATCGGGGTGGCGCTGGCACCTGCCTAGAAGTCTTCGTCGTCCTCTTCCGCATGGGAGCTCGCCGGCGCCGCGTAGGAGTCCCGGGGCTGTATCGCGCCCGCCTTCCTGCCCCGGTTTCGCTGGCGGCGAGAGAGGGACATCAGCCTGTCCTTGAGACCCCTCATCTCCTTGGCGGACGCCGCGGTGGCGTCCACCACCAGCCCGTCCACGCCCATCTCCTTCAACCCCTCCAGCTCGCCGCTGGTCAGGTCTGCCGGCGCCTCCAGCAGGAAGTGCTTGCTGAAGGAACCCCTTACGGCCCCGATGGCCAGCAGGTGCTGGACGGTCAGGGGAGGCCCCACGGAATCCAGGGCCAGGAGGACCGCGTCCACTGGCAGGTCCTCGATTGCCCTGAGCGCCTGCTCGTCCATGTCCTGGGTCACACAGAGAATGTACGCAGCGTCCTCGTCGCTGAGAGCGCCGACCTGGGCCCCGTCGGGCCCGAAGGCCAGGAAGTCGCAGCCCTTCTCCCGGAGACCGGTGACAGCGTCTCCCGTCAACGCCGACGCGCGGACTCCCCAGGGCACGTCCTTCAGAGCCTCGGCCACGTTCTTGGGCACGCCGTCGGGGTCCTCTCCCGGCATCAGGGCCCCATCTGCGCCTATCTTGGAGAGGGTCGCCGCCGCCTGGGCGGACCTCTTGCCCGAGGACAGGTCGCCCACGAGAAGCATGCCGGGGAGCTTCTCGGTCCTGCCCCCGGCTCCGAATCCCATGGCCGTGGTTGGTCCGCGGCTCAACCGGTCCAGTGTGTCCAAGAACTTGCTCATCTACCCCTCTCGCGTCGGTACCGGATTTCGTCGCCTGGTCCCATACATGATATCACCGCCCGAAGGTCGAGGCCAGCGACGGCCAGGTTGATTTCAGCCCTCCCCTCTCAGGGGTGCCCTCGATTTGACACCAGGTGGGCCCGAATCTACAATGGCCTCGCCGCGCCCGCGCAGCCGCTATGTGCCTAGCGCAGCCACCCACGCGGGAGCGTTCCGCTCCCGGGGCCTGCCAGAAGCAAACCGGCGGTTGACAGGCGGCAGCCCCATCATATCTACAGGACTCACATCCAGGACTCACACCGTCAGGGCACAGCAAAGGTTCCCGGCCTCTCTGCGCGGAGCGGCCGGGTCGTGTATAGGAGGAAACGGGTATGACTCTCTCCAGAGAAGACCGGGTCCTGGAGCTGGCCAGGCTCGCGGGCATCACCATCGCACCGGACGAGATCGAGGAGGTGGGCACCCGGTTCGAGAGCCTGATGATGGAGCTGGACCGCCTCAAGGAGCTGGACCTGAGGGACATCCAGGCGCCGGTAGTCTTTCCGGACGAGGGGGAGTAGGGATGGCCGCTCAGGACATCGTCTTCTGGTCCGCGGCGGAGACGGCCGCGGCGGTGAGGTCGAAACAGGTGTCGCCGGTGGAGGTGGTCCAGGCGTACCTGGACCGGATAGACCGGCTGGACTCCAAGCTCAACGCCTACATCACAGTGTGCGGCGAAGAGGCCCTGGCAGCAGCTCGAGAGCTGGAGTCGTCTATAGATCGAGGTGAGGCGTCCGGCGCGCTTCTGGGAGTGCCCATCGCGGTGAAGGACCAGTTCTGGACCAGGGGCATCCCCACCACCAACGGCTCCCGCGTGTACGAGGGATTCGTCACCGAGGAGGACAGCACCGTAATCGAGAGGATCAAGGGCGCGGGAGCAGTCCTCATCGGCAAGCTGAACATGGCCGAGCTGGCCATGGGCGGCACCCAGAACCCTCCCTACGGCACCCCGCGCAACCCGTGGGACCTGGAGCGGACCCCCGGGGACTCCAGCAGCGGGTCCGGGGTGGCCCTTGCCGCCCACCTGTGCGCCGCCTCGGTGGGCGAGGACACTGGCGGCTCGGGTCGCGGCCCGGCGGCCTACTGCGGCGTGACGGGCCTGCGGCCCACCTACACCCGGGTCAGCAGGTATGGCATGACGGCCATGTGCTGGTACATGGACGCGGCGGCCCCCATGACCAAGCGCGTGGAGGACTGCGCCCTGGTGCTGGGAGCCATAGCCGGGCACGACCCCAAAGACCCCTTCACGAGCAGGCGGCCCGTGCCGGAATACGCCGCGCGCCTGAGGGACGGCGTCAAGGGGCTTCGCTTCGGCCTGATCAAGGAGCTGCACCAGAGCCCGGACATGCATCCCGACGTCAAGTCGGCCATAGAGGCGTCGCTGGACGTGTTCCGTGAGCAGGGCGCCCAGGTCAAGGAGATATCCATACCGCTGACGGCGCTAGGCGGGCCCATCTTCGTCGGCATCGCCGACACCGAGGGGGCCGGCGCCAGGGACGATATCCTGCGGACCCGGCCCATGGACCTGGACCACGCCACCAGGACACGGCTTCAGTCGGCCGCCTTGGTGCCCACCAAGGTGTTCAACCGGGCAACCAAGGCCAGGGTCCTCCTCCGGCGCCAGTTCGTGGACGCGCTCAAGGACGTGGACGTGCTGGTGTCGACGACGGCCCCCTTCCCGGCGCCGAAGCACACGACCCTGACAGCCTCCTTCGAGAGCCCCGACGCCGTTCGGGCCCGGTTCTTCTTCAGGCGTTCCTACCCCGGCTGCTACGCGCTCACGGGCATGCCCGCCATCTCCATTCCCGGAGGCTTCACGTCCGAGGAGAGGATGCCCATCGGCCTGCAGCTCGGGGCCGCGCCCTTCGCCGAGGAGACGGTCCTGCGGGCGGCCCAGGCCTACGAGTCGGCGACGGAGTGGCACCTGAGGCGCGCCCCCCACGCCCAGTAGAATCCCACGCCCCGCGGACGTTGGGGCGGTGGGCCAGGGCCCGGCAGCCGTTTACGGATTTCGTCTGCTGGTTTATAATACGGCTAACGCACAGCCGGACCGGGGCCGGCAGGCCGTACGGGGACAGGGGTCCCGCCATTCAACAATGGGGCGGCCTACGTGTACCCACGGAGCTTGCGGGAGGGGACAGATGGCGAGGACCGGTGGATCGGCGCCGGCCAGCGAGGGAGCGCCGGCGAGACACGAGGCTCTCGCGCTCTCGGGCGAGGACGTGGTGGGCCTCTACAGGCAGATGGTGCTGGCCCGGACCCTCGACGAGCGTATCTGGACACTGAACCGCCAGGGCAAGGTCCCCATCGCCGCCTCCAGCCAGGGCCACGAAGCCGCGGAGCTGGGGAGCCTTCTGGCCGCGGTGAAGGATGGGGGCTGCTTCCTCTTCCCCTACTACAGGAGCCTGGCACTCAAGGTTTCCGCGGGCCTTACTCCCCTCCAGGCCATGCTCTCGTTCATGGGCAAGGAGGGAGACCCTTACAGCGGCGGCCGGCAGTTCCCCCTGCAGGGGGCGAACATTCCCAACGGGCTGATCCAGCTCTCCAACGTGGTGGGAGCGGGCCTCACCCAATCGGTGGGATACGCCCTGGCATGCAGGCTGCGGGGAGAGGAAACGGTCATCCTCTCATACTTCGGCGACGGCGCCTCCAGCCAGGGCGAGTGCCACGAGGCTATGAACTTCGCGGGGGTACACCGGCTTCCGGTCGTGTTCATCTGTGAGAACAACCGGTACGCCATATCCGTCCCGCTCACGCTGCAGATGGCCGTGGACGACGTGGCCGACCGTGCCGCATCCTACGGCTTCCCGGGACGGGTCGTCGACGGCATGGACCCCTTCGACGTCTACGAGGCGACCCTGGACGCCATCTCCCACGCCCGCAGCACCGGCCCGGTGTTGCTGGAGATGAAGGTGGAGCGGTACATGCCGCACACCACCGACGACGACGACCGGCGCTACCGGAGCCCCGAGGAGGTGGAGGAGGGACGCAGCAGGGACCCCATCGACTCCCTTCAGGCCTACCTCCAGGAGTTCGAGCTGCTGACGGCGGAGCAGGACGGCGAGATACGCGACCAGGCCCGGCGAGAGGTCGACGCCGCCACGGACGACGCCGAGGCCGCTCCATTCCCGGACCCGTCCACGGTCTACGATCATGTCTACCAGGGATAGCGCCTGGGCCGGCGAGGGAGGCTGAGTGGCCGTCAAGTCCGTCATAGAGGCTGTCCGCGACGCGATGTTCGAGGAGATGCATCGCGACTCCGACGTGTTCCTCATGGGTGAAGACGTTGGCAAGAGGGGCGGCGTCTTCCTGGCCAGCCAGGGCTTCTACGAAGAGTTCGGGCCGGACCGCGTTATCGAGACCCCCCTTGCCGAAGCCTCCATCGTAGGCATCGCCCTGGGCGCGGCGATGAAGGGCATGCGCCCCATCGCCGAGATCCAGTTCTCCGACTTCGTCTGGCCCGCCGCGAACCAGCTCATAGGCGAGGCAGCCCGCGCACGGTACGGCAGCGACGGGGCCCTTTCCGTGCCCATGGTGGTGAGGATACCCTACGGCGGCGGGATACACGGCGGCCTTTACCACTCCCAGAACGTGGAGGTCCCCTTCTTCCACACTCCGGGCCTGAAGGTGGTCACCCCCGCCACACCATACGACGCCAAGGGCCTCCTCAAGGCTTCCATCAGGGACGACAACCCGGTGGTGTTCCTGGAGCACAAGAAGACCTACCGGCTCGTCCGCGGAGAGGTCCCCGAGGATGAGTACGTCCTCCCCATCGGCAAGGCCGAGGTGAAGAGGAGCGGCAGCGACGTAACGCTGGTCACCTACGGGCTCATGCTCCACTACTGCCTCGAGGCGGCCAATATACTGGCCGGCGAGGGCACCAGCGTGGAGGTGGTCGACCTACGGTCCCTGAAGCCACTGGACACCGAGACCATCGTCGAGTCGGTGAAGCGCACGGGAAAGATGCTCATCGTCCACGAGGACAACATGACCGGCGGCGTCGGGGCCGAGGTGGCGGCGGTGGCGGCCCAGGAGGCCTTCGACTACCTGGACGGGCCCGTAACCCGCCTCTGCGGTCCCGACATACCGACAATGCCCTACGCCCCCACCCTGGAAGACGCCTATATGCCCAACACCGACGGCATCGCCCGGGCGCTGCGGGACCTGGCCGCATATTAGCTTATCGCTGATGCTCGTCTGCGCGGAGCGGTGACATGACCATAACCATAGACCTTCCCCAGGTGGGCGAGTCGGTGGTCGAAGGTATCATCGGCCAGTGGCTCAAGAGCCCCGGGGACAGGGTCGAGAAGTACGACCCGCTGGTAGAGGTGGTCACCGACAAGGTAACCATGGAGGTGCCCTCCCCGGTCAACGGCGTCCTGACACGCATCATCGCCGCGGAGGGAGAGACCGTCCCCATGGGGGCGCCCATCGCCGAGATGGAGACCGACGAGGAGCTGCCCACTCCCAGCCCGCCCTCCCCACAGGCCTCGTCCAGTCCCGAGCAAAACGTCGACACCATCGGATACCTGGTAACCGACGTTACCCCCGTCGGACCGACGGGCGGCGGCATGAACGACCCCGCGGCAACCTCCGCTCCCGCCGGCAGACGCGACCCGCCGCCGGCGCCCCCCGCGCCAGCCAGGACCGCCCCCAAGGAGGAGAGGGCCAGGTATTCGCCCGCCGTGCGCCGCCTCGCCGCTGAGTTGAACGTGGACCTCAGCCAGGTAACGGGCACCGGCGTAGGCGGCCGGATAACCCGGGACGACGTAGCCAGGTCCGCCGAAGGGCCGGGCGTAGACCAAGACACGGCCGCACCGGCCCGTCAGGACACCGACGACGAGAACGTGGCCCTCTCCCCGGTCCGGCGCATCATCGCGGAGCACATGACCCGCAGCGCCAACGAGATCCCCGCTGCCTGGAGCGTCGTCGAGGTCGACGTGAACGACCTGGTCGCCCTCAGGCAGGGCATGAAGGACGACTTTCGGGCGAAGGAAGGCGCCGAGCTCACCTACCTGCCCTTCGTCATCAAGGCGGTTGTCGAGTCCCTCCGAGAGCACCCCTACCTGAACTCCACCTGGGGGGGCGACAAGATAGTCCTGAAGAAGCGTATCAACATAGGGGTGGCGGTGGCCGGAGCCGACGGACTGGTGGTCCCGGTCATTCACGACGCCACGGCCATGACCGTCGCCGACCTGGCCAAGACCGGCAGGGACCTGACCAACAGGGCGCGGGAGGGGAAGCTGTCCCTGGCGGACGTCCAGGGAGGGACCTTCACGGTGAACAATACCGGGGCCCTGGGCTCCGTGATCTCCCAACCTATCATCAACCACCCCCAGGCGGCCATCCTGACCACCGAGGCTATTCAGAAGCGCCCGGTCGTCCGCCATGACGCCATCGCCATCCGCTCCATGATGAACGTGTGCCTCACCTTCGACCACCGCATAGTCGACGGGGCCCAGGCAAGCGCCTTCCTCCAGTCGGTGAAGGACCGTCTGGAGGCCATGGGCCCGGACACGGCCGTGTACTAGATGTCCAAGCCCCTATGCACCGTGCACCACCTGGGCTGCGTGGAATTCATGCGCGCCTGGGACCTGCAGAAAGCCCTGGCAGACCAGGTCCGCTCCGGGGCCCGCCCAAACACGCTGCTGCTGCTGGAGCACCCGCCCGTCTACACCATCGGCCGGACGGGCAGCCGGGACCAGGTCCTGCTGGACCGGGACGGCCCGGAAGGGCTCGATATACCGGTGCACGAGGTGGACCGGGGCGGGCAGGTCACGTATCACGGCCCGGGCCAGCTCGTCGCATATCCCATCCTGGACCTGAGGCAGTGGGGAGGACCGCTGAAGTACGTGCGGACACTGGAGCGGGTCATCATCGCGACCCTTGGGGACTTTGGCATCGAAGGAGTCCTGGTAGAGGGGCTCACGGGGGTCTGGGCCGCCGGTGGCCCTGCGTCCGACCAGCCCAGGAGCAAGATCGCCTCAATCGGGGTCAAGATAAGCCGCGGGGTCTGCTACCACGGCTTGGCGCTTAACATAACCACCGACCTGGGGCCCTACCAGCACATCGTACCCTGCGGCATCGTCGACTGTGGCACCACGTCGATGCAGGAGCTGTCGGGCGCCGACGACCCGGAGATGGTCGCCTACAGCCTCACCTATCACCTGGGCCGGGAGATAGGGTTCAGCATGAAGGCCGCCGAGGGTGGGGCCGAGAATGTCTTCGGCCCGACGCCGACGGCGGTCTCCTGAAGGGCCTCGTCCCAGGGGCTTCCTGAATGTTCCTCCAGGTAGAAGTCATCGAGAGCGCGAACTGCCCCCTGGCCCTGACCAGGATGTTCGAGACTGCCGACGTCGTTTACCAGGTTGTCAGGGTGAGGACGTGGGACCTGGCGGACGTGGAGCGCATGTGCGACGTGACGGGCTGGTCGAGCGAGACCGGTCCCTGTCCCGCCTACACCGCCCTGGTGGATGACTCGGGGGAGGGCATCGCTCGCCTCATCTACGGCGGCGACGAGGGCATCCGGCTCAAGCCCTCCGACCTCCAGGAAGAGTGGAGCCTGGACAGCCCCCGCCAGTGGGGGGAGGCGTGCCTGCTGCTGGACAAGGACGTGGAGATCGGGTACTAGCCCCGCCCAGGTTTGACGCCCGCAGCCGCCCGGAATAGAATTGCCCCGACCCGCATGAACGTGCGTCGGACTGGATCCTGAGCTCGGAGGGCCCACGTTGGCTACGCAAACGGAGTTTCGATACGACACCGGCAGGCCCGTGGTCCACGGCAGGCGGGGCGTCGTATCGGCGGGGCACTACCTTACGGCCATGTCCGCCATGAGGATGCTGCTGGCGGGGGGCAACGCCTTCGACGCGGCGGCCGCGGCGGCATTCACGGCGGCCGTCGTGGAGCCCACCGCCTCCTACTCGCTGGCGGCCGAGTGCGTGTTCCTGATGCACCACGCCGGCACCGGCCGGGTGCGGGTGCTCAGCGGTCAGGGTACCGCTCCCGCAGGCCAGACCGTGGACCTGTTCAAGGGGCTGGGGCTGTCCAAGATTCCCACGGGGCCCGACGCCCGCGGCGAGCTGTCCTTCACCGTCCCCGGTGTGGTGGACGCGTCCATAGCGCTCCTGGAGACCTACGGGACCAAGACGGCGGGCGATGTAATTGCTCCCGCAATCGATTACGCCCAACACGGGTTCCCCATGTACCAGTACATGCGCGGGGCGCTCCAGTCCATCGACACGCTGGAGCAGTTCCGGCGCTATCCTCCGGGCGGGATGGGCATCTTCTACGACGAAGACGAGTCGGCCATCAAGGTGGGGCAGGTCGTGCTTCAGAAGGGCCTGGCCGCCACCCTCGGCAAGATGGTGGAAGCCGAGTCGTCGGCGCCCGGCCACCGCCTGTCGGGCCTCCAAGCGGCCCGCGACGCCTTCTACCGGGGCGAGATAGCCCGCAACATCGTGAACTGCTCCCGCCGGGTGGGCGGCATCCTGTCCCTGGACGATCTGGCCGCGTACCGCGCCGCCTTCGAGGAGCCCGTGAAGACGTCGTTCAGGGGACTCGAGGTGTGCGCCCAGTCCACGTGGACCCAGGGGCCGGTGCTCCTCCAGGCCCTCAACCTGTTGGAGCCCTTCGACCTGAGGGCCATGGGGCATAACTCGCCGCAATACATCCACACCGTGACCGAGGCGATAAAGCTGGCTTTCGCCGACCGGGAGCGGTTCTATGGCGACCCCAACTTCGCCCAGGTCCCCATCGACGGCCTGCTCTCCAGCGAGTACGCGGCATCCCGCCGGTCCCTCATCGCCGCAGATGGGGCCCATCCCGGCCTGCCGCCCGCGGGTGACCCCTGGAGATACAGCGCGACGGCCCCTTCGGCCCGGGGGAAGGAGGTGGCCGCGGCGCCCGCCGCCGGGGACGGGGACGGGGGCGGGGGCGAGGCCGGGACGACCCACTTCACCGTCATCGACCGGGACGGCAACATGGTGTGCGCCACTCCCAGCGGCGGCGCCTTCGTGAAGTCGGTGTTCTTCCCGGAGCTGGGATGCGCCCTGAGCACCCGCAGCGAGATGTTCTTCGTCGACCCGGACCATCCCAACGGCGTGGAGCCCGGCAAGCGGCCCCGCACCACCCTGGTCAACTACATCGTCTGCAAGAACGGCCGACCGATCATGACCCTGGGATGCCCGGGCGGCGACAACCAGGCCCAGGCCAACCTGCAGCTCCTGCTGAACGTGGTGGTGTTCGGCATGGACGCCCAGCAGGCCGTGGAAGTCCCCAGGTTCTCCTCCCAGAGCGTCACCAACTCCTTCTACCCCCGCATTTATCTGCCGGGACAGCTTAACGTGGAGCCGGGAGTCCCCGAAGAGACCCGGAGCCGCCTGAGGGAGATGGGCCACAAGGTGGTGCCCATCGCCAGCGAGTCAGGCATCGGGGCGATAGTCTCCCAACGGGACCCGGATACCGGCGTCATGTGTGCCGGCGCCGATCCGCGCCGCCCTACCTACGCCGTCGCCTGGTAGGGGAGCCCTCCCGTCACAGGACCTCGACGACTTCGTCGCCGATGATGCCCTGCGTCTCCAGGTCGTCCATCTCCTCGTCACTCATGCCTAGAATGGTGCCGTAGACGTACCTGTTGTGCTCTCCGTAGGTTGCAGGAGGGATGTCCACGGGCGGTGGCGGCCCGCCGAGGGTCCACAAGTAACCCGGATAGCGGTGCTCCCCGATGACCGGGTGCCGGATGCGCTGGAAGAAGCCCCGGGCCGCCAGGTGCGGGTCGGCGTAGAGGTCCTCATCGTCGACCACGACCTGTGCCGGGACGCCCGCCTCCTGCAGCGTTGCCCACCACCGCCTTCTTGTCCCGGGCGCCGGTCCACTCCCGGATGTGCCGGTCCAGCAGGTCCTGGTTTCGGTGTCTCGAGAGTGCGTCCGCGAACGCCGGCTCCCGGGCCCAGTCCGGGTCGCCCATGGCCCGGACCAGGGCCGTCCAGTGGGAGTCCGACGACACGGTGATGACGACCCAGCTGTCGTCGCCGGAGCACGGGTAGCACCCGTGGGGGGCCATGTGGACGTCCCGGTTGCCTGCCGGCGTCAACGGACGGCCGTTCATGACGTGGTCCATGAAGGGCCTGCCCAGGTGCGGCAAGAACGCCTCGACCTGGGACACGTCCACCCACTGGCCCTCTCCGGTGCGGTTGCGGTGGTACAGGGCGGCCAGCACGGCGAAGGCCAGGGTGACGGCGCCGACGGCGTCGGCATGCTGGGCAACGGGGGTCACGGTGGAGTCGGTCCCCGGATACCCTCTGAGGGCGTGGTGTCCAGTGAAGCCGTCGATGCCGCTGCCAAGGCTTACGTACCCCTTGTAAGGCCCCTGGACGCCCCAGCCCGGCATGGACACCATGATGATGTCGGGCCTCACCTCCTTCAACCTCTGGTAGCTGACGCCCAGCCGTTCCATGGCGCCTGCCGCATAGGCCTCGCAGACCACGTCGGTGATCGCGGCCAGCCTCTCGAACACCTCCAGACCCCGAGGATGGGCCAGGTTCAGGGTCACACCGTACTTGTTCCTGTTGGCCATGTTGTGGATGGCCGCCCTGTCCCAGGGCCTGGGGCCCGCCGCATCGTCGTTGGTAAACCCCCTGGCCGCCGGCCCTCCGACGATCCGCGTAGTGGGCACCCTGGGGAAGGACTCGACCTTGATGACCGTCGCGCCCAGGTCTCCCAGCAGGGACGTCCCCATGGGACCGGCCCAGACTTCGGTGAGGTCGATGACCGTGACGCCGTGAAGGGCCCTGTTCATTGCCTGCTCTCCGTGCCATGCACGTGGGTCTTGATGGCGGACCGAAGCCCGGCAGCGCCGTCGACCGGCCCGGGACTCGAAGTGGGGAATTGGGTGTTGGCCGACCCTACGGGTCCACCGGATCCGAACGTGGGGCTCACGCCACGGCGAGGGCGTATACGTCGTCCACGTGGTCCGGAAGGGGGTACTCCTTCCACGAGGCGCCGTCGTCCAGGGAGCCAAACACCTGGCCGTGTCGGGTAGCGCAGAACACCTGGGAGGGTCTCCGGGCGTTGACGCCCACCACCATCATCGTACTGTTGGGGCTGACGCCATGGTCTATCCGCTCCCAGGTCTCCCCCAGGTCCCGGCTCCGCAGCAGGGAGCCCACGTCTCCCCTGGCGGACCGGCCCATGGACACGTACAGGGTGCTGGGCTGGGTGGGTCCGAGCAGCAGGTAGCGGGTGTAGGGAATGGGCGAGTATCTGGAGATGTCGATGGGGTCCCACCTGGACCCCCTGTCTGGCCCCCGGAACATCCCCTCCCTGGTGCTGATGTAGACGGTGCGAGGCTCGACGGGGCTCACCTGCACTCCATGGAGGTCCAACCGGTCCTCGCCCCCTTCTGCCAGACCCCGGTTGATGGGCTCCCAGCTATCGCCGCCGTCCTGGGAGCGAATCACTCCCCCCACTTCAAGGGCGGCGTATATCTCGTCGGGGTGGGTCGGGTCCGCGGCCATGGCGATGACCCGGGTCTCGAAGGACATGGCCACCACGTCGGACCCCGGGTCCACTGGCAGGGCCTCCCACGTGTCGCCCGCGTCGCGGGTCCGAAATATCTGGGCCGGGGCCGTACCCACGTACATCGTGGTGACGTTGTGGGGCCGGAACAGGATGGACCAGATCACGGAGCCCATTATGGGCAGGCTCATGGGCCTCCAGTGGTCTCCCTTGCTCCCGCTCCTGAACAGCCCTTCCTGGGTCCCGGCGAAGATCACGTCCGGTTGAAGGGGGTGGACGGCCAGGGCGCGGACCTCCGGCGAGGCCGGCAGGCCGTTGGTCAGCTCCTCCCAGGAGTCGCTGCCCGGGGCCTTCCTGAACAGACCGCCCTTGCCTGCCCCGGCGAAGACGTGGGGTTCCGGATCGGATGTGCTCTCTGTGGCCATCGAAGTGTCCTCCGTATTCACGTCTGGGCGTACTCAGGTATGGGCGGCGCGGTCAGTGGAGATGGTAGTGGCGGAAGGTCTCGGCGTACTTCATCCCGTGGTGCTCTCCCGCCTGCTTTCTCCAGTTGCGCATCCACCTGTCGTCCTCGACCCCGTCGCCAACCTGGGAGACGTGCTCCTTGAGCGCCGTGATGGCGTCTTCGATGGTATCGGAGACGTCCACCCACATGTCCGGGTCGCGATGCTCTGTGATCAACACTTCCCGCACCTTGTGGGGCTCGAACCCCTCTTCCAGCAGGTCAGGGAACGTCAGGTGGTCCCTGGCGGCGGGGAAGACGGCGGACAGCGTCGCCTCTCCGGCGGCCATGTGGTCGGGGTGTCCCAGGTAGCCCGTCACGAACAGGTTTCTCACGGGGCTGGGGGAGATGAGGACGTCGGGCCGGTAGCGCCGTATCTCCCGGGCGATGTCCCGCCGAAGCTCCAGGGTCGGCTGGAGCGTGGAGTCCTCGTAGCCCAGGAACACGACCTTCTTGAGACCGATTACCTCGCCCGAGGCTATCTGCTCTCTCCGCCGGATGTCGGCAAGCTGTGGGCCGGTAACCTCCCGGTCGCTGGTCCCCTTGCTCCCATCGGTGCAGATAACCAGCACCACCTCCATCCCTTCCCTGCACCACTTGACCATGGTGCCCGCGCAGCCGTACTCGGCGTCGTCGGGATGCGCCACGACCACCATTCCGCGGTGGTACGGTCCACCAACTCCCATAGAGGTCAGCCCCCCGTTACGAGCGGTATGCGTTCAACACCTTGGATTCGGCCGCTTTGGACGCACGCTCCTCGATGAATGAACGCTACTTGTTCGAGACCAACAGGTCTTTTCGGTCGCCCCACTTCTTCAGGAAGCGCTTGAAGTTCTTGAAGCTGAGCTGGTCTCGCTCGGCCTCCCAAGGGAGGCCCACTGGCGGTGCTCATGACGCACCATCGGCAGTGTCCCGTCGGCCACGATGCGGTAGCCGTGGGACTTCACCTGGAAGCTGAAGTCTATGTCCAGGTTGCGGTAGAAGCGGAAGGTCTCCCTCATCAGTCCCGTTTGAGCCAGCGCATTCCGCCGGAGTCCGATGCAATAGGCCTGCATGGCGTCCACGTCCCCGCTCTCCGACTCGTCGTGGAAGTGATGCAGGTCGTCGGTGAGCAGTCCCCACCTGCCGACGATGCCGATGGACTCGTCCTCCAGCCGCCGGGCCATGGGTCCCAGCACGTCCCCGACCATCTCCACGGAGCTGTCGACGATGGCGATGAACCGCCCCGAGCGTGCTTCAGTCCGATGTTCTTGGCCGCTCCGTCGCCGAGAACGTGATCACAATAGACGACCCGTACCCGAGGGTCCCTGTCGCTGAGCTCCTCCAGCCATTCCGATGTGCCGTCGGTGGAGCCGTTGTCCACGACGATCAGCTCCGACGACCCGTCCCCAAGCCACTGGAGAATGGCCTCGGTGCAACGCTTCACGTCGTCCATGTAGTTACTTGCTACAACAACTACTGTCTGTTCCAGGGCCGGAGGCAGGTCCAGAAGGGACTTTACCTCCCTGGATGAGGAGACGGCGTTCCACCTCTCCTCCCGCTTCTCCAGCTCCGTCTTGGGACGCACGCGAGTCTCCCCGCGGGTGTCTCCCACCCGGTATCCCGAGGCCACCAGGTCCGAGCGCATCCGGTCAGCCTGGCCATACTCTCGATGGGACCGAACGGTGTCGCGCCGGGCGATGGTGTCTTCCAGGGACGCGGGCAGTGGGTAGCGCTCCGGGACCGCGTCCAAGCCCAGGCCGAACACCCGGTCGAACTCCAGCAAGAGCGCCAGCTTGGAGCCGCCGGGCAGGTCCGAGCGGGCCATCTCCCAGGTGATTCCCAGGGCCCGGGGCATGTCGAGGTCGTTGTCCAGGGCATCGTTGAAACGTCCGCGCCACTCGGCGGCCTCGGGGGTTCCCGGTCGGGAGCCGGCTCGCCGCGCCACTCCCAGACCCTGTCTCTGAGGCCGGTCAAGGCCCTCTCCCCGGCCCGGAGGGCGGAGAAGGTGAAATTCATGCGGTGCCTGTAGCGGACGGTGAAGCAGAGGTACCGGAAGGCCAGCGGGTCGAATCCCCGCTCCTCCAGGTCCGCCAGGACGAACTCGTTCCCCGCCGACTTGGCCATCTTCACCCCATCGGCCAGCAGGTGCTGCCGTGGACCCAGTGGCGGACGAAGGGTACGCCGAAGGCGCCCTCGCTCTGCGCGATCTCATCCTCGTGGTGGGGAAATACATTGTCCACGCCGCCCGTGTGGAGGTCTAGCTGGGTGCCCAGGTACTTGGTGGACATGGCGGAGCACTCGATGTGCCAGCCCGGGAAGCCCTCCCCCCAAGGGCTGTCCCACTTCATGTCGCGACCGGGCTCGGCGGCCTTCCAGAGGGTGAAGTCCCTCGGGTCCCTCTTCAGGGGATCCACCTCGACGCGGACCCCCTCCATCAGGGCCGCCCCGACGTTGCCCGACAGCTTCCCGTAGGCGGAGAACCTGCCAACATCGAAGTACACGTTGTCGCCCGCCTGGTAGGCATAGCCGTTCCTGAACAGGTCCTGAATAACGGTGATCATCTCTGGCACGTGGTCCGTCGCCCAGGGAAAGTGGTCGGCCGGCAGGATGTTCAGCTTCCTCTCGTCCTCGTGGAAGGCGTCGGCGTAGAAGCGGGCGATCTCCTGGGGCGTCTTCCCCTCGGCCAGCGCGGCTACGATCACCTTGTCGCCCCCGGTCTCCAGGGCCTCCTGGCGCATATGGCCCACGTCGGTGATGTTCTTGACGTGTGTGACCTTGTACCCGCGCCCGGCAAGCAGGCGGCGGATGCAGTCGGCCATCAGGTAGGTCCGCAGGTTTCCCACGTGGGCGTAGCGGTACACGGTGGGGCCGCAGGAGTACATCCGGGCAACTCCCGGCTCCAGCGTAACGAGCTCCTCGACCCGGTTGGTGAGGGTGTTGTAGATACGGATCACGCGGCAACCCCTGGTCGGGCTTGTCCTCCCAAGATTCTATCACTTGTGGGCACCCTTTGCACCTGCGGAGGGCATCGTTGACATCGCCACACCGGCTACATACAATCCTAACCAACAGGGCCTAACCATCCGGGCCTAACCATTGGGGCAACGCTCATGACTACCCTAAAGCAGCTTTACGACCTCCAGGAGCTGGACCAGGAGACGTCCGAATGCCGGGACCGCATTACGGCCATCGAGCGGCGTCTCGGGGACCGCAGCGAGATCGATGCGCTGGCCAAGCGGAGGGAGGGCTTGAAGGAGTCCATCGACCGCCTGACGGTGCGCCACCGCTCGGAGTCCAAGGAGGCCGAGTCGTTGAAGGTCAAGGTCGACGAGGTGGAAGCACGCCTCTACAGCGGGAGCATCAAGAGCGTAAAGGAGATGGAGGGCTTTCAGAAGGAGGCATCCTTCCTCAGGGAGCAGCTCCAGGTGCTGGACGAGCGCGTCCTGGAGTCGATGGTCGCCCTGGACGAAGCCCAACGGGGCATCGAAGATCTGGATGCCAGGTCCGTAGAATCCGAAGAGCGGTGGCAGCTGGAGCAGGTCGAGCTGGGCCGGGAGCTGAAGGAACGTCGGGCTGACCTGTCGGACCTGGAGGGGCGGCGGGACTCCCTGGCGGCCCAGGTGAGCGGGCAGGACATCCGGCTTTACGAGCGGCTGCGGGTATCCAAGAAGGGATGGGCCGTGGCCAAGGTCCAGGGAGGGATGTGCCGGGCCTGCGGCATGGCCCTGCCCACCCACCAGCTTCAAAGGGCAAGGACCGGGCGGGAGCCGGTGCTGTGCAACAGCTGCGGCCGGATCCTGTTCATGAGCTAGCACGGCGACGGAATTCGTACCTTGACCCTCGACAGACGGTGTGTTACATTTCCCACGGGCCAGGGAGACCGGGTGACCGCTGCCCCGCCGGCCCCGTAAAGGGCCCTGGGGGAGAGGAAAGTCCGGGCTCCACCGGGTAAGGTGCTGGGTAACTCCCAGGACCCTCGGCGAGGAGCGCCAGCGTCGCGGGTACGGAAAGTAGCGCAGAGACCACACCGCCAGCGGCCTCGGACATCCGAGGTGCGGGTAAGGGTGAAAACGGGCGGTAAGAGCGTCCCGGCCGTTCGTGGCGACACGACGGCGGCTAAACCCCACCTGGAGCAAGGCCGAATAGGGGGACTAAAGGCGCCCGGCCTGTCCCCGGGTAGGCTGCTCGAGTCCGGCGGCAACGCCGGACCTAGATAGATGGTCACCGTCCCGGCCAGCGAGGGAAGGACTCTGGCGACCTTCACACACGCTGCGGGGATACAGGACCCGGCTTACAGGTCTGTCTGGCCCATGAGAATGAAAGAAGCGGGTTGCGCCGCAGTCATCGATGGCCTACATCGAGTGAGGCCGGACTACTTCATCCACGTACCGGACAGCTACGGGGCCCCGGTGGTCCGGCATTTCCAGGACGACCCTGCCGTGCGTTGCTTCTCCGTGGCACGCGAAGAGGAGGGCATCGGCATAGCCGCGGGCCTCGCCATGGGGGGCAAGACCGGCGTGCTTTTCTACCAGGACGTGGGCCTCGGCAACTCCATGGTGGCCCTCACCACATTCGCCATGGCCTACCACATGCCCATGCTGGTGTTCGCC
>OZ219942.1:0-361023 GCA_964291465.2 Dehalococcoidia bacterium | reverse complement strand
GCCCATGACGCTTGCCCCCTTATGCGTCAGCTGACGGCGGCTGGGGCGGGGGCCGCCAGCAGCCTGCCGAACCCGGGATGGGTTGCGTGATGCCCGCCTTGCGGAAGGCCGACCAGATGGTCGCCTGGTTGGAGGTGACCACCGGCTTGCCCGTCCGGCGTTCCAGCTCCTCCGCCGCCTCCATGGCCCGCCACCCGGTGCACGAGCAGTAGAGGACGTCCGCCTCGGGCCTGCATATGCCGGCCGCGAACTCCAGGATCGTCTCCGGGTCCTGGTCGTTGGTGCCCTGGTGGCCCTGCTGGGATGCCCAGGGTTCGCCCTCGATGTTGAGCACCTCGAAGCCGAGGGCCTCCAGGTACTCCTTGATCTTGTCGTTCTGCCACTCGGAATAGGGCGTGGCCACCGAGATCCGCCTTGCTCCCAGGTATCTCAGGGCCTCTACGACGGCCGCGCTGGTGGCGGCTGCGGGGGCGTTGGCCAGGGACTCTATGAGCTGGATCATCTCTTCGTCGTGGCCGGGTCCCTTCACCATGCTGCCGCTGGTGCACGCGTAGGCCACCGCGTCCATCTTCCCCGTCGCCAGGTACCGGGAGGCGGTCTCTATCTCCTTGTTCATGTGGTCGAAGGCCTCTGGGCCCGAGGAGTCGTTGGTCATCCACAACCTGTGGGTGTGGATGGTGACGTCCCGGGGGGCCGCGAGCTGGAAGTCGGCCTCGCACGTGGTGTTCGTCGAGGGCATCATGATGCCTATTCGCGTCCGGGTGGACATGTCGGGACCTCCTGGCAGTCTGGCTCGATGGTGCGGCCCCTCGAAGGGTGGCGTGCATTGGGCCACATCCGACGGGTACACGCCCATTATACCAGCATATGCGAGGAGCTCGTGGTGCCGGTCACCCTGCCCATCCGGCTCCCGTGGCCCGTGACACGTGCCCGGCTGGCGGGTAAGATACTGGGCAGGACCGTCCGCCCGGAGGCGGGCCCGCATCCGAAGGAGCCTGAAGCCCATGGAAGACCGCGAACGGACCCGGGAGCTATCCCTGGACATCCTGAGGGACCTTGGGGGCCGTCCCGCGGTGGCCTTCCACGAGGGGCTGGTGGCCGATGGAGTCCGTGCCAGGCTGGCGGCCCAGGGGCTGACCGCGGCGGCCGACGCCTACGGCAACCTGGTCGCCAGGCTCCCCGGAGCGGCGGATGGGGGCGCCTCCCATCGCCTTCGTCGCCCACATGGACCATCCCGGCTTCGAGGCCGTCCAGGTGTCGCGGCAGGGCGTGACGGCCAGGGCCCTCGGCGGGGTGCCCCAGGTCAGCCTGACCGGCGAGGTGCCGGTGCAGCTCGTGTTGCCCGACGGCAGCCGCCTCTCGGGGAGCACGGCGGGTCGTACAGGCGACGAGTCCGGCCAGATGGTGTCGGTGCGCCTCTCCGAGACCCCGGCCCTGGAGCTGCCGCTGCCGGTGGTCTTCGACCTCGCGGACTTCCAGATGGACGGCGACCTGATACTCATGAGGGCCCTGGACGACCTGGCGGGGTGCGCCGCCACGCTGGCCGCCCTGTCCCTGCTGTCGGGCCGAAGTGGCCTGGGCGACGTGTACGGCGTGTTCACCAGGGCGGAGGAGGTGGGCCTGGTGGGAGCGCGCCTGCTGGCCGAGGCGGGGACGCTGCCCCGGGACACGCTGGTCGTCTCCCTGGAGGCCAGCCGGACGCTTCCCGGGGCCGCCATCGGCGGCGGTCCCGTGTTACGGGTGGGAGACGCCAGCCTCACCTTCGACGCCGACGCCGAGGCGGTCCTGGTCAGCGCCCGGGAAGAGCTGATGGAAGCTGCTCCCGGGTTCGAGGCCCAGCGCCAGCTAATGAGCGGCGGGACCTGCGAGGCCAGCGCCTTCCGGTACCACGGGTATCGCACCACCGGAGTGGCCTTTCCGCTGGGCAACTACCACAACGGCACTCCCCTTGGGGGAGTTGCCGAGGAGTATATCCACGTGGACGACTTCGTGGGGGGCGTGGAGCTCATCGTGCGGGCCGCCCAGTGCGTGTCCCGCAGGCTGGAGTGCCGCCCGTGGCGGCGCTTGGCCGACCTGTCCCGGGAGCACCGCGGGCGGCTGGGGAGAGGCGGGACGTCCTACCTAAGATTGGTCTGAATGAGTCCGTTGGCCGTCCACCGGCGGGTGGGGATTCCTTGCCCGCGCGGAGCGCGGGGAGGGAGGGTGGGCTCACCCGGGAGAGGCCTGGGTTGTTCAGAGCATCCCTAGCAGTCGCCCTCGGGCAGGAGCAGCCCCTCCCGGTAGACCACCCGGCCGCCCCGTATGGTGAGGTGGGTGTCGAGCCTCAGCGAACCGTCGACGTTGTGCCCCGCCATGTCGTGCCACACGAACCGGCCCTCCCGCTGGTCGAACACCGCCGCGTCCCCCGCCATCCCGGGGGCCAGGGAGCCGATCTCGCTGCCCATGCCCAGGACCCTGGCGGGCCTGACGGTGCTGGCGGCGACGGCGTCCTCCAGGGGCATGCCCATGGCGTGGAACTTGCTGACCAGGTCGTTCTGCCGGTAGACGATCCTCTCCGGCGGGGCCACCGTGTGATGTCGGTGCTGATGGTGGTGGGGAAGAGGCCCTGGTCCAGGGCGGCTTGCGCGACCACCGCGTCGCAGTGGACTCCCGCGTGGGCGACGTCCATGACGACGCCGCGGGGGCCGCCTCCAGCACCTCGGGGCGCACCTTGTCCCTCTTGTCCAGGATGTTCTCCGCCCGGCCGTTGAAGATGTGGGTGGCGATGTCCCCGGGCCCCAGCACCTCCAGGATGTCGGGCAGGGGGATGGGGGTGCCGCTGACGTGGACCATCAGGCTCAGCCCGGCCTTGTCCGCGGCCTCCCGCGCCTGCTTCAGGACGCGATGGGCCTCCCAGGGGGGCATGGAGTTCACGTACATGCGGACCTTTACGCCCAGCAGGAACCCGGGTTGTCCTTGATGGTGTCGGCGGTGCGGTCCGGGTCGACATAACGGACGTCCTGCAGCTCGCCTCCCACGACGGGGTTGAGGGCCAGCCCGATGGCGCCGATGTGCAGGAAGGCCAGCAGGCGCGTCTTGCGGCTGGGGAACACGTAGTCCCTCATGGCCCGGTAGTTGGCCCAGCCGGCGCTGCCGCCGTCGATCCCCGTGGTGACGCCGGCTGGCAGGCACACCTCGTCGGCGTCGGTGGCGTTGTCCAGCCCCCCGTGATAGAAGTGGCCGTGGATGTCGATCAGCCCCGGCGTCACCAGCTTCCCCGTCACGTCGATGGACGTGGTCGCCGAGGACGGGTCTATCCGCGGGGCCACCTCGGCGACAAGCCCGTCTCTGAATGCCACGTCCCGCCGGTCGTTGATCCCCTGGCCGGGGTCCAGCAGCGTACCGCCCTTGAGCACGAGGTCGTACTGTAGGCCGCCGGAGGGGGTTTCATTGGAGGGCGACGTCATCTTTCGTTCACGCCTCCTCGGACTCACGTCCCAGGTAGTACCTCCACCGGCGCAGCTTGGGCAGGACTCGCTCCACCAGCTGGTCCAGGTCCTCGTCGGTGACCCGGGTCTCGTCCTCCAGGTGGATGTGGCCCCACTTCTCCAGCGCCTCCTGGACGAACCGCTCCACGAGCTGGGGGCCCGGCCCTCCAGCCTGCCCAGGTGGTACGCCATCGTGACCGCAAGCTGGCCGTTGACTATGCGGTCCACCGCGTCCGACGCCTCCAGGTCCTCGGGCACCCCGTCGCATTGGACCAGGAAGTCGTCCAGGACCTGCTCCAGGACCGCGGGGAGATCGGTCATCTCTATCTCGGTCATGTACTCGGTCAGGCGGTCGGCCAGCTCCTTGACCCCCTCCTCCGGGAGCAGGGCCCAGGGTCCGCCGGGTGCGCTATGTGTCTTGTCCGCCGTGTCCGCCATCTCGGTCCCCCGGTCGCCGCCCTGGCGACGGGCACTATTGTACACCATCCCGGCAGGTCCGGCCTGTTGGCGCGACTTCAGGCCGGCCAACCCGGGGGTGCTATACTGGCCTTGCCGGCCCGCGGCGGCCGGGAGTCCCGCGATCAAGGAGCCTTCCGATGACCTACCAGGACGCCCTGCCCTTCCTCCAGGCCAACCACAACGCGGTGGTGACGAGCACGCGCAGGAGCGGCGCGGCCCAGATGAGCATCGTGACCTGCGGCGTCTACGGGGGCGGTGTCGCCTTCACCACGACCGAGGGGAGGGCCAAGCTGGCCAACCTCGAGCGCGACCCCCGCTGCACCGTCCTCGTTGCCCGGCCGGACTGGTCCCGGTACGTGGTGCTGGAGGGGACTGCCCAGATCCGGTCACAGGGGAGCGCCGACCTGGGGCTGCTCCGGGCAACGCTGCGGGACGTCTACCGCGCAGCGTCGGGAGAGGAGCACCCCGACTGGGACGAGTACGACAGGGCCATGGTCCGCGACCGCAGGGCCGCCGTCATCGTCATCCCCGAGCGGGTGTACGGCTCCGGCGCGGGTGCGTAGGTGGGCCGGGACCCCCTGCCCTAGCCGGCCGGCACCACCTCGACGGTGGCCCGCATGGTATCCGGGTGTATCTTGCAGAAATAGGGGAAGGTGCCTTCCTCCCTGAACGTGTAGCTGAAGGAGTCGCCCCGGGCCAGCTCTCCGCTGTCCCACACGGCGGATGGGTTGCCGGGAGTCCCGGATGTCGTCGTGTGAGTGACCTCGTCGAGCTGGCTCCAGAGCACCACGGTCCCCACGGGAATGGTCACGTCGGATAGCTTGCGGTTGGCTATGTCCGTGATGATGGTCGGGCCTTCCAGACCGGGCAGCGGCGGCAGGGTCGGCGTGGGCGCAGGTTCCGCTGTGGGCGCGGGCGTCGGCGGCTGGGTCGGAGGAGGGGTGGTTGGTTGCGGCGTGGGTGTTGGGGGCTGGGTAGGAGGCGGAGCAGTGGGCTGCGGCGTGGCCGTTGGCGCCTGGGTGGGAGGCACGGCGGTGGGCCGCGGTGTGGGCACGGGGGTCGGCGCCTCAGTGGGAGGCGCGATCGTGGGTTGCGGTGTTGGCGGCTGAGTGGCAGGCACGGCGGTTGGTTGCGGTGTTGGCATGGGGGTTGGCGCCTGAGTGGGAGGCGCGGCGGTGGGTTCCGGTGTGGGTACGGCCGCGGGCGCCTGGGTTGCGGGGGTGTCCGTGGCGTCCGGTCCGCAGGCCGCTGCCACGAGGACGGTGAATACTAAAAGCCAGGCAACGCCGTATCTCACTCCCGTTCCCTCCCTGTTTCGGTAGCCCCCATGCGGCTGCCGCACCTCCGGATACCGGGCGAATCCCGGGCCGTGCAGCTTTGACAACGCTGTCGGCCCTATGCTTGAATATTCTACCATGTTCAAGGCAACCGTAATGCCGGCGCCGCGCCGGGCGGCGTTCTGGCCGGTGGTCCTGGCCGTTGTGGCCCTGTGCGTGGCCATGGCCTGCAGCAACGGCGAGACCCCCACCCCCCCATCGACTCCCGCGGACGTGCCCGGGACGGCCGTAGCCTCGGCTCCCGAACAACGGGCCACGCCGACGCCGGACCTGCCTGACACGATATTCATGGAGGTCGGCAACACGGCGGGGGTGGACTTCGCCCACTACCGCCCGACGGCGCCCTTCCTGCTGATGCCCTTCGGGGCCGGGGTCGTCATCCTCGACTACGACGGCGACGGCCTCCAGGACATCTTCGTCCCCATGACCTACGACGACGAGCGCCAGGCCAACGCCAACAACGCCCTCTACCGCAACAACGGAGACGGCACCTTCTCGGACCTGGCCCGTGAGGCGGGAGTGGTCGACCCCAGGGGCAAGGGCATAGGAGGATGCGCCGCCGACTACGACAACGACGGCGACCAGGACCTGTTCCTCACCAACTACGGCTCCAGCAAGCTGTTCCGGAACTCCGGCGACGGCGCCTTCGAGGACATAACGGACGATGCCGGTGTCGGCGACCCCGACAGCACCCACCGCTCCATGGGCTGTGCCTGGGGCGACTACGACCGGGACGGCTACCTGGACATGGTGGTCGTCCGGCACATGAGCGAGGCCGAGCTGTCTCCCATGGGCGGAGCCCCGGGCAGCAGCCCCCTCCGGGCCCTGGCGTTGTATCACAACGAGGGCGACGGGTCCTTCACCAACGTGACCTCCCTGCTGGGAGACGACTCGGAGCCCGCTCCCATCGAAGAGGAGGGGGACTTTGCCGGCAACGTGTGGGGCGCGGGCTTCCAGCCGGGTTGGCTGGACTTCAACAACGACGGGTACACCGACCTGTACGTGGTCAACGACTTCGGCGCCGACGCCCAGCCCAACGTGCTGTGGCGCAACGACGGCCGCGGCGAGGACGGCTCCTGGACCTTCACCGACATCTCCATCGAGTCCCGTACGGACGTGGGCATATTCGGTATGGGCCTGGCCGTGGGCGACTACAACCTGGACGGCCACCTGGACATGTTCATGAGCAACATCGGCAGGCCCGTGCTGCTGTCCAACGACGGCGACGGCGTCACCTTCACCGACACCACCAGGGACGCCGGCATCGACATCGGCTTCATAGAGGACCTGGAGCTGGTGACTTGGGGCAACGTGTTCTTCGACTACGACAACGACGGTGACGAGGACCTGTACGTCTCCGCGGGGTACCTGGACTTCTTTCCCGACGCCAACCCGGTGACACAACCCAACGTGCTGATGAGGAACGACGGGGACGGCACCTTCACAGACGTCTCCGAGGACAGTGGCGCCGACGACGCCGGGTACGGGCGGGGCGCCGTCTACATGGACTTCGACAACGACGGCTGCCTGGACCTGTACGTGGCCAACATAGGCAAGGGCCCCAGCGAGCCCCAGCGGGCCCGGCTGTTCCGGAACCGGTGCGACTGGGGTAACGGCTGGCTGGTCGTAAACACCGTTGGCACCATCAGCAACCGGGACGGCATCGGGGCAAGGATCATGGTCGAGGCCGGCGGCAAGACCCAGATCAGGGAGGTGGCGGCGGGGGGCAGCAACAAGTCCCAGAACATGCTGCCGGTCCACTTCGGGCTGGGGAAGGCCGACATGGTGGACTCCATCGAGGTCCGGTGGCCCAGCGGGACGGTGCAGACCCTGGAGGGAGTGGCCCCCAACCAGACCATCACCATCGTAGAGGCGCCCTGAACTCCGCCGCTAGATGGCCCCCAGCACCACCTGGACTATCCGGCGCTCCAGCGTCAACCCCATCTCCGCCACCGTCTCCATTCGCACCGCTTCCCCCGTGGTCACCACGTAGGCGACGCCCAGCAGCCTGCCCACCCGAAGGTCCACCACGGTGGAGGACACCAGCCCCGACTCGGTCATCTGGGAGGTGTGGAGCCCCACCGCCTCATCGGAGAAGCCCTCCACCTTCAGCTCGTCGGCGCGGACCAGCTTCTGGCCCTTGCCGAGCTCCTTGCCCACGAACTCCTTGAACTCCCCCAGGAACTTGTCCCTCATCCACCGGCCCACCTGCTCCGAGTCCTCGAACAGGTGCACCACTGTCGCCGCCATCAGGTCCAGGTCCGGCACATCCAGGCCGGGGTTCAGCGGGGTCACGAACTCCCGGAGGTACCCGGTAGTCCGGCCCGTCGCCGCCACGGTCTCAGTCGTGCTGCCCGGAAAGCCCTGGGCCGCCATGGTCTCGTTGTCCAGCTCCCCGTGCCGGCCCTCCTGGAAGCCGGCCAAGACCGGGGGCAGGTCCTCTACGGGGACCACCATGTATGGCAGGTCTTCCCGGCGGATTGTGCTGGTCGCCGTTTCCAGTGCGCTGGGCAAAAGTCTTCTCCCCGGGCGGGAATCGGGCTGCTAGGGCCCCTCGAGTCCTCCGGCGGGGACCGCGCCGGGACGGGGCGCCGGCGCGCGTTCTCCTCCGCTCCTTGGCTGCTCCCTGGCCATGAACCGGCCCTCGACGCTGCGGACGTCGAAGGCGCCGCTCTCGATGAATGCGCCCCGGGCCAGCATGGTGTGCCTGTCCCTGACCCTGGCTGCCAGGGCCACACAGCCGGCGGCCAGGTGCCTCTCGTAGCGCCGGACGGACCGGGATTCCAGGCCCAGGTCGGCGCCGGCGATGGCTCCGAACAGTCCGCCGAACAGGGTGCCAAACTTCCATAGGGTGGCGGCCAGGAGCACCTGGACTCCCCAGTTGTCGAAGGCCACGAGGACCCAGGCCAGCACCCCGGCCTCCGCCACCAGGGAGCCGATGAGGCCCCACTTCAGGGCGGTGGGCCACATCGCCTCGGGCCGCTCCATGAGCCGGCGGGCTGGACGAGGCGGAGCAGGCCGCGGCCGGCGCCGGCGGAGGGCTCTCGGGCCACCAGGTCCAGGTCCCGCGGGCCGTATCCCGCGGCGCGCAGCAGGGTGGCGGCCTCCAGGGCCCTCGCTTCCCTCGTGAACACGCCCACCACCTGCTCTCCCATGGGACACCTCGCGTCGCGTCTGGACGGCCCATACGATAGCATGGGCGTCGGGAGGCGTCAACAAACCAACGGCTTCATGGCCTTCCCCGGCCCGATAGGACTGCCCAGCCCCGCATTGGTAGCCTTTGAGAGTATAAGAAAAGACTTAGAAATTAATCGAAAATCCACCAAATAACCCCTTGAAATCTCCCTCCCTACGTTGCTAGGCTCATGTCGATGATAGTGCGGTAGGGCAGGCGGGTGTGCTTCCACCTGTTCCCGTTACCCCAACCTTCGGCCGGCCCGCTGGGCTCATACCGGGGCTCCGGCCATTCGATAGGCGGCCATCTACCCGTAGGAGACGTTCGCCTTGTCCGGCGAACGGTCCGGAGATCCTCTAACTTGGGGGGAACGCGCAGGAGAGTGCTGAGGTTGCAAGGTAGATTCTCCGTTACCCCGGTCCTGGCCCGCAACGAGGAGGTTCCAGCGCGCTCACAAGAAGGAAACATCCATCCCAGCGGGCGTTCGCCCCTGGGTTTCGTGCACCGGCCGGTCCTGCTCCGTGAGACAGTCCACCATCTGGATGTGAGGCAGGGAGGCGTTTACGTGGACGCCACGGTGGGGCAAGGAGGGCATGCGTCGGCTATCCTTCGAGCCGCCATGCCAGGGGGCAGGCTCCTGGGCATCGACCTCGACCCCGATGCCCGGGAGTACGCCCTCCGCCGGCTGCAACCCTACGCGGGAGCCGCCGCCATCGTTGCCGGAAGCTACACGCAAATGCTGGAGCTGGCGGCGGCGCGGGGGCTCGATGGTCCCGACGGGATACTCATGGACCTGGGCCTCTCCTCCGCACAGCTCGAGGGCAGCGGGCGGGGGTTCAGCTTCCTCCGGGACGAGCCTCTGGACATGCGGTTCGACCCGGAGTCCGGCCCGACTGCCGCTGAGATCGTGAACACCTACTCCTACGAGGACCTGGCCCAGCTCCTCTACGAGTACGGTGAGGAGCCCAGGGCCAGGGCCATCGCCAGGGCCATAGTGGCCTCCCGGCCCCTGGGCGGCACGGCAGAGCTGGCCGCGCTGGTGTCCGGTGTCAGGGCCCGTGCCAGAGGAAGAAGGGGCGGCCGCATTCACCCGGCAACGCGGGTCTTCCAGGCCCTCAGGCTGGCAGTCAACTCCGAGCTGGAAGGGATCGCCGAGGGCCTGCGCCAGGCCGTCGGCCTGGTGAGGCCCGGCGGCCGGATCGCCGTCATCGCCTACCACAGCCTGGAGGACCGCATCGTCAAGAACACCTTCCTGCGGGAGTCCCGGGCGTGCGTTTGCCCTCCCGGGGCCCCGGTGTGCTCCTGCGAGCACGTTCCGTCGCTCAGGGTCGTTACGAGGAAGGTGGTGACCCCATCGTGGCAGGAGGTCACGGAGAACCCCCGGAGTAGGAGCGCCCGGCTCCGGGTGGCCCAACGCCTGTAGGCGGACCGGCCCCGGGAGCCCGAAAACTAATGCTCCCCGCCGTGGGCCCGTCGCCGGGCCCAACGTCTGGGACAGAGAGGTGGAAACGGTGAAAGAGATGTTCTACACGGCCATCGATGTGGGGAGCACCAAGATCTGCTCCATAGTCGCCAAGATAAGTGCCGAAGGCGAGCTGAAGGTGCTGGGGACGGGCATCGTTCCCTCCCAGGGCGTACAGAAGGGCCGGATCGAGAGCATTCCCGACACTCAGCAAGCCTTGAGGGAGTCCCTGGACGAGGCCCAACGCTACCTGGGCCGCGGCGTCGACTGGGCGTACATGGGCGTGACGGGCACCCATATCTCTTGCGTCAACACCAGCGCCGTCCTGCAGGGGGCCCGCGGTGACGTGGCCATCTCCTCCGAGGACGTGCAGCGGCTCATCCAGTCCTCCTATCCCGACGTGGCGGACGGCAAGGAGGTCCTCCACGTGATCCCCATGAGCTACGTGGTCGACGGGCTGGAGGGCGTGCGCAACCCGGTGAACCTCCACGCCGACCACGTGCAGGTCGAGTCCCACGTGGTGGTGGGAGACGCGCCCATACTCAGGAACATGGTCCGGGTGGTGGAGGCTTGCAAGATCTCCGTGCGGAGCCTGGTCCATCAGCCCTTGGCCGCCGCGGAGGCGATCCTCACCGAGGACGAGCGGGAGATGGGTGCGGTGCTGATGGACATCGGTGGCGGCACGACGGACATCATCGTGTACCGGAGCGGCAGCCCCTGGTACACGGCCGTGCTGCCGATAGGAGGCAACCAGGTAACCCGGGACCTGTCCGTGGCCATGGGCGTCCCGTCCTACATCGCCGAGGAGCTCAAGACCAGGTACGGCCACGCCATGGCTGATGCCGTGGCCGACGACGAGGAGATCAACCTTCCCGGGTTCCAGGACCGCCCGCCCAGGCCCATCCGGCGGCGGGACCTGGCCCGTCCCATAAACGAGCGCCTGGTGGAGCTGATCAAGCTGGCAATGGCCAAGATAAAGCAGTCGGGCCTGAGGCAGCTGCCGCCCGGGGGCATCGTGATTACCGGGGGCGTGGCCGAGACCGAGGGTCTCGGGGAGCTCATCGGCCGGGCCACCGGGTCCCCGGTCCGCGTGGGTCAGCCCCGGAGCATCCAGGGGCTGCCGCCCCAGGCCAGGAGGCCGGCCTACTCCGCCAGCGTGGGCACCCTGCTGTGGGGGATCAAGCACCAGGGGGAGAAGCGTACCTACAAGGACGCGAACCATACTCTTCGGGGACGTGGGGGGTTCCTGAGCCGTTTCACCAGGAAACGGGAGGGGATACCCGGCTAGAAGCAGAGCCTGGGAGGTCGAGGACATACCGTGGAGGCGTATCGAAAGGAGGGAACAATGGTGTCCAAGGACCAGAACTATCAGGGGGACTCGGGAACTCAGGAGGCCCTGGGACTGGGAGGGAATCTCCTGGATCCCCAGCGTCCCCCGGGGGGACCCGTGATCAAGGTCGTGGGAGTGGGTGGAGGCGGCAGCAACGCCATCAGCCGCATGCCCAAGGAGAAGCTGGGCATGGTGGACTACTACGGGGTCAACACCGACTCCCAGCACCTGTTCCGGTGTGACCTGGGTCATCGGCTGGCCATCGGCCACACCCTGACCAGGGGCCTGGGGGCTGGCGCCAACCCGGACCTGGGCCGGCAGGCGGCCGAGGAGAGCAGGGAAGACCTGGAGAAGATGGTCGACGGGGCCGACATGGTCTTCCTGGCGGCCGGCATGGGCGGCGGCACCGGGACGGGCGCCTGTCCCGTCATCGCCCAGCTCGCCAAGGAGTCCGGCGCCCTCACCGTGGGCGTCGTGAGCAGGCCCTTCGAGTTCGAGGCGGCGGTGCGGAGGAAGAACGCCGAGGAGGGGATAAACCGCCTAAGGGACCACGTGGATACCCTGATCGTGATCCCCAACGACCGGCTGCTCCAGATGGACCGCAACCGGGAGCAGGCCGCCAGCTGGGAAGACGCCCTCAAGCTGGCCGACAGCGTTCTCCAGCAGGGCATACAGGCCATAGTCGAGGTGGTCACGGTCCCCGGCGAGATCAACGTGGACTTCGCCGACGTCAGGACCATCCTGAACAACGCCGGCCAGGCATGGCTGGCCATCGGCAAGGGCAAGGGAGAGAGCCGGGCCAAGGACGCGGCAAAGATGGCCAGCCAGAGCCCGTTGCTGGACATCGACATCGAGGGAGCCAGGCGCCTGCTCTTCGTCATCACCGGCGGCGCCACCCTGACCCTGAAGGAAGTCCAGGACGCGGCCGACGTCATCCAGGACATGGCCGACCCCGAGGCCAACGTGATATTCGGTACCTCCAGGGACTCCAAGATGGATGACGAGGTCAAGGTCACCATGGTCGCCTCGGCCTTCCCCGTGCCCGAAGAGGAGGTGGGCGAGCGGGACGAGAGCCTTCGCCGTCTGTTGCAGGACGCCATTCCCGACAGCAGCGAAGACCTGGACGTTCCCAGCTTCATGAGGAGGCAGGTGGCCCAGAAGGGCAAGGGCTTCTTCCGATAGTTGCCGGACTCTCCCTTCATAGGGAGTAATATTCCCGGCATGCCTGGGCAGTATTAGGTCCAATCACCGGTCGGCACGGAAATATGCCGGGAACCCTCGAAGGCCCCCCGCGCGTACGCGCGGGGGGCCTTCTTTTGTTTCCCCTGGTGCGCCGCATCGGGACCAAAACCCCGCCTGACGGCGCCCCCGAGACCTTGACAAGAGGAAGAAGCCGTGTCTAGAATCGTTGCTAACACAACAGATTGTGGTCGCTGGGACCTCCGGTACCACATATAGTGTGTTTAAGAAAGAAATTAGAAAAGTTTAAGACTGAGTGGGAAAGTCCAGGCCGCCGAGAGCCTCATGCGCTGCCCTTATTGCAACAGCCCAGACTCCAGGGTCACGGACTCCAGGACCTCCGACAATGGGGTGCGTCGGAGGAGGGAGTGCACCCGCTGCGGCCTGAGGTTTACCACCTACGAGCGCGTCCAGACGACGGCCCTCCTGGTGGCCAAGGCCGACGGCCGCCGGGAAGAGTTCAACCGGCAGAAGCTGATGGACGGCATCGTGAAGGCCTGCGTCAAGAGGCGGGTGCCCTACCGGGAGATCGAAAAGCTAGTGGAGGACATCGAGGCCGAGATGCAGGGCCTGGGCCACGCCGAGATCAGGGCCGCGGTGCTGGGCGAGATGGTCATGGAGCGCCTGAGGCGTCTGGACCGGGTTGCGTACATCCGGTTCGCCAGCGTGTACAGGGACTTTCAGGACATCGACAGCTTCGAAGAGGTGGTCAAGGACCTCAAAGAAAACACCGAGGACACCGAGGACACCGCCCAGCTATCACTGATGGAGGGGGTGCCCATCCCAAGGGGGAGGCAACGCAGGGGGAGGAGGCCGGGCCGCGCCGCCGGCGCCCCGGGAAGACTCAGCAACGGCAGCTCAGGAGGGTAGACAGCATGTTCGACAGCTCGCAGGATACCTCCCTCAACCGCTGGTCGGGCCTCAGGAACGAGGCACAGGCCATGCGGGACGCCCTCGGCCGGTTCCCCCTGCTGGGGGCGCAGGACCGGGAGAGCAACCACATCGCCGTCATGCAGGACGAGATCGACACCAAGGTCCGGGAGGCCCTGGCCGTCTACTGGATCAGCGAGGACCTCGCCTAGGCGCCCCGGCCGTTCCACCTGGGCGGGCAAGGCGTCGGCCGCGTCTGCCCGGGGCTTCTGTCCGTGCCCAGGCGCGCCGCCGCCGCACCGGATACGGGCCCTACATATAGTGTCAGTGGTCCTTGTATACCACCACAACTTGTGTTAAAATGACGCCCCCACGGCGGCGGGTGAACTGGATTAGATTCGATCAGCCGGGACCAACCAGTATGCCGTGACACGGGAATATTGCCCCGCCGCCGTGGTCCCTTTGACGACATGGAGGCCGCCCATAAGCGGCCCGTTCCCGGCGAACAGGTGAGGGGGGGAATCGTGGCAAGTACCCGGAGCTATGACATGGAGACCACCGCCGTTCGGCGCAGGGTGATGGAGGCCCTCCAGGACGGCATGCTCCAGCGTCTCACGGACTCTTCGCCCGAGCTGACGGACAACTCCATGGCCGTCCTCAGGCGCCGGTACCTGGCCAAGGACCGGGAGGGCAACGTAATCGAGGAGCCCGACGAGATGTTCCGCCGGGTCTCTCGCAACCTGTCCCTGGCCGACCGGCGCTACGGGGCCACCGACGCCCAGGTCCACGAGGCCGAGGAGGAGTTCTACCAGGTCATGTCCCGCCTGGAGTACCTCCCCAACTCCCCCACCCTGATGAACGCGGGCCGGGAGCTCCAGATGCTCTCCGCCTGCTTCGTATTGCCCGTCAGCGACTCCATGGAGGCCATCTTCGAGACGGTCAAGGAAGCGACGTTGGTGCAGAAGAGCGGCGGGGGCACGGGCTTCGCCTTCAGCCGGCTGCGCCCCGAGGGGGACATCGTCGGCTCCACCGGCGGCGTGGCCAGCGGCCCCGTGAGCTTCATGCGCGCCTTCGACGGCGCCACCGAGGCCGTGAAGCAAGGCTCCACCAGGCGCGGCGCCAACATGGGCATACTGAACGTCGACCATCCCGACATCCTCAGGTTCATTAGGGCCAAGGAGGACGGCAAGAGCATCACCAACTTCAACATCTCCGTCGCCGTCACCGAGGAGTTCATGGGCAAGGTGCAGCGCGGCGAGGAATACGACCTGGTGAACCCCCGCACGGGCAAGGTCACGGGTCGCCTCAACGCCGACGAGGTCTTCGAGCTGCTGGCGGACATGGCCTGGAAGACCGGGGACCCCGGCATCGTCTTCCTGGACCGGATAAACCGGGACAACCCCACCCCCCTCCTGGGCAGGATCGAGAGCACCAACCCGTGCGGCGAGCAGCCCCTGCTCCCATACGAGTCGTGCAACCTGGGCTCCGTCAACCTGGCCCGCATGGTGCGGTACACCGGCGACGGCGCCGAGATAGACTGGTCCAAGCTCACCCGCGTCATACGCACCGCCGTGCACATGCTGGACAACGTCATCGACATGAACAGCTACCCCATCCCCGCCATCCAGGAGATGAGCCACAAGACCCGGCGCATCGGCCTCGGGCTCATGGGGTTCGCCGACCTGCTGGTCCAGCTCGGCATCCCCTACGACTCCGAGGAAGCCCTCCACGTCGCCGACCGGCTCATGTCCTCCATCCGGGCCAAGACCCACGAGGCCTCGGCGGAGCTTGCCGCCGCCAGGGGCCCTTTCCCTGCCTGGGAGGGCAGCATCTACCACCAGGCGGGTGGCCCCGAGCTGCGCAACTCGGCGCCCACCACCATCGCCCCCACCGGCACCATAAGCATCATCGCGGGCTGCTCCAGCGGCATAGAGCCCCTCTTCGCCCTCAGCTACGTGCGCAACGTCATGGACAACACCCGGCTCGTGGAGGGCAACCCCTACTTCGAGTCGGTGGCCCGCCGGGAGGGCTTCCACTCTCCCGAGCTCATGCGCAAGCTGGCCGACCACGGAAGCCTCCGCGGTCTGGACCCCGCCGTGCCCGGGTGGGTCGAGCGGCTCTTCGTGACCTCCCACGACATCGCGCCCGAGTGGCACGTGCGCATGCAGGCGGCCTTCCAGGCGCACACCGACAACGCCGTCTCCAAGACCATCAACTTCCCCAGCCAGGCCGGCCGCAAGGACGTGGCCGACGCCTATACCCTGGCCTACGAGCTGGGTTGCAAGGGCATCACCATCTACCGCGACGGCAGTAAGGAGAACCAGGTGCTGAGCACCGGCGACTCCGGCAGCGCCCCCGCCGAGGCGTCCACAGGGCCCGCTCGGGCCGAGCCCGTGGAAGCCGGCGCCGGCCGCAGCCTGACCCCCAGGGGCAGGCCCCAGGAGATGTCGGGCATAACCGAGCGCATCCGGACCGGCCACGGCAACATGTACATCACCATCAACTTCGACGAGGAGGGGAAGCCCTTCGAGGTCTTCACGGCCCTGGGCAAGGCCGGCGGCTGTGACTCGGCCCAGCTCGAGGCCATCTCCCGCCTGGCCTCCCTGGCCCTCCGGTCGGGCATCGACATCAAGGCCGTGGTGGAGCAGATCCGGGGCATCACCTGCTGCCCAGCCTGGGACAGCGGCGTGCTGGTGCGGTCCGGCCCCGACGCCGTCGCCCTGGCCCTGGAGCGCCACTCCATTTCCGGGAGCCCTCCCCCCGCGGCCTCGCCCCAGATGAAGCTGTTCCCCAAGGAGAACGGCAAGGCCGCCTGGGAGCTCAATGGGTACCAACCCCGGGGCCGTTGCCCCGACTGCAACACCACCCTGGCCTACCAGGAGGGCTGTCTTCTCTGCGCCTCCTGCGGCTGGAACAAGTGCGGGTAGGACGCCCGGCGGCCGCCGGGCGGTCCCGGGGGTAGCGGCCCATGCCTGACGACAGCGCCAAGCCCACCATCGCCATAACCATGGGCGACCCGTGCGGCATCGGCCCGGAGATCATCGCCAAGGCCCTGGCCTCGGGGCGGGTGCATCCGGCCTGCCGGCCCCTGGTGGTGGGGAGCGCCTGGTCCATGGAGCAGGCCATCGGCCTGGTGGGGGCCTCGTTGACGGTCCGGGAGGTTGAGTCGGCCCACGGGGCCGGGGAGTCCCCCGGGGTCGTGGACATCGTCGACCCCCACAACCTGAGCCCCGAGGATGTCGCCGTCGGCCGCGTGACCCCGGCTTGCGGCAAGGCCGCAATGGAGTGGGTGACCCGGGCTGCCGAGCTGGCCCTGGCCGGCCAGGTGGACGCCCTGGCCACCGCGCCGGTGAACAAGGAGGCCGCGTCGCTGGCCGGGTACAAGGCCATTGGTCACATGGAGCTGCTCCAGGAGCTTTCCGGCGCGCCCGACGTGGCCACCATGCTGATGACCGGGCGGCTGTGGGTCGTGCACCTCACCACCCACCGCTCCCTCCGCCGCGCCTGCGACTACGTCACCAGGGACCGGATTCTGGGCAAGCTCCGGCTGACCCACGACAGCTTCGGACAGGCCGGTATCCCGAACCCCGCATCGGCGTCGCCGCCCTGAACCCCCACGGCAGCGACGGCGGCCTCCTGGGCAACGAGGAGGCCGACGAGATAGGGCCCGCGGTGGAGGAGGCCCGGAGCCTGGGCATCGATGCCCGCGGCCCCGTTCCGGCGGACATCGTGTTCCACCAGGCCATCCAGGGGTCCTACGACGTGGTCCTGGCCATGTACCACGACCAGGGCCACATCGCCGTCAAGGTCCACGGCTTCGAGACCAGCATCACCGCCAACCTGGGCCTCCCCTTCGTCCGTACCTCCGTGGACCACGGCACCGCCTTCGACATAGCCGGCAAGGGGATAGCCCACCACGACAGCATGCTGGAGGCCATCAGAATGGCCGTCTCCCTCTCCCTGGGCGAAGGACTCTCCTGAGCCTCCCGGCCCTCCTCCCCTTGGCTTCCGCCGGACGTAAGCGTCGGCCGGGTTTTGCGTCTGTGGTTGTCCCGGTACCGTTCCTGTCGTCCATACGGCCCAGTCGTGTATAATTGTGGGCAAATGGGGGGCTCGACCGCGGCATGAAGCTGGCTTTCATAGGCGGAGGCACCATGGCCGAGGCCATTATCTCCGGCGTGCTGTCCAGCGGGGTGGCGGCGGCTGAAGACGTGTCCGTGGGTGAGCCCCTGGAGGAGCGGCGCCGGGCCCTCCGGGACCGCCACGGGGTCTTGGTCACCGCCGTCAACGCCGAGGCCGCCTCGCCGGCCGACGTCGTTGTCCTGTCGGTCAAGCCCCAGGACCTATCCCGGGTCCTTGCCGAGCTCAACGGGGGCCTGCGCGAGGACCAGGCTGCCCTCTCCATCGTCGCCGGTGCGAAAATGGCCACCATAGTCGAGGGCCTTGGCCACCCGTCTGTCATCCGCGTCATGCCCAACACTCCCGCGCAGATCGGCGAGGGCATGAGCCTCTGGACCTGCTCCCCCCAGGTCTCCCAGGCTGCGCGGGAGGCGGCCCGGTCGGCGCTGGGCACGGTGGGCAAGGAGATTTACGTCTCCGACGAGAAGTACATGGACATGGCCACGGCCCTGAGCGCCAGCGGCCCCGCCTACGTGTTCCTGTTCATCGAGGCGCTCGTCGATGCCGGCGTCCACGTGGGCCTCCCCGGGACATGTCCCGCACCCTGGCCCTGCAGACCGTCCTGGGCGGCACGAAGCTGGTGGAGGAGACCGGCCTCCATCCCGCCCAGCTGAAGGACATGGTGACCTCCCCGGGGGGCACCACCGTCGAGGGGCTCCTGGCCCTGGAGCGGGGTGGCCTGCGCTCCGCCGTCATCGACGCCGTGGTCGCCGCCTACAAGAGGTCCATGGAGCTGGGCCGGCAGTGACTGACGGCATCAAGAACTTCGTCGGGATCCTGGCAACGGTGCTGACCGTGGCCATCTTCGCCCGCGTGGTGCTCTCCTGGCTGCCCATCGGCAACAGCAGCCACCCCGTCGTCGCCATAATCTACCAGATAACCGAGCCGATCCTGGGCCCCCTGCGCCGGATAATCCCCCGCGTGGGCATGCTGGACCTGAGTCCCATGGCCGCCATCTTCATCCTGTGGGCGATCCAGGTCCTGGTCAACTCCCTCTAGCGGGAGCCGGTAGACACGGCCTTCAGGGGATCGGACACGGGGCGCCATCTCCCCCTTACGGTAGAGAGTTGGGTGCGGGCCGCCCAGCTTGACCCTCGCGGGCGGGTCGGGATAAAATCGGGGCAATCATAAGCAAGGTGCCGCAACGTGTATCATAAAGAGCTTCTGAAGGGCAACACCGAGACCCTCCTCCTGTCCCTGCTGTCGGACGAAGCGATGTACGGCTACCAGATCGTCAAGGAGATAAGGGAGCGCAGCGACGGGTACTTCCGTTTCAAAGAGGGCACCCTCTACCCGGCCTTGCACCGCCTGGAAGCATCCGGCCTCATAGAGGGCCAGTGGAAAGAGACCAGCACCGGCGCTCCCCGGCGCTACTATCACATGACCTCCAAGGGCCGAAAGACCCTGGACGAGCGTACCGCGGAATGGAGGCGTTTCTCGTCGGCGGTCAACTCCATCATGCCTGCACTGGTCTCCTAGCGGGCGGAGGCTGCCGGTGGACGTCGAGCTCCAAAACTATCTTCGGGCCATCACCCGCAAGCTCAGGCTGGACCCCCGGAAGAACCGGGACATCGCCCTGGAGCTCCAGGGCCACCTCGAGGAGAGGATCCACGAGCTCGAGCAGGACGGCCTCACCTACAAGGAGGCCCTGACCCAGGCCCTGGACGATCTCGGCGGCCCCGACGCCATCGCCCGGGACATGTACACGGTCCACAGCCGGGCCAACTGGCGGGACATCCTCCTGGCGACCCTGCCCCACCTGCTGCTGGCCAGCCTCTTCGCCCTCCACTTGTGGACCGAGTTCATGCTGGTCGCCGTCATCCTCACAGGGGTGACCTTCGTGACCCTCAAGGGCTGGAGGACGGGCAGGCCCAACTGGACGTACACCTGGCTTGGCTACTCCATGGCGGCTCCGGCCCTCTCCTGGCTGATGGCCCTGGGGTCGCTGGCCTACGGCTCCTGGCAGCTCGTCACCACGGGCTCCCTGCCCTTCAGCTTCCCCATATACATGCTCATGGCAGTGTACGTGCCCTTCTCCCTCTGGATAATGGCTCGGGTGATGGGGCGGGTCATAAGGCAGGACTGGCTGCTGGTGTCCCTGACGGCCCTCCCCTTTCCCTTCCTCACCACGTGGATGCTGTTCCTGAACTGGCAGGGCGGCCTCTGGCCCGCCAACTCTCCCATTGTTCGGGCCACGGACACCGAGCGGGCCCTGGTGTTCCTGGCTCTGGCCGTGGTCACCGCAGTCTTCCTCAAGGTGGGCCGCAGGGTCGTCAAGATAGCCCTCCTCATGGCCTCCACGGCGGTGCTGGTCATATTCACCGTTGCGGCCATCCCCTTCAGCTTCGGCATCCTGTTCGGAATACTCATAACTCTGGCCTCCGTCGCCTTCCTCCTCAGCCCGGCCATACTCCAGTCCCGGCTGGACCGCAAAGAGCCCTCCTATCCCTCGGTCGAGGGTGGGCCCTTGGTCGAGGGTGGGCCCTTGGTCGAGGGGGAAGAGGTCGTCACCCATTGGTTCACCAACGCAAGGTAGCGGTCGTAGTAGACAGCAGCAGCAGCCTTCCCGGCGAGCTCCTTGACCGCTGGCGCATCCGGGTCGTCCCCCACGAGCTGGTGATCGGGGACCGCACCTTCAGGGACGGTGTGGACATTCGCCCGGACGAGTTCTACCATCTCCTGCGCAACGGCTCCGGCATACCGACGACGTCGTCCCCCGGCTTCGCCGGGTTCCTGGACGCCTTCCGGTCCGCGGCGCGCTCCGCCGGCAGCACCGTCTGCATCACCCTGGCCTCGAACTTCAGCTCCACCTACTCGTCGGCCTGCCAGGCGGCCCTGGCGGCCGGGCAGGAGATGCCCGGATCCGTCATCAGGGTCGTGGACAGCAGGACGGCCGCGGGGGCCGAGGGTCTCATCGCCCTGGAGGCCGCCCGGGCCGCCGACGCCGGGGCGGACCTGGAGGGCGTCCTTTCGGTGGTGCACGGCCTGGTGCCCAAAGTGAACCTGCTGGCCTTCCTGGATACCCTGGACTACGTGCGCAGGAGCGGAAGGGTCCCCAGGCTTGTGGCCCTGGCCGGCTCCCTGCTGGGGATCAGGCCCCTGACGGAGCTCAGGCTGGGAGAAGCCAGGATGCTGGAACGGCCCCGGTCCCGGGGACGGGCCATGGAGCGACTGGTGGACGTGATGGAAAAGCGGGTCGGCCAACGGCCTGTCCACGCGACGGTCATGCACGCTCAGGCGGCCGAAGACGCCGATGATCTGTGCCGCCGGGTGCGGGACCGGTTCGACTGCCGGGAGGTATTCGTCAGCGAGTTCACTCCCGTCATGGGGGCCCACCTGGGGCCGGGGCTGCTGGGCCTCGCGTTCTACAGCGACCCTTAGACGGCGGCCCGCCCGGTTGGGGGAGCCCGCCGGAACATCGATAGGGCAAGCAGGCGTAAGGAGGCGACATGGACATCAAGGTAGTGCGGGGCGACGTCACCAGGACCAAGGTGCCGGCGTTGATAGTCAACCTCTTCGACGGTGTCAAGGCGCCGGGGGGCGCCACGGGAGCGGTGGACCGGGCCCTGGACGGCGCCATAACCCAGCTCATCGACGAGGGTGAGATAAAGGGCAAGAAGGGCGAGATCACCATCATCCACACCTTCGGCAGGATAGGCCCCTCCAGGGTCCTGGTGGCCGGGCTGGGCAAATCCGAGAGCTTCACCCGGGATACCGTGCGAGAGACGACGGCTGCGGCCTGCCGGCGGCTTCGCCGGCTGGGCATAACCCAGGCCGCAACCATCGCCCACGGGGCCGGGATAGGGGGAATGGACCCGGCCGACTCGGGCCAGGCGATAGCCGAGGGCGCAACCCTGGGCCTCTACCGGTTCCGCAACTACGTCACCAGCGACGACGACGGCTCCGACGGCTTGGAGGAGCTGTCCATCGTGGAGCAGGACCAGGGCAAGGCGGCGTCGCTGGCCGAGGGCGTCGAGAAGGGGCGCGTCCTGTCCCAGGTCGCCATCATGGCCCGGGACATGGTGAACGAGCCCGCCAACGTCATGACTCCCACCCGGATGGCCGAGATAGCGGCCCAGGTGGCCGACGAGGAGGGGCTCGATCTCGAGGTCCTGGACCGGGCGCAGATGGAAGAGATGGGCATGGGCGCCTTCATGGGCGTGGCCAGGGGCAGCGATCAGCCGCCCAAGCTCATCGTGCTGGAGTACCGGGGCGACCCGGACAACCCCTCCAACAACCTGGGGCTCATCGGAAAGGGCATCACCTTCGACACCGGGGGCATCTCCCTGAAGCCCGCCGGGGGCATGGAGGACATGAAGGGCGACATGGCCGGCGGCGCCTCGGTCATCGGCGCGATGAAGGCCATCGGGCGCCTGAAGCCCAGGATCAACGTGGTGGGAATGGTGGCGGCCACCGAGAACATGCCCGGCGGCTCCGCCCAACGTCCGGGAGACGTGGTCAAGAGCATGAGTGGCAAGACCATCGAGGTCATAAACACCGACGCCGAGGGCCGGCTGGTACTGGCCGATGCCCTCTGCTACGCCCGGCAGAAGGGAGTCACGCGGCTGGTGGACGTCGCCACCCTCACCGGGGCCGTGGTCGTGGCCCTGGGCAACGCCTGCAGCGGCGTCATGGGAAACGACCAGGAGCTCGTCGACCAGGTCATCGAGTCCGGCGCATCCTCGGGAGAGAGGATATGGCAGCTCCCCCTGTACGACGACTACAGGGAGCAGATCAGGAGCAACGTGGCGGACATCAAGAACACCGGGGGACGGGCCGCGGGCTCCCTCACCGCCGGCCAGTTCCTGGCCGAGTTCGCCGAGGACACGCCATGGGCCCACCTGGACATCGCCGGCACCTACTTCAGCTCCAAGGAGAAGGGGTACCTGGTCAAGGGGGGCACCGGCGTGCCCACCCGCACGCTGGTCGACCTGGCCATGAAGCTGGGCCGGCGGGGGTAGCGGCCGTACATCGACCACCCCCCGCCCCTCCCGGACCGGCCATGCGGACGGCCCGTTCTGTTGACTACGTGGGTGCTTTGCCTTAGACTCGAAATGGAGCGCGGCTCCGGCGAGCCCATGGTGAGCGTAGCCAAGTGGTCCAAGGCGCCTGGCTGTGGCCCAGGAGATCGTGGGTTCGAATCCCACCGCTCACCCCATCCACAACCCCCCGGGCGACGGAGCCGCGTTCAAATATCGGGCGCCCGTAGCTCAATGGATAGAGCACTGGGCTTCGGACCCAGTGGTTGCGGGTTCGAGTCCTGCCGGGCGCGCCACTTCCCGTAGGTTCCCAGGGCCCCGGCAGAACGCCGGGGCCCGCCTGTTCCCGGGACGGGAGAGGACGGCGCAGTCGGCCCCGGAGGCGGTCTTGGGCCGGTCGGGCGGCCCATTCATCGGCGCTTCTCACCCAAACAGAGGAGGACCATGATATGAGAGGTGTGGTGGCATGTCCCCAGCCCGAGGCCGCGGAGGTAGGGCGCCGCACGCTCCTGGCCGGGGGCAACGCCGTGGATGCGGCCATCGCCACGGGCTTTGCCCAGTTCGCCGTTGACCCCCAGATGTGCGGCATCGGCGGGTTCGGTGTCATGCAGGTGTACCACGCTCCATCGGGAGACCACGTGGCCCTGGAGTTCCTGGGCCGCGCGCCCCTGGGGGCGGCACCGGACATGTTCGTCGACAAGGTGAAGCGGAAGCTCCGCTTCGACCAGTGGGAGATGGAGGGCCGCGTAAACGAGATCGGGCACCTGTCCGTGGCCTGCCCCGGCACCGTCCTGGGCCTGTGGGAGGCCCACCGGCGGTACGGCTCCCTGCCCTGGGCCGAGCTGGCCCAGCCCGCCATCCGGCTGCTGGAGGAGGGGTTCCCGGTCCCCGGCGAGCTTGCGGACCTGTGGCGGCGTCCCCCGACCCAGCCCGGCACCTCCTCCATGTTGGACGTGCTCTCCGCTACCGAGGCGTCCCGCAGGATATACGTCGGCGGCGACGGCCAACCCCGGGCCCAGGGCCAGGTGCTGCGCAACCCCGACTACGCCCGGGCTCTCGGGGAGATCGCTGAGAAGGGCCCGGGCGTACTGTACACGGGGTGGATGGCCGGCAGGATAGCCGACGATTTCGCCGCCAACGGCGGCCTCCTCTCCAGGGAGGACCTGGCCCGGTACAGGGTGGGGGTCGACAAGACCGTGAACGTCGACTACCGGGGCCACGTCGTCGCGGGAGTGCCCCCGCCCTCCAGCGGGGTCCAGGTGGCCCAGGCCCTGCGCATCCTGGAGGGCTATGACCTGGCCGACATGGGGTCCGGTACGGCGGGTTTCCTGGACCTCATGGCCCTGGCCCAGAAGGCGTCCTTCGCGGACCGGGCCCGGCACCTTGGCGACCCCGCATTCCAGGAGGTGCCCGTCGACGAGGTGTTCCTGTCGTCCCGGCGGGCGGCGGAGTGGAGGCGTAGGATCGACGCCCGTGAGCCCTTCGACGTGACGGCCGGGGGCGTGGAGTCCCAGCACACGACCACCGTTTCGGCCATCGACGCCGAAGGCACCGCCGCAGCCCTGACCCACACCCTGGCAACGCCGGCGTCGGGCGTGGTCGTCGACGGGCTGGGCTTCATGTTCAACAACGCCATGCACATGTTCGACCCCCAGCCGGGGCGGCCCTTCTCCATAGCTCCCGGCAAGGCCAGGATCAGCGCCATGACCCCCACCATAGTCTTCCGGGACGGGCGCCCCTGGGCCGTGGTGGGAGCGCCGGGGGCGACCAAGATACCCACGGGAGTCCTGCAGGCCGTCGTGAACATGGTGGACTTCGGCATGTCGCCCACCGAGGCCGTCTCGGCGCCCCGCATCCACTGCGAGGGAGGCCAGGTGGACGTGGAGGCCAGGGCGTACTTCGGCGTCAAAGACGAGCTGGAGGCCATGGGCCACACGGTCTCCAAGAGCGGGTACAGCTACGACCCCTTCTTCTCCCTGGTCCACGTGGCGGCGGCGGACCCGGCCACCGGCCGGCTGGGAGGCGCCGCCGACCCCAGGGGCCGGGGCGGGCTGGCGGTGGTGGACTAGGGAAGCGTCTCGGCCTCACGCCCCGCTGGCGGGCGGGGGCCGTGGAGCAGCCAGGCGGCCAAAAGGAGCGTCCCATGGACTTGCTGATTACTGGTGGGCTGGTGATCGACGGCAGCGGCAACCCCGGGTTCTACGGCGCGGTGGGTGTGGAGGGGGACCGGGTGAGGCTGCTTCGGGGAGACGTGTCGGGAGTCCAGGCCTCCCGGGTCCTCGACGCCTCGGGCAAGGTCGTGTGCCCCGGGTTCATAGACGTGCACGCCCACTCGGGGCTGATGATACTGACCGACCCGGCCCACGAGGCCAAGGTCCACCAGGGCGTCACCACCGAGCTGGTCGGCGTCGACGGCAACTCCTACGCCCCCTTCCGGTCCCGCGACGACCTCCTCCGGTTCGTGCGTCTCAACTCGGGCCTGGACGGAGCGCCGGAATTGCCCGACTGGTGGTCCAGCACTGCGGAGTACCTGGACATGTTCGACGGAAAGGTCGCCGTCAACATCGCCTACATCGTCGGCAACTCGCCCCTGCGCATCGACGCCGTGGGTTGGGAGAGCGGGCCCGCCTCCCCAATCCAGAAGGACCGCATGAGGTCCCTGCTGAGGGAGGCCATGGAGCAGGGCGCCTTCGGCCTCTCCACCGGCCTGGACTATCCGCCCGGAGGGTACGCCGACACCGACGAGCTGGTGGACCTGGCGGCCGAGGCCGCCGCCATGGGCGGGATATATCACACCCACATGCGCTACCGGCTGGGGGACCGCTACCTGGACCCCGTCCACGAGGCCATCGATATCGGCAAGCGCAGCGGGATCCCCCTGCACATAACCCACCTGTTCCGTCGGGTCACGAACCCCGGCGGGGCCCGCCGCCTGCTGGACCTGGTGGACGGCGCCCGGGCCGGCGGGCTGGACGTCACCTTCGACTGCTTCCCCTACCCCTACGGCGGCACCAGGATACTCATCCTGTTCCCGGACTGGGCCCACGAGGGTGGGCCCGACCGTCTAGTGGAGGTGCTACGCTCTCCCGACGCACGGGCCCGCCTCCGCAAGGAGGTGGTGCCCCGGGGCAGGTCCTGGGACGAGATGTGGGTGACCTACTTCCAGCAGCCCCACAACCTGGTCTACGACGGCAGGTCCATCGCGGAGGTCGCCGAGATGATGGGCAAGCACCCCGTGGACGCCCTGTGCGACCTGCTGCTGGAGGAGGACCTCCGCGTGTCCTACTTCTCCCTGGTGTCGGACCCGGCTACCATCGCCGACTTCGTAGCCCACCCCCTGCAGATGGTGGGCAGCGACGCCCTGCTCCTCGGCGGGCATCCTCCGCCCATGGCCTACGGCTGCTTCCCCGTGATACTGGGCGAGATGGTCCGGGAGGAGAGGAGGCTGTCCCTCGCGGACGCCGTCCGCAAGATGACGTCCTTCCCCGCCCAGCGCCTAGGGATTCGCGACCGGGGCGCCCTGCGGGACGGGGCCTTCGCGGACATCGTGGTCTTCGACCCCGACACCATCAACGCCAACGCCACGCGGCAGGACCCCCGCCAGCCCTCTACGGGCATCGAGTACGTCCTGGTCAACGGGCGGCTGGTCATGGACAGGGGGCGTCACACCGGGGCGCTGGCAGGCCGGGCCCTGCGGAGGGGTCAGGGCTGAGCCAGTGTGCCGTCTCACAGGTTCGTCGAATAAGTCCGTCGTCTCCCCCCTGCCCGTGGCAGGCAGGCAATTGCCGGTCGACCGGTGGGTGGGGGTTCCTTGCCCGCGCGGAGCGCGGGGAGGGAGGGCCCAATAACCCTGGGAGGGGCCGGAGGGTACAACGAACTTCGAAGACAGGACACTAGACGATGGCGTCGGCGTCCATCTCCACCAGCATGTCCGGGTGCATCAGCGACTCGATGCCCAGGAGCGTGGAGGTGGGCCGGATGTCCCCGAACACCTCGCCGTGGGCCCTGATCACAGCCTCGTGGTGGCTGGCCAGGTCCACGACGTACATGCGCGTCCGGACCACGTCCGCCATCGACGCTCCGACCTGCTCCAGGTAGCCGCGCATCAGGTCCAGGATGTGCACCGCCTGGGCGTAGGCGTCCCCCGCCCCGTAGATGGTGCCGTCGGGATTCGTGGAGGCATTGCCGCATACGAAGATGTGGGCCGAGGCCCCGTCGACACGGATGGCGCGGGAGAAGCCCGCCCGGGCCTCGATGGGCCTTCCACCGCCGACCGCAGTCCTTTCCGCCATGACTCTCCTTCGGCCGGCCCCCGTTGTCGGTCCCGGGGCGGCGCGTCCCCAGCCTATCCGGGCGGTCCGGCCGTGTCAATCGGGAGCGTTGTGACGGTGGGAGTGCCTCCCTAGCCCGGCGCCTCGGGCGCCAGGTCTCGCAGCTCTGGCATCACGTATTTGGCCAGCAGCTCCAGCGACCTCCAGCCCTTCTCCGGCGGGTCCCAGTCCTGGCTTAGCTGGAGCATCGTGCCGAAGCCGCCCACCGTGTCGTACGCCTCCCGGATCTTCCTTACGCAGTGGTCCGGGTCTCCCACCACCCAGCGGTTGTCCAGCAGGTACTCGACGGTGACGGCCTCGTCGGGCATGGACGGGTCGGGCTTGAGCAGGTCCATCATCCCCGCCCGCCTGAAGAGCGGGAAGAAGTACTGCTCGAAGGTCCGCCCCATGCCGTGCTCGAGGACGTCGTGGCGGGCCTGCTCAGTGGTCTCGGCCACGTGGATGTCCAGGCAGACGCGCCACTCCCTCCGGTCGGCGGTCTTGCCCGTCTTCGCCGCGCCCCGCGTGTAGGCGTCCCAGTGGGTGGCGACGTCCTCGATGGGCAGGATGTCGGTGCTCAGGGGGATCCATCCGTGCTCCCCGGCCCACTCGATGGTGGAGGAGTTGCGGCTCACCCCGGCCACGGCGATGGGCGGGTGGGGCTGGGTGTACGGCTTCATCCAGAGCCGGAGGCCGGCCTCGGGCACGGGTTCGGGGGACCTCACGTTGTGAAACTCGCCCCGGTAGTCCAGGTCTCCCTCGCTCTCCCATATCTTCAGCACCGCCTCGATGACGTCCGCCGCCCGGGCGTGCCTCTTCTCCTCCTCCACGCCGAAGAAGTCGAACTCCGTGGGCACGCCTCCCGTGCCGATGCCGAAGTAGAAGCGGCCCTCGGCCAGGTGGTCCAGCATCGCCATGCGGTGAGCCAGCATCTTGGGGTCATGGAGCTGCAGGAGTATCACCCCCGTCGCCAGCTTGATGTTCCTGGTCCGGGCCAGGGCCTGGGCGATGAACAGCTCAGGGGCCGGCAGGTTCTCCCAGGTGATGGTGTAGTGCTCGCCGATCCAGGCTTCGTCGAGACCCAGCTCGTCGGCCAGAATGACGGTGGTCATATCCTCCTTGATGGTGCGGGGCAGCCCCTTGCCGGGGTAGTGCACAGGCATCATGAACAGACCGAACTTCA
Source organism: Dehalococcoidia bacterium (assembly GCA_964291465.2). Classification (GTDB taxonomy): domain Bacteria; phylum Chloroflexota; class Dehalococcoidia; order Lucifugimonadales; family JAGWBF01; genus JAGWBJ01. Next base: position 333,033 of record OZ219942.1, on the reverse strand, counting down.
TGCGCCACCTCCACTAACGCCTGGATGGCCACGATTATAGGTATCGCCCCGGTGGGGGGTCAACCTTGTGCGGCCGGGGGCCCGTCGCTATAATGCCCGGGTACGCCATGTCCCACACCTACCTGATATGTGGCCTCTGCGACGCCCGGGACGCGCCAAGGGACGCCCTGTGGTGCCCCCAATGCAACGGCCCGCTGGACGTCGGCTATCGGTCGCCGCCCCGGGGGCTGGAGGCCCGTGACGGGCTTCCCGGGGTGTGGCGCTGGTGGGACAGGATGCCCCTTCACGAGGAGGGCAGCCTCATCTCCCTGGGAGAGGGCAATACCCCGTGTCTGCACCTCGAGCAGGCGGGCGCGGGTCTGGGCCTCCGCCGCCTGTACGCCAAGGTGGAGTACGCCAACCCCACTGGCTCCTTCAAGGACCGGGGCACCGCCGTCATGCTGTCCATGGTCCGCGAGATGGGGTTCTCCGAGGCGGTGGACGACTCCTCGGGCAACGCGGGGGCCTCGCTGGGGGCCTATGCGTCCAGGGGCGGGATGGGGGCGGCGGTGTTCGTCCCCGCCGCCGCGTCGCCCTTCAAATTATCCCAGATAGGCTTCTACGGCGCCGACGTACGCCCCGTGGAAGGGCCGCGGGAGGGGGTCACATCCGCCGCCCGCGAGTACGTGGCCGAGAGCGGGGCCTTCTACGCTTCCCACAACTGGAGCCCCTACTTCATACAGGGCATGAAGTCCTTCGCCTACGAGGCCGTCCAGGAGGTGCCCGCCGCCGTCGACCACGTGGTGGTGCCGGCGGGGAACGGCTCCCTGGTGGTGGGGCCTGCCAGGGGGTTCGCCGAGCTGGTCAAGGAGGGCGCGGTCCCCCGGATGCCCAGGTTCCACGCCGTCCAGTCCGTCTCCTGCATGCCCGTGGTCGCGGCGTGGCGGGAGCAGCCCTGGACCGTGGACGACCTCCGGCCCACCGTTGCGGGCGGCATAGCAGTCAGCACGCCTCCCAGGGGAGCCCAGACGGTGGAAACGGTCAGGTCCACGGGAGGGACCGCCGTCGCCGTCGAGGAGGAGTCCATCGTCCGGTGGCAGCGGGCCATGGCCCGGGACGAGGGCCTGTTCATGGAGCCCACGTCGGCGGCTGCCTTCGCGGGGCTGGAGTCCCTGGTCAGGCAGGGCGTGGTCGGACCCGACGACGTGGTGGTGGTGCCCGTTACCGGGTTCGGACTCAAGGACCAGGTCCCGTCGGCTAGCTGATTCAAGAGGTTGAGGCCCATGGACGGGCGTTTCGCCAAGAACCTGGTCTACGTGCTGACGAGCTGCAAGGACCCGGCCCATGACGCGGAGTTCAACGACTGGTACGACAGCACCCACGTGCCCGACGTCCTGGGCTCGGGCCTCCTCCGCAACCCCCTCCGCTTCGTCACGGCCGCCGGTACTCCCGAGGACCGGGAGCCCCGCTACCTCGCCACGTGGGAGAGTGACAGCGACGCCCCTGCCGAGCTGCTGCGGGAGGTGAGAGAGCTGGGGCAGGCCCTTCTCCAGCAGGGCCGGGTCCACCCCTCTCTCAGGCTGAAGCACATGGGGATGCTTCGGCGCATCGACGGCGGGTTCTGGTCTCGAAGGGACGGGCAGGAAGTGGCCGGGGTCATGGTGGTCTCCAGCAACTGCACGGACCCGGCACGTGAGGACGAGTTCAACGACTGGTACTCGAACATCCACCTGCCCGACATCCTCAGCACGGGCGCCTTCCACACCGACTACCGCTACGAAGACATCGACCCGTCCGAGCAGGTCGGCAAGTACTGGGCCATCTACGAGACGGACATTGACCCGGTGAGGGCTGCCGAGATACTCGATGCCCGCCGGGAGTGGTTCGTGGCCAACAACCGGCGTACCGACACCATCGCCCCAGTGCGCCGCAGCCTGTTCCGGCGCATCCATCCCCGGGCCTGATCCAGTATCGACGCGGAGGCGGGCGGATGAGCAGTCCACAGGACCCCGGCGGCGAAATAGGGACCAAGGTCCTGTTCGAGAACGACCGGGTCAAGCTATGGGACCTGTCCCTGGCGCCCGGCGAGGGCAGCTCGTGGCACCGGCACGAGAGCTGGTACGTCACCGTCGTGTACTCAGCCGGCCGGTTGCGCGTCGATTTCGTCGACGGCGCCAGCGACGTCGACGACCTTGGGATGGGGGCCGTTCACTACAGGGACAAGGACTCCGTCCACCGGGTGGTCAACGTGGGCGATTCTCACTATGCCAACATCATCGTGGAGCTGAAGGAAGCGGGATAGCGCCGCGCGTTGGCGCCTCCGCCCCAGGGCAGGGTCCCTTAGTTCTTCGCGGATGTCATTCCGAGCGCAGGGAGGAATCTAAGAATCCTCGGCAGTAGCCGTCGTCGAATGGCAGGGATTTTAGACCCCTCACTCCGTTCGGGGTGACACGTTCGGGGTGACAATTGAAAGGCTCTGCGTCCCAGGCGCGGCTTCATTGACACCAATTTGGGCCCAACCTATAATTGGCCCAGCTTGCAAGCCGGGGTCCCCGTCCCCGTAGGGGCGGGCCTTGGCTGGTATTGAAAGGTCCCCTCTCCCCGGGGAGAGGGTGGGGTGACGGTGATGACGAAAATCGCCTTCATGGGCGCTGGGGCCGCTGCCTGCTACATAGCCGCCTTCCTGACCCGTGAAGGCGAGGACATCACCCTGATCGATCAGTGGCCCGAGCACGTGGAAAAGATGAGGTCCCAGGGCCTCAGGGCCAGCGGGAGCCAGGGAGACTTCACGGTGCCGGTGAAGGCGATGCACCTCACCGACGTGCAGGCTGTCCACGAACCCTTCGACGTGGCCTTCGTCGCGGTGAAGTCGTACGACACCGTCTGGGCCACCCACTTCATCGATCGCTACGTCAAGCCCACCGGGTACGTAGTGTCTTCCCAGAACTGCATGAACGACGAGGTCATCGCCTCCATCGTGGGCTTCCACAGGCAAGTGCCCTGCATCATGTCCCGGATAGAGGTCGCCCTGTGGGAGCCGGCCCACGTCAACCGCGGAGGGCCGGTGGGCCGGGACCACGGGCACGACGTGTTCCGCGTGGGCGAGACCAACGGCAGGATCACCTCCAGGGTCGAATACCTGGTGGGCCTCCTGGACCACATAGACGGCGCCCGGGCCACCACCAACATCTGGGGGGAGAGATGGGCCAAGCTCTCCCAGAACTCCATGGGCAACCCCGTGGGGGCCATATCGGGCCTGGGCGCCGAGGACATGGCCGCGAACCCCAAGGCCCGGGCCCTGCGCATACACCTTGCCAAGGAGACGACGCGGGTCGGCCTCGCCCTCAACTACAGGGTGGAGAAGGTGGCCGGGTTCGACGCCGAAGTCTGGACCAGGGCGGACCAGGGTGACGTCTACGAGGAGTTGGAGGCCAGCCTCCTGCCCAAGCCCGGGAGCGTGAACTGGCACTCGTCGATGGCCCAGGACGTCAAGAAGGGCCGCCTCTCAGAGATCGACTACATGAACGGCTACGTGGTCAGGAAGGGCCGGGAGGTGGGGGTCGACACGCCGGTGAGCGCGGCCGTCGTGGACATGATGCACGAGGTCGATGCCGGCCGGGTCGGCCAGGACCCCGGCAACCTGGACCGGGTGCTGCAGGCTGCCGGCCTGGGATAGTCCGTATGCGCATCAGGGTCGAGCCCAAGGACTTCTTCATGTACGCGGTGTTCCTGGCCTTCAAGAAGGAGGGCGCCGAGCCGGAAGACGCCGCCGTAAAGGCGTACCTTGAGGAACACGAGCTCGTACCGAAGATGCAGGGGACCGACACCGTCGAGGGGGAAGAGCTCGACGTAATGTACTTCGGGGGCTGCTACCTGGGCAGGCATCTTGGCGTCATCGAGGAGATGCAGCGCAAGGCTGTGGAGAGGGAGATGCTGGCCGAGGAGATCGAAGGCGTCCTTCGGCAGTCGACCGACGCCGAGACCCGTCGGGCTTCGGAGGCCCTGGGGCCCGGGATGGACGCGCTGGTCCTGGGCATGGCGGAGGACCTCCACGACGAGTCCTCTTTCGCCCCCGGCGACGACGGTTACCTGAGAGTGACGTTGGAGCCCGAAGCGGTCCGGCGTATGTTTCTGGAAAGGGCCGCCGGGGCGGCCCGCGAGTAGGCCCCCGAGTAGGCCCCCGCTGGAAGCGGGGCCTTTACATGACGGACCCGTGTCGCTGCAGGCATCAAACCGCCGTTCCATCCTCGCCAGTACCTCGGCTAATTCTCCATGAGTAACATACTGCGTGGCCCCAGCAAAAGTCTCCGGCGTCGATACGGCAATGGACGAGAAGTCCCGTTGTCAACGCTTGACACACGCGTGTATAATGCGCTGACATCAATTCCGGACCGCGACGATGTCATTGACATGACACCGGCCGATTTCCAGGGCTTCCCGTTGCCGTAGCGTTCCCGCTGGGCTGGTCCGGTACAGTCGGGCTCGGAGCTGCCCCACCCCTGCCCGGGATGCCCTATCGCATCGGCAACCCCGCTACGCTGGACCGGAAGAAGGCGGAACGGTGCGCCCCCTGGCAGCCCCGGCCCTTGCGGTCCTGTTACTTGCTTGTGGCGTAACCCCAATGCCCGCCGGCGACGAGGCGCCACTGCCCGCCGCGACCGGCTCGCGGGACGCCGCATCTGCGCCGGACATTCAGGCCGTCATAGATGCGGCGGTGGCCGCCACCGTTGATGCCATCGCGGCGCGGGAAGCTCTCGAAGCCGAGTCGCCGCCGCCCACCTCGCAGCGCCCGACCCGTGCGCCCCTTGTGGGTGGCGGACCGGAGCCAGATATGGCTCCATCGGAGACCCCATCCTCCAGCGGGGCCGATCCTCCAACCGTGGCCCCTGGCCCCACGGTCCCTGCTCTGCCCTCTTCCGCGTCGCGGCCCCGCGCTGAGGCCCCACAGACCTCCGCTGCCGAGGGCGTGCCGGCAGAGACGCCCCCGGTGGTCCCCACTGCCGTGCCGACGGAGACGCCCCCGGTGGTCCCCATTCCAGTGCCGACGGAGACGCCCATTCTGGTCCCCATTCCGGTGCCGACGGAGACGCCCACTGCGGTCCCCATTCCGGTGCCGACGGAGACGCCCACTGTAGTCCCCATTCCGGTGCCGACGGAGACGCCCCCGGTGGTCCCTACTGCCGCGCCGACGGAGACATCGACGCCGGTGTCTACGCCTGTACCGACTGAGACACCGACGCCGGTTCCTACGCCCGTCCCGACGGAGACATCGACGCCGGTCCCTACTCCTCTACCGACGGCTACCCACAGCCCAACACCCACCCCCACCGTACCGCCGCCCGACCCGTCACGGGCGCTGTTTCTCGATGTGGTCGCCCTGACGTCTCCCATCACCCGTGGAAGCCGGGCCACCCTGGAGGTCAGGACCCTGTCCGGGGCCCGTTGCAGCCTGCGAGTCACATTGCCCAGCGGCGCCGTCAGCGGGTCCAGCGGGACTGGTGCGCAGCCGGTGGCCGGAGGCGATGGAGTAGTGTCATGGACCTGGAGGGTCGGTGGGGGAACGACTCCGGGCGTAGGCAAGGTCCGAGTGGAGTGCCGGCTAGAGGGCGACCGGGTCGAGGCTACCAGGGACCTGGTGATACGGGCCAAGTCATGAGACCTACCGCTCCCAGGCGAACCTCCACCCCGGCAGGTCGACCTTCCACACCCCGTCCTCCAGGAGCATGGGCACGATGAGGCCCGATTTCAGCGAGGACTTCTCCACCACCTGCTGGTCTTCGGTGACGCCGAAGGGCAGGAAGGCGAAGGCATGGTCGTCGTCCACGTAGCTGGTGGGGGCCACCCCCAGGTCCGTCAGGTCCTCCAGGGGCCACAGCTTCAGGATGACATCCCTCAGGTCCTCCATCATCAGGGGAAACAGGGCATGCCCCGGGTCGTGGGCGGCCCGGTAGACTATCTGCAGGTCCACGTTCTTCTGGGTTGCCCACACACCCTGCCGGACACCTTGTGACTCCCTGGACAGCATCTCCCAGGCCAGGGCCATATCCGTGTCCCTGACGGCCTCGGCGAAGCGGCCGGCCCTTACGCCACACTCGTCGGGAGACGACGTGCGCCTCCGGCCGGGTATCTTCATCGTTCGGACGCTCCTTCTTGGCGGGCGAAGCCTTGCGTGGGTGCCGCTCCGGCGGCGCGGGGATGACTGCTCCATTTTAGCACGCCGCGCCAGTTGGCACCGGATGACCCCGCCGCGGGGCCCTTGACAATCGGGCGATCTGGGCGTGGAATAGAGGTCTGGCAGATTCGTCAGCCGGGCACGCGAAACCCGTGCCCGGCTGGAGGTGCGTGTTAGGATGGGCCTTGAGGGCCTTTTCGGGTTACTGGAGGGGCGGCCGGCATACGTCGAGATGCTGCGGAGTCTCGCATCCGACGATCCGGCCGGCAGCCTGGAGGCGCCCGACCCGGCGAAGCCCTATCTGCTGGCCTCCGTCTGGCGCCGGTTGAACGTGCCGGCGCTGGTCGTCGTGCCTCGGCCCGAGGATGCGAGGAGGCTCCACGACCAGCTTCTCTCCTACCTGGAGGACGGCAGCCAGGTCTACCTTTACCCGGAGCCCGAGGTCCTGCCCTTCGAGCGCTTGATGGTCGATGCGGGGACCAACAACCAGCGGATGACGGCGCTGGCGGCCCTGTGCGACGCCAGGACCGGCGCCCCAGGGAATGGCAACGCCCTCGTGGTGGCCTCCGCCGGCGCCGCCCTTCGGAAGACGCTGTCCCCGGCTGCCGTCGAGGAGTCGGGGCATTCCCTGCGTCCCGGGGACCGTGTGCAGCTTGGGGATCTCTACTCTCGTTGGATCGCCCTCGGGTACCAGCGCGAGGAGGCGGTGGAGGTCCCCGGCGCCTTCAGCCAGCGGGGGGGCATCGTGGACGTGTTCCCTCCCTCCAGCGAGCTGCCATTCCGGATGGAGCTCTGGGGCGACGAGATCGAGAGCATCCGCCTCTTCGACCCCTCCTCCCAGCGGTCCGTTGGTGCGGTGCAGCAGGCCCGGGTCTGCCCCGCCCGGGATACCCTCCCCGCCGTGTCCGACGCGGTCCGCGTCTCCCGCCTCATCCAGGCGATGGACCTCAGCCTCTGCACCCCTGCGGTGTACGACCGATACCAGGAGGAGCTTGCCCTCCTCCTCTCAGGCCAGGAGGTGGACGAGCTCCCCTTCTACAACGGGCTGCTCAACGATAGCCACCTGGTTGAGCATCTGCCCGCCCGGGGGCTGCTGGTGGTGGACCGGGAGGGGGAGGTGGAAGCCGAGGTGCAGAAGCTTGCGGACCGGGTCGCCGAGCTGCGCCGCGTCCGGGAGTCCAGGGGGGAGCTTCCGGCCAACTTCCCCTCCGCCCAGGTGTCCTGGTCGCGGTTCCAGGGGGATGTGCGGGAGCGGCGCAGGCTGTACATGGAGAGCTGGTCGGGGCGCGAGGGAGGGCTGGAGTTTCGCGCCGCGCCCTCCTTCAACGGCCGGCCCCAGCGGTTTGCGGCCGACGTGGCCCGGATGCTCCAGGATGGGGAACGCGTGGTCGTGGTGAGCCGGTACACGCGGCGCGTCTCCGAGCTGCTGTCCGACGGCGGTCTGGGCTCGGGCGTTGCCTCGGCCCTGGAATCGGCGCCCCCTCCGGGCAGCGTCGTAGTGGTGCCGGGGAACCTGCGGGAGGGGTGGCGCATGCCCGTCGAGGACGGGGGCGCGGTACTGTTCACCGACTCGGAGATATTCGGCGCCGCGAAGGAGCGCCGCCCCCGGCGAAGGACGCCGGTGAAGAGGCAGGCGTTTCTGTCGGAGCTGGTGCCCGGCTCCTACGTCGTCCACGTGGACCACGGTGTGGCGAGCTTCACGGGCACCACCTCCATGGACTCGGGGGGCGAGGAGAGGGAGTACCTGGTGCTGGAGTACGCCGAGGGCGACAAGCTGTACGTGCCCACCGAGCACCTGGACCGGGTCTCCCCGTACTTGGCCTCCAACGACAGGCCTCCCTCCCTCACCAGGCTGGGGACCGCCGAGTGGACGCGGATCAAAGAGCGGGTAAAGCACGCGGCGCGGGAGATGGCCGAGGAGCTCCTGGAGCTGTACGCGTCGCGCCAGGTGGTCCAGGGCCGGGCCGCCTCCCCCGACAATCCATGGCAAAGGGAGCTGGAGGACTCCTTCCCCTACGAGGAGACCGAGGACCAGGAGCGGACCATCGTCGAGGTGAAGGGCGATCTGGAGAGGGTCCAGCCCATGGACCGGCTGGTGTGCGGCGACGTGGGATACGGCAAGACCGAGGTGGCGCTGAGGGCCGCCTTCAAGACGGTGAGCGACGGTATGCAGGTCGGCGTGCTGGTCCCCACCACGGTCCTGGCCCAGCAGCACTACGCCACCTTCACCGAGCGCCTGGCGCCCTTCCCGGTACGCGTCGCGGTGCTGAGCCGGTTCCGCACCCGCAAGGAGCAGGCCGAGGTGGTCGAGGGCCTGAAGCTGGGTACCGTGGACATCGTCATAGGCACCCACCGGCTGCTGCAGAAGGACGTGCGGTTCAAGGACCTGGGCCTGGTGGTGGTCGACGAGGAGCACCGGTTCGGCGTGGCCCACAAGGAGCGGCTGAAGCGGATGCGCCGGGAGGTGGATATGCTGACCCTCAGCGCCACTCCCATCCCCCGGACGCTGTACATGGGCCTGTCCGGGATACGGGACATGAGCACCATGGATACTCCCCCCGAGGAGCGGCTGCCCGTCAAGACCTACGTATCGGAGTACAGCGACGACGTGGTCAGGGAGGCCATCCTCAGGGAGCTGGAGCGCGGCGGCCAGGTGTTCCTCCTGCACAACCGTGTCCAGACCATCCGCCGGGTGGAGGCCAACCTTCGCAAGCTCCTGCCCCAGGCCAGGATAGCCGTGGGCCACGGCAGGATGGCCGAGTCCGAGCTGGAAGAGGTGATGCTGTCCTTCTCCGAGGGGGAACTGGACGTGCTGGTCTGCACCACCATCATCGAGTCGGGCCTGGACATACCCAACGCCAACACCCTAATCATCGATCGGGCCGACAGGTTCGGCCTGGCCCAGCTATACCAACTCCGGGGCCGAGTGGGACGGGGCGGCCAAAGGGCCTATGCTTACCTGCTAGTACCCCGGGGTAGGCGCGTTACCGAGGCGGCGACCAGGCGGCTGAAGGTCATCCTGGAGGCGACCGAGCTGGGCTCCGGGTTCAGGATCGCCATGCGTGACCTGGAGATACGCGGCGCTGGAAACATCCTGGGGGCCGAGCAGAGCGGCTACATTCACGCCGTCGGGTTCGATCTCTACAGCCAGCTCTTGAACGAGGCGGTGGCCGACCTCAGGTCCAGCAACGGCTCCGCCCCCGGCTCGGTTCCGTTGCCGGAGGGTGACCAGGAGCGGGCGCAGGCTCGCGTAGACCTGGACCTGGCCGCGTACATTCCCGAGAGCTACGTCTCCCACCTGCCCACCCGGCTGGGCGTCTACCAACGCCTGACCCGCCTGAAGGCCCGGCACGAGATCGACGACACACGTGACGAGCTGCGTGACCGTTTCGGCCCGTTGCCCCAGGAGGTGGAGAACCTGCTCTATCTGGTGGACCTGAAGCTGCTGGCCTCCGGAGGGTGGGTGGAGTCCATCAGCCAGACGGGCGCTACGGCAACCATGGTGCTGAAGGAGCAGGTGGGCGGAGCCAGGCTAGCCTTGGAGAGGGCTCTCGGACCCCTGTGCCGGGTGGGCAACCAGCAGGTCCACGTGAGGTTTCCCAATCGCTCCCCGGACGAGTGGAAGCCGCTGATGGTGAGGGTGCTGGAACGGCTGATGGCCTTCCGGGAGCAGCTTCGGGAGTCGATGGCGGCGGTGACGTGAGGGCTCCTGGTGGTGGGGCGGCGGGCTCACCGGCTGCCGGCGGTCACCAGGCCCTCCAGCTCGGGTAGACTGGCTATCCTGGAGCAGTCGTTGACCCTCCTGTACCAGCCTTCCCGGTCCAGCAGAACGGGGTGGATGCCCACGGCCCGGGCCCCCTGCACGTCCGCCTGGTACTGGTCGCCCACGTGTATCGCCTCGCCAGGGGCCACGTGGGCCCGGTCCAGGGCCGCCTTGAAGATGGGCGGATGGGGCTTTTCGGCACCCGCCTCCACCGAGGTGACGCAGAAGTCCATGTACGGGTCCAGGCCCAGGCGCGTACACAACGAGGTCATGTCTCGTCGCAGGTTGGAGATGATCGCCAGGACAACGCCCTGGGTCTTGAGCTGCTTCAGCGCCGGCAGGACGTCGTCGAACAGGTCGAAGTCCTTGGGTACCTGTATGGCCATCTGCCACACGTCCCACGCCAGCCGTGGGGAGACATCCAGGCCGGCCCCCTGCAGGATTCGCCTCTCGTACTCGGCGAAGAACTCGTCCCGCTGACCATCCGTCCGGTCGGCTAGGGCTGCCTTGGCGTTCTCCTCGGCCATGTACTCGTCGGCGACCTTGTATCCCTTTCGTATCCCTTCCTTGCTAACCCTCAACCCAAGCTCCGAGCAGGACGCCTGTTGTATCTCGTCGAGGGGCGGCCAGAAATAGACCAGAGTCTTGTAGAAATCGAAAAAGACAGCCTTTATCATCTCTCTGAGCGGGGCAATTGTACCACAGGCTCTCGGGGTTGTGAACGATTTGGGCGGGTCGGCCCTGCCCCGTTCCTTGTTCGGCGTACGCGGCGGCTGCTATAATTGCCATTCGTCGCATACCTGACCGGGCGAACGGTCGGACCTAATGCGAAGCGGCCGCTGCGCCCTCGATGGAGAGCCGGGTCCCATGTCATCGCGCCCCATTCAGTCCCAGGAAGCCTCCCGTGACCGACTCCGGGCCCCCGACACCGGCAGCGGACCAGGTACGATGAGGTATCACAGGGTCGTGGTCAAGGCCGGGACCAGCGTCCTCACGGGGGGTTCGGACCGCTTGGACATGGACGTCATGTCCGGCCTTGCAGCCCAGATCGCGGGCATCCACTCCGCGGGAGTAGCCGTGCTGCTGGTGACCTCGGGAGCGGTGGCGGCCGGCCGACACTCGCTGGGTTTTCCCCGGGAGCGTCGGGACATCCCTTTCAGGCAGGTACTCGCCGCCGTGGGCCAGGGCCGGCTCATGCACGCCTACGAGCAGTTCTTCGCCGAGCACGGCGTCAGGGTCGCCCAGGCCGTTCTCACCTACACCGACCTGTCCGACCGGCAGGGTTACCTCAACGTGCGCAACACCCTGCTGGCCCTGCTGGAGATGGGGGTGGTGCCGATCCTCAACGAGAACGACGTGGTGGCCGTGGACGAGATAGGCGAGGTGTTCGGCGACAACGACCGCCTGTCGGCCCTCGTGGCAAACCTAGTGGACGCCGACCTCCTGGCCATCCTGACGGATACCGAAGGGCTGTACACCGACGACCCTCGCACCAACCCGGATGCCCGGCTCCTACGCCGGGTCGAGAGGGTGGATGCCTCGGTGGAGGCCATGGCCGGAGGACACAGGAACGCCCATGCCCGAGGGGGAATGCCCACCAAGCTGGAGGCGGCGAAGCTGGCAACATCCAGCGGCATCACCACGGTGATCTGCGACGGCCGCCGGGAGGACGTTATCCGGCGGCTGGTCATGGGTGAAGAGGTGGGGACCCTCTTCCCGCCGACGGCCAGCCGCATGGAAAGCCGCAAGAGGTGGATGCTCAGCGGCCTGTCGGCCCGCGGCGAGATCCTGGTGGACGAAGGCGCGGTGGCCGCCCTTCAGGTCCGGCACCGCAGCCTGCTTCCGGCAGGGGTGAGGGAGGTGGCCGGACGGTTCAGCCGGGGGGACATCGTCTACATAGTGGGCCCCGGCCCCGGGAAGGTGGCCTGCGGCATAGCCAACTACAGCTCCGGCGACGTGGAGAAGGTCAAGGGCCTGCGGTCGGACCGCATACTGGGGCTGCTGGGCTACCACTACGGCGAAGAGGTCGTCCACCGCAACAACATGGTGCTGCTATGATGAGCAACGCCCGCGGCTACGCGGGAGACCGGCCCGTAAGCCGGCTTGCAAGCCCGCCTTTAGGAAAATGGCAAGCCTGTCGTCACCGGGCCGGAGTGGTGCGCACGTGGGCCTGACGAAGGTGGTCGCCGGTATAGGTCTCGATGGAGACAACCTGAGGGAGACGGAGTTCCTGGTGGACACCGGGTCGTTCTACACGTTATTTCCCCCCGACTTGGCCCAAGCCATGGGGATCAGCCTTCCCGTACGGTCCGAGGTCGTGCTCGCCGACAGCAGTCGAGTAACCGTCTCCCTTGGCGTGGCGTACCTCAGGGCCATGGATCGGGAAGGCGGAGTTCTGGTGGGCGCCATGGACGTGCCAACGCCCCTCCTGGGGGCAAGCGCCCTGGGGGCCCTCGGCCTCGAGGTGGACCCGGTGCGGGAGGTCCTGGAGCACTCGAGGCCCTTCGGGCCGGCGGTGTTATGATGCTTGCAGAGGTAATGGAATGACTACCACGGTCGACATACTACTGGAGAAGGGCGTGGCGGCCCGGACCGCATCTCGAAAGCTGGCCAGGCTGTCCTCGGCCGTAAAGGACCGGGCCCTGAACGGTGTAGCCGACGCGCTGGAGGCCGACCAGGAGTCGGTGCTGGAGGCGAACGAGAAAGACCTGCAGGCCGGGAGAGCGGCGGGACTGGGCGACGCCCTCCTGGACCGGCTCCTTCTCGACCCGGAAAGGCTGCGGGGCATAGCGGCCGACGTGCGCAGCATCGCCCAGCTGCCCGACCCGGTGGGGGAGATGTTCGAGATGCGCACGCTGCCCAACGGGCTGACCGCGGGCAAGAAGCGGGTGCCCATGGGCGTCATCGGCGCCATCTACGAAAGCCGGCCCAACGTAACGGTAGACATCTCGGCCCTGTGCCTGAAGTCGGGCAACGCCTGCATTCTTCGGGGAGGACGCGAGGCGTTCAACTCCAACCTGGCCCTGACGGGCATGGTCCGCCGCTGCATCTCCCAGGCCGGCGTGCCCGAGGACGCCGTCCAGTTCGTGGAGAACACGGACAGGGCCTTGGTGGAGCCCATGCTCCGGATGAAGGAGCACATCGACCTCCTGATTCCCAGGGGCGGCGCCGAGCTGGTCCGGTTCGTGGCCGAGACTGCCTCCATGCCCGTCGTCACGGGAGGGATCGGAGTGTGCCACACCTACGTGGACAGGTCCGCCGACCTTGACAAGGCGTTGGAAATCGTCTACAACGCCAAGGTCCAACGGCCGACGGTATGTAACGCGATGGACACGCTCCTGGTCCACGCGGGCGTGGCGGCGACCTACCTGCCCGCCATCGCCCGGAAGCTGTCCGGGGCGGGCGTCGAGCTGAGATGCGACCGCCGGGCCCTCAGCATGATGGGAAACCTGGACGGCGTGACCGCGGTCCCGGCCGCACCCGAGGACTGGGGCACCGAGTTCCTGTCCCTGGTGGCTGCCGTGCGGGTCGTGGACTCCCTGGACGAGGCCCTGGAGCACATCGAGGAGCACGGCTCCGGTCACTCGGAGGCCATCATAGCCGAGGACTACTCCTCGGCTATGCGCTTTCTCGACGAGGTGGACGCCGCCGCGGTGTTCGCCAACGCCAGCACCCGGTTCAACGACGGGGCCCAGTTCGGCCTGGGGGCCGAGGTCGGCATCAGCACCCAGAAGTACCATGCCCGGGGCCCCATGGGCCTCAGAGACCTGACGTCCCACAAGTGGATCGTGCTGGGGACGGGCCAGGTCCGCACCTGAGACTCCACCGACGCCGTCTTGACTCTGCAGGCCGGGGTCGAACCAGAGGGAGGTAACCGTGCCCAACTACTACTTCGAGAGGGACTGTCGCACACCTTACTCCGAGTCCTACACGGTCCTCGACGACGAGCACTCGGTGGGCAGGGTGGACCTCCATTTTACGCCCACCATCGTCCACTGCACCCTCTGCGTGCTGGAGAGCCTCACCCAGGAGGAGGTACAGGAGCTGATAGAGACCGTGGACGACGATCTGGTGGATGCCGTGGGGGTCTACCGGGAGGAGTTCATCGTCCACGTCTACCAGGGCAGGGACGCCGGTGTGTACAGCGACAACGGCTTCGGCCAGAACGGGGACGCTACCGAGGAGGCCTAGCTACTAGGCGGGCATTTAGCTGTCCAGCAATTCTATGAACTGGCCGGGTGAAAGGCCAGCCTGCCTGACAAGCTTCCTCAGGATCCCGCGACCCAGTTCGCGGTGGTCTGGGATCGATAGGTGTCTACCGTTCCGATGATAGAGGATCATATGGCTGCCTGAGTGGTGGTGGTACTCGAAGCCCGCGCTCTCGAACGCCCTAGCTGCCTCTCTGCCGGATAGTAGAGGCAGCCGTGATGTCAAATCACGACCTCGACTTTGGACACCTCGACGGCTGGGACGGGCAGCCCCTTCTCTTGTCGAACGGTTAGGATGCCTCTTATGGCTTCCTTGATGTTCGCCAGAGCATCCTCTACTGTCCTACCCTGGCTCACGCAGCCGGGTAGAGAGGGGCATTCGGCGACTATGTAGTCATCCTCGTCTCGTTCCAGTGTCACCAGGAACTCGATCTTCTCCGGCATTCATCGCCCCTTGCGGCTCATGGCCTTCTTCACCGCGTCCTCCACGTCCGACGGGGCCAGGTGGTACTTCTCCATTAGCTGAGCGGGTTTGCCAGACTCGGCGTACCGGTCCAGGGCCACCGTCTCCAACGGCGCCGGATGCCCCTTGCCCAGGGTCTGGGCGACGATGCTGCCCAGGCCTCCGTGGATGTAGTGCTCCTCCACCGTGACCACCGCCCCCGTCTCCCGAGCTGCCTCCAGTATGGCGGCCTCATCCACGGGCTTCAGTGTGTGGACGTTGACCACCCGGCAGCTGATGCCCTGGGACGCCAGCTTCTCCGCGGCCTGCAACGCCGTCGACACGGCCACTCCCACGGAGAATATGGTCACGTCTCGTCCCTGACGCAGCACCTCAGCCTTGCCCAGCCGGAAGTCGCAGCCATCCGTGTGGATCACGGGAGTCGCGGGCCGGTAGAGGCGTACGTAGAAGGGCCCGGGGTCTCGGCGGCGGTGCGGATGGCCGCCGCCGTCTCGGGGCCGTCGGAGGGGGCTACCACGGTGAACCCGGGCAGGGAGCACATCAGCGCCAGGTCCTCGATTCCCTGGGCCGACATGCCGTCCTCCCCGGTGAGCAGCCCCGCGTGGGTGCAGACGATCTTCACGTTCAGGTGGGCCTGGGCTATGCTGACCCTTATCTGGTCGAAGGGCCGGCATGTCCCGAAGACGGAGAAGGTGCTGACGAAGGGGATCTTGCCCGCCGCGGCCATGCCCGCGGCCACGCCCATCATGTTCTGCTCAGCCGGGCCGAAGTCGAAGAAACGGTCCGGGATCTCGTCGCGGAACAGGTGCGTGAAGGTCGACTTGTTGAGGTCTCCCCCCAGGCCCACTATGTCGGGGTTCTCCCTGGCCAGCTCCAGCAGCGTCCTGCCGTAGACTTCCCGGGTCGAGGCGGTAGGAACGGTGGCTGCCATAACCCCTCCACTGTGGTTGGGTTGGGTCGATACAGGCTAGGCCAGCTCGGCCATGGCTCTCCGGTACTCGTCGTCGTTGGGGGCGCGGCCGTGGAAGTCCGGGTTGTTCTCCATGAAGGTGACTCCCTTGCCCTTGACGGTGCGCGCCACTATGGCCGTCGGCCGTCCCCGGGTCCGCCGCGCCCTGTTCACCGCGTCCACGATCTGGGTGAGGTCGTGGCCGTTGATGTCGATGACCCGCCATCCGAAGGCCCGCCACTTGGAGCCCAGGGGCTCCAAGTCCATGACCTCGCTGGTGAACCGGTCGTTCTGGATGCCGTTTCGGTCGATGAAGGCGGTCAGGTTGCCCAGCCTGTAGTGGGAGGCGGCCATGGCCGCCTCCCACACCTGGCCCTCGTCGCACTCGCCGTCGCCCAGAAGGGCGTATGTCCGGGAGCCCCGCCCGTCCAACCTGGCAGCCAGGGCCGCTCCCACGGCGAAGGAGAGACCCTGGCCCAGGGACCCGGAGTTCATCTCCACTCCCGGCGTCATCGTGTGGGCGTGGCCCTGGAGCTTGCTGCCGATGCTCCGGAAGGTCGGCAGCCACTCCCGCGGGAAGTATCCGCACCGGGCCAGCACCGCGTACAGACCCGGGCAGGCGTGCCCCTTGCTGAGGACGAAACGGTCCCGCTCGGGCCACCCGGGGTCGTTGGGGTCGTGCCGCATGACCAGGAAGTACAGGGCGGCCAGTATCTCCATCTCGGAGAAGGAGCCCCCGGGATGGCCGCTGCCGGCGGCATAGATCATGTCGATGACATCCCGCCTCATCCCCTTGATGATGCCGGACAGCTCCTCCGGGCCCTTTACACCCCCCGCCGACGGAAAAACCTCGGCGGCTGGTTTGGCCGAGGTCTTCTTCTCCCCTCGCTGCAGCCTTGTGGAGGCCAAGGCACACCCCCCTTTCCCGTCCGCTGGTGCGGGCAGATTATAACAACGGGGGGTTGGCGTGTCTACCGGCACGAAGGCCCCTGGGGTCCCGTCTCCGCCCCCGTATTGGCTGGCCCCGGAGGTGGCTCCTGGTACCGGGACAGTCACCGCAACCGGGAGACACTGGGCTTATAGATGTGCTTATAATGGTCCCGCGGTGATAGTCGACTTCCACACCCACATAGTGCCCCCGTGCTTCCTGGAGCGGCGCGAAGAGATCGCCCGGCGGGACGCCACCTTCCGCGCCCTCTTCTCAGACCCGCGGTCGAGGCTGGCCACCGCCGAGGAGCTGGTCTCGGCGATGGACGGGGCCGGGGTCGACGTGTCGGTGGCGATGGGGTTCGGCTGGACCGACAGGGACGTGGCCAGGGAAGCCAACGACTACATCATTCAAGCCGCGGAGCGCCACACGGGAAGGCTTGTGGGGTTCTGCTCCGTGAACCCGGCATGGGGGCCCGACGCGGTGGCGGAGGCCGGCAGGTGCGCGGCCGGGGGCGCCGCCGGCATTGGCGAGCTCCATCCTGACAGCCAGGGCTTCGACCTCGGAGACGCCGAGACGATGGCCCCCCTGATGGAGCTCGCCAGGGCCCGGGAATTGGTGGTCCTGACCCACGCCTCGGAGCCCGTGGGCCACATCTACCCCGGCAAGGGGAAGACCACGCCGGAGGTGCTCTACGCCTTTGCCCGCAACTTTCCCGGCAACACCCTGGTGTTCGCCCACTGGGGTGGAGGCCTGCCCTTCTACACGCTGATGCCCGAGGTTCGGGAGGCACTGGACCGGGTCTACTACGACACCGCGGCGTCCCCGCTGCTGTACTCACCCGGGGTATTCTCCGCGGCGGCGGGCCTCGGCATCACGGACCGTGTGCTGTTCGGCACCGACTTCCCGCTGATACGTCACCGGCGCCTGTTGCGGGAGGTGGAAGCAGCGCCCCTGACCGGCTCGGCGAGGGACGCCATCCTGGGAGGGAACGCCCGGGAGCTGCTTGGCCTGTGATCCGTGCCTTCGTCGCCGCGGACATCTCCCCGGCGGCCCGGCGTACTTTGGCCGAAGCCGTTGATTCCCTCCAGGGTGGCGTTTCCGGGGTGCGCTGGGTCCGGCCCTCGGCCATTCACCTTACCCTGAAGTTCCTGGGGCAGGTGGACCCCTCCCTGACCCCGGACATCATGGACGCGCTGGGGCGGTCGACGTCCGGGCGGTCCCCTTTCAGGTTGGGCCTCTCGGGCGTGGGGGCGTTTCCCCGACCCGAGTCCCCGAGGACCATATGGGCAGGGCTGGAGGGCGACCTGGAGGAGCTGGAGGGCCTGCAAAGGGAGGTGGACCGGGAGGTGTCGCCGGTGGCGGGCGTACCGGTGGAGAGCCGTCCCTTCGTCCCTCACCTGACCCTCGGACGGGTCCGGGACAGGGTCTCCCCCGCCCAGCGGCGGACCATCGGCCATGCCCTGCGGGGCGCCACCCTGGCGCCCACGTCTCCCTGGACCGTTGCCGCGCTGCACCTGGTCCGCAGCACCCTGACCCCCGCCGGTCCCGTGTACGACGTGCTGGGGACCTGCGAGATGGCCGCCCAGTAGCGGTATGGGTGCCGGACGATGGACGCCGCCGAGTGATTTGACAAACCGGACGGGCCGCGCTAGTATACCGACGTACTCCAAACCATCCATCAGTTAGCGTGACTCCGCCGTCGGGGCCCGAGTTTTGAAGGAGCCCTGCCCAGAGGGCCGGGGAAAACCCAGGCGCCGTCAGGCGGGTCCGGAGCGCGACTACCGAAAGAGTGTAATCCAGGGTCGAGTTGTGGGCCTGACGTTTGACATCGAGTTGACCGGTTTCCTGAGTCCGTGGGCGTCTGACGACCCGAGGGCCGTCGCCACGGAAGGGCGGGCCCGTCCCGCCGGGACCGTGGCCGACGAGTCCCGCATAGGCCAGTTCCTCCCCACAGACCCTTAGCGGCGTCCTCTCCTTTCTCCCAAGCGACCCAGTGCCACCGGGACCGGTTCCCTTTGCGGCCGGCATCCCGCAAATCCGCGCCGCGTCATTGCGCTTTTCACAATGACTCCGGCCATCGAATTGAGGTGAAGAGTTGAGAAACATTTTGAGGTCCAAGATACACCGCGCATACATTTCGAGCACCGACGCCGACTACATTGGCAGCATCATCATCGACCGCGAGCTCATGGACCGGGCGGACCTGTGGGAGTACGAGAAGGTGCTGATCTGCGACATAAACAATGGCAACCGGTGGGAGACCTACGTCTTGGAGGGAGACCGGGGATCGGGCCGGGTGTCCGTACAGGGCGCGGCGGCGAAGCTCTGCGACGTTGGCGATTGCGTCATCATCATGGCTTTCGATGTCACCGACCGACCTGTGGACCCTAAGATGATCCTGGTGGACCGGGACAACAGGTTCGTGGAGTACTTGGGGAGGGTTCCCGTTGAAGAGCCGGTTCACTGAGCTCAGCACCGAGGAGTTCTACGACGCCGAGGACGCCATCTATCGCTCGTTCTGGGACAGCGAGGGTGGCCTTCACTGGGGAGTGTTCGACGACAGTACCGGCTCGGACTTTCTCAAGGCGTGCGACAACCTTAACGACATCATGGCCGGAAAGGCGCGCCTCGACGAGGAGTCCAGGCTCCTCGACTTGGGCTGCGGCAACGGTAAGACCTCCATGTGGCTCGCCGCCGCCCGCAAGTGCCGGGTCACGGGGATGGACCTGAGCGGAGTCCGCGTCGCCAACGCCATCGAGGCCCTGGAGGACCAGCCCCCCGAAATCAGGGCGAGGCTGGGATTCAAGAAGGGTTCGGGCACCGATCTGCCCTTCCCAGACGCATCCTTCACCCACGTATGGAGCCAGGCCGTCATCTATCACATCCCCGACAAGGAGAAGGTGCTCCAGGAGGCGTACCGGGTGCTGGAGGATGGTGGGCTGCTGGTGTTCGACGACCTTATCAAGCCCAGACCCGACATCAGCGCGGCTGCCCGGACCTACGTGTACGACAGGCTCCTGTTCGACACGGACTTCAGCTTCCGCTCCTACCAGGAGGCCCTGGTGCGCACCGGGTTCCAGGTCTTGGAGGCCCACGACCTGTCGCCTCATCTGAAGATGAGCTACCAGCGGCTGGGAGAAATGGCCGGGGCCAAGGGGGATGCCCTCTCGGGCAAGTACCAGACCCTCGCCCACGCCTATGGGCAGATGGTCAAGGCGGTGGAGCAGGAAGAGCTGGGTTGGGGCTTCTACGTCTGTCAGAAATGAGCCGGGTCCCTTCACGGAGAGCAGCCGCATGAAAGACGAGAACCGGGTCCAGTGGGTATACTCGTCCCAAAACAACCGGGAGCTGGCCGAGCGCTACGACCAGTGGGCCTCGGAGTACGATTCGGACCTCGCCGAGCAGTTCGGGTGGATAGCCCCCCGGAAAGCCGCGGACGTGCTCTCTCGCTACGTGCCCAAGGATGCCCGCATCCTGGACGCCGGTGCGGGAACGGGCCTAGTGGGAGAGTGCCTGGCCGCCCTTGGATACGGCGACCTTGTGGCCATGGACCTGTCCGCCGGGATGCTGGAACAGGCCAGGCAGAAGGGCGTCTACCGCGAGTGCCGCCAGATGGTGCTGGGGGAGGTCCTGGATTTCCCGACGGGCTCCTTCGACGCGGTCATCAGCGTCGGTGTGTTCACCCTGGGACACGCCCCGGCCGAGTCGCTCCACGAGCTGGTCCGGATCACCAAGCCGGGGGGGCACGTACTGTTCGGCCTGCGGCCGGACGTCTACGTGGCCAACGGGTTCAAGGAGGTCCAGGAGGAGCTGGAGTCCAGGGGCGCGTGGAAGCTCGTGGAGGAAGGCAGGGAGTTTCAGCCCCTTCCCAAGGGCGAGCCTGAAGTCTATCACCAGATCTGGGTATACCGCGCCCTTTAGCCCGCCGAGACCACAGCCGCAGTCGTGTTTACCCTTGAGGGGCCCTTCCAGAGGGCCCCATTCTTCTTGGCCGCCGCTGGAGTCACGGCGGCCCGACTGCTATCATGGAGTGTGTAGTGTCGGGCGTGCGGCGTCTACGCCGCCCGGAGAGGAGCGGACCGGCGGTCGTCGATGGCTGAGGGATACCTGGTCCTGGAAGATGGGACAGTCTACCGTGGCGAGCCCTTTGGTGCGCTAGGGCCCGCCCGCGGCGAGGTGGTCTTCAACACCAGCATGACGGGCTACCAGGAGGTGTTGACCGACCCGTCCTACGCGGGTCAGATAGTGGTCCTCACGTATCCCCTGGTGGGCAACTACGGGATCAACCCCCAGGACTTCGAGTCCAGGCGAATCCAGGTGGCCGGCCTGGTGGTCCGGGGCCGCTGCGACCTCCCCAGCCACGGACTCAGCACGGCGACCCTCCACGAGTTCCTGGAGTCCCAGGAGATCCCGGGCCTGGAGCAGGTGGACACCCGGGCCGTCACCCGGCGCCTGCGCAGCGGAGGCGTGGTCATGGGGGCAATACACTCGGACCGGGCCCCCGGCGGCGGCCCGGCAACGGGGCCGTTGGCGGAGTCCGCGGCCGAGGCTGCCCTGGCGCGGCTGCGGGGGGGGCCGAGCTACGGGGAGGTGGACTACGTTCAGGCCGTGACCACGGGCGAGGCCTACACCTGGGAGCGGACGGCGTCCAACGGAGGGCCTTCCCGGCGCATCCTGGTGGCGGACCTGGGCCTGAAGTACAACATACTGCGGCTCCTGGCCCAGCGGGGATGCGCCGTCACTGCCGTGCCCGCCGTCACCTCCGCCGAGGAGATGCTCTCCCTGGAGCCCGATGGCGTCGTCCTCTCCCCAGGTCCCGGCGACCCCGCCCTTCTGGGCCGGGTGGTGGAGAACGCCCGGGGGTTGTCGGGAAGGGTGCCGGTCATGGGCATCTGCCTGGGGCACCAGGTGCTGGCCCGGGCCCTGGGGGCCTCCACCTTCAAGCTCAAGTACGGCCACCGGGGCGCCAACCATCCAGTCAAGGACCTGGCCACCGGCCGCGTCTACGTCACCGCCCAGAACCACGGTTACGCGGTGGATGGAGACTCCCTCCCCGCCGACCTGGAGGTCACCCACGTCAACCTCAACGACGGCACCGTCGAGGGCCTGAGGCACAGGGACCTCCCCATCCTGACCATCCAGTACCACTCCGAGGGCTCCCCGGGGCCCCGGGACAACGAGTACCTGTTCGACCGGTTCCTGGAGATGGTCGAGGAGCGCGGCTGAGCCGGACCCGTCGGGGCCGTCCCGTGCGGCCCCTCGATGTGGTGACGAAAGGGTCCCGGAGGCGGGCCGCAGCCCTTGACATGATACGGCAATTTCATTATGATACTCACAAGCGTCCGCCGAGAGGCGGGCGCGTGGCACCTTAACAACTGGATAGTGGAAGAAAGGTAAGGTTACTTTTCTAGAGAGTTTGATCTTGGCTCAGAGTGAACGCTGGCGGTGCGCCTAATGCATGCAAGTCGAGCGATAGGCTACGATTCGTCGTAGCTGACAGCGGCGGACGGCTGAGTAACGCGTGAGTAACCTGCCCTGCGGTGGGGTAAAACCCCGAGAAATCGGTGCTAATACCGCGTACGGTCCCCGGGTGCAGGCCCGGGGAAGAAAGTCTTCGGATGCCGCAGGAGGGACTCGCGTCCTATCAGGTAGTTGGTGGGGTAACGGCCTACCAAGCCGATGACGGGTAGCTGGTCTGAGAGGATGATCAGCCAGAGGGGGACTGAGACACGGCCCCCACTCCTACGGGAGGCAGCAGCAGGGAATTTTGGGCAATGGGCGAAAGCCTGACCCAGCGACACCGCGTGGGGGACGAAGGCCCATGGGCTGTAAACCCCTTTTCCGAGGGAAGAGCAAGGACGGTACCTTGGGAACAAGCCCCGGCTAACTACGTGCCAGCAGCCGCGGTAATACGTAGGGGGCAAGCGTTACTCGGATTTACTGGGCGTAAAGAGCGCGTAGGTGGCTTGTCAAGTCCCCTGTGAAAGCTCCCGGCTTAACTGGGAGAGGTCAGAGGATACTGGCAGGCTCGAGGACAGGAGAGGAGGGTGGAATTCCCGGTGTAGCGGTGAAATGCGTAGATATCGGGAGGAACACCAGTGGCGAAGGCGGCCCTCTGGACTGTTCCTGACACTGAGGCGCGAAAGCGTGGGTAGCAAACCGGATTAGATACCCGGGTAGTCCACGCCCTAAACGTTGGACGCTAGGTATGGGGGGTATCGACCCCCTCCGTGCCGAAGCTAACGCGATAAGCGTCCCGCCTGGGGAGTACGGCCGCAAGGCTAAAACTCAAAAGAATTGACGGGGGCCCGCACAAGCGGTGGAGCGTGTGGTTTAATTCGATGCTAAGCGAAGAACCTTACCAGGGCTTGACATGCCGGTGGTAGAAACCCGAAAGGGCAACGACTCCGGGGTAACCCGGGGAGCCGGCACAGGTGCTGCATGGCTGTCGTCAGCTCGTGCCGTGAGGTGTTGGGTTAAGTCCCGCAACGAGCGCAACCCTTGTCGCTAGTTACACTCTCTAGCGAGACAGCCCCCCACAAGGGGGAGGAAGGTGGGGATGACGTCAAGTCAGCATGGCCCTTACGCCCTGGGCTACACACACGCTACAATGGCCGGTACAACGGGTCGCGAAAGCGCAAGCTGGAGCCAATCCCACTAAAGCCGGCGCCAGTTGGGATCGCAGGCTGCAACCCGCCTGCGTGAACGAGGAATCGCTAGTAACCGCAGGTCAGCACACTGCGGTGAATACGTTCCCGGGCCTTGTACACACCGCCCGTCACGTCATGGGAGCCGAGAACACCCGAAGTCGCTGAGCTAACCCGCAAGGGAGGCAGGCGCCGAGGGCGGGCTTGGTGACTGGGACGAAGTCGTAACAAGGTAGCTGTACCGGAAGGTGCGGCTGGATCACCTCCTTTCTAGGGAGCCACGGCGCCGCCGGCCCCACGGGGTCCCGGCAGCGTCCAACTCCTAGGTCGGTCGGCGGGTGTTCTGCCCCATCGGGGCCGTCTGGTTGAGCTTCGGCTCTCGGGCCCCGGCAAGGCAGTCCCCTGAGAAAGCCCGCCGCTGCAACAACACGTAGAACCGTAACAACGCCTTCTTCCACTATCCAGGTCAAGGTGCCGCAAAGAAAGCCGGGCTCACAAGGGCCCGGCTTTTGGTTTGAGGTGCGGTGGGCTAGAATATGAGCAGAGCTTCCTTTTGAGCCGGAGGCGACGTGCAAATCAACCAATCGCCGACCGAGAAACATGCGGACCTGGCCCGCCGGATGCTGGAGCAAGCCAAGGAAGAGATAGCCGCCGGCGATCTTCCCCAGGGAGCCGAGAAACTGTGGGGCGCGACCACCCAAGCCCTCAAGTCCTACTGCGCCAGCCGCGGTATGCCCCAAGGCAAGTACCAACACCGCCGCGGCGCCCTCATGGACCTGGCCCTTCAGCTGGGTAACCCGTCCTTGCGGTTGGCCTTCGGGATAGCCCAGTCCTGCCACTCCAACTTCTATAACGACTGGATGGAGCAGGAAGACCTGGACAGCTACATCCCCGACATCGAGGAGCTGGTCCAAACACTCCTGGATGCCCGCGCCGTGTAAACGGTTTCCGGTTGCGGCGACTCGCCAAGAGGTCCAGCAGATGACGGTCGTCGACCGACCCAATCAGGCGACACTCATTCAGACCCTTGCCGTGTACCGGGACTCGACGCGAGCGTTCCTCGTTCGCTATACTGCGTTTGGAGGCTCAATCCATGAATGCCGGAGCCATCAGTAAAGACCCGACCATCCTTGGCGGGACGCCCGTATTCCCCGGCACGAGAGTTCCAGTATCGGCCCTGTTGGATTACCTGGAAGTGGGCGACCGGCTTGAAGAGTTTCTGGATGACTTCCCCACGGTGACGAGGCAGCAAGCAGTTGCGGTCCTTCGACACGCTAAGGAATTGCTGTGCGTGCCATCTAAGTGAAGCTACTGCTTGACGAACCGGTGCCGAGACGACTTGCCGCGTACTTTCCTGAAGGCTCTGATATCTTGACGGTCCAGAGTATGGGCTGGGCCGGTGTATCCAACGGCGACCCTCTCCGGCTTGCGGCATCGCATGCGTTCGATGCTCTCATTACGGTGGACCGGGGCATTGAATACCAACAGAACGTCGAGGCTCTATCAATACCGGTGGTTGTGATGGTCGTAACGCGGCTCCACGTGAAGGAACTCCAACAACTAGTACCGCAAGTGGTGGACATACTCACAAGTAACCCCGAGCCACGTATCTATCGGGTGGCCGGCTAGGAAGGTAGCCGCATCAGCCTGTTTCGGCCCGAGTCTTGCAGTCCCGGATGAACTGGTCCGTCTCCCGGACCTGGGCCTCTATCACTTCCAGCGGCTCGCAGTTACCGTCATAGAAGCAGTTGCCGTGCAGCTCCGCCTGTCGCGCGAAGTACCGTTGGTGGAGGTCGGCGAACAGCGTGGGGTCGCTGCGCCTCAGTTCACGCACTCCGCGCGCAGTCCGTCCGGATGTGCTTGGCTCTTCACCCGTGCGGGCCAGAACTAGGGCGTCGGCAGCCCGCTTGGTCGCCCCCCACGCCTTATCGGCGGCATCCCGGACATCGCCCGAGGTCAGCCGCTCCAACGCCGATACCTCAAGCCGCCGGGCGTCCTCGAAAAGCACCATCACTCGCCCTGTCGACAGCACGTGCTACTCCTTGACGGCCCATTCCATGTTGACAAGGCTAGTATAGTCCCAGTGGCCGGGGTCATCAACGCAGAGTTGCGCCCTCCGCCTCGCAGACGCCGCATCCATTGCCATGAGCCGTCGCCTCGGTGATAATATCCCCGACCCACGGGCTGCCCGAGTAATGACTGAAGGGATCTATGCGTAACCTCTGGAGCGACGGCGACACATCCGCCATGACGGACCTGAACCTGCTCGTCTACCAGAGCAGGCTCGTCGGGGCCGAGCCCTCCCTGGTGCTTTGGGGCGGGGGCAACACATCCGTCAAGACCACCCTGCCGGACTTTCGCGGGCGGGACACCCCGGCCCTGGTCATCAAGAGCAGCGGCGCCGACCTGAAGACCGCCCGCGCCGAGGACTTTGCGGCCCTCCGGCTGGAGGACGTGGCCGCCCTCTTCGACCGGGACGAGATGGCCGACGAGGAGATGGTAGCGTACCTGGCGCACTGCGCCCTGGAGCCGGGCGCCCGCAGGCCCTCCATCGAGACGCTGCTCCACGCCTTCATCCCCGCCGCCAGCGTCGTCCACTCCCACTCC
Source organism: Dehalococcoidia bacterium (assembly GCA_964291465.2). Lineage (GTDB taxonomy): Bacteria > Chloroflexota > Dehalococcoidia > Lucifugimonadales > JAGWBF01 > JAGWBJ01. The sequence goes on along the minus strand of OZ219942.1, from coordinate 307,314 downwards.
GACGCGGTCATCTCCCTCACCAACAGTGGCGACCCCCGGGCGGCGCCCCGGGCCGGATGAGCATGAAGGGGAAGGCTCCCAGCCCGAGAACGCCTGCTGTTCAACGCGAAACCCTGTAGCAACGCCTCCTTCGACCATCCCTGTCAAGGTGCCGCCAAGAAAGCCGGGCTCACGAGGGCCCGGCTTTGCTTTGGGGGGACTGGGAAATGTCATGTTTCAGTCACACTACTGATCCTTGACGTGGGGGTATAATGTGAGCGATCAGTCGGATGCGAGCCGTGGTCGAAGAGCAGGGGGAGATGGAAGAGAGGTCCTGAACCGGGGTTCACCGAGAAGGCGGATGCTGACTGCACCTGACGGGAGGTATAGGAGATGGTGGCCATCGATCGTCCCAATAGGGACATTCTTGACCGGGCTATCGGAATATACCGGGACTCCATGCGGGAGTTCATCGTCCGTTGCCTGAAGCAGGCTCCTGGGCTCACGCTGGAGAAGGCCGTCGAAGACGCGCTTTCTGTTAGACGCAATACCGGCAGGCTGAACGCCTTTCGGAGCCACCTCAACCGCGGTGGAGAGCTAAAGGGGTTTATCGACGTTGGCGATTTCCCGGGGCTGATTGGGCACCACTGGGATTCGGTCTTTAGCGATGCGTTCAAAGACGACCGGCAGAACGTGATGCTGCATTGTCAATTTGCCGCATCAGGTCGTCACCGGGAAGCTCACCCTGATACCGGAGACATAGGTCCGGCAGAAACCAGAGCCTATCTTTACCACATCACAGAAATGATGAGTTCCATCAATCACTTCGGTGAGAGGGGCCGAGTCGAAGAACTCTCTCGTAGGATTCCAGACCCTGACGTCGTCAACTTGGAGGCCGTAGTCGGTGAGCTTGCGATCAAGCTAAACGATACAATCGAACGCCTGGAACGGTTGGACAGTGACGCTGATCAAGATTGGGCTGAAATACTTGACGGCCTAAGGGAACAATTCCGGGTCCAAGACGATCGGTTCCGAGACGAAGTCACTCTCCTGATAAAGACAGGACTCGCTGAGCTTCGAGAACAAATCGACCGGCAAGCCGAGATTATATCCGAGATTATATCCGAGATGCGAACGGTTAAAACCCAAGACACCGATGACTTACAAGGAACTGAGGAGTTGGCGCGGACCTCGGATGTAGAGAACGTCAGACGGCTTACGGTCGAGTTGCGGTCAGAGAACGCAGACTTGCGTGACAGAATCGAGGTTCTGACTGCACAAGTCTCTGAGATTCAATCAGGCACCCAGGCAATTGATGAGACCGCTGACTGGGTCGACGATCGCGACGATAACCAATTGCAAGATGTTGAAGAGGACGAAGACGAGGACGACGATGAGGAGACGAAAGATGGAAGAGTAAACGAGGATGAAGGGGACTTAGGTCTAGACTCATTGTTTGGGCGTCTGGCAGCAGCCTTATCGAGAATGGACACGGGCGTCGCTAGGGGCTCAGCTCCGCTACCGGGAATCTGGTCCGGCGCACGCTTCTACTGCACTATGCAGGATTGCATGTTCTCTGATGGTTCCCGCCGTGCCTGGTGGCATGAATGGAAGGCGCTGAATCATATGCATTCGACCGGTCACAAAATCGCCGAAGTTTAGGAGTAGCCGTCGGAGCGGAGGCAACATGCCACGTAAGAGTCGTCCTAGGGTTTTTAGGGTGTCCGAACTCAAGCCCACGAAACCCTACAAACTTAGACGCTGGATAATTGACACCCGAACAGGCTCTGCTGGTCTCTATACCTGTGCCAGGCCCGGTCGAACGGGAGATGCAGCAGGCAAGAACAAGCAAGTGCCAGACGATTCGGTACATCGTTGGGTTGTGGGACTTCCAATACACTGCGGTTCCAACGTGGCGATTGTATCGCTCTTGGGACGCAAACACGGGCCTGACGGAGATAGTGAGTTCTCGTTCTACAGCTTTTGCGGTGGATTCGATACGTCTTCGGAACGCGGGAAGCGTCCGACATTCCAAGAGTGGGTGGATCGTTACCATGAGAACCTCGGCATTTTGGTCTGCGAACACCCAACTTATGACTTTGCGGGCAACAATACTTTTCCCACAGGGACTCTCGACGCCGTGAAGACCGAGATCGAAGGACTCATCTCAAAGGGCCATACAGTAGTCGTGGTGGACTCAGGAGGAGCAACCTGGACTTACGAGGTGGTCAAACATATGAGCGCGAAGGAAGACTCATCCAACAAAACATAGGAACCTTGAGTTCATGCTAAACTGGGAACAGAAATCGTCTACTTGAAGTGTCGCTCTGGGGCTCATTGGGAGGTGACGATGTCAGTGGATGTAGCCAGCGTAGCCAAGGAGTTCTCTCTGACTGAGGAAGCCTTGACTAGGGAGGGCATCCGAGCCTTCCTCTTGGAACAGTTGCGCCTGTTGGAAACCGAGCGGCAGGCGCGCTGCGCCAAGTTCGGCGTTGAGTCTCTGGAAGAAATGGACCGGCTACTTCAGCAGGGAGAGATCGATGAAGAGGCGATACTGGAGGACTTCCAGCAAGTTGACTATCTGACCACCCGCGTCGAGCGGATAAAGGCCATGCTCTTGGATGTGTGATGCCAGATCTGGTGGGTCTTGGTCGGCTTGCCGAGGTAGAGTTCCCCGAGATTGTCGCGTCCACGACTATCATCAGAAACAAGCTGAGGGTGGTGCTCATTGACGGGTCCTACGTCGACTTCTGGTGGTCAGGCCAGATACCAGGACGATTCGCTTATCATTGGGAACGAACCTCCGTTGACGGGACCATTTACCGGCATGACAACATCCCTCACTTACAGTGGCGAAGCGTGGGTTCGTTCCCCAAGCATTTTCATTCGGGAGAGCGCCATACCGTGATAGAGAGTGATATAGCGGATGACCCTGAGCAAGGACTAGGGGAGTTCCTGAGATTTGCTCGGGGGATGATCACCCAAGGCCATCCGAATGCGTAACCTCTGGAACGACGGCGACACATCCGGCATGACGGACCTGGATCTGCTCGTCTACCAGAGCAGGCTCGTCGGGGCCGAGCCCTCCCTGGTGCTTTGGGGCGGGGGCAACACCTCCGTCAAGACCACCCTGCCGGACTTTCGCGGGCGGGACACCCCGGCCCTGGTCATCAAGAGCAGCGGCGCCGACCTGAAGACCGCCCGCCCCGAGGACTTTGCGGCCCTCCGGCTGGAGGACGTGGCCGCCCTCTTCGACCGGGACGAGATGGCCGACGAGGAGATGGTAGCGTACCTGGCGCACTGCGCCCTGGAGCCGGGCACCCGCAGGCCCTCCATCGAGACGCTGCTCCACGCCTTCATCCCCGCTGCCAGCGTCGTCCACTCCCACTCCGACGCGGTCATCTCCCTCACCAACAGCGGCGACCCGCGGGAGGCGACCCGGGACGCCTACGGCGACGAGGCCCCGGTTGTGGAGTACATCCGGCCCGGATTCCGGCTGTCCAAGCTGGTCGGGAGCGTAGCGAGGGAGGAAAGCGGCCGCCGGGGTGTGGTGCTGTCCAACCACGGTCTGGTCACCTGGGGCGACGACCCACGGGAGGCCTACGAGCGGCACATCGACCTGGTGACCCGGGCCGAGGAGTACGCGGCCAGCAAGGCCCGGGGCAAGACCGTCTTTCCCCCGGCCAAGGGACCATGGCTGCCGCCATCCCCCGAACGCCGCCGGCAGGTCGCCGCGGCCCTGGCGCCGGCCCTGCGGGGCCTGGTCTGCCGCACCTCCCGCGGGGTCCTGCACTACGACGACTCCCCCGAAGTGCTGGACCTGTTGGCCTCGGAAGATGGCCCTCACCTGACGGGCATAGGCCCGGCCACTCCGGACCATCTGATCCACACCAAGCGGGTACCGCTGTGGGTGGACGTGCAGGACCCGGAGGACCTCCCGGCCCTCCGGGAGGCCCTGGGACGCGGCGTGGACCGCTACGCCCAGGCGTACGAGGACTGGTACAGGCGTCACTCGGACGGGGCTGTCCCCATGCGGGACCCCCATCCCAGGGTCGTCCTGGCCCCCGGCGTGGGGATGTGGACCGCGGGGAAGGACGCGCGGGCGGCATCCATCGTCTCGGACATGTACCGGCACACCATAGACGTGCTGGCCGCCGCCGAGGCAGTGGGGAGCTACATCTCCCTCAGCGAGAGGGACGCCTTCGAGGCCGAATACTGGCCCATGGAGCTGTACAAGCTGTCCCTGGCCCCCGGGGAGGGGCTTCTGGCCGGGCGGGTCGCCCTGGTCACCGGAGGCGCCCATGGCATCGGCGAGGGCATATGCAGGCGTCTGGCGTCCGCGGGGGCCCACGTGGTGGTCGCCGACTTGGACGCCCGGCGCGCTGCGGCCCTGGCGGAGGAGCTGGTGGGCAGCCACGGCCAGGGACGGGCCATGGCCTGTCCGATGGACGTGACCAGGGAGGAAGACGTTTCGGCGGCCTTCGATCGCACTCGCCTCGCCTACGGCGGCCTGGACATCCTGGTGTCCAACGCCGGCATCGCGCCAGTGGGGGCCATAGACCGGCTGTCGCTGGAGGAGTGGCAGAGGGCCTTCGACGTCAACACCACGGGCCACTTCCTGGCCGCCCGGGAGGCGGTGCGGACCATGCGGGAGCAGGCCACCGGGGGCAGCCTGGTGTTCATCGGCACCAAGAACGTCCCGTCGCCGGGCAAGGACTTCGGCGCATACAGCGCCTCCAAGGCCGCCGAGGTCCAGCTCGCCAGGGTCCTGGCCATCGAGAACGGCGAGTTCGGCATCCGGTGCAACGTGGTCAACCCCGACGCCGTATTCCAGGGCTCCAACCTGTGGTCCCGGGAGGTGCGGGAGCAGAGGGCCGGCGCCCATGGCATAGGGGTCGACGAGATCGAGGAGTTCTATCGCCGGCGCAATCTGCTGAGGGAGCGGGTCACCGCCTCCGACGTGGCCGAGGCGGTGCTCTTCCTGGCCGGCGACGGCTTGGCCAAGACCACCGGGGCCATGATCCCCGTCGACGGCGGCCTGCGGGACGCCTTCCCGCGATAGCCCAGCGTGACCCCGTTAGCCGGGCGCGACCATTATTCCCCCTCTCCCCCTGGGAGAGGGCCGGGGTGAGGATGACCGGGGGCCGCTGGTATGATATTCTTCAAGCTCTGACCCACCGCAAAGGAGGCGCACCGTGGCCGAACCTGGAGAGATGAGCAAGGAGACGTTCCTTCAGATAGCCGAGTCCTCGGGGCTGGACGTGACCGACACCAAGCACATGGACGAGCTGTACGCCGTCGTCCAAGGCCTGCTCCCCAACGTGAAGCACCTGCGGGAGATGGACCTTTCGGGCATCGAGCCGGCTACCACCTACACCCCGCCCACGGAGTAAGCGAAATCGCCCGGCCCCGGGAGAACGGGGCGCGATAGGAGTGGACCATGGACGCAACGGAGCTCTGTTTCGCCAGCGCAGGCCGGCTGGCCGCCCTCATCAGCAGCAAGGAGGTCTCCCCCGTCGAGGTGGCGGAGGCCCACCTGGCGCGCATCGAAGCCCTGGAGCCCACTCTGAACTCCTTCATCACCCTCATGCCCGAGGAGGCCATGGCGGCGGCCCGGCGGGCCGAGGAGGAGATACAGGCCGGCCGCTACCGGGGGCCATTGCACGGCGTCCCCCTGGGCCTGAAGGACCTGTACTACGTGAAGGGGGTGAAGAACACCTTCGGCTCCCGCGTGTACGACAGCTTCGTGCCGGACTACGATTGCACTATCGCCGAACGGTTCCGGGAGGCTGGCACCGTACTCCTGGGCAAGACGAACCTGCACCCCTTCGCATTTGGGCCCACGGGCGAGAACGACGACTACGGGCACATGCACAACCCCTGGGACCCCAGGCGGATAAGCGGCGGCTCCAGCGGCGGGTCCGGCTCCGCGGCCGCCTCGGGCCAGGCGACCATCACCATGGGCACCGACACTGGCGGGTCGGTCCGCATCCCCAGCGCCCTGTGCGGCCTGGCCGGGCTGAAGCCGACCTTCGGGCGTCTCAGCAAGTACGGCCTCAATGCGCTGTCCTGGACCCTGGACCATCCGGGGCCCATGTGCCGCACCGTGGAGGACTGCGCCCTGGCCATGAACGCCATCGCGGGCTACGACCCCCGGGACCCCTCCTCGGCCAACGTCCCGGTCCCCGACTTCACCAGCGGGCTGACCGGCGACGTGCGGGGACTCCGGGTGGGCGTGCCCTCGGAGTACTTCGACGTGCCCGTGGACTCCCAGGTGGAGGCCGCAGTGCGCTCGGCGGTGAACCTGCTGGGTGAGCTGGGCGCCACCGTCAAGGAGGTGTCGTGGCCCACCTATCTCGACTCCGCGGCCATCTCCACCGTCATACTCATGGGGGAGGCCACGGCCGCCAACCGGGACATCGTCGTGACCCGGGGCGCGGAGATATACCCTCCCGCCAGGCTCAGGCTGGAGGCGGGGATGTTCTTCTCCGCCGCCGACTTCCTGCGGGCCCAGCGGGGCCGGACCCTGTTGGAGCAGGAGACCGCCTCGCTGCTCCGGGACGTGGACGTGCTCATCGGCCCGTCGGTGCCGATAGTGGCCCACGAGATCGGCGCGACCTCGGTGCAGATCGGCGATAGGACGGTGGGGTCGGTCCCCACTCTGACCCAGTACAGCCGGGCCTTCAACGTCAACGGGTACCCGTCCATGTCGGTGCCCTGCGGCTTCTCCGACGACGGCCTGCCCATCGGGCTGCAGATAGCGGGACGCCCCTTCGACGAGGTGACGGTCCTGCGCGTCGGCCACGCCTACGAGCGCGCCACGGACTGGCATACCAGGCGGCCCGCCCTGTAGGCCGGGCGCCCCGGGGACGGCGATGCCCGCGCCCCGGGGCCTAGCCGTCCCGGGCGCAGCGGAAGCCCGTCACGTCCCTCTTCTCCGAAGGGGTCATGAAGTCCTCCCGGAACCAGGTGTAGGCCATGACCCTGGGTGCGTCCCATCCGCCGCCCCTCAGCACTCGGCGCTGGCCCGTCTCGGGGCCCGTTGGGTTCCGTTGGGGAGAGACCTTGTAGTAGTCGGCGTCGAACCAGTCTGCGACCCACTCCCACACGTTGCCGGCCATGTCCATTACGCCGTAGGGACTGGCCCCCTCGGGGTGGGAGCCCACGGTCGCGGGGCCCGGGGTGGCCGCCGTGCCCGCACTGCCCGGGGGGGATGACGGAGAGCCGGTCTCGTCGATCCAGTCAGCCCAGTCGTCGAACCCCGCCAGGTCCCGGCCAGAAACGCCGTCAGACGTGCGGAGCTTGGCCGGGTCCCAGGCGTTGCCCCAGGGGTAGTCGTAGCCCTCGACTCCCCGGGCCGCCTTCTCCCACTCCGCCTCGGTGGGCAGTCTCTTGCCCGCCCAGGCACAGAAGGCGGCGGCGTCCTCCCAGGAGACCCCCACCACGGGGTTGTCCGGGCGGGTGAGACCCTGGTCGGTGACGAAGGCCGGGGGAGTGAGTCCCATCGTATGCACGAACCTGCTGTACTGGAGGTTCGTGACCTCGTGGAGGTCTATCTCGAAGGCGTCCAGGTACACGGTGTGGGCGGGAGTGGCGCCCCGTATGACCAGGTCCAGGTGTTCCATCCACCGGGAGGAGAACCCGAACTCGAGGACGGCGTCAAGCTGCTCCTGGGACGCGCCCATGACGAACTCCCCCGCGGGTATCCGCACCATGGCGTCTCCGGGCAGCGCGGGCGGGGTCGGAGAGGGCGTCGGCGCCGGCGTGGGGGATGGGCTCCGCACTTCCCTGGCAGGACCGCCGTCCCCGGCGCAGGCGGCCATGGCAACGCTCAGAAGGAGCGCCGAGGTTATGGAGACCAGGCGGCGTGGAGGAGCCATCGGGACCCCGTGGGGCCTAGACGGTCTGCCAGTACCGGCGGCCCTGGAGCCGGACCACGCGGCCGAACTGGTCCCCGGGCCTGAAGTGCCCCGCCGCCACCAGCAGGCCCTCGGCCTCGGCCTTGTCCAGGAGGGCCTTCCGGCTCTCCAGGCCCCGGTCCTTGTCTATGTCCGCCCGGGCGCACCAACCGGGCTCCTGGACCTGCACCCTGCTGTGCAGGGCGTCCCCGACCATGACGCCCCTTTCTCCCCGGGACGTGACCAGGACCGCCACGTGGCCGGGAGTGTGGCCCGGAGCCGGCAGCGTCGTCACCTGGGGCGTGACGCTGTGCTCGCCGTCGATCAGCTCCAGGGCTCCCATGGACCGCAGTGGGGTTACCGACTCCTGGATGCAGGGAAACTTCTCCATCACGTCGGGCTGGGTGAAGTAGTCCCAGTCGGCCCTGGGGGCCAGGTACCTGGCCCTGGGGAAGGTCGGCCTGGGGGTCCCCTCATCCCAGGTGACGTTCCAGCCCACGTGGTCCATGTGCAGGTGCGTGTGCACCACGATGTCCACGTCGTCGGGGGCAATGCCTTCTCCGGCCAGCAGGTTTAGAAGGTCGCCGGTCCGGTTTCCCCGGGTGGGGTGAGGGCCGGGACCCATGCCGGTGTCGACCATGATCACCCGGCCCTGGGACCGGAGGGCGAAGCAGCCGTAGTAAAGCTGGAGCGCGCCGTCCTCCAGGCAGTCGTCGCGGTGGGGGCCCCACGCCTCATCGGTGACGTCGGGGAAGAACTCCAGGGGGGCATAGGCCGGCGGCACCATGTCGATGAACAGGAGCACCTCCACGTCGCCGATGGTTACCCTGGACGGCATGGCTTCCTCCTGTGAAAGGATGGGGGCGTGGTACGGGCCGCGCGGGTCTAGTACTGGATTAGAGAGAACACATCGTAGCCCCGGAGCCGCTTCCTGCCTCCCAGGCCCTCCAGCTCTACGACCAGGGCCACCTCATCCACTCGGCCCCCGGACAGCTCCACCAGCCGGGCGGTGGCGGCCAGGGTGCCGCCGGTGGCCAGCAGGTCGTCCACTATGAGCACCGACGCTCCCTGGGGAACGGCGTCGGTGTGCATCTCCACCACGTTGGTCCCGTACTCCAGGGAGTAGTCGGCCCTGATGGACTCGTAGGGGAGCTTGCCCTGCTTCCTGGCGGGTATCAGGGGTTTGCCCAGCCGGTAGGCGAGGGGCGAGCCGAAGAGGAACCCCCGGGCCTCTACCGCCACGACCATGTCGAAGGGCCGCTGGGAGTAGCGCTCGGCCAGGGCATCCACCGCGTAGCCGAAGGCGGTGGGGTCCTTCAGAAGGGGGGTGATGTCCCGGAACAGTATCCCCTCGGTGGGGAAGTCGGGTATGTCCCTTACGTATTCCTTCAGGTCCATGGCGCCTGCCTGGTTGTAGGCTGATGGGCGTGCCCGGGGCCCGTTGCGCCCCAGACCCGCAGTCTAGTGCAGCGCCCGGCATGAGTCAAGCTGGCGTGTGTCGGGGATGGCGTGAGGAGAGGTCCGGTGTGGGGACGGCGTTGTGCGGCGTCTACTTGAAGAAGTCGTAGTTCTTGGCTATGTAGGCATTCCAGTGGCCGGGGACGGAGTACTCGTAGAAGATAGCGGAGACGGGACAGACGGGTTCGCAGGCCCCGCAGTCGATGCACTCATAGGGGTCTATGTAGTACATGTCTGCGTCGTCTGCGGTGTGTATGCAGTCCACCGGGCAGACATCGGTGCAGGTTGCGTCCTTGACCCCAACGCACGGCTCGGTGATTATGTAGGTCATCGGCCGTTACCTGTCCTTGCCTGGGACTATGACTGACCCTAATTCTGGTCTTCACGCCGTCAAGCTGTCAAGAGATATTGTGGAATAAATAGTATCAAAACTGGCCAAACGGGGCCGCTACTCCTGGTGGCCGGCCAGCAGGGGCGCCGCCGCGGGCGCGGACCTGGCATCCCGCGGGAGCGACTTTTCCCAGTCGGGGATGAGGACCCGGGTGCTGGACTCCAGGTTGAAGATCACCAGCACGCCTAGGAAGCTGAAGACCATGGACATGGTCAGGATGACGCCGAAGGAGCCGGTTACGTAGATGATCAGGCCCGCCAGGCCCGTGGCTACGGCGTGGCCCAAGAGGGCGCCCATGGTCTGGAACCCGTAGCAGGTGGATATGGGCCCGGCGCCGAAGTACTGCCGGTTCACGACAAGGTAGGCGGACATCTCTCCCCCGAACCCGATGCCGAACAGGATGGCGAACAGGTAGAAGGACCACACGTCCTGTGCCCAGAAGACCACCAGCACGGTGATCCCCTGTATGAACATGGCCACGCCCATGATCTGCTTGCCGCCGAACCGCTCGGCCAGAATGGGCGTGATGAGCCTCCCGCCGACGCTCAGCAGGGAGATCAGGCTCAGGATCACCGACGCCGTGACGAAATCGATGCCCGCGGCGACGGCGATGGGAATGGTGTAGATGAGCACGATGCCGTGGCCGGCGCAGCCCAGGCCGTGGATCAGGGGCAGGTTCCAGAAGGCCTTGGTCTTCCTTATGTGCTGGTTGAACACCTTGGACCGCACCTGCTCGGCCTGCCTGCTTCGAGGCGGCTCGGGCGTATAATCCCTGGACGCCCCGTAGGGGGTCAGGCCGACCTCCTTCGGGGCGTTTCGAAAGATGGCGGTGAGGAGTATGGTCACGCCGCCGCCCACCGCGCCGACGATCCAGAAGGTCCACTGCCACCCGAACTGGCCCAGGAGGAACGCCACCAGGGGAGCCAGGGTAGCCGCGCCCGTTCCCCCGGCGGCCCAGAGGATCCCCACGCCCAGCCCCAGGCGCCGCCGGAACCACCCGCTGACCGAGGCCATGAGGGGGACCATGGCCAGGGACTGGGTGACGGACAGCAACACGCCGAAGCTGATGAAGAAGTGCCAGGGCTCCTTGGTAAGCCCCAGGAGGACCATGCTGGCGCCGTATATGATCCCCGCCCAGAGCATTACGAGCCTGGGGCCGTACCGGTCACCAAGCCACCCGCTGACCGGGGCGAACACGGCTCCCACCAGGTAGTAGACCATCAGGGCCGCCCCGATGGTCCCCATGCTCCACCCGAAGCCGCCGTCGGGGTCGTTCAGAGGCGCCACGGTGATTCCCGCGGACATGCTGATGGACTGGCCGATCACTTGGACCGTCGCCAGGATGGCCACTATGATCCAGGCGTAGTGAAATCGTCCGGAGAGCGTCATGACGCGCGCCGGAGCGGAGGAGCTGAGGGTGACGGCCAAGCTCTACGCCTTCCTCAGTGTAAGGGACACGCCTTGAGGAAGGCCGACCCCCACCACGACTCGTCGGTGGACCCTATGGCGGCGGCCCCGTCGGGGCTGACATTCTCGGACGGTGCGGCGGTGTCGGCATCGGGGGCGGGCGCCGTGCCGATTGCGAAGGAGAAGCTCCGGTCCTGGGCTTGGGAGTCCGCCGAGGCCGCCCAGGCGCCGAAGAAGATGGTAAGCATCACGGTGAATAGCAGGACCACCAGGAAGGTGACGGGCATACCTTTGAGTCTCAGGTCCATCATGGCGGGGTCTCACGCGATAGGCTGGATTCAATTGTCCGCCTACCCGAAACATAAGTCAAGCGATACCGCAAATATGATATATTCTATTACTGGTCCTGTGCCGTCACGCGGGCCCTGGGGAAAGGGTTCGCTCAGGGTGTGATAAACATGGAGATTCGTGAGCTCATAAGCTTCTATCACGTGGCACGCCTTCGCAGCGTCTCCCGGGCGGCCGAGCACCTGGAGATAGGCCAGCCCACGGTGACCACTCACCTGCAGAAGATCGAGAGGGAGTTCGGCGTCACCCTGTTCGACCGCATCAAGCGGCCCATCCAGCTCACCTCCGACGGGGTGGTCTTCTACGAGCTGGCGGAGCCCATCGTAGAGGGAGTCACCAACGGAATAGAGGCCCTGAAGATGCAGATGGACTACCCGGAGCACCGGGGGTCCTTCGTCATCGGGGCCTATTCGGACCTGGTCCTGCACCACCTGCCGCCGCTGGTGAAGCAGTTCCGCGACCGGTACCCCCAGGTGCAGATCAAGCTGGTTGCCCGTTCCCACTCGGTCCTGGTGGAGATGCTGTCCGCGGGTGACCTGGACATAATGCTCGGCGCCGACCCCGAGAGTCAGGGGCTGGAGTTCACCTACCTGTTCGCCACCGAGTTCGTGCTGTTCGCGCCCCCGGACCACGAGCTCCTCCAGCAATCGGAGATAAGCCTGGCCGACATCGCCTCCAGGCCCCTCATACTGCTGGGCCCGGGCAGCCAGAGCCGGGGGAGCCTCGAGCGGGCATTGAAGCGGGACGGCCTATCCTACAACGTGGCCCTGGAGATGGATGTCATGGAGATGGCCAAGCGGTACGTGGCCATTGGGATGGGCATCGCCGTGGGCCACGAGTACGTGGTCCAGCCCGAGGACGCCGGCATACTGGGAATCCGCAGGCTCTCGTCCATCCTGCCCTCGGCTCGAATGGGGCTGGTGACCCTCAGGGGCAAGTTCCTCAGCCGGTCCGTGCGCAACTTCATGGACACCCTTGTGGCGGGCCTGGGCGAGGGCTCCGGCCACTTCGTGGACTCGCCGGTCTAGCTGCGGGCGTTGAACCGGTAGTGGGGCGCCCCATGGTCCGTCGACCAGGCGTCGTAGAAACGCTGCACGTGGGGCCTCAGGTCGGCGGCCATGGCCCGGGTGCGCAGCACCTCGGGCTCCACGGGCCTCCCGAGCTGCTCGCGCAGCTCCCGGACCACGTCGTCCTTGTTCACCCGGGTGAACCGGCCGTCCCTCATGACGACCTCGCCGTCGATGACCACCGTCTTCACGTCCTGGGCCTTGCCCCTGTACAGCAGGGCGTCGATGGGGTCCACGTCGGGGTCCATGTACGGCTCGGTGATGGAGGCCATGTCCATCAGCACGGCGTCGGCCCGCCTGCCCACCTCCAGGGCCCCTATGTCGTCGTGGAAGAAGGTCGGCTTGGCGGCGTTGATGGTGGCGTTTCGCAGCACCTGGTGAGAGGTGATGGCCGGCGCGTCGAGGCCGGGCTCCCGGTGGAGCTTGGCCACCAGACGCATCTCCTGGATCATGTCGTCGTCGTCGTTGATGGCGGTGCTGTCGGTGCCCAGGGCCACGTTCAGCCCCCGGCCGACCATGGCGTCCACGGGGGCCACGCCGTTCTTCAGCCGCAGGTTGGAGCTGGCGTTATGGCAGACGGTGGCGCCGGCGCCCGCCAACAGGTCTATGTCGGCGTCGGTGAGCCAGATGGCGTGGGCGCAGGAGAGCTCGGGTCCCAGGAAGCCCAGGTCTCCCAGGTGGGTCGCCGGGGTGCGGCCCCATCGCCTCAGCCCGTAGGCCTTCTGGTACATCGTCTCCACCAGGTGGATGTGGACGCCGGTGTTGTACCTGGTGGCGTACTCCTTGGTCCGCTCCAGGAAGCCGTCGTCGGCCCACTGCACGTTGGCGGGGCTGAGGAGGACCCTGGTCCTGCCGTTGGGGTCCGAGCCGTGGTCCCTGTGCAGCCTCTCGAAGAGGGAGAAGTAGTCGTCCACCGATATGGTGTTGCGGGCCAGGTGGCCTCGGAGGGCGTCTCCCAGCTCCGTAGGGAGGCTGGCTGCGAACTTCTCGTCGTCGTCGTAGACCACCCGGTTCTGGCCGCGGTACATCACGGAGAAGGCCGCGCGCATGCCGACCTCGTTGAAGCCCTTCAGCACCTGGTTGACGTTCTCCTCCAGCCCGGTGGATGGAGTGGTGCTGTGGTTGTACATGACGGTGGTGGTGCCGGACTCGATCTGCTGCATGGTCGTGTACAGGGTCATCAGGTAGTCGTCCACCGGGCGCCGGCCCCAGCCCGATAGGATCCAGGTCTCCAGGCAGTCGTCGGTGGTGCCCAGCTGCAGCGTCGACAGGCCGCGGCCGTGGTGATGGGAGTTGACCAGGCCGGGGAACACCAGGTACCCTGGGCCCCCCACCTCCTCGTCGGCCTGGTGGCGGGCCCTCACCTCCGTGTAGGGGCCCACGTCCTCGATGACGCCGTCCCTCTGGAAGATGGCGCCGTCGGTGATCACCGTGCTGGACTCGGCGTCGCCGCCCGCCCTGACGATTATGTACCTTCCCCGAAGCAATGAAGACGCCATGACGTTACCTCCTGCGCAGTCGGTGGTCGATATTATACACTTGCCCGGCGTCATTACATAGTGTAACTTGGTCCGTGAGATGGACACGGGCGTCGCGACCGCGGGCGGGCTTGCCGAGCGTACTTTGAGCCGGGCCCGGGCCCTCCGCCTCCTGTCGGAGCTCGACGCGGACACTGGGCCCGGGGCGACGACCGTGTACGGGGAGCCGGGAAGCCCCGCGCCCGACGCGGCTGGCCCCGGCGTCGCGGAGATGGCCTCCAGGCTGGAGGCGAGCCCCACCGGATATGTCCTCTTCCAAAGCGGGGGCCGCGTGGTGGCCCTGCTGCCCCCCTTCCCGGTCTCGCGGGGCGGCCGGGTAGACGGCTGGGACACCGCCGGCATCCGGGGCCTCATCTCCCGGGACCACACCCTGGGCGTGGTCCTGATGAGGCTGGGCCGGCTGGCCGTGGGAGTGTTCCATGGGGAGTCCCTGGTCTCCTCCAAGACCGGCTCCCGGTACGTGAAGGGGCGCCACTCCGCCGGGGGCACGTCCCAGAAGAGGTTCCAGCGCATCAGGGAGAAGCAGGCGCGGGAGATGTTTGACAAGACCTGCCGGGTGGTCAAGGAGCAGTTCGACCCGTACCTGGACCGGCTGGACTACCTCCTCCTGGGGGGAGAGCGCCACACCCTCGGCGGCTTCATAAAGCGTTGCGGATACGTGGACGCCCTGGCCCCCAGGACCGTGGACCGCGTGCTCGACGTAAGGGAGCCGGGCCTGAAAACGTTGCGTGACTGCATCGCCACCGTCTGGGAGACTCGCGTCCTAACCGCCCGCGCAGACTGAAGGCCCGCCATGTGGTCCGTATGATCGACCCTGATCCCCCCGGCGCCCGGCCTTCCCCTGACCCGAAAGAGCAGTCCCTGCGCCTGCTGGAGCTCCACCTGGTCCTGCGGAGGTTGGCGGGCTACACCACCTTTCCCGTTGCCCGGGAGCTGGCCCTGGACCTGACGCCGTCCTACCGCTCTGACCAGGTGGAGCGCCGGCACCGGGAGACCGCCGAGGCCCGGCGGCTGCTGGAGGCGGGGGTGCACCTGGACATGGGCGAGGCCGCGGACCTGCGGCCCGTGCTTCAGCGGGCGGTCTTGGCGGGGGTGCTCAGGGGGGAGGAGCTCCGCCAGGTCGCCGGCACCCTCCGGTCGATGCGCGGGGTCAGCGGTGTCCTGTCGAGACGCCGAGAGTCCGCCATCCTGCGCTCCGCCGCCCAGGGCTTGCCGTCCCTGCAAGCCCTGGAGGACCGGCTCGAACGCTCCATCGGGACGGCCGGGGAGGTGCTGGACACCGCCAGCCATGCTCTGAGGGCCCTTCGGGTCGACTCCCGCGCAGCCTACCAGGGCCTCATGGACTCCATGGAGCGGGTCCTGCGCCAGGCCCAGCGCCAGGGCATCCTCCAGGAGCCCATCATCACCGAGCGCCAGGGGCGCATGGTCCTTCTCGTGAAGGCCGAGATGAAGGGGCGGCTCCCGGGTATCGTCCACGACGTGTCCGACAGCGGGGCCAGCCTCTTCGTTGAGCCCATGTCGGTGGTGGGCTCGGGCAACCGCTGGAGGGAGCTCCGCCTGGCCGAGGAGCGGGAGGTGGAGAGGGTGCTCCGGGACCTCTCCGCCGAGGTGGAGTCCGCGGGCGGCGACCTGCTGCGGGGCGTGGAGATAATGGCCAGGCTGGACCTGGCCATGGCCAAGGCCCGCTACGCCTCTGCCGTGTCCGCCTCTCCCCCGACGTTCCTGGAGACCCTGCCCCAATGCGTCCGCCTGGTCGATGCCAGGCATCCCCTGCTGGCCCCGGACGCGGTGCCCATCACCGTGGAGGTCGGGGGCGACGGGGGGGTCCTGGTCATCACGGGGCCCAACGCAGGCGGCAAGACCGTGGCGCTGAAGACCGTGGGCCTCCTGGCCCTCATGGCCCAGGCAGGGCTCCAGGTGCCGGCCCGGGACGCCACGTTGAGCCTGTTCGACGGCGTGTACTGCGACATCGGCGACCAGCAGAGCATAGAGCGGTCCCTGTCCACCTTCAGCTCCCACATAGCGAACCTCAAGGCCATCGTGGACCTGGCCACCTCCCGCTCCCTGGTGGTCATCGACGAGCTGGGGGCCAGCACCGACCCCGAGGAGGGCTCGGCGCTGGCCAAGGCGGTTCTGTCCCACTTCCGTGACCGGGGCGTCACCGTCGCCGTGACCACCCACCAGCGGGACGTGGCGGCCTTCGCCCAGGGAGAGCCGGGCATGGTCAACGCCAGCGTGGAGCTGGCCCCGGTCACTCTGGACCCCACCTACCGCCTGGCCATGGGGCTTCCAGGCCGGAGCTACGCCCTGACCATCGCCTCGCGCCTCGGCCTGGACGGGTCCATAGTCGAGGAGGCCCGGTCTCAGCTCACTCCCGCCCACCGCAGCTCGGAGACCCTGCTCAGAGAGCTCCAGGAGGAGCGGCACCTGGCCGAGGAGAAGCGCCGGGAGGCGGAGCAGTCACTGGCCGCGGCGGCCCGGAGGTCCCAGGAGCTGGAGGAGGAGCTGGCCCGCCTGCGGGACCGGGAAGAAACGATGATGGAGGAGGCCAGGTACCTCCTCCAGGTCAAAGTGGACGAGGTGCAACGCCGGCTCAGGGAGGCCGAGCGCGCCGCCGACCGGGCCCGGAGGCGTCACACCCCGATGACGCCTCCGCCCGCCGCCGCTGGGAACGTGGGCGGTCGGCCCGAGGCGGAGCCGGCCGGGGAGTATGGGGGAGAGGAGCTGTCCGACGCCGTCCAGCCCCAGCTCGTCCATGAAGAGGAATCGCCCGACAGGGACCCCTCGGAGGCCGTCAGGGCCGTCCAGGCCGAGCTCGCCGCGGTGCGGAACGAGCTGGCCTCCCCGGAGTGGAGGCCTCCCTCCAGCGGAAGGGGAGACTGGGTACGGGAGCTGCGGTCGGGGGACCGCGTCTACCTGAAGGGGGTGCCGCAGCCCGTGGAGGTGATCACCCCTCCCGACGATAACGGCTCCGTCGAAGTCCTCCTGGGGACCATGCGGGCAAGGCTGCCCGTGTATCGCGTCGACAGGCCCGCCTACGCCTACGTGACCCCCAAGGGCGACGGCGTCTTCTACACCCGGGACGCCAGGAAGCCGTCGGTAGCCCCCGAGCTGGACCTGCGCGGAAACCGGGTCGAGGAGGCCGTCGCAAGGGTCGAAGAGTACCTGAACGCCGCCGCCATGGCGGGCCTCGCCAGGGTGCGCATCGTCCACGGGTCCGGCACCGGCGCCCTCAGAGAGGGTCTCCGCGAGCACCTGCGAAGCCATCCCCTGGTCAAATCCTTCGGAAGGGACGAGATCACGCCCGGCGATGGGGCTACGCTGGTGGAGCTGTAGCAGCCGGCGGCCGTCCCTCCTGGTCAGGGTCGTCGCCGGTGTCCCGGAACAGGACCACGCCTCCCTGGATCATCCTGTCGATGGTGGGCTTGACCGCCAGGTAGTCGCCCTCGGAGTACACGTGGGGCTCCAGGCCCCGAAGGGCCATGGCCTTCTTCACCAGGACAAAGGCGTCTTCCCGGGGGCGCCCCGCATATACGACCAGCAGGTCCACGTCGCTGGCCACGGTGTATCTACCCTTGGCGTAGGAGCCGAACAGCACCGCCAGCCTGACCGGGAGGAGCCGCAGCAGCTCCGGCAGCCGGGCGCGAAGCCGCTGGACCAGCTCCTCTTCACTGAACCGGGGGTAGAAGACCCGTACAGAACTCGATGATGCCGGCCGCGTGCTCAATCAGCCTGCCCGCCTCTCCGCTTGTGTACCTGCTCCTGGGCGCCCCCGAGGGATGGGCGTTGGGATATCTGGTGGGTATGTAGGCCTTGTCCAGCTCCAGGCCTGCGTCTATCAGATCTCGAGGGACATCGTGGGACGTGGACAGCTCTTCCAGCAGGTCTGCGATAGAGTGGCCCCACGCCTCGCAGCCCATCCTCTGGAAGACGGCCTTCACGGCCTTCTCCGCCGCCTGTTGGGCCGAGAAACACGCCCACTCGTGGTATCCCCGCTCCAGGTCGCTGCGGGCGTGCTCCAAGTCGCCCTGGGCTTGGTACAGCCAGTCCCTGCTTCGCTCCATGTCCGGATTGTACGCCTGTGCCCCCCAAGGGGCAAATGGACGAGTTCATGGCGCGGGCATGGTCCCGCTCCAACGGCGCCCCGAGTCCGGGGGCCGTTCGGGTCTTACTCTCCCCTGAACTGGGGGGGCCGCTTCTCCACGAAGGCGGTCACCCCCTCCTGGAAGTCGGCGGTCAGGGCGATTCCGCTGATGGCGGCGGTCTCGGCGTCGAGCTGGGACCCCAGGTCCGTGCTCCAGGAGGCGTCCATCAGAGCCTTCACGCGGCCGAAGGCCATGGTGGGGCCCGAGGCCAGGCGGCCGGCCAGCTCCATGGCGTGCCGCTCCAGCTCCTCCGCGGCGACCACCCGGTTCACCAGCCCCATCTCCAGCGCCCTCTGGGCGCTGATGGGCTGGTTCACCAAATACATCTCCATGGCCAGGGCCGGTCCCACCAGCCGGGGAAGGTAGTAGGTAGAACCCCCGTCCGCCGTGGCCCCGATGCCCGCGTAGGCCATGACGAACCGTGCCCGCTCCGATGCCAGGCGCAGGTCGCAGGCGAGGGCCAGGCCCAGCCCGCCCCCCGCGGCCACCCCGTCGACGGCGGCGATGACGGGCTTGGGCAGGTCCCTGATGGCCATGATCACCCCCCGGTGGAGGCGTCCCGCCTGGGTCCGCAGGTGCGCGGACATCCCCTCCGCCCCGCCCCCCAGGACGTCGGCGAAGCCCCGTACGTCGGCGCCGGAGCAGAAGGCTCCCCCGGCCCCGGTGAGCACCACGGCCCGGACCCGGGAGCCGCGGCACTCCTCCAGGGCCGCCACGAGCTGCTGCATGGCGTCGGCGGAGAGGGCGTTTCTCACCTGGGGACGGTCCAGGGTCACCGTCGCGACCCCGCCGGTCGTCTCGAACCGTACCTCGTTGCCAGCCAACGAACACCCCCTTTCCCCGCGTCCCGAGCACCGGGCCCGGGAGCCGGTCCGCGCCAGTATACTATCCCGCCTGGCCCATTAGGAATCGATACCGCTTTCTGGTAGAATTTGGTCGTCCTTTCCCGGAGGGTCAGCATGGTGGACAACGACGCCGAAGTCGAGGCAGTGAAGGCGGCCAACCTGCGCTTCTACCAGGCCTTCGGGAGCCTGGACCTCGACGAAATGGAGCGGGTGTGGGAAACCTCGGCCCGGGTCATGTGCGTCCATCCCGGGTGGCGGCTGCTGACCGGGTGGCGGGACATCAAAGCCAGCTGGGAGGGGATCTTCTACAATACCACCCTCATGCACTTCAACATCACCGACACCCGGGTGGTCATCCAGGGAGACAGCGCGTGGGTCTCCTGCGTTGAGAACATCAGCAGCGTCATGGACGGCCGCGCTACGAACTTCGGCGTCCAGGCGACCAACGTTTTCGTGCGCAGCGGGGGCGAGTGGCGCATGGTACACCACCACGCGTCCGCCTGACGCCGCGCCAACCCGCGCTCGGGTGGGATGCAATACACGATAGGAAGTACGGGAGGACAAGACCATGAGACCGAATCTCCTCAGGCAGAAGCTGGCGGAGGGAAAGCCCACCGTCAGCACGCGAATCCACACCGTCTGGCCCTCGGTGGTGGAGGCCATAGGCCACACGGGTATGTACGACTACGTGGAGTTCGTAGCCGAGTACGGGCCCTCGGACCTCCACGACCTCGACAACCTGTGCCGGGCGGCCGAGCTCCACGGCATGGGGACAATGATCAAGATCGACCAGAGCCTGATGCCCTTCCTGGCCCAGAGGGGTATCGGCGCGGGGTTCGGCAGCGTCCTGTTCACCGACACCAGGAGCATCGAGGAGGTCCGGGAGTGCATCAGGGCCGCCAGGCCGGACCACCCGGACTACGGCGGCCACTACGGCGTCGCCACTAGGCGCAACTCCTACATGGGGTACGGTGGGACGCCGGAGTACGTGCAGTCCATCGGGGACACGGTCCTCGCCTTCATGATCGAGAAGAAGGGGGCGGTGGACAACCTGGAGCAGATACTGGAGGAGCCGGGAGTGGACATGGTCCAGTGGGGTGGAAACGACTTCGCGGTTAACATAGGCCGCCCGGGGGATACCAAGCACCCCGAGGTGGTTGCCGCCAAGAAGAAGACCTTCGAGACCGCCATCAAGATGGGGGTGCCGCCCCGGGCTGAGGTCCAGAGCGCCGACGAGGCCAAGGAGTACCTGGACATGGGGGTCAGGCACTTCTCTATACACACCGACATCTCCATCCTGTTCCAGTTCTGGAAGCGCGAGGGCGACCGGCTGCTCAAGTCCCTGGAGGGACACTAGCCCATACCATTGCCACAGGCGGATACGGCGCAGCACCATTTGGCCGCAGCACAAGGGGGGAGGACTGGACATGCCGCGACTGCCCTTCATGGCCCGGGAGGACCTGGCCCCGGAGCAACGTCACGTCTACGATGACATCGCCGCCAGCCGCGGCAACGTGGACCCCAACTTCGCCGTCCTGCTGAACAGCCCCGAGGCTGCCGCCAGGATGTCCCCGCTGGGCGCCTACGTACGCTTCGAGACCCCCCTGCCCGACCGAGTCCGGGCCGTTGCCGTGCTGGTCACCGCCAGGGAGTGCCGGGGCGACTACGTGTGGACGGCCAACGAGCGCCAGGCGCGCAGGGTGGGCGTGGAGGACGCCGTAATCGAGTCGATCCGGGAGGGACGCGCCCCCGAGGGGCTCGTCGGCCAGGACGCCGACGTGGTCCAATTCACCCTGGAGCTGCTGCGGGACCACCGTGTCTCGGAGCCGGTGTTCAGGGCGGTGCAGACCGGGTTGGGAGGGGCAATGGTGGTGGACCTGCTGGTGTATATCGGCTACTACCAGGCCCTCTCCCACGCCCTGTCCGCCCTGGAGGTGGTGGAGCTGCCCGGCGGGGTCAAGTCGACCCTTCCCGGCTAGCCGCCCTCCTTCACCGTTCCCGCGTCCCTCATCCGGTCCACCTCGGCGCTGCTGTATCCCGCCTCCAGCAGCACCTCCCGGGTGTGCTCTCCCAGGTCGGGTGCGCGGCGGCGGATGCGGCCGGGGGTCTCCGAGAGCTTCACCGGGATGCCTATGTTCTTCAGCGTACCCACGTCGGGGTCCTCCTGCTCCACCAGCATCTCCCGGGCCAGCACGTGGGGGTCGTTGTACACCTGGTCCAGGTCGTTGATGGGGCCGCATGGCACCCCGGCGTCGTCTAGGGCCTTCATCCACTGGTCCGTGGTCCGGGTGTAGAAGGTCTCCTCCAGGGTCGCCGCCAGCTCCGCCTCCCGCACCTTCCGGTCGCCGGGCTCGACGAAGCGCGGGTCCGACGTCAGCTCCTCCCGGCCTATGGCCTTGCACAGTGAAGCCCAGGTGCGCTGGGTCGCGCCGCCGATGTTCATGTAGCCGTCGCTGGTGCGGAAGGCCTGGTACGGGGCCGAGAGACGGTGGGCCGAGCCCAGTGGGCCCGGCACCTCGCCGCCGTAGAAGTAGACCGTGGACTCCCAGAAGCTATAGGCGATGCCGGCTTCCAGCAGGGACGTGTCCACCATCTGCCCCTGGCCGGTCTTGAGGCGGTGGATGTAGGCGTTCAGGATGCCGTAGGCGGCGTACATCCCCGAAGTGAGGTCGGTGATGGGCACCCCGACCTTCACGGGAGGAGCGTCGGGGTAGCCGGTGACGCTCATCAGGCCGCTCATCCCCTGGGCGACTAGGTCGAAGCCGCGTCGCTGGCTGTATGGCCCGGTCTGGCCGAAGCCGGAGATGGCGGCGTAAATCAGCTCCGGCTTCAGGGCGCTGAGCTGCTTGTAGCCCAGGCCCAGCCTCTCCATGGTCCCGGGGCGGAAGTTCTCCGTCACCACGTCGGCCCGCTGGGCCAGCGTCCGGAACACGTCCTTGCCCTCGTCGGTCCGCAGGTTGAGGACGATGCTGCGCTTGTTGCGGTTGATGGCCATGAAAGAGGCGGCCCTGCCGGCTATCCAGGGGGGTCCCTGGCGGCGCACGTCGTCCCCCTCGGGCCGCTCCACCTTGATCACGTCGGCGCCCATGTCCCCCAGGAGGAGGGTACAGAAGGGGCCGGCCATCACCTGGGTGCAGTCCAACACGATCACTCCGTCCAGGGGCAGGGGGGCCTGTTGCGACATGGGTCTTCTGTCTCCTCTCAAGGGGTCGGTACATTATACCAGCACTTCCGGGAGGGGCAGGGCCGGCTGGTCGAGGGGCACGGGCGGCGGGGGGGGTTACCCCTCGGCCACCGCCAGCCGCCAGGGGTGCGGGCCGGGGGTGAGGTCGACGGTCCTGGTCTGTCCGAGCTCCGGGGCGGGTGGGTGGGCGCCCGTGTCCATACGGTCCGAGGGGTCAAAGACGACTGCCGCCCTTCCCCCCTCTCGCAGGTACAGGTCGGCAGCCCGGGCCAGGAAGCCGGCCGCGCTTTCGCCCGGGGGCGTCCTGCCCAACACCAAGTCGAACTTACGCCGGGCCAGGTGGACGGGGGCGGCGGCGTTCTTGACGAGGTAGCTCCACAGGACGCCTTCGCCCCGCAGACCCAGCGTGATGATCTTCCGGGCCGTCTCGCACATCACCTGGGCGTCTCGGGGCTCCAGGCCCGGCAGGGTCATCAGCCCCGTGCGCTTGGGCGACGTGAGGTAGGCGTACAGGGGGCCCATCACGGCGTCGATGGCATCTGCCTCTCCCTGCCGCGGGGCGCGGAGTTGGGCCCCGTGGACGTACTGGCCCAGGCGGTGGAAGAGCCAGTCCAGGTGCGCCGGGTCGGCGGCAACGCTGTCGGGCAGCGGGTACCCGCCGCCCTCCGGGGACTCCAGCACTAGGTGTGCCTGGGTTTGACTGCCGTCCAACGCCCTGGGAGGGGCCAGTGCGTCGGCCAGGTACACGGGCACCAGCACGGGGGGATGGGGCTGGCGCACCAGGTCTCCCAGGCCGTACAGGTATGCCAGCCGCGCCACCATGACCCGCGCCGGGTGCCCGTCGACCCCGGCCACGTCGGAGGTGACCTGGGTCAGGGTGTCGTACCCGTCCATCCCCATTCCCAGCTTGGCTTCCCTCAGCAGCCGGACCGCGGCGCCGATCAGGGACCCCGAGCGGCAGGCGGCGTCCAGCACCCTGGCCGTGGGGCTGTCCTTCAGGCGCAGCTCCCCGGACAGGACGGCCTCCGCCAGCGTTGGCGGCTTGTCCGCCGAGTCCGGGGTGTCTTCACCGTCCAGGAGGGTGTGGAGGGAGTCCACGGGCCCCGCATCGGGCCCCCGGGGGTCCCACCCGGTCACGGCGTCGGCCAGGAGGCGGTACAGGGACGCCGCCTCCCGGGCGATCAGGGGATGGATGGGCCAGGTGAAGAAGTCCTCCTCGGCGAGGTTGTAGACGTCCCGCTCCCGGAACCACGTGCCCTCCACGACGGCGGCCACCTCCTCGGGGCCGGGCGGAGGGGAGTCGGGGGCGAGGATGCGGGCGCCCAGGAGCCGGGCGACGGTGGACAGGTGGGTGTGACGGACGAACAGGTCCGGGTCTCCCGCGGGGCGGCCGTAGTGGCGGGCCAGGCGGGCTCGCCACTCCCGGTAGCGGGCCGCCACCCCCGGCTCCGCCGCCACCCGCCGGTACAGGTCCATGAGGCCGTCGAGGGCGCTGCGAAAGGCCGGGCCGGATGGGTCCAGGGCCTCTATGGCTAGAACTCGGCGCTCTTGGGCGTGCGCGGGAAGGCGGTCACGTCGCGGATGTTCTGCATCCCGGTGGCGAACTGCACGGTCCTCTCGAAGCCCAGGCCGAAGCCTGCATGGGGCACTGTGCCGTAGCTCCTCAGGTCCAGGTACCACCAGTAGTTGGCCTCGTCCAGGTCGTGCCTGCGGATCCCCTCCAGCAGCAGCTCCCTGCGCTCCTCCCGTTGGCTGCCGCCGATGATCTCGCCGATGCGGGGCACCAGCACGTCCAGGGCCGCCACCGTCTTGCCGTCGTCGTTCTGGCGCATGTAGAAGGCCTTTATCTCCTTGGGGTAGTCGGTGACGATGACCGGCCGCCCGATCTTCTTCTCGGTCAGGAACCGCTCGTGCTCCGACTGGAGGTCCAGGCCCCACTGCACGGGGAACTCGAAGCTCTCCCCGGACCCCATCAGGATGTCGATGGCCTCGGTGTACGTGATCCGCTCGAAGGACGACTTGGCGATGTCCTCCAGGGTGGAGATGGCCGTGTCGTCGTAGAACCGGTTGAAGAAGGCCATGTCCTCGGGGCATTGGGCCAGGGTGAAGGAGAATATCTCCTTCAGGAACTCCTCGGCTAGCTCGGCCAGGCCATCCAGGTCGCAGAAGGCCACCTCTGGCTCCACCATCCAGAACTCGGCCAGGTGCCTGGAGGTGTTGGAGTTCTCGGCCCGGAAGGTGGGGCCGAAGGTGTACACGTCGGAGAGGGCCAAGGCGAAGATTTCCGCCTCGAGCTGGCCGCTGACCGTCAGGTAGGCCGGCTTGCCGAAGAAGTCCTCTCCGTCGTCCACCACGCCGTCTCTGACCGGTGGCTTGTTCATGTCCAGGGTGGTGACCCGGAACATGGCGCCGGCGCCCTCGGCGTCGCTGGTGGTGATCATCGGGGCCTGGAGGAAGAGGAACCCTCGGTCCTGGAAGAACTTGTGGATGCCGTAGGCCATCGCGTTCCTGACCCGGGCCATGGCTCCGAAGGTGTTGGTCCTGGGCCTGAGGTACGCCATCTCGCGCAGGAACTCCAGGCTGTGCCGCTTCTTCTGGAGGGGGTAGGAGTCGGGGTCGGCGCCCCCCAGCACCTCCATGGTCTTGGCGTGGACCTCGTAGGTCTGGCCCTTGCCTGGGGACTCCATGAGGTCGCCGGAGACCCTGACGCTGGAGCCGGTGCCCAGTGACTCCGCCGCCTCGTGGATGGGGAGGCCCCGGTCCACGACCACCTGCAGGTCCTTCAGGGTCGACCCGTCGTTTATCTGCAGGAACGAGACGGCCTTGGAGGAGCGGCGGGTCTTCACCCACCCCTGCACTACCACCTCGCCCCCGGCTTCGGCTCCCGCTAGAACGTCCTTGATCTTGGTGCGCCGCATCATGCTGGCCCTCCTGTCCACCAGACCATTCTAGCATCGGCGGCGGGTGGAACCAACAGGGTGTTTCGCCCCATTCGGCCCCCGTTCACTCCCCCCGTACAGCCTCGGAGATAGTCCCGGCCGGACGCGGCTATCAGGGCCGGGAGGTCGGCGGCGCAGCGGGCGGCGGGTCAGCCGGTTTCGTCGCGGGCAGGAACAGCAGGGCCCCGATGACCCCCAGGACCGTCAGTACCACGAAGGCGATGGTGTAGCTGCCCTGCCAGTCGAACATCGCCGCAGCGAAGAGGGGCGCCACGAGCTGCAGGAAGAACATGGGGGCCATGGAGAGCCCCGTGATGGTGGCGAAGGCCCTCTGCCCGAAGTAGTCCGCCCGGATGGCCACGGCCAGGGGGTTCCGGCCCCCGAACCCTATGCCGTATATGATGGCCATCAGGACGGCCAGGGGAATGCTCTCGATGAGGATCGCCATTCCGAAGCCCGCCGACTGAATGGCGACGAAGATGAACAGGCCCAGGTTCTTGGGCATCCGGTCGCCCACGTAGCCCGCCACCAGGGAGGATGCCATGGCCGCGCCCATGATCACCGCCCATATGTTTGCCCCCATCTGCAGGGACAGTCCCTGGTCGGTGAGCAGCGGGACCAGGTGCACGCTCAACGTCTGGTTGACCATGGAGGCGATGGCGTGGCCGAAGGTGATGAGCCAGAAGGCCCGGGTGCGCATGGCCTGGCCCGCGGTGAAGTCGGTGACGCCGGGAGGTGGAGGGCCGACGGTCCCGCCCGGGACGGTGGCGGCCCCGGAGGCCGAAGGTGCGGGCGCCGGGGCCGGGTGCCCGTCGGGGACCTCGCCGTACTCATCGGGGCGGTTCCTCATCACCCTGGCGGCGGGCACGGCTATGGCCAGGAACACCACTCCGATGCCCAGGGCCGTGACCTGCCAGCCATAGCTGCCGGGGCTCACCGCCCAGGCGAGCACGGGCACCAGCAGAAGACCGCCCCCGTAGTTTCCCTCGGCCGCTATCGCCACGGCGGTGGCGCGTCTCCGGTCGAACCACCGGCTTACCGCCGCCATGGTGGGGAGCCAGGTGCCCGTGGACGCGCCAAGCATGAACAGGGCGAAGGCCACGTAGAATACGGGCAGGTTGGTGGTCCGGCTCAGGAGTATGAACCCGAGTCCGACCACCACGGCGCCGAACAGCACCATCAGCCGCGGGCCCAGCCGGTCCACGAAGTAGCCGGCCAGGGGCCCCACGATGCTGCCCTCCAGCTGGGCCATGGAGAAGGCGCCGGTCATCTGCGTCCGGGTCCAGCCGAAGTTCAGCTCCATGGTCTTGAGCCACACGCCCACGCTTCCCCAGATGGCCCCCGAGGTCATGCCCGTCAGCACCAGCGACAGGCCGACCAGCCACCACCCGTAGAAGATGCGGGGGCGTTTCGGGGCTGTTCCGGGCCCGGAGACCATGGACGACGTCAGTCCTTTCCACCCTTCGTGGCCTCTCGGGCCACGGTCGATTCGCCGGCGGCTCCCCGGACGCCTCAGAGGTCCGGTCTCAGCCTGTGCCAGGGGGTCGCCTGCTCGTAGGCGTGGGCCGTCCTCAGCAGGGCCGCCTCGGCCATGGGCGGCCCGATGAGCTGCAGCCCGACGGGCAGGCCTTCGGAGAGTCCGCAGGGCACCGAGATGGCCGGCAGCCCGGCCACGCTGGCCGGCACGGTGCAGACGTCGCTGAGGTACATCCGCAGCGGGTCGTCCGTCCGCTCTCCCAGGCGAAAGGCCACCGACGGCGACGTGGGGGTCGCCAGCAGGTCCACCCCCCGGAAGACCGAGTCGAACTCCCGCCGGATGAGGGTCCGTACCTTCTGGGCCTTCACGTAGTAGGCGTCGTGGTATCCCGCCGACAGGGCGTAGGTGCCCAGCATGATGCGCCGCTTCACCTCGGCCCCAAATCCATGCTGCCGGGTCTTCTCCATGGCGTCCCAGACGTCGGCGCCGTGCCGGTAAGAGTAGCCGAACTTCACCCCGTCGTACCGGGCCAGGTTGTCCGAGCACTCGGACAGGGCGAGGACGTAATAGCAGGCCAGGGCGTGGCGGGTGGTGGGCAGGGAGACCTCCTCCAGCCGCGCGCCCAGCCCCTCCAGCACCGACGTCGCCTTCCGCACCGCGTCCCGGACGCCGGGCTCCGTGCTGTCGGTGAAGTACTCTCCGGGAACGCCGATGCGCAGGGGAGAGCGGCCGTCCTCCCCTGCCACCTGTCCCGTCAGGGCGCGGGCGTAGTCCGCCGGCCGGCCGGGCGCGGAGGTGGAGTCCCGGGGGTCGTGCCCGGCGATGGCGCCGAGCACGGTGGCGCAGTCGGTCACGTCCCTGGCGATGGGCCCCACCTGGTCCAGGGACGAGGCGAAGGCGACGAGGCCGAAGCGGCTGACCAACCCGTAGGTGGGCCTCATGCCGACGACGCCGCACAACGCCGCGGGCTGCCTGATGCTGCCGCCGGTGTCCGAGCCCAGGGCGTATATCGCCTCCCCGGCGGCCACGGCGGCCGCGCCTCCTCCGCTGCTCCCTCCGGGCACCCTGTCCAGCGACCAGGGGTTGGCGGTGGCGTGGAAGGCCGAGGTCTCCGTGGACGAGCCCATGGCGAACTCGTCCATGTTCCCCTTGCCCAGCAGCACGGCGCCGCCGGCGTGGAGCCTCTCGGCCACCGTGGCGTCGTAGGATGGCACGAACTGCTCCAGCATCCGCGAGGAGCAGGTGGTCCGCACGCCCCGGGTGCACAGCGCGTCCTTGAGCTGCATAGGTATGCCCGAGAGGGGTGAGGATGCGCCGGGCTCTGGGCCGTCGTCGAGGGCCCGGGCCCGCGCCATCGCCTTCTCCCCGGTGACGGTGACGAACGCCCCGACCTGGTGCTCGATGGCGTCGATGCGGTCCAGGCACGACCGGGTAAGCTCCGCCACGGACACCTCCCGGCGGTCGATCAGGCGGTGGGCTTCGTGGGCAGTCAGGGAATACAGGTCCTTCACGGCTGCCGCCCTACTCCTCCAGCACTACTTGGACCCGGAACCGGTCCCCAACCCGGTCGGGAGCGTTGGAGAGGGCGTCGGCGTTGGAGAGAGAGGGCCCCGCCTCGTCCTCCCGAAGCACCGTCTCCAGGGAGGCGGCGTGGCCGGTGGGGGGCACTCCATCGGTGTCCAGCTCTCCCAGTGTGCGAAACATCTCCAGTATCTCCGAGAGCTGGAGGGCGAAGGCCTCCAGGTCGTCCTCCGCCAGGCCGATGCGGCAGAGGGCGGCGACGTGGAGTACCTCTTCTCGTGTGAGGGGCATGAGGATAACGCCTGAGGTCGGGGCCAGTCTAGCAAAAACGGCTAGGCCGCCTCAAGGTAATGCGGGTGCGGTTTGGGCGTGTTCCGGGGCTGGTCTCCTTGTGTGCGTAGGCGGCGGAAAGTATACTGTCCGTGAATCTGGGCGGTGTCCCGCATTCGTAGACCCCGCCTTCGTACACGCTGACTAGGAGGACCACGGGACCCCACATGGGCTTGGAGAGAGTCACCGTTTGCTGTTGACCCGGCGTTTCTGGCTGGGAATCGTCGTAAGCCTGGGCTTCCTTGTGCTCTTCCTCTGGAAGGTGGACTTCGGCGAGACCGGGAGGGAGCTGGAGGGCGCCGCCTACTCCTACTTCGTACCCGCCGTCCTGTGCTACTTCCTCTCCCTTGGGGTCAGAAGCCTGCGATGGCGCTTTCTGCTCCTGCACCTGAAGCCGGTGTCCGTTCCCAGGCTCTATCCCGTGGTCGCCATAGGGTACATGGCCAACAACATGCTGCCCGTGCGCCTGGGAGAGCTGGTCAGGGCCCACTTCCTGGGCGAGAGGGAGCGCCTGAGCAAGGCCTCGGTGTTCTCCACCATCGCCGTGGAGCGTGTCCTGGACGGGCTGACCCTGCTGCTGTTCGTGGCCATAGTCTGGCCCTTCCTGCCCTGGACGGGCGTCCTCAGGAGCGACGGGGGCGAGCTCAGGACCGCCTGGCTGGTGGGGAGCATCGCCGTGGCCGCCGTGTTCGTCGCGGCCTTCCTGTTCGTGTGCCTGCTGGCGGCCTCTCCCCGCCTGAGCGGCGGCC
The DNA here is from genome assembly GCA_964291465.2 of Dehalococcoidia bacterium. GTDB lineage: Bacteria > Chloroflexota > Dehalococcoidia > Lucifugimonadales > JAGWBF01 > JAGWBJ01. Next base: position 278,038 of record OZ219942.1, on the reverse strand, counting down.
TGGTCCGGGTTGCGCCGGCGCTGGCGCCCGCGGCGGTGCGGGGGAAGGTCGAAGAGCTGCTGCGCCTGCTGCTGGACGGCCTGGGCGGGCTGCGGAGCCCGGGAGCGCTGCTGGCCATCGTCCTGCTCTCGGGTCCCGTGTGGCTGGTGGAAGGAGTGGTCTACTACATCATGGCCATCTCCTTCGGCCTGGACCAGCCCTTCCAGGTGGTCCTTCTGGTGACCGCCACCTCCAACCTGGCCACCGCCATACCATCCAGCATCGGCGGCATCGGCCCCTTCGAGGTCGTCGCCAAGAGCACCTTGGTGGCCTTCGGGGTCGGGGCCGAGGCCGCCGCGGCCTACGCCTTCTCGGTCCACATCCTGGCCCTGTGGCTGCCGGTGAATATCCTGGGCCTGCTGTTCCTGTGGCGGGAGAACGTCTCCCTCTCCCAGGTCGCCCGCACCGCGCCCCTGGAGCGCACCCCCGAGCCGGCGACGGGGCCCGGCGTGTCCGCGCTCTCCCGCCCCACCGGCACGGCGCCCGCGGAAGAGAGGGACGAGCGGTGAGGGTCGGGGTGATAGGAGCCGGGGCGGCGGGGCTGGCGGCAGCCTACGAGCTTGGCAAGAAGGGACACCAGGCCCACGTGTTCGAGCGGGCCCCCTTCCTGGGCGGCCAGGCGTCGACCTTCGACGTGGGAGGCGGCCGCCTGGAGCGCGGATACCATCACCTGTTCATGAGCGACACCCACATGGTGGACCTGATCCACGAGCTGGGGTTGGGCGACAAGATGGCCTGGATCGAGTCCAAGGTGGGCTTCTTCCACGGCGACAGGATATGGCGGTTCACGTCGCCCGCGGACCTGCTGCGCTTCGGCCCCCTGCCTCTGTGGGACCGGCTGCGCCTGGGCCTGGTCACCCTGTACCTGCAGAAGGTGAAGGACGGCCTCAAATACGAGGGCTCCACCGCCGCCGAGTGGCTGGAGAAGCGGGTGGGCAGAAGGGCCTACCAGGTGGTGTGGGAGCCGATGCTCCGGGGCAAGTTCGGCGAGCACTACTCCGAGATCAGCATGACGTGGCTCTGGGGCAAGATATACCTGCGGGTCGCCTCCCGGGGGAAGCCTTGGGAGAGGGAGAAGCTGGGCTACCCCATGGGGAGCTTCGGCGAGGTGTTCGACACCCTAGGCGCCAGGGTCGCCGCGGCCCCCGGCTGCGAGGTTCACCTCTCGGCCAACGTGCGCCGGGTGGTGGTGGACGACGGCAGTGCCTCGGGGCTGGAGGTGGAGACGGCGGGGGAGGGGCCGCAGGTCCGGGACTACGACTCGGTCATCGCCACCACGCCCTCCTACGTGTTCACGCGGCTGGTCCCTCCTCTGCCCGATGAGTACTCCCGCAAGCTGACCGAGGTCAACTACCTGGCCGCCGTGCTGATGATTCTGGTGCTCGACAGGCCCCTGACCAACATGTACTGGCTGAACATAGCCGACCGGTCCATGCCCTTCGTGGGCGTCATCGAGCAGACGAACTTCGTCGACCCGTCGCTGTACGGCGGCAACCACCTGGTCTACCTCACCAACTATCCCAGCAGGAGCAATCCCCTCTACCAGATGAGCGGGGAAGACCTGCTCAAGGAGTTCCTTCCCCACCTGCGACGGGTCAACCCCAAGTTCGACCCTTCGTGGGTACTGGAGTACCACCACCACAAGGTGGACGCCGCCCAGCCAATAATAGGCGTCAACTACAGCAGCCGCATCCCCGACATCAGGACTCCCATCAAGGGCTTGTACCTGGCCAACACGACCCAGATATATCCCGAGGACCGGGGCACCAACTACAGCGTGCGTCTGGGCAAGGAGGTGGCGGAGGCGGTCCTGAAGGACTTTTCTTGAAAGCCCCGCACCCCTGTGTTAGTATTTTGAGGCCTCGTTACAGATTTCACGACTCCGGGTGGGCTGCGTAGACCGCCCCCAGTCCGGGTTTCCTAGGGAGTGTGAATGGCCGCCCAAGAACGTGGGATCAGGCAGCGAATCCACGGTGCCCTGGAGTCGCAGCCCCAGGCCACGGTGACCCTTCTCTCCTCCTTGCTGGCCGTCCAGGACGACCTTGGATACGTCCCCGAGGAGGCCATCGAGGAGGTCGCCAGGTTCACCGGCTCCACCGTCAACGACGTATGGGGCGTGGCGTCCTTCTACACCAACTTCCGCTTCACCCCTCCTGGCGCCCACGTGGTGGAGGTGTGTTGGGGTCCGGCGTGCCACGTGCAGGGCGCCATGCAGACCATCGGCACGGTCCTGGAAACCCTGGGGCTGGAAGGCGAAGGAGAGACCCGGGACGGCAACGTGACCCTCCGGTACAACACGTGCCTGGGCGCGTGCGCCCAGGGGCCCGTCATAAGCGTCGACCACCGGCTCATGGGCAGGCTCTCCCCCGACGGCGCCAGGGAGGCCCTGCGATTCGCCACGCCCCCCGGGGTGAGCGGTGACTAGCGTGCGCCCGCGGGCGTCGGGGCCGTAGGCCATGGGCGCCAGCTTCGAAATGGTCAGGGCCGAGGCCGGCGAGCGGTGGAACGCCCTCACGGCCGGGAGCGCGCCCTGGATACGCGTCGGCGCCGCCCTGTGCGGTAAGGCCGCGGGCGCCGACGGCGTGACGGCGGCCATCCGGGCGGAGCTGGAGAGCCGGGGCATCGAGGCAACCGTCAGCGAGGTGGGCTGCCTGGGCCTCTGCTACGCGGAGCCCCTGGTGGACATCATGCTGCCGGGCGGTTCCAGGGTATTCTACGGCAACATCACCCCCTCCCAGGTGCCGGCCATCGTCGACTCCCACCTGGTGCGTAGGGAGCCGGCGGCCGGCCTGGCGATGGCTTACGATGGAGAGGACGGGCCCGAGGGGACTCCCCGGTTGGAGGACCTGGCCATGTTCAAGGGCCAGGTGCGCATCGCCCTGCGCAACTCGGGCAACGTCGACCCGGGGGACATCCACCAGTACATCGCCGGCGGGGGGTACGAGGCCCTCCACAAGGCCGTGACCACCATGACCCCCGAGGAGACCCTGGAGCAGGTCAACGTATCCGGCCTGAGGGGCCGGGGAGGGGCCGCTTTCCCCACCGGCGTCAAGTGGGGGTTCCTGGCCAGGTCATCGGAGCCCGTGAAGTACATCCTCTGCAACTGCGAGGAGGGGGACCCGGGGGCTTTCAACGACAAGGGCATCCTGGAGGGCGACCCCCACACGCTGCTGGAGGGCATGCTGCTGGCGGGATACGCCACCGGGTCCAACTACGGGTACGTCTTCATCCGCCACGGCCACGACGGGCCCATCGACCGGACCCGCCGGGCGGTGGAGCAGGCCCGGGAGATGGGCTTCATTGGGGACGACATCTTCGGCTCCGGTTTCGGCTTCCAGATCGAGGTCTCTCTTACCGGGGACTCCTACGTTTCCGGCGAGGAGACGGCGCTGATGGAGTCCATAGAGGGCAGCCGGGCCATGCCCCGGTTCCGCCCGCCCTTCCCCGCCCAGGTGGGGCTCTTCGGCAAGCCCAGCAACATAAACAACGTCAAGACCCTGGCCTACGTGCCCGAGATCATAGCCAGGGGCGGCGAGTACTTCGCCGGCATCGGCCAGGAGCGCAGCAAGGGCACCGCCATCCTGTGCCTGTCGGGCAACCTGAGCTACACGGGCATGGTGGAGGTGCCCCTGGGGGTGACCCTGCGGGAGGTCATATACGAGGTCGCCGGGGGCGTTCCCAACGGCAAGGCGCTGAAGCTCCTCCAGACGGGCGGGCCCCTGGGCGGGGTCCTGAGCGCGGACCAGCTTGACATACCCCTGGACTTCGACGCCATGGCGCGGGCGGGGGCCATCCTGGGCTCGGGGGGCATCATCGCGGCCAACGAGGACACCTGCGCGGTGGACCTGACCCGGTCTCTTATAGCCTTCTGCCAGTTCGAGTCCTGCGGCAAGTGCTTCCCCTGCCGGCTGGGAATGACCCACCTGCTGGAGATGCTGGAGCGTATCTGCAGCTTCGAGAGCGGCCCCCAGGACCTGGAGCTGATGCGCCAGGTGGGGAGCAACATGCAGGCCGGCTCCCTCTGCGGACACGGCCAGCTTGGCTTCAACCCCGTCTCGTCGGCCCTGAAGTACTTTGGGGAGGAGTTCGAGGCCCACATGGTGGAGGGGCGATGCCCCACGGGGAGCTGCCTGCGCCCCTTCCACGCTCCGTCTCGAACGCGCAGGTAGCAGGACGGGCAACGAGCTCACGAGGGCCGTCCCCCCGCGCGGAAGCGGGACGCCCTGGAAACTGATCCCTTCGGTGGAGCGGATGGCATGGTAGAGAAGGTCGAGCAAGTTACCATAACCATAGACGGTGTGAGGGTGAAGGCCCAGCCGGGACAGATGGTCCTGGAGGCGGCCATCGCCGCGGGCATCTACGTCCCCTACCTGTGCTATCACCCAGGCATGAAGCCCTACGCCGCATGCCGGATGTGCGTCGTCGAGGTCGAGGGGGGACGGGGATACCCCGCCTCCTGCACCCTGCCGGTCCAGGACGGGATGGTCGTCACCAGCGACAACGACCAGGTCTACCAGCTGCGGCGCTCCATCATGGAGATGCTCATCTCCGAGCACCCCCACGGCTGTCTCACCTGCCACCGGGTCGAGTTGTGCGGTCCCGAGGACGTGTGCCTGCGCCACGTGTCGGTCAACGACCGGTGCGTCACCTGTCCCAAGAACGAGAGGTGCGAGCTCAAGGACACGACCCGGTACCTGAACATGGAGCTGGAGTCGCCCCTGAGCTACCAGTACCGGGACCTGCCCGTGGAGACGGGCGACCCCTTCTACGACAGGGACTACAACCTGTGCATAGTGTGCGGCCGGTGCGTCCGGGTGTGCGAGGAGGTGCGGGGCGACAACGCCATCACCTTCACCGACCGGGCGGGCAGGGCCCTCGTGGGCACCTCCCACGGAACCTCCCTCCTGGAGTCGGGATGCGAGTTCTGCGGCGCGTGCCTGGACGTCTGCCCCGTGGGCGCGCTGGTGGAGAGCGACAACAAGTGGGAGAAGGCCAGCCGCGTGGGACGCACCATCTGCCCCCACTGCCCGGTGGGGTGCCAGATCAACCTGGAGGTGAACTCCTTCAACAAGGTCGTCCGGGCGGTGCCCGAGCTCAACTCCCCCGCCAACCGCGGCCAGGCCTGCTTCAAGGGCAAGTTCGGCCTGGGCTTCGTCAGCAGCAAGGAGCGCCTCCGGCGTCCCCTGATACGCCGGGAGGGCGTCCTTCAGGAGGCCACCTGGGAGGAGGCGCTGGACCACATCGTCGGGACCCTCCCCCGCTACAAGGGCTCCCAGTTCGCCATTCTCACCGCGCCCGACAGCACCAACGAGGAGCACTACCTGGCCCAGAAGTTCGCCCGGACGGTCATGGTGACCAACAATGTGGACCAGACCTCCAACACCCGCCCCGAGATGGTGATGGGGCTCATGGATACCCTTGGCTACGGCGCGGCGACCAACCCCACCTGGGAGCTGGAAGATTCCCGGTGCATCCTCGCTTTCAACGCCAATGTCACTGAGGAGCACAACGTCCTGGGCGTTCCCATCAAGCGCGGGGTCAAGGCGGGGACCAAGCTGGTCGTCATCGACCCCCGGGAGGTGGAGCTGACCCGCTACGCGCACCTGTGGCTGAGGCCGAAGCCCGGGACCGAGCTCCTGCTCCTGGGCGGCATTCTGAAGACCATCTTGGACGAGGGACTGGACGACGGGCCTTGGGTGGAGGAGCATTGCGACGACCAGGAAGGCTCCCCCGGCGCCGCGCTCCGCAGCGCCGTCGCATCTTTGGACATGGGCGCGGTGGCCGGGGAGACCGGGGTCCCGGCGGAGCAGATCGCCGAGGCGGCCCGCATCTACGCGGGCTCCGGCGCCTCGGCCATCGTGTACGCGCTGGACAACGTCCCCCGCCAGCTCCACGGCGGCTGCGTCCTGGGCCTGGCGGACCTGGCCATGCTGACCGGGAACCTGGGCAGGCCGTCGACGGGAATCTATCCCCTCCGGCAGGGGGCCAACGGGCAGGGGGCCTGGGACATGGGATGCGTGCCTCACCTGCTCCCTGGTTACCGCAGGGTGGACGAAGCCGACGACCGCCGCGCCCTGGAGGATGCCTGGGGCGAGATGGTGCCCTTCGAGACAGGCCTGGACCTTCGGGGGATATTCCAATCGGTCCGAGAGGGAGAGGTCAAGGCCATGTTCATCGTCGGGGACAGCCTGAACCTGGCCGAGGGCGGCCTCGTCGAATGGTCCGACCCCTCTGCCGGCTCCGGGCCCCTCTCCCTGCTGGACAACCTGGACCTGCTGGTGGTCCAGGACCAGTTCCTGGGTCCCGTGGCCCGGAAGGCCGACGTGGTGCTTCCCCGCTCCAGCTTCGCGGAGAAGACGGGCACCTTCACCAACGTCGAGCGCCGGGTACAGTCCCTGCGTCCGGCCCTTGCCCTCAAGAACAGCGAGGCCCGCCCCGAGTGGTGGACCATCTCCCAGATCGGGAGCCGGATGGCGCCGTCGGGCTTCGACTTCGCCGGCCCCGAAGCCGTTATGGAGGAGATCGCCGGGCTCGTGCCCTCCTACGGCGGCATCTCCCACCAGCGGCTCCAGGACCAGGGGGTGCTGGTCGCCAGGCCGGACCCCTCCCAGCCGCTGCCCATTCAGCTCCTCTACTCGGACGTGGAGTACGACGGGCTCCAGTGGCCGTGCCCCGACGCCGACCATCCGGGCACGCCCGTCCTGTACTCCGACGGCTTTCCCGGGGGCAGGGCCCGGCTGGCAGCGCCCGACTTCGGGACGGCGGATGCCCCGGATGACGCGGAGTTCCCGTTCCTGCTGGTGCCGGGCAGGGTGCTCCTTCAGTCGCAACGGGAGCTGGAGATCGTGAACGGTCGGGCCAACTCTATTCGACGGGAAGAGATCGTGGAGATCAGCTCCTCGGACGCCCGGGCGCTGGGCATCGGGGAGGGCGACCCCGTGGAGGTCCGCACCTCATCGGGGACGCTCCAGGGCCGGTCCACCATACGGGAGGACCTGCAAAGGGGGGTCGTCTCATCCACCGCGCTCTTCGGCCAGCTCGCGGTGGACCTGCAGGCCAGCGAGGAGCCCGATCCCATGTCCAGAGTGCCGGGGCTGGACATCATCCCAGCGGCGGTGAAAGCGGTCTCCGCAGCAGAGTGACGTGACTGCGAGAGCCGACGAAACGGGGGGTCCGCAAGTGGAGCAGGCTGACGCCAAGGTGGTGGAGAGAGAGCGGCGGATGCGGGACATGATTGCCCGCCTGCCCAGGGCCAGGCTGGTGGAGAGGAAGGACATCACCGAAGACCTGATCCTCATCAAGCTGGACCCCCAGGTGCCCTTCGACTTCAAGCCCGGTCAGTATTGCACCCTGGGTCTGGAGAGTGTGGAGAGGGCCTACTCCATCGTCTCGGCGCCTCACGAGCCCTATATCGAGCTCTTCGTGGAGCTGGTGCCCCTCCCCGACGGAGTCCTCACGCCCATGATATGGGACCTGAAGGTCGGGGACACCATGAGCATCCGTCCCAGGGCCAAGGGCATCTTCACCATGGACGAGAGCTATAGCCGCCACCTGATGGTGGCGACGGTCACGGGGATCGCTCCCTTCATCAGCACCCTGCGCAGCTACCTTCACAGGGGCGCCAGCGGACACAGGTTCTACGTGCTCCAGGGCGCCAGCTACCACGACGAGTTCGCCTACCGGGAAGAGATGGAGGAGATGGCCTCCAGCAGGCCTGATACCGTCGTGTACGTGCCGACGGTGAGCCGCCCCAACGAGGATAGGAACGCCGGTTGGACCGGGGCCCGGGGACGGGCGAACGCCATCGTCGAGGAGTACACGGACAGGTTCGGCCTGTCACCCGATGACACCATGGTGTACGCGTGCGGCCACCCGGGGATGATAGAGGACGTCAAGGACCGGCTGGGCCCCAGGGGCTTCCACGTACTGGAGGAGCGCTACTGGAAGCAGTAGGGCCCCTCCCGCGCCCGCCCGTTTACGACGGGCGGGCACGGGCCCCTGATCGTTTCCGGTGGGCTAGAAGGACGGCTGCAGGCCCAGCACCAGAAGCCCGGCCAGCGTCATGATGACGACGGAGAACACCAGGTAGAACCACCCGGTCACCGTCCTCATGGTCGAGGCGGGGGGCTCCCCGGCGCCGGCGGGCTGCAGGGCCAGGTAGAAGAAGAGCAGCGCCGATTGGATGGCCAGCAGGATGCCTGCCGTGCCCAGAAGCCAGCTCACGGGCTCGACGACCCCGGAACCCAGGATCTCCCCGCCCAGGAACATGTAGACGGCGAAGACCCCCGAGCCGATCCAGAGCAGCAGGCTGTAGAAGCCGAGGCTGCGTGTGTCCAGACCCCACAGGTAGACGCCGGCGACCATCGCCTCGTAGACCGCCCACAAGAGGATGAACGCCGACAGCGCCGTTGGCACGTCCACGAAGAACTCGTTGACGCCGGGCGCCGGCGTCTGCACCACGGCCGCCACCGGGAACACGACCACCCCCAGCAGGATTATGGCCACCCCGGCCGCCATGATCCCCAGGGTCCTGGGGTTGGGGTAGAACCCTAGGAGGTACCAGGACTGCACCCACAGTGCGCTGGATATCGTCAGAAGAAAGATTAGGTCCATGAGAACTTCACCCCCGCATCTTATGATACCTGCCCCAGGGCAACCCTGGCACTCTGTCCGTACGTTAGAGGACGCGGGCCCAAAAGTCAATTTGCCGGCCCGGGCGTTTCTCGGTCTCTCTCCCTGCTGTACAATAGCCGAAAACCCCCTGGCAGAGGCGTGAGTTGACACCCATCCGGCGCCAGTACCTGAGGATCAAGGGGCGCTATCCCGACGCCCTGGTGCTCTTCCGCCTGGGAGACTTCTACGAGACCTTCGACGAGGATGCCAGAGTGGCGTCCAGGGACTTGGACATCGTCCTCACGTCCAAGAGCATGGGCCAGGGCCTCAAGGTGCCCCTGGCCGGCATCCCCGCCCACTCCCTGGAGTCCTACCTAGCCCGGCTCATCAAGAAGGGCCACCGGGTGGCCGTCTGCGAGCAGCTCAGCGACCCCGCCGCCTCCAAGGGGCTGGTGGAGAGGGACGTGGTCCGCGTGGTCACCCCTGGGACGGTGGTGTCCCCGTCCCTGCTGGAGCCCAAGTCCAACAACTACCTCACCGCCTTGGCCGTGGACGGCGACGCGGCGGGCCTCGCCTACGTCGACATAACCACCGGCGAGTTCGCCGCCACCCAGCTCTCCCTCCCGGACCTCCCCCTGGAGCTGGACCGCCTGTCCCCCGCAGAGCTCCTGGTGCCCCCAACGTCCGAGAACGGCGGGGAGGACCGGCAGGGGCTCTCCCTCCCGCCGGCCCAGTGCCCCGTCACGTCCTTCGATCCGTGCGCGTTCCCCTACCAGGAGGCCCGGCAGGTTCTGCTGGACCACTTCGGGGTGTCGACCCTGGAGGGGTTCGGCTGCGAGGACCTGCCCCAGGCCGTGCGGGCCGCGGCCGCCGTCGTCGAGTACCTGGCCCGCAACCAGCGCCCCTCCCTGGCGGACCTGGGCAGCCTGGGGGCCTACAGCACCAGCTCGTACATGAACCTGGACCACCAGACCCGCCGGAATCTGGAGCTGTTCCAGGGGGGCCGCTGGGGCCACTCGGCGGCGTCCCTCTTCTCGACCCTGGACCTGACCAGGACCCCCATGGGCGGCCGGCTCCTGAGACGGTGGGTGGGACAGCCCCTCCTGGACCTGGCCGAGCTGGGCCGGAGGCAGGACTCGGTTGCCGCCTTTCACGACGACGTCCTCCTGCGGGAGCGGGCCAGGTCCCTGCTCTCCACCATCCCGGACCTGGAGCGGGCCCTGAACCGCGTCCGCCTGGGCACGGCGCCCCCCAGGGACTTGGTCTCCCTGAAGGCGGGGCTGGAGAGCGCGGCCGAGCTGCGGGGCCTCCTCTTCGATGGCGACGCCGCAGGCCTGGCCCACCTGGAGCCCGGCATGCAGCCCTGCGGGGACCTGTCGGCCCTGATAGGCGCGGCCCTGGAGCCCGAGCCCTCCGGGGAGCCGGGGGACGGGGGCGTCGTCCGGGAGGGGTTCTCCGCCGAGCTGGACGAGCTGCGCCTGGCCTCCCGGGACGCCCGCAAGTACATCGCGGGGCTGGAGCACAGGGAGAGGGAGAGTACCGGCATAAGGGGCCTCAAGGTCGGATACAACAAGGTCTTCGGCTACTACATCGAGGTCAGCAACCCCAACTTGGCCCAGGTGCCCGACCACTACACGAGGCGCCAGACGCTGGTGGGAGGCGAGCGGTTCATCACGCCGGAGCTGAAGGAGTACGAGTCCCTGATACTCAACGCCAGGGAGCGGATCGAGGAGCTGGAGCGGGCCCTCTACAGGCAGGTGTGCTCCCAGATCGCCGGCGGGGGAGACAGGGTTTCCGCCCTGGGCGACGCCGTGGCCCACGTGGACGTGTTCGCCTGCCTGGCCGAGGCCGCCTCCAGGTACGGGTACGTCCGCCCCGATCTGACCGACACGCCGGGCATCGACATCAGGGGGGGCAGGCACCCGGTTGTGGAGCGGGTCATGCCCCCGGGCTCCTTCGTCCCCAACGACACCCGGTCCTCCGACATCGACGCCCAGGTGATCGTCCTGACGGGCCCCAACATGGCCGGGAAGAGCACCTACATACGCCAGGTGGCCGTCATCGTCCTCATGGCCCAGATGGGCAGCTACGTGCCCGCGGACTCGGCGACCATCGGCCTCGTGGACCGGATATTCACCAGGGTGGGCCTTCAGGACGACCTGACCACCGGCCAGTCCACCTTCATGATCGAGATGGTCGAGACCGCCTCCATACTCAACCAGGCCACTCCACGCTCCCTGGTCATTCTGGACGAGATCGGCAGGGGCACCAGCACCTACGACGGCCTCTCCATCGCCCGGGCGGTGGTGGAGCACATCCACAACGACCCGGGGCTGGGATGCCAGACCCTGTTCGCCACCCACTACCACGAGCTCACCCAGCTTGCCGCCACCCTTCCCAGGGTGCGCAACTACACGGTGGCCGTGTCCGAAGAGGAGGGCCGGGCGGTGTTCCTCCACCGCATAGTGCCCGGAGGGGCGGACAAGAGCTACGGGATCCACGTGGCCCAGCTCGCCGGCCTCCCCAAGTCCCTGGTTGCCCGCGCCTGGGAGGTGCTGGGGGAGCTGGAGTCCGGCGGCCGAGGCCCCGGGTCGAGGCCCCGGCGCAGGCGCAAAGACCCGTCCCTGCAGATGGCCCTGTTCGGCGGTCAGCACCCAACCCTGGAGGAGCTTGCCGCCCTGGACGTGCAGAACATGACCCCCCTGGAGGCCATCAACACCCTCTACCGGCTGCAACGGGAGGCCCGGGAGAACCGCCCCAGCGACGACGGGGGCCGGAGCGGGTAGCGGCCGGGGCAGGGGCCGCCAGACACGGGCAATACGCGCGGCGATACACCTGTGGCAATAGAACTAAGGAGGCTTCCATGACCACTCAGGCGACCCTCTACTGGTGGCCCAGATGAACCCAGTGCCGCAAGGCGAGGGAGTTTCTCTCGCAGAGAGGCGTGGACGTCCAGGACCGGGACTTCTTCAAGGAGACGTTCTCCGAGGCGGAGCTGCGTGAGGTGCTGGGAGACCGTCCCATCCGGGACGTGTTCTCCTTTCGGAGTCCCAGCTTCAAGGCCATGGGGCTGGAGCCCGACGGCCTCACTGACGACGACCTGATCGGGCTGATGCTCCAGGAGCCCCGCCTCATCCGGCGTCCCCTGGTCCGGCTGGGCGGCGAGCTGATAGTGGGGGCCAACGAGAAGACCCTCACCGCCGCCCTGGACGGGTAGCGGCCCCACCCTTCGCCAGCGCCAGCCCCAGCGGGTCATGCTGTATAATGGTCTCCGCGCCTCTTCACATGTGGACGGGCGGCAAGGAGTATCGATGAACATCTTCTTCGACGTGGACTACACCATCCTGGGCCTGGACGACAGCCTGCGGCCGGGTACGAAGGAGACCTTTCGCAAGCTGATCGACGACGGTCACTCCATCTATATCTGGTCAGGGGTGGGCCTGCGTTGGGAGGTGGTCAGGAAGCACCAGCTGGAGGAGCTCGTAAGCGGGGTGTACGAGAAGCCGACCCACCACCACGAAGAGCGCCTGGAGGAGCTGGGCGTGGACGTGACCCCCGAGTTCGTCATCGACGATTACCCCGAGGTGGCCGCGGCCTTCGGCGGCATTTGGGTCCCTCCCTACTTCTTCAGGCGCACCGCCGACGCCCAGATGGACCGCATCTACGGCATCATCTCGGAGTTCGTTGCCACCGGGGCCTCGGAGGACAAGCAGTTCCGGGCCAAGGGAACGACGGTCCCCCTTTTCTGACCCGGACCTGAAGAGTGGTGGGATGGGGAGCGGCGGATTGAGCCCGGACCCGGAGAGGGGCGTGATGGGAAGCGGCGGCTTTAGAAAGGGTCTCCCGTAACCGTGTCCATAAGGGTGCTCGCGCCCGACGTGGCGGGCAAGATAGCCGCCGGGGAGGTGGCCGAGCGGCCTTCCCTGGTGGTCAAGGAGCTCATCGAGAACTCCCTGGACGCCGGGGCGACCCAAGTCACCATCGAGGTCTCCGGCGGCGGGAGCGAGCTCCTCCGGGTGACCGACGACGGCTGCGGCATCCCGGCCGAAGAGGTGGAGCTGGCCTTCCAGCGCCACGCCACCAGCAAGATCACCAGCGCCCACGACCTGGACGACGTCCGGACCCTGGGCTTCCGTGGCGAGGCCCTCCCCAGCATAGCGGCCGTGGCTCGGGTATCCCTGGTGACCCGGCCGGCCGGGTCGGAGACGGGGCGCCGGGTGGAGCTCAAGGGTGGCAGGGTCGTCGGGAACACCGCTACCGGGTGCCCCCTGGGGACCTCCCTCGCCGTCCAGGGGCTGTTCCACGACCTTCCCGCCCGGCGCAAGTTTCTCAAGTCCCCCGCCGCGGAGACCTCCAGGGTCAGCGACATGGTGTCCCGCTTCGTCCTGGCCTACCCCGAGGTGCGGTTCCACCTGCTGGTCAACGGACGCAGGTCCATCTCGTCTCCGGGAAACGGCAGCCTCCTCGACGCCCTGGCCTCGGTCTACGGGGCCGAGACGGCTGGCTCCCTCCTGAAGGTGGACTCCGGAGGCCCCAGGGACGGCTACGCGGTCACCGGGTACATAAGCGCCCCCTCCCATCACCGGGCCAACCGCACCTACATGACCTTCCTGGTCAATCGCCGGTGGGTACAGAGCGGCCTGCTGGCCTTCGCCCTGTCGGAATCGTACCAGGGCTTCCTCCCCAAGGGACGCCATCCCTTGGGAGTTGTCAACCTGACGGTGCCCCCTGCCGACGTGGACGTGAACGTGCACCCCGCCAAGCGCGAGGTCAGGTTCAGGCGCGAGGACGTGGTGTTTCCGGCGTTGCAGCGGGCCGTGCGCGGCGCCCTGGTCGCCACCTCCCCGGTCCCTCAGGTGCGGGTCGCCCCCGAGCCCTGGTCCGGTGACGGCGCCGCCAGGCCCTGGAGCGCTGGTGGAAGGCGGGCAACGGGCCCCGCGGGCTCCGAAATGGCCCTGGAGGCGGCCTTGGAGCTGGGAGGGTCCGGCGTCCCCACCACCCCCGCCCAGGCGACGGCGGAGCTGCGTATCCTGGGCCAGGTCCGGAACACCTACCTGGTGGCCGAGGGCGCCGACGGCGTCTACCTCATCGACCAGCACGCGGCCCACGAGCGCGTCCTGTTCGAGCGGGTGGCGGAAAGCGGCAAGGGCGCCCGGGCCCTCTCCCAGTCGCTGCTGGAGCCCGCCGCCGTGCAGCTGTCCCCCGGCCAGGAGGAGGTGATCAGGGGCAACGGAGACCTGATGGAGCGGTACGGCTTCGTGGTGGAGCCCTTCGGTGAGCGGAGCTACCTCGTGAGGGCCGTACCCCAAATGGTGACCGACGGGGACCCGGGCCGCGCTCTCATCGAGATACTGGACATGATAGCCTTCGAGAGGCTGCTGAAGGAGCGGGAGGAGGCGGTGGCCGCATCCATCGCATGCCACAGCGCGGTGCGGGCGGGAAAGAGCCTGGACATGCGGGAGATGGAGGAGCTGGTGGCCCAGCTCGGCGCCTGCGACAGCCCCCAGACCTGTCCCCACGGACGCCCCACCATGATCCACCTCAGCTCCCACCACCTGGAGCGGGAGTTCGGGAGAAGGTAGTGCCTAGGCGTCCCTGGTCGTGCTCCCCCGGTCCATGGCGTGGCCGTCGCGGGGGTGGAAGATCGAGTCGGGGCCGGGGAGGCGGGCCGTCGTGTCGGGCTCCTCTCCCGAGGGGACCAGGTTCTTCAGGACGAACACGGCGCCGGCTATGGCCGTCAGACCCAACCCCAGTTTCCCCAGGGCCTTCCGGCGAGAGTACTTTGGCTGCCGCTCCTCGCTCCGGTCCTCTGGCATCTACGTCCTCCGGTCGTCGTGTTCCGCCCTCATCTACGGGGCCCGTTTTGCTGCGTCGTATTCTACCGATGCGGACCGAGCCCGGTCAAGGATGGGCGTCCCCGCTACTTGACACTCGTTTACCGCTGTGATAGTTTTCACGTGCAAATTCGCTGTTTATGTCCAACGCCCAGAGGAGGCTAGGGAGGCCACTCCCCCGCATGCCTGAAGTAGACCCGGCGTCCATGACGGCGGCCGACTGGAGCAACGTAGGCGACTGGCTCCACTGGCTATGGGCCTACTTTTTCTCCATCGTTATCATCGCCTTTACCTTCCTTACGGCCCACGCCCTGATACCCTCGCTCATCGCCTCCGGGCACCTGCCCAAGGAAGCCAACATGCTGCGCCTGCCCATCTACGCGGGCTCGATCGTCATGGTGGGCTTGGCGACACTGTTCATGGTGTGGACCGTGGGTAACACGTACCTTCTCGAGCAGGTATACAACAGGTTCTGGATATAGCTTGGGCCGTCGGCCATACGGCCGCCGGCCGGGGCGGACTGATCGGATGTCGAATGCAGGAGCCGCCGAACGCGGTGACATGGTGGGTGCAGACTGGTGCCCGTAAAGCTTAGCTGGAAGCTGCTGCCCCTGGCCCTGGGAGGCCTGGCGGGAGGGGTCGTCACCGTACTGGTGGTCGTGTACATACTCACCGCCTGGTGGTCCACGCCCCTTTTCGGCTTCGGCGCGGGCGGCCCCGACCAGCCCATCGACTTCCCCCACACCGTTCACGTGGAGGAGATGGGCATGCAGTGCGACTTCTGCCACCGGAACGTGACCCAGGGGGCCGCCGCCACCGTACCCGCCGTGGAGCAGTGCCTCTTCTGCCACAAGACGGTCAACGGACTGCCGGTCGACGGCGAGGGGCAGCCGGAGATCGTCAAGCTCCTGGCCTATGGGGGCCTGGGGGCCGACGGTATGGCAGACCCGGAGATCACGCCCCAGCCCATAGATTGGGAGCGGGTCCACAGGGTGCCGGACCACGTCCAGTTCTTCCACGAGCCCCACATCCGGTTCTTCACCCAGACCGAAGAGGGGCGGGTCGAGACCCTGCAGCGGGCCGGCAGCTACAACCTGCCCATGTCGTCGCCGCCTGAGCCCGGGGAGCTGGTGGAGGCCAGCTGCGCCATCTGCCACGGCAAGGTCCGGGCGATGGACAAGGTCAAGCAGGAGCGCAGGCTCAAGATGGGCGACTGCGTCGATTGTCACCGGGACTACGACGCTCCCACGGACTGCGTCACATGTCACTACTAGGGGTACGATGAGACTATCCCGGCGCGATTTTCTGAAATGGTCCAGCCTCTCGGCGATAGGGGCGGTGTCCTGCATCTTCCCCGAGAGTGAGATGCGGATGTCGAGCTCGGTGGAGATGCCCGAGGACCTGGTCACCGGCAGGGACAACTGGTACGCGACTCTGTGCGAGCAGTGCCCCGAGCGTGAGGGCATCATAGTGCGGGTCATGGAGGGCCGGGCCAAGAAGATACAGGGCAACCCCCTCTACCCCACCAACCTGGGAGGCCAGAGCGCCCGGTGCGAAGGGGGGCTCCAGGCCATCTACCACCCCGAGAGGCTCTCCGGGCCCATGCTGCGTGCGGGCCCCGGGGCTCCGGGCACTTCGAGCCCACCACCTGGCAGGATGCCCTGGGCCGGGTCACCGGCCAGCTACGCCAGCTCCAGGCCGAGGGCGACACCGGGGCCGCGCTGGTGGTCACCGACCCCCTCAGGGGCCAGATGGCCAACGTGGTCGGCCGGTTCGCCTCCTCCTTTGGATGTAGGCACGTGGCCCTGGAGGCCCTGGAGCAGCATTCTCTGGACAGGGCGGTCAGGGACGTGTTCGGCCAGCAGCGCCTGCCGGACCTGGACATCGACAACAGCTCCTACGTCCTCTCCTTTGGGGCGGACGTCCTCTCCACCTGGGTTGCCCCGGTGCGGTACTCCCGGGGCTACGGCCGCCTCCGCGACCATTCCAACGGCGGCGGGCGGGGGCTCATGGTCCACGCCGACCCCCGGTACTCCATGACCGCGGCCAACGCCGACCAGTGGATACCCGTCGTCCCGGGGCGGTCCGGGGTGCTGGCCCTCAGCATAGCCCACGAGATCATCAGCCAGGAGATGGGCGACCCCGCGGCGGCCCGGGCCATGACGGGCGGCGCAGGCGCCGTCGCCCTGGAGGCCTTCAGCGCCGACAGGGTGGTGCGGCCCGACAACCCCCTGTACGTGGGGATCCCCGAGAGCATCCGGGGCGTGGCCGCCGCGGACATCATCCGCAACGTGGCCCACGACTTCGCCCAGGGCCATCCGGCCCTGGCGCTGGGGGGCGGCGAGGAAGGCGCCCAGAGCAACGGCACCTTCAACCTCTCGGCCATCTACGCCCTGAACTACCTGGTGGGCAGCGTGGGAAGGGCCCCCGGATCGGGCGGCGTGGTGTTCAACCCGTCGCCGCCCCTGCCGACGGCCGCCGCGGCCCCGGCGTCCCTTACGGACTGGACGGGAGTGGCCGAGGACGTGAGCGAGGGGAACATCCGGGTGATCATGGTCCGTGGGGCCAACCCGGTGCACAGCCTGCCGGGCTCGGTTGGGTTCGCCTCGGCGATAACGACGGGACGCCCCTTCATCGTGAGCTTCTCCAACTTCCTGGACGACACGGCCATGATGGCCGACGTGGTGCTGCCCCAGCGCCTGTACCTGGAAGACTGGGGCCATGACGTGCCCAACCCGGGCCCGGGATACCAGATGGTGGGGTTCCAGCAGCCGGTGGTGAACCCGCTGCCCGGCCTGGACCCCAGGAGTTTCCCCGACGTGCTCCTCACCATGTCTCAGGAGTTGGGGCTGGACGACGGCCTCCCCAACACCTTCCGGGACGTGGTCAGGGAGGAGGCCCGGGCCCTGCATGGCCTGGGACGCGGCTCGGTGGAGGCCGCGACATTCGAGGGGTTCTGGAACGGCGTGCTGCAGCAGGGGGGATGGTGGGACGAGGAAGCCGTCTTCAGGGGCGCTCCTCCCAATCCACCCAACCTGGCGGAGATGGTCTCCCAGGGGTCGGCCACCCCCGTGGTCAGGACCGCGGGCGGGGGCGGAAACGTCTTCCGCATGATCCCCTTCCTGTCCAACTCCCTGCTGGACGGGCGCGGCGCCCATATCCCGTGGCTTCAGGCCGCGCCGGACCCGGTCACTTCCGTGACGTGGCAGACGTGGGTGGAGATCAACTCCCGGAAGGCCAGGGAGATGGGCCTCCAGGAGGGGGACGTGGTCAGGCTGGTCAACGAGGGAGGCCTCGCCATCCAGGCCGTGGTCTACCCCCACCCGGCCATGCCTCCCAACGTGGTGGGCGTTCCCGTGGGCCAGGGCCACAGGGCCAGCGGGGAGTACGCCATGCGGGACGGCGAGAGGCGCGGCGACAACCCCATACACATACTCGCCCCGGAGACGGACGCGGCCACCGGGTCCCTTGCCTGGGGCGCCACCGAGGTCCGGCTGGAGACCACCGGGCGGAACGCCCGCGTCTCCAAGTTCGAGGGCATCGTGCCCGCCTTCCCAATAGGCGTAAAGGACGAAGACGTCGTGCAGGTGACCCGTGGGTAGGGCGCCGAAGCACAGGTATCCCCCGGCGGTCGAAAGGTAGGGCCGGCGATGGCGCAACGCAAGGAGCACAAGTGGGGCATGGTCATAGACATCGACAAGTGCACGGGATGTCAGGCCTGCGTCGTGGCGTGCCAGTCGGAGAACAACGTCGGGTTGAATACCGAGGACCGTTTCCACCAGCGGCGGGCCATGCAGTGGATACGGGTCGAACGCTACTGGGACGTCCCCGCCGAGTACCGCCGGGAGGGCGCCGACGAAAACCAGACGGAGCCGGCCGACGCCCCCTGGCACGACGTGAAGGCGAGGTTCATACCCATCCTCTGCCAGCACTGCGAGAACGCCCCCTGTGAGCCGGTTTGCCCCGTGTACGCCACCTACCACAACGACGAGGGGCTGAACGTCCAGGTGTACAACCGCTGCGTGGGCACGCGGTACTGCGCCAACAACTGCCCCTACCAGGTGCGGTATTTCAACTTCTGGGAGCCGACCTTCCCCGACCAGCTCAGGAACCAGCTGAACCCCGACGTGACGGTGCGCAGCCGGGGCATCATGGAGAAGTGCAGCTTCTGCGTGCAGCGGATCCGGCGGGGGCAGCTCAAGGTGGAGGGCAGTGAGGGCGGGCAGCTCAGCGACAAGGAGCTGGCCGAGGGCAACTTCCTGCCGGCGTGCGTCCAGGCCTGCCCCACCAACACCCTGATCTTCGGCGACTACGACGACCCCAACAGCCGGCTGCGCCAGTATGTCGAGGTCGACGAGGCCACCGGGGGCAAGCGGCTCAAGGACCCCAGGGCCTATCAGCTCCTGAAGAACCTGGGCACCGAGCCCAACGTGATCTACCTGAAGAAGATAGATCCGCAGTACGAAGGCGAAGAGGGAGATGGCCACTAGCAGCCAACCCCATACCAACGGCCACGGGGCTCACCACCCGGACGTGCCGGAGGTGAACCTGACTCCCCAGGGTGTCACCGAGCACCTGACTCGGAAGGTGTTTACCTTCGACGGGGCGCTGAAGGTGGCCCTCCTCGGCTTGGGCGTCCTAGTCGTGCTGGGGATCGTGGGGTTCGTCAGCCGGGCCGTCAATGACGGCTTCTCCGATGAGGCCCGGCCCGCATGGGGCTACTACGCCGCCATGTTCGCCTTCCTGCTGGCCACCACCGGCTCTGCGCCCGTGGTGGCGGTGGCCTTCCGGTGGACCAAGAGCCACTGGCGCAGGCCCCTCTCCAGGGCCTCGGAGCTGTTCGCCCTGGTTGGAGTGCTCAACCTCCTGTGGTTCATTCCCCTCATGTTACTGCTTCCTGGAATCGACCTGAACCACGACGGACAGCTCAGCGTCGGCCAGGACCGGCGGACCGTCTGGTTCGAGGGGCCCATGGGCGCGCCCCTGTGGTGGGACGGCTTCGCCGTGGGGTTCCTGGTCTTCTGTGGCCTGGCTATCCTGTGGGTCTCGGCCCGGCCCGACATGTCTGCCCTGGGCCAGACCGGCGCCGGGTGGCGGGCCGCTCTCATGCGCCGTCTCTCCATGGGGTGGCAGGGCACCGAGAGGGAATGGAAGCTGCAACGGGCCTCCCTGGGTGTGCTGGGCGCTTTCTACTTCATGCTGCTGGTC
This sequence comes from Dehalococcoidia bacterium, assembly GCA_964291465.2. Lineage (GTDB taxonomy): Bacteria > Chloroflexota > Dehalococcoidia > Lucifugimonadales > JAGWBF01 > JAGWBJ01. Next base: position 258,344 of record OZ219942.1, on the reverse strand, counting down.
TTCGTCCATATGCTGATAAGCCTGGACTTCTCCCTCAGCCTGGTGCCCGGCTGGAAGGACTCGATCTTCGCCACCCACCACGCCCTCACCGGCCTGCAGGCTGCGGGCGGGACCGTGCTGGTGACCTTGTTCATCATGCGGACCTGGGGCGGCTACCGTCAGTACATAGGGCTGGACCCCTTCTGGTCCTTCTCCAAGGTGCTGCTGGGCCTGACCCTCCTGTGGGGCTACTTCTGGTTCTCCGAGTTCATGACCTTCTGGTACGGGCGTGACCCGACGGAGCAGAGCGTGGTGAAGCTCATCATGTTCGAGTCCTATCGGACCGCGTTCGTGCTGAACGTCTTCTTCAGCTTCCTGATTCCCTTCGCCCTCCTGCTCTGGAACGGGATCCGGCGGAGCGTGCTTGGGCCCGCCATCGCCGGGGCGTCGGCGATCATCGGGGCGTTCTTCATGATGGTGCGGCTGTACGTCCCGGCCTTCAACATCCCCCAGGAGGACCTGGGAAGCCACTCCATAGCCGACTTTCCGGCGGGAGTCGGTGGGATTGCCCCCCAGCTCCTGCCCGTTACCCCCGACGTGTGGGACGTGTTCATCATCCTCGGTGGCCTGGGGGCCACGGCCTTCATATATCTGCTGGGCACGAAGCTGCTGCCCGTAATGTCCATGTGGGAAACCAAGGAGGGACTGCTGTACATCCTCGTCCGGCCCTTCATGAAGGGCCGGTACATGGTGCTGGGAAAGCCGGAGTAGGCCCTGCGGAGACCGCGGGTCTAGCAAGTAAGAAGGGCGATGCAGGAAGGTAGAAGTCTTACCGACAGGGAGATAAACAGGGGGCTCCTCAACACCCTGTTCGAAAACCCGACGTGGTACTGGGCCACCGTGGGCGCCCTGGCCGTGGTCGTGGTGGCCTCCATGTGCGCCGCGGGGTACATGTTCAACCAGGGCCTGGGCGTCACAGGGCTGAACCGGCCGGTGATGTGGGGCTTCTTCATCACCAACTTCGTTTTCTGGATCGGCATCAGCCACGCCGGCGTCATGCTGTCGGCCATCCTGCGCCTGTCCAAGGCCGAGTGGCGCAGGCCGGCGACCCGGGCGGCCGAGGTGCTCACCGTCTTCTCCCTGATGACGGCCATGCTGATGCCGCTGATACACGCGGGGCGCCCCTGGAGGCTCTTCTACTGGGTCTTCCCCTACGACTGGGCCCGGGGCGTGTACCCGAACGTGCGCTCGGCCCTCGTGTGGGACCCCAGCGCCGTGTTCACGTACCTGACCTCCAGCATACTGTTCGTGTACATCGCCCTGCTCCCCGACCTGGCGGTGATACGGGACACCTCCACCGGGTGGAGGCGCAAGATCTACGGCGTGCTGTGCATGGGCTGGCGCGGGAACCCCAGGCAGTGGAAGCTGCAGGTCATCGCGGGGGTGCTGCTGTCGGCCCTCATCCTGCCCGTGTTCGTCTCGGTGCACAGCATAGTCTCCTTCGACTTCAGCATGGCCATCGCGGTGAAGAGCTGGCACTCCACCATCTTCCCGCCCTACTTCGTCATCGGGGCGGTCCACTCGGGAGTGGCGGCCGTGGTCATCGTGATGGCCATCATGCGCTCCCTCTTTGGGTGGCACGACTACATCCGAGCGGAGCACTTCGACGCCCTGGGCCGGCTGCTGATAGTGGTGGCCACCGCCTGGTTCTTCTTCTTCGTGCTAGAGTTCCTCTTCGGTCTCTACTCCCTGGAGGGGGACGAGATCGCCGTGAAGCACTTCCTCACGGACCAGGCCCCCTGGAGCTGGTGGTTCATTACCTTCGTGGGAACGACGTACTTCATCCCCGTTGGAATGTGGCTTTTCCGAGGGATCAGACGCAACCCGTGGCTCATGATCGTGGCGTGCGTTTCCGTAAATATAGGCATGTGGCTGGAGCGATTCCTTATCATCGTGCCGGGACTGGCCCAAAAGCAGACCTTGAGCTACGTCTGGTACACCTACGGCCCCAGCGCGGTCGAGGTGGTCATCGTCTTCGGCACCTTCTGCCTGGTGTCCATGCTGATGCTCCTGTTCGCCAAGGTGTTCCCCCTGATACCCATCTACGACGTCAAGGAGGGGGAGATCCTGAAGCAGGAGATAAAGATAGGCAGGAGGACGGTGCCGGCGGTAATCAGGGAGGAGTGAGTCGAGCCATTATGGCCGCCCGGACACGGGGACCCCACCCGTCTCGGCGGCCAGGCTAGCGAGGGTTGAAATGGCAAAGACAGCGGTAATGGGACTGTACGAGGACGCCAACTACGCCGCCGAGGCGGGCGACGCCCTCCAGAAGGTGGGTCTCACCAACGAGGACTACGACTTCCTCACCGGCGCTCCGTACCCCGAGGGCGCCTTCGGCGAGAGGGAGACCCACCACCGTCTCTACGTCTTTCCCTTCGTCGGGGCGCTGTGCGGGATGACCGCCGGCATACTCCTCACCTCGATGACCCAGATGGCCTACCCCCTGGTTACCGGCGGAAAGCCCATACTCTCCCTCCCTCCCATGGCCATCGTCACCTACGAGGGGACCATGCTGGGGGCCATCCTCTTTACGGTGCTCGGGATCATATTCGAGTCCAGGCTCCCGGGGTTCAAGCCCAAGCTGTATGACGATAGGGTCACCCAGGGTCTCATCGGCGTCCACGTGACGTGCGACGAGGCCCAGGTGCCCGAGGTGGAGCAGGCCCTGACCCAGGCCGGGGCCGTCGAAGTGAAACGCGGAGAGGCGGATTGAGAGACCGGCAGCACATAGCCCCTCTGGCGGCGGTCAAGCGCCCCCTGCTTGTGGGCGCCCTTGTCCTGGTGGCTGCGCTCCTGGCTGGGTGCGCCAACGGGACGTACCCGTTGGACTTCTTCTACGAGATGCACTACCAGCAGTCGTACCAGGTACACGAGCCGCCCCGCGTCTCGGTGCCCGACGGGGCCGTGCCCATCACCGGCAGGGAGCTGGCCACCACCGAGAATCCGGTCCCGGGACAGGGGATCGAAGAGGGCGCCAGGCTCTACGCCGCCAACTGCGCCTTCTGCCACGGGGTCACGGGCAACGGAGAGGACCCGGCCCTGCAGGGCCCCGTACTGCGGATCATGAGGGAGAGCTACGGCTACGGCACCGAAGCCCAGCCCTACACCATCACTCCCGACCTGACCGCCCAAGAGGTGGTGGACCTCGCCGACGTGACCATATTCGGCTGGATCACCAGCGGGGTCACTGTCATGCCCGCCTTCGACAAGCTTCTCACGGTGGAAGAGCGGTGGCTGCTGGTCAACTACATCCGCACCTTGCAGCAATAGGGTCAGAGTTAGCATCTTCGCCGTCCGTAGGTGGGTTATGCTGGAGCTGCGGTGGTATTGATTCTCTCCAATTTCCCGTACGCTGATGTCTAGCTCCAGGGCCCGTCTCCCGGTAGTCGTCCTGCTTGCCGCCGCCCTTCCAGCGGTGCTCGCCGCCTGCGCCTCCGACTCCCCGCCCAGCCTGGAAGAGCAGGCCCAGTCCATCGACCGCACCCTCATCTGCCCCGTGTGCCCCGGCGAGACCATCGACCAGGCCCAGGTGGAGCTGGCCAGGCAGATGCGGGCCGTGGTGCGTGAGAAGCTGGCGGAGGGGATGACCAGGGACGAGGTGCTCCAGTTCTTCGCGGACCGGTACGGGGAGAGCGTGCTGGCGGCCCCGCCCAAGGAGGGCTTCAACCTCGTAGCGTGGATCGTGCCCATCGTGAGCCTCCTGATCGGCGTGGCGGTCGTGGCGCTGGTGGTGAGGGCCATGCGGACCAGCGCGCCTCCCCTGGCCCGGGCCGAGTCGGGCCCGGAGGAAGGCCTGGAGGAGTACTTGGCCGTGGTGGACATGGAGATCGAGGGGGGCCAGGGCTCCCGCCGCCCCGGGGGGCGGGAGTCGGGCGCCGGTCCGGGTGCGGCGAATGGCTGACCTGGGCTCTATATCACTGGCCCTGGCCCTGGCCCTGGCGGCCTACTCGTCGGTGGGATCGGTGTTGGGGGCACTCCGGCCCGCCCCCGCCCTGGTGGAGAGCTCCCGGGCCGCCACGTACCTGCTGGTGCCGGTGCTGGCGGTGTCGGTGGCCAGCCTCGTCGGGGCGTTCCTCTCCAACGACTTCGAGGTCGCCTATGTTGCGGGAAACAGCAACATGGCCATGGACCGCGTCTACACCTGGGTGGCCTTCTACGCGGGCAACGAGGGGTCCCTGCTGTACATAGCCTTCGCCCTGGCCGGCCTCTCCGCCCTCGCCGTTCGGTTGGCCCCGGCGTCCGTGCGGGACACCCTGCCCTACACCAACGGGGTCCTGATGCTGGTCCTGACCTTCTTCCTGGCCGTGCTCATGTTCATGGCCGACCCCTTCGCCAGGCTCCCTGTCGTGCCCCCCGACGGCCAGGGCATCAACCCGCTGCTGACCCATCCGGGCATGTTCATCCATCCGCCGGTGATGATGGCCGGGCTGGTGTCGGTGTCCATTCCCTTGGCCTTCGCCCTGGGCTCACTGGTGGCTGGAAAGACGGGGGACGAGTGGGTGGACCCGGGACGCACCTGGGGCATCTTCGCCTGGGCGGCGCTGGGCTCCGGCCTGCTCCTGGGCGGCTGGTGGGCCTACACCATCCTGGGTTGGGGCGGCTACTGGGCCTGGGACCCCGTGGAGAACGCCGGGTTCATGCCCTTCATCGCACTCACCGCCTTCATCCACTCCATCATGGTCCAGAAGCGTCGGGGCATGTTTCGCATGTGGAACATCGTCCTCATCAACCTCGCCTTCGGACTGGCCCTGTACGGCATGTTCATGAACCGCGGCGGGCCGGTCCCGTCGGTCCACTCCTTCGGCGCATCCACCCTGGGCTGGGTATTCCTGATGTTCACCGGCATCGGCGTAGCCGTGCCCTTCGGCATATTCTTCTCCCGCTACACGAGCCTGAAGAGCGCCCAGAACCTGGAGTCCAGCCTCTCCAGGGAGGCGGCCTTCCTGGTCAACAACCTGCTGCTGCTGGCCATCGCCTTCGTGACCCTCTGGGGCGTGGTGTTCCCCCTGATCTCCGAGGTGTTCAAGGGCGAGACCGTCTCGATGGGTCAGCCCTTCTACAATCAGGTCAACGGCCCCCTGATGTTGGCGCTGATATTCTTCATGGGGGTCGGGCCCCTGGTGCCCTGGCGCCGTGCCGGCCTCAGGACGCTGAGAGGGGTCCTCGCGGGCCCGCTGCTGATAGGCGTAGCAGTGGTCGTCCTGGTGGCCGTGCTGGGAGTCCGCAAGCCGTACCCCATGGCGGCCCTGGGGATATGCGCCATGGTGACGGGGGGGATCCTCTTGGAATGGGCCCGGGGAGTCCGGTCCCGGGGCCGCCAGGGGGACAGCTACCCCGTGGGATTCCTAAAGCTGATCGCCGCCAACCGGCCCCGGTACGGTGGCTACGTCGTCCACCTGGCGGTGGTGATGCTGGCCCTTGGCATCGTGGGCTCGTCCTTCTACGACGTGCAGCGGGACGTGATCCTGGCCCCCGGTGAGCGGGTCGAGGTCGGCGGTTACGAGCTGGAGTACGTCGGCACCGACCTCACCCAGAGGGTGGACAGGCTGCAGTCGGTCAGCACCATCAACGCCTACCGCGACGGCTCTTTCCTCCAGACCCTCACGGCGCAACGGGACTTCTATCCCGCCTTCAGTATGGCCTCCACCAGGGCGGGGATACGCTCGACTCCCGTGGAAGACCTGTACGTCGTCCCCAGCGAGACCCTGGAGGACGGCAGGGCGGGTCTCCGGGTGCTGGTCAATCCCCTAGTCTGGTGGATTTGGGTCGCCGGCCCGGTGTTCATGTTGGGGACGGTTATCTCCCTGTGGCCCCGGCGGGCCCCGGAGGCTGCGCCGGTGGCCGAGAGACTATCGGCCCCAGTTGGGCTTCCCCCGGAGAGACCCCTCCGCGGCCAGTCCGGCGACGGCTAGGGCCTGTCTCCAGCCTTCAGCCTGTCCGCGCCCGTTGGGGCGCAATGCGCGGTATAATGCTATCAGAGGGCCCGCCCGTGTCGTGATGGGACCGGGCGGGCCCCGTGTCAGGGGGTCGTTCCGCCGATGCCGGTCCTGATCGGCGCCTTGCTGGCGCTGCTGGTCGTGGGGGTCGTCCTGTATCCCTTTGTCAAGGGGCGTTTCGGGGCCGGCGGTCCCTCCCGGAGCGGTCCTGGCGACGGTGCGGGCCCCGTGGCGTGGCGGCTTCGGCGGGAGGAGATATACGAGTCCATCCGGAGCCTGCAGCTCGAGTACGAGATCGGGGGCGTCGAGGAGGCCGACTACAGGGAGCGTCTGAGCGCCTACCGTGTCCAGGCGGCCGCCGTGGTCCGGGAGCAGGAGCTGGCGGAGCTGGAGGCGGAGCGTCTCGTAGAGATGGAGGTCGGCGCCCTTCGGGAAGCCGGGCCGCCGGGGCGCCCTAGGCCTGTAACGCCGGTGGAGGAGGGCGCGGTCGAGCATTCGGTTTCCCAGGAGTCCGGAGAGTGCCCCGCCGAGGAGCATGACGGCCCGCGGCGGTAGAGGGTGGTCCCTCTTGGGTACCGCGGCGGCCGCGGCCCTGGCCGCTGTCCTGTGGGCGTCGCCCGCGGCGGGAGAGGAAGATGGCGCCATTGCCGGGCGGGTGGTGAACGGCACCGCCGGCGGCGAGGCCCCTGCCGGTCTGGATGTGCTGCTGGTCATCCTGGGTGTCGACGGCTCCGTTGACACTGAGTCCTCAACGACCCAGCTGGGCGGCGAGTTTCGTTTCGACGGGGTGTCCCTGGAGGAGGGCTCCACCGGCAGGCTGACCGTCAACTACGAAGGGGTCATGTACTCGGGCGGCCTGGACCCGGGCCCTTCGTCCGGGTCCGCGGAGCTCCTGGTCTATGAGCCCACCGACAGCCTGGAGGATGTCCATGTGACGGGGGACGTCCTCCTGATAAGGGCCTCTGACGACGACGAGGAGTCTCTGGCCGCCTTCGAGATCGTGGAGGTGGTGAACGAGGGAGACCGCACCTTCGTGCCGGACCTGGAGCAGCCCGCCGCCATGAAGTTCCTCCGGTTCTCCATGCCCCCGGAGGCCTCGGAGCTGGACGTGTCGTCGGACCTGGCGGGGGGCGGGATAATCAACGTCGGTTCCGGGTTCGCCCTCACATCGCCCCTCCCTCCCGGGGCCGCCCAGGTGGCCTACACCTATCGCCTCCCCTATCAGGGCAACCGGGTCGAGTTCTCCCGCACCTTCCCGCTGGGGGCCGATGCCTTCCGTCTGTTGATCGAGACCGAGACCGGGACCGTGGTGGAGTCGGGCGTCCTTGTGCCCATCGAGACGGCGGAGGTGGACGGCCGGTCTTACACCGTGTCGGGGACAGGTGGCCTGGAGCCCGGCGCCCGGCTGAGTGTGACCATCTCGGACCTGCCTGTCCCGTCGTGGCTCGACCGTATCGGTGACGGGCTGGCGAGCACGGGCAGCTGGAGGGTGGCCATACCCTCGGCCGTCGGGCTGATCATGGCCGTGCTGCTGGTGTACGCCGTGAGGCGGGGCCCGGCCCAGGTCCCGGCGATGTCGGGCGGCGCCGGCCCGGAGGTAGGTGGGGATGCGGAGGGACACCCGGCGGCCATGGCCCTGTTGCGGGAGATGGCGTCCCTGGACGACTCCCGTCAGAGGGACGACATCCCCGAGGATGAGTACCGGGCCCGCCGGGGGGAGCTGATGGCCGAGCTGGTCAGGCTGAGGCTTGGCTCCGATGCCCCCGGGCGTGGGGAGGCGTAGAGGGCCCTTGAGCAAGGCAACAGATAGGGCAGCCGCCTCGGCGGACGGAGGTGTCGCCGGCGACACGCGCAAGAGGAACCTGATACTGGTCGCATCGGCCTTGCCGCTGGCCGCCCTCTTCGCCCTCCTGGGATGGGTGGTCGTCGGATCGGGAGGCAATCCCGGGGGGTTCGGCATCAACAGCCGCTTCGGTGAGGTCGAGGTGGACCAGAAGGCCGCCTGGGAGTTCCAGGTGACGACCCTGGGAGGCGACCAGGTAAGTCTTCAGGGCCTCCGGGGCAAGGTGGTGATGCTGGACTTCTGGTCCTCCTGGTGCCCCCCCTGCCGCGCGGAAGCCCCCGGCCTGTCCCAGGTATACCGGGAGTACCGGGACCGGGACGTGGAGTTCATCGGCATGGCCATCTGGGACGACCCGGGGGCCGTCGGGGACCACGTGCGGGAGTTCGACGTCCCCTACCACAACGCGCTGGACAGCAAGGGAGAGATCGCCATCGACTACGGAGTGGCCGGGATCCCCGAGAAGTTCTTCATAGACCGGGAAGGAAAGCTGGTGCGCTCCTTCGTGGGACCGATGGACGCCGGATCACTGAGAGAGGTCCTGGACGAGCTGCTGGCCGCCGGCGCCCGGCCGGGGTCGGGGGCGGAGATGAGCGATGGCTAGGGCTGGGGAGGGCGAGGTGGTCATCGCCATGGACCTGGGCGGCAGCTGGGTCAGGGTGGCCATCGTGGACCTGGCGGGCCGGGTGGTGTGGCGTGAGCGCCGGCCGACGGGCTCCCGGGAGGGCAAGGAGGCCGTCCTCCGCAACGTGGAGGCGGCCCTGGACGAGGGCATCTCCCGCGCGGTAGGGATGCCGGTGGCGGGCGTCGGCCTGGGCCTTGCCGGGCCCGTGGACCCTGAGACCGGGACCATGTACAGGCCGCCCAACATCCCCGACCTGGACGGGGTGTCTTTCAAGGCCCTGTGGGGCGGCAGGCTACGGTGGCCCGTCGTCACCGGCAACGACGCGACACTGGCCGCGCTGGGCGAGTACGTCTACGGCGCGGGCGCGGGGGCGGAGATGCTGGTGTACATAACCGTCAGCACGGGCATAGGCGCGGGCATCGTCGTTGCGGGACAGCCCCTGTGGGGGGCACACGGAATGGCCGGCGAGGTCGGGCACATGACCATCGACTGGAACGGCGTGCGGTGCAAGTGCGGCGGCTCGGGCTGCCTGGAGGAGATGGCCTCGGGCTCGGGCATCGCGCGCATTGCCCGGGAGCGCCTGCCGGAAGCGCCCCGGTCCCTCGTTGCCGAGGCCGCCGGCGGCGACCCGGACCGTGCGACCGCGGCCATGGTGTTCGACGCGGCCGGGCGGGGCGACCCGCTGGCGGAGGATATCCTGCAGGGAGTCTCCCGGGCCCTTGGGGCCGGACTGGTCAACGTCCTCCACGTTCTGGACCCCGACGTCATAGTCCTGGGGGGCGCCGTCACCCAGAACTGGGAGTACCTGCGTCCCGACGTGGAGGACTACGTCCGCGGCCACACCATGCCCCACGTCCACCGGTTGGGCTACAGGCTGGAGGTGAGCCCCCTGGGGGACGACGTGGGCCTGCTGGGCGCGGCCGCCCTGGCCTGGCGGGCGGCGGGCAGGCTCCTCTAGCGGCAGAGTCCTGTCAGGTTGAATAGCAGGGGTCGTTCTGCTAAAATCCCTCCAAACCAAGGGGTCAGGAAACCTAAACTACCGCGAAAGGAGAATCGGATGGCATCCTTTTGGGAGATCCAGAGAGTGGAGTCCGGAGGCACCCTGCTGGACGACATGGCGACCTACGTCGCCCAGCCCAACGAGCCGGGAAGGCATCCGGCGGTCATAGTGATCCAGGAGGTGTTCGGGGTCAACCACCACATCCAGAACGTGGCCGACCGCTTCGCCGCCGCGGGATACTTCGCAGTCGCGCCCGCCCTGTTCCACCGGGTGGGCGCCAACGAGGAGGTCCGGGGCACCAACCCCGAGTTCGGATATCCCGGGGCCCCCGACGGCGACGAGAGGAACGCGGCGGTGGGCCGCTGGAAGGACCAGGAGCTGATCCTGGACATTCAGACCACCATCGACTGGCTGCGCAACCACCCCCGGGTGGTCAACGACAAGATCGGCATCGTGGGGTTCTGCGCCGGGGGGCGCATCACCTACCTGGCGGCGGCCGCGTGCAAGGGGCTGTCGGCGGCGGTGAACTTCTACGGCGGCAACACCATGGCCATCTGGGGCACGGGGCCGACCCCCTTCGAGCGGACCGCCCAGGTGAGCTGCCCGATGCTGGGCCTGTTCGGGGACCAGGACGCCAACCCCACGCCCGACGACGTGAGCAAGATCGAGGCCGCCATGAAGGCGGCTGGGAAGACCTTCGAGTCCCACATGTACCAGGGAGCCGGCCACGGCTTCTTCTGCGACGAACGGGACAGCTACCACGAGGCGTCGGCCAAGGACGCCTGGGAGAAGACCCTGGGCTGGTTCGCCAAGTACCTGGCGCCGGTCAAGGCCGCGGCCTGACCTCTCGAGGACTGGACGGGAGCACGCAGGGGCGGGCATCGGGCCCGCCCCTGCGCATTCAGGCTACAGAACACTCATCCTGCTAGCGGTCTTGGTCTACCCCCCCACCAGGGCTATCACCCGGGCGGGTGACCCGGACCCGTCCTCGATCTTGAGGGGCAGCGCTATGACCACCGAGCCGGCCTCGGGTAGCTGGTCCAGGTTGGCCAGGCTGGTGAGCCCCATGCGGCCCGCCCCGTGCATGATGTTGTGGTTGGGAAAGGGCGGGTCGAAGGTGCCGGCCATCCCCGCGTCGGTTCCCACGGTTTCCACCCCCACCCCCAGCACGTCCCGCTGTTCGGTCAGGAGCTCCGCCGCCTCCTTGGAGATGCCCGGTACGTGGGGCATCCCGTCCTCTCCCGCGTTCTTGTAGGCGACGGGGTCGGAGAAGCGTTCGGCCCATCCCGTGCGGGCCAGCACCCAGGCGCCCGCCGGTATCTCGCCGTTGCGGCTCTCCCACCGGTGCAGGTGGTCCGGCGTCAGCAGGGCGTCGGGGTTGGCGCGGCACTCCTCCCGCATCTCGATGACCACCCCGGGCCCGATGAAGCTGGACACGGGTATCCGGTCCACGGTGCTCTTGTCCCGGCCCGTGGCCCAGTGGGCCGGCGCGTCCAGGTGCGTGCCCGTGTGCTCGCCCGTCTCGAAGGAGTTCCAGTACCAGAAGGGCCCCCTCTCGTCGTAGCGGGATATCTCCTTCAGGGTGAACCCCGGGGTCTGGCCCCACTGGGGGGGCAGCTCGATTATGGGTGTGTCGGCGTTCAGGGGCTGGGTCAGGTCGATGACCCGGAGCCCTCCGCCCCGTATGCCCTGGATCAGGGAGTCGATGGTGTCGCTCATTGTCCCGTCCTCAGTCCTTGGATGTAGCGCTGGAACTGGAACCGGTTCTCCAGGAGGCCCACGTCCATGGCGAACCCCGGGGGCCCCACCGCCTCCACCTTGGCCACGATCACTGAGGTTGCCCTCCCATCCACGGCCCGGGAAAAGGCCCCCTTCAGGTCCTTCAGGGTGAGGACCGTCTCCACGTGCTCGATGCCAGACCCCCTGGCTACGTGGGCAAGGTCTGTGCCCGTCGACGTCGCCGTGGGAAATCCCCCCACGGAGAGGAGGCTCTCATTGTCGAAGATGACGTGCACCAGGTTGGGGGGCCGGTACCTGGCCAGGGTGCTTAGGCCCCCCAGGTTCATCAGCACGGAGCCGTCCCCGTCCACCACGACCACCGGCTGCGCGGGCAGGCAGAGGGCCAGGCCCAGCCCGATGGATGAGGCCAGCCCCATGGCGTGCTCCAGGTAGAAGAAGCTCTCCCGGTGCCCCAGGGAGTACAGCTCCACGGCCGCCGCGCCCATGTTGGTGACCACGATACGGTCCTGGAGCAGCGGGTAGATGGCCTCCAGGGCGTCGACGCGCCGCATCACTCCTCCCACATCAGCTCCCGGGTCATCAGGAGGGCGACGGGCCTCAGGGAGCTCTCGGCCAGCGTCTGGGCGCTGCCGATGTCCCGGGCGAGGGTGTCCGGGTCCGAGAGCTTGCGGTAGGGGATGCCCAGGGCCCTCAGGAGCGGCTCGGTCACCAGCCCTCCCTCCGTCTGCCACGGGTCCCGCTCGCCCATCTCTCCCCGGTGGCTGATGAGCATCAACAGGGGGATGCGGTAGAGCTGGGCCAGGGAGACGACGCCGTTGACCGATGCCAGGAACCCGTGGTTCTGCATCAGCATGGCCGACTTGACCCCGGCGAAGTGGGCGCCCGCCGACACGCCGACCCCCTCCTCCTCCTTGTTCAGCCGCACCAGGGTGACCTCCGGGTCGTCTTCGGCCATGCGGATCAGGTGCACCAGCCACGTCTCCGGCAGGGCCGACACGAGCCTCACGTCCAGGGACTTGAGGACGTCGTAGATGAGCCTGGAATTGGCGACGGATACAGGCATGACGGTGTGGCTGGGAGACGGGCACGGCGATTGTATCGCCGCCCGGAGGGGCTGTCAATCGAAGCGCTCCGGCCATCCCTTTCCCTGGGTGGCTGCCTTGTGGTACCGTATGCGGGTCGCGGTAACACGGACCAGCCAGCGCTCTTCTTGGCGCGCTGAGGAGGCAGGCCATGGCCGACGTCGAGACCCACCTCAATCACATAGGCGGCAAGTGGGTCGAGTCTTCATCGGGCCGCACCTACACCATCACCAACCCCGCCAGAAAGGGCCAGGTGCTGGGGGAGTTCCAGACGTCTGCCGGCGAGGACGTCCACGCCGCCGTCGAAGCCGCGGCGGAAGCCCTGCCCGGCTGGACCGCCACGCCGGCCCCCCAGCGCGCCGAGGTGCTGTACCGCGCCCTGGAGATCATGCGCCAGCGCGCGGAGGAGATTGCCCGCACCATCACCCTGGAGGAAGGGAAGCCCCTTCCCGACGCCCGGGGCGAGGTGAAGCGGGCGATGAACATCACCGAGTACGCCGCAGGCGAGGGCCGCAGGCTGTTCGGCTACACCACGCCGTCGGAGATACCCGATACCGTTGCGTACACCACCAGGAGACCCCTGGGCGTGGTGGGCATAATCACCCCGTGGAACTTCCCCATCGCCATCCCGGCGTGGAAGATGGCCCCCGCCCTCATATGCGGCAACACCCTGGTGTTCAAGCCCGCCTCCTCGACTCCCCTCAGCGCCGTGAAGCTGATGAAGGTGTTCGAGGACGCGGGGATTCCCCCGGGCGTGTTGAACATGATAACGGGGCCCGGCGGCGTCATCGGCGACGCCCTGGTGTCCCACCCCAAGGTCAACGGCATCTCCTTCACCGGGTCAACGGAGATCGGGTCGGGCATCTACACCCAGGGGGCCCGCACACTCAAGAAGGTCCAGGCCGAGATGGGCGGCAAGAACGCCGTCATCGTCCTGGAGGACGCCGACATGGACAAGACCCTGGCCGGTATAGTCCAGGGGGCCTTCGGCTCCACGGGACAGCGCTGCACCGCCACCAGCAGGGCCATCGTGGAGGCCTCGGTCTACGACTCCTTCATGGACGAGCTCATCCGGCGGACCGACGCCCTGAAGGTGGGCGACGGCATGGACGAGAGCGTGACCGTCGGCCCCCTGTCCAGTCAGGACCAGTTCGACACGGTGATGGGGTACATCGGCATCGGCGCCGAGGAGGGAGCCCGGCTGGCCTACGGAGGCCATCCCGTGACGGGGCCCGGGTATGACGGGGGTTACTACGTCCAGCCGACCATCTTCACCGACGTGTCCCCCGACATGCGCATCGCCCAGGAGGAGATATTCGGGCCCGTCCTGACGGTCTTCAAGGCCCAGGACCTGGAGGAGGCCATCGAGCTGGCCAACAACGTCAAGTTCGGGCTCTCGTCCTCCATCTACACCAGGGACCTGACCCGGGCGTTCCGCTACGCCGAGCAGGTCGAGGCCGGGATCGTGCACGTCAACGCGCCCACCCTGGGCGGCGAGGTCCACCTGCCCTTCGGCGGACTCAAGGCGTCGGGGGCCGGCGCCAGGGAGCAGGGCACCGAGGCTCTCAACTTCTTCAGCGAGGTGGTCACCGTGTACATCGACTACGCAGGCGCCAGGGCCCAGGCCAAGTTCATATGAAGGCCCGTGATGGGGCATGGCCCCTGTGTTAAGATACAGGCCAACCCATCGAGAGGTGCCCGCGTGCCCGTCCTCTACATAGCCTCGGACCGGCCTCGGTCCGGCAAGACGGCCCTGGCCGCCGCCCTGGCCTCCCGGATGAGGGAGGCCGGGCAGAGGGTGGCCTACTTCAAGCCCCTGTCCTCCTCCGCCGGCGCGGACCCCGACGTGGAGTTTCTGTCCGCCGACGCCCTTCCCCAGGCCGAGGCCGCCCCCGCATCCCTGCCCCTCTCCGGCCAGGGAGACGAGGACATGGACCGCATAGCCTCCGCCGTCCAGGACCTGGCGGGAAGCGCCGACCTCACCATCGTGGAGGGCCCCAGCCTCTCCATGACGCCGGAAGACGGGGACCCGGTCGTGAGACTGGCCCAGGCAGTCGACGCCGACGTGCTCCTGGTGGTGCGTTACGAGAAGGAGTTGAGTGGCGACAAGGTCCTCGCCCTGTGCGAGCCCTTCGGCCAAAGGCTGGCGGGGGTCCTCGTCAACCTGGTCACCCGTTACAGGGAGCGAGAGGCCCTCCAAGAGATATCCCCGGCCGTGCGGGCAAGGGGCATCGAGTTCCTTGGGGCCATCCCCGAGGACAGGACCATGCTGTCCGTGACCGTGGGCCAGATCGCCGAGCACCTGGGAGGCCGGTGGGTCATGGGCCGGGAGCGTGGCTGCGACCTGGTGGAGAACCTCCTCATCGGCGGCAACATAATGGACAGTGGCGACACCTATTTCGGGCGCAAGGAAAGCAAGGCCGTCATCGTTCGGGGCGACCGGCCCGACATACAGATGGCCGCCCTGTCGCGTCCCGCCACCTGTCTGATACTGACCGGCGGGCACGAGCCCATCCAGTACGTCTACCACGAGGCCGGGCAGAGAGAGGTCCCGCTGCTCGTGGTCGACCAGGACACCCCCTCGGCGGCCCAGGCCCTGGACACCCTGCTGGAGCGTTCCACCTGCCACCACGCGCGAAAGGTCGAGCGGTTCCGGGAGCTGCTGGACCAGCGGGCGGACGTCGCGTCCATAAAGGCGATGAACGTCTGACCGGGCGCCGCCCTTCTCCCCTTGCTCCTTGCCCCTCGGTTGAAAACACCCGGCCCCGCAACTATAATTGATGGTACTGGGGTCGGCCCCATCGTTCGGCGAATCGAGACCGGCCGAGGTAGCTCAGAGGTAGAGCAGTGGACTGAAAATCCACGTGTCGGCGGTTCGATTCCGCCCCTCGGCACCAGGACCTCCGGCGCCCAGGCGCGGCATGGGCGGAAGTGGCTCAGTGGTAGAGCATCTCCTTGCCAAGGAGAGGGTCGCGGGTTCGAATCCCGTCTTCCGCTCCAGACCTCCTTTGACTATATGACCAGCCGTGCGCCCATGTTCCCTTCCCGTCGGTCTTCCTAGGCTTCGTACTCCGGCTTCGAGAGTGTCATGTCGCAGACCCTCTTGGAATCAACGGAGACTCGACGATGCCGAGCCGTTCGAGGAACCTCAGCATAGTCGCCGCGCACTCCTCCGGCTCCTCGAGCTGCAGGAAGTGCGACGTACCGGGGACTAGCTCGTGGCCTACACCCGCCGCGTCGGCCTCAGCAAAGTCGAACCTCGGACGGTCCGGGTCCAGGGCGGGGTCGGACCCAATGATCTTGGTGGGACATCGGAGTGAGCCGAAGTCGACCGACACGGCTGGCACCGAAGCTTCATCCCAGATCTGCGCTTCGTACTCGCGCGGGCATCGGAGCTCGTAGCCCTGCCCGGCCCCGGCCTCCCGGAGGGTCGTCCTGGCCACGAGATCCAGCACGCCCGGGACGGCCCGCTGGAAGTAGGGCAGGTAGGCGTGAAGGTCCGAAAGCTCCTCCCTGGTCTGGAACCGCGTTGCACGGTTCCTTAGCATTTTGCCCGTACGCCTGCACCGCAGCTCGAATTCTCCGTAGCTGTGGCCACGGTTGCACAGCGGCGGGGTGAAGAGCACCAGAGCGGAGTAGTTGCTGCCCCTGGATGGGAGGTGCAGCCCGGCCAGGGCTGAAATCGAGTGGAATACGCCCACCGTGGGCTTCCGGCCGTAGAGACTGTCGACAGCCTCGGCGATGCGGTCATGGTCTTGGGCGAACGCCTGTACGCTGTGCTTCTCCAGGGCTCCGACTTCGTTCCAGCCGTGGTTCCTCAGGTCGTATACCACGAGGTCGAAGTCGAGGGCCAGGAGCGACCAGAACGGGTAGTAGAGGTCGCTGGCCAAGCCGTTTCCATGACTCAGGACGAGCCGAGGACCCTCCGGGTTCCCGTGTTGCCTCAGGACTATGACGGTGTCATCGTCCACGCAAACCCCGTGAGATGAGAGGGGCTCGGGTATCTGCCAAACGGCTCCCGAAGGTAACGTCATTTCATACCACCGCGACGGATCTTAAGGCCTCCCGCACGTGTGGACCCGGGTGCTCATCACTGGCGAGAGCGCCGGCTCGTCGTGACCGGTCTGAATCGCAGGTGACGGAGTGCGGCAGCCCCTTAGACAGGATATTACAGTGGAGCTGTTCGACAGGGTGAAGGCGATTTAGACGGCGTAGTACCGTTGGACGCTTGAGCGCCGCTCGTCAGTCGCTCTCTACGATGAACGAGATGCTCTTGGCGGCGCTGTCGCGGAGTTCTCGGAGCGCCACGTATTCTCCCTGCAGCTGCGAATACCCGGCCCAATCCCGGGCCTGCTCAACGGTCTCGAACTCCATGACTGCCATGCGGCTGTGGCCCGTGAGCTCGCTGCCTATGACCTCCGAAATGTCGCCGCGCAGGAGGTATTTGCCGCCCTTGGCTTGCAAGAGCGGGCCGACTCGCTTCCGGAATTCAGCGTGCAGGGCTTCGTCGGTTACCTCGGTGGTGTACAGAATCACATATGCCGCCATATCCTAACTCCTTCGGCGTATCGTCGCGGCTATCCTAGCACACTCCTAGAGTGGTGTGTATCCTTACCGTATATGCGAGTCAACGACCACATACGTTTCGAGCCGGACGATGGTCCTCCTCCCCTGGTAACGCTTGGGGTAGCGGTCCAGGGGTGCCTGCTTGCATTGTCGAACACCGTCACCCTCGTGACGGTGTTCGCGGTGGCGTTGGACAGGAGCGGAAGTTACCTGTCGTGGGCAGTCTTCGCGTCCCTCGCGGTCGGCGGGGCCGTGACGGCTCTACAGGCTACCCGTCTTGGGCGCCTGGGGTCAGGGTACATACTCTTCATGGGCCCCGGGGCCCCTTTTATGGCGGTTTGTGTCTTGGTGGGGACCGAGAGCGGGCTGTCGGTAATGTCCAGCCTGATAGTCGGAGCATCCCTGGTGCAGTTCGCCATGGCGTTCTGGTTGGCCCGGTTGCGCCGAATCATCACGCCGGTCGTCTCGGGCGTCGCCTTCATGGTAATAGCCGTATCCGCTATGCCCATAGCCGTTGCCAGGCTGGATGACGTGTCCATGGGACTGTCTCCGATATCGGGCCCGGCAGTGGGGGCGGTGACGTTGATCAGTGCAGCAGCTCTGATGCTGCGCGGTTCGGGCCTTCTGAGGCTGTTCGCAATTCCCATGACCATCGCCGTTGGCTGCGCCGCCGCCGTGCTGTTTGGAGTGTACGAATTCCAGCGAGCGCTGGACGCTCCCTGGTTTGCACTGCCCGAGTTCTCGGCGTGGCCCGGATTCAGTCCTATCCTGGACGTGGATTTCCTGGCGCTCCTTCCGGTATTCCTCGTGGTGAGCGCGGTGGTGGCCGTCAAGGCCAGCAATGAAGGGTCAGTGATTCAACAGGTCTCCTGGCGCAGGCCCCGCGCGATAGACTTCCGCAGCGTGCAAGGAACACTGAACGTCAGCGGGATAGCGATATTGCTGTCGGGAATCGCGGGGACGCTGCCCATAATCATCTATCTGGCGTCGACGGCGTCACTCATCGGATTCACCGGGGTCGCCGCGCGGCGTGTAGGGTATGCGATGGGGGGCATGCTGATAGGGCTGGCACTGCTGCCCAAGGTGGTGGCTTTTCTTCTCACCATACCGCAACCGGTGACCGGGGCAATCCTGATGATCGTGATGGGAATGCTTTTCGTGGAAGGAATCCGGACCGTCCTGCAGGACGGCCTCAACCAGCAAAAGGCCCTCATCGTTGGGCTCTCCTTGTCTGTCGGGGTCGGACTGCAGAGCCACAACATCCTCGCAGACGCCCTGGGCAGCCCATGGGGCGTGGCGTTCGGCAACAGCATCGTCCTGGGGGTGCTTGCTGCGGTCTTGATGTCGGCCGCTCTCGATATCACCGGCTTCCGTCGCAGGCGAATGGAGGCCGATCTGGACATATCAGCTCTACCCGCCATCGAAGAGTTCTTGCGTGAGCTTGGGGCCAGGCTGGGATGGAACCAAGCTTCGGTAGAGCGGCTGTGCGCTGCGGGCGAGGAGACTCTGTCCAGCATGTCGCAGTTGCGTGATGACTACGAAGAAGACAGACCGCCGCGCCTTGTCCTCATCGCTCGTCCCCGCGTCGGCTCGGTGGAAATGGAGTTTCTGGCAGTATCCCCGGAAGAGAATATCGAGGACCGAATCGCCTACATGAGCGAGCAGGCCGAAACGCCGGACGTCAGCGAGATATCGTTCCGCCTGCTGCGCCACTACGCGTCATCCGTGCGGCACCGGAAGTACCACGGCATCGACGTGGTGACGGTGCAGGTCCAGGGCTCGCGGTAGGTCGGTCCTACGCCCAATCTTGAGATGGGCTATGCTTGAACCAGCCAGGGGAGTACTGTACGTCGTGAAGAGGCGCAGTGGCACGACGGCAAATCATCTGGAGAAGGGTGGGCGCAATGCTTGGGCCTCACGAGCAAGTGTGAGTCCCAGGCAACATGAGGCGACTGGAGCGATCATATGAACCCGTTGTCCAAGGCCCTTCGCACCGTAGTACGGCCCGTGGCTATGCGGGCCCTCCTGACCTGGGAGCGGATAGAGTCCGGTGTGGCTTACAACCCCCTCTCCCCGGCGTTGCGCGCAGACCCTTACTCCGTCTACGAGGAGCTCAGGCTGAAAGACCCGGTGCACCGGATGCGCCTTCAGGACGCTTGGGTGCTGACGGACTACGCCGATGTAGACATGGTGTTACGGGACACCCGGCGGTTTGGCAATGCCGGAAGGGAGTTCGGCTACATCCCCCAGGTGAGCATGTTGGACCTGGACCCGCCGGAGCACACCAGGATCCGGGCTCTGGTGTCCCATGGTTTTACTCCACGCTCCGTGGCCGCCCTGGAGCCGCGCATCCGGGAAACGGTGGAGGGCTTGCTGGGCAACGTGGAGGGCAGAGATCAATTTGACCTCATCGCGGACCTGGCGTTTCCCCTGCCCGTCATTGTCATTGCCGAGATGCTGGGGGTCCCTGTGGAGGACCGGGAGCAGTTCAACGAGTGGTCCAACATAGTTTCGCTGATCGTCGACCCCCTGCTGGACGAGCGGCAGATTGGCCAGGTGCGGCATGCCGTAGACGAGGTGTTCAGCTACTTCGAGGCGGTGGCGGAGGAGCGGCGACGCGACCCGCGGGATGACCTGGTGAGCGCACTGGTGACGGCAGAGGTGGAGGGCCAACGGCTTGAGCGCGACGACCTGCTGGTGAACCTGCTCCTGGTGCTGGTGGCTGGGAACGAGACGACACGTAACCTCATTGGCAACGGCACCCTGGCGCTATTGCGCAATCCAGACCAGCTCCGGAGACTGCTCGACGACCCTGGGTTGCTGAACGGGGCGATTGACGAGCTCCTGCGCTTCGATAGCCCGGTGCAACTGGACAGCCGGGTAGCCCGGGAGCCGGTCGAGCTGCGCGGCAAGCGGATAGTCCCGGGCCAGCGAGTCATCTGCATGCTGGGGGCGGCCAACCGAGATCCGCGGGCCTTTCCCGACGCGGACAGGCTGGATGTGGGGCGCGCTGCTGCCAACCATGTTGCCTTTGGACGGGGCATCCACTACTGTCTTGGAGCGCCGCTGGCGCGGCTCGAGGCGCGCGTGGCCTTCGAGGCGCTGCTGCCACGCCTGGGGAGTCTGAGGCTGGCGGAAGAGCCCCGTTACCGGGACCAGGTGACGTTGCGGGGGCTGGAGTCCCTGTGGTTGGATGTGGCCTAGGCGTGCTCCGTACTGAGCGGTTCCAGCATGGTGCGGTCCTGAATGTCATTCGAGACCCGAACTCGGTGAAAGTCTAACATGGTCTGCTGACCGGGAATGCGAAGACTACCAAATCGGGGCACATTCTACATGGTAGCCCCGTAACGGAAAGGCTGGTTGATGCTCAAGCTGCTCGCTCCGCGAGACCTGGGTCCAATCCCTGCCGCTGCAGCTACGGCCTTCGTGGCCCTGGCAATTTTCGCCTGGACGGAGAGGACCGTCCTCGTCGATCCGGAGCATATGTCAGTTCCCTACTGGCCCTGGAAGCTGTGGCAAATCGGCCCGCTGTTGATGGGGTTCGCGGGCGTTTGGTGGGTCTGGCTGAGTACACGCCATGTCCCCTGGGTGCGCAGCCTTGCGCTGGGCATACTGGCCCTGGTGGTGCTTGCCAACGGGTATAGTGACCTGTTCGGCGACCATTGGGGTAACGTGTGGCGCACGGTCAACCCGCTGTTCATCGGTTCCTCCAGCGTGGCGGCGGTGGCCTTGTGGGGCTGCGGAAGCGTAGCCGGGCGCGTGGGAGCGGTGGTTTCGGCGGCCCTGGGCGCCCTGGTGTTCGCCAATGGCTACTTCGTTGACGACGGGGTTGTGTGGCAGATTCTGAACCCGGTGCGCATGCTCACAGCGGTGGCCTGGGCGGCCGGCGCCAGCCAGGCCAACGTTGCCAGACAGGGACATGGTTAGCCATGGGATGATGGCTAACTCCCGCGGTTAATGCTGCTCTCACCGGAGGCGCCGGGACGAATATCGAATGGGGCGCCTCCCATGAGAGCAACCCATTTGATCTTGCTCTGGACACGCCCACCTACCAGTCCCGTCTTCCGCTCCATAGCTCTTCAGCCACATGACCGGTTGCCTTGACATGGCAGAGGTCGGAGGTTCAAGTCTCTACCGCCACCAATCACCTGCGGCTCTTCAAGTACATCGCTCAACGCCTGCGAGCCACCGCAGATTCCTATCGCGGTATATGATAATCTATGCTGTTGCCTATATTCGCGATAGGCGATTATAGCACAATACCACCGCACGTCAACCTGCCGAATTGGGTCATGGTTCAGGTTGCCGCAGAGGGTATCGTTGCTTCAGAAGTCGTGTTACCGAGGAGAGACAGGGGCAGAAGCAGCGTGAATGACTATGCAGAGGCGATGAAAGCGCCGTCGCGTTGGAGCCGGGGCGTCAAAAGCTCGGCTTGGTGGAAAAGGGGGTCAACTGGAGCTCGTGGGTCCAGCAGGACTTGTCCTGGGTGTGCAGGTAGTAGAAAGCCTCGGCGATCTTGACGGGATTCATTAGCAATTCAGGCTGCTGCTGGGCATGTGGGAGGGCCCGGGTGCCCGGGGAATCGATCATCCCATCGATCACCACGTTGGCAACGTGCACGCCGTACTCTGAATACTCCTCGGTCAACGCCTGCGCCAGCGTGCGCATCAGCACCCTGGGATAGTACAGCGACTGTCCGGTGTACCGCTTTCTTCCCCTCAACGACGACGAGTTGTTGGAAATCAAGATGGAGCCCGCGCCGCGCTCCCGCATGGCCGGCAACACTTCCTGGGCTACCAAGAAAGGGCCGCTACTGGATATGTGCTGCGCAGTCTCGAACAGCTCGAAGGGAATGTGCTCCAGCAGCTCCTTTTCCGGCGGAAGGTCCCGCCCCTCCAGGTAGCCCGCGTTGTAGACTAGGACGCTCGGGTCGCCGGCCTCCTCCCGCACTCGGGCGAAAGCTGCCGATATGGAGTCACGAGACGCCAGGTCCAGCTCCACGGTCATGCCGTCGCCGCCCTGCTCCCGGACCGCTTCCTCCAATGCGGCCGCATTGGAGGCCCTGCGGGTGGTCAACACGGTGAAGAAGCCCTCCTTCGCAAACTTCAGAGAGATGGCCCCTCCCACGCCCCACCGGACCCCTATGGGCAGCTCGCTGTCGTCGACCGACCTGCCGTGGACCAGATGGGTGTTGCGGCCGTCCGCCTGCCACTTGGATGTCGCCCCCACCACGACGGCGACCGGTTTTCGGCTTGAGTTCATGTCTCATTCCTTCTTCGAGATATGGGGAGTCTCTGGGCTTCCGGGCCCAATTGTGATGCAACGGGACAGGCAAACGCAAGACCTCGGGACTTCTTCCTCAAGACCCGGCGCACTTGACAGCGGATTCGCTCCGGCGGTAACTTCTGACATATCGGTTTGAGCGCCTGGCGGGAGGGGTAAACGTGGAACGCAAGTGGTTCGACTATTCACCGATTATCGACCGGCCCACCATCCGGTGGCCCAACGATGCCCGGGTTGCCTTTTGGCTCTCGCCCAACGTGGAATACCTGGAGTACGACCCCCCGCCCAATACCGGGACCCCGAATTATATCGGGGCGGCTGTCCCCCACCCAAACCTGGAGCTCTACAGGACCCGCGACTACGGGAACCGGGTGGCCTTCTGGCGGATGCTCGACGTCATAGACAAGCACGATATGAGGTGTACGGCCTCCCTGAACGAAGCGGTCCTGGATCACTTCCCGGAGATAAGGGACGCCATGGTCGAACGTGACTGGGACTATATGTCCCACGGTATATACAACAACCGCACCCTGTTCGGCATGCCCATCGAAGAGGAGCGGGAGTTCTACCGGGATATCATCGACACCCTGAAGAGGCACACCGGCAAGACGCTGAAGGGCATGCTGGGCCCCGCGCTCTCGGCGACGGTGAACACGTCGGACCTGATGGCCGAGGCGGGCCTCATCTACCAGACCGACTGGTGCCACGATGACCAACCCTTTCCGCTGAAGGTGAAGAGCGGCAGGCTCATCTCGCTGCCGTATACCCTCGAGCTGAACGATACCGCGGCCATCGGAGATACGTCCGGTGACGCCGAGTACTTCGCCCAGATCTGCAAGGACCAGTTCGACGTCCTCTACGAGCAGGGCGAGGAGAGCGGCAGGGTGATGTGCATCGCCCTGCATCCCTACTGGATCGGCGCTCCCCACCGGGCCAAGTACCTGGACCAGGTCCTGGAGTACATCCTCTCCCGGGACGGGGTATGGAAGACCACCGGCGACGAGATCGCCGAATACTACATGGCCAACTACTATGACGTGGTACAGGAGTACCTGCGGGAGCGGCGGGATGACTTCAACCCGGTGAGCCCTTAGCGCGCAACCGAGATATCTCTTGGAGGGGAACCCATGCCAAGCCCGCGAATGCCGGGGATGGACCACGAGTACTACGAGTTCTCGCCGATTGCCGCCAGGCGGCCCCTGAGGTGGCCCGATGGCGCCAGGCTCGCCCTCTGCGTCATCGTCGACCTGGAGTACTTCGAGCTCAAGCCCCCGGACACCGCCTTCACCCTGAACAGGCGATACTTGACCCCTCGGGTCCGCCCGTTCCCAGACATCACCAGGGCCTCCCACAGGGAGTACGGCAATCGCGTGGGAATCTTCGGGATAATGAAGCTGCTGGACCGGTACGGCATAAGGGGTACCGCGGCCATGGACGCCACCATCGCCGCTCAATACCCCTTCCTGGTGAGGGAATGCCAGAAGCGCGATTGGGAGATAATCGGCCATGGCGTAACCGGCAACCGGATGATCACTTCCCGGATGTCGGAAGAGGAGGAGCGTCAGCACATAGCGGCTTCCGTGCAGGCCATCGAGGACGCCACCGGACAAAAGCCCCTCGGGTGGCTCGGGTTGGAGTACGGCGAGTCCACGCGGACCCCCAATCTCCTGGCCGAGCAGGGCATTCGATACGTTTGTGACTGGGGCAATGACGAGCAGCCCTATCCCATGAACGTAGAGACCGGCGCCATGTACTCTCTCCCGGTTACCACGGACATGGATGACCACACGGAGCTGGGGCTGCGGCACACCACGATAATGGACTATGCGAAGAGGGCCAAAGAGGCCTTTGACACCCTGTACCGGGATGGCTCTCACAACGGACGCATGCTGGTGCTCCATCTCCACCCGTGGATGATCGGCCAGCCGTTCCGCTTGAAATATCTCGACCAGATCCTGGCCCACTTCTCAAGGCGGAAGAGGGTGTGGAAGGCCACCGGTCGGGATATCATCGACTGGTATTCCCAGAATTACGGGTAGTAGGCGGCCATGACAACCCAGACATCGTACAAGCTCATCAAGGCGCGGTACGCCATCGACGGCGTGGCGGGCCGGCCCATGGACAACGGCGCCGTGCTGGTCGAGGGCTCACGAATAGCCCAGGTGGGCAGGGTCCAGGCCGTCTCGGCCCCCGAGGGCGCGCCCGTGGACGTCTACGACTATCCCACGGGTACCCTGATGCCGGGGCTGATCGACGTCCACTGCCACTTCAACTACCTGGGCGACGGGACGCTGACCGACGACGTCATGGCCATGTCCGACGACGTCCTGCTGATGCGGTCCCTCAGCACGGCGGCCATCCACCTGAAATCGGGCGTCACCACCGCACGGGAGACCGGGGCCAAGCACGACACGACCTTCTCCCTTCGCGAGGGCATCGCGCTGGGGCTGAGCAAGGGGCCGCGGCTGGTGCTATGCGGCAATCCGGTTACAATCACCGGTGGCCACATGTGGCAAATGGGCGCCGAGGCGGATGGTCCCGATGCTGTGAGGGCCGCCGTCCGCAATCTCGTCAAGAGAGGCGCGGACTGGATCAAGGTGCCGGCCACCGGCGGGAGTACGCGCAGCAGCCTCCCCTTCCGCGCCTCCTACACCGTCGAGGAGCTCAGGGCCATCTGTGACGAAGCCCACAAGCTCGGCAAGCTGGTCGGCGCCCACTGCCGTTGCACCGCCGGTATCGTAAACTCCCTGGAAGCCGGCGTCGACATGATTATTCATGTCTGGTTCAGGGAAGAGGACGGGTCCTTCAACTTCCGCCCGGAGGTCGCGGACCGGATAGCAAGACAGGGAACGTTGGTCAATTCCACTCTTCACACCGCCCGTGAAACGGTCCGGAACCTATCGAAGATTGCGGAAAGCACTAGGGCAAGTGGAACGGACCTCTCCCGTAAAGCAAATCTGGACCTGGAGGCCGCGAAACGCAGCCAGGAGCTCCAGCTGGAAGACGCACGACGCCTTGGCGAGATGGGAGTCCCGTTGATCCCGGGTACCGACTCCGGGTTCAGCTGGTATCCCTTTGGAGGCTTTGGGTACGAGCTCGAGTGCCTGGTGCTCGCCGGTTTCACACCCATGAGGGCCATTCTCGCGAGCACCAGGGACGCCTCGAAGGCCATCGGCGTGTCGGATGTCGTGGGGACCTTGGAGAGGGGCAAAGAGGCTGACATCCTGGTGGTCGACGGAAACCCGGCACAGGACATCGCGGCTATTCGCGATGTCCTCGCCGTGTTCCAGGGCGGCAGCGTGGTAACTTAGCCTCCCTTTGTCCGCCGGGTGGGCCTCACCCCCGGGCCGCCGGGCTCCGCGCCCCGTCCTTGGGCTTCCGGAATATGAGCTTGGGCTTCCGGAATATGAGAATGTACTCGTGCACCTTGTTGACGCGGAAGACCGCGGGGTATCCCAGGGGCCGCAGGTTGTTGTACTCGTGCCCCCTGTCCCAGATGATGATGTCGTCGAAGATGAACCCGACCTCCTCCATGCGGCGGGCCAGGTCCGAGTGCAGCGGATAGAACCTGTCCCTCTTTCGGATGTCCATCACCACGGCGCAGCAGTACTTGCCGGGCTTTAGCGCCGCGTACACCTTGTCGAAGACCTCCGCCAGGGCGTCCAGGAACTCGTCGTAGTCGTCGATCTTCCCTAGGTCCCTCTCAGAGTCCCCGTAGTGCCGGACCTCCTTGTGGTCCGCCGTGCGCTTCTGTAGCAGAATATTCCAGTAAGGCGGCGACGTGACCACCAGGTCCACGCTCTCGGGCGCCAGGTATCGGAGGAGGTGGTTGGCGTCCGCACGGTAGATGCGGCGCTCTCCCTTCCCCTCCCCGGCGTCCGTCGGGCCGGAGGCATCCATGAGTGGAGACGGCCTCTGACGCGCCTTCTCCACGTACTCCTCCGAGACGTCGAAGCCGACCCCGGTCTTCCCCAGGGCCTCTGCCGCCAGCAGCGTCGACCCCGCCCCGGCAAAGGGGTCTAGAACAGTCCGGTCGTCCTTGGTGGTGAAGCACCGGATCAGGCGTCCGGCCAGGCTGGCCGGGAACATGGCGGGGTGCTTCAGGGAGAGCTCCTCGGGGCTCTTGTGGATGTCGCTCCACACGCTGATGGAGTGCCTGGTCCAGGACGCGCCGTCCAGGTCGTTGGCCCTCGTCTCCACCGGGCGGCGGGAGCGGGCCAGCCTGGGGGTCGGCCGTTCTGGTGCAGGCTGTACCTGGTCCTTTTGATCTCTCATGTTGCCCGGACGCCCCGGTCGCGGCTGTGGGACAGTGTACCACGGCGCACCGCCCCGAGGCCGCCCGTCCCCGAGCCCGGCCCGAAGGTGCGCCCGATGGCCATACTCCATCGCATTGACGGTCATACCCAAGACTAATAGAATGGTTTGTGAAATGAGGAGGCGCGGCGCTGGGACCGGCGGCCGCGCACATGGAAGGGGCGTGGGGCGATGAGCCAGGTTGAGCTGATGGCGCACCTGATGCGCCGGGCCGGCTTCGGGGCCACCCGGGAGCAGTTGGACGCCTGCACTGTCCAGGGGTACGAGGCCACCGTGGAGGAGCTGCTCCACCCCAGCAACGAGCAGAGGATGGGCGACGACCTCATCCGCCGCTTCCACCCCGAGTTCTGCAGCATGATGGGGCCCCAGGGCAACGGGGGGAACTGGCTGTACCGCATGGCCACCTCCACGACTCCCCTGCGGGAGAAGGTCTCCCTCTTCTGGCACGGCATCTTCGCCACGGGCTACCCCAAGGTGATCCACGGCAAGGCCCTGTCCGACCAGATACGGATGTTCAGGCGGCACGGTCTGGGCGACTTCCGGACCCTGCTGGTGGAGCTCTCCAAGGACCCGGCCATGATCATCTGGCTGGACAACCAGGACAACCACAAGGGGTCCATCAACGAGAACTACGGCAGGGAGCTCCTGGAGCTCTTCTCCATGGGCGTGGGCAACTACACCGAGCGGGACATCAAGGAGTGCGCCCGGGCCTTCACCGGGTGGACCATCCACAACCGCGAGTACATGGAGCTGCGCTCCCAGAGAGACTCCGACTGGCCCTACGGGCGCATCTCCTGGCGGTTCCGGTACGACCCCGAGGACCATGACGACGGAGAGAAGGAGTTCCTGGGCGAGCGGGGCCGGTTCAACGGAGAGGACGTGGTGGACATCATCTGCAGGCAGGAGGCTACCGCCCGGTTCATCTCCCGCCACATGTATCACTTCTTCGTGGCCGACGAGCCATCGGTGCCCCAGTGGCCCTACACCCCGCCGGCGGACCCGGAGGCCATCGAGGTGCTGTCCCGGGCATATTTCGACAACGGCTACGACATCCGGGCCATGCTGCGGGTGCTGTTCAACTCCGACTTCTTCCGGTCCCGGAGCTGCTGGTACGCCAAGGCCAAGAGCCCCGTGGAGCTGGTGGCGGGGGTGCTGCGGCTGACCGGGGAGCTGGACAGGCCCAAGCGGGAGCTGGAGGAGAGGTTCTTCCAGACCATGTTCATGGGCCAGTGGCTGAACAACCCGCCCAGCGTGGAGGGCTGGCACCAGGGGACCGAGTGGATAGACACGGGCACCCTGGTGGAGCGGGTGAACTTCGCGGCCCAGCAGATAGGCGACGGGCGGATGCCCGGCGTGCGCGACATGATCGACCGGGTCGTCTCGGCTGGCGGGGACGGCCTGTCCCCCGCGGGCCTGGTGGAGGCGTGTCTCGACGCCATGGGAGCGCTGGACGTGTCCGACGATACTCGGGAGGCGCTGGTCGATTTCGCCTCGGCGGCCGGTCCCGGGGCTGCAGGGGACGTCCGCCAGCGGGTCGGGGGAGTCCTGAGGATGGTGGCCTCGACCCACGAGTTCCAGAGGCTGTAGGAGGAGTCCCGATGGCAGGCGCTTCCACGGCACGGCAGAGCTTCCTGGAGTATGACCTCACCCTGGGCATGACCACCATGGAGGGGAAGGGGTTCTACTATCCCATCGACACCGCCATCTCCCCCGACGGGCGCATCTACACCGTCAGCCGCTCCCCCACCACCGTCGGCCGGGGCGTGCGGGTCACCGTCCTCAACGCCGAGAGCGAGTACTTCGGCACCTTTGCCGCCTTCGGAGAGGGCGAGGGGCAGCTCATATGGCCCTCGGGCATCGCCGTGGACAGCGGCGGGCGTGTCTACCTCTCCGACATCCACCTCCACAACGTCTCCTGCTTCGACCGCTCGGGCGCCTTCCTGTATCGCTGGGGTAGCCGGGGCGACGGGCCGGGAGAGCTGGACACTCCTTCGAGCCTGGCCGTCGACGGCGAGGACAATCTGTACGTGTCGGACACCTACAACAACAGGATACAGAAGCTCACCGCCGGGGGAGAGTTCCTCCTGAGCTTCGGCGCCCAGGGCGACGGCCCCGGGGAGCTGAGCCTGCCCTGGGGGGTGACGGTGGCGCCCGACGGCGACGTGTACGTGGCCGATTGGGGGAACGACCGTATCCAGAGGTACTCGGCGGACGGGGAGTTCCGCGCGAGCTACGGAGCGTCCGGCAGGGGCGACGGCCAGTTCCACCGTCCCTCCAGCGTCGTGGTGGACGGCGAGGGGTACGTGTACGTGGCCGACTGGGGGAACGAGCGGGTGCAGGTGCTGGACCCCGAGGGCGGGTTCGTGATCAAGCTGAGGGGCCAGGCGACCCACTCGGAATGGGCGGCCAACTTCCTCAGGGTGAACGTGGAGGAGGCGGAGGCGCGGGCCCGGGCCGACCTGGAGCCGGAACTGGAGTTCCCAGACGACGACCCCCATGAGGAGTCGTCCCACATAGAGAAGCTGTTCTGGTCGCCGGTGTCGGTGGTCCTGGACGCCGCGGGCAGGGTGTACGTAACCGAGACCAGCCGCCACAGGATCCAGGTGTACAAACGGGGGCATGAGCTGAAAGGACAGGCCGTATGAGCACGAACGCGAGGGACCGCAGCCTGGTGGTGATAGAGCTGGCCGGGGGCAACGACGCCCTGAACACGGTAATACCCTACAACGACGGCCTGTACTACGACTACCGGTCAGGCGTGGGCATACCCCAGGACCAGGTGCTGAAGATAGACCAGGACCTGGGTCTGAACCCCAACATGGCGCCCCTGATGGACCTGTGGAACGACGGGAACATGGCCATCGTCAACGGCATCGGGTACGCCAACCCCAGCCGTTCCCACTTCCGGGCCCGGGACATATGGTACACGGCGGAGCCGGAGCAGGTGGTGCCCGAGGGGTGGCTGGCCGGCGCCATCCGGGACCTGGACCCCGCGGCGGAGAACGTGCTGACCGGCGTGAACTTCGGCAGGGGCTTGCCCAGGGCCCTGGTGGGCAAGGGCGTCCCCGTGGCCTCGGTGGGGAGCCTGGAGACCTACGGCCTCCTGCCCGACGTGGTGGACCAGGTGGTGCGCGAGAGGTCCCTGGAGGCCTTCCGCCGCATCTATGGGCCCGACGGCGGCAAAGACGTGCTGGCCCAGGCCCTGAGCCAGAGCGGCAGCGACGCCCTCAAGGGAGCGGACATCCTCAGGACCGCGCCGGGGCTCTACAAGTCCAGCGTCGAGTACGCGGACACCCCCCTGGCCCAGAGCCTGCGAGGCGTGGCCCAGGTGATGTTCGCCGACCTGGGCACCAGGGTCTACTACGCCCAGCACGGCAGCTTCGACACCCACAGCGCCGAGACCCTGGCCCACGCCCGGCTGTGGCAGGACGTCTCCAGCGCCGTCAGCGACTTTTGGGACGACCTGAAGGAGCACGGCCGCGAGAACGACACCCTCATCCTGGTCTGGTCCGAGTTCGGCCGGCGTATCCAGGACAACGGGACCGGCACCGACCATGGCTCCGGCGGCAGCGCCTTCGTAATAGGCGGCGGCATAAAGGGCGGGTTGTACGGAGAGTACCCATCCCTGAAGGAGCGGGACCACCTGGAGGGCGACCTCCACTTCAACAACGACTTCCGGTCCACCTACTCCACCATACTGGACGCCTGGCTGGGGCTGGACCCGGTGCCCATAGTGAGGGGCGGGTTCGAGCAGATGGACTTCGTCCAGGACCCCGTCTAGCTCCCCCGAAGCCGGAAGCCCAACCCAGAGGGGCCCCGCCATTAGCGGGGCCTGCTCGTTTTACCGGCCGTCTCCGACGGCCCTTGGGAACCCCGCCATGCCCATCCGAGGCCCCCGTGCCCCGGCCACCGCCCGTGCTCCCCAACCGAAACTGCCGGAGATGGTAGAATCGCACTCGTGACGGATGGAACGTCGGGCATGGGCACCACGGCCTCCGCCGGCTGCAAACGGCCGGGCGCGGGCACGGCGCTGCGCCTGGCGGCCCTCGTGGTGGTCATTGGGATAGTCGTCGCGGTCTTCCTGCTGAAGGACTTCCTGGACATGGACCGGGTCGGCTATCCCGCCATAGCCGCGTTGTCCTTCTTCGCCAGCGCCGGGATGGTCATACCCGTCCCAGGCATGGCCTCGGTCTGTGCCGGGGGATGGCAGCTCGACCCGCTTACGGTGGCCCTGGTGGCCGGCTCCGCCGGCACCGTGGGGGAGCTCACCGGCTATATGCTGGGCTACAGCGGGAGCGGGATAGCCGGCAAGGGGAGGATATACCAGCGCATAGAGGGCTGGATGAAGCGCAGGGGCTGGCTGGTCATCTTCCTTCTGTCCGTCCTTCCCAACCCGATATTCGACCTTGCCGGGATATCCGCCGGAGTCCTCCGATACCCGGTCAAGTGGTTCCTGGCGTGGATATGGGTGGGGACCTTCCTGAAGTTCCTCATGGTGGCCTATGCCTGTGCCTTCAGCGTAGACAGCGTGATGGAGTTCTTCGGCGTGGGCGGCTAGCCACGGATGGCCCGTGGAGAGGGAATGCCGTATAATCCGCCCGCGATGCATGATTCGAGGAGCCGCGGGATGCAGACAGTAGAGAAACCCCGGCGCAGCGTCTGGATGTACGGGTACGAGTCCGAGGAGCCCACGGAGGAGCAGCGCCGCGCCCACGCCCGCGAGATGTCGGCCAGGCTTGGCGTCGACGTGCAGCCGCCGCCCAAGCCCCGGCTGGAGGACATGCGGCTCAGGCCGCCCCGGGTAGCCCCGCCCGACGCCATCGCCGGGTTCTGCTTCCAGGACACCTACGAGCGGGCGCTCCATTCCCACGGCGGCTACAGGGAGCAGGCCCTCCTGGGACGGTTCCCCAACCCGCCCGACGTGGTGGCCCATCCGCGCTCCGAGCAGGAGCTGGAGGCGGTGCTGGACTGGTGCTCCAGGGGCGGCTACGCCGTCGTCCCTTACGGCGGCGGCTCCTCCGTCGTGGACGGCGTCACGCCCCCCGAGGGGTACGATGGCATCGTCTCCATCGACATGGACGCCTTCGACCGGGTCCTGGAGGTCGACCGCGTGTCCATGGCGGCCCGCATCCAGGCGGGGGCGTACGGCCCGGCCCTGGAGGACCAGCTACGGCCCCACGGCCTCACCCTTCGCCACTTTCCCCAGAGCTTCACCGCCTCCACCCTTGGCGGCTGGATAGCCACCCGCTCCGGGGGCCACTACGCCACCAAGGACACTCACATCGACGACATGGTGGAGTCGGTCCGGATGCTCACCCCCGCGGGCTGGTGGGAGTCCAGGCGCCTGCCGGGCAGCGGAGCCGGTCCCAGCCCCGACCGCCTGGCCCTGGGCAGCGAGGGCATCCTGGGGATCATCACCGAGGCGTGGATGAGGGTCCAGGAGCGTCCCAGGTACCGGGCCACCGCGGGGGTCGCCTTCCCCTCCTGGGAGCGGGGCTACGAGGCCACCCGGCGCATCGTCCAGACCAAGCTGTGGCCTGCCAACCTGCGCCTGCTGGACCCGGACCTGGCGGGCAATAGCGCCGGGCTGGACGGCAAGACCGCGCTGCTGATCGTAGGCTTCGAGTCCGGCGAGATTCCCCAGGAGTGGCCCATCAGCGTCGCCGTGGACATCGCCAGGGAGTGCTCGGGCAGCGTGGACGACGCGGACATCGTGGTCTCCGACGGCACCGGCCGGCCCACGGGCCGTGGAGGCGTGGTGGGGGCTTGGCGGAACGCCTTCATCCCAACCCACCTGGGCATGGCGGCCGGCCTGGGAATGGTCGTCGGCACCTTCGAGACGGCCATAACGTGGGACCGGTGGCCCGAGTTCGACGCACAGGTGCGCTCCCGGGTGACGAAGGCCCTGGAGGAGGTGTGCGGGGGCGGGACCGTCAGCTGCCGTTTCACCCACGTCTACACCGACGGCCCGGCGCCCTACTACTCCTTCGAGGGCCCGCCGAAGCCGGGCTCATGGCTGGACCAGCACGCCGAGATCAAGCACGCCGCGTCCGAGGCCATCATGGACGGTGGGGGTACCATCACCCACCACCACGCCGTGGGACGCCTCCACCGGCCCTGGTACGACCGGCAGAGGCCCGAGCCATTCGCGGCCGCCCTCCGGGCTGCCAAACGGGCCCTGGACCCCCGCGGCGTCCTGAACCCCGGCGTCCTCATCGACCCATAGAGGCATCCCTCAGCCCACCGCCCGGTGCTACTTCCCAGGTATCACCGGCAGCAGGATGTGGGAGGGATGCTCGGCGTCGTGGTACACGGTCTGGTGGGCTACCCTGAGGTCCGCGTCCTGGCCGAAGGGGTGCCCCGTGTTGGGGTTGCGGTCGAAGCGGGGGAAGTTGGAGCTGGCGATGTCCACCCGCACCCGGTGTCCCCGCAGGAAGACGTTGCTGGTGGGCCACAGGTCGATGGTGAGCTCGTACACCCTGCCCGGCTCCAGGAGCTCCTGGCGGCTGGTGGACTGCCGGTAGCGTCCTCGCACGATGCCGTCGCACAGGTTCACCGCGTAGCCGTCTGGATGCACGTCCACGAGCTTGGCGGTGAAGTCCGTGTCGGGGCAGTCGGTGCTGGCGTACAGCTTCACGACCACGGGACCCGTCACCTCCAGGTCCTCGTTGAGGGGCTCCGACGTGTACACCAGCCCGTCGCGGCGGGCCTCCACGGGCCTCTGGTCGTAGGCTCCCCAGGCGACGATCTCGGGGTTGCAGCAGTTGCAGCCTCCCCGGGTTGGCGTCGGGAAGGTCGGGTCATAGGTGTAGTGGTCGGGGGCCCCGCTCCCGGGGCCGTGGGGACCCAGGCTCCCGTCTCCCGATAGGGAGTTGGCCGACCCGTGGCTGTCCAGGTAGTAGGGCACGTAGACGGTGCGGGCCAGGGGCCACTCGTGCTCGTCGCGCCACCGGTTGGCTCCCATGACGAAGATGCGCAGGGGTGGCTCTTCGTCGATGCCGTTGCGGTCGTCCTTCAGCCAGCGGTCGAACCACCTGATCTCCATGGCCCGCAGGTCTATCATGGAGTCCTTCCCGAAGTCCACCTCTCCGGCGTGGGTCAGTGTGCTGGCCTGGTGGACCCAGGGCCCCATGATGGTCTTCTGGTTCGAGCGGGCCGCCTCCGAGCCGCCCCTCTCCACCATTCCGGCAAAGTTGAGGAGCGTGCCGGCGGCGAAGAAGTCGTACCAGCCCCCGATCTGGAGTACCGGGACAGTCACGTCCTGGTACCGCTCCTCCACGGCCAGCGCCCTCCAGTAGTCGTCGTAGTCCGGGTGGGAGACCCAGTCGCGGATGTACTGCAGGTCCTTGCCGCCGGCCTTGTCCAGATCCTTCAGGGGCAGGTGGCTGAAGACGTGCTCCCAGTTGTACTGGTCGATCCTCTGCGCCATGCGTCCCGACATCCGGTAGGACCACGTGGCCGTCCAGCCAAGCTGAAAGGCCCCGCCCTGGTAGTGGGGCGACTCGTACAGGTTGTTGCCGATCACCCGGGGGATGATGGTCTTCAGGTAGGGGCTGCCTCCCACGGCCGCCTGCCACTGGACGTTGCCCACGTAGGAGGCCCCGGTCATGCCCACGTTGCCGTCGCACCACTCCTGGGCGCCGATCCACTCGATGGTGTCGTGGCCGTCGTCGAACTCGTGGACCCATGGGTAGAACTCGCCCTCGGAATCGTTCCGGCCCCGCACGTCCTGGACCACGTGCACGTAGCCGTGCTGGGCGTAGAAATACCCGTTGTCCACCAGGAGGTCCGTCATATTGTCGTAGGGCGTCCTGGTCAGTATCACCGGGTAGGGCCCGCCGCCCCGCCTGGGGAAATAGATGTCCGCCGACAGGCGGACCCCGTCCCTCATGGGGACCATGACGTTGTATTGGACCTCTACGCCCTCGGGCAGGAACGCGCTGCGGGACATGGACGGCCTCCTGGTAAGCTCCTGTGGTCCGGGCGACTCCCCGGACCCTTAGATGCGCCTCTCCCGCCCCTGCCACTCCTTCTCGCGCAGGACGTATTTCTGGATCTTCCCGGTGGCAGTCTTGGGCAGGTCCCCGAACTCCACGTGCTTGGGGGCCTTGAAGTGGGCGATGCGGTCCCGGGTGAAGGCTATGATCTCGTCGCCGGAGACCTGGGCGCCGGGGGCCGCCGTGACGAAGGCCTTGGGCACCTCGCCCCAACGGTCGTCCGGGACGCCGACCACGGTGACCTCCAGCACGCCCGGGTGCTCCATTATCACCTTCTCCACCTCCTGGCTGGAGATGTTCTCCCCGCCGGAGATGATCACGTCCTTCGACCGGTCTCTCAGCTCGATGTAGCCGTCCGGGTGGCGGACCCCCATGTCCCCCGAGTGGAACCAGCCGCCCCGGAACGCCTCGCTGGTGGCGGCGGGGTCGTTGAAGTAGCCGGACATGACGTTGTTCCCGCTCATCACCACCTCGCCCATGGTCTCGGCGTCGTTGGGCACGTCCCGCATCTCCTCGTCGACGACGCGCAGTCCCGGGGCCGTCATGATGAAGGGGACTCCCTGCCTGGCCACGAGTAGGGCCCGCTCCTCGGGGGTCAGCCGCTCCCAGCCTGGCTGGATGGCGCAGACCGTGTGGGGCCCGTAGGTCTCGGTGAGGCCGTACCCGTGGAGCACCTGGGCGCCCATCGCCTCCATGGTGCGGAGCACCTGGGGGGCCGGGGGCGCCCCCGCGGTGGTTATGGTCAGCCTCGACAGGTCCTGGCCCTCGGCCGCGGGCGACGAGTACATGGATGTCAACACCGTGGGGGCGCAGCACATGTGGGTGACGCCCCTCTCGCCGATGAGCCTGTATATCTCCACCGGGTCCACGCGTCTCAGGCAGACGTGGGTCGCTCCCATGGCGGTGACCCCCCAGGTGAAGCACCAGCCGTTGCAGTGGAACATGGGCAGGGTCCACAGGTAGGTGCTCCTCCAGGTGAGCCCCGCCTCCATCACCTCTCCCAGGGCGTTCAGGTACGCGCCCCGGGAGTGGTACTCCACCCCCTTGGGGAGCCCCGTCGTGCCCGACGTGTAGTTGATGGCGATGGTGTCCAGCTCCGACTCAGGGTCGACGAAGTGCAGCCCCTCCGGCGCCGAGTCCAGGAACGCCTCGTAGTCGGGTCCGGGAATGTCCTCCGCCTTGGGCGCCGCGTCCACCACCTGCACGATGGTGGACACTCCATCGACGCCCTCCAGCGCCTCGCGGACCGTGGGCGCGAACTCCGAGTCGAACACCAGCGCCTTGGCCCCCGAGTGGTTCAGGATGTGCCTCACCTCCCGGGGCGACAGGCGGATGTTGATGGCCACGAGGACCGCGCCGAGACGCATGGGCCCGTAGTGTCCCTCCAGCATGGGCGGCACGTTGGGCACGAGGAAGGCGACCCGGTCCCCCTTCTCCACCCCGGCGGCTTTCAGGGCCCCCGCGAGCCTGTTGACCCGTTGGCGAAACTCCGAGTAGCTGTAGGTGGTGTCCCCGTAGACAACGGCGGGCTTGTCGGGGTATACGTCCGCGCTCCTCTCCAGGAACGTCAGGGGAGTCAGGGGATAGAAGGATACTCCCTTGGTCATGGCGACCTCCGCGGCGGGGTTTGGGGCTACCGGCTCATCCTATTGCCGCGCTGAAAGCCAGTCAAGGGGTGTCAGGGCTCGCTGCGGTCCCAGTCCGGGAGGGTCCAGTACCCCTGGTTGGGCAGCTCCACGACGGCGGTCAGGCCCTGGGCCCGCTTGAGCCGTTGGACGTTGTACAGGTGGGTGACCACCTCGTAGTACAGGTGCCGGAAGGTGGCCTCCAGGGTCAGGTAGGTGAAGTCGGCCTCGGACTCGTGGTAGCGCACCCCCGTGGGATGGGCGTGGATGAACTGGCGCCAGTGGGGAGGCGTGTCGGGCCGGGGGACCTCCCTGGCCCTCAGAGAGCCGGCCGTCTCCCCGGCCAGGACGTGGCCTGCCAGGTCGGAGCCCCGCCCGATGGCCTGGAGCAGGTCTCCCATGGTCGGGTAGGTGGCCTCGTCCAGCCACGACCCGTTGGGCGAAGAGACGTACTCCGCCGCCGGCCCCAGAGCCGCCACGCCCCCGGGGAAGAGCTGGTCCCGCCAGCGGCCCAGCAGCCAGGAGGGGACCACGTTGGCTATGTGGCTCACCTGCTGGCGAATGCTCCAGCGGCTCCACTCCCAGCGGTCCGAGGACCAGTCGAGCTGGGCGTCGGTGAGGCCCCGGACCTCCGGCTCCACAAGCTCCCTCAGGCCGGCGAACTGCGGGAACAGCGAGGTCCCCGGGGCATCGTCGCGTATATCCGGGCTGGACATGGCGGCCTCCCGTCCCAGGATGAGGCAAGACTACAGGATGCCGGTATTGAGGTCAACCGAGGCCCCGCGGCGCCTGCCGCCAGGTTGCGGGCGGGCGCCGGCTCTCACTATACTGCGACCACGGCACGATGCCGAGAAAGGGGCCGGAGATGACCATCAGCCAGGAGCTCGCCCGGTTCATCGTGGACACCGAATACGAAGACCTGCCCAGCGAGGTGGTGGCCGCGGCCAAGCGCTTCCTAATCGACACCCTGGGCCTCGCCATAGGGGGGGCGACCACCGCCCAGGGCCGGGCCGTACAGTCCTTTCTGGGAGAGTCAAGCGGGACCCCCGAGGCCACGGTCGTCGGAACGCGCCTCAGGGCCAGCAGGCTTCAGGCGGCCCTGGGCAACGGGACCCTCATGCGGGCCCTGGAGCTGGAGGACACGCTGGAGGAGGCCTTCTTCCACTCCGCGCCGGGGGCCGTCGGCTCCACCCTCGCCCTCCTGGAGCGTCACCCGTGCTCGGGCCGCGAGCTGCTGGCCGCCGTGGCCGTGGCCTACGAGACGGGGGTGCGCATCGCCCGCGCCGTCTCCCCGTCCCACGCCAACCGGGGGTACCATCCCACCGCCACCATCGGCAGCTTCGGAGCGTCGGCCGCCTCCGCCCGGCTGCTGGGGCTTGACCATGCCCAGACGGCCGACGCCCTGGGCATCGCGGGCCTCCAGGCCGCGGGGATCATGCAGAGCAGCCACCCGTCCTGGCGCTATCTCACGGCCATCAACGGAGGGCGCGCCGCCCACCTGGGTGTCACCGCCGCCCTCATGGCCCGGAGCGGGTTCCCCGGCGCCGACGACATCTTCGAGGGCCCCCTGGGGTTCTGCGCCATGCACTCCGACGCCACAGACCTGTCCGGGATCACCGACGGCCTGGGCTCCGACTACGTCATGCCCATCGTTGGCATCAAGCTGTTTCCCTCCTCCAGGCCCACTCACAGCCCCATCGCGGGCGCCCTGGAGTTGCGGGAGCGCCACGGCATCGATCCCCAAGCGATAGATGCGGTGGCGGTGAAGACCTTCGCGGAAGGCCTGGCGTCGGCGGACAAGCCTGCCCCCAGGTCCGAGCTGGACGGGCAGGGCAGCATCCAGTACCTGGTCGCCGTGGCCCTGGCTCGGGGGCGCTACACTTTGGACGACGTGAACATGGATACAGTCGGGGACCCCGCCGTGCGACGAGTCCTGGACCGCGTGACGCTGCAGGGGGACCCTGAGCTCGACGCCCACCGCGCCCGGCATCCGTCCACCTGGCCCGCGGTCGTGGAGGTCCAGGCCGGTGGGCGGGTCCACACCGCCCGGGTCGACTCGCCTCCCGGCTCCGCCCAGAACCCTCCCTCGGCCCGGCAGATGTGGGACAAGTACGTCTCCACCTCGACGCGGGTCATCCCCTACGCCCAGGCCGAGGAGCTCTGGCAGACCGTCGACCGGCTGGAGCGCGAGGACGACCTGGCCCGGTTCATCCGGCTCTGGGAGGCCCCCGCCTAGCCGCATGCCCCGGCGTTACCCCGCCGGTACCCCTATGTTATAATCAACCGCGCTTGGGCGCGCTTGGGCCTCGGGAGGCTTGGGTCTTGGAGGACCGTATTGACGGCGACCGGCCGGGAGATGGACCTGGGCACCTGGGTGCTGGGACGGGACTTCGTGGAGGTCTATCTGGCGGCGGTGGGGAGCACGTCGGCCGTCTATCATGAGACCGGCGCCGTGCCGCCCATGGCCGTGGCTGCCCGGGCCCTGGGGGCCTTCATCCAGGCCCTCGACTTGCCGCCGGGCACCATCCACGCCTCCCAGGAGCTGGAGTGCCGCGGGGTGCTCCGACAGGGGGACCGGGTCCGGTGCGTTGGGCGCGTATCCCGTCCCAGAAAGCGGGGGAGCTGGAGTCTGATGACGGCGGAGTTCCGCGCCAGCAGCCCCGGCGGCGGAGTTGTGGTGACGGGGAAGAGCACGGTCCTGGTCCCCGGGTCCGAGGCCTTGGGTGACTGACCCGGGCGTGGGCGGGGAGCTGCCCGTGGTCGAGAGGACGATAGACGCGGAGCAGATCGCCCGCTACGCGGAAGCATCGGGAGACCGCAATCCGATACACCTGGACGCGGAGTTCGCCTCGACGAGCCAGTTTGGGGGCATCGTGGCCCACGGCATGCTGACCCTGGCCTTCGTCTCCGAGTCCCTTAGCATGGCTTTCGGCAGAGACTGGCTCGAGAGCGGCAAGCTCAAGGTGAGGCTCAAGGCCCCGGCCTATCCCGGCGACGTCGTCCGGTCCTGGGGGAGTGTGGTCAAAGAGGACGCCTCGGGCGGACGCCGTACCCTGGAGTGCGCCGTGGGTCTCAGGAACGGCAGAGGAGAGGAGCTGATCACCGGTGTGGCCACCGTCACCCTCCCGTAGACGACGCTGCGGAACGGGCCGTACCGGAGCCGGGACCCCTGGGCCCGGACCTCTACCCGGACCTCCAAAGGAGATAGAAGGACAGGGCATATGACCATCCAATCGAAGGGCGCTCCCCGGGACCTCATCCGGATCGCCCTCGATGCCATGGGCGGCGACTTCGCGCCGGCCGAGACGGTGAAGGGGGCGGTACAGGCCGCCCGGACCCAGCCCGTAAAGCTCCTTGTCGTGGGAGACCGCGACGTCGTGGAGGCCGAGCTGGCAAAGGAGGACACCACCGGCTTGGCCATCGAGGTCATCCCCTCCAACGGCAAGATCGAGGAGGACGAGCACCCGGTCAGGGCCCTGCGCCACAAGCCCGAGGCCTCGGTGGCGGTGGCGACCCACCTGCTGAAGCAGGGTCAGGCCGACGCCCTGGTGTCCATGGGCTCCACCGGAGCCACCATGGCCGGGGCCTCCCTCATCCTGGGGACCCTGGGGGGGCTCGACAGGCCCTGCCTGGGGGGGCCGTTCCTGGGGCTGGCCCCCAGGACCGTCGTGGTCGACATGGGCAGCAACGTGGACTGCCGGCCCGCCCTGCTCCTGGGCTTCGCGGCCATGGGCTGCGTCTTCGCCCACCGATTCCTGGGCGTGGAGAACCCCCGCGTGGGCCTCCTGAGCACCGGGGCGGAGGAGGCCAAGGGCAACCGCCAGGTACTGGAAGCCTCGGACATGTTCAAGGACAGCGGCCTCAACTTCGTGGGCCACGTGGAGGGAATGGACTTCTTCACGGGCAAGGCCGACGTCATCGTCTGCGACGGCTTCGTGGGCAACGTCCTGATGAAGTTCACCGAGGGGCTGGGCGCCACCATGGCTGGCTACCTGCGTAAGCTGCTGGAGGGGAAGCTCCCCGCCAACGAGCTGGACGGGTTCGTCTCCCGGGTCTGGGAGGTCAACAACCTGCCCAAGAAGATGGGCGGCCCCCTCTTCGGCGTCAACGGCGCCGTCGTCATCGGCCACGGCGCCTCCAGGGGAGACAGTGTGGCCGGGGCCATCGACACGGCCAGGAGGTGCGTGGAGCTGGACCTTGTGGACGGCATGCGCACCGAGCTGGAGGCCCTGCTCAGCGAAGCCCCGTCCCCGGACTAGGTCCCGGAGGTAGCGTTTGAATCTCGAAGGCCGCGTGGCCCTGGTGACCGGGGCATCCGGAGGGATCGGCAGGGTCATCGCCCGGCGCCTGGGTGCGGCGGGGGCGCGGGTGGTCCTCAACTATCGTACCGGGTCCGAGGCCGCTGCCCAGGCGGCCGACGCCATACGGGCCGCCGGAGGCGAGGCCGTCTCCATCCCGGCCGACGTCTGCGATGCCGATGCCGTGGAGGCAATGGTGTCCCAGGTCGTGGAGCGTTGGGACGGCATAGACATCCTCGTCAACAACGCCGGCGTCACCCGGGACAGGCTGCTGCTTCGGATGAC
The DNA here is from genome assembly GCA_964291465.2 of Dehalococcoidia bacterium. Taxonomy (GTDB): domain Bacteria; phylum Chloroflexota; class Dehalococcoidia; order Lucifugimonadales; family JAGWBF01; genus JAGWBJ01. Next base: position 217,714 of record OZ219942.1, on the reverse strand, counting down.
TCCCAGGGAGTGGGACGAGGTGATCAGCGTCAACCTACGGGGCTCTTTCCTGTGCACCAAGAGCGTCCTTCCCCACATGATGCGCCGGCGCCGTGGCCGCATCGTCAGCATCTCCTCGGTGGTCGGCACCTCGGGGAACCCGGGACAGGCCAACTATGCCGCCTCCAAGGCGGGGATCATAGGCTTCACCAAGGCGATGGCCCGGGAGGTCGCCTCCCGCAACATAACCGTGAACGCCCTGGCCCCGGGCTACATCACCACTGCCATGGTGGAGCAGCTTTCCGAGGAGGTTCGCAAGGCGATCCTGGGCCGGATACCCATGTCCCGTTTCGGCGCTCCCGAGGACGTGGCGGAGGCGGTCGTGTTCCTCTGCGGCGACGGGGCGTCCTACATCACAGGGCAGGTCCTGGGCATCGATGGCGGGCTGGCGGTGTGATGCAGGCGAAGCGCTGCCAGGGCAAGACCCTGGCCTACCTGATGATCGAGCCCGACGGCTACGACCCCGGGCTTGACTATCCCCTGGTCGTCCTCCTGCACGGCTTCGGTGCAAGCATGGACGACCTGGTCGGCCTCTGCCCGGCCATCGGCCGGGCCGGATATCTGTACGCGTGCCCCAACGGGCCGTTGCCCTTCTCCATAGGCCCGGGCATCACCGGCTACGGATGGACGCCGCCCCGGGGCCAGGCCACCGCCGAGGACGCCGTCAGGGCCAAGGACATGCTGGACGCCTTCTTCCAGGAGGTGATGGAGCTCTACAACGTGCCCCCGGGCAGGGTGCTCCTCGGAGGCTTCTCCCAGGGTGGGGGGATGACCTACAGGTGCGGTCTGCCCCGGCCGGAGACCTTCCGGGGGCTGGCGGCCCTCAGCTCCGTCATGCCCGACCCCCAGGAGCTGCGGCAGGCCCTGCCGGCCCCCCGGACCCAGGCCATCTTCATCTCCCACGGCACCCACGACGATATCCTCCCCGTCGAGGAGGGGAGGAGAGCCCTGGAGTTCCTGGAGGCCGAGGGGTACTCCCCCGACTATCGTGAGTACCCCATGCGCCACGAGATCGACGCCGCCGTGATGCGCGACCTGGTGCCCTGGATCAGGGACCTGCTCCCCCCCGCCGTACCTCCCACATGTCATTCCGAGCCGTAGGCGAGGAATCCCCGGCGGCCTGCGACGAGCATGCCAAGCCACGAGGGCACGGGGCCGGCACTTGACCGCATCGACGGGTGGCGCCCCCGGCGTTGTGCAAGGCCCTTGCTGTGCGCGCATGACCGTTGCGTGACCCGGTGCGTCCGTCCATCTATTGACCCGCTGGTGCCGTGGTGTATAATAAGTACCGGCGTAGGTTAGGTTACCGTACCAACTTGGCACTGGATGACCTCAACTGAGCTACAAGAACACGGAAAGGAGGTTGTCCAGTGACGTTATCCGACAAGACGCTGACCTGTTTCGACTGCGGGGCTAACTTCACGTTCACCGTCGGTGAGCAGGAGTTCTTCGCGGCCAAGGGCTACACCAACGAGCCCAAGCGCTGTCCCGCATGCCGGGAAGCGCGTCGAAGCCAGCGCGGCTACGGTGACGGCGGTGCCCGGGAGATGTATCCCGTCGTCTGTGCCGAGTGTGGCATCGATACCACCGTCCCATTCCGCCCTCGGGGCGACAGGCCGGTGTACTGCAGCGACTGCTTCAGCCGTCAGAGGGGCACCAGCCCCCGAGGCTTCTAGAGCCCCTGGGTTTCTAGAGCAACGGAGACCAAGTTCGAGGGCCCCGCTCAGGCGGGGCCCTCGGCTTTGGGGGGCGTTGGCCGTGACACGTTCCCGCGCGTCTCCCGCGCCCAGCCCCCCCCCCCCCCCGGCGCCCGCCGGGGCCCGGGCTCAGCCCTCGGCCCGGTCGGCCGGCTTCCAGCGGCAACCGCCGCAGATGAACTGTCGGTTGTTGATCCGGAACCCGTTCACCCGCCAGTCGTCCCTCTCCCTCTCCCCGTCGCATCCCGACGAGCGGCGGCAGACGCAGCAGACGGGGTGGCACTCCGGGCAGAAACGGTAGCGGGCCGACACCAGGATGGTATCCCCTGAGGAGAGGCCGCACCCGTCACAGGTACACAGGGCCATCCCTACTCCGCCGCCGGCCCCTTCCCGTCCCCCAGGGCCAGGCGGGCCTCGTCGGCGCTCAGCCCGTAGGTCTCGACGGCCGCCCTCCGGCTGATCCGCCCCTCTCTCAGGTCCTGCCCCACCTGTGCCCGGTCCCGCTCCCGGGGGTCCCCGTAGCCCCCGGCCCCGGGCGTGAACACCGCCACCGAGTCCCCCTCCTCCAGGTGCAGGGGCTCCGACCGCAGGGTCACGTCCTCCTCGGTGCCGTCGACGTGCCGGACCACCAGCCTCGCGGGGGCGCCTCCCTGCCCCCCGAAGAGGCCCCAGGGCTGGGAGAGCCGCCTCGTCATGCTCGGAGACGTGGCGGCGGTGCCCCTCACCACCCTGTAGCTCCGCTCGAATCCCATGCCGCCGCGGAAGCGTCCGGGGCCTCCCGAGTCGGCCACTAGCTCCAGCCGGTCGGCCAGGATGGGAAACTCCATCTCCAGTGCTTCGATGGGCAGGTTAGTCGTGTTGGTGACGTGCACCTGCACCCCGTCCAGGCCGTCCTTGGTGGCCCGGGCGCCGAACCCGCCTCCCAGGCTCTCGTAGTGGAAGTAGTAACCGCCGGTGGAGGGGTTGGTGCCGTATATCTCCATCCCCGTCGTGGCCCCGTTGTGGGCCGCCGTCACGCCTCCAGGCACCGCCTGGGCCAGGGCGCCGTGGACCAGGTCCACCACCCGTTGCGCCACCTGGGTGCGCCAGCTCACGGCGGCGGGGGAGACGCAGTTGACGATGGAGCCGGGGGTCGCCGTCACCTGGATGGCCCGGTACATCCCGGCGTTGGGCGGCAGTGTTGGGTCCACCAGGCTCTTCACCGCGTAGTACACGGCCGCCAGCAGCCCCTGCCACAGCAAGTTCAGGTTGGCCGGGACCTGGGCCGGGTTGTTGCGGAAGTCCAGGTGCATCTCGTCCCCCGACACCTGGATACGAACGTGCATCTCCAGCGACCCGGGCAGCTTCTCGCTGTCGAACAGGTCGCCGAACTCGTACACGCCGTCGGGGATCCGGGAGATGCCCGCCCGGGTCCGCCGCTCCGTATAGTCGAGGAGCTCCTCGATGGCCTGGAAGAGGAGGTCCCTGCCGTACCGGGCGCACAGCTCCGCGAACCTGCGGGCCCCGAGCCTGGTGGCGGCGAACTGGGCCCGCAGGTCGCCCAGCCTGTCGTGGGGTACCTGGCAGTTGGTCAGGATGATGTCCAGGACCTCCGCTCGCACCTCGCCCCGCTCCATGATCTTCATGGGCGGGATGCGCAGGCCCTCCTGGAAGATGTGGCGGCCCTCCCCCCGGTCGATGAAGTCGGCGTGGTGCCCCAGGTTGGCCAAGAAGGCTACCAGTTCGCCGTCGTGGAACACCGGGGCCACTATCGTCAGGTCGGGCAGGTGGGTCCCCCCGGCGGTGTACGGGTCGTTGCCGATGAACATGTCCCCGTCGGCCATCGTGTCCCGCGGGAACCGCTCCAGCACCGACTCAACGACCCCCAGGAAGGAGCCCAGGTGCATGGGGATGTGGGACGCCTGGGCCAGCGTGCGTCCCTGGATGTCGAAGATGCAGGCGGAGGTGTCCTTCCGCTCCTTGATGTTGGAGGAGTAGGCCGCCCGGATCAGCGCCTCGCCCATCTCCTCGGCGACGGAGAGCACCGCGCTGCCCAGGACCTCCACCACCACTGGGTCGGTCCGTGGGGCGTCTCCCGGGCCACGGTCGGGAAGGGCGTGTGGCGGCATGTCCCGGCTCCGCGGCCCTACGCCCTCACTGGGCGGGCGCCTTGGGCGGCTGTGGCTTGGGCATTCGGTAGCCTACCCGGGGCTCGGTGAAGACGTAGGCGGGGCTCCTCGCGTCGTCCCCCAGCTTGCGCCTAAGCCGCTTCACCACGGTGCGCACCAGCCGGCCGTCTCCCGAGTTGCCCAGGCCCCACACCCGTCGCAGGAGCTGGTGGTGCGTCAGCACCCGGCCACCGTTCACCGAAAGCTCGAAGAGGAGCTGGTACTCGGTGGCGGTCAGGTGCACAGGCCCCTCCCCCACCGTCACCTGGCGCTCGGCGTAGTCGATGGCCAAGTCCCCCAGCACGTAGGGGTCCAGGGGCTCCGACCGGTCCGGCCCTGGCGGCTTGCGCAGGGCCGCCTTGACGCGCGCCACCAGCTCCGTCGGCGAGAAGGGCTTGACCACGTAGTCGGCCGCCCCCATCTCGAAGGCCCTGGCGATGATCTGGTCCTGGCCGTAGCCGGATAGGAATACCACCGGCACGTCGGAGATATCGAGGATCCCCTTCATCAGCGTGATGCCGTCGGTCCCCGGCGGCATCAGGTCCAGCAGGACCAGGTCGGGCCGGTTGGTCTTCACCAGGCGGTACACCTCCTCCGGGTCGCCCGTGATGATGGGGACGTAGCCCGCCCGGTCCAGGGTATCCCGGACGTACCGCAGGGTCTGGGGGTCGTCGTCCACGGCCAGGATGCGCTGCCCGGTGCCCGCGGGCACCTGCGCGTCGTCGTCGGACCCGTTCCCCGCCTCGGGCGTCGCGATGTCCACCACTGCAGGGAGGGTGAAGGCGAACCGAGCCCCAAGTCCCGGGCCCTCGCTCTCGGCCCATATGCGGCCCCCGTGGGCGTCCACTATCCCCTTGCAGATGGCCAGGCCGAGGCCCGTGTGGCTTCCCTGCTCATCGGTCTCGGAGCGGGGGAACTTCCGGAACAGGTGCGGCAGCCGCTCCGCCGATATGCCCCTGCCCTCGTCGGATACGGAGACGGCAACGAACCGGTCCTCCTGGGAGGCCGTCACCCGGATGGCCGAGTACTCCTCGGAGTTCCTGGCGGCGTTGAGCAGCAGGTTCACCAGCAGCTGGACGATGCGCCGCCGGTCAGCCATCACCGGGGGCAGGTCCGGGGGCACCTCGATGCTCAGCCTGTCCCCGCCGCCTCCCGAAAGGAACCGGCTTCTGGCGTCGTTGACGACGCCTCCCAGGTCGATGCGGTCGGGGTTCATGGACAGGGTGCCCATCTCTATGCGCGCCACGTCCAGCAGGTCGCCGATAAGGCGCTGCATGTGGTCGGCCTGTTCTCGTATGATCTTGAAGAACTGGTTCATCTCGGCGGGGTCCAGCTCCGCCGAGGTCTCCATCAGCGTGTCCGCCGAGCCCCTGATGGAGGTGAGGGGAATCCGCAGTTCGTGGCTCACCACCCCCAGGAACTCGGCCCTCAGCCGCTCCAGCCTCTCCAGGGGCGACATGTCCTGCACGGTGACGATCACCGACTCGACGCAGCCCTCCTCCGAGTGGATGGGCGTGGCGTTGACCAGGATGTTGGCGGACCCGCCGTCGGGCACCTGTAGGACGATCTCCTCCGCCCGCACCGTCTCGCCGCTGCCCAAGGCCTGGGGCAGGAGGGACTCGGTCAGGGATACCTCGCGCCCGTCGGCCCGCCGGAAGGTCAGCCCCTCCAGGAGCTGCTCCGCCTGGCCCTCGGGCGCCAGCAGCTCTTTGACTATCCGCCTGGCCTCCCGGTTGATGGAGGTCACATCCCCGGTCCTGGCGTCGAACACCACCACTCCCACGGGCGAGATGTCGATCAGCCCCTCAAGGTCCTTCCTGGCCCGCTGCTCCTTCCGGTGTCGGCGGGCGTTGGCGATGACCAGGGCGGCCTGGGAGGCGACGGTCACTATCGTCTCCTCGTCCTCGGGGCTGAACTCCCTCCCGTCCTCCTTCTCACCCATGTAGATCCCGCCCATGTGCTGGCCTCGGTGCCGGATGGGCGCCGCCAGGAAGGCGAGGGTGGAGCTCACCGGCATGGGCGGGCGGAACTCGGGGAGGCCCAAAGCCCTGGTGTGGCTGTGTAAGTCCCGGAGCCTCAGGGGGCCGGGGAGGGCGTTCAGGTAGTGGAAGAACCTCATCCCGTCGGGCATCTCCCGGACCCCCCGGGCCTGCTCCGGGGTCATCCCCGAGGCCAGGAAGTCCTGTACCTGCCCCTTGTCGTCCAAGAGGACGATCACACCATAGCGCGCGGCCGTCAGCGACCGGGCGCTGTCCAGCGCGTCCTGCAGCACTGTGTCCAGGTCGAGGGTCTCGTTGATGCGGAGGCTGGCCTCGCTCAGGCGGTTCCGGAGGGTCGCTATCTCCTGTTGGAGGTTGTCGGGGCGGCTCATGGTCCCTCCCCAACCGGGTCAGGCCCCGGCACGGGCCCGGGGCAAGATCGCCGCCGAGTCGACATATGCCACGCCCTAAGAATCACTCCCAAGTCCTGTACGATGCAATGTGATCGGCCCTTCCAGGGGTGGTGCGGCACTGGCCCTGGCTGGTGGAGGCTGCCGTATAGTCAGTATAGCATCACCGCTAATCCCGCGCACATCCGAATCCAAGCGGGAACGGCCCCGGAGCCCCCTCGCCCCCGGAGAGAGGGGGATGAAGGTGGCCCGGCCCTCTGGACAACCCCAATGGGTTTTAGTATAAAGTCGGTGTCCCCTTATCAACTCTCAGTGCGGCGGCGTAATGGTTGCCGTGCGTGGAGCGGACGTGTCCCTTGGCTGAGGCCCGCAACAACGAGAGCGTCCGCTACGAGCCGGACGAGAATCCCGCGCCTCTGCTGGCCTTCGGCGTAGGCTTCCAGGCCGCCATGCTCATCGTGGCCCCGGTCGTCCTGACCGTGGTCATTGTGGTCAGGATCGCTGACCAGCCCGACTCATACCTGTCCTGGGGCGTCTTCGCGGCCCTGGTTATCAGCGGCATCACCACCATTCTCCAGGCCGTTCGGGTCGGGCGGGTGGGGGCGGGACACGTGCTCATCATGGGCACCTCGGGGGCCTTCATCGCCGTCTGCGTCGCGGCGCTGGTCAAGGGCGGCCCGTCCACCATGGCGAGCCTGGTGGTCATATCCTCGCTGTTCCAGTTCCTCCTGGCGGCCCGGCTTTCGTTGCTGCGACGGATATTCACCCCCGTCGTCTCCGGCACCGTGATCATGCTGATAGCTGCCACCGTGATGCCCATAGTGTTCGGTACGCTGACGGACGGGCCCGAGGGCACGCCCACCGCCGCGGCCCCGGCGGCCGCCGGGGCCACCTTGGTCACCGTGGCCGCCCTCGTGCTGCGAGGGCCCCCGGCATGGCGGCTGTGGTCCCCCATCATCGGCATAGCCGTGGGCAGCATAGTCGCCGCTCCCTTCGGGCTGTACGACGTTCAGCAGATAATCGACGCGCCGTGGGCCGGCGTGCCCGTGGGCTCCTGGCCTGGATACGACCTGACGCCGGGCAGCGAGTTCTGGGCCCTGCTGCCGGCCTTCGTGGTGGTCACCCTGGTGGGGGCCATCGAGACGGTCGGAGACGGGGTGGCGATCCAGCAGGTGTCCCGGCGCAGGCCCCGGGCGACGGACTTCCGGGTGGTGCAGGGTGCCCTGAACGCCGACGGCGTGGGCAACCTGCTCTCGGGCATCGCCGGGACCCTCCCCAACACCACCTACTCCTCCAGCATCTCCCTTGCCGAGGTCACCGGCATCGCCGCCCGACGCGTGGGGGTCGTCATCGGCGTCCTCTTCATAGTGGTGGCCTTCCTGCCCAAGTTCACGGCCCTGCTCATCGCCATTCCCGCCCCTGTGGCCGCCGCCTACATCACCGTCCTGATAGGGATGCTCTTCGTGCAGGGGATGAAGATAATCATTCAGGACGGCGTGGACCACCGGAAGGCCGCCGTCGCGGGGCTCGCCTTCTGGATCGGCTCGGGGCTCCAGAACCAGTGGATCTTCCCCGATCTGCTGGGAGACGGCTTCCTGAGCGTGCTGCTGGGTAACGGGATGACCTCGGGCGCCCTGGTCGCGGTCATCATGATGGTGTTCCTGGAGTTGACAGCCCCCCGGCGCAGGCGCATGGAGGCCGCGCTGGACTCGGAGGCCCTGCCCAAGCTGAGGGAGTTCCTGGGCGAGTTCGCATCCCGGGCCGGATGGGACCGGGCCTCGTCCCAGCGGCTGCTGTTGGTGGGGGAGGAGACCCTGGCGAGCCTGTCCCCGGAGGCGGCCGGAGAGCTGGACGGGGACAGGGGCCGGCGCCTGGTAGTGACCACGCGCCGCAACGCCGGGGGGGCGGAGCTGGAGTTCGTGTCGGCCTCCGGCGGGGAGAACCTGGAGGACCGGCTGGCGTACCTGGGAGGGACTCCGGACATCTCCGACGGCCGGGAGATATCCTTCCGCTTGCTGCGCCACTACGCGTCGTCGGTGCGCCACCAGAAGTACCACGACGTGGACATCGTCACCGTGCAGGTGGAGGGTTCGCGCTAGGTCATAATCCGCCAGACCCTCGATGGCGGGAGAGTGCCGCTTGTAGACTGTGCGCGGGTGGTGGTAGTGGCGGTGCGATTCCTCCCGTGGCCGGCTTGGACGCTGGCTCGGGCCGCGCATTCTGACTCTAGGACGCAGCGATACCGTAGCCAAGGTCTGCGCCCCAGGTGCTACCATGTGAGGGGGAGGAGAGAGAGCATGCGCGGCGAGGGACCCTGGAAGCACGAGGCCGGACGAGAAGAGATGGCGCGGGGCGGGTTGGAGTGAAGCAGTCCAGGGGAGTGAAACGGGCCGCCCTCCGTCTCCTGTCCAGGTGGATTGCGCGAGAGGTCAGAGACGCCCGCAGTAGGTGGGCGGAGGGACTGCAGAGGGGGCGGACGTGGCTGATGGTCCCGGTCACCGCCGCCAGCGTGTACGTGCTGTGGCATTGGGCCTTCGGCCTGGGCTTCTACTTCGGGGTGTCCTTCCTCATAGCGGCCACCCTCACCCTGCTGCGGGGCCACATATTCACCCACCCATTCAGGCTGTTCCTGGTGGCCGTCGCCGTGGTCATCGGCACGCTGATAATACCCAGCCTGAGCGGGGACGCATGGCAGGCGTTCCGTCGGGGCGACACCCTGACGGCCCTGGTCCTCGTGGTGTTGGTCCTGCTCTCCTGGCTGGCCAAGAAGTACCTGGAGACGGGGCAGAAGGGCGTGAACGTGCCCGTGCCCGCTAGGACCAGGCGCCCGGCCCGCCCAGTTCGGAGAAGGTAGCTGCGCCCGGTGTGGGGAGCCCGGCGGCTACGCGCCGGGAGGCCGGTACTTGACCTCCCTCTTCACCGCCGCGTCCACCTGCTCAGGGGTCAGGAGGGCTGTGGTGTGGGGGGAGAGGGCGCCCGACGCGCCGATGGTGAGGGAGATGGCCGTCATCGCCTCCTGGTCGGGCACGTCGACGATGGCGTACAGGTCGCCCTCGCCGAATCCGTAGTGGAAGGTCTCCAGTGTGCCGCCCGCCGACTCTACGGTGGCCTTGATGGCATCGCGGCGGGCGGCGCCCCCCTCCTTCACCAGCCCCTTCAGGCCGGCCGCGGAGTATGAGCCTCGTATCATGAACTTGGGCATATCGCCTCCTGAACGAAATCAAATTTCCGATAACTTAACAATAATAACAGGCCCTCGGGAGCCGAGGCAACACCGCCGAAGCCGCCGGGGGCTGGATGCGGGGCGTGGCTCGTCCCGCTTGCCGGGCCGACTCGGCCCGTGGTACAAAGTACCGACGAAGGGAGGATGATGCCTGATTTCACCGACTGCGAGTGGGTCAGCTTCGACTGCTACGGGACCCTGGTGGACTGGGAGACGGGCATCTCCACGGCGGTGGCCGACGTGCTGAAACCCCATGGCGTAGTCAGCTCCAGGGCCGAGATATTGCGGCTATTCTCCGAGGTGGAGCCCAGGGTCCAGGGCTCGAGGGAGTACCTGGAGTACCGGCTCGTACTCCGCAGGGTGGTGGAGGGCATGGGAGCCGAGCTGGGCGTCCGTTTCCCCGAGCCCGACCTCGCGTGCCTGGCCGACACCCTGCCCGGCTGGCCCGTCTTCCCCGACGTTGCAGAGGCGCTGACCGCCCTGAAGGCCCGCTGCAAGCTGGCGATAATCTCCAACGTGGACGACGACCTGTTCGCTGGGACGGCCCAACGCATGAGCGTGGACTTCGACGCGGTGATCACCTCCCAGCAGGCGCGAAGCTACAAGCCCGACCTGCGCAACTTCAACCTGGCCCGTGAGCGAATGGGGGTGGAGAAGGAGAAATGGCTGCACGTCGCCGAGAGCCTCTACCACGACGTCGCGCCCGCCAACCGGCTTGGGGTCAAGTCGGTGTGGGTGGACCGGGCGGACCGGGGAGGGGGCACCCGCCGCACCGACGCCGTGCCCGACCTGGTCGTCCCTGACCTGGCCGAGCTCGCACGGACGATGTGCGGACCATGACCCGTTGCCCCAGTTCCCACCGGGAGCGGGCCTGAGGTCCGGTGACAGCCGAGATCGGGACTCATCCCGGTGACGGCCGGCAACTCCTCTACGTGGAGACCCGGCAGGCCCTTCGTCTCCCACACCGACTCGGTGGATGAGGCCCTGTGCTTCGGATGGGTCGACTCCAGGCCCAACCGGCTGGACGAGCAGCGGGCCATGAGGCTCTTTACGCCTCGGAATCCGAAGAGCCCGTGGCCCCGTATCAATAAAGAGAAGGCTGCCCGTCTGGTGGAGGCGGGCCTGGTGGCTGCCGCCGGTGTCAGTTCCATTGAGGCGGCCAGGGCCAACGGGGCTTGGACCGTGTACGACGAGATCGAGGAGCTTGTCGTGTCGCCGGACCCTGCCTCGGCGCTGGCCGGGAACGAAAGGGCAGGGGCCTTCTTCGACGGCTTCCTCGACTCTTCGAAGAAGACCGGGTGCATGAGGACGTACAAAAGGATGGACAGGCGATGATGGCCGGAATGGCTAAGAACGTGGCCCACGCGCTGCTGTTCCTGTTGGCGGTAGTGGTGTTCTACGTCGGGCTGGGGCTGGGGCTGCAGTACAACCCGGGCCTGGGGACGGCGTTGTGGGTCGCCGCCGGGGCTATCGTCGCGCTGAACCTGTTCTGGATCCAGCGGTCCCGGGGGTAACTGGTCATCGCGTTTGTCCGACATCGCACCATGAACGCCGTCCGGATGACGGTCCTGGTCCTGGCCCTGCTTCACGCGGCCTTTGCGGGGCTCACGGCCCTGGTGGGTGCCTTCGCGGACGGGGGAGACGTCTGGTCACGGCTGCTGATGGTCCTGGTCCATCCCCTTGCCGCCGCCGGGCTGCTCGTCCTGCTGTTCCTGCCCCGGCCGGCCGCCGCGACGGTCCTTGGGGTTGCGGCGCTGCTGATGCTGAACGTGGCCGCCGACCTGACCTTCGCGCTGATGATCGCCCGGGGCGCGGTAAATGGAGACTGGTGGCTTCCGGTCATGTTCTCCGTGGTCCCGGCCATCGGGGTCCTCTACGCGATGGCCCTGGCGGCGGCGCGGCCGCAGGCGAGGGCGGGCTGACCGCCGCCAGGACGGGGCTCCCGGCCGTGCCCACGGACCAAGACCGGCTGCCGGGGGTCGAGGAAAAGGCCAAAATCCGCCCGGGGCAATCGTACTCATTCACCGGGCCGCGATGGTACCCTTGGTGTTCCGGGAGCCTGCGGCCCCACGACATCCGACGAAGGGGAGTAATTTGAAGACTTTACTCTGTCTGGCAATAGCAGTGTTGGTGGCATCCCTGGCCCTTGCCGCTTGCGGCGGTCCCGATGCTACATCTACGCCGGTCCCCGAACCTCCCACTCCCTCAAGCACTCCCGCCGGGGCCGGCGACGCCATGGAAGACGAGGCCGGTGACGCCATGGAAGACGAGGCCGGCGACGCTATGGAAGACGGGGCCGGCGACGCCATGGAAGACGAGGCTGGCGACGCCATGGAAGACGAGGCCGGCGACGCCATGAGGGACGAGGAAAGCGCCCTCCCCGAGGAATGTTTGCCCGGCGGGGTGCTCGACGACGTTGCGACCATCGCTTCGTGCAGCATAGAGGCCTCGCAACAGGTCGAGGGATTCTCCTTCGACGCGACGATTAACCTGCTGGCCGTCTTCCCCATAGAAGGGGTCGGAGGGGAAGCGATGCCCGCCATGGAGCTGAGCGGTAGGGTATCTCCTCCGGACAGGTTCGAGTACATGATATCCATGGGCCCTGAAGGAGAGATGATCCAGATAAGTGGAGTAACCATAGGAACGGACGCCTATATGCAGGACCCCGAGTCGGGCCAGTGGTTCAAGGGCGTCCCTCCCGACTCGGAGTTCCTCTCCGTTGTGCCGCTGGTGGGGATGCTCCTCCCGCCCAACGACGTTGGCGCGACCCTGGGCGAGACCGTGGACCTGGACGACGGCTCCAAGGCCTACGTGCTCGTGTACGATCAGCCCGATGAAGGGATCGGAATGGAGGGGTTCGGCTTCCCGGGTGGAGACCTCACCAGGGTCGTTGGAGCCGATGACTTCCTGACCAGGGAGGTCAGGGTTGGGGTCGAGGGCCTGGACGGCGAAGTGCGGGACGTACTGACCATCACGTACCGCGGCTACGAAGAGATGTACGAGATCGAGCCCCCGGAGCAGTACTTCACCCTGCCTGACTTTCCCGACGATGGATTCGGACCAGGGAGCTTGGAAGGGCCCACCGTACTGGGACTTGCCACCAACGAAGACGGTGACGTGCAGGTAATCTTCAGCGAACCCGTCCACGTTCAGGGGGAGGTGGGGCTGTACGTCCTCGATCCCGCCACCGGAGGATGGGAGCTCCCCTTTCTGGGCGGGAGCGGGACGGACACCCTCACCTTCGACGCAGACGCCGAGGGGAGGCCCGAGCTGGTCGCTGGCGAGAGCCAGATCGCCGGCATCACCTTCCCGGCCGCGGACTCTGAGATAGCCGACGCGGACGGGAACTGGCCCATCCTGGACTTCGAGCCTTGGACCTACGGTCCAGAGGCGGCGGCGCGATCGGACGAGCCGTTCGTGATCGGAGCGATGGACGCTCTCACCGGGGTTGGTGAGTCCTACGGCAACCCCCTGCTCCAGGCCAAGCTGCTGGCCGTGGAGGAGATCAACGCCGCCGGCGGCATTGACGGCCGGGAGCTGAGGCTCATCGTGGAGGACTCCAAGTGCTCCGCCCAGGATGCCATAACCGCGTATAACAAGCTCACCGACGTGGACGGCGTCAGGATCATCCTGGGCGCCACCTGCAGCGGCGCGATGCTGGGAGCGGCGCCCCTGGCGGAGAGGGATGGCGTGGTCCTCCTCTCGGCGTCCGCCACCAGTCCCGATATAGCCTTCGCCGGCGACTACATCTTCCGTACCGCCATCAACGACCTGCAGCTGGGCGTCGACATCGGGAATACCCTGTGGGTCGACGGGGTGCGAAGTATAGCAACCATCACCGAGGCCACGGACTACGCGGAAGGCGCCCGCCGCACCGCCGTCGACCGGTTCGAGGAGTTGGGGGGCTCCGTGGCGGCTGCCGAGAGCTACTCCTCGAACGTCATCGACTTCCGAAGCCAGCTTACCAAGCTGCTCAATGAAGGGCCCGACGCCCTCCTGCTGGCCGCCCAGGGTGAGGCATCGGGCGGCACCATCGTCAAGCAGGCCCGTGAGCTGGGCTACGACGGCCCCATATACTCCGAGATAGTCCCCGTGTCCCCCCAGGCCCTCGCCATCGCCGGCGACGCCGCCACCGGCCTGAAGGCAGTCATCCCTAACCCCGAGCTGGCCAGCGCCGCCGGCGGGGAGTTCCTGGCCAGGTTCGAGGCCCGCTACGACACAGTAGCCTCGTTGCCCTGGTTCCAGGGGTCCGCCTACGACGGCGTTTACATCGCCGCCGAGTGTCTGAGGCAGACCAGGGACGACCAGGACGCCGACGGCTTCCGTGACTGCCTGTACGGCCTCACCTGGAGCGGCGCCATCGGCGACGGCTACAGCTTCGACGATAACGGCGACGTGGTGGGGCTGTCCAACGTCGTCGTCCAGGTCCTGCCCACCGTGGAGCGCACCGAGGAGAACCTGGGGTACCGCGTGCTGGGACCGGCGCCCACCCCGTAACCTCCACCCGCCGGCCCGTCGACGCGCCGCCGCCGGAGGCCGTTTCCGGTGCGCTGGGAACCTCCCCGCCCGCGAATTGGGGGCTCCCGGGGCGTAGATGACTGCAACCCCGCTCATGACGTACTATAATGGGTGGGGTTTGGCTATGGGCAATCGTTGACATCGTGCCCGGGTCAGGAGAGGTTGTCTCGATGATGCGTCCCGGAGGGGTCCGCCTTGGCGTGCGGAGGTTTGGTCTGTGACCGAGTGGTTGGCCCGTGTCTCCGCCCGGAAGCCGTTCCTGGTCATCGCCGTCTGGGCCGTGATGGCAATCATTGCCGGAGGGCTGGCCGTCGACAGCGAGCTGGGCCCGGGACCCCAGCTGCTGGACATCCTAGACCCGGCCACCACCACCGAGCTCAAGCTTGGCGGAGGTGCGGAGTCGTCCCGGGCGGAGCGCCTCCTGGAGGACCGGCTCCGGGGCCCCACACCGGTAAGCGAGATAGTCATCCTCCAGTCGGACTCCCACACCGTGGACGATGAGGCGTTCCAGCAACGGGTCGATGCGGTGTTCGGGGAGATCGCCTCCCTGGGAGCCGATATCGTGACACCCCTGCCCAACTACTACCAGACCAACGATCCGACCCTCGTCTCCCTGGACCGCAGGACCACCATAATGCCCCTGCTTATGGCCGGCTCCTTCGAAGAGGCCGTGGAGAAGGTCGAGCACGTCGTGGAGGTGGTCGAGGAGGCGAACGGCGAGGAGGGCTTCCGCGTGCTGATCGTGGGAGACGCCAGCATATCCCACGAGCAGAACGAGCTGGCGGAAAAGGACCTGAGGAAGGGAGAGAGGATCGGCATCCCGGTTGCCCTCGTCATCCTCGTGGTCCTCTTCGGCACCATCGTCTCGGTGCTCATGCCCATAGGCCTGGCCATCGTGGGCATAATAGTCGCCCTGGGCATAACCGCATTGATCGGCCAGGCCTTCGACCTGGTCTTCTTCGTCACGCTGATGATCATCATGATCGGCCTGGCCGTGGGGATCGACTACTCCATCCTCATCATATCCCGCTTCCGGGACGAGATGGCCCGGGGCCTGGACAAGCACGAGGCCATCGAGCGCGCGGGCGCGACGGCGGGACGCACGGTGCTGTTTAGCGGCGTGACCGTGGTGATAGCCCTGTGCGGTATGCTGATCGTCCCCTTCTCCTTCTTCCAGTCCCTGGGCGTTGGGGCGATACTGGTCGTTCTGGTCACCCTGGCCGCAACCTTCACCTTCCTGCCCGCGAACCTTGCCATTCACGGCCACAGGTTGAACCTATTGCCGGTCCCCTTCCTGGGAAAGAGGCGGTCCCAGTCGTTGGAGGCCGCCGGCGGCTCCCATCAGGGGTTCTGGGAAGTGACGACCCGCGTGGTCATGCGTTACCCGGTCATCAGCGTCATCGCCGTCGGCGCGCCGATGATCGCCGCCACCGTCTTCTATTTCCAGATCGAGACGGGGCTCAACGGGGTCGACGTCTTCCCCGAGGGCTCGCAGACCAGGGAGGCCTTCTTCGTCATGGAGGAGCAGTTCTCCTTCGGCTTGGTCAACCCCACCGACGTCGTCATCGATGGGGACATCGACAGTCCCGCCGTGCAGGAGGCCATGGGGAAGCTGCAGGCTTCCCTGGCGGCCCACCCCGGCCTGCAGGTCTCTCCCCAGCCGGTGGTCAACGGCCCCCGGGACCTGGCCCTCCTCACCGTCCTCATCCCGGGAGAGTCCGGGAGCCGCGACGCCGTGGACGTTGTGTCCACGGTCCGTGACGAGTATATCCCCGCCGCCTTCGACGGCATAGACGCGGAGGTGCTGGTCGGCGGCGTGACCGCGGTGGTTGCGGATGTCTTCTCCATAGTGCGGACGTACACTCCCATAGTCTTCGCCTTCGTGCTTGGGTTCAGTTTCCTTATACTGATGCTGGTCTTCCGGTCGATAGTCATCCCCATCAAGGCCGTCATCATGAACCTCCTCTCCGTGGGCACGGCTTACGGGCTGCTGGTCCTGGTGTTCCAGAAGGGAGTCGCGACGGACCTGTTGGGGTTCCAGCACGCCGAGGTCATCGACGCGTGGATACCCCTGTTCCTGTTCTCCGTCCTCTTCGGGCTGTCCATGGACTATCACGTGTTCCTGTTGAGCCGCATCCGGGAACGATACGACCAGGCGGGAAACAATGCCGAGGCCGTGTCCTACGGGCTTCGGTCGACGGCGGGCCTCATCACCGGCGCGGCCCTCATCATGGTCGCCGTCTTTGGAGCGTTCGCGTCGGGCGACACCATCATCAACCAGCAGGTGGGGTTCGGGCTGGCCGTGGCCGTGCTCCTGGACGCGACGCTGGTGCGGTCGGTCCTGGTGCCCGCGAGCATGGAGATGCTGGGCACGCGGAACTGGTATCTGCCGCCGTGGCTGCGCTGGCTCCCCGACCTGCGGGTGGAGCCGTCCGAAGGGGACTTGACTGATGGCACGGGAGCGGCCAATGGGGCCGACCGACATACCCACTGACTACATCCCGGGCTATGAGAGGGCCATGGCCCTCGACCCGGAGATGGCGTCCAACTACCTCGCCCACACGCGTATCGGCGACCCGGTGGCCGACGAGGTGGCCGAAGCCCTTGCCGGCCTTGGGGGCGGAGAGCTGAGCCGTCTTTTCCAGGCCGGTATGGATGGCCCCGAGGACACGGATCTGCGGGACGCGCCGGCCGCGCTGCGAGACTTCTTCGCGGATGCCAACGCCCAGCCCGATTGGGTGGACCACTCGGCGTTCATACCCGGGTACCGGCTGTTCTACAGGAACTCGAAGCTGGTCTTGGGGGCGATGGTAGGCGGCACCCTGGTGGAGGGCTTCTCAACGAACATCGCCAAGTCCTTCTTCATAACGGGGAAACTGCGGGACCAGGGCGTCCGGCGGCTGAGGCAGAACAACCGTCACATGGTGGAGATATTCATCCCCGGCGGCCTGGAGAGGTATGGCGACGGATGGAAGCTGTCCGTGCGCATTCGGCTGGTCCACGCGATGGTCCGGCGTCTCCTGAACTCCTCCGACGACTGGGACCACGAGGCATGGGGCACTCCCCTCAGCTCTGCCCACGTCGGCTACGCCATCACCGCGTTTTCGGCCAGGCTGCTGAAACACCTGGAGACCCTGGGGGCGCAGTTCGACGACGAGGAGCGGGCCAGCTTCATGCAGGTATGGCGCTATTCAGGCCACCTGATGGGCATCCCCGACACGATCCTGTTCCAGGACGAGGCCAGCGCCCTCAGGGTATTCGAGACCGGCAACGTCTGCGAGCCTCCTCCATCCCTCGAGTCGGTCTCCCTTGCCCACGCGCTGATCAACTCCGCGCCTCTCATAGCCGGGATCGACGACCCGGTGGCGCGGCGGAAGCTTGCCGGCTACGTGTTTCGGGTCTCACGGGCCCTCATCGGCCCTGACATGGCCGACCAGCTCAGGTACCCCAAGTATCCCACCCTGGGGGTCCTCTGGTGGTTTCGCATGCAGAACCGCTACGACAACTTCATGAACAGGCTGTTCAAGAGTCGCGTCCGGAACAACAACAAGCTCACCGCCCTGCTGGACGTCTCCATGTTCGACGAGGAGGGCATCACCTACCGGATGCCCGATCACGTGTACTCCGAAGAGTCCCACAGGTGGTGAGGACCCTGCCGGCCCCGCATGCACCAGGGGTGCCGGGCTTTCCCTAAAGCGACGTTGACCCCGGTCCGCCCTACTCTCCCGGCCGGATACTGCCCAGGAGTCCCAGGGCGCGGTCCAGGGAAGCCTCCTGGTCCTGCCCGGCCAGGATGAGGGACGCCAGGACCTCGGTGGCGCCCATCTCGAAGAGCCCGCGGACCCTGCTTTCCACTGAGGACTCGTCGCCCGACGCCACCACTCCCTCGATCATCGCGTCGCTCCAGCCGCCGTCCGAGGCTTCGGGATAGCCGGCGGCGGAGAACATCCGTTGGTAGAGGCGCAGCCTGGGATACATGGCTGCCTGGGCCCGCACCGCCTCGCGCACCTCGCCGGGGTCCTCGTGCACGCAGACGGGGACGTGGGCGACCAGGGGAGGGGCCGGGCGATCGGCCCTCCTGGCCCCGGCGGCGATGGCCGGCAGGGCCACGTCTCTGAGGTACTGGGGCGGGCACACCCAGCTAATGGCGCCGTCGGCCTCGGCCCCGCACAGCTCGAAGGAGGCGGACCTGAGGGCCGACGCCATCACGGGCACATCCACCGGCGACGGCAGTGTGGCCCGTGCCCTGTACTGCTGTCCCTCGAACTCCACCGACCCCTCCTGCAGGAGGGGCTTGATCACACGCAGGTACTCCTTCAGGTTGGTCAGAGGAGCGCCGAAGTCCATGCCGAACATTCCCTCGATGGTCGGGAGGTGGCTGGGTCCGACACCCAGGCGGAAGCGGCCGGGGGCGAGCTGCGCGATCACCTGGACCTGCTGGGCAACCGCCAACGGGTGCCTGGGGTACGTGGGGATGATGGACGTGCCCAGCAGAATGCTCTCGGTCTGCGCGGCCGCCGCCCCCAGGATGGTCAGCCCGTCCAGCCCGACCCCGCCCGTGGTCAGCCAGACCGCGGACACTCCCAGGCTCTCGGCCTTGCCGATGCGCGCCAGGATCGTGCCCGCGTCGGGTCCGGCGATGGCCACTCCAAGCCTCTTCTCAACCATGGTCTCAGCCCCCTTTCAGTACCAAGAGCCTATCCGGTCGGCCGCGAGTAGTCAACCGGCGGCGAAGGAGTGAGGTGACGGATTGCGCCGGGCCTGGACTCCTATGGATGGTGGCCTGTGAACTGGGCAAGGGCTGGGTTCGTGGCATGTCGGGTAGCTTGGATCGGTCGGGTTGTGAGATAATCTAGGCACAAAATTAGCGCGGTGTGACCAGCTGTGGGGCCCTTGGGAGGCTATCACGGCATAGCGGCCGCCACAGCCGTGGTGCTTTGTCGCCACGGAGGATAGCCGGCTACGCCTACGGGTGAAGGCGCTCCAAGGCAGGGCGATATCAGGTAGGGAGACGCCATTGTGGTGACCACCGGACGGATTGAAGTGCTCTTCGAGGATGCACGTCGCATGTACGAAGCAGCCATCGAATGCCTGGAGGCGGGGGACATACGAGACGCCGCGGAGAAGGCGTGGTGCGCCACAAAACGAGCCACTGATGCTCTCATCCTAGCTCGCACTGGGAAGGAACCGCGGACCTCGGGGCAGACCAGAAGAGCCCTGGGAAATATGGCCATAGGCGACCCGTCCATTCGTCGGTTGCGGGAGTTGTACTCAAGACAACAGACGTACCTCCATGGTGGCTGCTTCTACGACGGGGACTGCGAAGGCGAGGCCATCCTCTCGGATATACGAGACACCCTTGAGTACATCCAGGACACCGCAAACGCCGCGGATGTAAGCGGCCATACCACCTAGCGGATACCGTGATAGGGAGGCGACCTACACCTTGTTGACGCGAGAAGAGATGCCAGACATCCCCGCCCAGGCCCGGGAGCTGTTTCGACGGGGCGAGTGGACCCAGGACACCCGGGCCATCTGCAGGGGCTACACCAACGCCAACCTGGTCATCGTGCCCAGGGACCTGGCCTACGACTTCCTCCTATTCTGCCAGCGAAACCCCAAGCCCTGCCCGCTGCTGGAGGTGCTGGACGAGGGCGACCCCATCGTCAAGCGGCTGGCCGACGGCGCGGACATCCGCACCGATCTGCCCAGGTACCGGGTGTTCGTCCGGGGCGAGCCGGTGGACGAGCCGACGGACGTGGCCGAGTACTGGCGGGACGACCTGGTCACATTCCTGTTCGGGTGCAGCGGCACCTTCCTGGACCCCCTGGAGAAGGCCGGCATCCACGTGCGCCTGGGCCACGGGGACGGTGACCCCGGCATCGGGGTCTACGTCACCAACATCCCCACGGTGCCCGCCGGCCGCCTTCGCGGGCCCATGGTGGTTAGCATGCGCTCCGTCCGGTCGGACCTGGTGTCCCGGGCGGTGATGGTCACGTCACGGTTTCCCAACCACCACGGCGCGCCTATCCACGTGGGGGATCCGGCGGCCATTGGCATCCAGGACCTGTCCAACCCCGACTGGGGAAAGGGCCCGGTGACGGTGCTGCCGGGCGAGGTGCCCATATTCTGGGCCTGCGGCGTGACCCCCCAGACCGTTGCCCAGGAGAGCAAACCCGACCTGATGATCACCCACTACCCTATGCACATGCTCATCAGCGACATCCGGGCGGAAGAGGCAGTCCCCATATAGCGCCGGATTCGGGCCCCCGGGGCTGCCGTGCCCGATGGGCCGGACCGGTGAACGGCGGAGAGCGGAGAAGATGAAGGATACGGCCGAGGCCGTCATAATCGGCGGCGGCATCATGGGGTGCAGCATCCTGTACAACATGGCCGTCCGCGGCCTGACCAACTCGGTCCTGCTGGAGCGGGACAGCCTTGGGTCGGGCTCCACGGGCAAGTCCCAGGCGATATGCCGCATGCACTACTCCAACCCCGTCACGGCCCGCATGGCCTGGGAGAGCATGAAGGTGTACAGGGACTTCGAGGAGGTGGTCGGAGGCCCCGCGGGCTACGTGCGCACCGGCTACCTGGTTATCGCCGGCGCCGAGGACCGGGCCGCCATGGAAGCCAACGTGGCCATGCAGGTGGAGCAGGGGGTCAACACGTCGGTGGTGACCTCCGACGACGTGGCCGACATCGCGCCCATGCTCGACGTGTCCGACGCGGCGGGGCTGGCCTACGAGCCCGAGTCGGGATACGCCGACCCCTACTCCATCACCACCACCTACTCCACCAGGGCCCGGGAGATGGGGTGCTCGGTGCTGACGGCCACCGCCGTGACTGGCGTCGAGGTGTCCCACGGCAGGGTGGTCGCCGTCCGGACGGCCGGGGGGCGCATCGAGACCCCCATGGCGGTGGTTGCCGCGGGGCCGTGGTCCCGGGGCCTCCTGTCGGGCATGGGGGTGGAGGTGCCCCTGAGCACCGTCCGTCATCAGATGATAATAATACGCAGGCCCCAGGGTGTGCTGGACACCCATCCGGCCTTCGGCGACTTGGTCCAGGAGTTCTCCTCCAGGCCCGACGCCCCGGACATCACGCTGGTGGGCGTGGGTGAGGAGGACGCCGACCTGGACACGTACAACCAGGGAGTGGACATGTCCATGGTGGAGGACGTGTTCGGAAAGCTGGAGCGGCGCGTGCCCGCCATCTCCGGCGGGTTCTTCCAGGGTGGGTGGTCGGGGCTCTTCACCATCACCCCCGACTGGCACCCCATCCTGGACCGGGTGGAGGGGATAGACGGCCTGTACTGCGCCGTGGGGTTCAGCGGCCACGGCTTCAAGCTGTCCCCCATGGTGGGTGCGGCCATGGCCGAGCTGGTCCTGGAGGGTGCGGCCACGACCATCGATATCACCCCCCTCAGGCTGTCCCGGTTCGCGGAGGGCGACCTGCTCGGCTCCCGCTACCGGTACAACGTCCTGGCCTAGCCCCCCGGTTCCGGCGTGAACGCGCCCGGTGTCCCGGGATTCGCGCTCCCCGCGCCCTTGGTATCTCTCCCCCCGTCGCTGTATCATGGTCGCGACCCGCCGTCTCTCGCGGCCAAGGGGTGACCGCTCGTGACAACTGCAGGCAATCTGCCCGGGGCCCTGGGACGTGTCAGGGGCCTCTACTACGGCTGGTGGCTGGCCGTCCTGGGGGCCCTGATCATGGCCGTGGGCCCCGTGCCCCTGTTCTCGGGGATGACCGTATGGAACCCCGTCCTGCGGGCCCGGATGATGTGGACCAAGGACCAGCTCGTCTGGGCCTTCGCCCTGGGCAGGATCGAGGGAGGGCTGTTCGGTCCCCTGGAGGGCTGGTTGGTGGACAACGTCGGCCCCCGGCGCATGGTGCTGTGCGGGATGCTGATCCTGGGCGCGGGCTTCGTGCTCTTCAGCATGATCCAGGAGCTGTGGCACCTGTATGCCGTCTTCGTGATGATGACCCTGGGCGCGGCCGCCGGCACCTGGATGCCGATGATGTCGGTTGTCAACCAGTGGTTTGCCCGCCGCAGGTCCACGGCGATGGCGGTGGTCATGGAAGGCTTCGCCGTAGGCGGAGTGGTCGTCCCCCTGGCCATGGCATGGTCGATAGGCAGCATCGACGCCCTGGAGGCCGAACGGTTCGGCTGGCGGGCCACGGCCCTGGGCATAGGAGTGCTCATCCTGTGCCTGGCCGTCCCCTGCTCCAGGATGGTCAGGAACAAGCCCGAGGACTACGGGCTCCACCCCGACGGCGACCCGGCCCCCGCGGTGCAGCGGACGCCCGCCGCCGGTCCCTCCGGTGGACCGGCCCCCGACGAGGTCGGCTACACGTGGCAGGAGGCGTTGAAGACCAGGCTGTTCTGGTTCATGGCCATCGGCCACGGCTGCTCGGCCTGCGTGCTGGTCACTCTCACGGTCCACCTAGGCCTCTTGCTGGACGACCGGGAGTTCTCCCTGCAGACCATCGGGTTGGTGGTCTCCACCTATACGGGGGTCAGCGCGATATTCGTCCTCATCGGCGGGTATCTGGCGGACCGGTTCCCGATACGCTTCGAGATATTCGCGTTCTCGGCCCTGCAGACCGTGGCCGTGTTCGTCCTGCTGGCCGCTCACACCCTTCCCATGGTCTTCCTCTTCGCGGTGCTGATGGGGGCCGGCTTTGGGGGCCGGACGGCCACGACCTCTTCCATCCGCGGGGCCTACTTCGGCCGCAGGGCGTTCGCCAGCATCACCGGGCTCTCCATGGTGCCCATGAACGCCCTGCTCTTGGCCATGCCCCTGTTCGCGGCGTACGTGTCTTACGATATCTCATTCGTCGTGGTCGCCCTGGTGTGCCTCTTCGGCTCCGCTCTCTACCTGTTCCTGGGCGAGCCAACGTACGGACGCCCGGAGGGGTCCAGTGGAGGCAGGGGAGCCGGCGGGCAGGGCGCGCCGGGCGCGCCGGGCGCGCCGGGTGCCGTCGAGAGCCCCGGGGGCGCGGCGAAGGGAGGGGATCAGACCCGGCGGTAGATCTGCAGCCTGTGGCGGGAGACCTCGGTGACGAACAGGCGGCCCTCGTGGTCCAGGTTGACCGAGGTGGGCCCCCAGAAGAGCTCCTCGGTCTGCCACGAGACCAGGGACGGGGTGTCGAACTGGGGCGGCAGGTCGGGGGTCAGGTTGGATGTCGACCGGGGCCCCGCCTCGTCGGGGTTGGCCTCCAGGAACTCCCTCGACCACTTGGACAGGGTCGCCTGACCCCTCAGGGTGGCCAGGTGGCCGCCGTCGGGCCCCAGCATCTGCACTCGCTCGTTGCCCCTGTCGGCAACGTAGACGTACCCCTCCGAGTCCACGGCCACGCTGGAGGGGCGGTTGAGCTGCCCCTCCCCGTCGCCTGGCTCGCCGTAGCTTGCCAGGAAGTCGGCCTCGGGGCCGAACTTCTGGACCCTGTCGTTCCTCCAGTCGGCGACCCAGACGTTGCCGTCCGGGTCCAACGTTACGCCCCACGGCATGTCGAGCTGTCCCTCGCCGCTGCCGTGCTCCCCGAAGGAGGCCAGGTGCCGTCCTTCCGAGGTGAACCTGTGCACCCGGTGGTTGTGCTGGTCCACCACGTAGAGATTGTCCTCGGCGTCGAAGGCCAGGCCGGCCGGGCCGTCCATCTGGCCCTCGCCGGAGCCGTGCTCTCCCCACCTGCTCAGGAACCTCCCCGACAGGTCGAAGACCGACACCAGGTGGTTGTATTCGTCGGCTATGTACACCCGTTCCCGGCTGTCCAGGGCG
The DNA here is from genome assembly GCA_964291465.2 of Dehalococcoidia bacterium. Classification (GTDB taxonomy): domain Bacteria; phylum Chloroflexota; class Dehalococcoidia; order Lucifugimonadales; family JAGWBF01; genus JAGWBJ01. The sequence goes on along the minus strand of OZ219942.1, from coordinate 193,925 downwards.
ATGCCGGTGGGCAGGGTGAGCTGGCCCTCGGCATCCCCGTGGGAGCTGAACTCGTACAGGAACTCCTCGTCCCAGTCGTACACGCCCACCCGGGTGAGGCCCAGGACCATGGGGCCGCGGTTGAGCACCAGTATGCGGCCGTCCCTGGTGAACTCCAGGTCCACGGGGTCGGCGAAGCCGCGGCCGAAGGGCTGGCCGCTGATGCCCCCGAAGGTCCTTATGTACTCCAGTGACGGTCTGTTGGTAGCTGTCATGGCCTGCCGTCTTGGGTTACGCTAGCTGGTACTCGGGGGTGGCCGCGATCAGGCCGAGAAGCTCTCCGACGCGCCGCTCGGCCTCGTCCCCGGGCTGGTGGCCCTTCAGGTCGGTGTCGCCAAGCCGGGCGGCGTATTCCACCAGGGACTCGCGCGTGTCCTCTGACACGGTCATGGGGCCCATCAGGTCCAGGCAGCGGTCGACCAGACCCTCCGGCGTGAACGCGTCGCCGTCCTGGGCCGCCAGCCGGTCTATGATGGCCCTGACTCCTGGGTGTCCGGGGTCGCTCATCTCCCTGGACGCGAAGTTCACCCGGTCCACCAGGGACCCGCTGTTGATCCACTCGGCGCCCTCATGCCAGCCCTCCACCGACGGCGGGTTCAGCAGCGTCTGGCCCATGTACCCCATCAGGTTGACGGGCTCGATGATGTCCCAGGTGGGCCGTGTGACGCTCCCGCTCATGCGCAGGGTGCCGACGACCATCTCCGCGGGGCACTTGACGTGCTTGAAGCGGGCCTCCTTGAAGAAGTCCGAGAGGAACATGGCCCTGAGCATCGCGCCTATGTTGTGGTCGCTGTCGAAGTAGGCGTCCACCAGCGTCTGTATCGCCTCGGGGTCCACCGGGGGCGTGTAAGACCACTGGGGGACCGGAGCCTCGTCGGCCACGAAGAAGTCGTACAGGTGCCTGGCGACGAACCGGGCCGTGGACTCCTGGCGGCAGATGATCTCAATGATGTCCTCGCCGTTGAAGCGGCCCGTCTCGCCCAGGAAGGTCTTCTCGCCGTCGTCGTGGTCGTAGTCCCGGTAGGCGAAGTGCCACCCGATGCGGCTGTAGGGGTGGATGGAGTCCTTGGCGGCCCGGGCGGCCATGTACTCCGCGTTGCCCAGGGTCCAGCCCGTGAAGGCCCGGGCGCACTCCTTGATGTCCTGCTCGGTGTAGTTGCCGATGCCCATCGAGAACAGCTCCAGCAGTTCCCGTCCGTAGTTCTCGTTGATGGCCCCCTTGTGGTTCTCGTTGTTGTCCAGCCAGATGATCATGGTGGGGTCCTTGGACAGCTCCACCAGCAGGGTGTCGAACCTGCCGGCGCCGCACCTGCGGAACATGTCTATCTGGGCCACCTGGTTCTTGGACGAGTTGGTCTTTGCGTAGCCGGTGGCAAAGATGCCGTGCCAGAACAGGGCTATCTTCTCCTCCATGGGCCGGGTCGTGGTTATCATCCGGTACAGCCAGTAGGCGGTGGAGGCCCCGATGAAGCGATGGTCGTGGACGTCGGCGTGGTAGCGCTGGATCACGTCGTCGGGCATGTGCCGGGATTCGCCGGGGGCGAACAGCTCCTCCACGACCGTCTCGTAGCCCTTTGCCGCCAGCCTCTCCAGCTCGTCCCGGGAGGCGCCGAACCCGGCTCTCCGCATCAGGTGGGCCATCAGGGCGATATCGGAGTCAGCCATCTTGCCTCCTTTGGGACTGGGGCATACCGGGAGCGCGGGAGTCCCGCCGGGTCAGCGGGGGAGGAAGTCCAGTTGCTCGAAGCTGCCGTTGACGATGGGCGCCGCCTCCAGCCCCAGCCACCGCTCCAGGATGGTGGAGTAGGTGGACCTGAAGTCGTTGTTGAACCGGAGGTCGCCTTCCACCAACTCTCCCTCGTCCAGGGAGGGGTACTCGCCGTACAGGCCGCCGGCCACGGGCTCTCCTACGACGAAGGCGCCGCCGGCCCAGCCGTGGTCCGTGCCCGATCCGTTGTCTCGCACGCGCCGGCCGAACTCGGAGAACATGAGAATCACCACGTCGTTCTCACGGCCGTGCTCCTTGATGTCGTCGGTGAAGTCCCGCAGGGCTGGGGAGAGCTCCTTCAGGAGCTTGGACTGGACGGGGAGCTGCCCGGCGTGGGAATCGAAGTTGCCAAGCTGCGTGTAGTAGACCCTGGTGCCCAGGTCGGCGAACATGACCTGGGCGATGGCCTTCAGGTTCTGGGCTATGTCGCTGGAGCCATACTCGACGCTGGAGGAGTACTTGCCCGGCGCGGTCCGCAGGATGTCGGCGCCCTTCAGCGCGTCGGAGCCCGTCTGCCCCAGGACCTCCCGGACGGCGTCCCCTCCCCGGGCGCCGTACATCTTGGCGAAGCACTCCAGGGCGTAGCGCCGGTTCCACTCTTCGACCTTGTCGGGGAAGAGGCCGTAGGTCTCGAGGTTCCCCACCGACGCCACGGGCACGCCCTTGCAGGCCATGGCCCTGGGCAGTCCCCTGCCGAAGTTCACGCCGGTGAGCACGTTCTCGGCGGTGGGGTCCATGTCTCGGACGGCCCGGCCCAGCCATCCCGCGTCGCCGACCCTGTCGGGCTCAGCCGTGTGCCAGATGTCCATGGCGCGGAAGTGGGAGCGGCTGGGGTTCGCGTAGCCGATGCCGTTGACGACGGCCACGTTGCCCTCGTCCCACAGGTCCTTGATGACGGGCACGTCGGGATTGATGCCCAGGTAGTCGTCCAGCGGGAGCACGTCTTCCTGCTCGATCCTGACGTACGGGCGCCAGTCGTAGTAGAGCCCGTTGCCGTAGGGCACCACGGTGTTCATGTAGTCGTTGCCGCCCGAGAGCTGTATCACCACCAGGGAGCGTTGGTTCGAGGTCATGGACCTACTCCTGTCGAGACTGTCCGGACCGCCGAAAGGGTCCACCCTGCCGGCGTCGTGGACCGGGACGTGGCGGGTTTGGTCAATGTTAGCACGAAAGCCGCCAACATCGCAAAAGCCCGTGGCCGTTTCCTAGAAGCAGAAATGCACGCCCGTGAACGCGGCGGCCATCTCCTGCACGTCCCGGCGGACCAGGGCGGGGTCCTCCCGGTCCAGGAGGAGGACGCGCCGTAGGAGCCGCGCCACCTGCTTCATGTCGTCGTCGCCCATGCCCCGCCTCGTGCAGGCGCTGGCGCCCAGGCGCAGGCCGGGCTTGTCGGGGTAGGTGGCCGGCCAGCCGGCCTTGGAGCAGGAGATGCGCGCCGTCTCCAGGTCCCGGATGGCCGTGGTGCTGTCCATGACGGACCGCAGGTCGACCACGACGACGTGGGATGTGGTGAATCCCCTGTCCTTGCCCTGCACCCGGAACCCCTCGGCGTCCAGGGCCCGGGCCAGCGCCTGGGCGTTGCTCACCACCTTCGCCGCGTACTCCTGCCCGAAAGCCATCATCTCGGCCAGGGTGACCACCAGCGCGGCGCAGCGGTTGTTGTTGTAGTTGGAGATGAAGGCGTTGGTCTTCTCGATCACCCGCTCGGCCACGTCCTCGTCCCGCATCAGGACCATGCCGCCGACCGGCCCCGGGAGGGTCTTCTGGGTCGAGCCGGTCATCACCGTCGCCCCCTCCGCCAGGGGGTCCTGGAACTGCCCTCCGGCGGAGAGGCCCAGGAAGTGGGCCCCGTCGAAGAAGATTCGCGCCCCGACGCCCCGGGCGATCTCCGACATCTCTCGCAGCGGGTACGGGAACATGGACGTGGCGCTGCCCACCATCAGCCATTTGGGCCTGACCCGGTCCACCTCGTCGGCCAGGAGCTCCAGGTTTATCTCGGGGATGTCCTCCCCGTAGCAGGGGATGTCCGTCCACTCCAGGCTCCGCTCGGTGGCGAAGCTGTCCGAGTAGCTGTAGTGGCCCCCGTACCTCTCGGGAAGGCCGATCACCCGGTCTCCCCGGTCCATGGTGCCCAGCATGAACAGCGCGTTGGCCAGGTTGCCCGACGGCGCCCGGTACTCCACGTAGGGCACGCCCCACAGCTTCTTGGCCGTCTCCACCAGCATGGTCTCGACGCGGTCCAGCAGCACCGTGCCGGTGTGGGGCCGGGAGCCGATGGCCCCCGAGGAGATGTTCTCCACCAGGTCCGAGCACAGGATGGCCTTGGCCCGGGGGCTCATAACGTTGTGGGACGCCACCAGGTTGATGCTGTGCTCGTGCCAGGCGTTGTGGGCGTCGGTGAGGGACCCGGCCAGGTCGGCCAGCCGGTCCGGCGCCTCCTCCCAGGCGGCGCGGACCACATCCTCGGAGCTGATGGTCAGGTCGGACGTCGAGTCGTTGGCCATGGGACCTCCTCGTATATCGGTTGGTGTGCTGGTGGGTGGGCCTACTTCTATGGAGCGCCGGGCTGCTCCCTGGGCAGGGCCGGCATGTCACCATACTCCTGTAGCCACCAGCGGGCGATGTCGATCCGCCGGGCAAACCACGCGCCCGGGAAGCTCCTCGCGTACCGGATGAAGTCGTCCAGCGCCTGGGCCCGGGCCGGTCTGCCGGCGAAGCGCAGGTGAAGGCCCACGGACATCATCTTGGGGTGGGTCGCCCCCTCCTCGTAGAGGCAGTCGAAGGCCTCCTTGAGCTGGAAGAAGAAGTCCTCGGGCTGCGCGTAGCCGGGGTTATGGGAGAAGAGCATGTCGTTGGTCGTCAGATCGTAGGGCAGGACCAGCCACTTCTTCCCGTGGACGTTGACGAAGTATGGGAGGTCGTCGGCGAAGGAGTCGCAGTCGTAGACGAAGCCGCCCTCCTCCACCAGCAGCTCCCGGGTGTGTCCGCTGCTGGTGGTGCTCAGCCAGCCCAGCGGCCGCTCCCCGGTGGTGTTCAGCCCCGCCTGCACCGTCTTGCGTATGTACTCCCGCTCCTCCTCGACGGTATCCATGGAGGCCGGCGCCCAACGGTACCCGTGGCTGGCGGGCTCGTGACCCCGGGCGGTGAGCTCCCTGGCCGACTCGGGGTTCAGCTCCAGGGCCATCCCGCAGGCGAAGGCGGTGGCCTTTACGTCGTACTTGTCCAGGACGTCCAGCAGGCGCCAGTACCCCACCCGGGCGCCGTAGTCGTACTGGGACTCGCTGACCAGCCTGCGCTGCCCGGCGGGGTCCTGGAACGCCTCCCCCGTCGGCTCCGCTATCGGGTCCCCCACCCACGGGGACATCTCCGAGCCCTCCTCGAAGTTTATGACCAGGGAGATGGCCACGCGGGCGCCTCCGGGCCACTTGATCCTGGGAAAGTCCTCCCCGTAGCCCACGAAGTCTCGTACCGATGTCAGCATGTCCGCTCTCCTGGAGTCGTTGGAATCATGGATGGCCTCGCGTGCTCCTAGAGGTCGTTGTAGTGCTCCGTCCACCAGCGGGCTATGTCCACCCGGCGGGGGAACCAGACTCGCGGGAACCCCTTGGCGTAGCGGATGAACCGGTCCACCTGGGCGGCCCTTGGCGGCCTTCCCGAGAGGCGCAGGTGCAGCCCGACGGTCATCATCTTCGGGTTGCTGGACCCCTCGTCGTACAGGCGGTCGAAAGTCCCCTTCAGGGTCGTGAAGAACTGGTCCGGCCTGGTGAACCCCGGGACCAGGGGCGCCGGCAGGAACTTCTCGTCGTTGGTGTCGTGGCTGTGGGGAATGGTGAGGAATCTCCGGTCCTCCACCTGGGCGAAGTAGGGCAGGTCGTCGCTGTAGGAGTCCGAGTCGTAGAGGAATCCCCCGTTCTCCACCAGCAGCTCCCGGGTGTGGACGCTGGGCGCCCGGCTGTGCCAGCCTGCGGGCCGCTGGCCCGAGGTCTCCTGTATCGCCTTGACCGCCCTCTCCATGTCCGCCTTCTCCTGGTCGCGGCTGAGCTCGTAGGAGGGGAGCCACCGGTAGCCGTGGCCGGCGGCTTCGTGCCCCCGTTGGGTGATGCTGCGGGCGGCCTGGGGGTTGGCCTCCAGGGCGGCGCCGGAGCAGAAGAAGGTGGCCTTGACGTCGTGCTTGTCGAAGATGTCCATCAGGCGCCAGATACCCCGGCGTGAACCGTACTCGAAGGTGGACTCGATGGTCCAGGCCCGTCCCGACCCCTGGGGCCTCACCGGTTGGGGGCTGATTTCAGGGCCATCGTCGCCGTAGAGGGGGGACCGCTCGGCCCCCTCCTCGAACGCCACCGCCAGGGACACGGCCAGCAGGGCGTCGCCCGGCCAGGAGATTACCGGGTAGTCTTTTCCGTAACCCTTGAGGTCGCGGCCTATCATCTTTCCTGGACCTCCCCCTCTGGTAGCTGGACCATTGGCCCCATTATAGCCGCAAAACAACTCTGGGGTTAGCTCAACCGTCTATGTCAGCCGTCCGCCCGTTCGATGTGGGCTATCGCCTCTATCTCGACCAGCATTTCGGGGGTCACGAGACCTTGGGCCACGACGGTGGAGGACGTGGGAGGAGTGTCGCCGTAGAAGTCTCGACGGGCCTGTGCAACGACGGAGAGGTACTCGGGCCGTGTACAGTAGGTGGTGGTCTTCACCACGCTGGAACCGGTCCCGCCGAGGGATCTCAACCCCGCCTCGAGGTTGGCGTAGAGCACGCCTACCTGCCTCTCCACGCCGCCCTTCGCGGTGATTGTGCCGGCGCGGTCCATCCCTATGACGCCGCCGATGTACGCCGTGTTTCCCGCCTGCACCACGTGGGTGAACCCCCAGGGTTCGGGCATCTCCTCGGGGTTGAGTCGCCGTTTGGCTCCGCCTATTACCGCGATTGCCTCGATCTCCACAACGGCGTTGGGGTTGGCCAGGTAGGAGACCACGACGGAGGCGCTGTTGGGCAGAACGGGACCATAGTAGGCCTCGCGGGCCGCGCGCAGCGGGTTGTAGTAGAGAGGATGGGTGTAGAATGTGGTCGTCTTCACCACGTCCTGCCGAGTGGCGCCGACGGAGCTCAGGCAGATGTCCAAGTTCCTGTAGAGCTGGTCCGCTTGGGCGGACGGGTCTCCGATGTCGACGATGTTGCCCTCGGGGTCCCAGGCGCACAGCCCGCAGACGTACACCACGTCTCCTACCCTTACGAGCATGGCGTGGTGCTCCGGCGTGGTCATTTCCGGCGGGTTGATGGACTCCTTCAGGCGCCCAGATTCTCCAACTACGGCGATGGCCTCTACCTTCACCAGGAGGTCGGGGTGCTCTAGGGCCGGTATGATCACGGTGCTGCTGGCGGCGGGTTTGGGTCCGAGGAACCGGGCCCGGGCGTCGACCACGCCGCGGTAGTACTCGGGCCGGGTGGTGTAGGCCGTGATCTTCACCAGGTTCTCCAACCCTCCACCCACCTCCTCCAGGGCCCTGTTGATGGAGCCGTAGACGTGATCGAGCTGTCCATCGATGTCGCCGACGCATACGACTATCCCGTTCTCCAGGGCCGTCTGGCCCGAGATGTACACGGTATCTTCCACGCGGACCACCTGGCTCAGTCCGCGGGACCTGCTGAGGGAGCTGGGGTTGATGCGTTGAATGGACATGGGGCTTCCTTTCACCCTTGGGGGCCTTGGGTGGCTCCTGATAAACCTAACCCTCACCTCGCGCCGTGTCAACGGCGGAGTGGTGTTTGTACATCTCGTTGACAGAGGCCCAAAAGGGCCGTTACCATCGTCAGCGTCGAGGCTGGCGACCATACTCATCCACGGCGAGGATAGTTGAGATGACAGCGCTTCCCAGGGTGCGCGTGGTGGGCACGGGCGGCACCATATCCTACACGACCGAGGACCGGCTGGAGCTGGTGGCCTACAGCGAGCGAGGCCGCCAGGTATCCATCCAAGAGCTCTTGGACCGGATACCCGAGGCCAACACCGTGGCCCGGGTGGAGGCCGAGCAGCTCTACCAGGAGGACTTCGTGCGGCTGGCCATAGGCTCCGAGGAGTGGCCCGTCATCGCCCGCCGCTGCAACCAGCTCTTCGACGAGGACCCGGAGCTCTCGGGCATCGCCATGACCCACGGCTCGGCCCTGGTCGAGGAGACGGCCTATTTCTTGAACCTGACCGTCAAGTCCGACAGGCCGGTGGTGCTGACTGCGGCCCTCCGCCCCTCCTCGGGAATCAGTACCGACGGGGACACCAACCTCCTCGACGCCATCCGAGTCGCCGCCAGCCCCGACTCCCGGGGCAAGGGGACCCTCACGGTGTTGAACAGCGAGATACAGGCCGCGCGGGACGTTACCAAGAGCAACACCTACCGTCTTGAGGCCTTCCATCCCAGGGAGCTGGGCTTCCTGGGCTACGCGGACTCCGACGGGCAGGTGGTGTTCTACCGGGCCCCCACCCGGCGACACACCCTCCAGAGCGAGTTCGACGTGTCCTCCGTCGACCGGCTGCCGCGGGTGGACATCGTCTACGTCTACGGCGGGGCCGACGGGGTGATGGTGGACGCCCTGGTCGAGCGGGGCGTCGACGGGCTGGTGATGGCCACCATGGGTGGCGGCGCCATGCCTCCCTCCATGCGGAGCTCGGTGGCCGAGGCCGTCAATCGGGGGGTCGCGGTGGTGCTCAGCAGCAGGGTGGGCAACGGCAGGGTCATGCTGACGGCGGGGAAGCGGAGCGAGGGGGTGGTGGTCGGCGACAACCTCACCCCCCAGAAGGCCAGGATACTGCTGATGCTGGGCCTCACCGTGACCCGCGACCAGGGCCGCCTGCAAGAGATGTTCGACACCTACTGATCCGCGTCCGGCGGGAGAGCCTGAGGGACGCCGCGGCAGCCGGCCGGTTTGACCGTGTGTAGGGGCCGTGATACTCTCAAGCTCGCCGGAGGGCGGGTCCCCGGCAGAGCGGGAGTGAGGGCAACCATGAGCAGGTTGAAGGGTCGCGTAGCAGTAGTCACGGGCGCCAGCCGCGGGCTGGGCAGGGAGATCGCCAGGGCCTACGCGGCCGAGGGCGCCCGGGTCGCCCTGTGCGCCAGGGCCGCCTCCCCGACGGGGTTGGCAGGCACGGCACAGGAGGAGTCCCAGAGGATCCGGGACGCGGGCGGCGAGGCGCTGGCCGTGGCCTGCGACGTCTCCGACGAGGCCCAGGTGGAGGCCATGGTCCAGGAGGTGACGGGGCGCTACGGGCGCATCGACATCCTGGTCAACAACGCGGGCATCATGATCCCCAGCGAGCCCTTCCTGGACATCGATCCCCGGCGGTGGGAGCTGTCGATGGCCGTCAACGTGCGCGGCCCCTACCTCACCTCCCGGGCCGTGCTGCCCGTCATGATGGAACAGGGCGAGGGTAGGATTATCAACGTCGGCTCCGGCGCCGCGGTCAACCACCGGCCCGGGGGCACGGTCTACTGCACCAGCAAGGCCGCGCTGCACATGCTTAGCTACTGCCTTGCGGAGGAGCTCAGGGAGCACCACATCTCGGTCAACATCCTGGACCCGGGGCCGCTGAAGAGCGAGGGCTCGTCGGTCATCCCCTGGACCCAGCACGACTGGCACATACGCCTCACCCCCGAGGAGGCGGCTCCCAGCGCGGTGGCCCTGGCCCTGAAGGACAACCGGACCTTCACCGGCCAGCTCGTGAAGACAAGGGAGCTGGGCAAGACCTGGGACTGGTAGACGGATAGCCGCGGGCATCGACCCGGAGGGAGCCGTATGGCGGCCACGGTCCTGGAAGGCGTAAGGGTGCTGGACCTGGGGCGGGGCATCTCCGCCCCCTACTGCGCCCGCCTGCTGGCCGACTACGGGGCCGACGTGGTCAAGGTCGAACGGCCGCCCGAGGGAGACCCAGCCCGCCGGATTGGCCCCTTCCCGGGGGACGTCCCCCACCCCGAGAAGAGCGGCCTGTACCTCCACCTGAACATGAACAAGCGGGGCGTGACCCTTGACCTGGAGGTCCCGGCCGGCGGCGCGGTCCTCGAGGAGCTCGCCCGCACCGCCGACCTGCTGGTGGAGAACTTCCCGCCGTCCTTCCTCCCTCCATCGGCCTCGCCTACGAAGACCTGCGCCGGGTGAACCCCAGGTTGGTGATGGTCTCCATCACTCCCTTCGGCCAGACGGGCCCCTACCGGGACCACCTGGCCACTGAGATGGGCGTGTTCGCCATGAGCGGCCGGATGTACACTCACGGTCTGCCCGACGAGGAGCCCCTCAGGTACGCGCCGGACATATCCTGGTTCCAGGCCGGGGCCACGGCGGCGGTCCCGGCCATGGCGGCCCTGCTGGCGGCCCAGGCCTCCGGACGCGGAGAGCACGTGGACGTGTCGGCCATGGAGGCGTTGGCGGGGAACGTGGACAACCGCCCCCTGTTCTACGAGTACTCGGGCCTCAAGGCGGAGCGCGGCACATGGCCGGGCGGCTACCCCCAGGGCGCCTACCCCTGCCTGGACGGGTACGTGGTGTTCGGCGTCGGGTACGACCGGTTCTTCGACCGCCTGTGCGGCGCCATGGGCATGCCCGAGCTTGGGAAGGACCCCAGGTTCGCCACCCTCCGCGCGCGCATGGACAACCTGGACGAGTTCGAGCCGGTCTTCCTGGGATGGATGCTGGAGCGCACCAGGAAAGAGGTGTTCGAGACCTGCCAGGAGGCTGGGGTCCTCTGCTCCCCCATCCTCGATCCGGGGGAGATGATGGAGGACCCGCAGATGGTGGCCAGGGGATACTTCCGGGAGGTGGAGCACCGCGAGGCCGGAGCGCTGACCTATCCGGGCCCCGCCTTCGACATGGCCGGGTCCCTGCCCCGATGGCGACCGGCCCCCCTCCTGGGCCAGCACAACGCCGAGGTGTACTGCGACGAGATGGGCTACTCCCGGGAAGACCTGGTCCAGCTAAGGTATGCTGGGGTAGTTTAGCGCCCGCGGCGATTACATGTGTCGGGCGTGGGTGATGTCCCTTTTGGTCACCGGCCGCGCTTGAGATGGTAGGACCGTGGCGATAACGGCGGTGGCGCCGTCCAGAGTCAGGAACTCCACCACGTAGGCATCCCGCCCGGGTGCACGTGCACGACGACGCCCACGTCGCCGGGTTTCAGATACTCACCTCCGTCTCCCAAGACCTCGGAGGTAAGAACGATCCGCTCATGCTCGTTGAACACTTCTTTGCCCCTAAAGGGAGTGGCCTCTAGCCCACCGGCCCGCACCGTTTCATATGTCGGCGCCGGGGCACGCGGCGTCAAACCCTACTTTAACCACACCCTCCGGCGCCCGGCGCGGAGTCTGTGCCGTTGGGGGGCCGCCACCTCAATCTGAGACTCACGCCAAAACTCACGGCACAGCGTTCGCGCGGTGGTTCGTGGGCACCACCGGCAGCACGACGTGGGACGGCCGGCTTTCGTCGTGGTACACGGTGTTCTCGGCCACGGCGGTGCGGCGGCTTAGCCCCGGGGCCTCGCCGGTGTTGGGGTTGACGTCCAGGCGGGGGAAGTTGCTGCTGGAGATGTCCAGCCTTATGCGGTGTCCCCGGCAGAACAGGTTGCCGGTGGGGTAGAGCTCGATGGTGACCCGATACACCTCGCCCTGCGTCATCGGCTCGGGTGACTCGAAGGACTCCCGGTAGCGGGCGCGGATTATCCCGTCGCTGACGTTCATGTCGAAACCCCTGGGATAGTCCTCGTTGGGCGGGTGGCAGTCGACCAGCTTGGCGGTGAAGTCCGTGTCCGGGGCCGACGAGGACACCCAGAGCGCCACGGATACCGGCCCCGTGACCTCGACGTCCTCCTCCAGGGGCGGGGTCTGGAAGACGAGCACGTCGGGGCGCGAGCCCAGGGGAACGTAGGGCTCCCTGGAGCCGAGGAACCGGGGGCCCTCCTCCTGGTGGAAGCTGCCGCCCTCCATGACGTCGGCGCCGGACGAGACGTTGCCCCCGACGGTTGGGACGGGGTTCGTCGGGTCGAACTGGTACGTGGTCCCCGATGCCGTCGCCGTGGGCGGGTCGGTGGTCAGCGAGCCGTCGGCCCGAAGGTAGAAGTTCGTGTACCTGGTGCGGGCCAGGGGCCACTCGGACTCGCCTCTCCAGGACCCGCCGTGCCTCAGGCGTCCCTCCCCGCCCTTGCGCCCGTCCCCGCCTCCCATGACGAACACCCGGACGGGCGGCTCCTCGTCGACGCCGTTGTCCAGGTCCTTGAGCCACCGGTCAAACCAACGCAGCCGCAGCTCGTCGTAGTCGGTGCCCAGGCCCTGCCCGACCGTGGCGTCGGGGCCGAAATCCACGTCCCCGAGTAGGTGAGGTGGGAGGCGCCGTGGGTCCACGGGCCCATCAGCAGCCTCACAGGGCCCCGCTTTATGGGCGACAGGCCGGTGTAGTTGCGCGTGGTGGTGCGGGTGTAGGGGTCGTACCAACTTCCCATGTGGAGCTGGGGCACGTCCGCGTAGCCTTCGAAGTACAGCTCGTTGCAGACCCCCATCTGCTTCCAGTAGTCGTCGAAGTCGGACCGGGTCCACATGTCGAAGACGTACTCCTCGTACTCGGGCGCCCATCGGAGGGGGGACTGACCCCGCCTCCAGGGCATCCGCTGGAACCAGCCCCGCAGGTCCTCGGCCTCCAGGGCGGCGCGGACCGTGGGGTCTGCCGCCGCGTCCCTGCCGACCTTGGCCTGGGTGAAGGCCCAGCACACCTGGCGCAGCTCGAAGGCGCCGCTGTTGCGGCACGAGTTGTCGTAGGCGTTGGTGAACCCGCCCGAGTCCAGGAACATGCACGACAGGTGGGGCGGGTTGGCCGCCGCCAGGGACGCCTGGGTGTGGGCGCCGTAGGACAGCCCGAAGGTGCCCACCCTGCCGTTGGACCAAACCTGGCGGGCGATCCACTCCACGGTGTCGTACCCGTCGGCGGGGTCGTCCAGGTACTTGACGAAGGAGCCCTGGGAATCGAAGCGGCCCCGCACGTCCTGGAACACCGCCGCGTAGCCCCGGCTGGCGAAGTAGCGGCCCGTCTCCGGGCGAGGTCTGCCCGCCCCGCCGGTCCCCCGCTTGTCGTAGGGCGTCCGCTCCAGCACCGCGGGGAAGGGGCCGGGGGCGACGCGCCCGGACTCGACCGGCCCGGGCTCTACAGGGAGATACAGGTCGGCGGACAGCAGGACCCCGTCCCTCATGGGGACGGTGACGCCCTGCTCTACGTGGACGTCGTACCTGGGCTCGGACGACTTCCTCATCGGACCCCGGCCGGCGCGTCGCCGCCCAAAGAGCTGCGGTACACCCTCCCCTCCTTCATCACCAGCTTGATCCTGCCCTTGTCCTGCAGCAGGGTGATGTCGCCCAGGGGGTCGCCGTCCACCACCACCAGGTCTGCGGCCTTGCCCCGCTCGATGCTGCCCACCTCCTTCTCCAGCCCGCAGCATTCGGCCGCCCAGCTGGTGGCCGCGACTATGGCCTGCATGGGGCTCATGCCCGCCTCGACGAGGCACTCCAGCTCCTGGGCGTTGTTGCCGTGTACCCAGCCCCCGGCGTCGGTGCCCGCCACGACCTTGACTCCCGCGGCCAGGGCTTGCTGCACGCTCTCGAAGTGGTCTTGACGGAAGTCCCGGGCCTCCATCCGCCCGTGGGGCGTCCCATGCTCGGCGTGGAACTTGAACACCGTGAGGGTCGGCACGAAGAAGGTGTTCCCGTCCGCCATCATCTTCAGCAGCTCCGGGTCCCTGTTCAGGTACGACCCGTGCTCGATGGTGTCCACCCCCGCCTCCACCGACATCCTCAACCCGGCCCCGCCAACGGCATGGCTGGCGACCCTCCTGCCATGGACGTGGGCCTCCCGCACCAGGGCGTCCAGCTCCTCCCTGGTGTAGTCGATGTCCATGGAGCCGTGCTCCGGCCGCCCCCAGCCCGTCTGGAACACCTTGATCAGGTCGGCGCCGACCCGCACCAGCTCCCTCACCTTGGCGCGGATGGCGTCGGGCCCGTCGGCGATCCCCCGGGGCAGGAGGGGGTCCAGGGGTGTGGGGGGCCTGTGGCCTGACCCACTGCTCCGCTCGGCGTTCCCCACTGTGGAGGAGATGGGGCTGGTGGCCACCAGCAGCCTCGGCCCGGCGATCAGCCCCTCCTCCACGGCCAGCCTGAACCCCGCGTCCAGCCAGCCGCAGTCGCGCACCGTCGTGTACCCCGTCAGCAGCGTCTCCTCCATGACCCTGGCGATGCGCAGGTGGCGCAGGCTCCGGGGCTCCGTCATGCCCCAGCGGCTCATGATGTCATAGGTGAACGAGCTCAGGTGGTCGTGGCAGTCGATGAGTCCCGGCAACAGCGTCATCCCCGATGCGTCGAACACCTGGGCGTCCCCCGGCGCGGCCACGGCGGCCCGGGGTCCCACCGCCGCGATCCGCCCGCCGTCGTCTACCAGCACCGCAGAGTCCTCCAGGGGAGGCCCGCCGCGGCCGTCTATCAGCGTTGCTCCGGATATCAGCTTCATGGGCTCCCCGCTATTGGAGACCGACGTGGCGCCATCGTCTCACCGCCAATGGTACCGACCCTCGGAAACTTGGTCAATCGGCGACGTGCTGGTCGAGCCTCTTGTATGCCCGTCATACCCGCGAAAGCGGGTATCCAGGGCCCGGGGCTTTAGGCACGAGCCCATCCAGTCGACCTTCACAATTCGGCCCACACCTGGGGTTACCCGAAGGGTTTGCGACCTGTGGCCGCCCGCCGATTGACAACGCATACGCCCTCGCGTAACATCCACCACGTAAGGGGAGATTCGCGAATCGCCCTCACATATCCCCGACGATACGGTCCCTGGTCCGGCCGACGGACCGGCCAAGAGCCGAAACGATTGGTGTGACCATGGCGCAACCGGTTGACATCGACCTGGACACCCTCGACCGCATGGCCCGTGAGCTGCTGGGGCGGGAGTTCCCCCGCGAGTGGCTGGAGAAGTTCAAGGTGCAGCTCGACGGCGTCCTGGAGGAGACCTCCCGGCTGGACGAGCTGGACCTTACGGACGTAGAGCCCGCCAGGGTCTTCAGGAACGCCCTTTTTGTCCAATAACGGGGGGCCAGCTATTGAATAAACAGGGCAACACCCGCAACGACCTCTGCAGAATGTCCCTCGGCCAGGTGTCCGAGGTGATCCGGAACAGGGAGGCGTCTCCCGTAGAGCTGCTGGAGGCCACCCTGGACCGCATCGACGGCGAGGGAGAGGTCCTCAACGCCTACATCACCGTCTGCCGCGAAGAGGCCCGCCGGCAGGCCGGCGAGGCCGAGAGGGCCATCGCCGCGGGCGGCTACCTGGGGCCCCTCCACGGCGTGCCCGTCGCCCACAAGGACATCGTCGCCACCAGCGGCATACGAACCACCTGCGGCTCCAGGGTCTTCCGTGACCAGGTGCCCGACCAGGACGCCACCATCGTCCAAAAGCTCAACGACTCCGGCGCCGTCATGGTGGGTAAGCTGGGCCTCTACGAGTTTGCTTGCGCTCCCCCCAACCCCCTCTTCGGTGTCACCCGCAACCCCTGGGACCTGGAGAGGGACACGGGCGGCTCCAGCTCCGGCTCCGCCGCCGCAATCGCCGCCCACCTCTGCCACGCCGCCATCGGCACCGACACCGGCGGCTCCATCCGCAGCCCCGCCTCCCTCTGTGGCATCGTTGGCCTCAAGCAGACCTACGGCCGCGTCAGCCGCCGCGGGGTCTTCCCCCTCTCCTGGTCTCTGGACCACGCCGGGCCCATGACCCGCACCGTGGAAGACGCCGCCATCGTCCTGCAGGCCATCGCCGGCCACGACCCACTGGACACCAGCACCGTCGACCTGCCCGTCCCAGACTACCGCAAGGCCCTCACCGGCGACGTCGCGGGCCTCAGGGCCGGTGTCCCCCGCGACTACTTCTTCAAGGACCTGGGCCCCGGCATCCGGGAGGCGGTGGACGCCGCCATTCGCACCCTGGAGGCCGCCGGCATGGCCGTCGAGGAGGTCGCCCTCCCCCACGCCGACTACATCCAGGCCTCCTGGTGGGGCGTCTTCGCCCCCGAGGCCGCCGCCATCCACGCACCCCTCCTGGCCGCCCAGGCCGAAGAGTACGCCGAGCCCGTCCTCAACATGGTCGGCCCCGGACACTTCCTGCCCGCCACCGTGCACATGAAGGCCGACCAGGCCCGCACCATCATCACCGCCGAGATGAACGAAGTCCTCCGCCGCGTCGACGTCCTCCTCACCCCCACCTCCCCCGTCGTCGCCTGGAAGCCCGAGGACAGCGGCCGCCTCTGGAACAGGGTCACCGACGTTATCGGCACCATAGCCCGCTTCACTGCACCCTTCAACCTCACCGGGCACCCCGCCGTCTCCGTCCCCTGCGGCCTCTCCCCCGAGGGCCTGCCCATCGGCTTCCAGATAGCCGGGCGCGCCTTCGACGAGGAGACCGTCCTCAGGGTCGCCCATGCCTACGAGGCCCGGGCGCCCTTTCCCGGCATATCCCTGGAGCGGGAGTGACCGGACCATGCCCACCGACGCCCTCAGGGACAGGTACTGCATCGCCGGCGTCGGAGAGACCGGCTACACCCACGGCTCCGGCCGCAGCACCCGTGCCATGGCGGCCGAGGCCATCCGCAACGCCATGGACGATGCCGGCCTCGGCCCCGACGGAGTCGACGGCTTCCTCAGCTACCACCTGGGCGACTCCACCACATCCAGCACCGTCATGCACGACCTGGGCATCCGCCCCAACTTCTTCATGGACTGCTCCGGCGGCGGCACCAGCACCGAGACCCTCGTCGGCCTCGCTCGGGGAGCCATCGAGACCGGCATGTGCCACACCGTCGCCATCTACCGCTCCATGAACGGCTACTCCCAGTTCCGCATGAGCAGCAAGGACGCCGGCGCCGCCACCCCCGTCAGCGGCCCCGACGTGTTGACCAAGCCCTACGGCCTCTTCATGCCCGTTCAGGCCTTCGCCTTCACCTTCACCCGCCACATGATGGAGTACGGCGTCAAGAACGAGCACCTCGCCCACATCAAGGCCGCCCAGAGCAACCACGCCAGCAACAACCCCAAGGCCTACATCAAGAGGCGGGTCACCGTCCAGGACGTCCTCGACTCCCGCTGGATCGTCAGGCCCGTGGCCCACATGCTCGACTGCTGCCTGGAGACCGACAACGCCACCTGCATCATCGTCACATCCACCGAGCGCGCCCGGGACCTCAAGCAGCCCCCGGTTTACATAATGGGCGTCCAGGGCCGGGGCACCAAGCCGGGCGGCGACTTCCACTACCAGCAGGGCCCCATCACGCGCGTCGCCGGATACCACATCGGCCCCAGGGTGTTCCAGATGGCCGGCGTCGGGCCCGAGGACGTGGACATCACCGGCTGTTACGACGCCTTCACCTACACCGTCCTCCTCCAGCTCGAGAACTACGGCTTCTGCAAGCCCGGCGAGGGGAAGGACTACGTCTCCAGCGGCGCCATCCAGCTCGGCGCCCCTTCCTCAATACGGCGCCCCAACAACCCCAGCGGCGGCCAGCTCTGCGAGGGCTACACCCACGGTATGAACATGGTCATCGAAAACGTCCGCCAGCTCCGTGGCACCGTCGACGACTACTGCGACGGCTGGGCCGACGGCAACCACACCTACGACTACTCCGAGGGCGGCTGCCGCCAGGTGCGGGACGCCGAGATCACCATGGACATGGGATGGGGCGGCCCTTCCGTCGGCAGCGCCATGATCCTCAGAAGATAAACGGGTCCTCAGGAGATGAGTCTTATTGGAGGAGGGGCCGTGCCCGTCTACGAGTACAGGGGCCTCGCCATCGACCTGCCCGAGAACGACAGCGAGTACTCGGGCTACTTCCAGGCTGCCGCCGAGCACCGCCTCGTCGTCAGGAAGTGCGGCGACTGCGCCCTTCTCCGGGCCGAGCCCGGCCCCGGCTGCCCCTGGTGCGCCTCCCCCCGGTGGGAGTGGTACACCGTCAGCGGCGCCGGCACCATCTACAGCTACCAGATCGTCGTCCACAGCGTGCTCGCCGGCTTCCGCGACTGGACCCCCTTCCCCATCGTTCTGGTGGAGCTGGACGAGCAGCGGGGACAACCAACCCCCGACGACGGCCTCCGCTTCACCGCCAACCTCCTGGACGCCGACCTCAACCCCGAGAGGGAGGAGAACGTCGCCATCGGCAAGCGGGTCCAGGTGACCTTCGTGGACCTTGACAACGGCCTGACAGTCCCCCAGTTCCGCCTCTCGGGCGAAGCGCCCCATGGACCCCTCTGGAGGTACGAGACGTAACCGGACCCCGGTTTATTCAAAAAAGGGGGCAAAACCGGGGCCACAACGACCGCCCCGACGTCGGTGCCTTCTCGAACCTGGTGCCCCGGGCGTGTGGGCAATGGGGAAAGCAGGGCCCCGTTTGGTGCCCGGTTTGTTGGAAGAGGGGCCCCGTTTCTTGCCCGCTTATTGAAAAGGGGGGAGGCAGGTATGGCCACAGAGGAGCGCCTGAACAACATCGAGGACCGGGTCGACAAGATCGTTGACCTCTTGGAAGGTCAGCAAATCCTCTTGGAAGGCCAGCAAAGACTCATGTCCGACATGGTGGCTGTCCTCAAGCGTCATTCGGAGATACTAGACAGCCATGCGGAGATACTGGCCGAGATGCGGCGGGACAACGCCTACACACGCAGGCTGTGGGTCCTGGCTGCCCGCAAGCTGGACCTGCTGGACGAGATGCCACCGGAGGACGATGACGAGGGCCGTGCATGAGGAGAACTATGTAATCCCTGAGAAAAGGGCCGATTTGGTGGAAACAATGGGCAAGACGCGCCAACCCCTCCCCCAACCCCTGCAAGGATACCGCGTGCTGGACCTGGCCGGGCCCCCAGGCGTCTACTGCGGCAAGCTCATGGCCGGCATGGGCGCCGACGTCATAAAGGTCGAACCCCCGGGCGGCGACCCCATGCGCACCCAGCCCCCCTTGCTCCCCCGGCCCTATTCAAAAACGGGGCGGGGCGCCCCCGGCCTCAGCCTCGCCTGGCTCCACTTCAACGCCGGCAAGCGCAGCGTCACCCTGGACGTCTCCACGCCCCGGGGGGCCGCCCTCCTCCGGCGCCTCGCTAGGGACGCCGACGTCCTCCTGGAGACCTACAGCCCCGGGTTCCTGGACGCGCTGGACCTGGGCTACGACTCCCTCAGTGGCCCCAATCCCGGCCTGGTCTACGTGTCCATCACGCCCTTTGGCCAGACGGGCCCCTACAGGAGCTACGCCTCCTCCGACCTCGTGGCGTTCGCCATGGGTGGCTACATGTACGTCACCGGGTGGCCCCACACCCCGCCTACCCGGCTGTGGGGCTCCCAGGCCTACCATGCCGCCTCCAACCGGGCCTTCATCGCCGCCCTCACGGCCATCTACCACCGTACCAACACGGGCGAGGGGCAGCACGTAGACGTGTCCATCCAGGAGTCGGTCGCCGCCACCACCGAGCACGTCAACATGTCCTACCTGTACGGCGGCGAGACGGCCGTCCGCTGCGGCTTCCGCCACGGCGGCCAGTTCGTGGCCACCTGGCGGTGCAAGGACGGCTACGCCAGTATCACCACCAACACCCAGAAGGCCTGGGACGATCTGCGGGCATGGATGGCCGAGGACGGCATGGTGGGGGACCTGCTGGACGAGAAGTACGACAGCCTCTTCGTCCTCCGCGGCGACCAGTCCGCCCACATCGAGGAGCTCATCGAACGCTGGACCATGACCCACACACGGGCCGAGATCACCCAACGGGGCCAGGCCGCCCACCACCCCTGGGGGCCCGCCGCCACGCCCGAGGAGCTGCTGGACAACCCCCAGCTCCGGGCCCGGGGCTTCCTGACCGACGTGGAGCACCCCGAGTTGCCCTTTTTGAACAAACAGGCCCTCACCCACCCCGGCGCTCCCTACCTCCTCCCCCGCTCTCCCTGGGCCCTGGGGACCGACGCCCCCGGCCCCGGCCGGCACAACGCCCAGGTGTACCAGGACGAGCTGGGCCTGAGCCCCCGGGAGGTCGAGGAGCTGTCCCGGGCGGGGGTGGTGTGACGCCCATGGCCGTCGACCCGCGGCAGCAGGCCTCCGGGCACGCCCTCAGGGGCGTCCGTGTCGTGGACTTCACCTGGATACACGCCGGCCCCTCGGCCACGCGCGTCCTCTCCGACCAGGGCGCCGAGGTCATCAAGATAGAATCGAACATGGCCCTGGCGGTGGTCGGCGGCCCCGCCTCCGCCACCCGCCGGGGCGTCGGCTCCCGCCACAACTGGAACGCCGGCAAGCTGTCCATATCCCTGAACATGAAGACCTCCCAGGGCGTGGACATAGCAAAGCGCCTGGTCGCCGCCTCGGACGTGGTGGCCGAGAACTTCAGCGGACGGGTGATGACGGGCTGGGGCATGGACTACGAGAGCCTGCGCCTGGTCAGGCCCGACATCATCATGCTCAGCATGTCGGGCCTGGGCCGCACGGGCCCGTGGAAAGAGTACGTCAGCTACGGCCAGACCCTGCAGGCGTGGTGCGGGCTCACCTGCCTGACCGGCTTTCCCGATACGGACCCCAGCGGGCCCGCCAGCGCCTACAGCGACGCCACTGCCGGAATGGCGGGGGCCCAGGCCGTGCTCTTGGCCCTGGTCCATCGGGCCCGCACGGGAGAGGGGCAGTGGATCGACCTCTCCCAGTTCGAGGCCCTCTCCGCGATAATGGGTCCCGTGTACCTGGAGCTCAGCGCCAACGGCCGGGAGGGGCGTGTGGCCCGGTCGGGGAACCGCCTTCCCCACGGAGGGGCGGCTCCCCACGGGGCCTACCGCTGCGGGGGCGACGACCGCTGGGCGGCCATCACCGTGTTCACCGACGGCCAGTGGGCGGCCTTCCGGGAGGCGGCCGGGGACCCGCCCTGGGCCTGGGAGGACCGGTTTGCTACCATGGAAGGACGGGAACGGCACGCTGACGACCTGGACCGGCTGGTGGAGAGCTGGACCATGGGCCTCTCCCCCGAGGAGGTGATGGAGCGGCTGCAGGCGGTGGGAGTCCCGGCGGGAGTGGTGCAGTCTGGGCCGGACCTGGCCTCGGACCCCCATCTCAGGGAGAGGGGCTTCTTCAGGAGCGTGCCCGACGCCCGTGGGGAGCCGCGGGTCATCGAGTCCGCCCCTTACAAGCTCTCCCGCACCCCGGGGGGCGCCCGCCGCGCCGCCCCGGAGTTCGGCGAGCACCAGGACTACGTGCTGCGGGATATCCTGGGCATGTCCGACGACGAGCTGGCGGACGCGGCCATCGCCGGCGCCTTCGAGTAGTCCGGCCCGACTCTACGAATAACCCGGAGGTTGGACCATGGCGAAGATGACGGGAGCCCGGTTCATCGCCGAAACGTTCCAGGGGTACGGAGTCACCCATGTCTTCTTCATGCCGGTGATAATACCCTCGGCCATGATGGAGATGGAGCGTCTGGGCATACGGCGCATCATGACCCACGGCGAGAAGGCCGCTGCCTACATGGCCGACGGCTACGCCCGCACGGCCAGGAGGGCTGGCGTATGCCTCGCCCAGTCCGTCGGCGCGGCCAACCTCGCGGCCGGACTGCAGGACCCCTACCTTGCCGGGTCGCCGGTGGTGGCGGTCACCGGCCGGGCCGCCCAGTCCAGCCAGTACCGTCACGCCTACCAGGAGGTCGACCACACGGACCCGTTCAACGCCGTCACCAAGTACAGCGCGCTGGTCAACAGCGTGGACCAGCTACCCCACCTGGTGCGGCAGGCCTTCCGGGAGGCCACCTCGGGCGCTCCGGGGCCGGTGCACCTGGACCTGGAGGGGCAGGCCGGCTCTCCCATGGTGGACGAGGAGTCGGACCTCCAGGTCATCGTCGACTCGCCCTTCACCTCCGTCCCGCCCTTCCGCCCGGAGCCGGAGATGGAGCGGGTGCGGGAGGCCGCCCAGGTGCTGTCCCAGGCCAAAAGGCCGGTCATCGTGGCCGGGGGCGGCGTGGTGGCCTCGGGCGCCCAGCGTGAGGTCGTCGAGCTGGCGGAGATGATGTCCATACCGGTGGCTACCTCGCTGAACGCCAAGGAGACCATACTGCCCAGCCATCCCCTGGCCGTCGGCGTGTGCGGCAGCTACTCCAGGTGGTGTGCCAACCGGGTGGTGGCTGAAGCCGACCTGGTCCTCTTCATCGGCAGCCATACCGGCAGCCAGGTGACCAACACCTGGACCATCCCGCCCATGGGCACCCCGGTGGTCCAGATAGACATAGACCCGTCGGAGCTGGGCAGGAGCTACCCGGCCCAGGTGGCGCTTCAGGGCGACGCCAGGGCCTCCCTGCGAAAGCTGATGGAGGCGCTGGAGCCCCTGGGGCCCAGGGACGAGTGGCTGGAACGGACCGCCCAGCTCTGCCGCGAGTGGAGGGACGAGGTGGCCCCGCTGGCCGGCTCGGACGAGGCGCCGACCCGCCCCGAGAGGCTGTGCAGGGAGCTCTCCGACTTCCTGCCCCCGGACGCGGTCCTGGTCTCGGACACCGGCCACTCGGGTATCTGGACGGGGACCATGCTGGACTTCAAGCACCCGGGCCAGAGCTACATCCGCTGCGCCGGGTCCCTCGGTTGGGGGTTTCCCGCGGCGATGGGGGCCAAGTGCGCCGCCCCGGAGCGCCCCGTGGTCTGCTTCACCGGAGACGGCGGGTTCTGGTACCACCTGACGGAGCTGGAGACGGCTTTGAGGTACGGGATCAACACCGTGACGGTGGTCAACAACAACCGGTCGCTGAACCAGGAGAAGGCCGGCAACGAGCGGATCTACGGTGCGCAAACGCCGGGCTCCGACGAGCTGTGGATGCTGTCGGACGTGGACTTCGGGAAGGTCGCCCAGTCCATGGGCGCTTTCGGCATACGGGTCGAGCGGCCCGGGGACATCCAAAGCGCCATCGAGCAGGCCTTCGCCTCGGGCAAGCCGGCCGTCGTCGACGTGGTCACCGACGTGGAGGGCATCGCCCCCCGGGCCTGGTCCGGCTAGACGGGCTCCAGCACGATGTTGGACCACTCGTCCAGCGAGGCCTGCCATCCCGGGTTGACCACGGTGAGGGAGCTGTCCTCCTCGATTACCATGGGGCCCTGGTCGGGCGTGCCGGATAGCCGGTCCCTGCCCACGACGGGGACCGATACCCAGCCGGTGCGTCGGCCGAAGTAGGCCATCCGGCTGCTTGCCGGCGCCCCTGCAAGGCCCGGTTCCACCCGTATCGTCGCCGGGACCCTGGGTTGGTCGGACAGGCCCCTTGCCGTGCACCTGACCCCCACAACCTGCACCTCCTCGTGGTCCGAGCGGTAGCCGTAGGTCCGGGCATGCTCCGCGTGGAAGTCCTCCACCAGAGTGGCTACCAGGCCGGCGTCCAGCGGAGAGAACCGGGGTACTGACGCCCCGCCTTCGGCCCAGCCCTTGGAGGCTGGAGATTGGCTGGCGGGGAGGGGGACTGCCAGCGCGTAGTCCTGGCCGACGTACCGCACGTCGCAGGACAGCTCCAGGGCCCTGTGGGCGTCGTCGTACCCCTCCCGCTCCAGGGTGGACTCGGCCTCCTCGAACAGCCCTTCCAGCGCCCCGTTCAGGCGGTCCAGGTCCAGGTCGGACATCCGGGAGTAGTGGGTGCGGACCAGGTGGTGCTCCACTCCCGCGAAGAGCAGGCCCACGGCGCTGAACAGGCCCGGGAGGGGAGGCACCACCACCCTTCGTATGCCCAGCTCCGACGCCAGGTCCACCGCGTGGACGGGGCCCATTCCGCCGAAGGCGAACAGGGAGAACTGGCGGGGGTCCCGGCCCCTCTCCGTGGAGACCGCCCGGAGGGCCCTGATGAGGCTGGAGTTGGCCACCTCCCGGATGCCCCACGCCACGGTGGTGGTGTCCAGGCCCAGGTAGTCTCCAACCCGCTCCCGGATGGCCCGGTCGGCCAGGTCGGCGTGGATGGGCAGCGTGCCCCCGGCCAGGTGCTCCGGGTTGGTCAGCCCCAGGTGTACGTTGGCGTCGGTTATCGTCGGGTCCCGGCCTCCCAGCCCGTAGCAGGCCGGTCCCGGGTTCGCGCCCGTGCTGTGGGGTCCGACCTTGAGGGCGCCGCCCGGGTCGACCCAGGCCACGCTGCCGCCCCCCGCGCCCACCTCCGCCAGGTCCACCGATGGCACCCTCAGCAGGTATCCGCTGCCCTTGACCAGCCGGTGGCCGATGCTGACCGCGCCCCCCACCTCGTACTCGGGGGAGCGGGATATCTCCCCTCCCTCGATCAGGCTGGCCTTGGCCGTGGTGCCCCCCATGTCCAGGGTCATCACGTCCTCCAGGCCCATCCTCCGGGCCAGGCGGTGGCATCCGGTGACCCCCGCGGCGGGCCCCGACTCGATGATGTGCATGGGACGCTCCCGCGCCAGCTCCGAGGGCATCATGCCGCCGTTGGACTGCATCACCATTATCGGCAGGTCCATGCCCAGGTCCTTCAGGTCCCGCTCCATGGACATGAAGTAGCTCTTGACCACCGGCTGCACGTAGGCGTTGATGACCGTGGTGCTGGTGCGCTCGTACTCCTTCATCTCCGGCAGCACCTCGGAGGAGAGGGAGACGGAGACGTGGGGCGCCGCCTCGTGGACCAGCTCCCGCACCCGGCGCTCGTGGCCGCCGTTGGAGTAGGCGTGGATGAAGCACACGGCTATGGACTCGGCCCCCTCGTCCAGCAGCAGCCGCACCGCTTCCCGGGTGGCGTCTTCGTCCAGGGGCACGGCCTCCTCACCCCACGGGTTGACCCTGGCGGGCACCTCCACCCTCATGCGCCGCGGGACCAGGGGCTCGGGCTTCTCCCAGTTCAGGTCGTAGAGCTTGTGGACCCGCATCCGCCGTATCTCCAGCACGTCGCGAAAGCCCCGGGTGGTGATGAGGCCCGTGTTGGCCCCCGTCCGGGTGATGATGGCGTTGGTGGCGACGGTGGCCCCGTGGGTGTACTCCCGCACGTCCCCGGCGTCGATGCCGTGGGCCCCCAGGGCCTCGCCGATGCCCGTCTTGATGGCCGCGCTGAAGTCGGCGGGCGTCGAGAGCACCTTCCGGTGGTGGGCGGAGCCGTCGGACGCCAGGAGGACCACGTCGGTGAAGGTCCCCCCCACGTCGACGCCCAGCCGGTAATACCGAGTCATTCGGTCGCTCTCATGGTGTACTGGTGGTGCGGCAGCGAGGAGAGTATGGCGACGGGTCCCTTTCCACCGGGAGCGGGACAGCGCCGTCTACCGTTCCCGCCGCAGCCTCTCCCTCAGCTCTACCGTCGCCGTGGAGTCCACCGCCCTGCGCGACGGGTCCAGCACGACACCGTAGCTGTCCCTGGCCCGCCGGACGCTGGTCTTCCCCTCCGTGACGTCGTCGAGGACCCGGTTGGGGTCCCGGTCCAGGGGGTCGCCCCAGCCGCCGGCGCCGGGCCACTCCACCGTCATGGAGTCGCCCTCGTTCACCGTGGTCAGGAACTTGGACGGCATGACCGTCTCCCGTCCCTCCGACGTGATGGTTATTCGGGACTTGGCCGAGGCCTCGCCTCCGCTGAGGCCGTAGGGGCTGCTCTTCATGCGGTCGGAGCGGACCTGCACGACGGTGTCGTCGGACAGGAACCGGTACCGCCGCACCATGCCAAGCCCTCCCCTGTACTCGCCCGCTCCCTCCGAGTCGGGCAGCAGCCCGTACTCCTCCACCTCCAGGGGAAACTCGGTCTCTATCTCCTCGGCCAGCACGTTGGCTATGTTGGTTATCCCGGCGTTCTGGGCGTCGATGCCGTCGAAGCCCCGCTTTCCGCCGGCGGCGATCTCGTTGGCGAAGTCCATGCACACCCACGACTTCCAGGGGACCTTGGTGCGGTCGTAGCCCGCGATGGCCGCGCCGTACTCGCACCCCCCGGGGCAGGCGGGTACGCTCCCGGGCAGCATCTGGGCGAAGGCGCCGAACAGTGCGTGGCTCATCCGACGGAGACCCAGGGAGCGGGCGGCCACGGGGGCCGGGGGCACCGGGTTCAGGAAGCACCCCTCGGGAGCGGTCACCTTGATGGGGCGGAAGTATCCGGCCGTGTTGGGAATGTCGTCGGCGATGGTGCTCAGCACCGTCTTGACGACCGCGTAGACGACGCTCTTGGTCGTGGCGAAGGTGGGCTGGATCGCGCCCTTCACCTGGGGCGACGTGCCCGTGAAGTCCACGTGGACCTCGTCGCCCGCCTTGGTCAGGTTGGCCACGATGGCGATGGGCTCGGTCTGGAAGCCGTCGTCGTCGACGTGGTCTGTGAAGCTCCACGACCCGTCGGGCAGCCGCGCTATGGTCTTGCGCGTGAGGTCCTCGTTGTATGCCAGGAGCTCCCCCAGGTACTGGTCCACGTCCTCCACGCCGAACCGGTCGGCCAGCCGCAGGAACTCCCGCTCCCCGAACTCCAGCGCCGCCACCTGGCCCAGCAGGTCCCCCAGCACCTTGTCGGGAACTCGGACGGCTTTCTCCAGCACCCGGAACAGGGTCTCGTTGGCCTCGCCCTGCTGGTACAGCTTCAGGGGGGGTATGCGCAGCCCCTCCTGGTATATCTCCGTGCTGTCGCAGGCGTTGCCGCCGGGCACCCGGCCCCCGATGTCCGTGTGGTGGGTCATGGCGCACACGTACCCCAGCAGCGCGTCACCCACGAACACCGGCTTGAACAGGAATATGTCGGGCAGGTGGCTGGCGCCCTCGTAGGGGTCGTTGCTTATGAGTACGTCGCCCGGCCGTATGCGGCCCTGGTAGTAGTCCAGGCAGGCGTTCAGCGCGGGCGTCATCCCTCCCAGGTGGATGGGCACGCACATGCCCTGGCCCACCAGCTCCCCGTTGGAGTTGAGGACCCCCGTGGAGAAGTCCAGCGCCGACCGCACCACGGCGGACCTGGAGGTCCGCACCACGGTCAGGGCCATCCCGTCGCCGATACTCTCCAGGGAGTTCCTGAGGACCTCGAGCCGGATGGGGTCGAAGGGAGGTTGCATGTACGTCACCCGCGTCCTGGGAGGTGGGCCGTGGGGAGGGGCGCCCGGGGGGAACGCCCCGCGCCCGGCCAGGGCGATGGTACCAACGCTCCCCTGACGGTGTCAATCACGCCCCCGGTCCTCCTAAGGCTGGTTGGCGGCCCCCGGGGTGGGAGTGCCCACGGTCTGGAACTCGCCCGAGGCGTCGGGCACCCGGGCGTAACTCTGGCCCTCGCCGGAGTCCCCCTCGTCCCAGTCAACCATTGCCACCAGCGTGCCGTCCAGCAGCCAGATGCCCAGCTCCTCGTCACCCCCCAACGCGAACCCGGGCCAGCCGTCCCTGTCCAGCTCTAACCGAACGTACTCGCCCGGCCGGATTTCCGTACCGGCCGGGAAGGCCACCCTCTTGCCGGCGTCGGTCAGGTCGTCGGCCACCAGAAGGGCGAAGAGGCCTATGGGGTCGCTCGACCTGTTGTAAAGCTCGAACCAGTCGAGGGGGTCGCCCTTGGCCGCCACCTCGTTGATGACGAGGCCGATGTCCATAACGCCCCTTTGGTCCACCGTTTCCGTCGTCGCGCTATCCCCGCCGCCCGCCGCGCCCCCGAAGCTGGCGTACAGGCGGCCCGCGACGGCCGTGCCCGGCTCCGTGCCGGCGTCGGTCAGCTCGATGCCGCCGCCGGTGACCGGGACGAACCCCTGGGGCTCGGCGCCGCCGGGGGGTATGTGCCACACAACGCCGCCGACTCCGGGGTCCTCCCCGATGGTCAGCGTGGCGCCTCCGGAAAGCCGGTCCAGGGGCAGCCAGATGGTGAACCCCTGGATGGTAAAGTCGGGATAGAGGCCCATGACGGTGATGAGCGCCGCATCCTCCACACCGATGTCCGCCTCCTCCTGCGGGCTGGCCGGGCCGGCGGTGGCCCCCGCCTCGCCCTTTGGCGCGGCGACCCACTCGCCGTGCTCGTTCAGCTCGTAGGTCGTACCCTCCGCCAGCGGGTTGTTGGTATCGCTGGTCCCCCACGCGGTCTCGAAACGCACCTCGAAGGCTGCGGGCCCGGTCTCTCCCGGGGACACGGCTTCTTCCACTGGAGCCTCTCCCCCGAAAACGCCCGCGAACTCCCCTGTTATGCCCGCACCCGGTTCCGTCCCCGCCTCCGTCAGCGACAGCGCGCCCCCGGCGAACGGGTAGAAGAAGCTGGGCTCGGCCGCGCCCGGCGGGATGCTCCAAATTCCTCCCGCGATGGCGTCCTCCCCAATGACCAGCGTGGCCCCGGCCGCAAGCTGTTCCAGGGCCAGCACCAGCGTCATCCCGCTTATGGAACCGTCGTCGTCCACTCCCAGGACTATTATGGATGCGGTCTCGTCGATGGCCGGTAGCAAGAGCTTCTCCTCCGCGCTGGAGAGGCGGGCGATGGCCCCAAGTCCGTCGACCGGCTCCGCGGACTCGTCCAGCAGCAGGCTGACGACCGCTCCCTTGGCGCTCCGGTTGCTCCCCCAGGTGGTCGTGAAGGCCACTTCCAGGGAGCCGAGCTGCGGGCCGGTGGTCGGGCCTTCATCCCAGGGCTCCGGCCAGTCCGGCGGCTCCGGCGTGAGGTCGGCCAGGATTTCGCCCTTCCGCTTCAGGATGAACTTGCGCACGCGCTCCGTGTCCTTGGCGGCGGCCGGCCTGGCCTCGGGCAGGGCGTGCTGCTGGACGATGGCGGCCATCTGGTCCACGGCCGCCAGCAGCCTGGCCTCGTCCCAGACGGCGTCCAGGACTTCCTTGAGCCGCCTGGCGTACCTCGTCCGCCAGCCGGAGTGGTTGTATAGGCGGTTGGGGATGGCGGTGAGGGCCAGGAACGACGGCGGCGGGTCGCTGATGTTGTCGAAGGGGTTGGGGTCGTCCTTCAGGTGGAACGTGTCGTCGACGCCCCAGGGTATGAAGACGAAGGGGCCGCCGGGCTCCCGGTAGAAGTGGTAGTTGTTGCGGTTGCCGGCGTACCCGTCCCAGTGTCCCACCAGTACCTCCGTCGCCCAGAACGACAGGAAGCGGTCCAGGTCTACGACCTCCGACAACGCGTCTAAGCCGGCGTCCGAGGGGTCCTGCAGGGCGGCAACCACGGCGTCGACGTCCGACCAGTCGGCGTCGTCCTCGTTGGTCTTCTTCTCGAAGGTGCCGCGATAGTCGGGGGTGAAGTCGCTGACGGTGCCTTCGTACAGGTTGCCCTCGGCGCTCTCGAAGTGGCGGGCCAGGAACGGGGGCTTGATCTCCTCGACGTGAACGTACAGCCCCAGCTCCTTCCCGTTCACCGAGACGGTGGCGAAGTTGCAGCGCGGCGCGGGGCTGCCTGCGGCGGCGAAGACCCGGTACGACAGGCAGGTGTTGACCATGGAGGGGTCCTGGATGCTGTTGTTCAGGGTCATGCGCTCCATCGGGTATGAAGACGAATGGGCCCCGCCCAGGGCCTGGCCGTCCACGTACTTGTCGAAGCGGAGCTTGAGGGAGGGCTTGGTGTCGCTCTGGGAGCCGATGAACCCCTTCTTGCGGACGCCTACGTCCGTATGTGTTTCGCCGTCCACGGTCACCGTGCCGGAGAACCAGTCGTAGATGTCGGCGAAGGGCCGGGAGAGGCCGTACTCCTCGATCTCGGCCATCAGGTCCTCGAAGGTCCGGGTCTGGTGGCGCAGGGTGTCCCAGTCCTCGGCGGCGATTTCGATGCTGATGTCCAGCACCCGGTCCAGGGCGAAGTAGGCGTCGCTGGCATCGGCTTCGCCCCTCGTGTCCGGCGTGGCCGGGGGCGTTGGCGCCGCTGTCGCCGTCGGTGCGGCATCCCTGGTGGGTGCGGGCGCGGTGGGGGGCGCAACCGTAGCCGGGGGCGTCGCAGAAGAGGGGGCTTCCGTTGCCGTCCCCTGCGCCGCCGGGGACGGCGTGGCCCCTGGCGTGCCCGTGGCGTCACCCTGGCACCCGAGCGTCAGGGCCGCAACCGACACAGCGAGCAGCAGGGCGGCGATGGTTCGCACCGGGTTCACCCCTTTATGAGCTTGAGTCTGATCCCAGCTTGAGTTTGGTCTCTTGAGTCGGTCTAAGCAGGAGCTACCCCGTCGGCTCCGGTGCGTTCCCCGTGTCTATGACAAGGTTCCGGTGGCCGTCGACCCGGGCGCGCTGGTCCGGGAGCACCAGCGTGGTGGTGTCCATCTGCTCGATGACGGCGGGGCCTGGGACCCGGTTGCCCGGCTCCAGGCCCTCGCGGTCGTAGATGGGGCAGTCCCAGTCGCGGCCGTCCAGGTGTACCAGGCGTCCTCCGACGACGGCGGACCCGGGGTCCTCGGGTCCCAGGGGAGCCGCTTGGACCGGCGTCCGGGGGACCGCGCCCACGGCCTCGACCCGGAAAGTGACCATCTGGACGGGCTCGTCCGGAGCGGCGTAGCCGTAGGACCGCTCGTGGGCGGCGTGGAACCGCCGGGCCAGCTCCTCCATGCCGCCGG
The DNA here is from genome assembly GCA_964291465.2 of Dehalococcoidia bacterium. Lineage (GTDB taxonomy): Bacteria > Chloroflexota > Dehalococcoidia > Lucifugimonadales > JAGWBF01 > JAGWBJ01. The sequence goes on along the minus strand of OZ219942.1, from coordinate 163,648 downwards.
TAGCCGTGATGTCCGCCGGCGCCTCTATGGTCAGCTCGTAGTTCTGGCCCCGGTAGCGCATGTCCACCCACTGGCTGAACGCCCGCTGACGGGGCGGGATGCTCTCCCTGTCCAGCCAGGCGTCCCCCTCCCTCTGGAGGCGGGCGAAGGTCTCAGCCACCATCTCGGGGCCAGCGTCTTCCATCTCCACCAGCCGAGTGTGGGCCAGGTCGCTGCGGATGTCCGACACCAGCAGGCCGAAGGCGCAGAGCAGCCCAGGCGAGGAGGGGACCAGCACGGAGGGTATGTGCAGCTCCCTGGCTATCCAGCCCGAGTGCAGCGGCCCCGCGCCCCCGAAGGACACCAGGGTGTAGTCCCGGGGGTCGTGGCCCCGCTGCACCGACACCAGCCGGATGGCCCGCACCATGTTGGCCACCACCACCGAGACGACCCCGCTGGCCGTGTCCCGGGGCGACAGGCCCAGGCGGTCGCCCAGCTCGGCGATGGCGTCGTGGCTGCGCTGGGCCTCGATGGGCATGCTCCCGCCCAGCAGGTGCCGGGAGTTGAGGCTGCCCAGCACCACGTGGGCGTCGGTGACCGTCGGTTCACTCCCGCCCTTGCCGTAGCACGCGGGACCCGGGTCGGCCCCCGCGCTCTGGGGGCCCACCTTGAGCAGTCCGCCCAAGTCCCGCCACGCGATGCTGCCTCCGCCGGCGCCGACGGTGTGGATGTCCACCATGGCGCTGCGCAGCCGGTATCCGGCGACCTCCCGCTCGGTGGCCGTCCGCGGGACCCCGTCCTGCACCAGGCTCACGTCGGCGCTGGTGCCCCCCATGTCGAAGGTGATCAGGTTGCGGAACCCGGCTTGCTCTCCCACCTGGGCCGCGCCCATGACCCCGACGCTGGGCCCCGACAGCAGGACCCGCACCGGCCTGTGCATCGCCTCGTCCAGGGAGATGAGGCCACCGTTGGACTGGCTCACGTAGGGGCTTGCTCCCACGCCCCGGTCCGAGAGCTGCCTCTTCAGGCTCCCCACGTAGCGGTTGATCACCGGGCCGACGTAGGCGTTCACCACCGTCGTCGTGAGGCGTTCCACCTCCCGGAACTCGGGGTTCACCTGTGACGAGATGGAGAGGTAGGCGTTGGGCAGGGCCTCCCGCAGGCGGGCCAGCACTCGCTCCTCGTGGACGGGGTTGACGTAGCTGTGGAGGAAGCAGACGGCCACCGCCTCGACCTCCGCCCGGGCCAGGAGGCCGATGGCCTCGTCCAGCCGGTCCATGTCAACCGGCGTGACGACGCTGCCGTCGTAGTAGATGCGCTCGGGGACCTGCAGGCGCAGGTCCCGGGGCACCAGCGGCTCCGCCCTGTCCACCTGCAGGTCGTACAGGTCCGGGCGGGCCTGCCTGCCTATCTCCAGCAGGTCGCGGAACCCCTCCGTGGTGACGAGGCCGGCGCTGGCCCCCCGGCGCTCCAGGAGGGCGTTGGTCGCCACCGTGGTGCCGTGGGCGAAGTAGGCCACGTCGCCCATGGCGGCGCCCCGGACTCTGAGGCCCTGGGCAAGCCCCGTCAGGATTCCCACCGACGGGTCGCCGGGAGTGGAGGGCACCTTCGCCCGGACGATGGCCCCGCCCTCCGGGTCCGCCACCAGGGTGTCGGTGAAGGTGCCGCCCACGTCGATGCCCACGCGGACCTGGGTCATCCGGAGCTACTCACGGCGGGTGGACATGGATCAGAAGCAGTACCGGACGTCCGGGAACGCCGCTGCGAGGGCGGCCACGTCCCGGCCGACGGCCTCGGGCTCTTCGCCCTCCAGCAGCACCCGCCGTATGAGCCTGGCCGTCTCGACCATCTCGGCCTCGCCCATTCCCTTCTTGGTGCAGACGGGAGAGCCCAGGCGCAGCGCCCGCTTCTCGGGGTAGGTGCGGGGCAGGGCCGCCAGGGAGCTGACTATCCCCGCCCGCCTCAGGACGCTCACCGACCCGGCCCCGTGGGGAGTGGGGTCCAGGTCCACCAGCACCACGTGGGACCGGGTGAACCCCCGGTCCTTGCCCGGCACCGTGAACCCCTCCGCGTCCAGGGCCGAGGCCAGGGCCCGGGCGTTGGCGGCCACGGCCGCCGCGTACTCGTCCCCGAAGGCCAGGTGCTCCGCCATGGTGATGGCCAGGGCCACGGTCCGGTTGTTGGCGAAGCTGGCGATGAGGTTGGGGATCCGGCTGTTCAGGGCCTGGGCCACGTCTTCGTCGTGCATGAGGACGAGGCCTCCCAGGGGGCCGCTCAGGGTCTTCTGGGTGGAGCCCGTCATGACCGAGGCGCCCTCGTGCAGCGGGTCTTGGAACACGCCGCTGGCGGCTAGGCCCAGGATGTGCGCCCCGTCGTAGTGGACCCTGCCGCCCACGCTGCGCACCATCTCCGAGATCTCCCGGAGCTGGTAGGGGAAGAGCATGGTGGCGCCGCCGACCGTCAGCCACTTGGGCCTGACCCGTTGCACCTCGTCGGCCAGGTGCTCCAGGTTCACCGTGGGGTAGTCCTCCCCGTCGCAGGGCACCTCGGTGATGTCCAGGCCGTAGGCGCCCGGGTAGCTGACCTCCTGGTAGGTGTAGTGGCCCCCGTTCCTGGCCGAGAGGGCCATCACGGCGTCTCCGGGCTTCATGGCTCCCAGGAAGAACAGCCCGTTGGCCTGGGCCCCCGAGGCCGGGCGGTACTCCACGTGGGGCACGTCGAACAGCTTCTTGCCCATCTCCGACAGCATGGCCTGGGCCCGGTCCAGGGCCTCGGTGCTGCCGTGTTCCCCGGCCTGTGTGCTCTCCATCAGGTCCGACGCCATGATGGCCTTGACCTTGGGGCTGAGCAGGCTGTGGGCCGCGTTCAGGTCCAGTATCCGCCGTTGCTCGGCGTTGTGATCCTCGGTGAGCGACTCCACCAGGTCGACGACACTGCGCGGATCTCCGCCCGTCATGCGTTCCAGGTCGTCGGCGGCGAGGGATGCGCCCGGCCTCTCGTCAGCCATGGCCTGCTCCCATATATGAGGATGCCCATGATACGCGCTATCTTACTCGAAACCCGAAGGACGGTTCAACATGGGTGCGCCGTTGAAGGCCGTGTCCGGCGCTGTTACACTGGCCGCAGACCGGCCTTGGGGGGCGTGGTGGCCCGGGGTCATGACCCCAGGGACCGGGCGCAGTCCGCACCGGCGATGGAGCCCGTCATGAGCGTTGAGAGCTTCCGAGGACCCGGGGGCGCCCTCCTCTATTATAGGTACGACGACTTCACCGACCCGTGGGTCGACGCGCCCACGGCGGTGCTGTGCCACGGGCATCCCAGGAATTCGGACCTCTGGTACGCCTGGGTGCCCCTGCTGGCCCGCCGGCTCCGGGTGGTGCGGGTAGACCTTCGCGGCCTCGGTCTCTCCAAGGTCCCCATCGAGACCTTTCACAACTCGGTCGAGTCGCGGATACTGGACGCCCTGGCCCTCTTTGACCATCTGGGGCTGGAAAGGGTCGTCTGGATAGGCGAAGCCACCGGCGCGCTGACGGGCCTGAGTCTGGCCGCCAGGGCTCCCCAGAGGCTTCACGCCCTGGCCGTCATGAGCCTTCACCTGAGGCCGGGCCGGGTTCAGCTTGACAGGAACGCTGCGGACCTGAAGCCCGGCGAGACGGTGCAGGGCCAGGGCAGCATCGACCTGATGCTCTCCAAGGGCATGCGCCGGTGGGCCAACGTCTCGGTACGGGCGCGGCCCAGGATGCGCCAGGCCCCCCAGGGCTACGTGGACTGGTACATCGACCAGATATCCCAGAACGACCCGCTGCTCGCCGCGGAGTTCTACCGGGCCATGGGCTCCGTCGACGCCATCCCCTGGCTGGATGACATCGGCGTGCCGACCCTCTACCTTGCCGGGAGCGAGGGCGACGCCGCCCTCCGGGAGGACGAGCGGGAAGCCCTGGTCAACGCCCCCAACGTGAGCACCGTTACCGTGGACGGTCCCGGCTACGACCTGGGCTATGCCAACCCCGAGGGGTGCGCGGCCCAGGTCCTCCAGTTCCTGACCGGGCTCGGGGTGCTCCAAGAGTAGTCCATAGCGCCTTGGACCGGCGACAAGGCCAAGGAGTCTGCCCATGACCGACATCTGCACCCAGGTCTCCCGGTACCTCGGCGGAGTCTCCTTCGACTCCCTGCCCGACGCGGTGGTCGAGCGGGCCAAGGCCCATATCCTGGATACCATCGGGGTCATGCTGGCGGGGGTGGATGTGGAGTCGTCGTCGAAGCTCCGTGAGTCGGGGGTCCTGGGCGCCGCCGACCGGGGCCAGACGGTCGTCGGCACCTCCCTTCGGGCCCCGGCGCCGCTGGCGGCCCTTGCCAACGGGGTGAGCGCCCACGCGCTGGACTACGACGACACCAACTTCGTGATTATCTGCCACACCAGCGGCTCCTCCCTGTCCGCCCTCCTGGCCCTGGGGGAGGCGGAGCGCCTGACCGGCAGGTCGGTGTTGACGGCCCTGGTGGCTGGCTACGAGGCTGCCGTCCGCCTGGGCGCGGCGGTCATCCCCTCCCTCTACCTCCGGGGCTGGCATGCCACGGGGGTGCTGGGGGCCATGTGCGCCACGGCCAGCGCCGCCCATCTCCTGGGGCTGGACACCCCCAGGACCACCAACGCCCTGGGCACGGCGGCCTCCATGGCTTCCGGCCTCAGGGCCAACTTCGGCTCTCATACCAAGGCGATGCACATGGGCAACGCGGCCCAGGTGGGGGTCGAGGCCTCGCTCCTGGCCCGGGCCGGCTTCACCTCGTCCTCCCCGGTGTTGGAGCACCACTACGGCTTCTACGCCGCCACCGTGGGGGAAGACGGCGTAGACCTGGAGGCCAGCAGGGCCGCCCTCGCCGAGGAGGGGCGCTGGTACTTCGTGGACCCCGGCATCGGGATAAAGCTCCACCCGTGCAACAGCGCCGTGTTGCCCGGCATAGACACGACCCTGGACCTGGTCGGACGGCACGGGATCACGCCGGACCAGGTGGAGCGGGTCGACTATCTGCATACTGACCTGGCCAGGACCATCGTGCCCTTCGACGACCCGAAGACCAGCGCCGAGGCGATGTACAGCATGACCCACGCCATCGCGGCGGCCCTGGTGTACGGAAGGGCAGGCATTCGCGAGTTCTCGGAGGATGCGGTGCACGACCCCCGCGTGTCGCAGATGCGCGGGAGGGTCAGGCCGGCCCAGCACCCCGATTTCGCCGCCGTGGCCGACGGGCACGACGCTCCCGCCAGTCAGGTTACCATCCACCTGAAGGACGGCAGGGCCTTCGGCGGCTTCCGACGCCGCCCCAGGGCCTATCCTGGAGGCGAGCCCCTGACCCGGGAGGCCCTTTTGGACAAGTTCCGGGAGTGCGCCGCCACCAGGCTCTCCCCCGGCCGGGCCGAGGAGATCATCGACATGGTGGATGCCCTGGACGGCGTCCCGGACGTCGCCGGTCTGGCCGACGCCCTCAGGACGGCGTAGGCCAGCCACCGTGCCTCGGGCTTGATGCGCCCGAGTTTGATGAGAAACAAGGGTCGGCCGTCCCGAGATGGCGCCGCCCCGGCGATGACAAGTCTCCCTTGACACGCCCGGAAGCCGGCCACCAGAATTGTTGGAACGAATTCCTCCCGGCGCCTCGGCGCCCCGGCCAAGACGCCCGCTCCCACGGGGGAGTTGGAGGTTTTCACACGGTCGGCCTAATTGACCCTTAATTGTTCCTCCGGCGAAACAATTCCATCCCGGCGCCCGGTGCCCCATGCCATCACCCGACCCCGGGTCGGGCGCCAGGGCTCACGTCTTGAGGGCGCGTCGGCGTCATCGACGCCTGGGCGACCCAATAATGATTATGAGGAAGGTATGCGGGTAGGGAGGAAACGTTTAGCAGTTGACAGGGGGTATGGTGGTGGGTAGAATTGGGGTCGTTGGGAGGTGGCGGTTCGGATTGACAGGGGTGAGGCCGGGTAATAGAATTGACCTGCCTCGTTTGTGGGTGGAGGTGCGCGTGGTGAGCGAGGAGCGGAGAATAGAGTAGGAGGACGGCGCGATGGCAGACAGGGACATAGCCCTGATGGCGCATCTGATGAGGCGGGCGGGGTTCGGAGCCAGCCGGGACGAGCTGGAGGAGCGTGTGGCCCGTGGGTACGAGGAGACGGTGGAGGAGCTGGTGGACCCGGACCGGTTCGGGATACCGAAGGTGGACACGGACGTTTTGCTGAGGTACTACCCGAGCCTGGAGATACCTGGGGCGCCGCCCAACGGGCGTTCCGAGTGGATCTACCACATGATCAACACCAAGAGGCCGTTGGAAGAGAAGATGGCGCTGTTCTGGCACCAGGTGCTGGCGACGGGGAACTCGAAGATAGACAACCCCAACGAGATGACGGCGCAGATCAAGATGTTCCGTGAGAAGGGGATGGGGAGCTACCGGGACCTGCTGGTCGAGGTGGCGAAGAGTCCGGCGATGATCTACTGGCTGGACAACAACGAGAACCACAAGGACGAGCCCAACGAGAACTGGGGCCGGGAGCTGCTGGAGCTCTTCTCCATGGGAGTTGGGAACTACACGGAGCAGGACGTATTCGAGGCGTCGAGGGCGTTCACGGGGTGGACCATCTCCCAGAGGATACCGAGGCTGCCGTTGGCGCGGTTCTGGTGGAGCTTCGAGTACCACGAGGAGGACCACGACGACAGCGAGAAGGTGTTCCTGGGGCACCGAGGGAACTTCAACGGGGACGACATCATAGACATCGTGGTGAGGCAGCCGGCGACGGCGCGGTTCGTGGCGCGGCACCTGTACAACTTCTTCGTAGCGGACGAGCCGCAGGTGCCAGCGTGGCAGATCAACCCGCCGTTGGACCCGGCGGCGGTGAACATCATAGGGGACGCGTTCATCAGCTCGGGGTACGACATGAGGTCGACGCTGAGGGTGATGTTCAACTCGGACTTTTTCAAGGCGGAGTCCATCCGGTGGCAGAAGGTGAAGAGTCCCGCGGAGGTGGTGGCGGGGATAATGAGGCTGGTGGGTGACTTCCAGTTCCCGCGGCCGGGGTTGCAGGCGATAGGTGAGGAGCCGGGGTACCAGGGGCAGGAGATCATGAACCCGCCCAGCGTGGAGGGTTGGCACACGGGCGCGGAGTGGATAGACAGCGGGTCGCTGGTGAGGCGGATCAACTTCGCGGCGGACCGACTGTCGAACCTGGAGATGCCCGGTGTGCGTGCCATGGTGATGAGGGTGAAGGAGCAGGGGGAGCTGGGGCCCGAGGAGCTGGTGGAGAGTGCGCTGGACATCATCGGGCCTTTGGAGGTGAGCGGGCAGACGCGTGAGGAGCTGGTGACGATGGCGAAGCAGGGAGGCAAGCTGGACTGGGGCAGCGAGGGAGCGGCCCAGTCGGAGCAGAGGGTGGCGGACATGCTGGCGCTGATAGCGGCGTCGCGGGAGTACCAGTTCGAGTAGATACCGGGGAGCAGGCCAAGGGGCCAAGAAAGGTACAAGGAGAAAAGGAGGAGAGTAGATGGCAAAGAAGGATCCGGTCCTGGTGATACTGCAGCTGACGGGTGGCAACGACTACTTCAACAGCACGATCCCGTACAACGACCCGTTGTACAAGGACAACCGTCCTGCGGTGGGCATCAAGGACGAAGAGATGATCGTGGTGGACGACGAGATCGCCTTCCACCCGAGCATGGCTGCGCTGAAGGACATGTGGGACCAGGGGAAGATGGCGGTGATCCACGGGGTGGGGTACGAGAACTCGCCCCGGTCGCACTTCCGGTCCATGGACATCTGGCACACGTGCGAGCCGGACAAGGTGGGGACCGAGGGATGGCTGGGACGTGCCACGCGGGACCTGGACCCGAACAAGGAGAACGTGCTGACGGCGGTGAACTTCGGCAACGGGCTGCCCCGTGCGCTGGCCCTGCCGGGCGTATCGGTGGCGTCGGTATCGGACCTGTCGACCTACGGGATACTGACGGGTCTGGAGGCGGACCAGAGGGCCGCGGCGCTGGAGAGGTTCGGGCGGATGTACGCTCCGGCGGTGGGCACCGGGTTCGTGATGGACTACCTGAGCCAGACGGGGTTGGACGCGCTGAAGGGTGCGGACATCCTGAGGACGGCGCCGGACAAGTACACGTCTTCGGTGGAGTACGCTGCCAGCCCGATAGCCCGGAAGATGAGGGACATAGCGCAGGTGCACCTGGCGGGGTTCGGGACGCGGGTGTTCTACACCCAGCACTCCAGCTTCGACACCCACGCCAGCCAGCTGGGGATGCACTCCCAGCTGCTGAAGGAAGTGTCCGAGTCGGTGTCGGACTTCTACCAGGACCTGGCCGAGCACGACGCGGCCGACAACGTGGTGGTGTTCCTGTTCTCGGAGTTCGGGCGCAGGGTGCACGACAACGGGTCGGGTACGGACCACGGTGCGGCGGGGGCCTGCTTCGCCATAGGTGACCCGGTGGTGGCCGGGTACCACGGCGAGTATCCCAGCCGGAAGGCCGAGGACCTGCAGTTCGGCGACCTGGTGCCCAACCACGACTTCCGGGGTGTGTACTCCACGCTCTTGGAGGACTGGCTGGGGCTGGACGCCAACCCGATAGTGGGCGGCTCCTTCGAGAAGCTGAGCTTCATCAAGAAGGGATAGCCCTTTCGCCGGGAAGGCTCCCGCCGGTACGACCGGCAATAGGAGGGGGGAATCGGGGCAACGTTCCCCGGTTCCCCCCCAACTTGTCGGCCCCATCGCCGGCCCCCGGATCCCAAGCACGCAAGGGGGTAGCAGCCATGCTAACCAGGTACATATCCGGCCGTATCTACAACTACGACTACGCCATTGGGAGGAACGCCAACGCTGGAGCGGGGTTCTCCCATCCCGTGGACTTCGCCGTCGCCCCTGGTGGAGTCCTGTACGTGATCAACAAGGGCAACGAGTTCAACGCCGGGCACGGGCTGACCAAGTGCACCATCGACAGCGAGTTCGTCTGGGAGGACCGGGGCCTGGGCTTCGCCGGGGGCAACTCCCCCTGGCCCTCCTCGGTGGCGGTGGACAGCGGGGAGAACGTCTACGTCTCCGACGACTACACCAGCCACATCGACGTATACGACAAGGACGGCAACCACCTGACCCAGTGGGGTGAGAAGGGCTCGGCCCCCGGCCAGCTCAGCGGCCCCTCGGGCCTGGACTTCGACGCGAACGACAACCTGTACGTGGTGGACGGCCTGAACAACCGAGTGCAGGTGTTCAGCAAGGACGGGGCGTTCCAGTCCGGGTGGGGCAGCCAGGGCAGCGGCCCGGGCCAGTTCGACACCCCCTGGGGCATTGCCGTGGACTCCCGGGGACAGGTCTACGTGGCCGACTGGAAGAACGACCGGGTGCAGAAGTTCACCGCCGACGGCGAGTACGTGGCCAGCATAGGCCTGGGCTCCGGAAACGGGCCCGGGGAGCTGAACCACCCCAGCGCGGTGGCCATAGACAAGGACGGGGACGTCTACGTGGTGGACTGGGGCAACTACAGGCTGAACATCTACGCCGAAGACGGTGACTTCCTCACCAGCTTCGTGGGAGACGCCGACAAGCTGCCCAAGTGGGCGCAGGACTCGGTGGACGCCAACCCCGACTACGGCAAGGCCCGCCGCAGGGTGGACCTGTCGCCCGAGTACCTGTTCCGCCGCCCCGTGGCGGTGAACGTGGACGACGAAGGCCGCATCATAGTGCTGGAGACCATCTCCGGCAGGATGCAGGTATACGTCAAGGAGCAGGACTTCGTCGACGCCCCCGTGAACCTCTAGTCGTCTGCGGTCCCAGTAGGTAGTCTCAATCCGGCCCGCCCCCGGGGCGGCGGGCCGGATTCCCATGACGGTAGCGGCATTGGCCGCCACCGCCGCATTCCGGCGGCGGTGTGGTCATGCCGGAGTTGGCCGTGGCCCGGCATCGAAAGCCTTCCAGGGGAGTAAGTGCTTGGACTTTGACTTCACTGCCCACCAGGAGAGGTTCCGGCAGGATGTCCGGTCCTTCTTGGAGAGGGAGGTTCCCCCCGAGCGCCAAGCGGTCTTTGGGGGCGAGGGCGAGGACCAGTACCGCTTCGCCCGGTCCATGGACCGGAAGCTGGCCGAGCGGGGCTGGCTGGTGGTTAGCTGGCCCGAGGAATACGGCGGAAGCGGCCTGACCCAGATCGAGCACTCGATACTCGGCGAGGAGCTTGGCTATCGGAGAGTCCCCAGCACGGGAAACGTCGGCCGGGGCTACGTGGGCCCGGCCCTGATGGCCTTCGGGACCGCCGAGCAGAAGGAGCAGTACCTCCCGCCCATAGCCAGGGCGGAGGTGCAATACTGCCAGGGCTTCAGCGAGCCCAACGCCGGGTCGGACCTGGCGGGCCTGGAGCTTCGGGCCGAGCGGCAGGGCGATGTGTACGTCATCAACGGCACGAAGATGTTCACCAGCTTCGCCTACTATGCCGACTACATCTACCTCCTGGCAAGGACGGATCCCGACGCTCCCCGGCACCGGGGCATAAGCCTCTTCATCGTCGACGTGAAGACTCCCGGCGTCACCTTTCGGCCGCTCCCCTACATCAACGGCGACATGGCCGCCCAGACGTTCTTCGACGACGTGTGCGTGCCGGCTTCTTGCCTGATCGGCGAGGAGAACCAGGGATGGTACCATGCGATGACCACCCTGGACTACGAGCGGTCCGGCCTGGAGCGGTACGCCGGCGTCCGACGGACCTTCGACGACTTCGTAGACTACTGCAAGACGTCCCCCACGCCCGGGCAGCCCGACCGGACGGTGCTCCGGCACAGGCTGGCCGAGGTGCGCGTGGGCATGGAGGTGTGGAGGCTGCTCTGCTGGAGGGTCGCCTGGCTCCAGAGCGCCGGCGCCGTGCCCAACGCCGAGGCCTCCGTCGCCTTCCTGTACGGGACCGAGCAGCGCCTCCGGTTCGCGGAGATGGCGATGGAAGCCGTGGGCCCTTACGGCGCCCTTGGCAACGAGTCGGACGCGGCGCCTCTGATGGGCGCCATCGAGGGAATACATAGGGAGAGCATGCACCTGCACGGGGCCGGCACCTGCGAGATTCACCGCAACATCATCGCCCAGAGGGGTCTGGGCATGCCGCGGTAGCCATACATGGACCTGGGGCTCAGCGAGCAACAGCAGCTACTGAAGAGCACGGCGCGGGAGTTCCTCGAGGCCGAGTGCCCCACGTCCTTGGTGCGCGAGATCGAGGGCGGCGACAAGGGCTACTCGGAGTCCCTCTGGACCAAGATGGCCGGCCTTGGCTGGCTGGGGCTTGCCCTTCCCGAGGCCGATGGAGGTTCGGGCGGGGACGCCACCGACCTGGTGGTACTGGCCGAAGAGATTGGCCGGGCCCTGGCCCCGGGGCCGTTCTTTTCGTCCAGTGTTCTCTGCGGCCAGGTCCTGGCCCGGTGCGCCAGCCCCTTGCAGAGGGACACGTTGCTTGGCGGAATATGCCGGGGCGAGCTGATAGCGGCCATGGCCGGCGCCTTCCCCGGCCACGGCTCGGTGACCGCCGTCAGGGCGGGCGGTTGGTCGGTCCTGGACGGCAGCGTGCGTTTCGTCCCCTATGCCGGTGTCGCGGACTGCCTTGTGGTCGTTCCGACCTCGGGCTCCGGCAGCCGTGGCGCCCCGATGTTTGTCAACGCGACCTCCCACGGAATCGTGTCTGCACCCATGAAGTCCGTCCCGGCCCACCGGCAGTGCGAGGTCGAGTTTAGCGGCGTGAGAGTACCGGAGAGCCACCGTCTCACGGGCGTCGACGGGACGGGATGCTGTGCTCTGCGAGAGGCGCTGGAGTGGACCACGGTGGCCCGGTGTGGGGAGATGGTCGGCCGTGCCGAAAAGGTGCTGGAGATGGTAGTAGACTATTCCAAGTCGCGGGTGCAGTTCGGACGGCCCGTCGGCAGCTTCCAGGCCGTCCAGCACCGGTGCGCCGACTTGACGGTGGCCGTGGACGGCGCACGGCTTCTGACCTACCAGGCGGCGTGGAAGCTGTCCAGGGGGATCCCGGCTGGCGAAGACGTCTCCATGGCAAAGGCCTACTGCGGGTCGTTGAGCCGCCGGGCTACCGAGGCCGGCCACTCCATCTTCGCCGGCATCGCCTTCGCCGTGGAGCACGACATGCATCTCTACACCGCCAGGTCCAAGATATCCGAGGCCGACCTGGGGGACACGGACGTCCATCTCGGCCGGATCGGGCAGGAGCTGGTCCCTTGACGGCAGTGCCCATAGCCCGGCCGGCCCTGGAAGATGCTCTTTATTAGAGGTTGACTTGGTTGCACACATGACACCCGCGGACCTGAACAACATCCGGGACAAGGCGGCCATCGTGGGGGTCGGCGAGACGGAGTTCTCGTGGGACTCGGGCCGCAGCGAGCTTCAGCTTGCCGCCGAGGCTATCAAGGCCGCCTGCGACGACGCGGGGATCTCACCCCACGAGATAGACGGCGTCGTGCGCTACGAGATGGACAGCAACAACGAGACGATGCTGGTGCAGTCGCTGGGGATCAGGAACTTGCGCCACTGGGAGGCCATCGCCTTTGGGGGAGGCGCGGGAAACGCCACCGTCGCCCACGCGGCTGGCGCCATCTCGTCCGGGTATTGCAACTACGTGGTGTGCTTCCGCGCTGCCAACCTGCGCTCGGGGGTCCGGCTTGGCCAGGCCCGCGGCTCCGAGCGCATCACGGGCGGCCAGAGGGGCTTCCTGGCCCCCTGGGGGGCGCTGGCGCCCGCCCACTCCTTCGGCATGTTTGCCCGCCGGTACATGCACGAGCACGGCGCCACTAGTAGGCACTTCGGCTGGGTGGCCGTCACCCTTCGCCACCACGCCAGCCGGAATCCCAGGGCCCTCCGAAGGGAGCCCATCACCATCGACGACCACCAGAGCTCCCGTCTCGTGGCCGAGCCCCTTCGCCTGCTGGACTTCTGCCAGGAGAACGACGGCGCCGCGGCCATCGTGATGACCACCCCCGACCGGGCGCGGCACCTGCGCCACGGAGATACCCCGGTCCTGGTGGAGGCGGCTGCCCAGGGCTCCGGGCCCATGAACGAGGGCATCGTGTTCCGTCCCGACCTGGCCGTGGCCGAGTCGGCCCACACCTCCCTAGACCTGTGGGCCCGGGCCCGGTTGCAGGCCCGGGACATGGACGCATTCATGTTCTACGACCACTTCACCCCCTTCTGCCTCATTGGGCTGGAGGCCTATGGCTTCGTGCCTCCGGGAGAGGCCAAGGACTTCGTAGAAGGGGGAGACAACATCCGCTTCGACGGCGCCCTTCCCACCAACACCCACGGCGGCAACCACTCGGAGGCGTACATCCACGGCCTGACCCACTGCCAGGAGGCGGTGCGCCTCATCCGGGGCACGTCCACCTCCCAGCCGCCCGAGAAGGAGATCAACCGCGTGCTGTCCTGCTCCTCGACCGCGCAGCTCAGCGCCGCGGTGATCATTCGCAGGGGATGATTCCATGAGCCAGACCGACGCGACGACGGAGAAGTCCCGGCCTATGACAGTGCCCCTGGAGGGGATCCCGCTGCCCGACGTGGGCGCCCTGCCCGACTACGAGCGAGGCTTCTGGGAGGGCACGGCGGCGGGGGAGCTGCGCATCCAGCGCTGCTCCGACTGCCGGGTGTTCCGGCATCCGCCCGTGCCCATGTGTCCCCACTGCCACTCGCTCGGCTATCGGTGGACCCCCACCACCGGGCGGGGCCGCGTCTACTCGTTCCTCATAGCCTGGACTCCGGTCCACCGGGCGCTGCGGGAGAAGGAGCAGACCCCCTACAACATCTGCCTCGTGGAGCTGGAGGACCAGCCACAGCTACGGGTGATTAGCAACGTCCTGCACGTGCCGCCCGAGGATATCTGCGTGGACATGCCCGTCCAGGTGACCTTCATGCCCGCCGCCGACGATCCTGGCGTGGTGCTGCCCATGTTCGTGCCCAGGGCCCGCTGAGCCGGCGCGGACTACTCGTACGGCTGGAGCTTCACCTCGTGCAGGGCGGGTATCACCTCGGCGCCGAACAGCTCGATGGAGCGCATGGCGTCGGCGTGGGAGATCTGGCCGTCGCTGCCGCAGAGGAGCAGGTATCCGGGACTCAATAGGTCCAGGGTCTCGGTCAGCTTTCGGGTGACGGTCTCCGGGCTTCCCACCACGAAGTAGTTGATGGCCCGGAGCTCATCGTAGCTCACCAGGGCTCCCCCCTCCACGTCCCCGCTGCCCGGCCTGCTTCGTTTGAGCTGCCTCGCCGCCTGGGACTGGTAGCCGGGAGGGTCTATGTGCTCCCTTGGCCCCCGGTACTTGTGGCGCCCGGTCCACAGGAACTGGCGGCCCAGCTCGATGGCCCTCTCGTCCGTGTCGGCCACCAGCGCCCTCAGAAGGTAGCCGAAGTGCCCGGGCCCGGCCTTGTAACCCGCCTCGGCGGCCGTGTCTATGTAGACCTGCTTCAGCCGTTGGGTCACGTCGGTCAGGGCGCCCAGGTTCATGTACGGATGGCCCCGCCGGGCCGCCCACGTTACACTCTCCGTGCTGCCCCCTCCCGGGAACCATACGTCGGGATGGGGCTTTTGCATGGGGAGCACCCACGGGTTGACCGCCCGGTACTGGTAGTGTTTGCCCTCGAAACGGAAGGGCCCGGGAGACGTCCAGCACTTGAGAATGAGGTCGTGGGCCTCGTTCAGCCGCTCCCAGCTCTCCGACGGGTCCACCCCGGCGTGCAGGTACTCCACCGCGCCGCCGCGCACGAAGCCGGACACTATCCTTCCGCCGGAGTAGCAGTCCAGCATGGCGATCTCTTCGGCCATCCGCACCGGGTCGTTCACGCCGATGACGTTGCCCAGCATGGCGATCTTGACCCGCTTGGTGATCTTCGCGATGACCGCCGCGTCCAGGTTGACCGAGGGCTTCATGTTCCAGTAGGCGGCGTGGTGCTCGTTGGTCATGATCCCGTCGAAGCCGACCTCATCGGCGAAGGCGTACTGCTCATGGTACTGGTTGTACAGGACGTGGGCCTTCTCCGGGTCGAAGTAGCTGTTGGGGAAGTCGAGACGCCCCGAGGCGTACCTGGCCACGTCCTCTTCCGCGACGTGAGTGTAGGGTTGCTGGGTAAACCAGTACACCTCGACCTGGTCGACGGGCCGGGCGAGCTGCTGGGACATCCCTACTCCTCCTGAAGCCCCACGCCCTGAAGCCCCACGCCGAGGACTCGGGGGCGGCGGCGCATAGGCGTCACTGTCCCAGGACGGCCAGTGCGTCCAGCGCCTTGACTCCCTGGCCTCCAGGGAGGACCGTCAGCGGGTTCACGTCCAGCTCCCTGAGGCTGTCCCGCAGGTGCACGGCCATGGTGGAGACGTTCATCAGGGCGTCGGTCAGGGCCTCCACGTCTCCGGCGGGGATGCCCCGGTACCCCTCCAGGACCCGGGCCCCTCTCACCTCCGTGATCATCTCCCGGGCGTCCTCCCTGGTTATGGGACACACGCGGAGGGCCACGTCGCGGTAGAGCTCCACCAGCACTCCCCCCATGCCCAGCAGGAGCACCTGGCCGAAGTGGGGGTCCCGGGAGACGCCCACGATCACCTCCGTCCCTCCTGTTACCATCTCCTGCACCAGTACGCCTGATACCCGTGCGCCGGGATGCTTGCTCCGCGCGTTGGCCAGGAGCGTGTTGTACGCCCGCCGGAGGTCGGCCGCGCCGCCGACCCCGAGCTTGACCAGTCCCGCGTCGGTCTTGTGGAGTATGTCCGGGGACTCCACCTTCAATGCTACCGGATACCCCACCTCCGCGGCGGCGGCGCGGGCTTCCTCCAGGCTGTCGACACGCCTCTCCCTGGTCACCGGGACTCCCCACAGGGCCAGGAGGTCCTTGGCTTCGTGCTCCGAGAGGGTCTGCCTCCCCAGGGATGACAGCCGCGCTATCTCCCGCCTCTGCTCCACGGAGGGCTCCGCCGCGTAGGGCGCCCCGGCCCCGAGGTGAATGTCCCTCCCGCGGTGGTAGTCGATGAGGGCCTTTACCCCCCTTGCCACGGTGCCGGGCTGGTAGAACACGGGTATGTTGGACGACTTCAGCAGGTCGAGCCCGTCGGTAGCCGACTGGCTTCCCGTCCAGAGGAAGGCTATGGGCTTGCTCATCCGGTCGCGGAGGTCGACGATCTGCTGCGCCTGGCTGTCCGGCCCCGCGCTGGCGACGACCACGGTCCCCATCTCGGGGTCGGCGGACATCAAGTCCAGGATGCGCGGAAAGTTGTCGCTGTTGGCATGTCCCGTCACGTCCGCGGGGTTGGCCGCCCAACCGAAGCCCTTCAGGACCTCGTCCAACCCGCGGACCGTCTCGTCGCTGAGGGGAGGCAGGGAGAGCCCCACCTGGCCGCAGTTGTCGGCGGTGAGGGAGCTTATCCCCCCCGAGTGGGATACCACGGACACCCCCGGCGCGCTGGGAGCCGCGCTGTAGGCCATTAGCTGGGAGACCTCGATGAGGTCGTCGTAGTCATCCACCCGGATTATCCCGAGCTGCCGGAAGGCGGCGTCGTGGACGGTGTCCTCGCCGGACAGGGCCGCGGTGTGGGACCCGGCGGCCCTGGAGCCCAGCTCCGACCTGCCCACCTTTATCATCACGATGGGCTTGCCCCGGTGGCGCGCGGCCCTCGCCGCCTCCATGAGCCTCGCGCCGTCCTTGAAGCCCTCTATGAAGCAGGCGATCACCCGGGTGTGGGGGTCGTCCACCAGGTACCGGATGAAGTCGGCGGAGCCCAGGTCCGCCTCGTTCCCCGTGCTGACTATGTAGGAGTACCCGACCCCCCTCTCCAGGGCCCGGGCCAGGAACGGGCCGAAGGCCGAGGCGCCGCTCTGGGACACCAGCCCTATGGGGCCGCTCTTGCCGTCGGCGGCCAGGGACGAGGCCGTCGCCCATATCCCCGTCCTCAGGTTGGCTACCCCCAGGCAGTTGGGTCCGCAGACCCTCACCCCCGAGCTGAGGGCGAACTCCCCCATCTGCCTCTGCAGGTCGCTTCTCTCATCGATGCCCCGCTCGGCGAAGCCGGCCGAGATGACGATGGCCGAGCCCGCCCCGCACCTGGCGCACTCGTCCAGCACGTCCATCACCCGGTCGTAGGGGACTACTATGCCGACCAGGTCGGGGCTCTCGGGAAGGTCCGACAGGCTCGGGTAGCATCGGACCCCCATGACCTCGTCGTATCTAGGGTTCACGGGGTACACGCGGACGCCGTCCGGCGAGCGGAGGGCCGCCTTCAGGAACCTCCCTCCATACTGGAGGCGAGGCGTTGCCCCCACCACCGCTATGGAGGCGGGGTTGAGCATGCGATGAATCGACCTCATCGCACTATCTGTGGGGGCACCATCTGTGGGGGCACTATCGGCGGAGCTTGCCATCCGCTCATCCATTCCAGTGACACTCCACAACAACGACGTCGGTCCGGGGTCTAGGAGATACGGTCCATGTCTATCTGCCGCGTAATGGATGGGGCGTTGGCGCGGGCCTTCAGCCTCCGGATCAACACGGGCCTGGGGCTTCCCGCGCCGCCTCCCGACAGAATGACCACGGATTCCGGGCCGCTGCAGACGGGCACCATCTCCCCGCCGTCCACGGGCGGAAGCTCCGTATGGTTGGGGTTGATCCGAGTCCACTCCCGGGCCGGCTTCCGGGCCTTCTCGAACAGGAACTGCCGGACCATCTCCTTGCTCCACGACGCCTCCCCGAAGATGCTGCTGATCTCCGGCGGCATCAGCAGCAGCATCTCCCCCTGGCCGGGCCCGAACACCAGCATGCCCGCCGCTATGCGCTCCAGGATCGGCTCGGGCCTGCGCGGGATGCGCTGGAGGTCCATCTGGAAGGGCCCCAGGCACGTGGCTACGGTGACCGTGCTGGCCTCGGCGGCGAAGCCGCGTTCCACGTGCAGTGGCTCCCAGGGGCTGCTCTCCTCGTCCTCGGCGATGCAGTAGCTGTACTTGCCCGGGTGCCCCATGACGGCCCGGTCCAACACCCCCGGGCGGCTGTCCAGCACGTTGAGGAGCATCAGCCGGATGGCCCTGCCCACGGTGGCGTTGGCGCGGCGGTCCTGGCCGGGCCCGAATATGTTGTGGCCGCTGGCGAACCCCAGGGCCCCGCGCACCGGCCCGTTGATGAGCAGGAGGGGGGCGAACCCGCTGGTGCTGGCCAGGCTGGAGTGGAGGTTGAACTCGGGTTGCACCATGCACTCCGCCGCGGCCAGGACCACGGGCATGTACTCGGGGAGGCAGCCCGCCATCACGGCGTTGATGGCCACCTTCTCCACTGTGACCACCCGGGCCCTTACCGGCTCGACGCCGATCACCTCCGACGGGTGCCGTCCCGCGCGCTCCACGAACCGGAGCACCTTCTCCTCCGTCGGCGGCACCACGGGGAGCCCGTCGGTCCACCCCTGCCTATAGCAGTACTCCACCGCGTCGTCGATGGTGCCCGTGACCGCGAACCGGTTGGACGCGAAGGACTCGGCATCGAGGGACATGCTACGCGACCTTCTCCAGCACCCTGGCGATGCGTTCGGCCCCCTCCAGGACCCGCTCGGCCGGAGAGCGCATCAGGGCGATGCGGAAGTGGCCCTCGCCCGAGTCTCCAAAGCCCGAGCCGGGGGTGACCGACACCAGGGCCTCGGTCAGGAGCCGCTCCACCAGCTCCGCTGACGTGAGGTTGCCGGGGAAGCGCGGGAACAGGAAGGTGGCGCCCTCGGTCTGGGGGCAGTGCACCCCAGGGACCGCGTTGAGCATGCCGGCGACCTGTCCCCGGAGCTCGGCGCACTCGTTCCTCCAGGCCCTGATGTGGTCCTGGGGTCCCTCTAGTGCTGCCAGGCCGGCCATCTGTACGAAGGGGGACACGAAGCTGGCCGTGTGCTCCTGCACCCTTACCAGGGGACCCAGCACCTCCGACGGGGCTACCATGCACCCCAGGCGCCAGCCGGACATGGAGTAGGCCTTGGTGAATGATGAAGCTGGTTATGGTGCGCTCCCACATCCCCGGCAGCGACGCCAGGCTCAGGTGTCGGTTGGAGTCGTAGACGAAGTACTCGTAGGTCTCGTCGCACACCACCAGCAGGTCCCGTTCCCGGGCGAACCGCGCCACGTCCTCCAGCTCCGAGCGGGTGTACACCCGGCCCGTGGGGTTCTGGGGGTTGTTCAGGATTACCATGCGGGTCCGGTCCGTGGCGTGCTTCTCCAGGACCTCGTAGGAGAGGTGGTACTCCTCCTCCGCGCTGAGGGGCACTGCCACCGGCGTCGCCTCGGAAAGCTCCACCTGCTCGCGGAAGCTGACCCACGTGGGCTCCACCAGCAGGACCTCGTCTCCCGGCCCGGTGTAGGCGTTGGCGGCGTAGTAGAGCCCCTGCTTGCTGCCCGGCACCACCATCAGGTCGCCGTCGGGGTCGGCCCGGAGGCCGTTGTCCCTGGAGAGCTTCTCGGACAGGGCGCGGCGGAACTCGGGGACGCCCAGGGTCGGGGCCTGGTTGGTCAGCCAGTCCCGGAGGGCCTTTACCCCCGCCTCTATGATGTGCCGGGGCGTCGTGTAGTGGGGGCTGGAGGGGCCCAGGTCGATGACGTCCTTGCCCTGCTGGGCCAGGTCCCTGGCCCGCTGTCCCGCCGCCAGGGTCGCCGGGGGCTGCACTCGGTTGACGCGGGTGGCTGTGGACCTGGCCATGCACCTACCTCCTGCCTGGGGCTGGAGGCGAGTCTATCACATCGCCGCAGCCTGTGGTATCCTTCGTCCTGCCGTACAACCCCATGAGGTGATGCCGCGACATGTCCCCAGGGCCGGAGACCTACGTGGTGGGCAGTGACATTGGAGGCACCTTCACCGACCTGGCCCTCCTGAACGAGGCAACGGGCGAGGTGACCATCGCCAAGGTCGTCACCCACCCGGCGGACCCCTCCACCTCGGTGTTGGCCGGCGTTGAGGCGCTGGGCGAGGGTGAGCCCGGGTACGTGCCTCATACCTCGGAGTTCATACACGCCACCACGCTGGTGGCCAACGCGGTGATCCAGCGCAGGGGCGCCAAGACCGCGCTACTGGCCACCAGGGGGTTCCGCGACGTGCTGGAGCTCCGCCGTCACGTGCGGGTCAAGAACACGGAGATGTGGAACGACCCGCCCGACCCCCTGGTGCCCAGGTACCTGCGGATACCGGTCACCGAGCGCGTCTACAGCGACGGCCGGGTCCTGGTGCCCCTCGATGAGGACGAGGTCCGGCGCATAGCCGCGTTCCTGGCCCGGGAGGCCGTGGAGTCCGTGGCCGTCGCCTTCCTGCACTCCTACGTCAACGACGCCCACGAGCGCAGGGTGGGAGACATGCTCAGTGAGCTGCTGCCAGACGCGACCATATCCCTGTCGTCCCAGGTGCTGCGGGAGTTCAAGGAGTACGAGCGCACGGCCACCACGGTGGTCAACGCCTACGTCCAGCCCATCGCCCGCCGGTACCTGCACAGGCTGGGCGACGGCCTGGACCGGCAGGGGTTCCGGTCGAGCCTGCTGGTCAACCTGTCCAGCGGTGGTCTGGCCTCGGTGGGCACGGCCGTCGACTTTCCCCTGAGGGTCATCGAGTCGGGGCCGGTGGCGGGCGTGGTCGCAGCCCGGACCTACGCCGGACTCTCAGGGCTGGACCAGGTGCTGTCCCTGGACATGGGCGGGACCACTGCCAAGGCGTGCCTCATCATGGACGGCGAAATCCCCGTCACCTCCGAGCTGGAGGTGGCCCGCTCCGAGCGCCTGCAGAGGGGCAGTGGCTACCCTGTTGGAGTCCCCTCCGTCGACCTCATCGAGGTAGGGGCCGGCGGCGGCAGCATCGCCCGCGTCAACGACCTGGGGCTGGTCCAGGTCGGCCCGGAGAGCGCGGGGGCCGACCCCGGGCCCATCTGCTACGGCTTCGGCGGCGGAGAGCCCACCGTCACCGATGCGGACCTGGTGTTGGGCTACCTGGACCCGGACTACTTCCTGGGCGGCGAGATGCGCCTGGACCCGGAGGCCGCCGCACGGGGGCTGACCGAGCGCTTGGCGCGACCCCTGGGCCGGGACCTCGTCGACGTGGCCAGGACGGTACACCGCGTGGTCAACGAGACCATGGCCTCCGCCGTCAAGATGCACGTCATCGAGAAGGGAGGAGACCCCGCCCGGGCGGCGTTGGTCGCCTTTGGGGGTGCGGGTCCCGTCCACGCGTACAACCTGGCCCGCGCCCTGGGCATGGGGCGGGTGATGGTGCCAATGCAGGCCGGGGTCATGTCCGCCCAGGGGCTACTGCATTCGCCCCCCGCCTTCGACCTCACCCGCACCTACAAGGCGCCCTTCGACGAGCTGGACTCCGAGTCCATGAGAGACGCCTTCGGAGAGATCGAGGGGGAGGTGGCCGGCTTTCTGGCGCAGGTGGACCCCTCCGGGGAGGTCCACTACAGTCGCTGGCTGGAGGTGTGCTACATCGGACAGGGGTACCAGATACCCCTGAGCGTCTCGGAAGAGGACCTGGGCCCGGACCTCCGGGAGACGCTGCGCGCCAGGTTCGCCGAAGAGTACCGGGCCAAGTATGGCTACTTCTACGACGACGTGCCCGGCGAGGTGGTGAGTCTCAAGGTCAGGGGAGCCCTGTCCGCCCGGACCTTCATGCCCCGTCCCCTGCCTCGCGCCTCCGCCGACCCGGCCACGGCCCGCAAGGGAGACCGGAGCGCCTACTCGGAGGCGGGCAACGGCATGGTCCCCTTCGCCGTATACGACCGGTACAGGATGGGGCCGGGCATGGTGGTCCACGGCCCCGCCATCATCGAGGAGAGGGAGTCGACCACAGTGGTCGACGCCGGCGGCGTGGTGGAGGTGGACGATTACGGCACCCTGGACATCTCGGTGGCCCAGGCTGCCGGCCCGGACTCGACCTCCGAAGACCTGAACCTGGACGTGGTGTGGCCGAGGCTGATCTCCATCGCCGACGAGATGGCCGTCACCCAGATACGCACGGCCTTCTCCCACGACGTGATCGAAGTCCACGACATGTCCACCGGCATCTGCGACGCCCGGGGCTACCTGATCGCCCAGACCAACCTGGGCGCCACCGGGCACACAGGCACAATGCCCCCTCTGGTCAAGACCATCCTGGAGGAGGTGTCCGCCGAGCGCATGAGGCCTGGGGACGCCTACGTGACCAACGATCCCTGGGTCCAGTCGGGCCACACCGGGGACGTGTTCGTGGTCACGCCGGCCTTTCACCGCGGGCGGCTGGTGGGGTTCGCCGTCACCAGCATCCATCACCTGGACATCGGCGGCCGTGCCGGGTCCGGGCTGACCCAGGAGGTGTACGAGGAGGGGCTCATCATCCCCATACTCCCCATCATGCGGGAGGGGGCGCCCAACGACGATTTCTTCAGCATCCTGCGGCGCAACGTCCGGTTCAGCGAGAAAGTCGTGGGCGACTTCCGGGCCCAGGTGGCCACCGGCTACGTGGGAGCCCGGAGACTGTCCCAGCTCCTGGACGAGCGGGACCTGGAGTCCCTGGAGGCTGTGGCCGACGAGATCGTGGCGCGCAGCGAGGCGGTGATGCGGCGCGGCATCGCCACCCTGGGGGAAGGCACCTACAGGGCTGCCTTCGACCTGGACATGCTGGACGAATCGGGTGCGCCCCTGAGGCTGGCCCTGGGCCTGACGGTGAAGGGCGACCAGCTCCATGCCGACTTCACCGGCACCTCGGCCCAGGTCCGCCGCCCCATCAACGACCCCCTCAACCACGTCCGCGCCTTCTTCGTGGAGGCGGTGAAGACGGTATGCGCCCCGGACATCCCCAACAACGAGGGCTCGCACCGCCCCATCGCCACCACCGCCCCCGAGGGGTGCCTGCTGAACCCCACCTACCCGGCTCCCGTGTTCTGGCGCATCGCCACGGGCACGCCGGCCTCGGACCTGGCGTTCATGGCGTTGAGCCAGGCGGCGCCCGACCGGACCCCCGCCGGCTCGGGGTCCCTCCCCATCTGCCAGTTCTACAACTCGGGGCTGCGCCGCTCGGGGGAGCCCTTCCTGCTCCACCAGCACGCCTTCGGCGGCATGGGAGGCCGTCCGGGCAGGGACGGCCTGGCTTCTGTGAGCTTTCCCAACAGCGTGCGGGAGGTGTCCACCGAGGCCGTGGAGACGGAGACGCCCCTCCTCTACGAGCGGAGGGAGATCATCTGCGACTCGGGGGGCGCCGGCCAGTGGCGGGGCGGACCCGGCGAGGTGCTGGTGATGCGGGCGGTTCCGGGCGGCGACGTCGACCCCGGCAGCACCATCGTCTTCTCAGGGTCGGGGGGCCGGTTCACCGAGCCGCCCCACGGCGTGCTGGGCGGGAGGCTGGGCGCCATCGCCCGCATCCTGGTGGACGGGGAGCCCGTGGACCCGGCGTCCTTGGGCAACTCTCCCGAGGTCCACTTCCGGGCGGACCAGGTCCTCACCGTGGAGCTTCCCGGGGGCGGGGGGTACGGAGACCCCCGACACCGGGACCCCAGGCTGGTGGAGGAGGACCTGCGGGGGGGTTACATATCCCGGGAGAGGGCGCTGCGGGACTACGGCTACGAGCCGGAGGTCGAGACCGGACCGGGGTGACGCATCGGTTTGGAACCTTGGGGATGCGAGTTGGGAGCGGCCCCGTGATTGAACGGCGTTCGGGTGCAGGTTAGGACTGTGTGGGGAGCCGTTGGCCAATCTCCTTCGCCCAGTGCGCATTGTCCTTCGTTCCCAGGGTCACAGAGTCGAAGTATTCGTCCTTAAGGGCGAGTCTGACGACCGGCTGGCGGCGGGCCACACACCAGAAGTCCTTTCTGCCCTGTCTCCGGTAGGTGCCTGCCTTTAGCAGCCAGGGGATGAAGCTACCGGGAATTCGGCGCTCGCTCCAGTGGGTCTTCACCCGCTCCGTGCTGACACCCACGATGTGGGCAAGGGGGATCTCCAGGGTGGAGAAGTGGAAGGCCACCAGCTTCAGGCACCAACTCAACTCTACTCGTAGGATGTCGTCTTCAAGACTTAGCCGCATGGCCAGCTCTCCCCTCCAGACGACAGAGGCCCGACCCATCAAGCCAAATCAGGCCCAATCGATGGGATGTCAGGAGCCCGGCCTGCGGGCCGCCTGGTCGTAGCGGCGGCGGTTGTGGGCCGTGACGGGGGTCGTGCCCGAGGCGATGTCCCGCTTTATCGTCTCCTCCATCTGGTTGAACCTGCGGGCCCAGCGCAGCACCTCCAGCACGGCCTCGGGCGGCACCACGACGACGCCGTTTACGTCGGCGAAGACGAAGTCCCCCGGGTTGACGGTGACGTCTCCCAAGTTCACGGCTGAGCCGTACCCCTCGAACCCGATGCGGCCCCGGACCGAGGTGTTCACCACCCCGCGGCCGTAGACCGGCAGGGCCAGGTCAGCCATCTCGTCCACGTCGCGGGTGGAGCCGTCTATTATGCAGCCCTGCATGCCGTAGTGCCGCGTGGAGAAGGCGGCGATGCCCCCGTAGCTGTTGATACCCGGCCGTCCCCCGTTGTCGATGACCAGCAGGTCCCCGGGGGCGCTGGCCTGGACGGCCTCCAGGGTGCCGATGACGGTGGAGTAGCTTGCGCTGGGGCTGAGCTTCATGGTCATGGCGGGGCCGGCCACCTTGGGGCACCCGGCCCACAGGGGCAGGATGCCCTGCACCTGGCCCGTCATCTCGAGACGGTCCAGGGCGTCGGAGAGGTTGCAGGTGGACAGCCCCTGGAAGGCGGCCCTTATCCGTCCGGCGCTGGGACCCTTAGGCATGGCTTTCGCTCCCTTCCTAGGCCCGTTGAGTATGACCGGCGGGCGGGAGGCCCTGCGACGTCGGGGGTCGGGGCCTCCTACACCGTGGGCGGACCGAGACCGCCCTCCCCGACCGGTTGCGCCTCGTCCTCCCCGGGCCAGGGGGGAGTCGTGAAGCACAGGAACCGCAGGGGCCCGGCGCCGGACGCCCCGAACTGGAACCTCCAGCGCGGCGGTATGACCAGGGCGTCGCCGGGGACCACCCTCGCGGCCGTCCCCTGCTCCGGGCGCGTGTCGGGAGGGCAGCGCCATACCGACCCCGTGCCCTGCAGCACGTACCAGGTCTCCTCGACCTCCCTGTGCCACACCGGCCGCGAGACCTGGCCCGCCTCCAGCGTTACCTCGCACAGGCTGGCCTTGCCCGCGTGGGTCAGCAGGCGTATCTGGGACCCGTCCGGCGCGGTCACGTCCGGATCGACCCGTGCCCGGGCCACCCCGGGAGCCGGATGTCCGTCCTCGCCCAGGTCCACGCAGCCCATGGAGCCTCCTGACCCTTACTCGATGCCGAGAGTAGCAGCGCGCGTGGACGGTGTCAACGGCGGCCTCGGACCCGCGGGATTGACACCTGGGACAGGCGCCCAATACACTCACCTCGACCCCTGAGGAATAGGCAAAGCCCTATGTCGATAAGGAGGTAGCTATGCCGGTCGTAAAGGTGTCGTCCGGGCTGGATCGCATCATGGACTCGAGCCAGGACGTGGAGGAGCTTGGGAGGGGCTTCGGCGGCGAGTACGGCCCTGCCGAGGGCCCGCTATGGTGGAAAGAGGGCGGCTACCTACTCTTCAGCGACATCCACAACAACCGCCGCATGAAGTGGGCCCCGGGACAGGAGATCACCGTCAACCGGGAGCCCTCCGACCGGGCCAACGGCCTGACCAGGGACGTGCAGGGCAGGCTCATAGCCTGCGAGCACGATACCCGTCGCGTGACCCGGCTGGAGCCCGACGGCAGCATCACGGTGGTGGCCAACAGCTATCGGGGCTGGCGGCTGAACCGGCCCAACGACGTGGTCGTGAAGTCCGACGGCTCCATCTACTTCACCGATCCCATAACCATGAACGTGGTGTCCGAGCTGGACTTCGCCGGGGTGTACCGCGTATCGCCGGACCTGGGCACCATCAACTGCATCGTGCGCGACTTCGTCCTGCCCAACGGCCTGACCTTCTCTCCCGACGAAAGCGTCCTGTACGTCAACGACTCGCGCAGGGGCCACATCCGGGCTTTCGACCTGGAGGCCAACGGCGTTCTGGCCCTGGGCACCGACAGGGTGTTCGCACCGCTGAAGGGAGACCTGCCGGGCGTCCCCGACGGTATGAAGGTGGACGTGGAGGGGAACGTCTACTGCACCGGGCCCGGGGGCGTCTGGATCTTCGACCCCATGGGAAACCACCTCGGCACGGTCCTCACCGGCGCCCCGTCCACCACCAACCTGGCCTGGGGCGGAGATGACTGGAAGACCCTCTTCATCACGACCCGGCACACCCTGGGACGGGTCCGGGTGAACATCCCGGGTATGCCCGTACCCACATCCACGTCCTGACCGCCCGCCTCCCATGAGGAGGAGGACTGCTGCCGGGGTCGGCGGCCCCGCTGTGCCTCTCCCGGACGCGGTGGAGGTCTGGGAATGGTCTGAACAAGTCCGCTGGCCGTCCACCTATGGGTGGGGATTCCTTGCCCGCGCGGAGCGCGGGGTGGGAGAGTGGGCTCGATAACCCCAAGGGGGGCATAGGGGTTGTTCAGGGTATCCCTAGCTCCACAGGGCGAGCTGGTAGTCCTCCTGGAAGTTGCTGACCCCGACGCCCACCAGGCGGAACTTCCTACCGGGCCTGATCTCCCGTCGCAAGAGGTTGCAGGACTCCCGGGCGATGGTGTCCTCGTCGTCGGTGGGCGCGGGCAGCGTCACCTGCCGGGTGAAGGTCGTGAAGTCGGAAAGGCGCAGCTTCACCGACACCGTCTTGCCCCGAAGGCCGTTCCGCCGTATCCGTTGGGCCACTCCATGGCCCAGCCGGGAGGCTATCTCCACCAGGGTCTCCTCGTCGCCGATGTCCTCGGCCATGGTCGTCTCGGCGCTCACCGACTTGGTGTCCCGGTGCGTGCTGACGTCCTCGTCGTCCAGGCCCTGGGCCCGCTCCTTCAGCTCCGGGCCGCGCTTGCCGAAGGTCCTGCGCAGCCAGTCGTCGTCGGACCCGGCGATGTCGCCGATGGTGACGATGCCGTTGCGCTTCAGCATCTGGGCCGTCTTGGGCCCCACTCCCCACAGGCTGCCCGCGTCCAACGGGTGGAGGAACTCCCGCTCCCCTCCCGCTTCCACCATGAGCAACCCGTCGGGCTTGGCCATCTGCGACGCTATCTTGGCTACGGTCTTGGAGGTGCCGCCGCCGATGGTCACGGCCAGCAGCGTCTCTCGCCGGACCCGCTCCTTCAGCTCCCGGGCCGTGTCCTCCGCGTGCTCCATGGACTCCACCTGGCCGATGTCCATGTATGCCTCGTCCAGCGACAGGGGTTGCACCAAGGGGGTCAGGTCTCGGAACATGGACATGATCTGCCGGGATACCTCGTGGTACCGGGGAAAGCGGGCCGACACTCTCATCAGGTGGGGGCACAGCCTGAAGGCCGTGCGCATGGGCATGGCCGACCTGACGCCGTAGGTTCGGGCCTCGTAGGACGCCGCCGCGACCACGCCCCGGCCCTCCGGCGACCCGCCCACGGCGACGGGCTTGCCCTTCAGCTCCGGGTTATCCCGCTGCTCCACCGACGCGTAGAAGGCGTCCAGGTCCGCGTGAAGCACGTAGCGAGGTATCGTACCGCCCACGGTCCCATTGTACCCAAGCTTCGGAGACCGGTCGACCGCCGGGTGTCCGCGCCCATTCTCAACCCCTGGCCGGGGGCGTTATACTGGGCGGCGAAAGGAGCGCCATGAACAGATCCGACCTGCCCTTCCTGCCCGCCGCCGAGCTGGCGGACCTGATCCGGCGAAGAGATGTCTCACCGGTAGAGGCCACGGAAGCGTATCTCGAGCGCATAGACCAGGTGGACTCCAAGCTGAACGCCTACATAACCATCACTCGGGACGTGGCCCTGGCCGCCGCTCGTGAGGCTGAATCAGCCATCGCCGGGGGCGGCTACCTGGGACCCATGCATGGCCTCCCGGTCGCGGTCAAAGACCAGTTCTGGACCAAGGGCATTCGAACGACGGTGGGTTCCAGCATCCTGGCTGATTTCGTCCCGGAAGAGGACGCCACGGTCATGGCCAACCTCAAGGCCGCCGGGGCCGTGCTCCTGGGCAAGCTGAACATGAGCGAGTACGCCATGGCGGAGATATTCCATCATCCCTACGGCACTCCCCGCAATCCCTGGGACACCTCCAGGAACCCGGGCACGTCCAGCAGCGGCTCCGGGGCGGCCACCGCGGCGTTCCTGTGCGCCACTTCCCTGGGCGAGGACACGGGCGGCTCCATCCGCACCCCGGCCAACTGGAGCGGCATCGTCGGGCTGCGTCCAAGCTGGGGCCGTGTGAGCCGGTACGGCGTGTTCGGAGGCTCCTGGTCCATGGACCAGGTGGGCCCCATGTCCCGCACCGTGGAGGACTGCGCCATTACCCTTCAGGCCATCGCCGGCCACGACCCCAAGGACCCGTACACCTGGGATGTTCCCGTGCCCGACTACCGCCGGTCCCTCGACGGCGACATCCGTGGACTGAAGGTGGGCGCCGTGACAGAGCGGGTCCACTCGGACCGTCTTGACCCCGAGTACCGGGACGTGGTGGGCAAGGCCATCGCCTCCCTCGGCGAGCTGGGAGCGACAGTGGAGGAGGTCTCGATACCCCTCACGGAGATGTCCGGCGCCGTCAGCATGGGCATAGCAACGGCGGAGTGGGCCGCGGTGCACGACAGGACCTTCCGGGCACACTTCCAGGAGCTGGACCACAACAACCGTATCCGGTATCCCACGGGGCGGGTCCTGCCTGCCCAGGCGTACTACAAGGCCCAGAAGATACGGGCCCTGTTGCGCCGCCAGATGCTCGACGCCCTGGAGAGGTTCGACGTGCTGGTGCTGCCCACCGGGGTCGGCCCCGCGCCGCCTGTGGAGTCGGTCCCCGGCGTGCCGGGCAAGGAGCAGGCGCTGGCGGGCCTGGGCGCCCGGGCCAGCTTCACGGGACCGGCCAACCTGGCCGGTACGCCCGCCCTGTCCGTACCCTGCGGGTTCACGGCCACGGACCTACCCCTGGGCCTGCAGATCGTCGGCCGCCCCTTCAAGGAGGCCACCGTGATGAAGGTGGCCCACGCGTACGAGCAGAGCACCGGCTGGCACAAGCGCAGGCCCCCGGTCTAGGCGGGTCCGCTCCTCGACATGGCCAGTATCTCGTCCCACTCTTCCCGGGTCACCGGCTGGATGGACAGGCGCATGCCCCGGCGGACCAGCAGCATGCCCTCCAGCCTGGGGTTGGCCTTGATCTCCTTGAGGGTCACGGGGCGGGGTAGCTCCTCGTCCGCCTGGATGTCCACCATGCACCAGATGGGGTTGTCGGGGCTGGCCTTGGGGTCGTAGTACCGGGAGCCGGGCTCCCATGCGGTATCGTCGGGGTAGCTCTCCCGCACCACGTGGGCCGTGCCCACCACGGCGGGCACGGCGGTACTGCTGTGGTAGAAGAGGACTCGGTCTCCCACCTTCATCTGGTCCCGCATCAGGTTACGGGCGCGGTAGTTGCGCACTCCGTCCCACTCGGCGGTCCGGTCCTCCTCGTTCTGGAGGTCCGAGAAGGAGTAGGCCCCGGGCTCGGACTTGAACAGCCAGTAGCGTCGGTCTGCCATGGTGCTCCTTTGGTCTTGGGGAAAGTCAAGGCCCGGGGCGGTACCGCCGCCCGGGCCTTGTTACCGTCTACGGGTACGCGGCCTCGATGACCCGCACCTCCATCTTGGCCAGGTGGCTGCCGGGCAGGTCGCCAAGGGCCCTGCGCTCGGGGGAGGCGAAGTAGGCCTCCTCCTTGGCGGCGATGTCGTCGACGCTGGCGAAGCTTCGGACCCAGATGAACTCGCTGCGCTCCATGTTCACCCACGTCCCCTCTATGGGTATGCCCAGCCTCTCGTGTATGGGGCGTATGCTCTCGTCGAAGAGCTTGAGGTACGAGTCCATCATCCCCCTGTTGATTGTGTAGATGCGTAGCTGAGATACCACGGCCGCCTCCTGGACTGCTGATTTGTTGGGGTTACGGCAGGCGTGAATGCGCCGCGGCGCGGGACCGGTACCGCCCTACTGCCCGGCGGCGCCAATCACTGTGGCGCGCCCCTGGGCGGTGACGACGTAGTGTCCGGGCTTCCCCGGCACCCGTTCCAGCCACCCGAACTTGTTCCGGGCGGCGTTTCGCAGCGTCTGCAGGAAGTCGGCCGGGCGCATCCATCCCGCCAGGTCGAAGAGCCGGCCCAGGTCCTCCCCGGACACCGACGCCGCTCCCAGGTACCGCTTGGCCCCCTCGGCGGCCACGACGGTACGCCGCATGTCGCCCGTGGGCGCGATACGGCGGCAGAACCGCCCGAAGGCCTCCTCCGCCGCCTGGCCTGTGGCGGCCGGCGGAGATTCCGCCTCCTCCACGGGCCCGGGCGCGGGCCCGGGCCCGGCTACCATCGCGCCGGTGCCGCCAACGGAGGCGCCGTTGGCGGCCAGCGGGGCTTCCTTGGGGGGAGCCCCACTGGCGCTCAGGTGCAGGATCTCTCGGGGGAGCTCTTTGAGGACAGCATCGACCACATCGCGCCATAGCCCGGGCTCGTCGGCCTCCAGGGTGATGACGGTATCACCGGGTAGGTTGATAGAGACTCTCAGGGCCATGACTCCACCCTCCCGTACGCTGAATACGGTACACGAAGCTACCGGAGGGGTCAAGGCGGGGCCGTGTAAAAAGGTAACCGGGTGTCCAGGCGCCGGAAGGGGGCCCGGCAATCCTGGATGTCGGGGGGGCTGGGCCTACAGCGACTCCTTCAGCCTCGTGGCCAGCTTGCGGGTCATTCCCGGGACAGCCGCGATCTCCTCGACTCCCGCTTCCCTGATGCCCTTGATGGAGCCGAAGCGCCGCATCAGCAGACGCTTCCTCTTGGGCCCTATGCCGGGGACCGCGTCCATGGAGCTGGTGATGGTCCGCTTGGAGCGCAGCTTGCGGTGGTAGGTGATGGCGAACCGGTGCGCCTCGTCCCGTATGCGCTGCACCAGGTGAAGGGCCTGGGAGTTCCTGGGGAGCACTATAGGCTCCGGAGTCTCGGGCACGAAGAGCCACTCGTTCTCCTTGGCCAGGGAGGCCAGCGGTATGAAGTCGATCCCCATCTCCAGGAAGACCTCCAGGGCCGCGGAAAGGTGGCCCTTGCCGCCGTCTATCAGTACCAGGTTGGGGACCACTCCCCATCCACCGTCCGGGGAGGAATCGGGCATCTGGGGGAGCTGGCGGCCATCCGCCTCGGCGCTGCCCTTGCCCACCATCGACGCCAGCCGCTTGAACCGCCGCCGCAGCACCTCCTGCATGCTGGAGTAGTCGTCGATGCCCTCCACGCTCTTGATGCGGAACCGCCGGTAGTGGGCCGGCTTGGGGAAGCCGTCCTCGGACACCACCATGCTGCCCACGGAGCTGGAGCCCTGGATGTTGGAGATGTCGTAGCACTCGATTCTCCGGGGGAGGGACGGCAGGTTCAGCGCGTCCTGGAGGACCTCCATGCCGCTCTGGACCGCGTCGGTGTCCGACAGCCACTTGGCCCTGGCCTGGGACAGGCCCTGGACCGCGTTCTCCTCCACCATCTTGATCAGCTTCCGCTGGTCGCCACGCTGGGGGCGGGCCAGGGCCACCGGCCCGCCGCGCCTTCCCCTCAGCCACTCCTCGATTAGCGCCTCCTCCTCGGGGACGTGCTGGAGGATGATGCGGCGGGGGACCATGG
The DNA here is from genome assembly GCA_964291465.2 of Dehalococcoidia bacterium. Classification (GTDB taxonomy): domain Bacteria; phylum Chloroflexota; class Dehalococcoidia; order Lucifugimonadales; family JAGWBF01; genus JAGWBJ01. Next base: position 131,932 of record OZ219942.1, on the reverse strand, counting down.
ACGCCGACTGGTAGAACTGCTTGATGAACTCCGAGATGATGTGCCCGGGGGCCTCGTCCTGGGTGCCCTCCATGATGAAGTGGTCCCGGCCGATGAGCTTCCCCTGGCGGATGAAGAACACCTCCAGCCAGGCCTCGTCCTTGCCCTCGGCCATGGCGATGGCGTCCATCTCTGCGTTGGGGTTGGAGTCGACCTTGATCTGCTGCTCCTCGATGACCTTCTGAATGTTCCGTATCTGGTCCCGCAGGGCCGCCGCCTTCTCGAACTCCAGGTCGTCGGCGGCCTGGAACATCCTGGTCCGCAGGTTGTCCATCACGCTGTCGGTCTTGCCGTCCATGAACATGATGACCTGCTGCACCACCTTGTGGTACTCGGCGCTGTCCACCAGGCCTATGCAGGGCGCCACGCACCGGTTGATGTAGTACTCGAGGCACGGCCGTGGGTCCCTTCCGGTGATCGTCTTGGTGCAGGAGCGGTAGGGGAACAGCTTCTTGAGCACGTCCAGGGTCTTGCGGACGCTGCCCGCAGTGGCGAAGGGCCCGAAGTACCGGGCCCCGTCCTTGGCCACCCGGCGCGTGATGTATACCTGGGGGAACTCTTCCTTCAGGTCGATCTTGATGAAGGGGTAGGTCTTGTCGTCTTTGAGCCGCGTGTTGTAGGTCGGGCGCAGCTTCTTGATTATGGTGTTCTCCAGGATCAACGCCTCGGGCTCGGAGTCGGTTACGATGAACTCGAAGTCCGTGACCCTGGAGACCATCCTCTGGATCTTGGTGTTGAGGCTGGAGGGGGAGCCGAAATAGGAGCTGACCCGGTCGCGAAGGTTGGCGGCCTTGCCCACGTATATCACCCGTCCCCGGCCGTCCTTCATCATGTAGACGCCCGGCTTCTCCGGCGCGATCCTCAGCCTGTGGGCAAACCCGGTCCGAGCCATTGCCGAGCGGCTACCTTAGGACGAATGTGAGGACGATGAGCACGGCCAGCGCCCCGGTGGCTAGTATGCCGATGCGCTGCACCTCGGACTTGACGTAGCCGTAGATGGCAGGCCTGGGCTCCGCGGGCCTGGAGGGGGGCGCCGCCGCGGCCACGGGGGCCGCCTCGGGGCGTACGGGCTCCGGCTGGCGCTCCGGCGCTCGGGCGACCTCCGCGTCGGTCACCACCGCGGCGTCGGGGGCCCGCGCCGTCTGCGTGACGGCCGCGGGACCGCGGGACTGTCTCTTCTTCCTCTGACCCAGTTGGGTCTGGCGCGCCGCTGCTCTCTTGGACCTACCTCGCTGGGGCATTGGGCCTTACACCTCCCCGGTTCCGTCCCCTATAGTTTAACACGGGACGGCCAGGCAGGTCGTGGTGTATGGCCTCGCGGGTGCGGGATCAGGCCCTCGGGTGGCTCCTGTCGTATTCGTGCCGGACGTGCTCGTCCGTGAGGTGGGTGTACACCTGGGTCGTGGTGATGCTGGAGTGGCCCAGGAGCTCCTGCAGGTGCCTCAGGGAGGCCCCTCTCCTGAGCATGTGGGTGGCGAAGCTGTGGCGCAGCACGTGGGGTGTGATGGGCTTGTTCAGGGAAGCCTTCTTGGCGCAGCTCTTGAGGATCGCCCACACCCACTGGCGGGTCAGGCGGTCACCCCTCTGGTTCAGGAAAAGGGCCTTCTCAGTGGGTTCGGTCTTCTTCCCGGAGCCGTTGGTGGATGCCCTCTCCACTGAGCCGTTGGTGGACGCCTTCTCCCCGTTCTTCTTCCCGGCGCCTTTGGAAGCCATCATCCGCGGGCGGCCGTTCTCCAGGTAGTCCCTAAGCACCTCCACGGCCCGGGGATACATGTAGGCGATGCGCTCCTTGGACCCCTTTCCCATGCACCGCAGGAACCCTTCCTCCAAGTTCACGTCCAGGGTGTTCAGGGACACCAGCTCGGTTACACGGAGGCCGGTGGCGTACAGGAGCTCCAGTATGGCGGAGTCTCGCAGGGCCTCGGGGGACCGGTCCCCCGAGGCTGCCTTTAGCAGGCTGGCGACCTCCTCCTCTGACAGGAACTTGGGCAGGTTGCGGCCCGTTCGCGGCGCCACCAGGAACTCCGTGGGGTCGCTGGAGACCGCCTCCTCCTGGACCAGAAAGTTGAAGAACGACTTCAGGGCCGCCACCTTGCGGGCGGTGGTCGTGTCCCGGTAGCTCCTCTTGCCGCGCAGGTTGGACACGTAGTCGGTGAGGAGGTTCAGGTCGACCCGCTCCCATCCGTCTCCCAGCCCGCCGCCGTTGGGCGGGCCGACCCTGCCTCCCGCGAAGTCAATGAACTGGTACAGGTCGTTTCGGTAGGCGCCCAGCGTATTCTGCGAGAATCCCTTCTCGACGACCAGATGATTCAGGAAAGACTCCACTGCTTCTTTCACGATTCTTCCGCCTATCTGGGATTTGGGATCTGCCTACCTGGGGTCGGGAGACTGATTTCGACTTCAATTCTAGCAGCGGCACCTGGCTGGAGCATTGTTAAATGGAAGCGAGATACGGGCATTTATTGGTCCCCGGCTCCTCGGGCCGATGACCTCGCCGGGTTCCCAGCCATGCTATGCTAGTATCTCTACACCCGGTCCGTTGGGACCCTCTCGGAGAGGATGGGACGAAGGCCGGGTTGGGGCCAAAGGGCATGGACGAGATGGACATAACCGTGCGGGTACCGGCTACCACGGCCAACCTGGGGCCGGGGTTCGATTGCCTGGGCATGGCACTGGACGTGTGGAACGTGGTCCGCGTCACCTCCGCGGACCACGTATCCGTTTCGGTGGAGGGCGAGGGCGCGGACACCCTGCCCGCGGGCGCCGCCAACCTGGTCTACCGGTCCATCGAAAGGCTGTTCCAGGCGGCCGGCGCCCCCCCGCCGGTCCTGGGCCTGCGCTGCCTCAACCGTATACCGCTGGAGCGGGGTCTCGGGAGCAGCGCCGCCGCCATAGTCGGCGGGCTGGTGGCGGGCAGGGCCCTGCTGGAGCAGGCCCGGCGGGGAGATGCCCCCAGGTTCGGGGACCACGACCTGCTGGACATGGCCGTCGACATCGAGGGCCACCCGGACAACGTGTCCGCGGCCCTCCTGGGGGGTCTGAGGCTCATCGTCCGCGACGGCGACGCGCTCCTGGCCCCGCCGGTGTCACTCCCGCCCGACCTCCGGTCCGTGATATTCGTCCCACGCAGGAAGATAGCCACAGAGGACGCCCGGGCGGTGCTTCCCGGGAGCATCAGCGTAGAGGACGCCGTGTATAATATGGGCAGGGTCGGGCTGCTGGTCAACGCCCTGGCATCCGGCCGCCTGGAAGACCTGGCGGCGGCCACGCGAGACCGTCTCCACCAGCCCTACAGGCAACCGCTCTTCCCCGCCATGAAAGTCATCTTCAGGGCGGCCCTGGACGCGGGCGGGCTTGGCGTGTTCCTCTCGGGGAGCGGCTCGACCATCCTGGCCCTGACCCGGGGCAAGGAGATGACCGTGGCCTACGAGATGGCCGAGGCCGCTCGCCAGGCCAACGTGGAGGGCGAGGTGAAGGTGACGAGCCCCACGGCCCGGGGCGCCCACGTGGTGGCCGCCGGTGAATAGCGCCGTGGACCCGCGCCCCGGCTTGGGAGACAGCATGGGGAGTGCCCTATGGCGCTGATCGTCCAGAAGTACGGTGGCAGCTCGGTGGGGGACGCCGCCATGATCCGGGGAGTGGCCCGGCGCATCGGGCGCGAGAAGAGCCGCGGCGTCGACGTCGTTGCGGTGGTGTCCGCAATGGGCGACACGACCGACGAGCTCATCGAGCTGGCCGCCAGCGTTTCCGGCGGCGCCCCGGACCCCAGGGAGCTGGACCTGCTCCTCTCCACGGGCGAGCTCGTCTCCTGCACGTTGCTGGCCATGGCCGTACGGGCCCTGGGGCACGACGCGGTGGGTCTGAGCGGGTTTCAGGCGGGCATCCGGACGGATACGACCTACGGCCGGGCCCGCATCTCCGAGGTCGACACCAGCCGGATGCGGAGGGAGCTGGAGGAGGGGAAGCTGGTCATCGTCGCCGGCTTCCAGGGCGTCACCGATGAGATGGACGTGACCACCCTCGGCCGGGGCGGCTCCGACACCACCGCGGTGGCCCTGGCGGCGGCCTTGGGAGCCCAACGCTGCGAGGTGTACACCGACGTGGACGGGATCTACACCGCGGACCCGAACACGGTGCCCGACGCGCGGAAGCTGGACGAGATCGGGTACGAGGAGATGCTGGAGCTGGCCAGCTACGGGGCAAAGATGCACCCCCGGGCCATTGAGCTGGGCGCCTTCTACGACGTTCCCATATACGTGGCCTCCAGCCGGAACGAGACGCCGGGAACTCTCATACATGGAGGGGCAAGGAAGGGCATGGAGCAGCGAGTCAAGGTCACCGGCATCGCCCATGACCTCAACGTGGCCAAGATTACCCTGCAGGGGGTGCCGGACCGGCCCGGGATCGCCGCCGCTGTCCTGGAGCCCCTGGCCGACCAGGCCATAAGCGTGGACACCATCGTCCAGAACGCCAGCGTGGAGAACCTGACGGACCTGAGCTTTACCGTGACCAGGACCGACGTCGCCAAGGCCCTGGAGGTCGTGAAGCCCGTGGCCGGCGAGATCGGCGCCAGGGCCCTCACCGCCGACAACGGCGTGAGCAAGGTGAGCATCGTCGGGTCCGGCATGCAGAACGCCCCCGGGTACGCATCCCGCATGTTCCGGGCCCTGGCCGACGAGGGCATCAACATCGACATGATCACCACCTCGGAGATACGCATCACCTGCATCATCGGCGACGACCGGGTCAAGGATGCCGTGCGCTGCCTTCACCGGGCCTTCCAGCTGCAGCGGGAGGAGTAGAGACGTCCCTGGCGAGGGCCTCCCGGGGGTGGCGCGGGCTGCTTCGACCCCGGGCTGAGGGAGAAGGTTGCCCTTTCTTTCCATTGTCATCCCCACCTACAACGAGCGGCGCAGGATCGTCGATACCCTGACGGAGGTGGCCGGCTACCTGGCGACCCAGGCCTACTCGTGGGAGGTCGTCGTTGCCGACGACGGGAGCACCGACGGCACCGCCGACCTGGTGCGGGAGTTCCGGGAGGACCATCCCGGGGTGCGTCTCCTCCCCCTGTCCCATGGGGGCAAGGGGTGGGCTGTGAGGCACGGCATCTTGGATGCCCAGGGAGAGTTCCGCTTCACCTGCGACGCCGATCTCTCCATGCCCATCGCCCAGATATCCCGGTTCCTGCCCCCGGACAGGTCGGGGTTCGACGTGGCGATCGCATCCCGGGAGGTCCCGGGTGCCAGACGCATCGGCGAGCCCGGCTCCCGGCGCCTGATGGGCCGGATATACAACCTGGCCGTGCGGGCGTTGGTGCTCCCCGGCCTGGCCGATACCCAGTGCGGCTTCAAGTGCTACAGGGGCCAGGTCGCGGAGGAGGTCTTCCCACTGCAGCGGTTCGACGGCTTCTCCTTCGACGTGGAGGTCCTGTACATCGCCCGGCGTCGGGGAATGGTGGTCGTGGAGGTGCCCATAGACTGGTACTACCGGTCCCATAGCAAGGTGCGTCCCGTGCGCGACTCCCTGGCCATGGCCGGGGACCTGCTGAGGATGCGGTGGCGCCGCCTGTGGGGCCGCTACGACCGTTCCCGGCCGCCCCGCTGAGCCGATCGTCCGGAGTTTCCGCCCTTCCGGGCCCTGGAAATGTCGGAGGAACTCGTCCTATGGTGGTGCAAAAGGTACTTGACCTCCATTGGGTTTTTGGTGTATCCAGTTATGAACAGGTTGCCGCCGGGCCGCTACGGGCGGCGCCCAGGGTGGATTCGGGCCCGAACTACGGTAGGGTGGATGACTCAGATGACGTTAGTGTGCCGGGAGCCGGTCTCATGATGGAGACGGTCAAGACAGAAAAAAAGGACATGGTCCGGCGGATGAAGAGCCGGGAGGCCATCGGCCTGGCTTTGGAGGGGGACTGGGAGCAGGCCGTGGAGGTCAATCGCGAGGTCCTACGCCTGTTTCCCGATGATGTGGAGGCGCTGAACCGGCTGGGCAAGGCCTTCATGGAGCTGGGCCGCTACTCGGGGGCCCGGTCGGCCTTTGAGAGCGCGACCCGCGTCTCCCCGTACAACTCCATCGCCAAGAAGAACCTGGAGAGGCTGCTCCATCTGGAGGAGACGGCGAGACCACCCAAGCAGGGCAAGGTAGTCAGCCCATACCTGTTTATCGAGGAGCGGGGCAAGTCCTGCATGACGGCCCTGGAGAAGCCCGCGGGCCTGGAGACCCTGGGCCGGATGGCTGCGGGCGACTCGGTGAAGCTGCGCGCGAAAGACCACGTGCTGTTGGTCGAGAACCAGCAGGGCGACTACGTGGGCCAGGTGGAGCCCAAGCTGGGTATGCGCCTCACACGCCTGATGAGGGGCGGCAACCGGTACGAGGCGGCGATCATAAGCGTAAACCCGCAGGACGTGTCGGTGATCATCCTGGAGACCTACCGGCACCAGGACACCCGGGGTATCTGCTCCTTCCCCACCGACCGCAGGGACGAGCGCCGCAAGGCCTACTGGACCGACGCGCTCCTGAGGTACGACGTGGACAGCGACCTGGACGAGGACGAGGCCCAGGTCGCCGACTGGAGAGAGAGCTACGGGGACAGCGTGGAGCTGTCCGAAGACCAGGAGCCCGCGGAGTCCCTCTTTGCCGCCAAGGGCGCCAGGTCCAGCGCCGAGGACGAAGAGGAGTAGGCTGACCTAGGCCTGCGCCGCTTCCTTGGCCCTGGCCAGGGCCAGCTGGAAGATCTCGTACTTCTGGGCGCCCATGAAGAACTGGTTTCCCACCAGGAACGCCGGTATGGCGTTTACCCCCAGGCTGACCGCCTGCTGGTGCTGGGCAAGAATCTCGCCCCGGTGGTGGCCGGACTCCAGCCTCCGGGATAGCTCGGGCCAGTCCAGCCCGCAGCCCAGCGCAATTTCGCGGATCACGTCCAGGTCCCCCAGGTCCTTCCCGTCCTCCCAGTAGGCCTTGTAGGCGGCCAGGTGGAAGGCATCGAACTGCCCCTGCTGCTGGGCGTATTCCGTCGCCTCCATGGCGTACATCGTGTTGGGAGTCCAAGAGGACCGGCGCATCACCAGGCCGGCCTCCTCCGCGAAGGTGCGCAGGGGCTCGCTGAGCTGGTCGCCCACCTCTCCCGGCCGCGGCTGGCGGGGCATGCCTTCCTTGGGGACGTCCGGCCGCAGGATGAACGCCTTGCCCTGCACCGTTACGCTCGAGTCCTCCCTGAGCCTGTCGACCCGCTCCAGGCCGACGTAGCACCAGGGTCAGATGTAGTCGTACCAGACAGTTACGTTTATGGGAGTCTCGCCCATCTGTGCCTTGCCGTCCTCCGCTGCCATTGCCCCTCCCGTAGAGGTACCTAACCCGGCCGCCTGTCCATTGGCCCCGGGTCGGTTCAAGGATACCCCCGCCGGTCGGGACCGTCAACGGGCGCCCCCAGGTTGTGCTGGCCCCGCCGGTTGGGTAGAATGCACCAGGGTTCCGGCGGAGAGATTCGTGGGCGCCCCCATCCGGTTGCCCCAATCCGGCTTTTAGGAGGCCCCCTTGCCCGGTCTGCTCGAAGGCGTTCGGGTGTTGGACCTGACGGAAGGCATTGCAGGTCCCTACTGCACGCGGCTGTTCGCGACCATGGGGGCCGAGACCATCAAGGTGGAGCGCCGCCCCGCCGGGGACCCGTCCCGCAGGGTGGGCCCCTTTCCCCCCGGCGGTGAAGACCCCGAGGCAAGTGCCACGTACCTGTACCTCAACTGCTCCAAGAAGGGCATCGCGCTGGACATTGAGACCGAGGCGGGGCGGGGGCTGGTCCGGGAGCTGGCCGCGTCGTCCCAGGTCGTGGTGGAGAGCTCCCCCCCGGGCTTCCTGGCCGCCAGGGGCCTGGACTACGAGACCCTGTCCAGGGACAACGCCTCCCTGGTCATGACGTCCATCACCGGCTTCGGCCAGACGGGCCCCAACCGGGACTGGCTCGCCACCGAGCTGACCCTGTACGCCTTCGGCGGCATGATGAACATAACCGGGGAGCCCGACCGGGAGCCCCTGAAGGAGGGCGCTCCCCTGGCCCAGCTTGGGGCCGGCCAGAACGCCTTCGTGGCCGCCATGACGGCGCTGATGTACGCCGAGGAGACGGGCCTGGGGCAGCACGTGGACGTCTCGGTCACCGAGTACGCCACCAACGTGCTGGAGAACGCCTTCATGCAGTACAGCTACTCGGGCGTGGAGTTCCAGCGCGTCGGCAACCGGGGCTACGGCCGCGCCGCCTGGGGCATCTATCCGTGCCGCGACGGGCACGTGGGGGTCATCTCCGGGCCCGACCACAGGTGGCCCGCCGTCGCCGAGATCATGGAGCGGCCCGAGCTGGCCGACGAGCGGTTCGTGACCCGCAGGGGGCGCATGGACAACGCCGACGAGGTGGACGCCCTGATGCTGCCCTGGCTTCTGGACCACGACAAGGTCGACGTGTTCAAACGCGGCCAGGAGAAGGGGCTGGGGTTCGCCTACGTGGCGTCCATGGCCGACATCCTGGAGATGGAGCAGCTGCGGGAGCGGGACTACTTCGTCGACATGGACCACCCGGTGGCGGGCCGCTTAGCCTACGCCGGGCCGCCGGTCAGGCCCAGCGAGCCCGCGTGGGCGCTCCACCGCGCGCCGTTGCTGGGCGAGCACACCCGGGAGGTGCTGTCGTGCGTCTTGGGCCGCACGGAGGCCGAGCTGGCGGCCCTGGAAGAGGCGGGCGTCATTTGAGCCCCGGCTGCGCCGGCGAGGCGCCCCGGTCCATGCCCCTCTCCAGTTACCGGATACTGGACCTGTCGCGCATCTGGGCGGGGCCTTACTGCACCAAGCTCCTGGGCGACATGGGCGCGCAGGTGATCAAGATGGAGTCCACCCGGGTCTACGACAACCACCGGGGCCCCGTCAACCCGGCCCGGGGGATCGCCGCCTATCCCGACTCTGAGCCGGGGGAGCGTCCGTGGAACCGGAACGGCTGGTTCAACTGCCTCCACATGGGCCAGTACGGCATCACCCTGGACCTGACAGCGGAGAGCGGTCGGGAGGTCTTCGACTCCCTGGTCGCCATCAGCGACGTGGTCATCGAAAACTTCCGTTACGGCAGCCTGGCGCGCCTGGGGTACTCCTACGAGGAGCTGCGCAGGCTGCGCCCGGACCTGATATACGTCTCCATGCCCGCCTTCGGGAATACGGGGCCCTGGAAACGGTACCTGGCCTACGGCATCGGTCAGGAGCAGCTCTCGGGGATGGCCCATATCACCGGCTACCGGGGCGAGGGTCCGATGAAGTCGGGCATCAACCACGGCGACCCCGTCACCGGCTCCCACGCGGCGGGCGCCATCCTTGTGGCCCTCAGGCACCGCCGCAGGACCGGCAAAGGGATGTTCATCGACGTCTCCCAGCAGGAGTCCGCCGTCGCCCTCATCGGCGCACAGCTATTGGGCTACCAGATGACTGGCGTGGAGCCCGAGAGAAGGGGCAATCGCAGCGAGATGTACGTGCCCCACAACACGTACCGGTGCCGGGGAGAGGACCGTTGGGTCGCCGTCGCCGCCACCTCCGATGGGGAGTGGCGGCGGCTGTGTGGCGCCATGGATAGGGACGACCTGGCGCGGGACCCGGACCTTGCCACGGCGGAGGGCCGAAGGGATCGGGAGGACGAGATAGACGGGGCCGTCTCGGCGTGGACCCGGGAGATGGAGCCCTACCAGGTGGCCCGCCTCCTGCAGGAGGCGGGCGTCCCGGCCGCCCCGGTGCTGTCTGCCCCGGACCTCCTGGCCGACCCCCACTACCGGCACCGGAGCACCTTCGTGGAGATGGACCACCCGTCGGCCGGCCGCCACCGCTACCCGGGCCTGGCCTGGAAGATGTCCAGGACTCCGGGGGACATGGGCTCTCCAGCCCCCGGGCTGGGGGAGCACAACCGTCTGGTCTACTGCGACATGGTGGGCCTGACCGACGCCCAGGTGGACCGGCTGGAAGAGGATGGCGTCATAGGGACGGTGCCCACGGGGTCCCGCGTCATATGACGCCTCCCTCGGAGCCCCGCTGCCCCCGCGTGGCGGGGGAGCCGGGTGGGGCCGCGCCACATAAGATGTAACCTGTGAAGTCTGGAGGAAACGATGGCAGAGGTCGAATATGAAATCAAAGACGGCATAGCCTACATAACGTTGAACCGGCCGGAGAAGCTGAACGCCATCAACCCCGAGATGCGCCAGCTACTGTGGGAGGCGTTCCAGGATGTGGACTCGAACCCTCAGGTCCGGGTCGCCATAGTCACCGGGAGGGGCAGGGCCTTCTCCACCGGCCACGACCTTGTCGCCATGGCCGCCGGCCGCGCCGACGAGGGCCTCAGCACCTCGGACCTGTACGTCGCCCAGCAGCGGATCTGGAAGCCCATCATATCGGCCATCAACGGCATATGCCTGGCCCAGGGGTGCGGCCTGGCCCTTGGCAGCGACATCCGGATAGCCTCCGAGGAGGCCCAGTTCGGCTGGCCCCAGGTGAAGCGGGGCATCGCCTCGGTCAGCGGGCCGGCCCTCCTGGCCCACGTGGTGCCGCGCAACATCGCTTTCGAGATCATGTTCACCGGGGAGTTCATCGACGCCCGCCGGGCCCTGGAGCTGGGCCTGGTGAACCATGTCCTCCCCGCTGGCGAGACCTTCCCGGCGGCGGAGGAGATGGCCCGGAAGATCATGAAGAACGCCCCGCTGGCCCTGGCGGCGATCAAAGAGGTGTCCATCAACGGCGCCGCCATGGACCTGGAGCGCCGCACCGCCTACGCGCAGGCCAAGGTGGACCTCATCCGCACCACCGAGGACGCCAAGGAGGGGGTCAGGGCCTTCGCCGAGAAGAGGGAGCCGGTCTGGCAGGGACGCTGAGGGTTAGCTGTGGAGGCGGCGGTGGTTAGCCCCTACTCTACCGTCACCGACTTGGCCAGGTTCCTGGGCTGGTCCACGTCGCACCCCCGGCGCACGGCGATGTGGTAGGCCAAGAGCTGCAGCGGCGCCACGGCCAGCATGGGGCTGAACGCCTCCTGGCAGGCGGGGATCTCGATGACGTCGTCCACCTGGGAGGCCAGCTCCCGGTCCCCCTCCGAGACCACGGCGATGACCGAGCCGTCCCGCGCCTTCACCTCTTTGACGTTGTTGGCCATCTTGCCGTATAGGCGGCCCCGGGGCGCCACGGCCACGACGGGCATGCCGGGGTCGATGAGCGCGATGGGCCCGTGCTTCATCTCCCCGGCCGCGTACCCCTCGGCGTGGATGTAGCCTATCTCCTTCAGCTTTAGGGCCCCCTCCAGGGCCACGGGATGGGTTATGCCCCGGCCCATGTACAGGAAGTCGTCGGACCGGTGGTACCTTCTTGCCAGGGCGCCGTAAGCATCCTGTCCGGCCAGGACCCCGCCAAGCTGGTTGGGCAGCCGGGCCATCTCCTCCAGCAGTCGCTGTGAGTCCCCGGCCCCCAGCGCCTGCCGGACCCTCCCCAGGTGGATGGCCAGCAGGGCCAGCACCGTCAGGGACGCCATGAAGGTCTTGGTGCTGGCGACCCCGATCTCCGGGCCGGCCCTCATGTACAGCGTCCCCTCGGCCAGCCGCGTGGCCTGGCTGCCCTCGGCGTTGCAGATGGTGAGCAGCCTGCCGCCCTTCTCCCTCACCGCCGCCATCGCCGCCAGCGTGTCCGCCGTCTCCCCCGACTGGCCGATGGACACCACCAGGGTCCGGGAGTCCACGTGGATGTTGCGGTACCGGTACTCCGAGGCGCTGTCCACCTCGGCGTTCAGCCCCGCCAGCTCCTCCATGTAATGCCTGCCCACCATGGCGGCGTAGAGGCTGGTGCCGCATCCGACCAGGACGACCCGGTCGATGTCCCTCACCTCGGCGTCGGTCAGGGGCAGCTCGTCCAGGGTCACCTCGCCCCGCTGGAAGTCCACCCGGTCCCGCAGGGCCCCGGCCACGGCCTGGGGCTGCTCCATGATCTCCTTGAGCATGAAGTGCCGGTAGCCCCCCTTCTCGGCCCACGTGGTGCCCCGGGGCACCGGCTGGGGGGTCTTGTGTACCTCCCGGTGGTCCCGTCCCAGGAACCTTATCCCGTCCTGCCTCACCACGGCCGTCTCCCCGTCCTCCAGGAAGGTGACGCTGTCGGCCAGGGGGAGCAGCGCTGCCAGGTCGCTGCTGACCGCGGCCTCCCCCGGCCTGTGGCCCTCCTCCGGCCTGTGGGAGAGGACGATGCCCCCGGCGTGGCCCAGCCGGGCGGCCATCAGCGTCTTCTTCCCGCCGCCCTCCATGGCGGCCACAATCGCCTGGGAGCCCAGCAGGTGCTCCTTCATGGACAGGAACGCGGCCTCGAAGCCCAGGTCCCGGTCAAGGCCATCCTCTATCAGGTGGGCGATCACCTCGCTGTCCGTCTCGGAGGTGAAGGCGTGGCCGCCCGCCTGCAGCCGCTCCCGGAGCTGCAGGTAGTTCTCCACGATGCCGTTGTGGACCACGGCCACCCGGCCCCTGCAGTCGGTGTGGGGGTGGGCGTTGGCGTCCGTGGGCCTGCCGTGGGTGGCCCAGCGGGTGTGGCCCAGGCCCAGGTGACCCTTGGGCCCGGGCCCGCCGCTGGCGGCCGTCAGCTCGCGGACCTTGCCCGCGGACTTGTGGACCTCCAGCCGGCCCTCGGGGGTGAGGACGGCGATGCCCGAGCTGTCGTAGCCCCGGTACTCCAGGCGGTGCATGGCGTCCAGCACCGTGGACCATGCGTCACGGGGGCCCAGGTAGCCTACGATGCCGCACATGCCGTCCCCTAGGCGCGGACCGAACGCCTGCCGGCGCCCACGCTGCTCAACAGGCCCATGATGGTCCTGGCCAGGGCGTGGGGGTCGTGGCGGATGTAGACCCCCGCCGAGAGGATGGGCGCCTGGACGATCTCGCCCACCAGCCCGGCGCACGCCTCGGGGTCCAGAGTCACCGGGAACTGGTCCTGGGCCGCGTAGCGCTGGAGGATGCGCTCCTGGTAGGGGGCGTCGTTCACCACCAGGTAGTCCAGGGGCTCGGTGGTGCCCAGGTACTCCCGGAGCAGGTTGGCAAAGTCCGACGCCTTGAAGCCGTCGGACTCCCCTGGCTTGGTCATCAGGTTGCAGACGCAGATCTTCGTGGCGTTGCTGCTCCTGATCGCCTGGGCCACGTCCTCCACCAGCAGGTTGGGGATGATGCTGGTGTAGATGTCCCCCGGGCCCATCACCAGGGCGTCGGCCCCCTCGATGGCCTCCAGCACGGGCGGGTAGGCGTAGGCCTTGGGCTCCAGGTAGATGTAGTCGATGGTCACGTCCAAGTTTTCCGAGCGCTGGTCTATGTTGGCCTCGCCCACGACATCGGTCCCGTCCTCCAGCCGGGCCACCAAAGTGGACTTGGTGAGGGTCACGGGCAGGACGGTGCCCTTGATGGCCAGCATTCGAGACGCCTCGGAGATGGCGGTGGCCGTGTTGCCGGTGATCTCCGTCAGGGCCGTGAGGAACAGGTTGCCAAAGCTGTGGCCCAGGAGGCCGTTGCCGGCGTTGAACCGGTAGTCGAACAGGCGGGCCAGGAGGGCGGTGGACCTGTCGTCGGGCGCCAAGGCCACCAGGCACTGACGGACGTCTCCGGGTGGCAGGTGCCCAAGCTCGTCCCGCAGGCGGCCCGAGCTGCCGCCGCTGTCGGTCATGGCGACGACGGCGGTGAGGTCGCACTCCTGGTACTTGAGACCGCTGAGGGTGGTGTGGTTGCCGGTGCCGCCCCCGATGACCACGATCTTCTTGCGATTCATCTCGGTGACCCTAGTGTATGGCCCATGAGGGCCCCAGTCAAGGCGAGGGGAGCTAGCGCGCCCGGCCCAGGGGGGCGCCGCCGTCGCGCCTCCCACAATCCAACTTGCCCCCACCAGCGTATGATGGTTTGGACAACTCTCCACGTCTTCCCTTACAATCGTTGTAGAGGGGGCACAGTGTCGAGACCATCGCCCAAGAGAGTCATCGCCCGGCTGGCGTCCAAGCGGGCTGCCGTCGCCCTGTTGGCGCTGTCTGCCCTGGCCGCCCTCCTGGCCATGTCCCCCGCGGTCTTTGCCGACGGGGACGAGCTCAAGATCGTCTCCAATACCGTCGTCTCCGACTTCCCCGAGAGCGTCATCTTCCAAGTCACTGCCACCAGCCCGGACCCGGTGGAGGAGATCCGCGTCTTCCTCCGGCCCCTGGGCAGCGACCGCAGCACCTACGGCTACCTCGACATCCAGGCTGGTACACAGGTCAGCGGCGAGTACGTCATGCCCATCGACAACGCCGCCACATACACCCCACCGGGCTCCCTCATAGAGTACTCCTACGAGGTCCGGGACTCGGCGGGCCGGGTCCTCCGTACCGAGGACCAGGAGTTCCTCTACATGGACGAGAGCCTGGAGTGGGAGTCCATCAGCGACGACGGCGGGATAGTGACCGTCTACTACTACGGCGACTTCGTGGAGAAGCGGGCCCAAACGGTGCTGGACGCCGCCCTCGAGACCATGGATAAGATGGGCGTAGTCCTGGGCATCAGCCCCTCCGAGCCCATACGCATCGTCTCCTACAGCAACTACCGGGACATGGCCCGCGGCCTTCCCTTCCGCTCCCAGGCCGTACGCGAGGACCTGCAGACCGAGGGCATGGCCTTCCCCGACAAGCGGGTCATCGTGGCGCTGGCCTCCGAGGCCAACGTCACCGGCGTCGTCTCCCACGAGTTCACCCACATCCTGGTCGCCGAGGCCACTGGCCAGGGCTACGCGGCGGTCCCAGTCTGGCTCAACGAGGGCTTGGCCGAGTACGGCAACATCGACCAGACTCCCCAGTACGACCTCGCCCTCCGGTACGCTATCTTCACCCGCCGGCTGAAGCCCCTCTGGTACCTCCAGACCTTTGGGGGAGACCCCGAGGACATCATCATAGGCTACGGCCACGGAAAGTCCGTGGTGGAATACCTGGCCGCCCGCTACGGCGAGGAGAAGCTGGCCGAGCTGATGGCGGCCTTCCGCACCAGCCTCTCCGCCGACGAGGCCCTGCGGAGGACCTACGGCTTCGACCAGTATGGCCTGGACTCCGAGTGGCGCGAGGCCCTGGGGCTCGACCCCTTCCCTCCCCCGGGGGAGCTGAGGGACCAGGTCGGCCCGGCCCCCGGCGACGAGGAGGCCTCGGAGCCCGCGGGCCCGACGCCGCTGCCCGAGGCCACGGCGGTCCCGCAGCCCTCCGGGGACCGCCCGGCTGCCGAGGAGGAGCGGGAGCGGCGCAGGGGAAGCTGCAACGCCTCCACCGGCGGCGCGGCGGACCTGGCCGTTCTCGGCCTGCTGGCGGGCCCGCTGGTGGCGGCGGGGGCCCGCGGCGGGATTGGGAGATGGAGGTCACGCGGGACGGAGACTTGGGGCGACCCCCGCGGAAGATAGGCGCCTGGACGAGAACACGGGGCCAGCCCCCCATGGAGAGGCCGGCCCTTGCCTTTTCCCCAGCGCGCTCCTGGCCCTAACGCGCTCGTCGCCTAACGTGCCTTGGCGCTAGCGCGCCCGGGGGTTAAACGCGTCGTTCAGCGCGTCGCCCAGCAGGTTGAACCCGAATATCAACACCGTGATGACTCCCACGGGGAACAGCAGCAGGTGGGGGTCACTCCTGAGCACGCCGATGTTCCCGTTCTCGAAGAGCATCCGCCCCAGGTCGGGGGTCGGCGGCTGGACGCCGATGCCCAACCACCCCAGCACCACGGCGGTGAAGACCAGCCCGCCCATTCCCATGGACACCACCACGATGACGGGACTGAGGACGTTGGGCAGCACGTGGGTCGCCAGGACCCTGAGCGTCGAGGCCCCGGTGGCCTGGGCAGCCTCCACGTACTGGCTCTCCTTGATGTACAGCACCTGGCCGCGCACCAGCCGGGCCATGCCCACCCACGAGAAGGCCGACATGGCGCCGAAGATCACCACGTAGTCCACGATCCCCAGGCCCACTATGCCCTCGATGCCCGTGGCGTCTTCGAAGGCGAACACCCACTCCGTGACCCTGGGCTTCACCGTGGCCGCGATGAGCAGCACCAGCAGGATGTCCGGGAAGGACAGGAACACCTCCCCCACCCGCATGATTACGGCGTCGGCCAGCTTGCCGAAGTAGCCGGATATCAGCCCCAGCGTGATACCCAGGAACACGAACCCGGTGGCCATGGCCGCGACGGTGAGTATCACCAGGGTCCGCAGGCCGTAGATCACCCGGGTGAAGATGTCCCTGCCCGCCCGGTCGGTGCCGAAGGGGTGGCTCAAGGACGGCCTCGCCTTGATCTCCTCGATGTCGAAGGCGTTGTATTCGTAGGGCGCGATCCACTGGGCCGTGGCGCCGGCCACGTAGAAGACCAGGATGACCGCCAGGCACACCATCCCGACCTTCTTCCGCAGCAGGCGACGGACGGACTGGGCCCAGAGGCTCGTCCCCGTCTCCCCGGTCTCGAACAGTGCCGCCCGCTCTTCGGTGGCCACGGCCTCAGTACCTTATCCTGGGGTCTATGAACCGGTACCCGATGTCGACCAGCAGGTTCGCCAGCACGAAGGCCGCGGCGATTATCAGCGTAAGGGCCATGATTATCGGGTAGTCCCTGGCGAAGAACGACTCGATGGCCAGGCGGCCCATTCCGGGGATGCCGAAGAAGCCCTCGACTATGAAGGTCCCCGTCATCAGCGTGGCCAGGGAGAGCCCCAGCATGGTGAAGATGGGGATGAGGGCGTTCCGCAGTATGTGGCGGTGGCGAACGGTGAGCTCGCTGAGCCCCTTGGCCCGGGCCGTGCGCACGTACTCCTGGGACAGCACCTCCAGGGTGCTGGCCCGGGTCAGGCGGGTCAGGAACGCTATGCCGGGGACGCCCATGACCAGCGCGGGCATGATGACCCGCTGGTCGAAGAACCCGCCCCATCCGTGGGTGGGGAGCAGGTCCAGCCACAGGGCGAATATGATGAGCATCCCCGGCGCCGTCAGGAACACCGGCACCGACATGAAGAGCAGGGTGGCGCTGACGGTGGCCGTGTCCAGCCAGGTGCCCTGTTTCAGCGCCGTGAAGAAGCCCAGGGGGACCCCCAGCCCCACGGCTATGATCATCGCTGCCACGTTGAGCTGGAACGAGACCCACATCCGGCTCTTCAGCAGCTCGGAGACGCCCCGTCCCCGGTACTGGAAGCTCTCCCCCAGGTCCCCCTGCAGGGCGTCCTTGACGTAGATGCCGTACTGGATGAAGAAGGGCCTGTCCAGGCCGTACTGCTGCCGGAGGCGCTCGGCGACCTCGGGGTTGTTGTACTGGCCCATCCAGATCTGTACCGGGTCTCCAGGTCCAAAGCGCCCCAGGGTGAACGTGATCAGGGAGACGGCGATGAGGAGCACGGGGGTCCACATCAACCGGCGGACGACGTATGCGCCCATCCTAGCGGCCCATCGTGTAGACGGCGTTCATCGTTGCCACGAAAATGGCCCCGAGCACCCCTCTTCGTCGTGCCCGCCAAAGCGGGAATCTGGGTATCCCCAAGCCTGGATTCCAGTACGGCGGGCCGGGGGCCCCGTCACTACTCGGTCAGCTCCACGTACCGCAGCAGGGGTATGATGAGCTGGCTCAGGTGGTAGTTCTTCACGTTGGGCTTGAGCAGCACGTACTGCTCGCCGCTGTACCATAGCGGCACCCACGGGGCCTCCGCCATGATGACCTCTTCGGCCTGGCGGTACAGCTCGTAGCGGGCCGCCTGGTCCGGCTCCACCCTGGCCTGCTCCAGGAGGCGGTCGGCCTCGGCGTTGGAGAACCCGGTGTGGTTGTTGCTGCTCTCGCTGTGGAACAGGATGTCCAGGAAGTTCTCCGGGTCGGGATAGTCCGCGATCCAGCCGATCTGGAACATCTGGAACCGCCGCTTGTTCAGGTCCTGCAGGTACGTGGCGAACTCCGTCTGCTGCACCAGCACCTCGATGCCCAGGTTCTGCTTCCACATCTCCAGGATCACTTCCATGTCCAGGTCCACGCTGGAGCCGAAGCTGCCCGCGGTGGTGAGTATGATCCGCGGGAACTCCTCCATGTCGTCGCCGTACTTGGACTCCTGGAGGAGCTGGCGGGCCTTCTCCGGGTCGTACTCGTAGCCCTCGAGCCCCGCGTTGTAGGCCGGGAAGTCCCTGGGCAGTATGCCGTTGGCCGGCACCACGAGATTCGCCATGATCTCGCTGGCTATAAGCTCCTTGTCGATGGCGTAGTTCAGCGCCTGCCTCACCTTGGGGTCGTCGAAGGGGGGCTCGGTCACGTTCATGCCGATGTAGTCGGTGCTGAACCGCGGCGGGGCCTTGTGGAGCTCGGGGTTCAGGGGGCTGGAGGGGTCCAGCACCCGGTCCAGGTCCGCCAGGCCCACGCCGGTGATGTGTATCTCGTCGTTCTCGTACATCAGCATGGAGGTGCCGCCGCTGAGGATGAAGCGGACCCTCTCCAGCAGCGGCGGGCCCAGGTGGTAGTGCTCGTTCTTGGTCAGGACCATCCTCTCGCCGGGCGTGTACTCAGTCAGCCGGAAGGGGCCGGTCCCGTTGGGCTCCCGGAACCACCGGCGGCTGCTCTCCACGTTCTCCCGGTCCAGGACGAAGGCCGTGGGATAGGTCAGCTTGGCCAGGAAGTAGGACTTGGGAGCGTCGATGGTTATCTCCAGCGTCTGCTGGTCCAGCACCCGCACACCGCTGATCTCAGTGGCCTCTCCCTCCAGCTTCTCCTCGACGCCGATGATGTCTCCCAGGTACTGGTCGACGACGGGAGACGCCGTGGCAGGGTCCGCGGCCCGCTCCATGGACCACTTGACGTCCAGGGCAGTAACGGGCCTGCCGTCGTGGAACTTGGCGTCCTCTCGGATGCGGAAGGTGTACACCGTGCCGTCCGGCGTAACGTCCCAGGTGGCCAGGTCCGGCACTATCTGCAGGTCTGGGGAGATGGTGACCAGCCCGCCGAACACCTCGACGATGATCACGGCCGACGTCGCGTCGGTGGTCAGGTGAGGGTCCAGGGTGGGCGGGTCGGCCC
Organism: Dehalococcoidia bacterium; assembly: GCA_964291465.2. Classification (GTDB taxonomy): domain Bacteria; phylum Chloroflexota; class Dehalococcoidia; order Lucifugimonadales; family JAGWBF01; genus JAGWBJ01. The sequence continues at coordinate 112,853 of OZ219942.1, read as the reverse complement.
AGACGCGGACGAAGGTCCCTCCCTCTATGGGGGTGGACACCCGGGCCGGGGCCTCCTCCGTCGGGGTCTCCGACCTCGGCGCGGTGGTGGCAGTCGGCTCTGTCGTGGCCTCGCCGGTGGAGGCGTCCCGGCTGCCCGTGCCGGACCTGCCTCCGCTACACGCCGCCGCGAGGACTAGGATTGCCAGTAGGGGGAGCAAGAGTCTCAAGGTCATGTGCGCCTCGTCGTGTTGGGATTGGGGTGTACGGTGGTCCCAAGCACGCATCTTTCACCGGATTGCCTACATTGTAGATGCGTACCCGTGCAAAATTCAACGGCGGGCCCTCCGCCTGCCGGGGTTTGGCTTGACATCACTCCTCAGCCGCCCATATCCTTTTCTCAAGGAACATATGCTTCTCAGGCCCATATCCTTTTCTCAGGGCATCCTTTTCTCAGGGAGCGAGGTGGGAAGCCGCCCGTGCCGCTCCCGCTCTGCCTGCCCATGAAGATCACCAACCGTTCATCCAAAGGGTACGTTCTCATGGTCGCCTTGGGGCTCCTCCTCCTGGGCTCGGTCTTGACGGCGGCCTGCCGGCGGGCCGACCAGGGCTACTCGGGGGAGGCGGACCTGGTCTGGGAGGCCTGGTCCGCGGTCAGAGATTCCTACGTGGAGGCCGATGAACTGGATTCAGAGGCCGTCACGGGCGGAATGATCGCCCGGATGTTGGAGGCGGCTGGGATATCCCTGTACCCCTTCCTTACGGAGATGGAGAGCGCCCGGGGCGGCCCATCCAGGGGCGTGCCCGGGGAGCTGGCCGACGTATGGACGGCCTGGAGCCTGATACGGGCCAAGGCCCCCGAGGTCGAGGCCGCCCAGCTCTCCCAGGCGGCCATCGCCGGGATGGTCGACTCCCTGGGGGACGACTCGGTGGCCCACCTGACGCCCGAGGCCTACCAGAGGGCGACCCAGCGCACCACCGGTCCGTACGGGGGCATAGGCGCCTACGTAAGGATGCTGGAGGGCCGTGTCGTCGTGTCGCCGATGCCCAACAGCCCCGCCGAGAGGGCTGGCCTGGAGGACGGGGACGTGGTGCTGGAGGCCAACGGACAGCCCCTGTCGGACCGGGGGTTGGAAGAGGTGGTCTCGTTGGTCAGGGGAGAGGCCGGCACCAGGCTGAGCCTGCTGGTAGAGCGCCAGGGCGAGCCCGAGCCGCTGGAGCTGCAGGTCGTCAGGGGCGACATAGAGGTGCTGTCGGTGGACCGGAGTCTGCTGCCCGGCGCCATCGGCTACGTCATCATTGCCAACTTCAGCGAGAGCACCGGGGACGAGCTGCTGACCGCCCTGGAAGAGCTGTCCAGATACGAAATGCTGGCCGTCATCCTGGAGCTGCGCAACAACGTGGGCGACTCCGTGGAAGCGGCCCAGGCGGTGGTCAGCCAGTTCCTGCCCGAGGGCCTGGTCATGTACGAGGTCGGCAGCGACGGCCGGCGTACCGACTGGAGGGTCAACGAGGGCGGGATCGCCACCGACAACCTGCCCATGGTCGTCCTGGTGAACGAGAGGACGGGGAGCGCCGCCGAGGTCGTGGCGGGCGCCCTGCAGGACGCCGGCAGGGCCCAGGTCCTGGGAGCCGGCACTTTGGGCAGGGGCTCGGCCAACGAGTTTGAGGAGCTGAGCGACGGGTCGGCTCTCTACTTGCCGGTGACCCACTGGTACACGCCCTCGGGAAGGCTGATCCAGGGGCAGGGGATTGCGCCGGACATCGAGGTGGGGATCGCCCCCCAGGACAGCGTGTCCGGCGTCGACTCCCAGCTGCTGGAGGCCTACAACTACCTCAATCGGCTGCTGGCCGAGACGGTCCCCTTCCGGTAGCTAGCCCGGCTGCGGGGCATCCCCGTCCCCGGGCTCCTCGCTCTCCGTGTCCTCGCGGCAGCTCAGGCAAACGTAGCCCTCGGGCTGCGCCTGGGCCGCCTCCGCGGACACGTTGCGCCTCCTCCCGCAGACGGTGCACGTCACCGCCTGCAGGGGCTCCGGCTGGAGGGGGTCGTCCTCGTAGTATCCCCGGAACCCGCGGTACCTGGGATTCTGGCCCTTGAGGGCCATGAAACGCTCTCTGTCCTTGCGCCGGCTCACGGTTCACCTCGGTTGGGGCGCTCTAATCCGCGGCGGGCTCTCAGGCCCGCCGCGGCACGAGACGTGGGACTCTGGGCCGGTCGGAGCTATTCTACCTTGATGGTGGCGCCCGAGGCCTCCAGGGTCTCCTTCACCTTGTTGGCATCGTCCTTGGTGATGCCCTCTTTCACCTTGGCCGGCGCGCTCTCCACCAGCTCCTTCGCCTCCCTGAGGCCCAGGGTCGTCACCTCGCGCACGGCCTTGATGACGTTGATCTTGTTGGCCCCTATATCCTGGAGCACCACCGAGAACTCGGTCTGCTCCTCGTCGGCGGGCGCGGCGGCTCCGGCCTCGGCGGGCCCGGCCGACGCTGCCGGGGCTGCCGCCACGGCCACCGGGGCCGCGGCTGAGATGCCCAACTCCGACTCCAGGGACTTCACCAGCTCCGACAGGTCCAGCACCGACATCTGCTTGATGGCCTCGAGAATCTCGTCCTTTGTCATGGCTCCTCCTTCATCGGTTCGAATGTCCGTAGGATTGGATGTCGCGGGCCTATTCGGCTTGGCCCTCGAGCTGCTCCACTCTCCGTTGGAGCAGTATCGCCAACGACGCCAGGGGCCCGTTGAGCGTGCCAGCCAGGCGCACCATGGGCGCTTGAAGCTGGGCCATCAGCGTGGCCGCGGGGGACTGCATCCGGGCCATGAGGGTCGCCAGCAGCACGTCCTTGGATGGGAGCGACGTCAGGGCCAGCACCTGGCGCCCGTCCAGGGTCCGTCGCTCCAGTACGGCCCCGGTGATGGACAGGGGTGACCGGTTGACCCTGATGTACTCCTCCAACACCCTGGCGACCCGGATCGGGTCGTCGTACCCGAAGGCCAGCGCCGTCGGACCCTGTACGATGCCTTTCACCTCGGGACGGTCGGCCGCGTCGGCGGCCAGGTACGTCAGGTTGTTCTTGACCACCAGGTACTCCAGGTCGCTCTCCCGCATCTTTCGCCTGACGTCCGTCATGGCGTTGGCGTCCAGCCCCGTGTAGTTGGTGGCCACGGCTACCGTGCAGCGCTCCAGCTTCTCCTTCAGCTCCGCCACCGTGTCTATCTTCTTCTGGGTCGGCATGGTTCACCTCTCGACAAAAGACCCCGCGTCAAAGGCACAGGGTCTTCTTTGCACTGGCGTTCGGCGCCGGGCCCGGCGCCGTTGTCCCGAATCTCCCTGACTGCCTCGGCAGGCGTGTGCTTTAACCTCGAACGATCGAGGACCTGCTGTCTTTGGCCTTCGCTCTGGGGATGGTCTTCTCTGGGTTCGCGCCTCCTCTAGTCCTCGGCCTTGAGGTTCTGCAGGGCTGCCAGGTCCAGCCTCACGCTGGGGCTCATGCTGGTCGTAAGGTAGGCGGACCGGACGAACGCTCCCTTCACCGCCGCGGGCCTGGCGCGGGTGACCGAGTCCATCAGCGAGGCGATGTTGTCCAGGAGGTGCTGCTCGCTGAAGCTGGTCTTGCCCACGGGGCAGTGGATGATGGCCGTCCTGTCCATGCGGAACTCCAGGCGCCCCTTCTTCGCCTCGTCTATGATGCGAGGGAGGTCCTGGGGCTGCACCATGGTGCCCGTCCGCGGGTTGGGCATCAGGCCGCGTCTCCCGAGGACACGGCCCAGCCTGCCGATCTTGCTCATGATGTCGGGCACGGCCAGTCCCACGTCGAACTCGGTCCAGCCGCCCTCGATCTGCGTGATCAGGTCGTCGTCCCCCACGTAGTCGGCGCCGGCCTGGCGAGCCAGCTCGGCGGCCTCCCCGGTGGCGAACACCAGGACCCTAACCTGCTTGCCCAGGCCGTGGGGCAGGACCGTAACACCGCGGACCATCTGGTCGGCGTGGCGCGTGTCGGCGCCGGTCCGGAGGTGGAGCTCGACGGTCTCGTCGAACTTCAGGCTGCCCATATCCCTCACCAGCGCCACGGCCTCCTCGGGGGGGTAGGTGGCGTCCGGGTCCACCTTCTCCAGCAGGTCCGTGTACCGCTTGCTGCGTTTGGCCATCCTACTCCTTCACCTCGATGCCCATTGTCTTCGCCGTGCCCTCGATGATGGACATGGCCTTCTCCACCGAGGAGGCGTTGAGGTCCTGGAGCTTCAGCTCGGCGATCTCCCGCACGTCGGAGCGCTTCACGCTTCCCACGGAGTTCCGCCGTGCCTGGTCGCTGCCCTTCTCGACGCCGGCGGCCTTGCGCAGCAGCTCCGACGCCGGCGGCGTCTTGGTCACGAAGTTGAAGGAGCGGTCCTCGAAGACGGTGATCGCCACCGGTATGATGGTCCCCGCCTGGGTCCCTGTCCGCTCGTTGTACTCCTTGACGAAGGCCATGATGTTGACCCCGTGCTGGCCCAGGGCCGGGCCCACGGGTGGCGCGGGCGTGGCCTTGCCCGCCTGGAGCTGCAGCTTGATGATGGCTCGTACCTTCTTGGCCAACCTACTCTCCTAGATGCGCTCCACCTGGAGGAAGTCCAGCTCGATTGGGGTCTCCCGTCCGAAGAAGGAGACCAGCACTCGGACCTTGCCCTTGCCCGCGTCTATCTCGCCCACCGCCCCGATGAAGTCGGCGAAGGGGCCCGCGGTTATGCGCACCGTCTGGCCCTTCACGAACCCGACGGTCACCTTGGGCGGCCCCGACTCGATCTGCTTCAGGATGGACTCTACCTCTTGGTCCTCCAGGGGCACCGGCTTCGGCCTCTTCTCCACCTCGTCCTCGGAGGAGACGAACCCGCTCACTCCCGGCGTGTTCCGGACCACGTACCAACTCTCGTCGTCCAGGTTCATCTGGACCAGGATGTAGCCGTGGAACACCTTCTTCCTCTCGGGCCTGCGCTTGCCGTCCTTGAGGACGATCTCCTCTTCGGTGGGCACGACGACCTGGAAGATCTTGTGCTGCATGTCCAGGCTCTGGATGCGCAGGTCCAGGTTCTTCTTCACACGCTCCTCCTGGCCGGAGTAGGTGTGGATGATGTACCAGCGCGTGTCCTTGCTCGTGGTCGCCATGTTAGGTATTCCCTTCTGCGGTGGCCGGCCGCCGGACCCGGTGGGGGATCAGCCTATCACGTACCGGCCGAAGGTGCGGGTCAGCACGAAGTCCAGGATGCCCAGCAGGGCCCCGGCTATACTGGAGATGACGATGACTATCCACGTCAGCCGCCAAGTCTCCTCCCGAGTGGGCCAGACGGCCTTCCGAAGCTCTCCGATGGTCTCCTGGAAGAACTGGACGGGACTTCCGCGACGCATCCCGCCGCGGGTGATTATCCGCTGTCCCGATCCTCTGGCCCTGACCACGGGTTACCGGACCTCTCGGTGGACCTTGTGCCCGTGGCACCGAGAGCAGTACTTGCGCAGCTCCAGGCGCTGGGTGTCGTTCCGCCGGTTCTTGCTGCTGGTGTAGTTGCGCTCGCGGCAGTCGGTGCACTGCATGTTGACGACTATCCGGGCGCCTGTGTTCTTCTTGGCCATGTTCTAGTCCAGCACTTTCGTGAACACCCCGGCGCCCACGGTGCGTCCGCCCTCTCGGACGGCGAACCTCAGGCCCTCCTCGATGGCCACCGGGTAGATCAGGTTGATCTTCATGGTTATGTTGTCGCCCGGCATGACCATCTCCACGCCCTCGGGGAGACCTATCTCGCCGGTGATGTCCGACGTCCGGATGTAGAACTGGGGCTTGTACCCGTTGAAGAAGGGCGTGTGCCGTCCGCCCTCGGCGATGCTCAGCACGTAGACCTCGGCCTCGGCGGTGAGGTGGGGCTGGACCGTGCCCGGCTTGACCAGCACCTGCCCCCGCTCGACCTCGTCCCGGTCCACGCCCCGCAGGAGCACGCCGACGGCGTCTCCGGCCTCGGAGCTGTCCAGGATCTTGTGGAACATCTCCAGGCCGGTGGCCACGGTCTTGCGCACCTCACCGTGGCCGACGATCTCAACCTCGTCGCCCTGGTTCACCGTACCCCGCTCGACCCTGCCGGTGACCACCGTGCCCCTGCCCTTGATGCCGAACACGTCCTCGATGGGCATCAGGAAGGGCTGGTCCTTGAGGCGAGCGGGCACGGGGATGTAGTCTTCCATGGCCTCCATGAGCTCGAGGATGCTCTTGCTCCAAGGGCCATCGTGGTTGCCGGCATCCTGCTCTTCGAGGGCCTTGAGGGCGCTGACCCTCACGATGGGCGTGTCGTCCCCGGGGAACTCGTACTGGTTGAGGAGGTCGCGGACCTCCAGCTCCACCAGCTCCAGCAGCTCCGGGTCGTCCATGGCGTCCACCTTGTTCAAGGCCACCACGATGCGCGGCACCTCCACCTGGCGGGCCAGGAGGATGTGCTCACGCGTCTGCGGCATCGGGCCGTCGGGGGCGCTGACCACCAGGATGGCCCCGTCCATCTGGGCGGCGCCGGTGATCATGTTCTTGATGTAGTCGGCGTGGCCCGGACAGTCCACGTGGGCGTAGTGCCGCTGCTCCGTCTCGTACTCGATGTGAGCGATGGCGATGGTCACGCCGCGAGCCTTCTCTTCAGGGGCGTTGTCTATGGTATCGAACGCCCGGACCGACGTGCCGGTGCCGGCCGATGCCAGCACGTTGGTGATAGCCGAGGTCAACGTGGTCTTGCCGTGGTCCACGTGACCTATGGTTCCCACGTTGATATGGGGTTTGCTTCTGTCAAAACGTTGCTTCGCCATCTGGTCCTTTCCTGTTCAGTGGAATTGGGCTTGTGCCCTTGTATCACTGGAGCCCACAGGCGGAATTGAACCGCCGACCCCGTTCTTACCAAGAACGTGCTCTACCGCTGAGCTATGTGGGCCCTATCGTGTGACTCGTGCACCAACCTGGTGGTGGAGGGGGTAGGATTCGAACCTACGAAGCCCTTCCGGGCGCCAGATTTACAGTCTGGTGGTTTAAACCACTCACCCACCCCTCCGGTTAGACACTCAGTTTAGCACAGTCGCAGGTAGCAGCCAACACCTCCGGCGGCGTCGTCGGCCATATATGGCGCCTCGGCCAGCAACGGTTGGAGCCCCAGAGGGGATTCGAACCCACCAACCTGCCGATTACAAATCGGCTGCGCTACCCTTGCGCCACTGGGGCCGCCTCGGACCCGGCCGGTCACGCACAACGTGGCCCCGACGAAGGGGGCCACGCTCGGGCTCTAGGCAACCGGAAATCTAGTATATGAACCGCAACGAAGAAAGTCAATAAGCGGGGCTACTCCGGCTGATGCTCGCAGTTGAGCTGCCAGTTGATGCCGAACTTGTCGGTGCAGGCTCCGAAGTACGCCCCCCAGAACATGTCCGCGGGCGGCATCGTTACCTTGCCTCCCGCAGAGATCTTGGCGAACAGCTCGTCCGTCTCCTCCTTCGTCCGGGTCGAGTAGGAGATGGAGAAGTTGCTGCCCATCACCGTGGGAGGGCCGAAGACCGAAGGCACGTCGCTGCCCATCAGCACGCTGGACCCGATGGGGTACGAGACGTGCATGATATTGTCCAGCTCCTCCTCCGGCAGGCCCATGTCGGGCGGGCCGTTCCTGAAAGTCTCCAGGATGGCGAACTCTCCCCCGAAGACCGACCTGTAGAACTCGAAGGCCTCCCGGCAGTTGCCGTTGAAGTGAAGGTACGTGTTTAGCGTCATGCGTCCCTCCCAGAAGCGTTGGGTATCCTGCCCAGAGTATACGCGACTCGACCCCTCTCGGGGAATTCCCTGCTGCCCTTCGGCCTGCGACCTGACCCCTTCCCGGGCCGGGCCCCGTGTTATAATCCCCCCGAGCCGTCGAAACGTGCCCAAGAGCCACGGTTCTATCTCCGTTTAGTGGGGAGGGAGTAGCTATGCAGCTGGGAGTCGTGTTTCCCCAGACCGAAATCGGCGCGGACCCGGTGGCGGTGCGCGACTACGCCCAGGCGGCCGAGGGCCTCGGCTTCGAGCACATGATCATCTTCGACCACGTGCTGGGCGCGGACACGACCCACCACAAGGGCTGGACCGGTCCCTACACCTCCGAGCACATGTTCCACGAGCCCTTCGTCGTGTACGGGTACCTGGCCGCCCTCACCAAGAGCCTCGAGCTGGTCACGGCGGTCATAATCCTGGGCCAGCGGCAGACGGCCCTGGTGGCCAAGCAGGCGGCGGAGGTAGACGTGCTCAGCGGCGGCCGGCTGAGGCTGGGGATAGGCACCGGCTGGAACCACGTGGAGTACGAGGCCCTGGGAGAGGACTTCCACAACCGGGGACGGCGCAGCGAGGAGCAGATCGCCCTGATGCGCGCCCTCTGGACCCAGGAGATAGTCAACTTCGAGGGCCGCTGGCACAGGGTCGACAACGCGGGCCTCAACCCCCTCCCCGTGCAGCGGCCCATCCCCGTCTGGCTGGGGGGTGGCGCGGAGCCGGTGATACGCAGGGTGGGGCGCATCGCCGACGGCTGGTTCCCCCAGTTCCCCCCCGACGACAAGGCCGCGGAGATCCTGGACCGCATGCGCGGCTACGCCCGGGAGGCGGGCCGCGACCCGGCCTCCATCGGCATCGAGACCCGGGTCAACGTGGGCGGCAGCGGCCCCGACGAGTGGTCCCGGCAGGCGGAGGCGTGGCGGGGGCTAGGGGCCACCCACCTGTCGGTCAACACCATGAACGGGGGTCTCACCTCCCCCCAGCAGCATATCGACGCCATACGCCGGTTCAAGGAAACAATCGGCGAATAGGCTCGAAGGCCGTCCAGAACTGCCCGAACACCATCCCGGACTGCCTCAGCACGATACCGGAGGGAACTAAAAGGGAGATAGGAGGGGAGTCATGGCGGAGATAACGCACCTGCTAACGGGGTTCCACGTCAACACCGACCAGGGGAACTTGGGGTTGTGCACCATCGCCCTGCTGCGCGGCAGGACCAACATCCTGGTCGACGTCGGGCACCAGGGCCGAGCCAACCAGCTTGCCGCCGCGTTGGAGCGCGCCAACGTGGCCAGGGAGGACATCCACGGCGTCGTCCTTACCCACGCCCACTGGGACCACTGCCAGAACACCGACATGTTCCCCAACGCCAGGATCATGATACACCCCAAGGAGCTGGAGTACGCCAGGGACCCCAAGAGGCCCGACCTGGCCACCGCAAGATACTTCCTCAACACCCTAGAGGGCAGGGACGTCGAGGAGGTAGTGGAGGGGGCCGAGATCGAGCCGGGCGTGCGCATCCTGGAGACGCCGGGACACACCAAGGGGCACATCAGCGTCCTGGTGGACACTCCCGAGGGTCAGGTGGCCATCTCCGGCGACGCCCTGCCGTGGGCCAACTCGGTGATCACGGGCCAGCCGATGATAATCTTCTGGGACGAGAAGGAGGCGGCCGAGAGCGTGCGGAAGCTGCTCAGCTCCTCCCGGATCTTCTATCCCGGCCACGACCGGGCCTTCCGGCTGGGGGAGGGCAACACCGTCGAGTACTTCAGCGGCGACGACAGCCTGCGCATCCTGCTGAGCCACGACGGCGTGGGGGACATGACCCTCCGGGTCGCCCCCGACGGCACCATGGCCCCCACCGTCATCGGGTAAGTGGCTGACGTCAAGGTCCGGATTTGGGAGCTGGCGTCATCCAACGGCCCGCGATGGCAGTGGACCAAGGCCTGCATCCACTGACGGCTGCCCAGGTTGTCAAAAGGGCCTTGCCTCGTGTGCTCGGCATTGATTCCCCTCTGGCGTGCTGTCTAACAGGTCGTTGAATACGTCCGTCTGTCTCCCGCCGGGTGGCCGTCCACCAGTGCCTGCCTGTTGCAGGCGGGGGTGGGAGGGTGGGCTCCATAACCCGGGGAGGGGCCTGAGGCTACAACGAGCTTCGGAGACAGGACACTAGCTCAGAGCCCTATTTCAATATTGTCGGCCTTCTACGACTGGAATATATCCAGGGGCAGAAAGGCCGACACCACGAAATTGGGCACGTCCACCATCTCGCTGAGCTTCAGGTCCACGGCCACGCTGCAGATGCAGTAGGCCTGCTCCCGGCTCCAGCCCCGCTCCATCAGCAGCTGGATCATGCTGGTCAGGGCGTTCCGCGCCGCCAGCGTGGCGTCCTCCGACTGGTTCTTGCCCTCGCTGTCGATACACATCCCCGTCGTGGCCAGGAACCGCTGGGGCACCGCCGTCTCCGGGCGGATGAAGTAGGTGTCCCGCTCGAATATCGGGAAGCGGATGTTGCGGCTGGCGGCCTCGCCCTTGCGCACCCGGAAGCTCACGTGGAGGGTGCCGTCCATCTCCACCGCCGTGCCGCAGCACTCCGCGTCACCCTGGGCGAAGTGGGCGTCCCCGGCGGAGAACAGCGCCCCTCGGTGAACACCGGAAGCATGAGCCGGGTGCCCGAGCTGAGCTGCTTTATGTCCATGTTGCCGCCGTTCTCCCTGGGAGGGACGGTCCTCAGGGCCTCGGAGGCGATGGGCTCGGTGGAGGGTACGGCGCCCGCCGGGTCCGGCCCCAGGACGGCGCCGCCCCGGCCCAGCAGCTCGGCCTCCCGGGCGATGGTCTCCTCCAGGAGCTGCCTGGAGGGGGCCACGCCGATGACCCCCATGAATGAGGCCCCGGGCACGCGGACCCCGGGTAGCTGCTCCGATTCGGCGTAGTCCCCGTCGATGTTCCAGTGGACCACGTAGGGCTCCGTGTACAGGTCCCGCAGGAACCCGAACCCGGGAATGATGGTCGTGAAGCCCCACTTGGCGGGCTCTACGTTCAGGATGTTGCACTCCAGCAGGTCGCCGGGCTCGGCCCCCTTCACGTAGACCGGGCCCGTCAGGGGGTGGACCACGCCCAGGTTGGGGCTCCGCAGGTCCTCGTTCTTGGAGGCGGGGGTGACCTCGCCGTCGAAGGCGTTCCTCGTCTGTATCACCACCTCCTCGCCGGGGTCGGCCTCCACGGCGGGCGGGATGTCGGGATGCCAGCGGTTGTGACCCTTGGAGGGCTCGTCGGCGCAACGCTTGCTGTAGTCCAGCTCGATACTCTTCATGTCCGTCCTCCTTGAATAGTCCCGCCCCTTGGGACGTGCGGCTCAACGGAAATGACTTCGGGCGGCACCGGAATTATAGCCCACGCCGTGGGGAGCGTCCAGCGGCCCGGATGCCGCGGGGATGAGACGAAGTCTGGTGTGTCCCGGCCCAGACAGCTGGAGTCGTACCGGCTACTTGGGCGGCAGAGACCGAGCGAACCGCAGGCCGCGCTCCACCCAGTCCTTCAGCTCCTCGGGGGATTCGAGGCCGCCGGGGCCCACGTAGACCATGCCCTTCATGGGGCGGCCCGTGAGGTCCATGGGCCTGGCGTGGGGTTGGCTGACGGCGTCCTCGTGCCCCTTGGGCCCGACCCGCACGACCAGGTCGTCGTTCAACACGCCGCAGGCCATGTTTCCCGAAACCATGAAGCAGAGGCCGCCGAACATCTTGCGCTCCGAGAGGCCCGGCTCCCCGGCCAGGAGGCCGCGTACCCGTCGTGCGGTCTCTTCGCTGTAGGCCATCGTCCCCCTCATCTCGACCTTCTCCCATCAGGGGAGAAGGGGCGCTATAGGGCCGTCCAGCCGCCGTCCACTATGAGGTGGTGTCCCGTGGTCGCCCCGGCCGAGGGGCTTGCCAGGTACACGCAGGCGCCCACAAGCTCCTCGGGCTCCATGCGTCGCCCCAGGGGCATGTGGAACTCCATGTCCTGGGCCACCTCCTCGGCGCTCCGGGTGTCGGCGGCCAGCATCCCCGGGGTCGAGGTGGGCCCGGGGCCGATGGCGTTGACCGTTATCCCGTGCTGGATCCACTCCAGGGCCAGGACCTTGGTCAGGTTGACCACGCCGCCCTTGCTGGCGCAGTAGGCCGCCCGCTGTGTGGCCCCCACCGTGCCCATCTGGGAGGCGATGTTGATGATGCGTCCCCCGCCCTGGTCGACCATGTGACGGGCGGCCGCCTGGGCGCAGAAGAACGTGCCCTTCAGGTTGGTGTCGATTACGGCGTCCCAGTCCTCGGGCGTCACCTCCAGGGCCAGGCGGCGGACACGGATTCCGGCGTTGTTCACCAGAATGTCCAGGCGTCCGAAGTCGGCTACCACCTGGTTGACGGTGCCGTTGATGTTCCCCACGTCCAGGACGTCCAGGGCATAGGTCCTGCACCTCTTGCCCTTGCTCTCCACCATCTGCTGGGTGGAACTGGCCTCATCCAGCATCGACGGGATGTCCGATACGGCCACGTCGGCCCCCGCCTCCGCCAACCCGATGGCCAGCGCCTTGCCGATGCCCCTCGCCGAACCGGTGACCAGGGCCACTTGGCCCTCCAAGCTGAGACCTGCGTAGGCCATGTCCAACCGCCTCCTCTAGCCGGATCTGGTAAGCCGGGATCTGGTAAGCCGGGCTCTGGGTTAGCCGGTCGCCTGGGTGGCCTGGCCCAGGTAGAACCCGGCGCCGTGGGCCAGCAGCTCCTTGGGGGAGACGGTGACCAGGCGCACTCCCTGCTCCTTGTACTTGGCCTGCGCCGTCTTCACGTCCGAGTCCATCCAGCACACCATGCTCCCCCACCTGCCGGCCTCGGCCACCTTGGCGAGGGACGCGTCTATGATCTTCCACACCTCGCTGCGGTCGGGCATCCCCATGGACTGCCACAGGTCCTTGGGGCCGAACTGGATGGCGTCCACCCCGTCCACCGACAGTATGTCGTCCAGGTTCTCGATGCCCTCCTGCTCCTCGACCTGGAGGATGACCAGGGTCTCGCGGTTGGATGCCTCGGCGTACTCCTCTTCGGTCATGCCCAGCCCATAGCTGCCCGACCGGCCGGTGGCGTAGAATGTGCGCTTTCCCTGGGGGTAGAACCGGCTGGCCTCCACCGCCTGCTCGGCGTCCCGCTTGGTGTTCACCCGGGGGATGTGGATGCCCTGGGCCCCGCCGTCCAGCAGGCGCAGGACCAGGTCCGGGTCGTTGGCCAGGCGCACGATGGCGGTCATGCCGAAGGCCTCCGCGGCCCTTATGCTGTGCACCAGGGCCAGCTCGTCGTAGGCTTCGTGCTCCAGGTCCAGGGTGACGAAGTCGAAGCCCAACGCGCCCAGCATCTCCACCGTCTCGGGGGAGTGGAACGTCATGAGGGCCCCCTGGGCTATCTGGCCCGCCTGGGCCTTGGCTTTGGTCTTGTTGACCGGTACTCCCCTTCCGCTGGCCATGGCGCCTCCTTGCCTGGATTGCCGCGTTGTACGGGACAGGCCATATTATAACACCGGCCCTCCCAGCCGGTACCCCCGGGTCACATCGTTGACCGGGGCCGTGGGCCCGACCTATAATGTGGCCAGCCCGCAGGGGTCCGGCTATATGGTAATAGCGGGCGAGGGTCGAAGCATGGCAGACAGGCTCAAGGACAAGGTGGCCATCGTCACGGGAGGCTCCTCGGGGATTGGCCGCGTCACCGCCCTCCGGTTCCTGGAGGAGGGCGCCAGGGTGGCGGTGGCCGACCGCAACCCCCGGGGCGGCCAGGAGACGGTCTCCATGGGAGGCGAGTACGGAGACAACGTGTGCTTCGTCCCCGTGGACGTGTCCAAGCCCGACAGCGTCAAGGCGATGGTCGACGCCACCGTCGACCGCTTTGGCAGGCTGGACGCCCTGGTGAACGCCGCCGCCATACTCATCCGCACCCCTCCCCTGGCCGAGGTGGACGAGCGCGACTGGGACCTGATCATGTCCACCAACCTGAAGGGCCTCTTCTTCTGCTGCAAGTACGCCATACCGGCGATGGTCCAGGGCGGCGGGGGCTCCATAGTGAACATCTCCTCCCAGGCGGGGCTGCGGGGCTACGGCACGTCCCTGCCATACGGCGTGAGCAAGGCGGGGGTCATCCACCTGACGACCACGGCGGCGGCCCAGTACACGTCCCAGGGCATCCGCATAAACGCCATCGCGCCGGGCCCCATCGACACGCCTCAGATGCGCGGCAGCACGGCCAGCACCATGGAGTTCGATAACCGCGGCCGGGAGCACCCCATGGGCCGCGCGGGCAAGCCCGAAGAGATCGCCAACATGGTGCTGTTCCTGGCCTCCGACGAGGCGTCATTCGTCAGCGGCAGCACCTTCCTGGTGGACGGCGGAGCCGGGTCGGGAGCACACTGATCCGTGGGAGCGGCAGCATGAGCGCTTTGGTGGAGATTGCGGGAAAGGCCATCGCGGACTACGGCTTTCGCCAGGTCGTCTTGTACAGCCCCGAGGACGTGGTCGCCCAGTGGGGCCTCTCTCCTGAGGAGGCGTCGGTCCTGCGGGGCGCCGTGGTGGACGAGCTGGACAAGCTGCCCATCCCCGTGGAGCCCGAGGACGTCCCCGCCGAGACGGACCGCCTGGCCAGCGTCATCGACGCCGCCCTGCGCTCCGGCTAAGGGAGGCGACCCCCGGGTCCCTGCAGGCTGTCCCCTGCTCCCAGCCCTCAACCCCGGCTCTCACCCCCCGGCTCCCAGCTCGCAACCCCAGCTCGCAACCCGCCACCCCCGCTTCCAGCCCGGAACCCCGTGGACCCTTCCCCGCCGCATGCCGTACTCGGCCTGTCTCTGCTGGCGAATGGCCCAACCCGTCGTTCCGGCGTAGGCCGGAACCCAGGGGATGGGAGCGGCATAGCCGACTGCCGGTTCGCTGGCCCCGTCCTCTGCGCATCCGCCCCGTTCTACGCATCCGCCCTGTTCTGCCCATACGCCCTATCCTCTGCCCATCCGACGGAGGCGCCCCCTTGGATTCCGGCTCGGGGGCCGGAATGACAGTAGGTCGGGATGCCATTCGCTATCACTGTACGCGGCCTCGACAAGGCCATGGCAATTCCGGTGATGCCAAGACCCGATGCACCTTGGCAATTCCGAGCTCTCCATCCTGTCATTCCGAGCCGTAGGCGAGGAATCTCAGGTGCCCCACAACAGGTCGGCCGCGCCACAGGACCACGGGCCCAGTACCCGCCGGGATGGGGCGGATTCCTCACCTCGCTACGCTCGGTTCGGAATGACAGGAGAGCGGAATGACAGGAGGAGGGGCGTACCTACCGCGCCGCGCCACAAGACCAGCGGCCCAAGTCCTGGCAGGTATGGAGAGGTTCCTCACGCGGCTTCGCCGCGTTCGGGGTGACACTAAGGGGGCGCGTGCGGCCTACTCGTAGGGCTGGAGCTTGACCTCGTGGAGGGCGGGGATCACCTCCGTGCCCAGCAGCTCCAGGGAGCGCAGCATGTGCTCGTGGGGGATGGGTCCGTCGACGCCGATGAGTACCAGGTATCCGGGGTTCAGGGCCTCTACCAGGTTCCGCAGCTTGCGGGTCACCGTCTCGGGGCTGCCCACCACCACCGTGTTGATATCTTGGAGCTCCTCGTAGGTCATGGCCCTGCCCCGGGCGCTGGACCCCGGGCGGCGCTTCATCAGCACCGAGGCTGCGCGGGACTGGTAGCCCGGCGGGTCGTTGTGCTCACGGGGCCCCCGGAGCCTGTGGTCCACGGTCCACATGAAGTTCCGGCCGATCTCCTGGGCCGTCTCGTCGGTGTCCGCGCAGAAGCACCTTAGCTGGTAGCCGAAGTGCTCGGGACCGGGGGTGAACCCCACCTCATGGGCCGTTTCTATGTACATCCTCTTCAGGTCCAGGGTCAGGTCCAGGATGGCGCCCAGGTTGATGTACGTGTACTGGTGGGTCGCCGCCCAGTTAAGGCTCTCCGGGCTGCTGCCGCCGGGGAACCATATGGGGGGGTGGGGCTTCTGGATGGGCAGCACCCAGGGGTTGACGTTCCGGTAGTGGAAGTGCTTCCCCTCGTAGCGGAAGGGCCCGGGGGTGGTCCAGGCCTTGATGATCAGGTCGTGGGACTCCTCGAACCTCTCCCGGTTCTCGCTGGGGTCCAACCCGGCCTGCAGGGTCTCCGTGGGACTGCCCCGGACGAAGCCCGAGATGAGACGGCCGTTGGAGTACAGGTCCAGCATGGCGATCTCTTCGGCCATCCTGATGGGGTCGTTGATGGGGAGTATGTTCCCCAGGATGGCTATCTTCACCCTCTTCGTGATCTTGGCGATGACGGCGGCGTCCAGGTTGGCCGAGGGCTTCATGTTCCAGTAGGCCGCGTGGTGCTCGTTGGTCATGATGCCGTCCAGGCCGCTCTCGTCGGCGCAGACATACTGCTCGTGGTATTGGTTGTATAGCTGGACCGCCTTCTTCGGATCGAACCTGTCGTTGGGGAACTGGATGCGGGAGGGGTAGTTCTTGAGGTCGTCCTCCTCCACGTGGGTGTAGGGTTGCTGCGAGTGGAAAAATACCTCTACCTGGTCCTTCATGGGCGTCCCCCTTGGCCGCCGTCCCGGCTCCCGGGCACCGCCGGAACCCGGCTGCCCAGCCACAGGGCGGCCTAGTGGGCAGACTATCACCGGGCCAACGGGGTGTCAAGAACGGCAGCGTGGCCCCAGCGTGGCCCGGGTCGCGGCCCCGTCCAGACCTTGACCGCGTCCGGCGGGCGGGCTATTCTACGGGTGTTCTCCCGGCGCCCATTCCGGAGGTGAGTCATGCCGTTCAGCGTCAACAACTTCCATTTCAAGAGCCCCGACCCTCGAAAGTCTGCCCAGTGGTACATCGACAACCTGGGCGCCGAGCTCTCCTACGAAAGGGAGCTGTCCAGCATCGGCACCATCGCCGTGCGGGTGGAGCTCGGGGGTGTTCCCCTGATGTTCACCGGGTTCACCACGGGGCAGACCTCCAACCAGTGGTACGGGCTGGAGCACGTTGGCATATACACCTCGGACCTCGAGGCCACACTGGCCGAT
Source organism: Dehalococcoidia bacterium (assembly GCA_964291465.2). Classification (GTDB taxonomy): domain Bacteria; phylum Chloroflexota; class Dehalococcoidia; order Lucifugimonadales; family JAGWBF01; genus JAGWBJ01. The sequence continues at coordinate 96,011 of OZ219942.1, read as the reverse complement.
GTCGAGGCCGGCGGCGGGCGTGTGCTGGAGCACTTCGTGAACCCCTACGGGCAGAAGGGTGCCTTCGTGGAGGGCCCCGAGGGCGTGCGCCTGGAGATCACCCAGAAGGACGATTAGCCGGATGGGGACATGAGCATGGGTATATCAGGCATGGGTTATATCAGGAAGGAGGCGTCCCGTGGCCTACAGGATCCACAACCTGCACTTCAAGAGCCCCGACCCCGAGAAGACGGCCCAGTGGTGGGCGGACAACCTGGGAGCCAAGATCACCCGTAAGAAAGAGGTGGCGGGGACCGTCGGCATCCGCCTGGACCTGGACGGCGTGCCCCTTAACATAACCGGTTTCGTCCAGGGCCAGGAGCTGGAGCAGTTCGCCGGCCTGGAGCACATAGGCCTCTTCACCGACGACCTGAAAGAGTCTCTCCAGCAGCTCGAGGCGGCGGGCGCCAAGGTGCTGGAGCAGCTCCCCTCATCCATGGGGCCGTGCGCATTCCTGGAGGGTCCCGACGGCGTGCGCATCGAGGTCACCGAGAACAAGGGGTAGGCCGTGCGTATAACCGGGGTCGAGCCCGTCGTGCTCCGGTGCCCCGTGGGACCTCCGGAGGCGGGCCAGACCAGGGACTGGGTCAACGTTCTGGTCCACACCGACGAGGGCGTCACGGGGTTCGGACGCGGAGGGGACGTGGGTGTCATCTCGGGGGACCTGGCGCCGCTGCTGCTGGGCAGCGACCCCCGGAACATCGCGTCCCTGTGGGACCGGATGTACGAGTCCGCGTGGCGCTACCGCGGCCCCAACCGGGCCGGGATGGCCTCCATCGGCGCGGTGGACGTGGCCCTGTGGGACCTGTACGGGAAGGTCTGCGGGCAGCCGGTATGGCGGCTGCTGGGCGGATTCAAGGACACCGTTCCCGCCTACGCCGACGGCATAGACTTCTCGGACCAGTCTCCCCAAACCGTGGCCGCCAAGATAGAGGGCCATCAGGCCCTTGGCTTCGATGCCTTCAAGCTCCACTTCCACAGGAGCGATCCCCAAGAGGTGCTGGAGAAGGTGCGCCTCTGCCGTGAGGTCATCGGCCCCGACAAGAGGCTCATGATAGACGTGTGGCGCGCCTGGTCCGGGTCCCTGGCTGTGGAGATGGTGAAGAAGCTGGAGCCCTACGGGCTCTACTGGATCGAGGAGCCCGTCCGCCACGACGACGAGCCCATGTACATGCGCATGGTCCAGGCCAACACCAAGGCGCTGGTCACCGGCGGCGAGTCCGAGGGCACCCTCTTCGGCGTCCGCCGCCTGATCAACGAGGGGGCGCTGCAGGTGGTGCAGACGGACATCCTGGAGGGTGGCGGCTACACGGGACTGCGCAAGATCGCCGCGTTGGCCGAGGCGTACCACCTCCCATTTGCCCCCCACGGCGCTCAGTACCCGGACATCAACTGCCACATGGTGGCGGCGGTGCCCAACGGCTTCATGGTGTCCACCTGCCCCCACGTGGAGGACTTCCAGATATGGTCCAGGCTGTACTCACCGCCCTTCAGGGTGGAGAACGGCCGGATCTCCATGACGGAGAAGCCCGGCCTGGGCCTCGACCTGGACTGGGAGTTCATCGGCAGGCACCGGGTCTAGGAGGCTATAGGGTCCTCCGGGGCTCTGACCCCACCGAGTGCCGCCGGCTCTGACGGCGGGAGGTCCTCACCCAGGCGGCAACCTTCTCGGTGGTATCCCATTCGGGATGGTCATCCTTGGCCAAGACTCCGGCAGTCGCCTCCAGGGCAGCGACCAGAGTCTCGCGCCGAAGCTTTTCCCTGATTGCCTCCTGCACAAAGCGGGTTCTCTTCCCTATACCCATCTCACCCGCCTCCGTGAATCGCCCTCCACACCCGCTCGGGTGTCAGGGGCGTCTCGATGTCCCTCACTCCCAGCGGGGCGAGGGCGTTCATGACGGCGTTGGCTACCGCCACGGGGGCGGCGACGGTGGGCAGCTCCCCCACTCCCTTGACCCCCAGGGGTGTTAGGGGCGAGGGGGTCTCGATGGTGTCCAGCTCCATCCACGGCGTGCCGCCGGCGTCGGGCAGCGAGTAGTCCAGCAGGCTGGCCGTCAGGGGCTGACCGTCGGGGCCGAAGCTGAATCCCTCGGTAAGGGCCTGGCCGATGCCCTGGACGATGGCGCCGTGGATCTGGCCGTCCAGGAGCATGGGGTTCACCACCCGTCCCACGTCGTGGACGGCGGCGTACTTCACGATCTTCACGTCTCCCGTCTCCCGGTCCACCTCCACCACCGCCACGTGGGCGCCGAAGCCGAAGGCGGGACCCGGCAGGGTGAACGACCCGGCGAAGAGCAGGCCCGGCTCCTCTCCTGGAGGCAGCCGCTCCTCGGCGTAGGCCGCAGAGGCAACCTCGGCGAAGGGCATCCATCGAGACGGGTCGCCGCCCACGTAGGCTTTCCCGTCGCCAAAGGCTACCTGGTCTGCGTGGCAGTCCAGCAGGTGGGCCGCGGTCCTGGCCAGCTTGGCCCGGGCCTGCCGCGCAACCATCTGCAGCGCCGAGGACCCCACCACCATTCCCCGGCTGGCGGCCGTCCCTCCGCCCAGGGGGTTCAGGTCCGTGTCCCCGTGGGTCACCGTCACATCCCCGGGGGCGACGCCCAGCTCGGCGGCCACTATCTGGGCGAAGGTCGTCTCCGTCCCCTGGCCGTGGGGAGAGACGCCCGTGTAGGCCACCACCCGGCCCGAGGGCTGGACACGCACCTCCGCCACCTCGGTCCTCATCTCCCCGGCGCCGCCCGACGCTTTCACCACCGTCGCCAGGCCGACTCCCACCAGCGGTCCGTCGGGGCCTTGCTCCGCGGCCCTCCGCATCCAGGCGTCGTACCCCGATATCTCCAGCGCCCGGTCCAGGGCGCGCTGATAGTCGCCCGAGTCGTAGGTGAGTCCCGTGGGCGTGTCGAAGGGGAAGGCGTCGGGCGGTATCAGGTTCCGCCGCCGCACCTCCGCCGGGTCCAGACCCAGGTCGTGGGCGATCAGGTCCATGGTGCGCTCGATGCAATAGGCGGACTCCGGGCCGCCCGCTCCACGGTAGGCACCTGTGGGGGGCTTGTTGGTGAAGACGCCGAGGACGTCCACCCTGGCTGCTGGGGTCCTGTACGGCCCCGCCACCCGGTGACCGGCGAGCAGGGGGATGGCCGGGGTCGAGATTAGGAAGTAGGCGCCCAGGTCCGCCACGAGCCTCACCCGCATCCCCTCGATGGCGCCGTCCTCCGCGACGGCGGCCTCCACGTCGACGGTGTAGCCGCGGCCGTGGAAGGCCAGCATGTTCTCCTGCCGGTCCTCTATCCACTTCACCGGCCTTCCCAGATGTTTCGCCAGGTACGGGATGCAGAACTCCTCGGGAAACATGCTGCTCTTCTCGCCGAACCCGCCGCCCACGTCCGGGGCCACGACCCGGACCAGGTCGACGGGCATGTGCATGGCGGCGGCCAGGTGCCTCCGTAGCTGGTGGGGCTCCTGGGTGGAGGACCAGACAGTCAGGGTGTCGTCGTCGGCCTCGTACCTGGCCAGCACCCCCCTGGTCTCCATGGGCGCAGGGGAAAGACGCTGGACGTTGAACCGCTCCGACACCCGGTGAGCGGCCCGGGCGAAGGCCGTCTCGACGTCGCCGCCCTCCTGCACGATCCGCATGCCCACGTTGGTGCCCAGGTCGGAGTGGACCAGGGTGGCCCCGTCGTCCAGGCCCGCGGGCGCGTCCACCAGCGGGGCCATCGGCTCGTAGTCGACCCTCACCAGGTCCGCGGCGTCCCGCGCCGCGTACCGGTCGGTGGCCACTACCATGGCCACGGCCTGCCCCACGTAGCACACCCGGTCCCGCGCCAGCACCGGGTGCCCCACCGCCCGCATCTCCTCCACCCCCGGCTCTCCCTCCATGCTGCGGGTGGGTACGTCGCCGAGTACGCCGCGCAGGTCTTCCCCCGTCAGCACCGTTACCACCCCGGGGGCGCTCACGGCGTCCGCCGCGTCCACCGACCTGATGCGCGCGCTGGCGTGGGGACTCCTGACCGCGCAGGCGTGAAGGGCGTCGGGCAGGCGGATGTCATCCACGAAGGCTCCCCGGCCACGGAGGAGCCGGTGGTCTTCGGACCGGCGCAGCGACCGTCCCAGGTAGCTTGTCACGTCACCGCCTCCTGTGGGCGCCGATTCGGGGGAGCCCGGGTTGAGGGTAGTATACCATCGGGCCGTTGGGCCGGCGGGAGCAACGGCGATGGTCTGGTGTATAATCCATGATGGGGCCGGGCGGCACGGCCTGAGGAGGTGTCATGGACGCGAAGGACGGCGCTCGAGAGCTGATCCGGGGGGAGCAAGACTCCCTCATCGAGCTCAGCCACAGGATTCATGCGAACCCGGAGCTGGGCTACCAGGAGACCAAGTCCTCGGCCTGGCTGGCGGAGCTCCTGTCCGACAAGGGGTTCGCCGTGGAGATGGGCGTGTGCGACCTGCCCACGGCCTTCATCGCCCGGGTGGGAAGCGGTCCGCTCCACCTGGGCATCTGCGCCGAGTACGACGCCCTTCCCGTTATCGGGCACGCCTGCGGCCACAACATCATCGCCTCCGCCGCCATCGGCGCCGCGCTGGCTGCAGCCAAGGTGGCCGATGACCTGGGCCTGACGGTCAGCGTCGTCGGGACGCCGGCCGAGGAGGTCGGAGACGCCGGCGGGAAGATACTGATGCTGGAGCGGGGCGCCTTCGATGGAATGCACGCCGCCATGATGGTCCACCCCGCGCCCTTCGACATCGTAATGCCCAGGATCATCGCGGCGTCCATGTTCGAGGTGAACTACACCGGCAAGGAGGCTCACGCCGCGGCGTTCCCCGAGCGGGGCATCAACGCCGCCGACGCCCTGACCATCGCCCAGACGAGCATCGGCCTGCTGCGGCAGCACATCCTACCCACCCAGAGGGTCCACGGCATCATAACCAAGGGCGGAGATGCCCCCAACGTGATCCCCTCCTTCACCAGCGCCAAGTACATCGTGCGGGGACAGTCGCTGGAGGAGATGGAGGAGCTGCGCCCAAGGGTGCTGAGGTGCTTCGAGGCCGGAGCCCTGGCCACCGGCAGCACCATGGAGGTGGTCGGGGGCACCAAGCCCTACGCCGAGATGCACCACGACGAGGCCATCGCTGACATGTACCGGCGCAACAGCGAGGCCCTGGGCCGCAGCTACCCGGACCTGGGCCCCATGCTGGAGCGGGCCGCCGCCTCCACCGACATGGGCAACGTGTCCCTGGCCCTCCCCTCCATACATCCCATGATCGGGATAGACTCCCTGCCCGCGGTGAACCACCAGCCCGAGTTCACGGCCCACTGCGTCAGCCCCGCCGGTGACAGGGCCGTCATGGACGGCGCCACCGCCATGGCATGGACCGCCATCGACATCGCCACCGACGCGGGCGTACGGGAGCGACTCCTGGCCCGGGCGTGACCAGGGGCCGAGAAGGGAGCCAGCGATGAACACAGGGGACATCCCGTTCCTCAGCGTCACCGAGCTGTCGGACCTCATCCGACGCGGAGAGGTCTCCCCCGTCGAGGTCACCCAGGCGTACCTGGACCGCATCGACGACCTGGACTTCAGGTTCAACTCCTACCTGACCGTCTGCCGCGATGAGGCCCTCCGGGCCGCGAAGGACGCCGAGGACGCCATCGCCCGGGGCAGCTACCTCGGACCAATGCACGGGGTCCCCGTGGCGGTAAAGGACCAGCTCTGGAGCAAGGGCGTCCGGACCACCGGAGGGTCGCGCATCCTTGCCGGCTTCTTCCCCGGGGAGGACGCCACGGTCATAGCCAACCTGAAAGGGGCCGGGGCCGTGCTCCTGGGCAAGACGAACATGACCGAGTTCGCCATCACGGGCTTCTCCCACCGCTTCAGCTACCCCCGCAACCCCTGGGACCTGAACACCTGCCCCGGCGGGTCCAGCAGCGGGTCCGGGGCCGCCACCGCCGCCTTCCTCTGCGCCACCTCCCTGGGCGAGGACACCAGCGGCTCCCTGCGCCGCCCCGCGGCCTGGTGCGGCCTGACGGGGATGAAGCCCGGTTGGGGCAGGGTGAGCCGCTACGGCGTCATGCCCGGCTCCTGGTCCATGGACACCGTCGGCCCCATATCCCGAACCGTCGAGGACGCCGCCATCACCCTGGGCGCCATCGCCGGGCACGACCCCAAGGACCCGTATACGTGGGACACCCCCGTCCCCGACTACAGGGAGGCCCTGGACGGCAACGTCTCCGGCCTTCGCGTGGGGCTCATTACCGAGCAGCTGGACGCGGACTTCGCCGAGCCCGAGGTGCGGGAGGCGGTGGTCACCGCCGCCGGAGTCCTGGGGGAGATGGGCGCGTCGGTGGATGAGGTATCGGTCCCGTTGACCAGGCACATGCTCGATATCTCGGGAGTGCAGTCCGCCGTGGAGGCGGCATCGACCCACCGGGAGTGGATCAGGGACCGTCTTCAGGACTACGGCCACGACAACCGCATAGGGCTTCTCACTGGAAGCATCATGCCGTCCCAGGCCTACTACAAGGCCCGGAAGCTGAGGACTCTGCTCAGGCGCCAGGTACTGGAGGCCCTGGAGAGGTACGACGTTCTGGTGCAGCCCACCTCGGGCATGACCGCGCCGCCGGTCCGGGAGGTCGACCAGCCTCCGGCGGCCGGGGAGCCACCGAGGGCGGTCCCCTTCAGCAGCACCGCCGGCTTCAGCCTGGCCAGCACGCCCGCCGCATCGGTGCCCTGCGGCTTCGCCTCCAACGGCCTGCCCATAGGGCTACAGATTGCGGGCCGTCCCGGTGAAGAGGCAACGGTGCTGAGGGTCGCCCACGCCTACGAGCAGAACACCCCCTGGCATGCCAGGAGGCCGCCCTTCGCCTAGGGCCATGTCCTAGCCTGACTCGATCGCTTCCGCAAATGACACTGTGGCATAGCCGTCATACCCGCGAAAGGGTTCCGTGTGCTTCGGTGTTTGACGCGCTTATGAGCCTCCGGTAGCATCGTTGCTTAGCTAGAGGTGCGTTGCCACGGGAACCATCTAGCACATACGGGAGGTCAGTAGAGTATGGAAGGCAACGGGGACACTAAGGAAACGGTTCGTGCAAAACGGTTTCAAGTGGTGGATGACAACGGGCAGGTTCGCGCCGAGTTGGGGCTTGACCAAGATGGTGACCCACGATTGGAACTCCACGACAAGAGTGGGGGTTATCGTATTTGGATGGGGCTAACGAGGGCTGATGAGCCGTCATTGGCTTTTGTCGACGAGTCTGGTAACGAGAGTCTTCTGATAGAGGACAGGTGGAATATCAATCTCAACGACGCTACGTTGAATTTTCATGCCCCCATTGGCGTGGACGATAAGGTGCTGATAGATGAAGACTACAACGAGTTCCGTGCTGTTGCGCTCTACGGCGGGAAGGGAGCTCGGGTAACTCTAGGTTTAGACATCAATGGCAACCCCAAATTGCAGTTTCGTGATGGGAATGACACCTGCCGATTGGCCATAGGCATAGCGGCCAACGGGGACGCTCGCATCAGCTTTTTTGACCAAAATGGGTGGCCGATGAAAGGAGCGGTAGATGGTTAGAGGCTACATATGCCCACTGTTGGCATCGGTTGCGTGATGACAGGAATTTGGCAAACATCGATCAGATGTTGCTCATGATTGTCCAGTCCAATACCTCACTAGGGCAGCTACTCCGGTTGCTACTCCAACTGATATCAGCCCAACCCCGACGAAGGCGAAACGATTTAGAGTCTTGACCATACCGCGGAGCTCTGCAACATCCTCCTTAAGTGCGTACCTGTCTAACGCCTTTTCTCGCCAAAAGGATACTTCATCGGAGCGGCTCTCTCTCAACTTACCGGCTCTTTAGGCCTCGGGCCCGTTCAATCTGCTGCTTAATGGCATCGCCTAGCCACTCCGCACCATCTAGTGGCATAAGGTAACCCACATCAGCAAACTGGATGCTTATGCCCTCGCCGCTTCCATCGGGCAGGTCTACTACATCGACTACGATATGGGTCGAGCCGAAGTACGTTAGCTCTGTTTCAAGACCGTCGGGTTTGCGCTTAGTCGTCATAGAGCACCAAGTTCTCCATCCTCGTTGTTACAGACGATTGTATACCTCGTCATGGAGCCTCACAACGGACTTGCACAGCGACGGAGGCTTAGGCGTAAGCGGACTCTAGTCCGAGATGTTACAGCAGCCCGCCCTGGAATATGGCGCTCTGCTTGTGGAATACCTGGACCCGGTGGCGGGCGCACTCCACCACGAAGACCCGGTCCTCGTCGTCCACCTCTACCGCGATGGGCCCCTGGAACGCCTTCTCGCGCTCCCTCAGACCCTGGGCCACCCTCCGGCCCTTGGACGCCAGCGGGTCGAGCTCCACCCGCTCCCTTCCCCACTGGGACAGGGTAGCCTCGCCCGTCAGCTTGGTGATGAAGCCGCCGTCGGGGGCGAACACCTGGAGCCGGTCGTTCTTGAAGTCCGTGACGTAGATGATCCCCTCGCCGTCGACGGCGACTCCAGTGGGCCGGTTGAGCTCTCCGTCGCCCTGGCCCGGCGTGCCGAACTTCATCAGGAACCGGCCGTCCGGGGCGAACTTTTGGATACGGTCGTTCCGCCAGTCGGCTATGTACACGTCGCCGTTCCCGTCGATCTCGATGCCCCACGGCATGTCGAACTCGCCGTCGCCGTCGCCCTTCCGGCCCCACTTGTCCAGGAACCGGCCGTCCCTGGTGAATATCTGGACCCGGCTGTTCCGGCTGTCCACCAGGTACAGGTTGTCCTCCTTGTCGAAGGCCAGGCCCGAGGGTCGGTCGATCTCGCCGTCCCCGTCCCCCGGCGTGCCCCACTTCGCCGTCCAGACCCCGTCCTTGTCGAACACGGATATCCGGTCCAGCCACTCGTCGGACACGTAGGTGTTGTTCTCCGAGTCCAGGGCGACGGAGGTGGGCCACATGAAGCTGCCGTCGGGGGCCATCTCCCTGGTCGCCTCTTCCGGGGGGACCTTCTGGCCGTAGTCCCGGATCAGCTCCTCCTCCGCCGTGAACACCGTCACACGCTTGCACGGGAAGAACGCCGGGGTCTCGGTGCCCCTGCTCAGCACGTACAGCAGGCCCTCCTCGTCCCTGGTTATGGCCACCGGGTAGAAGAACCCGTTTCCACTCCGGACCTCTTGCCGCCCAATGGTGTGGCTGTACTCGAAAGTTACAGGCGGTATCTGAGTGACCATCTCTTCCTCGCTAGTGCGTGGTTCACGCCGAATAACAGGGCGGGCCGGTGCTCGCCGGTCGGCCCCCTCACTTGATGAGGTCGAACTGCTCGTAGGACCCTCCGAGAATGGGCTGGGGCTCCAGGCCCATCCATTTCTCCAACAGCGTCGCGTACATGCCCCGGAAGTCGTTGTTCCAATGGAGGTCGCCCTCGTCCAGCTTGGACGGCTCCAGGGAGGGGTACTCGCCGTACAGCCCGCCCTTGACCGCGTCGCCCATTACGAAGGCCACTCCGCCCGAGCCGTGGTCCGTGCCTGAGCCGTTCTCCTGCACGCGCCGGCCGAACTCGGTGAACATGAGGATCACCACCTCCTGGTTGGCGTCGTGCTCCTTCAGGTCGTGGTACAGGTCGCTCGCCGCGTTGGACACCTCGGACCACAGCTTGGGGAACGCCGTTGCCTGGTTGGCGTGGGTGTCGAACGCCCCCGGGTCGAGGGAGGTGTAGAGGATGCGTGTGCCGAACTCCGCCAGATGCACCTGCGCGATGTTCTTGACCCACTGGGAGAAGGGGTCTCCGGCGTACTCCACGGTGGATGAGTAGGCGTCTGGGGCGGTTGCCAGGATGTCGGCGCCCTTCAGGGCGTCCAAGCCGGTCTGGGACAGGTAGTCGTTCACCGGGCCGTTGCCGATCATGGGCGAGTACATCCTGGCAAATGCGTCCAGGGCGTCCGTCCTCTGGTCCTGGCCCTTGATGCCGGTCAGCACCCCGTAGGTCTCCAGGTTGCCCACCGAGGCGACCGACACTCCCGGGGCCGCCAGGGCCCTGGGCAGTCCCCGGCCGAAGTTGACGGCCGTCAGCACGTTCTCCTTGTGGGGGTCCAGCTCCCGGATGGCCCGGCCCAGCCAGCCGTCGGTGACCATCTTCTCGGGCACGGCGGTATGCCAGATGTCCATCGACCGGAAGTGGGAGCGGATGGGGTTGGGATAGCCGATGCCCTGGATGACGGCCACCTTTCCCTGGTCGTACAGCTCCTTCACCGGCGCCATCGCCGGGTTGAGCCCGACCTTGTCGTCCAGCGGCAGGACGTCCTCCGGCTCGACCTTCAGCACCGGGCGGTAGTCCATGTACAGGGGGTCTTCGTACGGGATGACCGTGTTCAGCGCGTCGTAGGCCCCCGACAACTGGAGCACCACCAGCACCGGGTCTTTCTTGTTGGCCGTCATGTTTCCTCCTCCTTCCCTGATGGGGGGCCCGATATGCCCTGATGGGGGGCCCTATATGGGGCACCTACCCTCTGGCCAGTCCCGGGGGCCCGGGCCCATGCCTAGGCGTAAAGGTACTCTTTCGTGGCGACTATCAGCTGCAGCATCTGCCTGACCCTCTGGGGGAACTCCTCGCTGTCGGTGCGCAGGTCGCCGCCCTTCTGGGCGCGGGCCACGAGCATCTCCCGGGTCTCGGCGTCCAGTTCGTAGTGTCCCAGCAGCCGCAGGCATCCGTCCACCAGTCCCTCGGCGGAGAGGGTGGGCGCTTCGGATGCCAGCCTGTTGACTATACTCTGCACGCCCGGGTAGCTCGTGTCGCCCACGAAGTCGGCCGTGAAGTTGATCCGGTGCACCAGGGTCCCGCCGTCGATCCACTCCTTGCCCGTGTGCCAGCCCTCCACCGAGGGCGGGTTCAGTATCTCCTGCCCCATGAACTTCATCTCGTCGAAGATGAACTCGAAGCCGGGCTTGGGAGACGTCCAGTCCCCTATCAGGCGCATGGTGCCCATCACCGTCTCGATGGGGCCCTTTACCCTGGAGAAGCGGGCGTTCTTGAAGGCGTCCGAGTGGAACAGCACCCGCAGCATGGAGCGGATGTCGTAGCCCGACCGGAAGTACTCGTCCTCCAGCATCTTGATGGTCTCCGGGTCCCGGGGTGGCGTCTCCATCCACAAGGGCACCTGGGCCTCGTCGGCCACGAAGTAGCTGTACATGTGGCGGGAGATGAACCGGGCCGTGGCCGGCTGCTTGCAGATGATGTCGATGACGTCCTCGCCGTTGAAGCGCCCCGTCTCGCCCAGGAAGGTCTTCACCCCGTCGTCGTGGTCCAGCGGGTTGTAGACGAACCTGGCTTCGTAGGGCCCGTAGGGCTGTGTCGGGATGGAGTTGGCGATGGTCCAGCCGGTGAAGGCCCGGGAGCACTCCTTCACGTCGTCCTCGGTGTAGTTGAACTGGTCGTCCATCCCCACGCCCATGGAGAACAGCTCCAGCAGCTCCCGACCGTAGTTCTCGTTGATGGCCCCCTTGTGGCTCAGGCAGTTGTCCAGGAAGTAGACCATGGCCGGGTCCTTGGAGATCTCCACGAGCAGGTCCCTGAAGCTGCCCATTCCGTAGCGGCGGAACATCTCCAGCTCCACGTAGGACGTGGCGTAGCTCTGGGTCTTGCTGTCGGCGGTGCACAGGATGCCGTGCCAGAAGAGGATCATCTTCTCTTCGAGCTGGGCCCTCGAGTTCATCATGCGCCAGGCGAAGTACTCGGGCACGCCCCTGGTGAACTGGTTCCACTCGATGAAGTACCGTTCCGCCAGGTCCAGCTCCAGACCGTTGGAGTGCTCCTCGGGGTTCAGCAGCTCCTCGACGGTGGCCTCGTACCCCTTGGCAGCCCGGGCCTCCAGCTCCTCGTACCGGGCGCCGAACCCGGCCCGTCGCATCAGGTGGGCCATTAGAGCGATATCGTTGTCTGCCATCTGGCTCTCCTCCAATTATCTGAGGACACCGGCCATCCGCACGACGGCAACCGTCCAGCACCCTGATTTTACTCCTGTAGCCGCCTGGATGTACAGCCCTCCCTTCCGGGCAGGCCGACACCCGTCGTGTTACGGTTATTCTACACCACGGCCGCCGCGACTGGACAAGCAAGACTCGCTTCTCCGCGTCCGCCTGTCCGGGTTCGATCCGACCCTCCATGACATGCCTCCCTTGACATGCCCCAGACCGTTCCTCAAACTGGTATCGCATCGACAGGATGCTGGCGGCCGGCCTCCTTCGGTGGTCCGTGGCCGCCAACCGCTCCCATGGGAGATCTGGATGATTCGCGCCCGCGACCGGTTCGACCTTATTCGTTCCAAGACAATGAACGAACCTGCGCCACGCACCCGGGGCCGAATTGACCCTTAATTGTTCCTCCGGGGAAACAATTCCGGCCGTGCCTCCCGGCGCCCCTGCGGGTAGCCAACGTTTGTCGTGGCGGCGACGCCACCGGCGATGGGCGTGGGCTCGATAACCCGGCGGGGGCCGGGGTTATTCGGAGCATCCCTGGGATAGGAGAGGAGACATGATGGCGGACAACGAGCTGGCCTTCACCCCGGCGGCGGACCTGCTGCGCCTCATCGCGACCAAGCGGGTCTCGCCGGTGGAGCTTACCGAGCTTTACTTCGAACGCATCGACAGGCTGGACTCCCGGCTGAACTCATACCTGCTCCTCACCCGTGATGATGCGCTGAGCGCCGCCAGGGCCGCCGAGGCGGCGGTGATGCGCGGCGACGAGCTCGGCGCCCTCCACGGCCTGCCCATCTCCATCAAGGACACCCAGATGACCCGGGGAGTCCGCACCACCGTGGGGTCGCTGGTGTTCGAAGACAGGGTGCCCGACCGGGACTCGGCCGTCGTGGAGCGGGTCCGGGAGGCCGGGGCCATCATGCTGGGCAAGACCAACTCCCCGGAGTTCGGCCTGGTCGGAACCTGCGAGAACCGGCTGGGAGACCACGGCCGCAACCCCTGGAACACGGACCGGACCCCGGGCGGGTCCAGCGGCGGCGCGGCCGCGGCCATGGCCGCCTGCCTCTGCCCCCTGGCCACGGGGGGCGACGGCGGCGGCTCCATACGCATTCCCGCCAGCTTCTGCGGCATCTACGGCATCAAGCCCACCCAGGGCAGGGTGTCCAGCTACACCGGCCTGGAGGGCCCCGGGATGCCCAACTTCTTCGGTCAGCAGGGACCCCTGAGCCGCACTGTCAAGGACTCGGCCCTGCTGCTGCAGGTCATGGCCGGGTACGACCCCAGGGACCCCGGCTCCCTGCGCGAGCCTACCCCCGACTTCCTGGCCGCGGTCGACGGGGACGTGGGCGGCCTGCGCATCGCCTGGAGCCCGGACTACGGGTTCGCGGCGGTGGACCCCGAGGTCCTCGAGGTCACCTCCAAAGCGGCCCGGGTGTTCGAGGAGCTGGGGTGCCGGGTGGAGGAGTCGGACCTGGTCATGGACTCGCCGTACGACGCCTACGGGCCCATATACGAGGTCGCCGCCTACGCCTCCTACGGACAGTACCTGGAGAGCCACGGGGACCGGCTGACCTACTACGCCAGGGACTTCATCGAGGCGGGGTCCAGGGTCACCGGAGCCGCCTATGCCCGCGCCCTCGGCCTCATAGACGCCCTCAAGGTCCGGATGACCGCCCTGTTCCAGCAATACGACCTGCTGCTTTCGCCCACCCTGGCCCTGCCCTCGATACCGGTGGGCGAGTTCCCCGAGGAGATAGCGGGCAGGCCGGCCTACCCCCACCGCTACTTCAGCTTCCATCCCTTCACCTACCCGATAAACGCCATCGGGCACGCCGCCGCCAGCGTCCCGGCCGGCTTCTCCTCCGACGGGTTGCCCATTGGCTTGCACATAGTGGGAAAGAGGGGCGGCGAGGAGACGGTCATCGCCGCGTCCGCCGCCTTCGAGCGGGCCAGGCCGTGGATACAGCACCGGCCCCCCGTCTCGTGACCCGTCTCAGAGACTCATTGAATGAGTCCGCCGGCTGTCCACCGGTGGATGGGGGTTCCTTACCCGCGCGGAGCGCGGGGTGGGAGGGTGGGCTCAATAACCCGGGGAGGGGCCTGGTACAACGAACTTCGAGGACAGGACGCTAGTGACCAAATGCGAAGGGCTCGCCGCGGAGAGGCGCAAGTCTACCCGCTGACCGCGTAGACCTTGCCGTCCTCGGAGGCCACGTAGAGCTGCCCTTCGACGACCACGGGGCGGGCCGATATCCTCCCGCCCAGGCGGAAGTCCCACTGCCGTTCCCCGGTGTGGGCGTTCACCCCCAGAACCCTGCCGTCCTCGGTCCCCAGGACCAGGGTGTCGCCGGCCACCGTGGGCCCCGAGCTTGTCCCTGCCCCCACCCGGGCGGTCCACCGCTCCTCTCCGCTTGCGGCGTCCAGGGCCCACACCCGCCCCTCAGAGGTGGCCGCGTAGACGGTGTCGTGGGCCGCGGCGGGGCCGTGCATAAGGGTGCCGCCGAGGCCCTTCATCCACACGGTGCCCTTCTGGACCGGGAGCTCCGAGGTGATGCCCCACAGGAAGAAGTTGGTCTTCCAGTATGCTATTGCCCTCTCGAACGGGTAGGTGATCGTCCGCCGGTCCACGGCCCAAACCATGCCTCCCTGGGTGTGGAAGTAGGCCGTGTCTCCGTGGATGGCCGGCCCGCCCCGGATGTTCCTGCCGAGGCTCCCCGCCCCCGCGTCGTAGACGAACCGCTTGCGCCCCGTGTTGGTGTCGACGATATGGACCAGGCTCTCCTCGTTTACCACCACCACCGCGTCGTCGGCGTAGGCCACGGGGGCCGTTATCCGGTCCAGCACGTGGAAGGTCCATCTCTCCCGCCCGGTGGCCGCGTCCAGGGCGTACAGCTTCTCGTCCCCGGCTCCAACGTAGACGGAGCCCCCCACCACGATGGGGGGGGCCATCAGCGGGGCCCCTATGTCCGTCTCCCACACGGCCTCCCCCGTGCGGCGGTCCAGGCCGACCACCCGGCCGGGACGCACCGGGGCGATGACCAGGTCCGCCGCCACCGCCGGTGTGGCCGTCGCCGGGAATCCCGCCTGGTGGCCGGAGTCGTACTGCCAGGCGAGTTCGCCGCTCCCCCTGTCCAGGGCTATGATGCGGCCCGTCTGAGTCGTCAGGTACAGCCGTTCCTGGTCCACGGCTGGGGCGGCCAGAATAGGCTCCGACGTGTCGTAGGTCCAGTCTATCCTTGTGGGCACGGAGACGCGCTCCGGCGTGAAGCCGCTGTTCTCGGGGGTCCTTCCCACCTGCGACCATACCCCCCGCAGGACCTCCGCGGCTGCGCTGGTAGTGGCGGCCGGCGGGTTGGGGCCAAGGTCGAAGAAGACCAGCACCCCCCACACGGTCAGCCCCACGGCCAGCGCGAAGAGGGAGGGCAGAAGGACTCGACGTTTCCTGAGAAACTCGAACCTGGGGGGTTTTTCTCTCGCGGCCCTGGGCACCGGCGAGACCCCCGACAGCTCCGCCCAGCAGTTGCGGCACCGGTCGGGCCCGTCCATGGGGTTGACGTGGCTGCAGCGGGCGCAGACGCGGACGAGCTCTCCCACGAGCTAGCTACACCCCAATCTCTGGTATGGCTTGGCGGCGCCTGCTCCGTTGTCCTGTCGCCGTGCCGGCGTCAGGGTGGCGATGGTCCCGTGCCCTGTATCGCCCGGCCCCTTGGCGCCCGGTCCCTTGGAGTAGGAGCCCAACGGGCCGCCTGGGCTGCGGGAACGGCCCTAGTCGGCGCCCCGAAGCCGCGGGTCCAGCACGTCCCGCAGGGCGTCGCCGAGCCAGTTGACCGAGAACACCACCACCGATATGGCTACGCCCGGAGCTATGGCTACCCATGGAGCCGTCTTGATGTGCTGCTGGGACGCCTGGGTGAGCATGCCTCCCCAAGTGGGCGTGCCCGCGGGTACCCCTATTCCCAGGAAGCTGAGGGACGCCTCCACGATGATGGCGAACCCCAGCGTGATGGTGGCCAGGATGATGTAGATGGCGAAGCAGTTGGGCACGATGTGCCGGACCATGATTCGCAGGGGGGAGCAACCCACTGCCTTGGCAGCCAGCACGTAGTCCATCTCCTTGAGGCTCAGCACCTGGGAGCGGATGGCCCGGACCGCGGGCGGTATCAACACGAACACCAGGGCTATGACCACGTTGGTGACCGAGGCCCCCAGCACGGCCATGATGGCCATGGCCAGGATTACGCTGGGAAAGGCGATCATCGAATCGATGAGCCGTTGGAAGGCGAGGTCGACGGCCCCTCCCGCGTAGGCCGTGGCGATGCCCAGCACGAAGCCGCCGGTTATGCCGATCAGCACGCTGAGCAGTCCAACTCTGAGGGAGAGCCGGGCCCCGTGAAACAGCCGGCTGAGGACGTCCTGACCCAGGTTGTCGGTGCCCAGGGGAAAGGTCTTGGACGGAGGGTTCTCGACGTAGTCCACGTAGACCTCGTAGGGGTCGTGGGGCGATATGATCGGCGCCAGGATGGCGATCAGGCCCATGGAGGTGATCAGGACCCCTCCCAGGGCCCCCAGGGGCTTCCTCTTGCAGAACGCGGCTACCTGACCCGCCGCCCCGGGTAGCCAGGACAAGGCTGACCGGGCGTTGGGAAGGGCTGCGGCTCTCTGACCTATCATTGCCAACCTGACCGTGAGCTCGGCTTACGCATACCGGATCCTGGGGTCCAGCCAGCCGTACAGGACGTCGATCAGCAGGTTCAGGACCAGGATCAGGCCGGCCACCATCACCATGATCGCCTGGATAACGGTGTAGTCCCGGTGGACTATCGCGTCTATGAGGAAGCTGCCCACCCCGGGCACCAGGAATATCCGCTCGATGACCACCACGCCCCCCAGAAGACGGCCAAACTGCCAGCCCGATACGGTGACCACGGGCAGCAGGGCGTTCTTCAGGGCGTGCCGTCCGATCACCGCCAGCTCGGACAGCCCCTTGGCCCTGGCGGTCCTGACGTAGTCGTCCCGCATGACCTCCAGCATGGTGGAGCGCGTGATCCGGGCAGCAAAGGCAAGCTCCCCGAAGGCCAGCGCCATCGCCGGAAAGATTAGCTGGTGCAGGTTGGTCAACGGCTCGTCCCAAGGCGGTTGGTATTGCAGCGGAGGCAACGCCCAATCGAACCAGAAGGTGAGGGCCGCCACAATGAGTATGCCCACCCAGAAGCTGGGCAGGGCGATGCCGGCCAGGGTAAACGTCCTAACCCCGTAGTCGAAGATGGTGTCCTGCTTCACGGCGGAGAGCACCCCGATGGGGATGGCCAGGACGGCGGACATCAGGATGGCCATTACGGACAGCTCCAGGGTGACCAGGAACTTCCCCTTCAGCTCGTCCATTACGGGTATCTTGTAGTAGACCGAGTCCCCCATGTCTCCCCTGACAAGGTCCCAGACCCAGTCTCCGTACTGGATGTAGACGGGCCTGTCCAGGCCCAGCTGTTTCCTGAGCCTCTCCAGGTCCTCCTGGTTGACTCCCGCCTCGCCTCCCTCGCCGGCCAGGATGACTATCGCGGCGTCACCAGGCACGATCCACATGATGAAGAACACCAGCAGGGTGACTATCACCACGGTGGGCGGGAACAGCAGCAGCCGTTTGATGATGTACGTCTTCAATGCTAGCCCATCTGTCTGGAGACCGCTCTCACTTGGCCGGGCCGCTGCCCGGTCGCCCGGGCTCCCCTAAAGCCCCGGGTCGCGCGGACTTCGGGGCCTCTCCGTATCAGTGGCTGTCTCGGGGACCTCGGCCATCCGTCCAGGACATCCTATCAGGAGGCATATATCTTGCGATAGACCTGCAGGCGGTGGCGCATGCAGTCGGCGACCAGCACCCGGTTCTCGGGGTCGACGGCCACCGCCACCGGGTTCCAGAACCGTCTCTCCGGCTCGAAGTCTCTCACCAGGTTGCGCTGCCACGCCTTGTCCGGGTTCGCCTCCAGCGATAGCTCGCCCCACTTGGAGAGGGTGGCGTCTCCGGTGAACGTGCTTATGTGACGGCCGTCGGAGGTGAAGACCTGGAGACGGTGGTTGCCCCAGTCTGCCACGTAGATGTCGCCGTCCGCGTCTACTGCCACTCCCGATGGCCTGTGGAACTCTCCGGCGCCGCTGCCGTGGATGCCGAGCTCGGAGACGTACTCTCCCTCGGGGGTGAGCTTCTGGACCCGGTGGTTGTTCCAGTCGGCTACGTACAGGTAGCCTTCCCGGTCGAAGTCTATGCCCCACGGAAGGTCGAACTGGCCGGGCCCGCTTCCCGGCTCCCCGAACTTGGCCAGGAAGCGCCCGTCCTTGGTGAATTTCTGGATTCGGCCGTTGCGGCTGTCCACTATGAACAGATGGTCCTGGGAGTCGAACCTCATACCGAAGGGCTGGTCCAGCTCCCCATCGCCGCTCCCCGCTGCGCCCCACTTGCCGAGGAAGTCCCCGCCGTTGCTGAAGATGCTGATGCGGTTCAGCCACTGGTCCGCCACGTAGATGTTCTCCGTGCTGTCCAGGGCGATGGAGACGGGCCACGTAAGCTGGCCGTCTTCGGCCCCGAAGGCGCTGAACTGGTACAGGAACTCCTCGTCCACCGTGCACACGGTCACTCGTACCCCGTTGGGTCTGTCCTGCCTCGACCGGTTGGGCACGTAGATGCGGCCGTCCTTGCCGACGGCTATGTCCATGGGGTGCCTGAACCCCTCCCCGAAGAAAGTCATGCGACCGACGGTGTGAGAGTAGTTGAACGCCCTGCTGGTAACGCCAAAGTGCACGCTGACCATCTACGTATCCTCGCTCCGGTCTGCCATTCTCGGAGACCCTGCCACGCCGCCCCTCCCGACCGTGTGCTCTCCCCTAACCTCTGATGAAGTCGGGCTGCTCGAAGACGCCGCCGACGATGGGCGCGGCCTCCAGTCCCATCCACTTCTCCGCCAGCGACGCGTAGGTGCCCCGGAAGTCGTTGTTGAAGTGGAGGTCGCCCTCCAGCAGCCGGCTGGCCTCCAGGGACGGGTGCTCTCCGTAGAGGCCCCCCGCCACGGCGTCGCCGATGACGAAGGCGGTGCCCCCCGACCCGTGGTCCGTTCCCGACCCGTTGTCGTGTACCCGGCGGCCGAACTCGGAGAACAGCAGCACCACGACCTCCTCGCTGGCGTGGTGTTCCCTCAGGTCCTCGTAGAAGTCATGGACGGCGCCGGAGACGTTTTCCAGGAGCTGGTCGTGGACCCCGGCCTGCCCCGCATGTGTGTCGAAGCTGTTGTACGGAGCGGTTGTGTACAGGATGCGCGTGCCAAAGCCCGCCAGGTGCACCTGGGCTATGTTCTTCATGTACTGGGCCACCGAGTTGCCGGCGTACTCCACGGAGGAGGTGTAGCTCTCGGGCGCCGTCCTCAGTATGTCAGCCCCCTTCAGGGCGTCGGTCCCCGTCTGGGAGAGATACTCGGACACCTCGCTTCTGCCGATCATCGGAGCGTAGATGTTGGCGAACACGTCCAGCGCCTCCGCCCTCTGGTCCTCTCCCTGGATGCCCGTCAGCAGGCCGTAGGTCTCCAGGTTGCCCACCGACGCCACGGGTATCCCCGGCGCGGCCAGGGCCCGGGGCAGGCCGCGTCCGAAGTTGACCCCCGTCAGCACGTTTTCTGAGCGCGGGTCGATCTCCCGGATGGCGCGGCCCAACCATCCCTCGGTGCCCACCTTCTCCGGCTCGCAGGTGTGCCAGATGTCCATGGAGCGGAAGTGGGAGCGGTTGGGGTTCGGGTACCCGATGCCCTGGATGATCGCCACCTTCCCCTGGTCGTAGAGGGTCTTGATGGGCGCCATCGCGGGATGGAACCCTATGTAATCGTCGATGGGGAGCACGTCCTCCTCGGCTATCCTCAACGACGGCCGGTTGTCGGCGTACAGCGGGTCCCCATACGGGACGATGGTGTTCAGGGAGTCGTTCCCCCCGGAGAGCTGGAGCACTACCAGGACCCGGTCTTTGCCGTTTGTAGCCATCTGTCTCCCCCTAGGCATGGCCTGGACAAGTCCCTGCCGAGTTAGTCCGTAAGGAAGCACCCCTCGTTCAGAGATTTCCTAAGCGAACTGGTACTCCTGGGTCGCCACTATGAGCTGGAGCGTTTGCGCCACCCTTTGGCCGAACTCTTCGCCGGCGGTGTCCAGGTCTCCTCCCTTGGCCAGGTGTGAGACCAGCCTGTCCCGGGTCTGCTGAGGCAGCCGGTAGCCTCCCAGGACATCCAGACAGCCGTCGACCAGGCTCTCGGGAGACAGCAGCGGCCCCGTGGAGGCCAATCGGTCCACGATGGAGCGGACGCCGGGATGCTCCAGGTTCCCCATCTGGTCCGCGGTGTAGTTGATGCGCTCCACCAGAGTCCCGCTGTCGATCCAGTCTCTGCCGGTATGCCACCCCTCCACCGTGGGGGGGTTGAGGATGTCCTGGCCCATGTACCGCATCTCCATGACCAGGTCCAGGGCCCCGGGCTTGTTGGAGGCGAACTCCCCCGTCTGCTTGACCGTGCCTATCACCACCTCCACCGGGCTCTTGACCTTCTGGAAGCGGGCGTCTTTGAAGAAGTCGGAATTCAGCAGTGCCCGCATGACCTGGCGCATATCGTAGTCGCTCTCCACCAACACGCCCTCAAGTGTCTCTATCGCGTGAGGGTCCCGGGGCGGGATGTCCTTCCAGGTGGGAACGATCGGCTCGTCGGCGACGAAGAAGTTGTACAGGTGGCGGGCGATGAACCGGCGCGTCGCGGGCTGCCGGGCTAGGATATCTATCACGTCCTCGCCGTTCCAGCGCCCGGTCTCGCCCAGGAACGTCTTCTCCTCGTCGTCGTGGTCCGTGGCGTCGTAGTAGAACGTCCACGTGTGGGGCCCGTAGGGGTCTGTGGGTAGGGGAGGCTTGATGCCCCACCCGGTGAAGGCGCGGGAGCACGCCTGGACGTCCTCCTCCGTGTAGTTGGCCTCGCCGTCCATGCCGACGCCCAGGGAGAACAGCTCCAGCAGCTCCCGGCCGTAGTTCTCGTTGATGGACCCCTTGTGGTTCTCCGTGTTGTCCAGGTAGTAGAGCATGGCCGGGTCCTTGGACAGCTCCACCAGAATATCCGGGAAGCGGCCCAGCCCCAGCCTCCGAAACATGTCGATCTGGATGGTGACCTGGCGGACGTTGTCGGCCTTGCCGGCGCCGGTGCACAGGACGCCGTGCCAGAACAGGGCCATCTTCTCTTCAAGGGGGCGGCGGGTCTCTATCAGCCTGTGGGTCCAGAATATCTGGCCGGGTTCGATGGCCGTGCGGTCCTGCAGCTCGGGGAAGTCCCTGAAGAGGCGCTCCTCGTCCCACTCGGGTTGGCGTTCCGGGTGGAGCAGCTCCTCCACCGTCTCCTCGTACCCCTTGGCCGCATACCTCTCCAGCTCCTCCATGGTGGCCCCGAACCCGGCCCGCCTGAACAGATGGGCCATAAGAGCGATGCTTTCCGTCGTCATCTCGGCTCCTCGTGCCACCTTCAACCCGAACGGCGCCGTACGCCGTCCCGCCACGCATCCAAACAGGGCTGGGGTCGGCGACCCCAGCCCTGAGACCGGTCTTCTTCGGCCACAGCGGCCACCAACCGATCGGATTGCCTTATTGTCCCAGACCCCAGTCAGGCTGAGCGTCGGGGTCGTACCACAGGTGCTCCTTCTTGTGGATCACGTTCCAGGCCGCCCCTACGTCACTGGCCTTGGGCAGGTGGAAGTTCCTGATCTGGACGTTCAGGGCCCCGTTGACGGGTATCCAGCCCAGGGGCACCCACTGGGCGATGCCCTCGTCCCTGAGGATCGCTTCGATCTCCAGCACCAGCGCCTTGCGCTCCTCCGTTGACCCGGCCCTGGACTGCCGCTCGGCCAGATCGTCTATTCTCGGGTCGTGCCAGTTCAAGGAGTTCCTGCCGCCGCCGGCCAGGTACATCTGGCCCAGCAGCGCGTTGGGGTCGTTCAGCTCGACGCCGTGGCTTTCCTGGTGGAGGTCGAACCGGCCCTCGTTGCGCTCGATGGACGCGGCGGCCAGGTCCAGCACCGTCACCTTCAAGTCCCAGCCGAACGTCTCGTTCATCTGTCTCGCGATCAGGTCGGACATGTTCACGCTGGCGGCGTCGTCGAAGGAGAGGACGTCCCCCGCGAAGTTGTTCTCGTATCCGGCCTCCCGCACCAGCCTCTGGGCCTCGGCGATGTCGTCGGGGTGCTTCTGGGAGCCCACGACCTTCACTGGGTCCGTCGTGATCAGGTTGCCGTCGGCGTCCACGTACCTCCAGCCGGGCCAGCTGGCCTCGGCTTCGGAGACGGAGGACCCTCCGGGAAGGAAGGTCCCCTGACGCCCGATTCCCTTGAACACCGTCTTGATTATCTCGACGCGGTCCAAGGCCATCATGACGGCCTTCCGCACATTGGGGTCGTCGAAGGGCGGCTTGGTCCAGTTGAGCATTATTCCGGGCGCGCCGGCTCCCGGGAGCTGGAAAGCCCTGAGCTTACCGCCCGTGTCCTGCTCGAGCTGCTCATACACGTCGAAGGTGGGCGCGTTCTGGTAGGTGGCCGTCCAGCCCATCACCTGCTCCGACTGCATGGCGGAGATGGCCCTGAGCCGGTCCTTGAACAGGATGCCCTTCCAGCCGTCGAAGAAGGGACGGCCTTCCTTGAAGTAGTTGGGGTTCTTCTCCCACTCGATTACGACTCCCCGCTCCAGGTTCTTGAACATCCAGGGGCCAGAGCCCACCAGGTTCTCGTAGCAGCAGTTGACCTCGTCCTGGGTCAGGTTCTCGACGATGTGCTTGGGGTACACTTTCACGTAGTCGAAGGCAAGCCAGGGCAGGAAGGCGGCGGAGGGGAACTTGATGGTGACCTCCACCGTCTTGTCGTCGATGACTCTGGAGTTGCCCGGCGCGTAGAAGGGCTTCAGGGCGGCTCCGGCCCGCGGCCTGATCGCGTCCGGGTCCACCACCCGGTCCAGGCTGAACACAACGTCGGCGGCCGTCACGGGAGTGCGGGCCTCGTCGGTCCAGTTGGCGTCGGGGTGGATGGTGAAGGTGTAGACGCGCCCGTCCGGGCTCGTCTCCCAGGTCGTCGCCAGGTCGCCGATGACCTCGCTGGCGTTGACGGGGTTGAATTCCACCAGCTGGTTGAACCGGTTGCCGGCCACCGTCAGGCCGGAGTTGATGCTCGCCGAGAAGTGCAGGTCGATGAACCCCGGGTCCGAGGTGGACGCGAAGTTTATCGTCCCGCCGTACTTGCCCCGCCCCACCCAGTCGGGCACCGGGGCCGCCTCGGCCATGGCCACCGGGGTCGCGATGCGGTCCAGTATCTCCTCTATCTGGATCTCCGAGGCCTGGGCTACGGCGTCGGCCACGGCGTCGGCCACGGCCTGGTCGATGGCCATCGCCAGCTCCTCTGAGGTGACGCCCGCTTCCGCCCCCGCGACGGCGTCAGCGGTGGCCTGTTTGACCATTCTGTCGATCTCTTCGGCGGATACGCCTTCGGGGATCTCGATGCCCTGGACGGCCTCGTTCACCAGCATGCTGACGTCGTCGGCGGACACGCCCTCGGGGATGTCGATCCCGGCGACGGCCTCGTTGACCATAGCCGCGATCTCCTCAGCGGACACGGTTTCGCCAACGGCCTCACCGACTGCTTCTCCGACAGCCTCACCGACGGCGGCCCTGACTGCCGACTCTACGTCCGCCGACGTTATGCCGGGGGCTTGCGTTGGCGCCGGAGTCGGGTCCTCGCCGCAGGCCGCGCCTACGACAAATACAGCCAGCAACGCTCCCAACAGTAGCCACTTCCAACCGGCCCGCAAAACACGCGACATTGCTTCCTCCATAGAATCAAATCCGAGTCAAGCGGATACTAGGATACAGCCAGTTCGTAGGAGCGTCAAGCTTACCATCACGATTGGCGACGCGCCTGCCGTCGGCCGTTACTGGCTGGCGTTGTAGACGGTGTGGGGTGTCATGCCCTCGGGTATGGTGCCCTCGTAGAACCGCTTCAGGTAGGGCATGAGCTGGTCGGTCATGTCCCGCATCTCGATCTGGTAGTCGGTCTTGGGCCTGTTGAGCACCTCTTTCAGCTCCCGGTAGAGGCCCTCCTTGTCGATCTTGGTCAGCTTGCGGTCCCGCATGACCACCTCCCCGTCGACCAGCACCGTGTGCACGTCCCACTTGGTGCCCCTGTGGACCACCGCGTCCACGATGGACACCTCGGGGTCCAGGTACGGCTCCTCGATGCTGTCCAGGCTCAGGAGCACGACGTCGGCCCGCTTGCCGGGCTCCAGCGTGCCCACCCTGTCGCCGAACCAGCTCGCGTAGGCACCGTTCTCCGTGGCCATCTGGAACACCTGGTAGGATGTGGGGGGAACGGTCTCCACCCCGGGGCCTTGTGGATCTTCTGCACCAGGCGCATCTCCTGGAGCAGGTCCTTGTCGTCGTTGATGCCGGCCTCGTCGCTGCCTATGGCCACCCGGACGCCCTTCCGGAGCAGCTTCCCTATGGGCGCGATGCCGCTGGAGATGCGGAGGTTGGAGCTGGCGTTGTGGCACACGTTGGTGCCCGTCGCCGCCATCACCTCTATATCCTCGTCGGTGACCCAGACGCTGTGGCCGCAGACCACGTCGGGGCCCAGGAATCCCAGGTCGTTCAGGTGCTGCAGGGGGGTCTTGTTCCAGGCCCGCAGGCCCTCCAGCTTCTGGTATATGCTCTCCTGCAGGTGGATGTGTATCCCGGTCTTGTGCTTGTTGGCCAGCTCCCTGAAGGCCACCAGCAGCTCGTCGGAGCACCGGTGGACGTTGCTGGGGGCAAGGGTGAGGCGGACCCGCTCGTAGCGGTTGCCCCACCGTTCGCTGATCTCCTCGAAGGACTCTATCGTCTCCTCGACGGGCCGGTAGCTGGCCGCCATGAACGACGTGAACCGCTCCGCCAGCTCCGGGGGAAGCGTGGCGGCGAAGCCGGCCTCGGTGCCCAGGGAGACCAGGGAATTCTGGTCCGCCACGGCGGGGCAGTAGGACACCCGCATGCCCGACTCCTGGAAGGCCGTGATGGCCCTGTCCGCCGCCTCAGGGTTCATGGGCCGGGCACCCCTGTTCGACCCGTGTATGGCCTGTACCGTGGTGGTGCCCGATTCGATCATCTGGACCGCGCCGTACATCTGGTCCAGGTAGGGGTCCAGTCGCCGGGCGTAGGCCCTGCCCATGGTCACCAGGCCCCACAGGTCCAGGGGGAGGTCGGGGGCGCCGAGCTGGAAGGGGGTCAGGCCCACGTGGAAGTGGTCGTTGACCAGCCCGGGCATCACCACGTATCGCGGGGAGCCGATGACCTCCACGTCGGGGTGGTTGGCCCTGAGCTGCTCGTAGTCCCCTATCTCGACGATCTCGCCGTCCCTTTGGAACAGCGCCCCGTCGGCCACCACCTCGGCGGAGTCGGGGCCAGTTACCTTGCAGATGACGTACTTTCCCCGTACCAACGATGAAGCCATGGGTCTCCCTTCTGTGCCGGTCTGGCCGCTGGTGCTAGTACCGGGAGTTATACACCGAGTGGGGTGTGAGGTCCTGGGGGAAGGTGCCCTCGAGGAATCGCCTCATGTATGGCTCGA
Source organism: Dehalococcoidia bacterium (assembly GCA_964291465.2). Classification (GTDB taxonomy): domain Bacteria; phylum Chloroflexota; class Dehalococcoidia; order Lucifugimonadales; family JAGWBF01; genus JAGWBJ01. The sequence continues at coordinate 70,382 of OZ219942.1, read as the reverse complement.
CCTGCCTCACCAAGTCCCGGGCCTCCATCTCCCTGGCGGACAGGGGCCTGTTCAGGGCGGAGCTGATCTCCTGGAGCACCGCCTCCTTGTCCACGTGGGTTAGCTTTCCGTCGCGCATCACCACGTCGCCGTCGATAATCACCGTATCCACGTCCTGGCTCCTGCCCCGGTATACCAGCGCGTCGATGAGGGTTATCTCCGGGTCTATAAACGGGTACTCGATGTTCCGCAGGTCCATCAGGACGATGTCGGCCCGCTTGCCGGGCTCCAGCGTCCCCACCCGGTCCCCGAACCAGGCGGCGTAGGCCCCGTGCTCGGTGCCCATCCGGAAGAGGTCGTAGGGCGTTGGGATGACGTTGTCTATGCCCGGCAGGTAGTGCAGGCGCAGGGCCAGGCGCATCTCCTGGTACATGTCCTTGTCGTCGTTTATGGTCGCCTCGTCGCTGCCGAGGGCGACCCTTATGCCCTTCTGCAGCAGCTTGCCCACCGGGGCGATGCCGTTGTGGATGCGCAGGTTGGAGCTGGCGTTGTGGCACACGTTGGTGCCCGTGGCCGCCATGAGCTCGATGTCCTCGTCGGTGATCCAGACGCTGTGGCCGCACACCACCTCGGGCCCCAGGAAGCCCAGGTCGCCCAGGTGCTGGAAGGGGGTCTTCCCGTAGGCGTTCATGCCGTAGAACTTCTGGTAGGGGCTCTCCTGGAGGTGGATGTGGATGCCCGTCCGGTACTTGGTGGCCAGCTCCTTGAAGGCGACGAGCAGCTCGTCCGAGCACCGGTGCACGTTGCTGGGCGCCAGGGTGACGCGAATCCGCTCGTACTGGTCGTTGCCGTACCTCCTGAAGACCTCTTCCAGGGCCTCCATCCACCCCTCCACCGGTCCGTACGCCCGCCCCACGTAGCTGGCGAACCGCTCTCCCAGGTCCCCGGGCATGAACGCGGCGAAATCTCGCTCGTCCCCCCGGGGCCCCACGATGTGGGCGTTCTGGTCGGCGATGGTTGGCGCGTAGGACACGCGCATCCCGGCTTCCTGGTAGGCCTTCAGGGCCTTGTCCGCCACGTCGGGGATCTCGGCGGGGTTCGTCCTGGTGATTCCTCCGTGTATGGCGCACACCGTGGTGGTGCCCGTCTCTATCATCTGGATGGCCCCGTAGAGCTGGTCCAGGTATGGGTCTATTCGCCTGGCGCCCATCCTTATCAGGGCCCTCAGCTCCTGGGTGTTGTCCAACGCCCCCATCTGGCACGGGCTCAGCCCCACGTGGAAGTGGTCGTTGACCATCCCCGGCATCACCACGTAGCTGGGGGAGCCTATCACCTCCACGTCCGGGTGCCGGGCCTTCAGGTCGGCGTACGGGCCCACCTCGACTATGGCGCCGTCCCTCTGGAACACGGCCCCGTCCGAGACCACCTCGGCCGAGTCGGGCCCGGTAATCTTGGATATGACGTACTTGCCCCTTATCAACGACGAAGCCACTGCCACGCCTCCTTGTGCCAGCTGTGAGAGGGGGTCTGCGGGTAGCGTACTTGCTCCGGCTTACCGTGTCAATCTGCGGGCCCCGCGAGGCCGAAATCCCTTCCACGCAGGGCGTTGTGATGGGGCTGCTTGACCGGGTTTGCCGGGTGTGTCATCTTCATTCGTAAGGTATGTGGGAATTCCGGATACCTCTTTGATTTGGCAAATCCTGGGTGATATAGTGTAGGCGCGTAAGAATGGGGCGGGCGTAGCTGCAGTAGCCGGATATCGCATGGCCGGCAAGCCCGCCGGTAGAGGTCGTGCACATGGCAGACAAGCGTATCGCCTTGATGGCCCATCTGATGCGTCGCGCCGGGTTCGGCGCGTCCTATGGCGAACTGGAGGCCCGGGCCGCCCGGGGCTACGAGGCCACCGTCGACGAGCTGGTATATCCGGGGGCCAACGGCGTGCCCGAGTTCGACGAGCTGGCCATGAACCGGTACTATCCTGGGCACGAGTACCCCACCTCCCCCTATCTGGGGGCGTCCAACTTCATGTACCACCTGCTGACGACGCCGCGCCCCCTGGAGGAGAAGATGTCCCTCTTCTGGCACATGGTCTTCGCCACGGGGGACGCCAAGGTGGACAACATCACCCAGATGGTCCACCAGATCGGCATGTTCCGGCGCTACGGCATGGGCAGCTACCGGGAGTTGTTGGTGCGCCTGGCCATGGACCCTGCCATGATCTTCTGGCTGGACAACAACGAGAACCACAAGGGCTCGCCCAACGAGAACTGGGGCCGGGAGCTGCTGGAGCTGTTCTCCATGGGCCAGGGCAACTACACCGAGCAGGACGTGTTCGAGGCTGCCCGGGCCTTCACGGGCTGGACCATCTCGCCCAAGGTGCCCGGCGCCAACCTGTGGAGCTTCGAGTACAGGCCCGAGGACCACGACTTCGATGAGAAGCTGTTCCTCGGCCAGCGCGGCCGGTTCAACGGCGAGGACGTGATCGACATAATAGTGCGGCACCCCGCCACGTCGCGGTTCATCGCCCGCCATCTCTACAACTTCTTCGTTGCCGACGAGGTCCAGGTCCCCAGCTGGAACGACATCCCCCCGCAGGACCCCGGGGCGGTGGAGGCGATAGCCGGCGCACTGGTCTCCTCGGACTACGACATCGCCGAGACCCTGCGTTTCCTCTTCAACTCGGACTTCTTCAAGGACGAGGCCGTCTGGTTCGCCAAGGTGAGGAGCCCGGCCGAGGTGGTGGTCAGCACTGTGCGGCTGGTGGGCGAGTACGGCCAGCTCAAGCACGGGGTGATGGAGCTTGCCTTCGAATCGGTGTACCAGGGGCAGGACCTGCTCAATCCCCCCAGCGTCGAGGGCTGGCACACGGGCAAGGAGTGGATCGACGGCGGCTCCCTGGTCCGGCGGATCAACTTCTGTGCGGACCGCCTCAGCAACCCCAGCCTGCCGGGCGTCAGGGACATCATCGCCAGGCTCGAGGAGCGGGAGGGCCGCTCCTCCCGGGAGCTCGTCGACGGCTGCCTGGAGCTCCTGGGGTCCGTACGCCTGGGCGAGGAGACGTACGACGAGGTGGTGGGGCACGCCGAGGACGCCCCGGACGCCTTCGAGGACCGGGTGACCAAGGTCCTTCAGCTCATCGGCGCGACCAAGGAGTACCAGTTCTGCTAGCGGGAGGTCGTTGACGTGCCCACTACTCGCGTTGCCGGCAACCGGGCCTTCACGTACCTCTACTCCATGGGCCGCTTCGGGAACTCTATGACCTCGTTCCAGCACCCCGCAGACCTGGTCCGGTCGGGAGACGTCCTCTACGTAGTCAACGCCAGCGATGAACGCAACAACTCTCCTCGGATCACCAAATGCACCCTGGACCACGAGTGGGTCCAGGACATCGGTGTGCCCGGCCCCGGAACCGGCTTCAACGTCCTTACGGTGGAGAAGCTCCAGGACGGCCAGTTCCTCTGGCCGGGAGGCCTGGCCATGGACAGCCACGAGACCCTCTTCGTCACCGACCAGGCCACCCACCAGGTGCACAGGTTCGCCACGGACGGCGCCTTCTTGGGCCGGTGGGGCAGGCATGGGACCGGCGAGGGTGAGCTCGACGCGCCGGCGGGCGTGACGATGGACGCCGACGAGAACATCCACATAGTCGACAGCCTGAACCACCGGGTGCAGGTGTTCACCAGGGAGGGCGAGTACGTGTCCACGTGGGGCGGGCCGGGCTCCGAGGAGGGCCGGTTCGACCGGCCCTGGGGCATAACCACGGACCGGCACGGTGCGTTCTACGTGGGAGACTGGGGCAACGACAGGGTCCAGAAGTTCTCTCCCCAGGGCGAGTACCTGTCCACCATCGGGAGCCCGGGTACTGGGCGGGGAGAGCTGCGGCGCCCGGCGGGCGTGGCCGTGGACAAGGACGGGGACGTCTACGTCTGCGACTGGGGCAATGACAGGCTGAACGTATACGACGAGGACGGTGACTTTCTCGTGGAAATCACCGGCGAGGCGACTGAGGTGTCCCCGTGGCTCCAGCTAACCCTGCGGGGCAGCCCGGACTTGGTCAAGGCCAGGGCCAGGGTGGACATGACCCCCGATACCCTGCTCCGCAGGCCGGTGGCGGTGGACGTGAGAGACGACTACAAGATCGTCATCGTCGAGGCGCGGCACCACAGGCTCCAGCTCTACGAGAAGGACCCGAGCTACCAAGACGTCCGCCTGAACATCTAGGGCTTCCCGTCCGGCCGTGTCTACCGGCGGGCGTTGTACATCGAGTGGCTGACGGGGTTGTCGGGCAGGGTCCCCTCGTAGAACCGCCGCATGTACGGGATCACCTCCCGGCCCAGGGCCCGGCTGTCGGCCTCCACCTGCTCCAGGGGACGGTCCAGCGCCTTCTTGAACTCGGCGTACAGAGCGTCCTTGTCGATCTTGGTCAGCTTGCGGTCCCGCATCACGACCTCGCCGTCCACTATGACCGTGTCCACGTCGATGCTGCGTCCCCGGTGGACCACGGCGTCCACGATGGACACGTCGGGGTCCAGGTACGGCTCCTCGATGTTCCGCAGGTTCAGCAGCACTACGTCCGCCCGCTTGCCGGGCTCCAGGGTGCCCACCTTGTCCCCGAACCAGCTGGCGTAAGCCCCGTGCTCCGTGCCCATCTGGAAGACCTGATAGGACGTGGGCGGCACGTTCTCCACTCCCGGCACCCGGTGTATCTTCAGCACCAGGCGCATCTCCTGGAACAGGTCCTTGTCGTCGTTGAGGCCCGCCTCGTCGCTGCCGATGGCGATCCTGATGTTCTTCCGGAGCAGGGGGCCGACGGGAGCGATGCCGCTCTGGAGGCGCAGGTTGGAGCTGGCGTTGTGGCACACGTTGGTGCCCGTGGACGCCATGATGTCGATGTCCTCCTCGCTCACCCACACGCTGTGGCCGCACACCACGTCGTGGCCCAGGAACCCCAGGTCGTACAGGTGCTGGAGAGGGCTCTTGTTCCACAGGCGCGCGCCGTACTCCTTCTGATAGATGGTCTCCAGGAGGTGGATGTGGATGCCGGTGCTGTACTTGGTGGCCATGCGCCGGAAGCTGTCCAGGAGCGCGTCGGAGCACCTGTGCACGTTGCTGGGCGCCATGGTGATGCGCACCCGCTCGTACCGGTCGTTGCCGTATTTCTGGCAGATCTCCTCCAGGGCGTCCATCAGGTCTTCCACCGGGCGGTAGCGGGCCCTCAGGGGGGCCAGGTATCGCTCCGCCAGCTCGGGGGGCATCTGGGCTGCCAGCTCCGCCTCCCCGCCCCTGGCCCCGGACACGGTGGCGTCCTGGTCGGCCGCGGCGGGGGCGTAGGAGACCCGCATGCCCGAGTCGTGGAAGGCCCCGACCGCCTTGTCGGCCACCTCCAGGTCCATGGGCCTCCACCACGCCGCGCCTCCGTGGATGGCCTGCACCGTGGTGGTGCCCGACTCCATCATCTGGATAGCGCCGTAGATCTGGTCCAGGTACGGGTCTATCCGCCGGGCGCCCATCCTGGACGCTTGCCACAGCTCCAGGGGCAGGTCCGGCGAGCCCATCTGGAAGGGGCTGAATCCGACGTGGAAGTGGTCGTTGACCAGGCTCGGGCATGACCACGTAGCTCGAGGAGCCGATGACCTCCGCGTCCGGGTGCCGCTGCCTCAGGTCCTCGTACGGGCCGACCTCCACTATGGCCCCGTCCCGCTGGTACACTGCCCCATCGGACACCACCTGGGCCGAGTCCGGTCCCGTTATCTTGCAGATGACGTACTTGCCCCGTATCAGGCTGGAGCTCATCCTTCATTACCTCCTGTCAGGCGGTCGTAGGATGGTAGCAGACTTGTTTCAGTCGTGGCGGCGGGGGGGAGCCAGGAGCTTGGGAGACGCCCCCAGGCAAGGCGCTCGTACCGTGCCAAGCCTATGGTAGTGCCGTCGACCAACGGCGTCAATCCGACTCCTCCGAAGTGGTCCCTAGCCTGCTCCCCGCAGCCGGGGGTCCAAGACGTCCCGCAGGGCGTCGCCGAACATGTTGATCCCGAATACGGCCAGGGATATGGCCAGGCCGGGGAGTATGGACAGCCAGGGTGCCACCCGTATGTATGCGGTCCCCGCCTCGGAGAGCATGCCTCCCCAGGTGGCTATGTTCGGTGGCAGGCCGGCTCCCAGGAAGCTGAGGGACGCCTCCACCAGGATGGCGAAGCCAAGCTGGATGGTGACCAGGATCATGAAGAGGGCCAGGCAGTTGGGGACGACGTGGATGAAGATGATGCGAAGGTCTCTGGCGCCCACGGCCCTGGCCGCCAGCATGTAGTCCATCTCCTTGATGGCCAGCGCCTGGGACCGCACGGTCCGCACCGAGGTCGGCGCCAGAACGAAGACCAGGGCGATGATCACGTTGGTCAGGGTCGATCCCAGAAGCGCCATGATGGCCAGTCCAAGAATGAGGGATGGGAAGGCCATGAAGGCGTCCACCACCCGCTGTATCAGTAGGTCGAAGGCTCCTCCATAGTAGGCGCTGAAGACGCCCAACAGCGCTCCCAGGGTGATTCCGATGAGCACGCTCACCACGCCGACGTACAGGGAAATGCGGGCGCCGTAGAACAGCCTGCTCATCACGTCGCGGCCGAGCTGGTCGCTTCCCAGAATGAGGTTCGTGGTCTCGAATGGCGCCACGTGTACGTTCTGGTGGCCGTGCGTCTCCTCGGGGTCGTGGGGAGATATGAGGGGCGCGAGGATGGCAATCAGGATGAGGACAAGCAGTATGGCGGCGCCGATGGCGCCCAGGGGCTTTCTCCTCGAGAAGCCGACGACGCCCCTCAGAAGGGGGGTGGTCTGCGATAGCCCGCTCCTGACCCTTCCGAACGCTTCCCCCGTAGCGCTCACTGCGAACACGGCAACCGTCCAATGCTGAGTCTCATCAGGCGTATCGGACCCTTGGGTTGATCAGCCCATATAGCATATCGACGATCAGGTTCAGGGTTACGGTGAACACCCCCACCACCAGGACTATCGCCTGGATGATGTTGAAGTCCCTGGTGGTAAGGGCCAGTATCAGGGCCTGCCCGATTCCCGGCACCTGGAATATGTTCTCAGTGACCACTGCTCCGCCCAGCAGGATGCTGAACTGGTACCCGGCGACGGTGATCACCGGCAGCAGGGCGTTCCTGAGGGCATGCCGGACCAGCACCAGGGACTCGGCCAGGCCCTTGGCCCTCGCCGTCCTGATGTAGTCCTCCCTCAGCACCTCCAGCATGGCGGAACGGGTTATCCTCGCCGTGAAGGCCATGTTGAAGTAGCCTAGGGACAGGGCGGGGAATATGAGCTGCGAGAGGTTCTCCAGGGGGTCTTCCCACAGCTGGGCGTAGCCCAGGGGCGCTCCCCAGTTGAAGAGATGGGCCAGAAAGAACACGATGAGTATCCCGGCCCAGAAGGTGGGCAGGGATATTCCAACGACGGTGAATATCTTGGCCGCGTAGTCCGGCCACTTGTCCTGGTAGACGGCGGACACGACGCCCAGCGGCACGGCCGTCACCACCGCCAGGATGAGTGACATGATGGTGAGCTGGATGGTGACGGGGAACCGAGCCAGCAGCTCCTTGGAGACGGCCTTGTTGCGGAAGTAGGAGTAGCCGAAGTCCCCCTGCACCGCATCGGCGACCCACCTGACGTACTGCTCGTAGATGGGCTTGTCGGTGCCCAGGCGCCGCTGGGTCTCCGCCAGCTCCTCGGGCGTGTAGGTCCCCTCCCCCTCCAGCCCTATGAGGACCATTATCGCGGGGTCCCCGGGCAGGATGCGCATCACGCCGAAGGCCAGCAGGGAGACCAGTATCAGCGTCGGGACAAAGAGCAGCAGCCGCTTGACCGCGTATGCTCCCATGTACCCCTCTCTCAGGACCGGCCTGGGACCACGGCGGAGCCGTTCTCCCAGGCCGGTCGTTTACCGGGAGCGCCTCCCGGGTTATGTGGTTTCCCCTGCTAGGACTACTCGGCCAGCCAGATGGCTTCGTGGTGGTTCCCCTGCTGGTAGGTCTGGGCCGGGAAGAAGTTCTGGACCTTGTTGTTCACGGCGACGTAGTTCTGCCGCCAGTCGATGCCGAACCAGTGGTCCTCCCCCTGGCGCAGGATGTCCCCCGCCTCCCAGATCAGGGCCTGGCGTGCCGTCGGGTCCGGCTCCCTGGCCGACTCGTAGAAGAGCTCCTGTATCCTGGGATGCTCCCAGTTGAGCCGGTTCTTCGAGCCGCCTGGGGTGACGTATATCTGGTTGAACAGCTCGTCCGAGTCAGAGATGTTGATGCCGTGCCAGAGGAAGAAGAAGTCGTAATTGCCCGTGATGGCGCGCTCGAAGATGGTGGGGAAGTCCTGCAGCTCCAGCTCGATCTTCACGCCTATGTTCTTCTCCAGCTGCTGCTTGGCCAGGGTGCCCATGTTCTTGTGCAGGGGGGCGTTGCCCATGAGCCAAGTGAAGGTCTGGCTCCTGTCGAAGCCGGCCTCGTCCAGCAGCCTGTTGGCCTCCTCCAGGTCCCGGGGGTCCTTCACCGCGTCCGGCACGTCGTAGTAGTTGGTCAGCGGGTTCCCGTCACTGTCCACGTACCGGAAGCCCGGCCACGTGGCCACCACCTCGTCCGGCGGGGTCATCCAGGTGCCCGGCGGGAAGGGGGTGCCCATCTTGGCCTGGCCCTGATGGTTGGTGTTTATGAAGTCCAGGCGGTCGAAGGCCAGGTAGATGGCCCTCCTGACATTGGGGTTGTCCAGGGGCGGCTTGGTGTGGTTGAGGGTGAAGCCGTCGAAGGCCGTGGCCCCCAGGAAGTGGACGGTGATGATCCCCCGCATGTCTTCCTGGAAAGCGACCAGGTCCCTCAGGGTGAGGCCCATGTCCGCGTTGTGGTTCATCAGCACCTGTTCCGTCCTGAAAGCCGTTGTGAGCTTGGTCAGGTTGTTGATGATGAACACGCGGATTCCGTCCAGGAAGGGCAGCCCCTCCTTGAAGTAGCCGGGGTTTCTCTCGTACTCCCAGAAGTTGTCCTGCAGGTAGGACTCTAACCTGAAGGGGCCAGACACGACGCTGTTGAGGTTGTCGGGGTTGTTCAGGAACTGCTGCCGGGCCTCGTCGGTGCCCATGGGCTCCAGGATGTGCTTGGGCAGTATCTTCATGTAGTTTATCGCCAGGTACTGGAGGAAGCCCGGAGCGTAGGCGATGGTGGTGTTCACCTTCAGGGTTTCGGCGTCTATCACCTCGGAGCCGGCGTAGTAGGGCCTCAGGTTGCCTGCCCTGGGCCTGGGGCTGCCCTCCTCCACCATCCGGTCCAGGCTGAACTTCACGTCCTCGGCGGTAATGGCCCGTCCGTCGGGCCACTTGGCCTCGTGGAACACGAAGGTGTAGGCTTGGCCGTCGGTGCTCACGTCCCAGGTCTTGGCCAGGTCCCCGATGATGACCCCGGTATCCACGTGGTCGTACCTCAGTACCTGGGCCATCAGTTTGGAGGTGAGGCCGGCGGTGCCCGGCTCGGCGTGGGGATCGGTGAACCCCTGGTCCGAGGTGTTGGACATGGGGATCACGCCGCCCCGTCTGCCCTCCCTGAACCACGGCGCCGTTATCATGGCCGATGCGGGAGTGGCTATGGGAACTGGGGTGAAGGTCGGCAGCGGCGTGGGGATAGCCGCCACGGCCTGGCTCACGGCGTCGGTCACGGCCTGGTCGATGGCCGCCTGCAGCTCCTCGGTGGAGACTGCGCCCTCGGCAGCTGCCGCTGTAGCCGCCTTCACCATGGCGTCTATCTCTGCGGCGGAGGCGCCGGGCTGGGCCTGGGCCGCCACGGCCTGCTCCACCATGGCCATCATCTCTTCGGCCGACACGCCCGACGCTCCGGGCTGGATGCCTGCCACGGCGGCCTGGACCGCGGCGGCCACGTCCTCGGCGGTAACGCCAGCCGGGGCGGGAGGCGACGTGGGTGCGGGTTCCGGCGTCGCGGCCTCTCCGCAGGCCGCTGCCAGGACGAGCAACGTCAATAGGGGAGCCAGGATCCACCATCTGAAGCTAGCCAGCCATGAACGACCCATCGCGTCACCTCCGGTATCGGGCTGTATTCTCGCGGACCTATCCCAGCATGGGGGCCGCCTGTCCTGTACGCCGGCGGCCATGGGTAGATAGCACGGTAAAAGTATCATGTGGAGATAAGTCATGTCAATATAGCTTGGTTTGGGAGTAATAGATAGCCCTTTCGTAAAGAGTGATAGGTTGACATACGGATTGGAATATGCGGAAAAGACGCCGGAATCTGTCGAAAACCGCAAGCCGCAGTCTCGATGTCCAGCCCCGTGGAAACCTGTGTATGGTCAGGAACGTGGAACGCCTCCGGCTGGTGGGCCGGAGGCGTTTGATTGCCCGCGGTTGGTGGAGACGGGGGAGGGTCGAACTCCCCGTCCAGAAGGCTCCCAACTGGAATGTACTACAGGCTTATCCGGCTATTTGCTTCGCCTGCCGGAGCTTCCGCCGGCCGAATCTCCGGAGACGTAGCCGATTGGTTCTTGGGCCGGCCTCATCGGCGTTGGGCCAGCAGCATCCCGGATTTATGGCGCCCGCTTCCCGGCCTCCGGGAGCAGCCAGGGCGGACGTAGCTGCGCTTAGGCAGCTAGGGCGAGTTCACGATCGCCAGTTACTTTTGTGCCACCTTTTTACGAGGTGCGGTGGCGCCTCGGCCTGCAATTCCGCCAAGCATCCCCCTGTCGAGCCCGCGCGTCCCCATCGCCTAGTGGATGCTTATATTATGCCACACTCCCGCCGTGGCGGTCTACGGGTCAGGCAAGGGAACCCAGTGTGGCCACGGCCCGTTCTTGACACTCTCTTGACTCCTGCTCTACGATTACCCAACCCACCGCATCGCTAGTCCAGCGATACCCATGGTGTTCGAGATAGTCCCATGACGAAAGACCTCGCCTTTGCACCGGCCTCCCAGGTGACGCGCCTCCTCGACGCCCGGGAGGTGTCCAGCGTGGAGCTGACCGAGATGTTCCTGGGGCGCATCGACTCCCTGAACCCCAGGCTCAATGCCTATCTCACGGTAACGCCCGGGGAGGCCCTGGCGGCGGCATCCAGGGCCGACGAGGCCTCGGCCCGCGGCGAGTCCCTGGGGCCCCTGCACGGGGTCCCCGTGTCCGTCAAGGACCTGGAGCTGACCGCCGGAATACGGACCACCATGGGGAGCCTGGCGTTCCGTGACTACGTCCCCGAGCAGGACAGCCTGGTCGTGGAGAGGGTCAAGGCCGCCGGGGCGGTGATTCTCGGCAAGACCAACACCCCCGAGTTCGGCTTCTCGGGGACCACCGAGAACCGGCTGGGAGACGCCGCCCGCAACCCCTGGGACCCCAAGCGGACCCCGGGCGGCTCTTCGGGCGGGGCAGGGGCCGCCGTGGCGGCGGGCCTCTGCACCATGGCCACCGGCAGCGACGGGGGCGGGTCCATCAGGATCCCGTCCAGCTTCACCGGCATCTACGGCATCAAGCCGGGCCAGGGCCGCGTACCCCGCGTCGGTGGGGTCGGAAGGCCGGGCTACAACACCTTCTCCCAGTCCGGCCCCATGACCCGCACGGTTGGGGACAGCGCCCTGCTGCTGCAGGTGCTGGCCGGCCCCGACGCCAGGGACCCCGGCTGCATGAGGGCCGGGCCGCCCGACTTCTCCGAGGGACTGGAGGATGGTGTGCGGGGGCTGCGAGTAGCCTGGAGCCCGGACCTGGGGTACGCCCCGGTGGATGGAGAGGTGGCCGCGGTTACGGCGGCAGCGGCGCGGGTGTTCGAGGAGCTGGGGTGCTCGGTGGACGATCCGGGAGTCGTCGTGGAGGACCCGTTCCCGGCCTTTTGGGACCTGTTCGCCATCGGCGGCTTCACCGGGTACGGGCACCTGCTGGAAGACCACGGCGAGGACCTGACGGACTACGTGCTGGAGGCCATCGAGCGCGGCGGCACCCGGTCGGTGGGCGACTACTCCCTGGCCCTGCTGAGGGTCCAGCAGCTACAGGCCCAGATGGAAGACCTCTTCCAGGCTTACGACCTGCTGCTCACTCCCACCATGGCGGTCCCCGCCTTCCCCGTTGGGGAGCATCCGGCTGTCATAGGCGGCCGGCCCGTGGAGCCCTTCTTCGGCTACACCCCCTTCACCTTCCCCTTCAACATGACCATGCACACCGCCGCCAGCGTGCCCTGCGGCTTCTCCTCCGACGGCATGCCCATCGGCCTCCAGATCGTGGGAAGACGTGGGGAGGAGGCCACCGTGCTCAGGGCTTCCGCGGCCTTCGAGCGGGCCAGGCCCTGGCGGGAGCGCCTGCCCCCCATCTCTTGAGCCTCCGTGCTACAATTGCTCCGTCCGAGCCCGTCTTTGCCCGCAGCCGTCTGACCGAATCCCGGCTCTTCCGGGTCTTTCTAGGGAGGGCGCCATGGTCGTGAAGCTTAACCCGCCCAAGGACAGCGTGGAAGTCTACTTCCACTCCCAGCAGCCCTACGTGCACGTGTCCGACGAGGAGCTGGACCGGTACGGCGCGGGCCGCCTGCTGTTCCCAAACACCTACTTCGACCCCCACAAGGCCCACGAGCTCTACAACCAGTACCACGAGCAGTATGCCCTGGCCGACGAGGCGGGCATCGACGGGATCATGACCAACGAGCACCACTCGTACTACGGCAACATGAAACCCTCGGCCAACTTGGACGCGGCGGTGATCAGCAAGATCACCGAGAGGGTCAAGATCGCGATACTGGGGAACATCATCCCCATCGGGGACCCGGTCCGTCTGGCCGAGGAGATCGCCATGCTGGACTGCTACTCCGGCGGGCGGATAATCTCAGGGTTCGTCCGCGGCGGGGCGGTGGAGACCCTCCAGGCGGGCATCAACCCCACCGAGAACCGGGAGCGTTTCGAGGAGGCCCACGACCTTATCATCAGGTGTTGGACCGAGCCCGGACCCTTCCGGTACGAGGGGAAGCACTACCACTACCGGGCCGTGAACCCGTGGGTGCTGCCCATGCAAAAACCCCATCCTCCCGTCTGGTTCCCCGGCAACAGCAGCCCCGAGAGCGTGCGCTGGGCGGCCTCCCACGGCTACGCCTACATGAACCTGGGCGCTCTCATCGGCCTGACGATGGATCTGAAGCAGGTGTACATCGACACGGCCCACGAGGTCGGGTTCAAGCCGGGACCCGAGCACTTTGGGTATCAGCTCCGCGCGCTGGTGGCCGACACCGATGAGAAGGCCCAAGAGCTCGGCAGAGGCTTCATGTGGACAATCGGGCACCGCCAGAGGGGCCCAAGGGAGCACAACGACCCCCCGGGCTACCAGTCCCGGGTGGCCCGGACCATGCAGCAGCGCAGGCCCGTGGGCCCGGGACGGGCGCTCACCTACGAGGACCAGCAGCAGATGAACGCCATCGTCGTGGGGAGCCCCGAGACCGTCACCCGGAAGCTGGCCAACACCGTCGAGAAGCTGAACCCGGGATACCTGATCCTCATCGGCATCGACGGTCCGATCCCTCACGAGGACGTCATGCGGTCCATCGAGCTGCTGGGCAAAGAGGTCGTTCCCGCGCTCCACGAGATCGAGCTCCAGCCCTACGAGTAACCGGCCGCGGAGCGGACCGTGGGGCTCTTTGGACACCCTGTATCCGGCAGAACCGTAATCGGGAAGGGGGTATGGTGGCCGCATCCGACATAGTTTTTCTCTCCGCCACCGAGCTATCCGCCAGGATGAAGGCGGGGGAGCTTTCGCCGCTGGAGGTCACCGAGGCCTACCTGCAGCGGATCTCCGCCGTCGACTCGAAGGTGAACTCCTACGTCACCCTGTGCGCCGACGAGGCTCTGGAGGCCGCCCGCCAGGCCGGGTCGGAGATAGCCGCCGGCCGGTATCGGGGCCCCATGCACGGCGTTCCCATCGCCATCAAGGACCAGATCCACACCAGGGGCATCCTCACCACCGACGGCTCCCGGGTCAGGGCGGGCTTCGTTCCCCAGGAGGACGCCACGGTGGTGACCAGGCTGAGGGAAGCGGGAGCCGTGCTCCTCGGGAAGCTGAACATGAGCGAGTTCGCCCTGGGCGAGCCCGTGAGCTCCCTGACCGGTCCGGCGCGAAATCCGTGGGACCTGGAGCGGACTCCCGGCGGCTCCAGCACCGGCTCCGGGGCGGCGACGGCCGCCTTTCTCTGCGCCACCTCCCTGGGAGAGGACACGGGGGGGTCCATTCGGAACCCCGCGGCCAACTGTGGCCTGGCCGGCCTGCGGCCCTCATGGGGACGGGTGAGCCGCTACGGCGTGGACGGCGCTTGCTGGTCCATAGACACCGTGGGCCCCATCTCCCGCACCGTCGCCGACTGCGCCATGACTCTGAGGGCCATCGCGGGCCACGACCCCATGGACCCCTACTCCATCCCCGCTCCGGTCCAGGACTACGCTGCCGGGCTGACCGGGGACGTGAAGGGGCTGCGGGTGGGAGTGGTCCGGGAGTTCCTGGACACGCCGGAGCTGGGCCTTGGCCAGGCGACCAGGGACGCGGTCCTCTCCGCCGTGGAGGTGTTCAGAGACCGGGGCGCCGACGTGATGGACGTGTCCCTGCCCATGGCCGTCTCCTCCGGCCCTGTGACCCGCACCATCAGCCACGTGGAGCGGGTGAGCATCCACCCGGACTGGCTGCGGGAGAGGCCGGAGGAGCACCACTACGTCACCAGGGTCGGCTTCACCACCGCCAACCTGCTCCCGGGGCACGTGTATCTGAAGGCGTTGAAGCTCAGGGAGATGATCCGGCGGGAGGTGCTGGGGGCCTTCGACCGGGTCGACGTGCTGGTGCATCCCATCGCGTCGGCCCCCGCCGGCAGGCTGGTGGAGCATCCCACGGTGGACAGCAAAGAGCAGGCCTACGCGGCATTGGTGGAGGGCAGCTTCCGCGGACCGTACAGTCTGTCGGGCGCTCCCGCCATCTGCGTCCCGTGCGGCTTCCAGGACGGCCTGCCCCTGTCGCTGCAGATCGCGGGCAGGCCCTTCGACGAGCCGACGGTGCTCAGAGCGGCCCACGCCTACGAGCAGGCGACGGAGTGGCACCGGAGACGCCCGCCGATATAGTTGGGCCGTTCGCTTCTCCGGGTCTCGTGGAGGCCGGTGCCGTCGAGACGGGCGGCCGCTAGAGTGACGGGCTCTTGCGGCCGGGGGTGTTTTTCTCCCGCCACTTCCCCGACACGGCCAGGCATTCGTCAACCAGGATGCCGGTGACGACCTCGAAGCTGTCGCTCCGCCCGACCAGGTCGATCAGCCGCTCCACTCCCCAGTCGCCCCAGCGGCCGCGCGAGCGCTGGTAGCGCCCCCCCATTACCAGCGTGCCGATGCCGGCCCCCATTATCGCGGCACAGCACATGGGACACGGCTCCGCGGTGGTGTAGAGAACGTAGTCCGACGCAGGCTCGTTGACCAGGGTCTCCCCGGCGTTTCTTATGGCGTCGGTCTCGGCGTGGGCCGTCGGATCGTTGGTCGTGTAGATCCGGTTCCTGCCCACGGCCATCACGGAGCCGCCGCGGACTATCACTGCGCCTACCCCGTCGTTCCCTTCGGCGCCGGCCCTTTCGGCCTCCTCCAGGCCCATCCGCATGAACCCTTCATGGTCGACAGCCATTCCTTGCTCCTTCTGGCCTCAGGGGGCGTTGGCGCCGCCGGTGGCCTGGAATCTCCCAAGGGTATCTGGGGTAGACCGGGTGATGCGTGCAATTGTACACCGTGGCCCTCTCGAAGACTACCGAATTGATCTGGGTGGGTCTGCACCTGTTCGGGAAAGCCCCGGCGCGTACGTGTTATCATTATTTATAGGGGTAGCGTCCGAACGTTCCGGTCTTCGCTGGAGGGCCGTCGATTCCGGCGCTCTTGGGGCGTGTCAAAAGACTCAAGGGGGTGTAAGCAGTGCTGAAGATCCAGGATGACCCCGCCGCAGGACATGACTCGGGGCCGCCGCCGGCATCCATCTACGGCATGGCCCTGGAGCAGTTTCAGGCCGCCGCCGACAGGTTGGGCATCGACGAGGGTATCCGCCGGGTGTTGAGCACGCCCAAGCGGGAGCTCACCGTGGCCATCCCCGTCAGGATGGACGACGGCGATGTGAGGGTCTTCAAGGGCTACCGCGTGCAGCACAACCTGTCCAGGGGCCCGGGCAAGGGAGGAATACGCTACCATCCGGACGTTACATTGGACGAGGTGAAGGCGCTGGCCATGTGGATG
Organism: Dehalococcoidia bacterium; assembly: GCA_964291465.2. Taxonomy (GTDB): domain Bacteria; phylum Chloroflexota; class Dehalococcoidia; order Lucifugimonadales; family JAGWBF01; genus JAGWBJ01. Next base: position 54,171 of record OZ219942.1, on the reverse strand, counting down.
ACCTGGAAGTGCGCCATCACCGGCATCCCGTACGGAGGCGCCAAGGGCGGCGTGGCCTGCGACCCCAGGGACATGTCCGAACCCGAGCTGGAACGCATGACGAGGCGTTACGCCACGGAGATATCCATCCTCATCGGTCCCGACAGGGACATCCCGGCTCCGGACATGAACACCGACGGGCGTATCATGGCCTGGATCATGGACACCATAAGCATGCACAGCGGCTTCACCGTACCGGGCGTCGTCACCGGCAAGCCCGTGAGCATCGGCGGGTCGCTTGGCAGGGTCGACGCCACGGGACGGGGCGTCATGATCTCCGTCAGGGAGGCCGCGGCCCGGCTGCGCATGGACCTGCGCGGCGCCCGGATGGTGGTGCAGGGTTTCGGCAACGTAGGGTCCACGGCGGCCCGACTCCTGGCCCAGGAGGGCTGCGTGCTCATCGCGGCTGCCGACAGCCTCGGGTCCTCCTACTACGAGGGCGGCATCGACCCCGACGATCTGCAGGCCCACGAAAGGGCCACGGGCACCGTGGGCGGGTATCCGGGGTCGGAGCCCGTGTCCCCCAAGGAGCTGATGTCCCTTCCCTGCGACATCCTCATCCCCGCCGCCCTGGAGGCCCAGATCAGGGGCGACAACGCCGATGGAGTGCGGGCGCGGGTCGTGGTGGAGGGCGCCAACGGGCCCACGACTCCCGAGGCCGACAGGATCCTGGAGGACAAGGGTGTCATGGTAGTCCCCGACATCCTGGCCAACGCTGGCGGGGTCGTCGTCTCCTACTTCGAGTGGGTGCAGGACATCCAGCGCTATTTCTGGGACATCGGTGAGATCAACCAGAAGATGGACCGGATCATCGCCGACAGCTTCGCCGAGATTTTTGCCATGTCGCAGGCGGAGAAGGTCGACCTGCGGGAGGCGGCGATGCTCCTGGCCGTCAGCCGCCTGGAGGAGGCGATAAGGGTCCGCGGCCTCTACCCCTAGCCGGGGCCGACGCCCCGTACCGGGCTACGGGCTGCCCTTCCAGCGGTCCCAGTGGGTCAGCTTCCGGGCGGGAAGCCGCCTGGCGGGCCTGAAGCCCGACCCGGTGTAGTAGGCGACGGGGAGCAACGCGGCCTGCATCACGTGTTCGGGAATGTCCAGCACCTGGGCCGCCTCTGCCTCGTACATCAGGTGCAGAGTGGTCCACGCCGCTCCCAGCCCCCGGGCGCGAAGGGCCAGCATCAACGACCAGGCGGCGGGCAGTATCGACCCGTAGATGGTCGCGTTGTACAGGGACGTATGCTCCCTGACCTCCGAGAGGTGGGGCACCTCGGCCATCTCGCTCTCCACGCAAGGAAGGATGAGCACGGGCACCCGGTGCATGTTCTCGGCGAGATAAGCGCTGGAGGGTCCTATGCGCATGCGCTGGACCGTCCGTGGGTCCTCGGGTCCCCAGAGAGGCGACCGGCGCTCCTGCATGGCACGGTACTCGGCGAACCCTTTCCGGTATATCTCGGCGATGGCGGCCCGCCTGGCCGGGTCTCGGACGACCACGAAGTGCCATCCCTGCAGGTTGGACGCCGTGGGCGCCTGCATGGCGATCTCTATGCATCGCTCGATCACCTCGGGTTCCACCGGGCGGTCCAGGTCAAGACGCTTGCGGACGCTGCGGGTCGTGGTAAGCAGGGAATCGACGGTTTCCAGGTCCATGGTGGCTCCTAGGTCTCGGTCTTGGGCACAAGAGGCATGTTAGCCACGCCTCCGGGTGGTGTCAACGGGGCCGTCCGGTGGCGCGAGGGGGGGCCGCCCGCTGGTGTCAACGGGGCCGATGGTATAATCCGGTGAGCGGACCGACTTCCACCGCCCTACGCTCACTCCCGGAGCTCGGCCGCCTGGAGTTCTGCTGCTGGAGTTCTGCCGAAGGAGGATGCCATGCCCGAGAACATATCGACAGTCGTGGAGCCCGGAGACCCCGTGCTGCTGGCCACGGGCTACGGGGCCACCGAGGGGCCAGTGTACCACCCGGACGGCTCCGTCACCTTCGTGGACTACGCCGCAAGCCAGCTCCTCCGCTGGAGTCCGACGGGCGGAGTGGAGGTGGTCCGGGAGGGTACGGGAGAGGGAAACGGCTGCACCCTGGACAGGGAGCGCCGCCTGATCATGTGCGAGGCGGCCGCCATCCGGCGCATCACCCGCATGGACGCCGAAGGCTCCATAACCGTCCTGGCCGAGCGATGGCAGGGCAGGCGCCTGAACCGTCCCAACGACATAATCTGCCGCTCCGACGGGACCATCTTCTTCACGGACCCGGAGATGCGGTGCCCTCCGGACAAGCGGGAGCTGGGCTTCTCCGGCGTGTTCCGGATCACGCCGGACGGCGAGCTCGTCCTGTGCAACGACGAGTGCGAGTACCCCAACGGGCTCGCCCTCTCGGTGGACGAGTCGGTGCTCTACGTGGCCATCAGCCGGAGGGACGAGGGGTGCCTGCGAGAGGAGGAGCGTGGAGAGGTCTGCAGCCACATGCTCATCAGGGCCTTTGACGTCAGCCCGGCGGGGGACCTGGCCAACAACCGGATACTGGTGCGGATGACCTCGGCGGAGGCGGGAGTTCCCGACGGCATAAAGGTGGACCGGGAGGGCCGGATCTTCTGCACCGGCCCCGAGGGCATATGGGTCACCGACGACCAAGGCGGCAGGATCGGTGTGATACGCTTTCCCGAGGTGCCCAGGAACATGGCCTTCGGTGACGAGGATTTCCGGACCCTCTACGTGACCGGGGGCCACTCCCTCTACAGCGTCAGGGTCAAGACGCCCGGCGTCGGCGCCTTCTGAGCCCCCTGGGAGCTAGCCGCTCCGCTCGGCCCGCATACGGGCCCTTAGCTCGTCGGTGCCCCGGGGGTCCAGGTTCAGGGTCTCGGGGTCTATCACGACGCCGTACTCCCGTTTCACGTACTCGACGGACATCTTCTCCTGCTCCACGTCCTCCAGCACGGCGTTCACGTCCCGGTCCAGGGGGTCGCCGTATCCGCCGCCCCCGGCCTGGATGAGCCGGTACAGGTCGCCCTTCTTGAGGGTGGTCAGGTACTTGGCGGGAATCTGCTCGCCGTCGGCGTCGGGGTTTATGTAGTTCTCCGTGGGGGTCCCGTCCATGCCCCCCTCGGCGCCCCAGGGCCTGAAGTTCTGGCGGTCCGAGCGAAGCTGGAAGGTGGCCTCTTCGGCCGTCACGCGGAACTCCCGGACCATCCCGAGCCCGCCCCGAAAGGTCCCCGGTCCGCCGCTGTCGGGCACCAGGCCGTACCGCTCCACCAGCAGCGGCTGGTCGGCTTCTATGGTCTCTATGGGGGTGTTGGCCATGTTGTGTATGGGCGCGGCCAGCCCGTCCGCCCCGTCGACGAACGGCCCTCCGCCCCGGGGGCCGTCGTTGTCGAACTCCAGGTAGACCCACGCCTTGCGGTCGGGGTGGTAGCCGCCGAAGCTCAGGCCCGCCTCGCCGCCGCCCCACGCTCCCGGCACCCGTCCCGGCAGCGCCTGGGCCATGGCGCCGAAGAGGGCGTGGCACACGCGGAAGCCGGACATCCCCCTGGCGGCCACGGGGGCCGGGTGCTGCGGGTTCACGAAGCAGCCCTCGGGCGCCTTGATCTGGAAGGCCCTGAAGAAGCCGCTGTTGGACTGGATGGCCGGGTCGATCAGGCACTTCATCACTGCGTACACCTGGGACTTGGTGTAGGCGAAGTTGGGGTTGATGGAGCCCCTGGCCTGGGGCGACGTGCCCTCGAAGTCCACGTACACGGTATCGCCGTCTATCTTCACCTTGGCGTGGATGGCGATGGGCCGCATGTCGATGCCGTCGTTGTCCAGGTGGTCGGTGAACTCCCACTCGCCGTCGGGCAGGCCCTGTATCTCTGCCCGGGTCATGCGCTCGGTGGAGTCCAGGATGTCGGACATGTAGCTCTTGATCTCCTCGACGCCGTAGTCGTCGACCAGGCGTTGGAGGTCGCGCTCCCCGAACCGCACGGCGGCAAGCTGGGCCTGCACGTCGCCCAGCACCTTGTCGGGGACGCGCACGTTCTTCTCCAGGATGCGCCACACGGCCTGGTTCAGCACGCCCTTGCTGTACAGCTTGAGGGGCGGGATCTGGAGGCCCTCCTGGTATATCTCGGTGCTGTCGCAGGCGTTGCCGCCGGGGATGCGGCCGCCGATGTCCGTCTGGTGCCCGATGCAGCAGCTCCAGCCCACCAAGGTGTCGTAGGCGAATATGGGCTTGAAGAGGAAGATGTCCGGCAGGTGGCTTCCGCCCTCGTACGGGTCATTGTTGGCGAAGATGTCCCCCGGTTGGACGTCGTCGCCAAAGGCCTTCATCACCCCTTCCAGGGCTGGGGCCATTGACCCCAGGTGGGCCGGCAGCGTCAGGCCCTGGGCCACCTGCTGCCCGTCGGCCGTGAACAGCGCGGTGGAGAAGTCCATGCCGTGCTTGATGACCGCTGAGCGGGCCGTGCGGACCACCGTAAGCGCCATGGTGTCGGCGGCGCTCATCAGGGCGTTCTTGATGATCTCCCGGGTGACCGGGTCCGTGGTCTGCTGCATCCTGTCTTCCTCCTGGCGTGCGTAGGGAAACGGCCCCGGGGGGCTTGGAGCACGGGTCGCGTGGTCTCGCGGGACCGGGTAAGGGGCCGGGCCCCTACTCCTCCCGGTCCAGGACCACGTCTCTCCACTGGTCGATGGAGGCCTTCCACCCGGGAGGGACCACCGTAGTCGAGTCGTACTCCTCGATGATCAGGGGGCCGGACAGGGTCTTGCCGGCAAGGGCCCCCCGGCTCATCACCGGCGCGTCCATGAAGCCGTGGCTGGGTCCGAAGTACACCGCGCGCTGCGACGCGCCGCCGTTGGTCGTCGAGGGTATTTCCATGCTGTCCGGTATCCGCGACTCCTTAGACAGCCCGCGGGCGATTACCCGCAGGTTCACAAGCTGGAAGGTGGCGTCGGTCCTGTAGCCGTAGGTCCTCTCGTGCTCCTCCTCGAAGGAGTCGCTGAGCTTCTTCAGGTTCTCGGGCGTTACCCTGCCCGGCGGCAGGTAGACCGTGAGCTCGGAGACCTGCCCCTCGTACTTCATGTCCACCTGGGTCACGACCTCGTGGGAGTCGTCTGCGAAGCCCTCGTCCCGGAGCTGGCTCCGGCCCTCTCCCCAGAGGCCCTCCAGGATGCCGTTAAGGGCGTCCATGTCCAGCTCCTCGAAGGTCTTGAAGTAGGTCTGCACGAAGTGGTGCTCCACGTCGGCGTACAGCAGGCCAAAGGAGCTGAAGACCCCGGGGAAGGGCGGGACTATGACCTTGGTGATGTCCAGCATCTCGGCCAGGCCGGCGGCGTGGACGGGCCCGCCTCCCCCGAAGGCGACCAGGACGAACCGCCTCGGGTCGCGGCCCCGCTCGCTGGAGACCGCCCTCAGGGCCCTGCCCATGTTGGAGTTCACCAGCAGGTGTATCCCGTGGGCCGCCTCGATCTCCGAAAGGCCCAGGGGGTTCGCCACGTGGTCGATGACCGCCTTGCTCGCCTTGTCCCGGTCGATGGGGAACGCGCCGCCCAGCAGGTGCTCCGGGTTCAGGTACCCCAGCAGCACGTCCGAGTCGGTGACGGTGGCGTCGGTGCCCCCGTTGTTGTAGCACGAGGGGCCTGGCACGGCGCCCGAGCTGTCGGGCCCCACCCGGAGTGACCCGCTCTTGTCCACGCTGGCGATGCTGCCGCCTCCGGCGCCCACCTCCGCCAGGTCGATGGCCGGCACCCTTAGAATGTGCCCGGCCCCCTTCAGGAGCCGGTGGCCGGCGCTGATGCCTCCGCCCACCTCGTACTCGGGGGCCTGAAGCATCTCGCCGTCCTCGATCATGCACGCCTTGGCCGTGGTGCCGCCCATGTCCAGGGTCATCATGTTATCTATGCCCAGGCGCTTGCCCAGGTGGAACGCGCCCACCACTCCCGCCGCTGGGCCCGACTCGATGCAGTAGACGGGCTTCTCCTTGGCGATCTGGGTCGTGGCCAGGCCGCCGTTGGACTGCATCACGCCCAGGGGGACGGTGACGCCCATGTCCTTGAGCCCGTCGGCCAGGCGGGTCAGGTACCTGTCCACCACCGGCCGGACGTAGCTGTTGATCACGGTGGTGCTGGTCCGCTCGTACTCCTTCATCTCCGGGAGCAACTCGCTGGAGACCGTAAGGATGATGTCGGGGGCCCGCTCGCGGAGGACCTTGGCGATGTACTCCTCGTGCTCCGGGTTGGCGTAGGAGTGGAGCAGGGAGATGGCTACGGACTTTATCCCCTCTTTCAGGATTCGGTCCACCGCCCGGTCCACGTCCTCCTTGTCCAGGGGCCGGAGGACCTCGCCCTTGTAGTTCATGCGCTCCCGGACCTCCAGGCGGTACTGCCTCTTTACCAAGGTGGGCGGCTTCTCGTAGTACAGGTCGTAGAGCCGCGGGATCCTGTTGCGGCGGAACTCCAGGACGTCCCTGAACCCGTCGGTGGTGATAAGCGCGGTCTGGGCTCCCCGCCCCTCGATGATGGCGTTGGTTGCGACGGTGAAGCCGTGGCCCACCTCCGAGACCTGCGCTGAGGAGATCTTCAGCTCCTGTATCCCGCCGTCGATGCCCGTAAGCACTGCACGGCTATAGTCGTCGGGCGTGCTGGCGATCTTCCTGGCCAGCACCGAGCCGTCGCTGCCCAGGAACACCACGTCCGTAAACGTCCCGCCGATGTCTACGCCGATTCTGTACGTGCTCATCCATACTCTCCTCGATTTGTGCTTGGGGGGCCGGCCTGGGTTGGTCCGGCGGCTCGGGAGCCCTTACGCAAAGCTCTCGAACACACAGCATCCCGTCGAGAATCGTTGCACCCTCCTCGACTGGCGGAGTATACCAACGCCTAGGAACGGTGTCAAACGTGGAGACGCCTTCCCAAGGGGGGTCGTGGAACCCCCGGGGGAAAGGCATTATAGTATAGGAGGGACGGCCCTCGGCGGACCAGGTCCCCGCAACCTGCCGGGGAATGGTTAGTGAGGATGGTTAGTGGGGATGGTTAGTAAGGAGGAACTATGAGATACAGGCAGCTTGGCGGCACCGGACTGAAAGTCTCGGAGATAGGGTTCGGGTGCGGGAACGTGGGAGGTCTGATAGTACGGGGCGACGAGAGGGACCGTGTCAGGACGGTGGCCCGGGCCATCGAGCTGGGAGTCAACTACTTCGATACGGCCCCGGCTTACGGCGGGGGGGTATCCGAGCGGAACCTGGGGCTGGCCCTCAAGGAGCTGAACGCCGACGTGGTCGTCAGCACCAAGGTCGGGCTCCTGGGCGGCGAGCTGGACGATATCCGAGGCAACGTCCTCAAGTCCATGGACACCAGCCTCGGCCTGTTGGGCCGCGACTCCGTCGACTTCATACAGCTACACAACCGCATCACGGCCCGGCACGACGTCCCCAAGGACGCCATGAGCGTCGAGGACGTGCTGGGGGAGGTGGTGGAGGCCTTCCAGGAGATCCAGCGACAGGGGAAGGCCAGGCACTTCGGCATCACGGGCCTCGGCGAGACCGAGGCGGTCCTCAAGGTGTTGGACTCGGGAACAATGGACACTGTCCAGGCGTGCTACAACCTGCTGAACCCCAGCGCGGGCAGGCCGATGCACTCCGGGTTCGACGGGCAGGACTTCGGGGAGCTCATCGACAGGGCCGCCGCCGGGGACATGGGGGTCGTCGTCATCTCGGTGCTGGCCGAGGGTGCCCTCACCGGCGTCGTGTCCAGGCACCCGGTGGCGGACCAGGAGGCGACGGCGCTGGCGTCGCGCAACGACTACGCCGAGGACGTGAGGCGGGCCGGGGAGTTCGGGTTCCTGGTGGACCAGGGCCACGCGGAGACGCTGGTAGAGGGGGCGATGCGGTTCGCGTTGACCAAGCAAGAGGTGTCCACCGTGCTGGTCGGCTTCTCCAGCATGGACCACCTGGAGAAGGCCGTGGATTACGCCTCCAACGGGCCCCTTCCCTGCCAGGTGATGGACGCCCTGCCTCAAGCCTGGGGCCGGTTCGCGGCTTAGGTCAGTAGCCCAGGGCCGCGCCGTCCCGGCGGGGGTCGGCGCCGCCCTGGAATGTGCCCTGCTCGGTGTCGACCATGATGCCCTGGGCCCCGCCGACTATGGTGGACCACGCCTCGATGACTTCCACCTCGTGGCCGCGCTCCTGCAGCTCCCGCCGGAGCTGGAGGGGGAAGCGCTCCTCCATTTTCACGTGCCGCCCGGTGAAGTAGCGAAACCGGGGGGCGTCAATGGCCTGCTGGACGTTCAAGCCGAACTCCAGGACGTGCAGCAGTAGCTGCGGCGTCGTCTGGAGGATCCCCCAGCTCCCCGGCGTGCTGAGGCTGAGGAAGAACCTGCCGTCGCGGAGGGTCTGGGTCGGGGCTACGACGAAGTCGACCCTCTTGCCCGGCCCGATGAGGTTGGGGCTCCCCTCCTCGAGGTCGAAGTAGCTGGCCATGTTGTTCAGGAACACCCCGGTGTCCCCAGCGGCTGCCCCGCAGCCGAATGCGCCCCCCAAGGTCTGGGTGATGCTGACCACGTTGCCGTCCCGGTCCGCCACGGCGAAGTGGGTCGTCATACCGCCGTCGAAATCGGCCGGGTTGCCGGGCCTCAGCGCGCCCGCAGGCCCCGTGAGAGCGTAGTGCTCGCCGGACACGACGGCGGCCTTCCCGGCGTCTATGCGCCTGCTCTGGCTCTCGGCGTAGGCCGCTGAGAGGAGCCCTTTCAGGGGCGCCTGCACGAAGTCCGGGTCCCCCGCCCACTGGATGCGGTCGGTGACGCACAGCTTGACGGCCTCCAGCAGCCTGTGCATCGTGTCAGGGTCGTGCAGGGTCAGCTCCGCCGGGTCGAAGGCCTCCATGAGCTTCAGTGTCTGGAGCACTTGGAAGGAGCTGCAGTTGGGCGGGACGGTGAAGACCTGGTGCCCCCGGTACTCCACGCTGATGGGGTCCTGCCACTCGGCCCGATACTCGGCCAGGTCCTCCTCGGCGAAGAGGCCGCCCAGCGCCCGGTTCCCCTCCACGATGCGGCGGGCCAGCTCTCCTCGGTAGAAGCTCTCCATCCCGCCGGCTGCCACCTGCCTGAGGCTGTCGGCCAGCAGGGGCATCTGTAGCCGGGACCCTGGAGAAGGCGCGCCGCCGTTGAGGAAGATGCCGGCGGAGTGGGGGTACCGGCCCAGCAGGGCCGCCTGGTGGGCCATGAAGGTGCTGTTCAGGTGGGTGACGGGAAAGCCGTTCTCCGCGTAGCCGATGGCCGGGCGGAACAGCCTCTCCCGCTCCAGGGAGCCGTAGGCCTCGTGCAGGGTGAGCCACCCGGCCACGTTGCCGGGGACCAGGGAGGCCAGGGTGCTGTACTCCTTGGTGTCGTCGGTGAAGCGGTCGGGCTCCGCGGCCTTGGGGGCCCGCCCGGAGAAGTTCAGCGCCCGTATCCTGCCCTCCTTGGCCACGTGCGCCAGGGCCACGCCGATGCCGCCCATGCCCGACATGTACGGCTCCACCACGTTCAGCGAGGCGGCGGTGGCCACGGCCGCGTCGAAGGCGTTTCCGCCCTCCGTCAGCACCTGAACGCCGGCCAGCGACGCCAGGGGATGGGCGGACGCCACCATTCCGTTTACGCCCATCACCACCGGGCGGCTGGCTGGGGACGCCATCGTGGACTTGGCCATGACCTACCTCCGATGCAGTTGGACGGGGCGATGCGGTTGGACGGGGCGATGCGGTTGGACGGGGCGATGCGCTGGACGGGGCGCGGCCCCTAGGGCTCGGACCGGTCCCAGGTCGACATAACCCAGTAGCCCTCCCGAGGGACGTCGACCGCGGTGGAGAGTCCCTGGGCGCGCTTGAGGCGCAGGATGTTGTGCAGGTGGGTGGTGAACTCGTAGTAGATGTGGCGGAAGGTCCCCTCCAAAGTCAGCACTATGAGGTCGGAGTCAGCCGTATCGTAGCTGACCCCCGTGTCATGGGCGGGCACCGCCAGCCTCCAGAAATCCGAGGCCCCGGGGGCCGTCACCCGTTTGCTCCTCATGGACCCCACCGTCTCGGCCTCCAGTACGTGCAGGGCCACGTCTATCGAGTTCTCCCATTGCTCCAGAAGGACGGAGATGTCCCAGAACCTGTCCTCGTTCAGCCACGACCCCGCGGGAGACCGGTCGAATTCGGCTATCTCTGCCAGGTGGCCCGTGCCGTTGGGGAAGAGCTGGTCGCCCCAGCGTTGTATCAGCCACCCCTTAACGAAGCTGGACATGTGGCTGACCTGGCGGCGGATGCTCCACTTGCTCCACTCCCACCGGTCGGACTCCCAGTCAAGCTGCTCGTCGGTAAGCCCCTCCACCTCCGAGGCCACCATGGCGTACATGTCCGGTCCGTATTGGGGAAAGAGGCTGGCTCCCGGAGCGTCGTGGTCCGCCTGTGCCATCGGGCACCTCCCTTATGGGTCGGGTATTGGGCCGGGTCGCGTATTGGGTCGGGTCAGGTGTTGGGAGTCGCGCCGGCGTTCCCGGACACATCGCCGGTGGCCCACGCCCTTATCAGATGGTGGGCGATGGCGATGGGCCCCGGGATGGTCAGCTCGGCGCTCTTTCCCTCCAGGGCAAGGAGCACCTCGTCCCGGGAGAACCAGCGCACGTCGGTCATCTCCTCGGTGTCCATGCGGATGTCCGTGGTCGCCGCGTCGGCGTGGCAGCCTATCATCAGCGACGACGGGAAGGGCCAGGGCTGGGAGGAGTGGTACCGGACGTTGGTTACCTCTATGCCCGCCTCCTCCATTATCTCCCGGGCCACGGCCTCCTCGATGGACTCGGCTTGGTCGATGAAGCCCGCCAGGGCCGAGTAGCTCCTGAGCCGGGCCAGGCGGCCCCGGGACTGCCCCAGCAGGCACCGGTCGCCGTCGGCCACCACCGTGATGGCCACCGGGTCGGTGCGGGGAAAGTGCTCGGAGCCGCAGCTCGGGCACCGACGGACCTGGCCCCCCCGGGCCATGGCCGTAGGGCGTCCGCAGACGGAGCAGAACCCGTGGCGCTGGTGCCAGTCCAGGTGGGCCCGGGCATGGGCGACGATCCCTGACTCCTCGCCGCTGAGAAACTCGGTGGCCGTCCTCGCGTCCTCGTATCTCCATTCGGACGCGTCCTCCAGCTCGGCGGCCGCGCGGCCGTTGGCCGGGACGTCGACGACGAAGTGGGCCACGTCCCCCAGCAGCCCCAGGAAGATGGCATCGCCGTCGATTCCCAGCCGGTCCAGGTCCCCGGCGCCCAGCCACCCCAGGCGCGGGCCGGAGCTCTCCACGATGGGTACGTTCAGCTTCCGCATGGGAAGGAACCGGCTGGCGGCATCACTGGCCCTCTCGCTAAGCCACTGCTCGTCCCGGCGCTGGGCCTCTCCCCGGTCCAGGGGATTGCCGGCGTAGATGTGGGTGACCTTTGGTCGGACGTTACTCACGGCCTCTTCCAACGTGGAGATCGGGGTTGGGGAGTGCATCCTCGCCCGCTACCCGGTAGTTTACGTCTCCCAGGGGAGCGGTGGCAACCCCGTGTTGACGGTTCCCGGCCCCGCTGTATAATCCGGGGGGTTGGCACGCGAGACGGGGAGTGCCGAGGGTGGCGCCCCTTTGCCGGGAGGCAGAATGACCGAATCAGCGGACAGGGGACACACCTCCATCGCCCAGGAGCAGTTCGGGCGCCAAGCGGCCCTTTACGTCGACAGCTTCAGCCACGCCACGGGAGAGAGCCTGGCGGCCATCCGGGAGTACGCGGCCCGGGGCCGTTACCGCCGGGCGGTGGACGTGGGCACCGGGACGGGCTTCACGGCCTTTGCCGTAGCCCCGATGTCGGGCGAGGTCGTCGCCACCGACGTCACCCCCGAGATGCTGGCCGAGGCGCGGCGCCTGGGCGCGGCCCAGGGCATGGCCAACGTGCGGTACGCCCTGGGCGCGGCGGAGCACCTGCCCTTCGTAGACGGCTCCCTGGACCTGGTGACGTGCCGCACCGCTGCCCACCACTTCCAGGACGTGCTGCGGGCCATAGGCGAGTGGCGGCGGGTCCTGGAGCCCGGCGGCATCCTGTTGCTGTCGGACAGCGTGGCCCCCGAGGACCGGGAGCTGTCCCGCTGGATGAACGACATCGAGGTGCGGCGGGACCCCAGCCACACCTGGAACATGACTCCCTCGGACTGGCGGCGGGTGCTGGGGGAGCACGGCTTCGCAATCACCGACGAGACGATGACCAAGGTGTACCACGAGTTCGACGACTGGACGGGCCGGTCGGGCACCCCCGCCGGCGAGGTGGAACGCCTGCGCCGCGACCTGCTGGACGCGCCCCCCGGGGCCGTCGACGCCTTCGACATACGCCAGGAGGACGGCCGCCTGCGCTTCTTCTGGGGTTGTCTGGTCCTCCGGGCCCGGCTGGAGAGCGCTTAGGGCTTCTTGCAGCACATGCTTGTATCGATATCGTCTTCTTCGAGCACATCGTCAGCCATGTCTATGCTGTCCGGGAGTTGCCGTGGGAGCACCACCAGGCCCGCTACGTCAACAATCCTATAGCCGTGCTCCAGCCAATTCCACCGTCCGGTGGTCTTCCAGGAATAAATCTCTCCGTCCACTCTCTTGGCATAGTCTTCGGCCTTTTCGACGTCGAGTATGTCAAAGAACTCAACGTCTTCCAATATGAGATGCAGTGTCTCCTTCATAAGATACCTCCCCACCTAACTCATCGTACGCCCTGCAATGTCCCGATGGCAGACTCGACGATGCCCACGTCTCGCAGCCGTTGAAGCTGTTACCGTAGCTTTGCTTCCACGTGTCGATTCCTGGGATACTGCTTGGACCGCGCCATCCCGCGGTACTTTCACCTAGCATCCTTGAGGAGGCGGGTGAGTGCTATGTTGTTCCCTCTCGATGGAGGTAGTCATATGAGTGCGAATAATTCGTCGAACGCCGCGGACTCTTTGGTGTCAACCGGCACTACCCTCAGCCGGAAGACTTGGCCTACTGCATTGGAAACGCTGATAAGCCATTCTGTAACCCCTTGCTGCTCCCAGGTTCTCCACTCAACCCACGCACCTTGTAGGCTCTCAAGGTTTGAGATTACCTCGTGGAGCAGCTGAGTTTCGGTCCATTCGTTTGTGTCAAACATAGCGAATCCTCATTCAGAAGAGAATGACCGATTGTTGATCGGCCAAGCACAGCTGTCAAGATGGTACAACGATGGAACAGCCAGCATCGTGTGGCGGGCGCCAACTCCGCGACCTAGGACAGAACCCGATATCGGCCCTTTCCGAGGAACTCCACAAGCCCGCCATCGCGCAGCACTTGCAGTTGCTGCCTTATTTTGGCCTTCACGTGTTGGTTGCCGGGGTGAAGCAAGGACAAATCTTCGAAGGATCTGGCGTAGAATTGCCGCAGGGTGAATTCTTGACCGCCGGTCTCCAGTTGCATTGTCCGAACGCAGGATAGTACGTCCGCTCCCCAGCCTCCTTTAGCTCTAGGGTCTGTTCTAAGGAATTCCACCCGCCTCCACTCTTTCCTGACCGTGGCGGTATCCCGAGCGGAACCATTCGTAACGACGCTTATGCGCCCTTCTGGAGGAACCTTGGATAGGCGGATATTGGAACCCACCCAGCCGGCCCTCCTAGCGGTTGGCTTCAGTGGAGGCCTGGCTTGAACCACAGCACGGCTAATGAAATGCCCCGGAACCACAAACAGGCCAGTTACGGTCCAATCAGCCGGTCGATACTCCAGGAACATATAGTGTGGGGCGCGGTCTTCGTCGATGGCGGCAATCTTCGGGTTGAAAGCGGAGTTCGCCACTACGCGGCCGTGCTTTCCGTTCTTGCTCTTCAGTTGGTAGGTTGCGGAGCAACTTGGACACGTGAAGTCGCGCACTTTCGTGTTCGGTTTGTCTGCTGTTACGCGCTCAGAAGTACAAGCTAGGCAGTAGAGGTTGGAATCGGCCCAAGCCTCGGTAACGGACCTGGCGATTTGGCTTTTGCTCCGATACGAGGCGCTGATGTTAGGGTCTAGTCGCAGGTACATGCGGCCTACTGATTACAAGGGAGGCGCTGGGCCCTTTTGCCTCGGGGGTAGTGCTTGCTGAACATGCCTCATCTCCTAGGACTGAGCCCGACTACCGCGGCACCACCGGCAGGGTCACGTGGGACGGGTGGCTCCCGTCGTGCAGGACCGTCTGGAGGGCTGGCTGGGGGGCGCCGTCCCGGGCCACGGGAGTGCCCGTGTTCCCGTTGCGGTCGAAGCGGGGGAAGTTGCTGCTGGATATCTCCAGCCTGATCCTGTGCCCCCGCTTGAACACGTTGCTGGTGGCCCACAGGTCGATGTCGTAGTTGTAGGCCATGCCGGGCTCCACCAGGCTGGGCGCCGTCGTCGATTCCCGGTAGCGGGCCCGTATTATGCCGTCCGTCAGGTTCCGGGCCCACCCGCGCTCGTCGACGTCCACCAGCTTGGCGGTGAAGTCCGTGTCCGTTGCCGATGTGGCGGCCCACAGGGACACTGTGATGGGCCCCGTGACCTCCACGTCCGTTTCCAGGGGCGGGGTCGAGTACACCAGCACGTCCTGCCTGGACTCCACCTCCCGCTGGTCGAAGGCCCCGGTGGGCAGCCAGTAGGGGCTGGCGCCGGCCAGGGGGCCGCCCCGGGTTGGCACCGGGTCCATGGGGTTGTAGAGGAACACGTCCGGCGGCTCGTCCCCCGGCGGGAGCGTGCTCAGCTCTCCGTTCCCGTGGAGGGAGTTGGCCTTGCCGCCGCTGTGGAGGTAGTACCTGGTGTCCCGGGCCCTGGACAGGGGCCACTCCCGCTCCTCCCTCCACACGTTGTCTCCCATCACGAATATGCGCACCGGGGGCTCGTCCATGATGCCGTTGTCGATGCCCTTGAGCCAGTGGTCGAACCACCGGAAGTGGATGCCGTCTATGTCGATGGCCAGGGAGTCCGCCCCCTGGCCGAAGTAGTGACCGCCCGCCAGGCTGGTCCCCCTGGCGCCGTGGGGCCAGGCTCCGATGAGCAGCTTCTGGCCCCGCCTGGCCTCCTCCGTCGCTCCCCTGTCCCGCATCCCCATGAAGTTGCGCAGGGTGCCGCCCAGGAAGATGTCGTACCAGCCGCCCAGGTTGTACGCGGGGACTGCGATGCCGGGGTGGGCCTCCTCTATGCACAGACGCTTCCAGTACTCGTCGTACTCGGGGTGGTCCAGCCAGTCGTAAAAGTAGTCCGAGAGTCCCCTGAGGTGGGGAAACTCCCTGAAGGGAAGGACCCTGAAGGCCTCGTCCATGGTGTCCACGGCGTCGGTGAGGCGCTGTCTCCGCTCCTCTGTCAGGTCCTTGGATGCGGAGAGGTTGCGGAAGTTGTACAGGGTGAGGGCCGTCAGGGTCCACGCCACGTTGAACCCCAGCTCGAAGGCCCCACCCTGGTAGGTCCAGCCCTCGTGGTAGTTGGAGCCGGTGACGTTGGGGGCGATGGCCGCCAAGTGGGGAGGGCGTGACATGGCCGCCAGCCACTGGGTCGCCCCCACGTAGGAGCAGCCGTACATCCCCACCCTGCCCGTGGACCAGGGCTGGGCGGCCGCCCACTCCACCGTGTCGTAGCCGTCCTGGATGTCGTCCAGGAAGGCGTAGAACTCCCCCTCGGACGTGTAGCGGCCCCTGGTGTCCTGGATCACCACGGCGAAGCCGTGCCGGGCGGCCTTCAGGGGGTCCAGCATGCCCATTGTCAGGGGCGTGGTCTTGTCGTAGGGGGTCCGTTGTAGAAGGACCGGGAAGCGGCCCGGCCCCTCGGGCGCGTACACGTCGGCGTAGAGCACCGTGCCGTCGCGCATGGGCACCGGCACGTTGGATTTCACTATTACGGAAGAGGACTCGGGCATGGCGTGTCTCCCCAGGCCCCCGGCCGGGGCCGCTGCTACTGAAAGGTGGACTTGCGTCCCTCCATGTTGGTGTGCACGTCGATCAGGGCCGTCTTGCCGTCGGCGTTGAGCTGCCGGGCGCGCCTCAGGGCTTCAGCCACCTCGGCGGGCCGGGTGACGGTGATCCCCACCGCGCCCATCCCCTCGGCGATCTTGGCGTAGTCCCCCGTCATATGGGTGGTGCCGAACAGCTCCCGGGCCGTGGGGTAGCCGCCGGGATACGTGGCCATGCCGCCGTTGTTGAGGACTATGGTAGTGATGGGAGCTCCGGCCCGGACGGAGGTCTCTATGTCCAGCCCCGACATGCCGAAGGCGCCGTCGCCCATGAAGTTGATGCAGAACCTGTCCGGCTGGGCCAGCTTGCAGCCTATCATCAGGGGGATGCCGTAGCCCAGGTGAGTGGTCTTTCCCCAGCCGACGTAGCTGTGAGGGGCCGTGGCGGTGTAGAAGGGCACTATCATGTCCCGCGGGGCCCCGGCGTCGTGGGTCACGATGCTGCCCTCCTTGTCCAGCACCCGCTCCATCTCGCCGATGACCCGGTAGGCGTTGATGGGGACTTCCTCCGAGGCCAGCAGGGGCGACCAATGGGCCATCCACTCCTCCCGGAGGCTTGCGATCTCCTGGGCCGCCCCGGTGCGGGCCTCGCGCCCGTTCCCGCCCATCTGCTCCTTCGCCGCCTCTATCATGGCCCGCAGGGTCGCCTTCGCGTCCCCCGGCAGCCCGATGTCGACGGAGTAGTCCTTGTTGATGTCTTCGATGCTCTCCACGTTGTGGATGATGACCTTCCCCTCGGGGATGGGCTGGCCGTAGGAGGTCCTGGTCAGGCTGGAGCCCACGGCGAACAGCACGTCCGACTCCTGGAGCCAGCGCCGCGCCGGCAGCGTCGTCGCCCCGCTCCCGGCGCCCAGGGACAGGGGGTGGCGCTCGTCGAAGGAGGACTTGCCCGGCAGGGTGCAGTAGACGGGTATGCCGGTCAGCTCTGCCAGCTCCCTCAGCTCCTCGGTGGCGCCCCCCAGCAGGACCCCCATGCCGGACCAGATGACCGGCTTCCTGGCGGTCAACAGCAGCTTCACGGCGTCGTCGATGTCGCCGGCTGAAGGGGCCTGGACGGCCCGTTTGGGCGGCTGGTAGCTCAGCGTCTCCTCGTCTATCTCCCGCCCGCCCACGTCGGCGGGGGTCTCGACGATGACGGGGCCGGGGCGGCCGTTGCGCAGGGCGTGGAAGGCCCGCCGCATGGTTGCCGGGACCTGGGCCGGGTCCGTGATGGTCTCCGCGTGCCTGCTGACGCTCTGGTACGTTCTGGCCGGCGAGAAGTTTGGGCGTACGGCGTACTGGCGCAGGGCGGGCCCATCGGCGAGGTAGAGGATGGGGACGTTGTCCCCGAAGGCTTGAGCGATGCCGCCCATGGAGTTCTCGGAGCCGGGACCTCCCTGGGTGATCACGACGCCGAACCCCTTCCGGTCCTTCTGGCGACTGTATCCGTCGGCGGCCATGACCGCGCCCCGCTCGTGCCGGAACATGATGGGACGGATGCCCTCTTTGGCAGCGGCCTCGATGAGCTCGTTGGAGGGGAAGCAGGAGACCCACTCCACGCCCTCGATCTTCAGTATGCGGGCTATGGCCCCTCGTACGTCCATCTCTCACCCCTCGCCTTTCTTGGACTGGCCGCCGGCGACCACGCCCGCGACTCAGCGATGGTACCCACACCGCGGGTAGGGTGTCAATCGGCCCTGCGCCCGCAACCCGGCCTTTGGTACGGACGCCCGCCCGTGGGCTATAATGTCCCCAGATCGGCCCGCGTGGCCACCAATGATGGACAGCCCATCGCGAGGGAGATAGCCATGGAAGAGAGACAGCCCAGGTTGCAGGGCAAGGTCGCCATCGTAACGGGGGCCGGGTCCGGAGGCCCTGGGGTGGGCACCGGCAAGGCGGCCTCGGTGCTCTTCGCCCGGGAGGGCGCAAGGGTGTTGCTCGTGGACCTGGAAGCCCGCCGCGCGGAGGGGACCCTGGAGACCATACGGGAGGAGGGGGGAGAGGCGTCGGTGTTCCAAGCCGACGTCTCCAGCGCCTCGGACTGCCGGGGCATGGTGCGGGCTGCGGTGGAGCGGTACGGGGGAGTCCACGTGCTGCTCAACAACGTGGGCATCCTGGGCCCTGGCGATGTGGTGGAGGTTGGGGAAGAGGTCTGGGACAGGGTGGTCGACGTCAATCTCAAGAGCATGGTGCTCACCAGCAAGTTCGCCGTGCCGGAGATGGCCCGGGGCGGCGGGGGGTCCGTGATCAACGTCTCCTCCATCGCCGGGCTGCGGGCAGGGAGCAGGGGTTCCAGCGTGGCCTACTCCGCCTCCAAGGGCGGCGTAATCGCGCTGACAAAGACCATGGCCGTTACCCACGGTAGGGACAACATCCGCGTCAACTGCATAGCGCCCGGGCACATCTACACTCCCATGGTGGCAGGGTCGATGAGCGAGGAGCGGCGGGACCAACGGCGCAGGGCGGGCCCACTGGGCACCGAAGGCACTGCCTGGGACGTGGCTTGGGCTGCCCTGTTCCTGGCCAGCGACGAGGCCCGGTGGATCAGCGGCGTGGTGCTGCCCGTGGACGCGGGCCTCCTGGCCACCACGCCCCTCGCCATGTTGGAGCACCTGCAGTAGAGTCCCGCCGGTCGGCGGTCAGGCCGGCGGTCGCGCCCTCAGGCGGCTCACAACCCCCCTCGGGCGGCTCACAACCCCCCTCGGGCGGCTCACAACCCCCCTCGGGCGGCTCACAACCCCCCTCGGGCGGCTCATAACCCCCCTCGGGCGGCTCATAACCCCCCTCGGGCGGCTCATAACCCAAGGAGGCATGGCAGCCGGTGCATGTCGTCGAAGGTCCTGGTCCCCAGCTTGCCCAGGCCCCACACGTCTCCCCGGGGGCAGTAGCCGAGCACGTCCATGCCCGCGGCCACCGCCGCCTGCACGCCGGGACGGCTGTCCTCGATCACTACGCATCCGGCCGGGGGAGTGCCCATGCGTTGGGCGGCGTAGAGAAATAGGTCCGGCGCGGGCTTCCCCACTGGCACCTGGGTCTTGCTGAATACGTGCTCACCGAAGTATGAGGAAAGACCCGTGAGTCCGAGGGTGACCTCCATCTTCTTCAGGTAGCCGTTGGAGGCCACGCACACCGGGGCCCCCGCGCTCACCAGCCTTTGGACGGCGTAGACCACGCCTGGGACGGGGAGCAGGCGCCGCTCGAACCTCTCGTTTATCATCGCCTCGTGGCGCGCCACGACGTCGGCGGGTATGGGACGGCCGATCTGCGGCTCGAACTCGGCCCAAATCTCGGGGTCGGACAGGCCTATGGTCCTTCTGCCGACCTCCTCGGGCTCGATGTCCAAGCCCAGCTCCTTCAGCAGGATGGAGATGACCTCGCTGTCTATCGGTTCCGTGTCCACCAGGGTGCCGTCGCAGTCGAAGATGACGAGTCCCGGCCCTTGGGGCATGCCTAGCTCCGCTCCACCAGAATAGTGCGCTCCCTGCCTATCCGTCGTGAGCCGCGGTCATGACCGTCATAGCAGCGAAAGCGGGTACACAAAGTCCCTGGCGTAGGCACGCGCGCATCGAGCCGACTCTGGCGATTGGCCCACACACGGAGTTACGCAAAGGCCATCGTTGACGGCGGACCGTCACTCCACGCGGTATCTGTTCAGGAGGTCCATGTTCAGCTCGAACCCTATGCCGGGCCTGTCCGGCACGGTGACGAAGCCGTCGCTGTCGGGCTTCAGGATGGGCTGGAACATCTCGGACCGGAGGGGGTCGACGGCTACCGGGTAGTACTCCAGGAACTCGCCGTGAGGGACACCCGCCGCCAGGGGGAGCTGGAGCTCCTGGCAGCCGTGGGGCGCGATGGACACGCCGTGCTCCGCCGCCAGGTCCGCAACGTCCTTCGCCACGTCGTACCCCGGGCAGATGGTGGCGTCCACGTTCAGGATGGAGGCTCCCCCGTGGGCCAGCAGCGTCTTGAAGTGGGCCAGGTGGTACCCGTTCTCCCCGGTGGCGATCTTCACCGCGGAGGCCCGGGCAAGCCGGCCGTGCTCCTCGTAGTCGTGTATGGGCATGGGCTCCTCGAACCAGTACACGTCGTAGTCGGGTAGCAGGGCGGCAAACTCCAGGGAAGTCTTCAGGTCCAGGGCGCAGTTGGCGTCGACCATCAGGGTGACGCCGTCCCCCACGGCCTCCCGGGCGGCCTCCACCCTTCGCATGTCTCCCGCCACGCCTACGGTCGGGTCGCCTATCTTGATCTTCACCGCCGAGGCGTGCATCTCCTCGACGTTGAACCTGACCTCCTCGGCCAGCTCCTCCAGGCCCTTGCCCTCGGCGTAGTAGCCGCCCGCGATGTAGGTCCGGATGCGGTCCTGGGCCCCTCCCAGCATGCTGTGGATGGACCTCCCCAGCACCTTGCCCTTGATGTCCCAGCAGGCGATGTTTATGGCGGCCAGCACGTGGGTGTTGAGACCCGCAGGGCCGAGAATCTTGATGATCTTCTCGCCCAGGTCCACGGCGATGGAGCGAGTATCCATCGGGTCGCGGCCCTTCAGCAGGGGTCGAAAGTAGTCGACGTAGCCCGGGAGCAGGTCCATGGGCCGCTCGGCGGCCGTTCCGCCGTTCCAGCCGTACCCGGTGACGCCTTCGTCCGTGTGTACGGTGACCTTGTGCAGCCGCCCGGGGCCGTAGAAGTGGCCCCCGTTCCAGATGCCCGGCCGCTCCCACTGGAACACCTCGCTGGTGACGTCGGTTATCTTCATGTGTCAGGCCCCTGTTCTGTGTCGTGTCCGGGACGTCGGTGCAGTGCTACGACGAGCTCCGGGACAGCCAGAACTGGGCCAGTTCCACCGGCTTCGGCCACCACACGTCCCCTTTGTCGAGAATCCTCTGGATGAGCCTCTCCAGCATCCTGGTCCGTGACGGCCGTCCGATCACCTGGGGATGGCCCAGCCAGTTGAAGAAGCTGCCCTCTTCGTACAAGCCCTCGAACTCCTCCTCCCAGATCTCCGACACGTCCTGGTGGCTTCTGATCCCGTTGCCGACCCGTGGCACAGAGCTGAACAGAAAGAAAGGGGCGTCGTTGTTGCACCAGGCAGTGGGAAACTCCACCAGCGGCCCGTGGCTCGTTTCGTGGAGGTACGGCAGGTCGGTGTCCAGGGCGTTGGTGTGATAGAGGAAGCCGTGCTTCTTGTAGAGATCCATGGTGACCTTGCTGGGGTCGGCCGAGGGCGCCCGGGCCCCTACGGGCCGCACTCCGAGGACCCGCTGGAAGATCTCCAGGCTCTTGACCAGCAGCGCCTCCTCCTCCTCGGGCCCGGACATGTCGAAGGGCTTCTCGTGGAGGTAGCCGTGATGGCCCACCTCGTGACCCCGGCGCACGATGTCGGTGCAAAGGTCGGGATAGTGCTCGACTATCCAGCCGGGGATGAAGAAGCAGGTCTTGATGTCGTAGCGGTCCAGCAGGTCGAGGATGCGCGGGGCGCCGGCCTTGGGCCCGTAGGCTGCCATGGACATGTGCAGGGGCCGGTCGGCCAGGGCGGGGTCGCGGTTGATCCACGAGCTCTCGCCGTCCAGGTCGAAGGTCATCATCACGGCGCAACGGGCCCCGTCCTTCCAGATGTTCTCCTCCTTCACCTTGTCAGCCGGTGTGTTCATACTCTTCCCGTTCCGCCCTGTGCACCGCTGAAATCGCCAGCCCGGTGCCTGGCGTCATGCTGCCGCCGTCCCTGTTGCCCGGCATCCCCCTGTTAAAGAGACAGTTTGGTGCCCCCAAGGGGCTTCGATCCCCTGATCTCCACCTTGAAAGGGTGGCGTCCTAGACCTGACTAGACGATGGGGGCACTGGCTAAGTATACCGCACGCGGGGACCGTCTGAAAGGCAAAGAGAAGGCGGACCGGCGCGTGCCGTCCGCCTTCCTCGGTGGCTGGTGTGCCTGCCGCCTATCTGGTGTGGGCCGCCCTGATCTCCATGGCCCGCGGTGCTATCTCCTTGGACACCGTGGATATGATCAGGTTGTTGTCCATCTCGGCGACTATGGCGGGATAGCCCGCCCGCTCGATCATGGCGGGCAGCTTGCCTGACTTGAACTGCCCCATGGTCCAGTCCAGGGTGTCCGGTACGGTGGTCGTGTCCCAGTACAGGCGTATGTTCTTGTTCCTGGTGCCGTAGTGGTAGTGGGGGTTGTTCTCGAAGCAGTCGAAGGCGAGGATCTCTATCTCCTGTCCGGCCACGTCGCTCAGGACGTGGATAGCCAGGCCGCGGTCGGCCTTGAGCTCCCGGAACTCCAGTCCGAACTTTATGTTGCCGACCTCGTACACCTCGTCGCCCCGGTTGTGGATGACGATGGCCCGTTGGGCCATGGACATCTCCCGGGCGGTCTCCTCCACCTCGTTCAGCTTGTTGGCCACCAGGCTTGCCTGCCGGTAGTCGTGCAGCCTGTCGGCCAGGGCGTCGTAACCGGCCCGGCGGATCATCTGGGGCAGGTGGTTTCTGAGCTGGTCGAGGGTCCATCCGATGGGGTTGCCCGCCGTGGTGGTGTCCAGGTGGAGCCGTTCGTTGTTTTTCTCCGGCCCGTAGTGGTAATGCGGGTCGTGGTCGAAGCAGTCGAACCGGAGAATCTCGACATCCCTGCCGTCTATCTCCGTGCCCACCTGAAGGCACACGCCCTGGTCATGCATGAGGTCCCGGTATTCCATCGCGAACTTCAGGTCACCTGCGTCGATCCTGGTACTCCCCAGCTTCATGGCGTTCTCCTTTACGGGCCATGGGCCCTGGACACTTGATATTACGCGTATTATAGCCCAACCCGGCGGAGAGGGTAAATAGCAGCGACGATATGCCGCCTACGGAGTTGCGGCAGGGGACGGCCTCTCGAGGGGAGGCGACCGGGCCCCGTCGGCCCCTCGGCTCTACCCGGACGCCTCGGCCTGGACGGTCTGGAACAGGTCGTAGGCGCTGGCCGCGGTCCCGTTTTCGTGGACGATGTGCCGGATGGCTCGCATCATTGCAACGGGAGAGTCGTGCTGCCAGATGTTGCGCCCCAGGTTTACTCCGATGGAGCCAGTCTCGATGCCGTCGTGGACGAACTCGAACACCTCGCGCTCCGAGTCCACCCGCGGCCCGCCCGCCATCACCACCGGCACGGGACAGCCGTCCACCACCTTGTCGAACCCCTCCGCGCACCAGTAGGTCTTGACCACCCGGGCGCCCAGCTCCGCGGCAATGCGGCAGCAGAGGGCCAGGTAACGTGAGTCCCTGGCCTCCAGCTCCCTGCCGACGGCGGTGACGGCCATCACGGGGATCCCGTACTTCTCGCCCTCGTTGACCAGCTTCGCCAGGTTGAGCAGGGAGTCCCGCTCGTAGTCGCTGCCCACGAATATGGAGATGCCCACCGCCGCCGCGTTGAGCCGTATTGCCTCCTCCATGGACGTGGTCACCCCCTCGGCCGCAAGGTCCTTGCCCACCATGCTGGTGCCTCCCGAAACGCGCAGGATGACGGGCCTGGCCCCGGCTGGGTCCACCGCCGACCTGAGCACGCCCCGGGTGAGGAACACGGCGTCGGCGTAGGGCAGCAACGGCTCGATGGTCTTGCCGGGCTGCTCCAGCTTCCTGGTGGGTCCCTGGAAGTAGCCGTGGTCCACCGGCAGGAACATGCAACGGCCGTCGGGCTGTATTAGCTGAGACATGCGGTTGGCCATTCCCCAGTCCATAGCGGCGGCGCCTCCTTAATCCGATACTAGGCGGCTCCCTTACTCGATAGTTTCCGATTCTAGCAGCTTCGCTGGCGACCGGCAAAGGGCGACAGGCTAAGCCGCCGCCGGCCCGGTCATGGCCGGGGGGCTGTCACGCCTTGGGCAGGCTAAACACGAAGGTGCTGCCGACCCCGGGCTCGCTGATCGCGCTCACGTCGCCCCCGTGGAGCTGGACGATGTGCTTGACGATGGCCAGGCCCAGCCCCGTGCCGGGGTCCCGTCGGGAGCGGTCCACCTTGTAGAAGCGTTCGAACACGTGGGGCAGGTCTTCCCGGCCGATGCCGATGCCGGTGTCTTGGACCTGCACCTCCACGTCCTTCTCCCGGCCCTTGGCCGACAGCGTCACGGTCCCTCCCTCGCGGGTGAACTTGAGGGCGTTGTCCACCAGGTTGACCAGCACCTGGCCCAGCTTCTCCTCGTCGCCGACGGCCAGCGGCAGGTCTTCGTCGCCGCCTACACGGACCGCCACCCGGCCCGCCAGTGCCCGGTCCTCGAACCGGTCCTTGATGTCCTCCATCAGGGGGCGCAGGTCTATGGGGTAGAGGTGAAGGGACGCCTGGCCGCTCTCCAGCCGGGAGAGGTCCAGCAGGTCGCCGGCCATGTTTATCATCCGGTCCACGTCGCCGTGTATGCGCCCAAGGAAGTCCCGGGCAACGTCGCCCCTGGATATGGCCCCGTCCTCCAGGGTCTCCACCGCGGCCTTGATCGACGCCAGGGGGCTTCGCAGCTCGTGGGACACGTTGCTGACGAACTCCCGGCGGGTGGTGTCGAGCTGGCGCACGCGGGTCAGGTCGTGGAGGGTGAGCAGTACTCCGGCCGCCGACCGGGCCTCCACCAGGGGGACGGCCACCGCGCTCAGGAGCTTGCCCGAAGAGTGGGTCACCTCTTCGAACCCCGGCTCACCGGTCTGCAGGACGCGGGAAACCAAAGACAGCAGGTCGTAGTCCCGGACCAGCTCCACGTAGCGCCTGCCCACGGGGTCCGAGGTCCCGGCGTCCAGCAGGTCCTGGGCCACCTGGTTCATGAGCACCACCTCGCTGTTGGGGCCGATCATGACCACGCCGTCTGCCATGGTCTCCAGGATGGCGGAGAGGCGGTTGCGCTCCGTCGCCAGCTCCTGGAAGGTGGTCTTCAGGGTGGCGGCCATGCTGTTGAACGTGTCCGCCAGCTCCCGGGTCTCGTCGCTGGAGCGGGCGTGGACCCGTTGCTCCAGGTCTCCCTGGGCCAGCCGCCGGGCGCCCTCGGTGACAGACCTGACGGAGCGGGCGGTCCGGCGGGCCACGAAATACCCCAGCGCCACGGAAAGAAGGGTCACCACCAGACCAGACAGGGCCACCGCGGCTATGATGCCGTTCAGGTTGGACCGGACCTGGGACGTGGGCACGGCGACCCTGGCCACTCCGGCCAGGACGCCCTCCACGTAGACCGGCGCGGCCGTGTACAGGACCTCCTGACCCACCGTGGGTGTGAACCTGGTGCTTCTGCCGATCCCGGTGGCCAGGGCCTCCCGGACCTCGGGCCGCCGGCCGTCGTTCTCCATCAGCGCCGGGTCTTCCCAGGTGTCCGCAAGCACCGCGCCGTCGGCCTCGATGACGGTGACCCTGGCGTCGATGACGGCGCCCACTCTCTCGCTCTCAAGACGTAGTTGGTCCAGGGATATCCACCCCCGGAAGTACCGCTCGGCGGTCTGGCCCAGCAGGCCCACCTCGTGCTCCAGGCGCAGCTCGAGGTCGGACATGTAGGTGCCGCGGACGAACACGAAGATGTAGGTGCTGGCCGCCGCCATGGACACTACGATGAGGGCGGTGTAGGCCAGCGCGATGCGCCATTGCAGAGAACGCGGCAGCCTCATCCCTGGAAACGGTAGCCCACTCCCCGGATGGTGATCAGCCTCTCCGGGTTGCCCGGGTCGGGCTCTATCTTCTCCCGAAGCCATCGGATGTGGACGTCGACGGTGCGTGTGTCGCCGATGTAGTCCTGCCCCCACACGCGGTCGAGGATCTCGTGGCGGGTGTATGCCTTGCCGCTGTTGGTCATCATCAACGACAGAAGGGCGTACTCCCGGGGCTTCAGGCCCAGGGGGACGCCCGCCCGGCGCACGGTGTGGGAGTTGGGGTCCAGCTCCAGGTCTCCAGAGGCGATGATCTCTCGGGCGGGCTGCTCAGCCGGGCGCTTGGACCGCCTCAACATCCCCCGGACCCTGGCCAGCAGCTCCCGCATGCTGAAGGGCTTGACCACGTAGTCGTCGGCCCCCAGCTCCAGCCCCAGCACCCGGTCGATCTCCTCGGCCTTGGCCGTGAGCATCAGTATGGGTACGCTGCTCTCCTGGCGGAGGACGCGGCATATCTGAAAGCCGTCCAAACCTGGGAGCATCACGTCCAGTATGACCAGGTCCGGTTTCAGCTCCCGGGCAAGGGCCAGGCCCTCGTTGCCCTCCGGGGTCACGAATACCTCGTAGCCCTGGTTGGAGAGATTGTACTTCAGGGCCTCTCGCAGGGTCTCCTCGTCTTCTATGACAAGCACCGATGGCTGGCGCAAACCGCCTCCCGGATGCCCGGTCTTGCTGGCTGCGGTGCGGTCACCGCAGTTGGGCATGGCAGTTGCCTGTCCCCGGCTCAGGGGTATACAGCTGGACTCTCCAGCGCGGTGGTCTCCGGGAAGCCGGCCATCAGGTTCATGTTCTGCACGGCCTGGCCCGCCGCCCCCTTCACCAGGTTGTCCAGGCAGCTCACCACGATGAGCTTGCCCGTTTGCGGGTCCACGGTGGGGTGGACCAGGCAGACGTTCGACCCGGTCGTCTCCTTCGTCCTGGGCGGCGTGTCCACCACTCGCACGAAGGGCTCGCCCTCGTAGTACTCCCGGTACACGTCCCTCACCCTCTCCCTGCTGGTGGACCCGTCCTTCAACCCCGCGTAGCAGGTGGCCAGGATCCCCCTGGTCATGGGGATCAGGTGCGGCACGAATGTCACACGGACGTCCTGCCCCCCGAGCTCCGCCAGCTCCTGGGCGATCTCCGGACGGTGGCCATGACCCTCCAGACCGTAGGCGAGAACGTTCTCGTTGGATTCGGCGAAGTGGTACATCGGGTTGGACGTGATGCTGCCCCTGCCGGCCCCCGACACGCCCGACTTGGCGTCGACGACCACGTCATTCTCCACCAGCCCCGCCTTCACCGCAGGGACCAGGGCCAGGAGCGCCGCCTCCGGGTAGCAGCCCGGGTTCGCCACCACGTCGGCCCCGGCGATGGCCTTGCGGTGCACCTCGGGCAAACCGTAGACTGCCCTCTCCAGCAGGTGAGGGGCCGGGTGGTCCATCTTGTAGGCCGCCCTGAACCCCTCGGGGTCGTGCAGGCGGAAGTCCGCCGCGATGTCCACCGCCCGCACTCCCCTCTCCACCAGGGGCGCCAGTGCTTCGGCGCTGGCGCCGCTGGGCAGGCTGGAGAAGACGAGGTCCACCGGCTCCTCCACCTGGCTGGTGACCGGGAGGTCCAGCCTCCACAGGTGGGGCACAGCCTCGGGCAGCCTCTTGCCGGCCGCGCTTCGCCCCGTCACCGACGCTATCTCCACCTCGGGGTGGTGGTACAGGATGCGGGCCAACTCCGCCCCCGCGTACCCCGTGACGTTTATTATCCCGACTCTCATCGCTGGTGCCACCTCGGGGCCTAGCCCGTCTTCGACTTTCTCTTTTTCGCGGCGCGGGCCTTGGCCTTGGCGTTGCCCAGGTGCTTCGACGGGCAATTCTCGCCCAGTACACACAGGCCGCAGAGAGGCCTGGGCGCTTTGCAAACGCGCCGGCCATGGGTGATAAGGGACATGTGGAAGGAGTATATCTCCTCGGGCTGCACGGCCCGTTCCAGGATGTCATGGGCCTTTTCGTAGCTGGTCTTCTGACCGACCAGGCCCGTCCTCTTGGCGACCCTGTAGATGTGGGTGTCCACCGCCATGGCGGGCATCTCCAGGGCGAAGCACAGGATCACCCCCGCCGACTTGGGCCCGATGCCCGGCAGCGCCCGGAGCCAGGCCTTCGCCTCCTCCAGGGGCATCTCCCTGAGGAAGTAGAGGTCCAGGGAGCCCACTCTTTCCAGGATCAGGTTCAGCACTTGCTTGATACGGGGCGCCTTTATCCTGGCCAGCCCGCCAACGTTGATGCTCTGGGCTATCAGGTCGACGTCTCCCTTGGCCACGGCCTCCAGGGACCCGAAAGCGTCGATGAGGCGGTGGAAGGCGCGCTCTGAGTTGCTGTCCGACGTGTGCTGGGAGAGGATGGTGAACACGATCTCCGACGCCGGGTCGTACCTGGCCCGCTGGGGGAAGGGCGCGTACTGCTGGGACAGGGCCGCCAGGACCTCGGCAGGCTTCAGGCCGTTCCGCGGGGGCGCCGTCAGGTCCCTCTTCCTGGAGCGGGTCGCGGCGCGGCTCTTGGGCGTGGCGGAGGGCTCCATGGCACCCTGATTGTAGCACCTTCCAGGGCCCTGTTCCACGGCGGGGACCCATCATCGGGGGCATGGGCCTCGCCCTCCCGGCGGGCTTGGAAAGGATGGACCATCGAGCACGCCATCCCCCGGACCGAATCGCACTCGAAAGTTGACAAGTGATGCCATTCCTGCTAGCCTAGCGTCGCCCCATTCAACGCGGGCTTAATGCTTGGCGAGTGTGATACGCAGTATCATGGCACCCGTACTCAATCCTCGGCGCGACATAATGGCCGTCCTGGAGGACGGAGGATACCGGTCCACCGCCCCCCGGCGCGCCATCATAGAGGCCCTGGAGGGGAAAGAGGAGGGCTTTACCGCCGACGAGATCGGCAGAGAGCTGCCGACCGTTGGCAGGGCCACCATCTTCCGGACCATCAAGCTCCTCCTCCAGTCCGGTGTCATATGCAAGCTGAACCTCATGGATGGGGCCCCGAGGTACAGCCTGTCCCGGGTCGAGCACCATCATCACACGGTCTGCGTCGGCTGCGGGGACGTTGGAGAGTTCCGCGCCACGACCATCGAGCGCCTGATGAGGGCCATCGGCGAGGACATCCCGGGCGACATCGTCGGCCACCGCATCGAGATATACGTCACCTGCGCCCGGTGCATCGAGG
Organism: Dehalococcoidia bacterium; assembly: GCA_964291465.2. Lineage (GTDB taxonomy): Bacteria > Chloroflexota > Dehalococcoidia > Lucifugimonadales > JAGWBF01 > JAGWBJ01. Next base: position 25,388 of record OZ219942.1, on the reverse strand, counting down.
ACCAGGAGAGCTGAAAGACCACCCAACCCAGTACCGAACCCTTCGGCGGCTTATAGTGAGACTCAATATCGAATCCAGCAGATGAGCCACGGGGTTTACGATAGCCAACCAACATAATCGCGGGAGGAGCTGACGCAATAATGAGACTGAATACCAGAAAATTTCCATACGGTCTGGCAATGATCGCCGTTCTGACCCTCACCCTGCTCTTCGCCCTGGCCGCGTGCTCGGACGAGGGTGACGGTGACGCGGCCACACCTGCAAGCCCCACAGCCACCACCACCGTCTCTGAGTCCATGCCGGAACCGACCACCCCGTCTGAGTCGATGCCGGAGCCGACTACGGTGTCCGAGTCGATGCCGGGACCGACCTCCACGGCCGAGTCGATGCCGGAGCCGACTGCCCCGGCGTCCATGGCTCCCCCCATCAGGGTGGTAACCACGACGAGCATCGTAGCGGACTGGGTAGAGAACATCGGTGGCGACCACGTGGATGTCTTCAGTCTGGTGCCTACCGGCGCCGACCCTCACGGATTCCAACCGGGCGCCCAGGATGTTGCCAGAATCGCCGACGCTGACCTTGTACTTACCGTTGGACTGGGACTGGAAGAGTCGTGGCTACACGATCTCATCCGAAATGCGAGCGCGGACGAATCGCGCATAGTTGCGCTCGGAAACACTATAGACCCCATCGAGTTCGAAGAGCCCGGCGGACATGGGCATGGGATGGAGGAGGAAGAGGATGGCGCGCTCACCGGCCGCCTGCTGATAGCGGACCGCGACCAGGCCTCCCTTTCGGTGCTCGACCTCACGACCGAGCTCCTGAGCGAGAACAGCCTGCAGGTGGCGGCTCCCGGCGCCACGCCCTACTCCAGCCCCAGTGGCCGCTTCGCATTCGCCCTCGCGCGGGGCCCGGAAGACGATGACGACCGGGTGCACATAATCGACGGCGGCGTCTACCTCGAACCCCACGAGGGGCACATGGACCTCGTAACGGGGCCGGTTTCGTTCCTCTCTGTGGGCACCTCGGACGAGAGGCCTATTCACACGAGCGTCCACAGCGGCTGGACCGCGATATATCACGACGGCAGCGGCCGCGCGGCGCTATTCGAAGAGCACGACCTCGAAGAGGAGCGCGACGAATACGAGCCTATCTGGCTGGATGCCGGACTGCAGCACGGCGCGGTCGTGCCCCTGGGCGAAGACTTCTTCGTGGTGACGTCCAACAACCCGGACTATCCCGCTACGGCCCAGAGCAGCCTGCCGCTCGGCGCCGAGGTATGGACGGTGGACGGCGAGGTCGTGTACGATGCCAGCAACCGCTCGTGCCCGGGAATGCACGGGGAGGCCGCAAACCACGACGGCGTGCTGATGGGCTGCGTCGGCGGCGTCCTCTTCATCGAGGGCCATGACGGCGAGTACGAGCACGTGTTCATCGACAACCCGGCCGGCATGAGCGAGGCGGGCCGCATCGGGAGCGTCTGGGGTCACGAGGACGCAGTGAACTTCTTCGGCTCGGCCAGCTACCGGCACGAGGGCGCGTCCGTGTACGACGGCCTGTGGATGATAGACGCCGAGGGCGGCTCGATTACCCGCGTACTGCCGTCCGAGCCCGACAAGCGCGTCTACGGCGCCGCGTTCGATGCGCACGGCGAGGAGTTCTTTGCCCTTACGGCGGACGGAATGATCAACGTCATCAGCCCGGCCTCGGGCGAGGTCGAAGAGACGATACAGCTCATGGATCCGTTCGATAGCGACACGTCGCCGTACTTCATCGTAGTCGGCGAAGTGCTCTACCTGTCCGACAGGGCCGGCGGGCGCATCGCCGAGTTCCACCTGGCAGAGGGCGAAATAGAGAAGGAGTGGCCCATCGGCGGAAACCCGGGCCGGCTCGCCTTTGTGGGCGTAGGCGGCGGGGAAGGCGAGGTTCACGCGGAGGAGCACGGCCACGGCCCGCTGGATCCGCACTTCTGGTTCGATCCTATCCGAGTGAAGGTTGCGGTCGATGACATAGCCGCGCGCCTTTCCGCCCTCGACCCGGATCGGGCGGACGCTTATCGCGCCAACGCCTCGGCGTACGGAGCCCTGCTGGACGACCTCCACGAGTGGACGGGGGAGCAGGTAGCCGCGGTGCCCGAGACGCGCAGGCTGCTGGTTACGTCTCACGATAGCCTCGGATACTTTGCAACCCTGTACAATTTCGAGATCGTGGGCGTCATTCTTGGCACTACCACTGAGGTGGAACCTTCAGCTGAGGACCTGACGGAGCTAATACACGAAATAGAAGAGTCCGGTGCTACGGCCGTATTCGGAGAGACTACGGTGAGCGAGCGTCTGGCCCAAACCGTGGCGACCGAGTCTGGCGCCAAGCTGGTCCGCCTCTTCTCGGGATCCCTGGGCGACGAGGACAGCGGAGCGGGGACCTACATTGAGATGGTGCGCACCAACGTCGAGCGCATAGTCGAGGCCCTGAAGTGACAGCGGCGTCCTCCCCGGCGTCGGAAGGCGCCGACGCTGGGGAGGGCTGAGGCAGACGGACTACGACCGCCCCGGGGCGACAGGGTGACCCTTCGCTCCACCGGCGCGGGCCCGTAAGGAGTCGATGGAGATGGATTCCGGACCGGGTATAAGCGTTAAGGACGTAACCGTCGTACGCGGCGGCCACACTGCGTTGAGTGACGTCACCTTCGATGTCGGTCCGGGGGTCCTCATGGGTGTGCTGGGCCCCAACGGCGCGGGCAAGAGCACGCTGTTCGACGCCGTCGCGGGGGTACTGCCCGTCGTCAAGGGCACGGTGGACCTGCACGGCGCCGCCGCCCGAAAGGGCGCTCTGGCCTACGTTCCCCAGCGGGACAGCATCAACTGGGTCTTCCCGGCCACCGTGCATGACGTGGTCATGATGGGCCGAAGTGGCAAGATAGGGTGGTTCAGGCAGCCTGGCAGGCGGGACAGAGAGGCGGTCCGCTCATGCCTGGAGCGGGTCGACATGTGGGAGCACCGCTCCGACATGGTAACGGAGCTGTCCGGCGGCCAGCGGCAGAGGGTCTTCATAGCCCGGGCCCTGGCCCAGGAGGCCAGCATCCTCATGTTGGACGAGGCGTTCAGCGGCGTCGACGTGGGCGCCCAGGAGGACATCGTCGGGGTGCTCCAGTCCCTGCGAGACGAGGGACGGATCGTTCTCCTGGCGACCCACGACCTTACCAACCTGGCCCAGCGCTTCGACCGGATCCTGTGCATCAACCACCACGTGTGCGCCTATGGTCCTCCCAGCCAGGCGTTCACGCCCGAGGTGCTCGAGGAGCTCTACGGCTCCCATGGAATCGAATTCGCCCCGGAGCATTTCGCCCATCGTCACGACCACCCGTAGGAAGCTTTTTTGGTTGACTACATAGTCGGGCCGTTTCAATACAGCTTCATGGTGCGGGCGCTTATCGTCTCCGTCCTAGTCGGCGTGATGTGCCCGGTCCTGGGCGCCTACGTCATCACCCGGGGACGGGCGTTCATGGGGGACGCCCTCGCCCACTCGGTGCTGCCCGGGATGGTGGTGGCGTTCCTGCTGGGGGTCAGTCCCTTCCTGGCGGCCCTCCCCGCGGGAATCGCCATCGCCCTGCTCATGGGACTCGTCAGCAGGCGGACGGGCATCAGCGAGGACACCTCCATCGGCATCGTATTCGCCGGCATGTTCGCCCTGGGCCTGGTCATGCTCTCCAGCGCGGCCAACGTGGGCGTCGACATCGAGGACCTGCTCCTCGGTCAGGTGCTGGGAGTCACGCGCACGGACGTCTACGTCTCCGCGGGCCTGGCGGCCCTGGTGATAGCCGGCCTATACGCCTTCCACCGGCAGTTCGTGTTCACGACCTTCGACCCCGTGGGTGCGGCGGTCATCGGCATCAAGACAAGCGTCACCGAGTACGCCCTTCTCGCGCTTCTGGCCCTGGTCATCGTCATAGGTATCCAGGCCGCGGGAATCGTCCTGGTGATGGCTATGCTGATCACCCCCGCGGCCACCGGGTACCTCCTGGCGCGGCGGTTCGCCGGAGTCATGATCCTCGGGGCCCTCATCGGGGCTCTCTCGGCGATAGCCGGCCTGTACCTGTCCTTCCATGTCGACCTGCCCTCGGGCCCTGCCATGGCCCTGGTGGCCACGGGGATATTCGCCCTGGTAGCCGTGTTCAAGAAGCGCGGCTGACAAATCGCCCGGCTTGCCGCCAACTCGGGCCGGTCCTCCGGCCTGAGTCGTCCCCGCACAAGCGCGAGCCTGTTCCCGAACGCATGGCGGCATGGGGAGGAGTGCGGGTTGCCGTGGCCCTGGCCTCGACCCGGGATGCCCGGTGCCCCGGAAGGTGCGGTCGTTAGTTGGCTCCCCGCAGCCTGGGGTCCAGGATATCTCGGAGGGCGTCGCCCAGCCAGTTGACCGCGAACACCACCGAGGCTATGGCCAGGCCGGGAAATACCGCCACCCACGGCGCCGTCTTCACGTGCTCCTGGGTCGCCCTGGTCAGCATCCCTCCCCAGGTCGCTGTGCCCGGCGGCACGCCCACCCCCAGGAAGCTCAGGGACGCCTCCACTATGATGGCAAAGCCCAGAGTGATCGTGGCCAGGATAATGTAGATGGCGAAGCAGTTGGGCACGATGTGGCGAAGGATCGTGCGCATAGGGGAGCAGCCCAGGGCCTTGGCCGCCATGATGTAGTCCATCTCCTTCAGGCTCAGCACCTGGGAGCGGACGGTGCGCACCGTGGGTGGTATCAGGATGAAGACCACGGCCATGATGACGTTGTTCACCGAGGCCCCCAGCACGGCCATTATGGCCAGGGCCATGATGATGCTGGGGAAGGAGATCATGGCGTCGATTATTCGCTGCAAGACCAGGTCCACGGGTCCGCCCGCGTAGGCGAGGGCGATGCCCAGGAGAAAACCGCCCGTGACGCCTATCAACACGCTGAGGATGCCCACGTATAGGGAGATGCGGGCCCCGAAGAAGATCCTGCTCAGCACGTCCTGGCCCAGGTTGTCCGTGCCCAGGGGATAGGTCATGGACGGGGGATGCTCCACGTCGTCGACGTGCAGCTCGTAGGGTCCAAAGGGCGAGATGACGGGTGCCAGGATGGCGATGAGTATCAGGGCGACCATCCAGCCGGCCCCCAGGGCCCCCAGGGGCTTTCGCTTGGCGAACCTGACGACGGAGTCTATCGGCGACGTCAGGTACCGCGCGGCCTGAGCGACCTCAGGCGAGGCGTCTCGGGCTATGCCTGTTCGACGAAATATCGCCATCTGAGTAGAGGGTCTCGTCTACCCGTACCGGATGCGGGGGTCCAGCCACCCGTAAAGCAGGTCGATGATCAGGTTGAGACTCAGAATCAGGGCGGATACCGTCACCATCACCGCCTGGATTGCCGGGTAGTCCCTGAACTGTACGGAAGTTATCAGGAGGTCACCGATTCCGGGAAGCACGAAAATGGTCTCGATGACAACCACACCGCCCATGAGACGGGCGAACTGCCACCCTGAAATTGTGAAGACGGGCAGCAGGGCATTCCTGAGGGCGTGGCGTGCTATTACCTTCAGCTCCGACAGGCCCTTGGACCTAGCCGTCCTCATGTAGTCCTCTCGCATTACCTCCAGCATGGTGGAGCGGGTTATTCTGGCGGTAAAGGCAAGCTCCGCGTAAGCCAGGACCATTGCCGGGAATATCATCTGCTGGAGGTTCCTGAAGGGCTCTTCCCAGGGGACCGCAAACCCCAGGGGAGGGAGCCAGTCGATCCAGTAGGCCAGGGCGGCGAGAACCAGTATGCCCACCCAGAAGCTGGGCAGGGCTATGCCCGCTATGGTGAACAACCTGACGAGATAGTCCAGGCGGGTGTCCTGCTTCACCGCTGAGAGAACTCCCACCGGGATGGCCACCAACGCTGAGATAAGGATGGCCATAATGGCAAGCTGCAGGGTGACGAGGAACCTGCTACCCAGGTCGTCGATGATCGGCGACCCGTGGTAAATGGACACCCCAAGGTCGCCTTGCAAGAGCTGCCATATCCAGTCGGCGTACTGCACGTAGACGGGCCTGGACAGGCCAAGCTGGTCCCGGAGCTGGTCCACGGCCTCCTGGCTGAAGCCGCTCTCTCCCTGGGCCCCGGCCAGGATCATCATCGCCGCGTCCCCCGGGACGATCCACATGATGAAGAAGACTATGACGGTGACGACAAACACCGTTGGCGGCAGGAGGAGGAGCCTCTTGAGTACGTATGCTCTCATCGCTACACCAGTAGGATCCGTCTATCGCCGGGACCCCGCCCTCGTGTATCAGCCGCCGCTCGGCCTTCCTTTGGCTCGGGCCGAGCGGCGGCTCCGTTTGTTGCTCTACCGGGCCAGCCTACGCCGGCCGGATTGTGGTCCTTACGCTGCCTAGCGTCCCAGGGGCCAGAAGCCGTTGGCGTCATCGTCGATCCACCAGTGCTCGGCCTGGGCTGCGACGATCATGGGAGAGTAACCGACGTCCCCGGGAATCGGCAGGTTGAAGTTCCGGAGCTTGACGTTCACGCCCCCCACGTAGGGGAACCAACCGACGGGGATGAACTGGGCGTGGCCCTCGTCCACGAATATCTGCTCTATCTCCAGGTACTTGGCTTTCCGGTCTTCGTTGGTGGTTGCCCTGAAGGCCTCGGCCCCCAGCTTGTCTATCCTCTCGTCGGACCAGTTCAGGGGGTTCCTGCCGCCGCCCGCCTGGTAGTGCTGCGAAAGCAGCGTAGAGGCGTCGGCGAGGGGGACCAGGGAGCCGTCGGCATACAGGTCGAACCTGCCGGCGAAGGACTCCTCCATGGCCGCGGCCAGGTCCACCGCCCTTACGGTGACGTCCCAGTCGAAGTACTTCTTCATCTGTTGCTGGGTGATCTGCCCGATGGACTGGTAGGCCGGAATGGTGAACACCAGCATGTCCAGCTTGGCGCCCATGGCGCCCGCTTCTTCCATCAGCCTCTGGGCCTCGGCTATGTCGTCGGGGTGCTTCCGCGCGCCGTCCACCTGTACCGGGTCCGTCGTCAGCAGGTTGCCGTCGGCGTCCACGTAGCGCCAGCCGGGCCAGTTCTGCTCGGCGTGGTCCACAGAGGACCCTCCGGGTATGAATGTGCCCTGGCGGCCGAACCCCTTCCAGATGGTCTTTACGTATTCCACCCGGTCTAGGGCCAGCATGATGGCCTTGCGGACGTTGGGGTTGTCCAGGGGAGGCTTGGTCCAGTTGATGATCAGCCCCCGGTTTATGGCGTTCTTGATCTCGACGGTCTTTACCTGGCCGTTGGTGTCCGCCTCGAGCTGCTGGAACACGTCAATGGTGGAGCCGGACTGGAAGAAGTTGGCGAAAGCTATGAGCTGGCCTGTCTGCATACCAAGAATGGCCCGGTTCGGGTCCAGTATCTTCCAGTGGTCCATGCCGTCCAGGAAGGGCTGGCCCGGCCTGAAGTAGTCGGGGTTCTTCTCCCACTTGATGAAGTTGCCCCGCTCGAAGTCCTTGAGGATGAATGGGCCGGAGCCCACCAGGTTCTCATAGCAGCAGTTGGCGTCGGCCTGGGACAGTCCTTCGACGACATGCTTGGGATACATGGCGACCAGCGGGAAGGCCAGCCAGGGCAGGAAGGCAGCCGAGGGGAAGTAGAGGGGCACCTCTACCGTCTTCGGGTCCAGGGCCGTGGCCGTGCCGCGCTCGTAGAAGGGCCTGAGGGCGGCGCCGGCCTGGGGCCTGATGGCGTCTGGGTCGACTATCCTGTCCAGGCTGAACACCACGTCCTCCGCGGTGACCGGCTGGCCGTCGTGCCAGTTGGCGTTGGGGTGGATGTAGAAGGTGTAAGTCCTCCCGTCGGAGCTTATGTCCCATCCCGTGGCCAGCTCTCCTATGAGCTGGTTGTAGTTGTCGGGGTTGAACTCCACCAGCTGGTTGAACCTGGGTATGCTCACGGTGAAGCTGGAGTTGTAGCTCGCGCCGGCGTGGAGGTCCAGGAATCCGGGGTCGGCGGTGATGGCGAAGGGAGGGGTCCCGCCGTACTTGGCGTCCTTCACAAAGGGCAGCGCGTCCTCGGGGGCGATGGGCTGAGCCACCGGCGTCACCGCGAGGTCCATGATCAAGTCCACGGGTATGATGGTCTCGACGGCCAGTGCCACGGCCTCGGACACGGCCTCGTCGATGGCCATAGCCAGCTCTTCGGCCGTTACCCCCGCCTCCGCTCCAGCGATGGCCTCCTCGGTGGCTCGCTTGACCATCTGGTCGATCTCCGCGGCGGAGACCCCCTCGGGGATCTCGATCTCGGCCACCGCGTCCGACACAAGGCTGCTGACCTCGTCGGCCGACACCCCCTCGGGGATGTCGATTCCGGCGACGGCGTCGTTCACCATCATCGATATGTCTTCGGCCGTCACCTGCTCCGCCACGGCCTCCTCCACTACGGAGCGCACGTCCTCGGCCGAGACCTGGTCGCCGACGGCCTCTTCCACTACGGAGCGCACGTCCTCGGCCGTCAGCCCCGCGGGCTCTTCGGGTTCGTCACCTCCGCAGGCGGCCGCCAATACCAGCGCGGCCACCAGGGGACCAATGACTAGCCACTTCCAGTTGCTGAGCCTCGAACGTGTCATGCTCCGCCTCCTGAGAATGGATTTGGGATTGATAGCCGTTAGACTACAGGAGGTTCGATGGATTGTCAATTGCCGCATAATAGAATCGAAACACTCGTGAGATGACGGAGACAATCACGTCTGAAATGGGGTTGGTCCTGCCCGATTCCCAGAGTCCGGAACGGACTGCGGATGCCTTCGGCTACGGTCCGCTGTGGTAGGCGCCGAAGGTGAAGGAGAACAGCGCGAGTCCAGCAGTGTTCGAAGCCAGTTTCAGCTCTGCGCCGCGGAAATCGGGCATCTCCACCAGCCCGTACATCCGGGACTCGTCGACGAGGACGAAGCTGTTGCCCTCTTCGTCGAAGGCCACGTCCGCGCCGGCCTCTTCGGACTTCAGCGGCCTGCCGTCCAGGGTCAGGCGGACCGGAGAGGCCGGGCCCTCACCGGACTCCAGCACCGCGTTGACGCTGGAGGCGAAGAACCTTATCGCCACGTGGTCTTCGTAGTCGTCGGTCTGCCGGGCGTGCACCAGGCGCTGCTCCCCGTTGCGCCACAGTCCCTGCAGGTAGATGTAGTGGTTGCGGTGGTCCCCCGGGTCCGAATACAGGACCTCGGTGTTGGGACTCTCGTAGTATTCGGCGTGGGCCACGTACGGCAGGAAATAGCTGTCCGAGAAGGCCTGCTCTCCCCCCTGGGAGAGGAGGGCCTCGTGATTCCGCTCGTACCCCGCGTATAGCTCCCTGGTGAGCCCCAGGTCGGAAGGGCCGGAAAGGGCCGGGATGCGCAGACGGCTCGACCCGCCGGCCTCGGGGTCGTCGGTCTCCAGGTGGCTTGCCGGGGAGTCCTGGGTCTGCGTGGTGACTCCGCTCAGGTCGCCGCCCGCCTCGGCCAGGAGCTCTTGTATGGCCCGCTCCGTCTTCTCGTATGCCCCTTCTCCCGCATGGTAATAGCGGACCAGGCCGTCCCGGTCGATCAAATACTTGGCGGGCCAGAAGCGGTTGTCAAAGGCCCTCCACGTCTCGAAGTCGTTGTCCTGGGCCACCGGATACCGGATGTCGAAGCGGCCCACGGCATCCACTACGTTCTCCCGCAGCTTTTCGAAACGGAACTCGGGCGTATGCACCCCAAGGACTACCAGACCGGCGTCGGCGTACTTATCGTGCCACGATCTTAGAAAGGGGAGGGTGCGAATGCAGTTGACGCACGTGTAGGTCCAGAAGTCCACCAGGACCACCTTGCCCCTCTGGCTCTCCAGCGTGAAGGGCTCGGAGTTGATCCACCCGCTGATGCCGGCCAGCTCGGGCGCCGGCCTCTCCTGGCCCGTCCTGGTCGTGACCTTGGTTGGAGGGAACGTGGGAATGTCGAGGCCGCCGGCGGAGGGGGTGGGGGTCCCCGCCGCCGGCCCGGCGGAGTCTTCGAGGAGCTTTTCCCGGTGGTCTTCGCCGGAGAAGGGGTTGGCGACGGCGAAGACCACTCCGGCGGCCACCGCCAATGCTACCAAAGCGGGGACGACGTATCTGGTCGGCGGCATCTGATGCTCTTACGCGCGTGCAGTCGTTGGGGCACTCATATCCGGAGTACGCTATCCTTGGCCATGGACCGCCGTCTGGGGGTAGTAGTCCTTCCAGGCGAACCAGTAGGTCAACAGGGAGCGGAACGGTTCCAGCGCGGCCCCCTCCAGCGGCCCCTCAACCGCTTCGCCCGTGAGCGCTTCCCACCTGCTCCCCGTCTCCTGGTCCACCAGGGCCAGGGGTCCGCCGCCCGGGTCCTCCGCGGCGTCGAAGGTGAGGGTCTGCCCGTCTACTCTTCTATCGAAGACCGTCCCCGTGCCGGACTCGGTGTCCAGGACGACGACTATCGGGGCGCCTTGGAAGGTGTCGTTGATCACCGGGGTGTCGTTCAGCAGGCGGTAGGGATAGGCCGTTGCCTCTCCATCCCCCTCCAGCCCGATCACGAACTCCTTGGTGGAGAGCCGGTCGTCCCGCACCGTTTCGCCCAGGACTCCCGCCGACCCGCTGGCGTAGTAGTCGGTGTAGGGGTCGAAGCTCCCGAGCTCGCCCCTTGGCGCCTTGATGACAAGCTCCTTCCCCACCACGTCCAGGGCCATGGTGTCGGGGTGCAGCTCGGCCCAGGTGGCCCAGTCGGTTAGCAGGGCGGGAACGAACTCCAGCTTCGTGCCGGTGTACTCCCCTCTCACCGATTGGCCCAGGAACTGGCTCCAGAGGCTCCGGGTCTGGTGGTCGTACATGACCAGGGCGTTCATGATCAGCTTGCCGGAAACCCCGAAGGTGAGGGTCTCCTCTTCTATCTCCCGGGCATACACGATGCCCGTGAAGCACAGGGGTCACCAGGTTACGGCGACGGGCACCCCTCCCACCACGTCGTTGACGATCTCTCGACTGCTCAGATAGGGTACGGAATAGGCCCGGTGGTCTCCGTTGATGGAGAGGCCCAACACCGTCTCGTCGGAGGCGTACTGGTACCACGCCTCCTCGGCGGAGACGAAGGCCGGGTCGAGGATGGCGGGTATGCCGTCATAGGGCAGGAGGGTGACTATCTCCAGGTCCTCGAACCGGATGTCGCTCGCCTCGTCGGCCTCATTCACTTCCGACGGGATCCCGGGCGCCTCCGACGGGAGCTGGGGTGGCGGCTCCCGGGTGGGAACGGTTGTGGCCGTGACGTCGGGTGTGCCGGCCTGCCCATCGGCTCGCACGCTCGGAGTCGCTGCGTCCACGGCTCTGTCCGGCGCCGGAGTGCCGGCCGTTTCGGCGGTGCCGGCGGCGGCGCCCTGACCGGGCCCGGTCCCCGGGGTGGGGGCAGAGTCATCCCCCGCGCAGGCGGCCAGTATCACAATGGACGCCAGTGGGGCGAGCACCATGCCAGTCCTCATGGCCCGTTCCAACACACTTCTGGCCCGTGGCAGGGTAGATGGAAAGACGGGTCCCATGCTTACACCGCGCTGTTATAGACCGTATGAGGTCGCCGCTCGGCCATGTCCCACCCCTGGTAGAAGCGTCTCACGTGGGGTATTAGCTCCTTACCTAGAGTACGACGCTCCAGCTCGGAAGGATTCAGGTCCCGGGCCAGGGACTCGCCCAGCCGCGCGGCGATGTCGTCCTTGTCCAGCTTGGTAAACTTCCGGTCCTTGTACACCACCTCCCCGGCGATTATCACCGTGTCCACGTCTATCATCTTTCCACGGTATAGGACGACGTCCACTATCGAGTGGCCCGCGTCCAGGTATGGCCTCGACAGCCGATCCAGGTCCATCAGCACCAGGTCCGCGCCCTTGCCCTTCTCTATGCTGCCTATCCGGTCGCCGAACAGGGTGGTCTTGGCGCCCCCCATGGTGGTGATGTGCAGTATCTGCCCGGCGGAGGGACCGACCTGGTCTATGCCGGGCACCCGGTGTATTCTCATCGCCAGGCGCATCTCCTGGATTATGTCGTTGTCGTCGTTCAAGCCCGCCTCGTCGATGCCGAGGGCCACGGTGACCCCCTTGGCCAGGAGCTGGTTCAACGGCGCCATCCCCGACATGAGACGAAAGTTGGAGCTGGGCTGGTGGGTCAACATGATGTCCATATCCTTCATCAGCTCTATGTCGGCTTCCGTGAGCCACACGCCGTGGTCGATGGACACCTCGGGCCCCAGGAACCCCAGCTCGTGGAGGTGGGCCAGGGGAGTCTTGCCGAAGGTGCGCAGGCCGTACTGTTTCTGGTACATGGACTCCACCAGGTGGATGTGTATGCCCGTGTCGTGCCGGGCGGCAAACTCCTTGGCGCTCAGCAGCAGCGGGTCCGAGCACCACTGCAGGTTGACGGGAAAGAGGAGTATCCGGACCCGGTCGAACCGGCCCCCGCCGTAGTCCCTCGTCAGCTCGGAGTTGATCTGCCAGTAGTCCTCGTGGGGTATGACCGCGCTCTCCAGCCACCGGCGGGCCCGGGCTTCCAGGTCCGGCGGCAAAGTGTCCAGGAAACCCTCGTCATCGTAGGCGAGGCGGTTCTGGTCCCACAGGGGCAGGGAGAAGGCCACACGCATTCCGGACTCGTCGTAGGCCCTGATGACCTGCCGGGCGTCGTCGGACATGGCCTCGGAGCTGGTCTGCCCGGGCCTGCGGGGTCCCCTGGAGGGGCTGTGCATGTGGTTGACGGTGGTTATGCCCGACTCGATCATCTCGGTGGCGCACCACAGTGTCTCCAGGTACTTGTCCGCCTGCTTCTCCCCCATCCGCTCGCCCAGCCACAGCTCGAACGACCGGTCCATGGACCCCAGCTGGAATGGCTTCATCCCCACGTGGTGGTGGGCATTGACCATCCCCGGAAGCACCACGTGATGCGTCGAGCCTATCTCCTCGTCGGCCTGGTGGCGTCCCTTCAGCTCCCTGTACGGTCCCACTTCCACGATGTCGCCGTCCCGCTGGAAGACGGCCCCGTCCTCCACGACCTCGGCATCCCCATCGGCCGTAGTGCTGCAGATGACGTACTTGCCGCGTATCAACGATGAAGCCATCTTTTCCTCCCTTAACTCCACCCCATCTTGCGGAGAGGGTCTAGGTTGCGACGTCGGGACGGCGATGCCTGTTGCGGCAGCTTGCCAAGGCCCGTCCCGCTATCCACCCGGCATAGAACACCACCGATGCTATCCCACCATCCCCTTAAGGGCGGACAGCCCCGGCGGAACTGCGATTCCACGTGGCGTCTTCATGAGGTCAACCGTATATCCAGCGTCCTTATCTGTCAATGTACATGTGGAAGTGGGTCTCATAGCGCCATGCCCGGGCCGAGACTGCTCTGCCACGTTCGACTCCCCTCGTGCGGGGCTTGCGTTGTTGCCATTCTACGGTGCCAGGTGCTAACCTGCTCCTGTCCCGTTTCACCTGGCGCGGTTAGGAGGTGGGCCTTGTTGGACATACTGATCAAGAACGGACTGCTGGTAGACGGTACGGGCAACCCGGGGTTCTACGCCGGCGTGGGAGTCCAGGGCGAGACGGTTACCATCTTGCGGGGGGACTACTCGGATGCCCAGGCCGCCCGGGTCATCGACGCCGCGGGCAAGGTGGTCTGTCCCGGCTTTATCGACATGCACGCCCACACGGGTCTGGTGATACTGGCGGAGCCGGAGCACCATCCCAAGGTCCGGCAGGGCATCACGACGGAGCTGGTGGGCGTCGACGGCAACTCCTACGCCCCCTTCACCTCTCACGACGACTTCCTGGACTTCGTCGAGCTCAACTCCGGCCTGGACGGCGCGCCCGTCCTGCCGGGCCGCTGGTCCACGGTGGCCGAGTACCTCTCCATGTTTGACAACAAGGTAGCGGTGAACATCGCCTACATCATCGGCAACTCCCCCATTCGGATCTGCGCCATGGGGTGGTACGACAAGCCCGCCACGGAGGCCGATATCGCCAACATGAGGGCGATGATGCGCGAGGGCATGGAGGAGGGGGCCTTCGGCCTCTCCACCGGCCTGGACTATCCCCCGGGGAGCTACGCCAACACCGACGAGCTGGTCAGCCTCGCCGAGGAGGCGTCCCGCCTTGGAGGCATCTATCACACCCACCTGCGCAACACCCTGGGCGACGGGTTCCTGGACCCCGTCAGGGAGGGGCTGGAGATCGGCGAAAGGGCATCCCTTCCCTGCCACCTCACCCACTTCTACCAGCGCATCACCCATCCCGGAAGCGCCCGTCAGCTCCTGGACCTGGTCGAAGGGTCCGTCGACGCCGGGCTGGACGTGACCATGGACTGCTATCCCTACACCTACAGCAGCACCCGGGCACTGATCCTGTTTCCCCAGTGGGCCCACGACGGAGGCCCGGCCAAGCTGAAGGAGGTCCTGCGCTCCGAGGAGGGGAGGAAGCGTCTACGGGAGGAGGTCCGTCCCAGGGGCCTGTCGTGGAGCGAGCTTTGGCTGACCTACTTCAAGCACCCCCACAACCAGAGGTTCGAGGGGCGCTCCGTGGCCGAGCTGGCCGAGATGGTGGGGAAGAGCGAGGTCGACGCCCTGTGCGACCTGCTTCTGGAGGAGGACCTGCAGACCTCCTACGTGACCCCGGGACCCAAGCTCACCACCCTGCCGGACTTCATGACCCATCCCCTGACTATGGTGGGCACCGACGCCCTCCTGGTGGGGGACTACCCCAGCCCGCGCACCTACGGCACCTTCCCGACCCTCCTCTCCCAGTACGTCCGCGACGAGGGGTCCATCACCCTGGAGGAGGCCGTCAGGAAGATGACCTCCTTCGCCGCCCTGCGCCTGGGCATACCCGACCGCGGCGTGCTGCTGGATGGGATGAAGGCGGACATCGTCGTCTTCGACCCGGCCACCGTCGAGTCCCCCTCCACCCGCTACAATCCCAAGCAGTTCCCCACGGGCATCGACTACGTGCTGGTGAACGGCAGGCCGGTGGTGGACGGCGGCGAGCATACCGGGGCGCTGCCGGGCAGGGCGGTGCGCCGGGGCCGGGCGTCCACCTGAAGCGGGGGCCGGGCTACCGCCCTGGGCCGGCGGGGCCGCCGAGCACCCGTATGGGGCTTCCGGACAGGAAGGCGCGGATGTCCTCCAACGCGTCGCCGTAGAACACCCTATAGGTTTCGTCGGTCACGTAGCCCATGTGCGGCGTGATGACGGTGTTGTCCAGGCCCCGGAGCGGGTGTTCCGGGGGCAGGGGCTCCCGGTCGAACACGTCGAGACCGGCCCCGGCGATGATGCCCCTCTCCAGGGCGTCCACCAGCGCCGCCTCGTCCACGATGGGCCCTCGGGAGGTGTTGACCAGGTAGGCGGTGGGCTTCATCAGCCCCAGCTCCCGGGCTCCGATGAGCCCGCGGGTCCTGTCGCTCAGCACCAGGTGGATGGTGACCACGTCGGCCCGGGCCATCAGCTCGTCTTTCGTTACCAGGGTTGCCCCCAGCTCCTCGGCCCGCTCCTGGGTGAGGTTCTGGCTCCACGCCAGCAGGGACATGCCGAAGGCCCGGCCGATGGTCGCCACCCGGGAGCCCAGGTTGCCCAGTCCGACCAGGCCCAGCACCTTGCCGTTCAGGCCGGCCCCCATGGTCACCTGCCAGTTGCCCTGGCGGGTCGCCCGGTCCTCCCGGGGGATCTGACGGGCCAGGGCCAGTATCAGCCCCCAGGTCAGCTCCGCCGTGGGGTATCCCAGCCCCCGGGTGCCGCAGACCGTGATCCCCAGCCCGGCAGCCGCCTCCACGTCGATGGACGCGTTGCGCATGCCCGTCGTCACCAGGAGTCTCAGGTCCGGCAGGGCCTCCAGCAGGTCCCGTCGAAGGGGTGTCCGCTCCCGCATGGCGACCACGATGTCAAAGCCCGAAAGCCGGCGGGCCACATCTAATGAGTCTGAGAGATGGTCGGTGAAGGCGCTGACCGTGACGTCCGGGGGCAGGGAGCCCCAGTCGGCCATGCCCAGGGCCACGTTCTGGTAGTCGTCCAGCAGTGCTACCCTGGGCATGCCATGGACCTCCGGCGTACCCCTAGCCGAGGAACTCCTTGAGCCAGCGGTCGTAGTCGTCCCTGTGCTGGGCCGCGGCCAGCACCTCTCCCGAGGCCGCCCGGGGAGCCAGCTCCTCCGGCGGGCCTCCCTGCCTCAGGTGCATGTAGGCGTCGTACACGGCCCGGACTCCCACGTAGTACGGCGCGTGCCCCTGGAGAGCGATGCGCACTCCCTTGGAGGCCAGGAAGGCCGCGTCTCCCAGGGAGCTCGGCGCCGCGCCCAGGAGCAAGGGCAGGCTGGAGACCTGGTGCACCGCGTCCAGTTCCTCGGGCTTGGTGATGCCCACGAGGAATATGGCGTCCACTCCCGTCTCCTGGTAGGCGCGGACCCGCTCGACCATCTCCGGGACTCCGCCGTAGGATATCGCCTCGCTGCGTCCTATGATCACCAGGGACGGGTCCTGGCGGGCCTCCACCGCAGCCCGGAGCTTGCCCAGCATCTCGGGCACGGATATGAGACCGGCCTGGCCGCCGAACTGTCGGGGCAGTATGGTGTCCTCGATGGTGAGGGCCGAGACCCCCGCCGTTTCCAGCTCCTCCACCGTGCGCATGACGTTGAGGGCGTTGCCGTAGCCGTGGTCGGCGTCCACCATCATGCTCAGGTCGCTGGCCCTGGTGATGCGGCGTAGCTGGTCGGCGAACTCGCTGAGGGTGACCAGGATCAGGTCCGGCGCCCCCAGCACCGTCGCCGAGGCTATGGAACCGGCGAACATCCCTATCTCGTAGCCCACCGATTCGGCGAGACGGGCCGACATGGGGTCGTACACCGAGGCGGGGTAGACGCAGTCACTACCCGCCAGCACCCGTCGATACCGCTCTCGGCGCTCCGATGGCAACATGTTCGGCCCTCCGGTGGTCGAGAAATGCCTGGTGCATTGTAACATACGGGCCGGCGCCCACGGCCCGGCGCTCGGTGGAAATTAAGGGGGGCCTCTGCTACCATGTCCCGGAGCAGCCAAGGCACGAGAGGAGAGAAGGAGGACCCATGCCGGACATTCAGCGCCTCAATCCGGATACCATGTCCGCGCCGGCGGGCTACATGCACGTGGTGAAGACGGGCAACACCGTGTACATCGCGGGGCAGATATCCACCGCCCCGGATGGCAGCGTCGTGGGCAAGGGCGACGCCGAGGCCCAGGTGCGGCAGATATGGAGGAACATCGAGGCCGCCGTCAAGTCGGTGGGGGGAAACGGCCTCTCGAACGTGGTCAAGACCACCACCTACGTCACCGACATCGCCCACGCCGGGGCCGTGCGCAAGGTCCGGAACGAGCTGTTCGCGTCGGTCCAGCCGCCGACCAGCACCTTGCTGGTAGTCGCGGAGCTGGCGGGTCCGGACTTCGTGGCGGAGATAGAGGCCATCGCGGTGGTGGACTAGGCCGCCGGACAGGGGCGTCGGGGGCCAATAGCCGGGAACGGAGGGGCATAATGATCGAGCAGCTTCGGGTGTACACGGTAAACAGGGGCATGATGGACCAGTGGGTCGCCTACTTCAACGAGACGATAGTGCCCATCATGACCAGCGTCGGTATGAAGGTCAGCGGGCAGTGGGTGAACTCCGACGGCAACCAGTTCATCTGGATCAGGAGCTTCGAGGACGCCGACGACCTGAAGGCCAAGGAGAAGGCCTTCTACGACTCCTCCGAGTGGCAGGCGGTGGTGGACAAGGCGCGCAGCCACCTGGCGCGCATCGAGGTCCACCAGATGGAACCGGTAAAGAAGTAACGTCGGCGTTGAAACGCCGGGGGAAGATATTCTACGGCTGGTGGATAGTCACCTCGTGCCTCGTGATGGACGCCGTGGGGCACGGCGCGTTCCAGAAGGCCTTCAGCATATACTTCCTGCCCATCCAGAGATCCCTGGGACTGACCAGGGAGGGATACTCCCGGGCGGAGCTGCTGGGCCGGGCGGCCGGGGCGGCCCAGGCCCCCATGTCGGGCTACCTGTTCGACCGGGTGGGGCCGGCCCCCATGATGGTGGCCGGCGGGCTCATCCTGGGGGTGGGCTTCATACTGCTGGGCTACGCCAACAGCTACGGTTTCTTTCTCTTCGCCTACGTGGCGTTGCTGTCCGTCGGATCGAGGGTCGGTTTCAACAACGCCTCCTCGGTGGCATTGAACCAGTGGTTCCGCCGTAAGCGGAGCCTGGTGATGTCCGTGGTTTCCACCGGGCAGGGGCTGGGGGGAGTCATCTTCACCCCGCTGGTCACCCTGGCGGTCCTGGAGCTGGGCTGGCGCAACTCGGTGATCATCTCGGGCATAGTGATAGTCGCCGTGTGCGTGCCCCTGGCCTTCCTGGTGAAACGCTCGCCCGAGACCATGGGCCTCCTGCCCGACGGGGACCGGTCAGAGACCCCCGAGGCCCTGGTGAGGGCCCGCAGAAGGGCCAGGGAGGCGGCCTCGGGTGGGCAGAGGTCACCCGAGGCGGACTTCACCGTCAAGGAGGCGATGGCCACCCCGTCCTACTGGCTGTTTACCGCCGCCGCCGCCCTGCGGGACGCGGGCCACGCCGGGGTGAGGTGGCACCTGGCGCCCCTGATGGTGTGGAGTGGGGTCAGCCTGAGGACCTCCGGGTTCCTGATCAGCCTCATGTCCCTCTGCACCCTGCTCTTCAATCCCGTCACCGGATGGCTGGGGGACAGCTGGTCCAAGCAGAGGATCAGCTCCATCGGGATGACGGCGGGGGTCGTGGGCCTGGTGGTGCTTCTCGCCGGCACCGGCCGCCTTTGGGAGCTGCTGGTCTTCACGGTGCTGCTGGCTTTCTCGGAGACCTCGAACCCCCTCAACTGGGCCATAATGGGGGACTTCTTCGGACGAGCCAGCTACGGCAGGCTGAGGGGCTGGCAGCACGTTCCCAACCACCTGATCTCCATGCCCTTCCCCTGGCTGGTGGGGCTGATATTCGACGAGACCAACAGCTACTACTGGGGAATCGTGTTGCTGGCGGCGATCTACGGAGGGGCGGCATTCTTCTACTGGACCCTGCCAAGGCCCAAGGCGCCCGTCCGGCCGCTGGAGGGCTCGGCCGTCGGGGCGGCCTGACGGGGACGTGGTCGGGCTGAGGATGCTGGCCTGCTTCGCCCACCCCGACGACGAGGCGTTCCCCGTCGGCGGCACCCTGGCGACCTACGCCGCCCGTGGGGTGGACATCCGGCTGGTATGCGCCACCCTTGGCGAGGAGGGGGAGATCCGCCAGGAGGGCTCGGCGACGCGGGAGACCCTGGCTGAGGTGCGTCGCGGGGAGCTCATCTGCTCCTGCCGGGCCCTGGGCATCCAGGAGCCGGTGGTGCTGGAGTATCGGGACTCGGGCATGGCCGGCACTCCCGCCAACGGCCACCCGCGCGCCTTTGTCAGGGCCGATGGGGAGGCGGTGAGGGCCCGCCTGGTGCAGGAGATGCGGCGCTTCCGCCCGCAGGTGGTCCTGAGCTTTGGTCCCGACGGCCTCTACGGTCACCCGGACCACATCGCCATCTCCGCTCACACCACGGCGGCCTTCCACCGGGTGCTGGAGGGCGGCGGCGAGGGTCTTCCGGCGAGGCTCTTCTACAGCGTGCGCCCCCGGGGGTTCCGCGTCGGGATGGCGAAGAAGCTCCGGGCGGCCGGGGTGGACACTCCCATGCCCGACGTGCGGCGCCAGAACGACGGCGTATCCCCCGGGGACATCCACGTGGAGATGGACACGTCGGCCCAGGTGGAGCGAAAGGTCCGTTGCCTTCTCTGTCACCGGACCCAGATGAGCCCCGACCGGCCCTACCACTCCCTGCCATTGGACGTGGTGGCCGGCATTATCGGGCGGGAGCACTTCATCCGCGCCTACCCGCCCGTGGCGCCCGGCGAGACGGTCCCGGCGGACCTGTTCCACGGCATCCCGCCCGACGGTTGACGTTCCGCGAACGAATGCCCCCCGGGGCAATATCACGAGTATCGCGAGTATCACAAGTATCACGAGGAGGTGTCCATATGGTGAGTCCCATCGATCCCAACGAGATCAGGATGACCGGCGAGAACTCTTTCATCCGCCTCGGAGAAGAGGAGGGAGGCGACCAGACGACCCGCTCCAGCCACTGGCGGGTGCTCATCTCGCCCGGAGGCCCGGGCCACGCCCTTTTCCTGCAGAGCGAGCTGACCGACAACCAGGTGCGGGTGTACACGGACAACGTGGCGGCGGCCCGCTGGCTCCAGGAGGAGATCGAGAGCTCCCTGTTCCCGCCCTTCGGCGACGTGAGCGTACCCGTGATCGAGGCCAAGTTCTCCCGGCACGGGGACGTCCGCTCCTTCTGCACGGAGAAGGTGGTCACCCGGGACTCGGAGATCAACCTGACCTGGTACGACTTCATCGAGCCCTTCGTCATCAGGTCGTCCCCCGGCAGCACGCCGGGACGGGTCCACGGGGTCTACAGCGTGTTCGTGCCGGCGCTGAGCGCCCAGCTTGACATAGGCGGCAAGGTCGCCAGGGGCCGGGCCTTCCCCCAGCAGCGGGACGGGCAGCCCTCGAGCACGTGCTGCCTCGCCTGGTCGGAGACCTGGGTCAGGCCGCGCTCGTAACCTGAGTCCCGGGTCTCTATGGTCCCGGCGAAGGCATGTCCTCGCGCTCGATACGGGGGCCGGGACCCGGGGGTGCGTGGGGGTGCGTGGGGCTGCCTGTGGACGCGCATCCGAGGCAGAGCCGGGGGTGTGGCTACGAAGGGCATTTGGCCTTATGATGTGAGTGGCCGATATTCCAAGGCGAGAGGGGAAAACGTGAGAGCCACAGTCGAATTCGATCCGAGCTACGCCATGTTGACCGTGGACCTGGCCCCGGGCGAGGCCATCAAGGCGGAGCCGGGGGCCATGGTCCTCCAGGAGGGCGTGGAGATGCAGACGGGCACCGGGGGCGGCGGCCTGTTCGGAGGGTTCAGGAGAATGCTGGGCGGGGAGTCGTTCTTCGTCAACACCTTCACCGCCCAGGCCAGCGGCGGGCAGGTGAGCCTCGCCCCCAACTCCCCGGGAGACATCGGGTCCTTCGATCTCCACCCGGGAACGAACCTATTCGTCCAGTCGGGTTCCTTCCTGGCATGCACCGAGAACGTCCAGATGGACACCCAGTTCCAGGGGTTCAAGGGCTTCTTCAGCGGCGAGAGCCTGTTCTTCATCAGGGTCTACGCCACAGAAGGGTCGGGAACGGTCTACTACAACTCCTACGGGGCCATCAAGAGGGTCCCGGTCCAACCGGGGAGCGAGCTGGTGGTGGACACCGGCCACCTGGTGGCGTTCAGCGACGACGTGGACTACTCCATCGGCAAGGTGGGCGGCATCCGCTCCCTCATCGCCGGCGGAGAGGGCCTGGTGATGAAGTTCCGGGGCAACGGCCACGTGTGGGTCCAGAGCCGCAACCTGGCCTCCCTGGCCCAGAAGCTCATCCCGTTCCTGCCCAAGTCGGGCGGGAGCTAGGGGCCCGGGGAGGGCTGCCATGCGGGATGCCCCGCCCAACATGCCGGACTACGAGGAGGCCCGGCGGACCTTCTCCTTGGACGTCCCCGAGCGGTTCAACTTCGGCTTCGACGTGGTGGACCGGTGGGCCCGGGACCGCACCAAGCTCGCCCTCGTCTCCGTGGACCCCTCGGGCGAGCACTCCCGGAAGAGCACCTTCTGGGACCTGGCCGTCAGCTCCAACCGGTTCGCCAACCTGCTCCGGGGCCTGGGCGCCGGAAAGGGAGAGCGGGCCCTGCTGATGGCGCCACGCATACCCGAGTGGTATGAGGCGTTCCTGGGGATGACGAAGCTGGGCGTCGTGCCCATGCCCGCGACCACCCTGTGCACGTCCCACGACATCGAGTACAGGATCAACCGCGCCGAGGCCTCCGTCGCCGTCGTGGACGTGGAGAGCGCCGGTAAGGTGGATGAGGTCGCCGCATCCTGTCCCAGCCTGGAGCACCTGGTGCTGCTGGACGGAGAGCGCAGGGGCTGGACCTCCTGGGCGGTGCAGCGTACGGGGCTATCCCGGGCGCTGGAGGACGTGGACTCCACCCGCAGCGACGACCCCCTAGTCATCTACTTCACATCGGGCACCGTCGGCCCGCCCAAGATGGTGCTCCACACCCAGGCGTCCTACGCCATAGGCCACACCCTGACGGCCCGGTTCTGGCACGACCTGAAGCCCACGGACCTGCACTGGGCCATCTCCGACCCGGGCTGGGCCAAGATGGCCTACGGCAAGCTGTTCGGCCAGTGGACCCAGGGGGCCGCCATCCTGCAGCACGACGCGAAGGGACGCTTCGACGCCGCCCAGACCCTCTCCATCCTGGAGCGGTCCGGGGTCACTTCGTTCTGTGCGCCGCCCACCGCCTACCGCATGATGGTGCTGGAGGACCTGACCCGGTACGACCTGAGCGGTCTACGCCACTGCACCGCGGCCGGTGAGCCGCTGAACCCCGAGGTGATGAAGGTGTGGCAGGACGGCACGGGCCTGACCATCTACGACGGCTACGGGCAGACCGAGACGGTGCTGCTGGCGGCTAACTTTCGATGCCTCCCCGTCAAGCCCGGCTCCATGGGCAAGCCGATGCCCGGGTTCGACGTCGCCATAGTAGACGACGACGGAACCCGGCTGCCCGCCGGGGATGAGGGGCAGATCGCCGTGTCGCTGGAGCCCCGGCCCGTGGGGTTGATGAAGGAGTACTGGCGAGACCCCGAGGCCGTGTCCGGCGCCTTCCGGGCCGGTTGGTACTTCACCGGGGACCGCGCCTACTCCGACGAGGACGGCTACCTGTGGTTCGTGGGCCGGGCCGACGACGTGATAATCTCCGCCGGGTACCGCATCGGGCCCTTCGAGGTCGAGAGCGCCCTCCTGGAGCACCCGGCGGTCGCCGAGTCAGCCGTGGTGGCCAGCCCCGACGAGCTGAGGGGCAACATCGTGAAGGCCTTCGTGGTCCTGGCTCCGGGTTATGTGCCCTCGGAGGAGCTGACCCTGAGCCTGCAGGAGCACGTACGCCGGGTCACGGCCCCCTTCAAGTACCCCCGGGCCGTGGAGTACGTGACGGACCTTCCGAAGACCATCAGCGGCAAGATACGCCGCGTCGAGCTGCGGGAGGGGGAGGGGGCGGCCCCGGCATGAGCGATATCATCCTCCCCGACGACCCGCGTCGACTGCCATGGTCCATGACCCTGGGAGAGCTGGTGGACCGGGCCGCGGCCCGCGACCCCTACAAGGTCTATCTGTACTACGGCCCATACCAGGTCACCTACCAGGAGCTGCTGGACTACAGCCTTCGGGTCGCCGGGCTCTTCTGGGAGCTGGGGGTCAGGCACGGCGACAGGGTGTGCCTGTTCCTCCCCAACGGCCGCGAGGTGCCCTTCATCTGGCTGGGCCTCTCGCGCATCGGCGCCATCACGGTGCCCATCAACACGGCCTACAAGGCCGAGGAGATGACCTACATCCTGAACAACGCCGAGGCCAAGGCGCTGGTCAGCCACCACTCCCTGATGGACGTGGCCCGCCAGGCGGCCGGCCGGTGCCCGTCGCTGGAGCACCTGCTGGCCGTGTCCCAGGACGGGGCTGCCGGCGACGGTTGGACTGACTTCTGGACCCTCTTGCGGGAGTCCGCGGCCCTGGACCCCGGCGCCCCCGGCCTCATGGAGGGCCGCGTGAGCCCCGAGGACCTTTCGATGCTGGTCTACACCTCGGGCACCACCGGGGACCCCAAGGGCGTGATGATCACCCACGAGATGTACGTAGCCGCCGGCCAGGGCTTCGCGACGTGGACCGGCTCCTCCTCCCGGGACCGGTTCTTCACCTGCCTGCCCTACTACCACGCCAACGCCCAGTACTACTCCACCATGGGCTCCCTGGCGGCCGGCGCCAGCCTGGTGTTGGCGGACCGGTTCAGCGCATCCCGGTTCTGGGACCAGGTCCGGGAGTCCGGCGCGACGGTGGTGAACTTCATCGGCATGATGATGCCGGTCCTGCTCAAGCAGCCTCCCGACGACCGGGACAGGGACAACTCGGTGCGGCTGTTCTACGGCTCCCCGGCGCTGGCCAGGGAGCTGCTGGAGGAGTTCGAGGAGAGGTTCGGCGCGGCTGTGCAGATCGGCTTCGGCATGACCGAGACCTGCTACGGCACCATCGAGCGGCTGGGAGAGGGCCACAAGTCGGGCTCCTCGGGGCGGCCGCGGTGGCACCCGGACCCGCGGTTCCGCAACGAGCTGATAATCCAAGGCGAGGACGGCGAGGCGGCTCCCGGCGCCGCGGGGGAGATCACCCTCCGCAACCCGGCGGTCATGCCCGGCTATTGGCGGGACCCGGTGCGCACCGCCGAGACCCTGCGGGATGGCTGGCTGCACACCGGCGACCTGGGCTGGCTGGACGAGGAGGGGAACCTGCACTTCGTGGACCGCAAGAAGGACGTGGTCCGCCGCCGGGGGGAGAACATCTCCTCCCAGGAGGTGGAGAACGTCATCAAACGCCACCCCGGCGTCATGGACTGCGCCGTCATCGCCGTTCCCTCGGAGCTGGGCGAGGACGAGGTGAAGGCGTACGTCGTCCCCAAGGGCGCCGAGTCAGGGGACTCGGGGCCAAGACCGGGCCCCGAGGAGATCGTGTACTGGTGCGCGGAGCACCTGGCCTACTTCAAGGTGCCCCGCTACGTGGAGATGCGGGAGGACTTCCCGCGCACGCCCAGCTTCCGGGTGCGCAAGGACCTGCTGCGCAGGGAGCGGGAGGATCTCACCTCCGGCTGCTTCGACCGGGAGAAGGCGGGCATCAGGCTGCGGCCCTAGACCCAGCCGTGCTCCCCGGGCAGGCTCACGAGGCCCCGGGTGATGCCGTCGACACGGGTGACACCGCAGTAGCCCATGGTCCTCTCCGTCTCCTTGCGCAGGAGCTCCAGGACCTGGTGCACGCCGCTCTCGCCGTCGACGGCCAGGCCCCAGAAGAGTGGCCGTCCGATGAGCACGGCCCTGGCCCCCAACGCCAGCGCCCTGACCACGTCCGCGCCGCGGCGGATGCCGCCGTCCATGTAGATCTCGGCCCTGCCCCGGACCGCCTCGACGATCTCCGGCAGGGTCTCGACGGCTGACAGGGTGCCGTCCATCTGGCGGCCGCCGTGGTTGGACGCCAGGATGGCGTCGACGCCGTGCTCGATGCACAGCCTGGCGTCCTCGCCGGTCCTGATCCCTTTGATGATGAGGGGGAGGGACGTGATGGAGCGCAGCCACTCCAGATCAGGCCATGTCAGGGGGTCGGTGTACGGGGGGTTCCAGTCGGTGGTCTCGTCGGTGCCGGCCATCCTGTCGAGGACGGACTGCTGGCCGTAGAA
>OZ219941.1:0-195260 GCA_964291465.2 Dehalococcoidia bacterium | reverse complement strand
GCGATGGACGAATGTCAGCGACAGTTTTTCGTATGAAATGCTAGGTAAGGATGGCTCCTTTGACAAGCTTCATATTCGAACTTCCTGGGCTAAAGCCTTGTTGAATAATGAACAGCGTCAAGCAGCATTCGTGGCTACCTATAACCCGGGGGCCACTGAAAGCGCAAACGGTCCATTCGACCTGACTGCTGAATTTGAGACAATTGGCACCTATAGGGTGCAATACACTATTACTGCCACGCATGACAACAACACCGCCATGAATACCGGCGATGATGTGGACTATTCTGCCACGGGGTCTTATATCTTTCATATCGGCCCAGTGACCGAACTAGAGGTGCGCGACGGCGGCGCCAATTCTCACGTTCCTGCCGACCGGAACGCGCTCACGATAGTCGCCGTCAAAAACGGGCCCGACGAACCGTCAGTCGGCGCGCGCGTAACCGGGCTGCCCAAGGGCGCGCAGGTGTTTCACATCAGCCAGGGCAGCTACAACGGCTCTACCGGCGTGTGGAACATCGGCGAATTGAAGCTCAGAGGCCGCTACCTGTCCGCAGGGGTGTCAGAGCCAACGCTGGTCTTGGGCGCGTCTGCCGGGGACACCGCCAGCGTAAGGATTGCCAGCGAGAAGAACTACGAGGTCTGCGTAGGCCCCAAGGACAATCCCGGGGACCTTCCCCACACCACGAGAGCCGCCTGCGAAGCCGTAGCCAACGCCAGCTGGAACTCCGTGCCGGTGTACGACTACAAGCCCGACAACAACACGGCCACCATCACCGCGGCCCGAGGGACCGGCAACGTCGGGCCGGGCATTCCGGCCAACCCGAGGACGCAGACAGGGACCACAACCGTCATGTAGGACGAGGTGGAGTCTCTGTACGGCCTGCCCGTGGAGTGCTACCAGGTCCAGTGGCTGGGCAGCGACTGGACCACCCTGGACAACTGTGTGATCGGTGACCACTACGTGGACGCCGCGCCCAGCGGCCGGCGCGACTACCGGGTGCGGGCGGTGAACATGGCGGGGGCGTCGGGCCCCTGGTCCCGCAGCACGGTCACGGTGCAGGCCGGCCATGCCGGGCCGCCGCTCAACCTCAGAGCCCAAGCCGACGGCAACAACGCAATAGACATTTTCTGGGACGCGCCGGAGGACGCGGGCGGCTCCGCCGTCACCGGCTACACGGTACAGTGGTCCGCCGACGGGACGGGCAGCTGGAGCAACGCTGGCAGCACGGCGGAGCAGACCTTCAAGCAAAGGGGCCTGCGGACCGGGGAGGTGCGATGGTACCGGGCGGCGGCGCGGAACCGCAGCGGCCTGGGCCTGTGGTCCGACCCTGTGATGGGCCAGACGGTGTCCGGCGCGCCGGACGCGCCCACCCTGCGGGCCAGCGCGCTCTCCGACTACGAGATAGAACTGACGTGGAACGAGCCGAGGGACAACGGGCAGCCCATCACCGGCTACGACCTGGAGTATTCGGCCGACGGCTCCGCCGGAAGCTGGAACCGGCTGGCCGAAGTGAGCGCCGACCCGACCGACTACACCGACTCTACGCTGCAGGCCAACACCCGGCGGCATTACCGGGTCCGCGCGGTGAACAGCGTGGGCGGTGGGGCCTGGTCGCGGACGGTTTCCGCCATCACGCAGCCCACCCCGCCCGACGCTCCGTCTCTGACCAGCGTGGAGGCGGACGGCCCCAATGCCATCGAGGCCGCCTGGGCTGAGCCACTCTATCTCGGCGGCCTGAGCATCACCCAGTACCAGGTGCAATGGGCCAGGGACCAGTACTCCGAGACCTGGAGCGGGCCACAGACACTGTCGGGCTCCACCCTGTCCTGGCGTCATACCGGGCTGCAACCTGACGAGACCTGGCACTACCAGGTGCGGGCCAGCAACGGCGGCGGCCGCTGGAGCGCCTGGTCGTATATTCTGGCGGGTACGACGGCGACCGACGACGCGCCGAAGGCCGTGAGCGGTCTCATCGCCCAGTTTGACAAAGACTCGTACCAGGTCAATCTGACGTGGAACGATCTGGCCGGCGGCGACGCCGCGGTCCAGTACGAGCTGGAACATTCGGAGGACGGGGGCGGCTGGCGTGCGTTGAGTTCCGGCGTATCCTGCGACGCCGGGAAGTGCGCCTCTGCGGACACGGACCTCTGGCCCGGCGCCAAGCTGTCCTACCGCATCCGGGCGACCAGCGGCGGGGATGCCGGGCCGTGGTCCAGCGCGAGGTCGGTGTCGGTGCCGCCCGATCCGCCGGACGCGCCCCGGCACTCGTGGATAGAAGCTGACGGGTCGAATCACATCTATCTCGAATGGGAACCGCCCTATTACGACGGCGGTGCGGCCATCACCGGGTACGGACTTCTGTGGTGCCGGGCCCTCGACGGCGCGGACGAGAACCCCTGCGATGTCGCTCCGAATGAGGACAACCCGCTGGCCGACCCTCCAGGATACAGCCGGATCTCCCTGGGAGCGTCAGCGCGGTCGTACACCCACTCGGTCAGTCCGGGTTACTACTACCACTACCTGTTGCGGGCGACCAACGGCGGCAATCGCTGGAGCGAGTGGGAGGAGTACGACATATGGTATGCCAGGACATATGCCGGAGTGCCGGCCGCACCGGGCCTGACGGCCCAGGCCGTGGACGCCAACCAGATCAGGCTGACCTGGACCAGGCCCAATTCCCACGGCTCGGAAATTAGAGAATACTGGCTGTACGTGCACCGGGACGGGGAAAGGCTGTACGACTTCGACAACATCCTGGACATCGTGAGTGTCCCGGGCGACCGCACCGAATGGACCGTCGGCGGCCTGAGCCCCGGAACCACCTATTACTTCCGCATCCGCGCCCTCAACGACAACGGCGAGGGCAAGTACTCCGTTCTGCGCCAGGCCACGACGCCGGACAGTTGACGGAGAGCGTCGCCAGGACGGATTGACGCCCCTCACCCGGGTCCGACAGCGTCGGGCTGGAGAGGCGTCGGCACGCCCAGCGTCACGGCTGGGATGAGTCGGCACTGATAGGGCCAATTGTGTCAGAATTGGCGATGAGTGATAAGAAGTCACAGAGCATAGCCCCAACATAACAGATGGATTATGGGCATGTGCTATCATGGGCCGGCGGGAGGGGGTGAGGTACCCGGTTGAATCCGTCGAGTGGGTCGTCCCCTGGCTGCTGCTCTTCCGGCCCGCGGCCATCGCCTACCACCTCACCCGCAACCCCTACAACTGCCCGGCCCGTGGGGGCAACGTCTACATCAACCCGAGAGGAGCAATGTGACGCGCGTCACAGTACTCATGGCGGCCATCCTGGCCTTCCTCGTCGTTGTTCCTACCCTCGGTTGCGGGACCGACCCCACCCCGGCCCCCGAGACCGGCGGAGAGTCCGGCGCCGAGGGGCCGGAGGGCCCCGGGTCGGGCCCCGGCCCCGGCGAAGAGGCCGGCACGGCCCGGCCGGGCATCACGGCGAGTCCAACGCCCACGGTGACGCCCACGCCCACGCCGCGACCCACGGCGACGCCACGGCCCACGGCGACGCCGGCGCCCACCGCAACCCCCGCCACCCGCGGCGGCGCCTCCCTCGATGAGTACCTGGCCGAGCTGGACTGCAGCACCCCGGAAGGGCAGCCGGAGACCTACGGCGACCTGACGGACATGATGCACGTCGCGGCGGCCGGGGTGCCGACCCTGCCCCCGCCCCCGGAGCTTGCCGCGTGGCACGAAACTACCACGGCCCACTTCGCACGACTGCTGGACCTCGTGGCCACCTTCCCACAAGACCAGCGCATCGAGATGGCGGGGGGCCCGCCATCGCCGAGGCCATCGAAGAGGGGGAGGCCGGCATGGCGGAGGCGGTCGGGCGGATGCCGGCCGAGCTGGGCCGGCGCCTGGCGGAAGAGGGCTGCATAGACCCGGAGTGGGTGGAGGGTCCGGAGACGCCGGCCACCCCCGCCGCGCCCCCGGCCCCCAACCTGTCCGGCGGGCTCGCCCCGTCCGCCGGCGACTGCCCGACCCAGGAGGAGCAGGGGTACCTTCTGTTCGTACAGTCCCTCATGGACCGGGTGGACCGGAGCCTTTGGGACGTGCTCGACCACCTGGTGCCGCTGGCCGCCGGAGGCCCCGCTTCGGACGAGGCCCTGGGCCGGGCGTGGTTCGAGCAGGGCGCGGGGATAAACGAGAGGCTCGGGTCCGCGTTCCCGCCCACGGAGGTCATCGCCGACACTCCCCGTCCCTCCCCGGCCACCGAGGAGATACACCAGGAGCTCCTGAAGCTCGAGGAACACTTCCACAGCATGCATGCCGCCTACGGGTCCGTCGTCGAGGAGGGGTACGACGAGGACTACAGAATCGCGGCCTGGAAGGCCGCGGTCGCCGAGGTGGACGCGACCTACCTGGTGCTGTCCACCATGGGGCACAGGACCGTCAGCTTCTGCCAGTGGGCGTGACCGTGGCCAAGCCCCCACTTCGTAGACAAGACCATCCGGACGGGAGGAGATGACCCGTGGCAACCAATGACGGAGGCCCTGGGGTTCCCGATGCCGCACGTTTGGGACGAGAACGCCGTTGAAATGGTCGCAGGCCAACCCGGCATGATCCTGCGGGACTGGTTCGCGGGGCAGGTGCTGGCACCGCTATTGGACAAAGGCTTGACCACTGAGGCCTTGGTAGAGGAGTCCTCGTTGGTAGTGATGGCCAGCTACGGCCTCGGCGGGGTGGGCCAGGCGGTGGTGGGGAGCATAACCGGCCGGGTGGTGCGACACATCGCTGCCCCGGTGTTAGTGATCCGGTAGGCGCCCTGGCCGGCTCTCCTCCGAGGTCCCGGCTACTCGGCAGGCCGGCCCAACCGTGCCCCGATGCCGGACCGGGACTCGCTTCAGCGGCTGCACGCGGGCAGCCGCCGCTTCCTCCACCCCGGGACAGCCGCCGGCAAGTCCTGGACCCTGCCTATTGCCACAGGTCGGGGTCGGGCCGGTTCATCAGCTTGGAGCCCAGATACCCATACCAGATAACCAGCAGCACGTAGAAGCCCCGGGCCAGGGTGATAAAGGTGTCGCGGCCGTCGTTGTAGAGTACGGCTATCACGAAGAAGACCATTACGGCCAGGCTGACAAGGGCGGCCAACAGGGAGATTGTCCTGTTGAATTCGTCCCTCGTCGAGAGGGCCCAAGGCGAAGATGAAGCCGCCGAACCCCAGCATGATCCCACCGGCGTACAGGACGGCGGAGCCGGCGTAGTAGACGGGAACGCTTCCACTGATCTGGTCGCTGGTCTGGGCGTCGGCCAGGATGAAGTCCATGCCACTGGCCAGAATCCACCCGGACAGTCCGACGAAGATCATGAAGAAGCCCATCTGAACGAGCGCCTTCCCGTTGCCCTGCAGGGTCACGTTTCGCATCAGCGCATAGAGGCCCGAGAGGATCAGGGCCAGGCCAAGGATTATCCCGATGTTGGCCACGTTCGTCAGCGCGGCGTTGGCGCCCTTGGCCGTTATGGAGCCGACGGCGTCCGACACATCGGCGCTGTCTATCAGCAGTCCGCCCGGCTCTATGAGAAAGAAGACGAAGGCGATTATCGGGCCGAATATGAGGGACAGACCAGCCAGCCGGTTCACGGATATTGTGCCCATGCTTGGACCTCCCTTATGTGATGCAAGAGAAGGACCCGTTGGGCCCCAACCTCTCTATAACATTCTGACGGCAGATCTGCGGCGTTGCAACAGGAGAGTCCTCCCTTGCGCTCCACGCTCAGGACATGAGCAGGTTCCTGCAAAAGAGCGACCTGCCCGGCGCGGGCCTCATCGAGACCTTCGTCAAGGAGGTCGAAGATCTAGGACCCCTACCAGTTCCGTCGCTCTGGTACTGTGACCATCCACTGTCACGAGTTGAAGGAGAGTCTGGTAAACTCAGTCTTGTCACAACTTTTGGTCCGGTGAGACATGAAGGGACTCAAAGCGCTGGCGGCAATTGTATGCACCGGCCTGTTGGTGGCCGAGACCCTTTCGTGCCAAACGGAGACCGTCGCTCCCTCCGTAACCGAGACCCGCGCAGTAGTCAGAGGTGACGCAACCCAAGCACCTACGAATCCGGCGGAACCTCCCGACCGTGGGCCAACGGCAACCACACCTCCGACGACCTCGTCAACTGCTCCGACTCCAACGCCCGCGCCGTTGGTTGGGCCCGGCGCCACTACGACGACTACTCCATATCCCACCCTTACACCGGTTGCCGTAGGAGACTTGGAGACGCTGGTGGCCCTGTATAACGCCACAGGCGGGGACAACTGGCATCGTAAGCAAAACTGGCTGTCCGACATGCCTCTCCACACGTGGGAAGGTGTAAAGACAGACGTTGAAGGGCGCGTGGTAGTTCTGTTTCTGCGGGATAACAACCTAAGTGGGGAGATACCGCCGGAGTTGGGCGGCCTTGCCAGCCTGGAGGTGCTGGACCTCCACGATAACGATTTGAGCGGAGAGATACCGGCAGAGTTAGGCAATCTTGCCAACCTCCAGGCCCTCTATCTCTCCAAAAACCTGTTGAGCGGGGAGATACCGCAGGAGCTGGGCGACCTCTCCAGCCTTCGATTGCTGCACCTCAATGAAAACAATTTGAGGGGAGACGTACCACCGGAGCTGGGCGGCATGTCCAATCTGAAGTCTCTGAGGATTGACGGCTCTTGGACATTTGGCGGATGCATGCCGGCTGCCTTGCAATCCCAGCTGGACATGGAACGCTCAGACGTGCAGGACCTGTCGTTCTGCGGAGCTGCGTCCACCCCCGTTTCCGTCGTTCCTACGCCAACGCCAACCCCTCCACCCACACCAGAGCCTACACTAATCGACTTTTCATGGCAGAAGGACGGCCTAACTCGGGAGGAGCGCTACACATTGCAGGTGCTCGAAGGGATCCAAGAAGACCACCAGTGGATTCTCGATGACGTCTTGGCCCTCCCATGGCTCGCCGACGAAATCACCTCTGAGGAATGGGGGGCGCTTAGCTACCTGTCGGGAATCGCATACAATGACTCCTCCCTCGCGGAACGTGTCGTTAGCCTTGATTGGTTCTCGGACGGTATCACCAGAGCCGAGGGTTATGCTATCAACGACCTCAGCGTGATAAGTTACTACAACGCTGAATTGGCGCGTGGTGCGTTGGAATTCCCCTGGTTCATGGACGGCGTCTCCTCGGGGGAGGTGGAAGTGGTATCCGGTCTTCGACACCTCAGTGAAGATGAAGTCTATGCCTCTGCCCTGGAGCGCGCCTTGCGCTTCCCATTCTTGCTGACCGCCAATGTCGATTGGCGTCACGGCCGTGTGTTGGACGTTGTTGAAGTCCTGGTCCGTAGGGACAGGGACTTAGCGGACTCGATCTTGGACACGGCTATCTTCGATGAACCGGGGGACTTTTTCCATTGGAGCGCCATCCAAAAGTTGCCGCGAATTGTGGAGAACCGAGTCTGGGACCATGTCGCCAGTCAGCCGTGGTTCCAGGACGGCTTGACGGATGAAGAACTTATCCTCATATCGATGGCCTACCACATAAGTCACGACGAGATGCTGTTTCAGGAACTCATCGAGGGGGCCAGCATCCGTTCAGAAGACTACATCTCCTCGTTGGGACCGCCAGTCAAGCTGATCGCGGTTAGCCTGTCTCAAACCCAGTCGGACGAGGCGTTCGAGCACCTCTACACCGGCGTATCGGAAATGGAGGGTCTGCTGGGAGTCCCCTGGCAGAACACCTTGGGATCTTGGGACGTGCCATATGCGGGCGTCTTTGTTCACAAGAAAGCCGGAAACCCAAGATTGAGAGGCGAGGGAGTAATGACGGCTTCAGGGAGTGAAACAACCATATACCACGAGCTGGCCCACTCCTTTTTCTCAAGGGCGGACTTCCCGAGGTGGGTGTCCGAGGGAGTGGCCGAGTTTTTTGCGGATTACACCTACTACCTCCACGCCGGTCGGCCCCTCCACACTTTTGATCACCCGGGTATCGGGCGAGGATGTCACATTCCGGGCATCAGCAACGTCAGCGAATCCATAGAGTTTCTTGAGGCCCGACTACAGGCAGGGCAATCTGTAGGAGGCAATCAAGATTGTGCTTACACCGTCGGCAAGTCATTTTTCCTGGCGATGTATCAGTTTCTGGGACATGGTGTATCTTCATCTCAGCTACGGGGGTTGGTTCTGGAGGGGCTGCACGCTCCAGAGCCTTTGACGGAAGCTGAAACCTATAATGTGCTGCTGTCGAACACCCCTGAGGAGAAGCGGCAGGAGTTCCGCGACTTGTACCGCCGGCTCCACGGTGGGCCAACCCCTGACAGCCAGTGAGGAGTTACAGGTCCACCGTGAACACGGTGATGAGGCCGCCGCCTTTCGCCGGCCGCTGGATGGGACATCACCACGTGCATCTACACGGGGGAGGCAGGACATGGTCGAGCTGAGCGGAGGCGAAGCGCTTGCCAAATCGCTTGTAGGGGAGGGCGTGGAGACCGTATTCGGCATACCGGGCATACAGATCTACGGCATCGTCGCCGCGATCCGGGACGAGCCCGGCATTCGCATGATCACCACACGGCACGAACAGGCGACGACGTACATGGCCGACGGCTATGCCCGCGCGTCGGGCAAGCCGGGGGTCGCGCTGGTGGTCCCGGGCGTCGGTCTCTATAACGCGGCTTCCGGCCTGGCCAACGCATACTCCCGCTCCATGCCCGTTCTCCTCATAGCAGGCCAGATTCCCCGCGGCGCCATCGGCAAGAACCTTGGCGCCGTGCACGAGATCGCGGACCAGGGCGGCGCCGTGCGCTCCGTGACCAAGTGGCAGCGACAGGCGTCCAGGCCCCGCGAGGTCCCCGACGCCGTGTTCGAAGCGTTCCGGCAGATGCGCACCGGCCGTCCCCGTCCCGTCCTGATAGAGATGCCGCCCGAAGCCGGGGTGGAGCGGGAAGAGGTGAGGCTGCGGAGTCCCGCAGCCGTCTCTCGCATCGTGCCCAGCCAGGAAGACCTCCGGGAGGCCGCGCGGGTCATCTCCGGGTCCGCGCTGCCCCTGATATATGCGGGGGGCGGCGTGGCGCGGTCCGATGCGGAGCAGACGTTGGTCAAGCTGGCCGAGGCGACGAACATACCCGTCATCACGTCCAGCGGCGGCAAGGGCGTCATCCCCGATGGACATCCGCTGTCCTACGGCTCCTGCTTCAGTCCCAGGGGCGAGAGGCAGGAGATGAACCAGCTCTACGAGGTGATGCAGTCCGCCGACGTGGTGATAGGAATCGGCGCGCGCTTCTCCCTGGGATATCCCGCCCTCGAGGCGTCCACGCTGGTGAACATCAACATAGACGACGCGGAGCTCACGAGGCACCAGTCCAACACCATTCCCCTGCACGGCGATGCCAGGGCGACCATGGAGGCGTTGCTTCCCTATCTCATCGAGGCCGGGGCGGGAGACCGTCCCTCGCCCGCCGAGGCGGTAAGCGCCGCACGCAGGCTGATAGCCTACTACGACATCCGGCTCAGGGAGCCCCAGTACCCCATCCTGGAAGCGATCCGGAAGGGCGTCCCCGAGGACGGCTTCGTAGTCTGGGACGTCACGCAGTTCGGCTACTATGCGCGGACTCACTGGCAGGTGCACTGCCCGAAGACGTACATAGACTCGGGCTACTCGTTCAACCTCGGTTACGGCTTCCCCACGGCCCTGGGAGCCAAGCTCGCGAGGCCCGACCGACCCGTGGTCTGCATGACCGGAGACGGCGGGTTCATGTTCAACTCGTCCGAGCTCTCCACGGCCGTCCGGTACGGCATCGACGTGGTGACCGTGGTCTTCAACAACGACTCCTACGGCAACGTGGCGCGGGACCTGGACGACGCCTTTGGCGGAGCCTATGGGACCGACCTGCACAACCCGGACTTCGTCAGGTTCGCCGAGTCGTTCGGCGCGGTCGCCATGAGGGCAAGCGACCCGACGGAGCTGGAGACGCTCATTCCGCAGGCGTTGGAGCGCCGGGCCCCGGTGATTATCGACGTGCCCTTCGGGGAGATGCCGGTGCCCCGCGCCCCGCAGTTCGCACCCTTCTACAGCCTGCCCTGGACCATGCCCCAGGAGGGGCTGATACAGTCCTAGCACGTTACGAAGACGGGACCTGGGAAGTGTGTGCCCGGCTCTTGACGCTCCTCGCGCGACGGTGCAAGGGCCCCTCACCAAAGACAAAGAATCGGAGTTGCACTCATCGTCCGGTTGAAGCACCATATATGGTGTTGCCAAGTACGCCCGCGGGCCGGATGTGTCGCCAGTGGTCAAGCGAGATAGCCAGGCACAGACGAAAGCCCAGCCTTCGGCGCCACAAGGGGCCCTCGCCCTGGTTGGCGCTTGGCGAGAAGCGGACGACCGGGAGATCGATTCTCTCGTCGAGGAGTTCTATGCCAGCCGGCGGAGGGATTTAGGACGCCCATGCCCAGACCCCTGATACACGCCATCGCCCTCGTTGCCCTGCTCCTGCTCGTTGCCTGCAACGGCGCGGAGGTGGAGACGCCCACGGCCTCGCCCGCGCCCACGCCTGAGCCGACCCCTATCCCCACCCAGGTCCCGACGCCGGTCCCGGAGGAGGCGGAGGAGGTCCTGACGATCCTCTACTGGCAGGCGCCGTCTTTGCCCAGCCCCTACCTCTCCTCGGGCTTCAAGGACAGGGACGCCGCGGCCATCACCCTGGAACCCCTGGCCAAGTACGACCCCGACGGCAACCTGGTGCCGGCCCTGGCCGACCGGGTGCCCACGCTGGAGAACGGCGGGGTCTCCCAGGACCTGAAGTCCATCACGTGGAAGCTGAAAGACGGCCTGAAATGGTCCGACGGCAGCGACGTGACGGCCGGGGACGCCGTCTTCACCTGGCGCTACTGCACCGACGAGGACACGGGCTGCACCGGCGAGAGCTCCTTCGACGGCGTCGCCTCGGTGGAGGCCGTCGACGACCTCACCGTCCGCATCACCTTCGACGCGCCCACGCCCTATCCCTACAACGCCTTCGTCAGCGCCGGGGCCCCCATCATCAGCGGGGCCCAGTTCGCCAGCTGCATCGGCGCGGCCGCCGCCACCTGCGAGGAACAGAACACCGCCCCCCTGGGCACGGGCCCGTACCGGCTCGTCGACTTCAAGACCAACGACCGGGCCGTCTACGAGCGCAACCCCTTCTACCGGGGAGAGAGGCCCTACTTCGACCGCGTGCTCCTCGAGGGCGGCGGCGACGCCATCTCGGCGGCCCGGGCCGTCATGGAGAGGGGCGAGGCCGACTACGCCTGGAACCTGCAGGTGGAGCCCGAGACCCTCGCCGCGATGGAGGAGGCCGGGCTGGCCAAAGTGGCCGTGGCCTTCACCAGCCTGGTGGAGCGCATCGTGGTCAACCAGACCGACGCGGACCCGGCCCTGGGCGACGACCGCTCCGAGTACCTGGACGGGCGTAACCCCCACCCCTTCCTGACCTTCCAGCCCATCCGCCAGGCCATGTCCATGGCCATCGACCGCGGCCTCCTGGCCGGGCGTCTCTACGGCTTCGCCGGGGAGCCCGAGTGCAACCTGGTGGCCGGGCCCCCCATCTATGCCTCCACCGCCAACGACTGGTGCCTCTCCCAGGACATCGAGGGCGCCAACCGCCTCCTGGACGAGAACGGGGTCCTGGACAGCGACGGCGACGGGGTCCGCGAGCACGACGGCACACCCCTGCGCATCGTCTACCAGACCTCGACCAACGCCATCCGGCAGGACACCCAGGCGCTCATCCGGGACTGGTGGCGCCAGATAGGCATCGAGACCGAGCTGGTGGACCACGACGCCAGCATCTTCTTCGGCGGCGACCCGGTGGCCGACAGGGACGCGTCGTACCGCCGATTCTTCGCCGACGTGCAGATGTACGCCTCGGGCCCCGGCATAGACCCCCAGGAGTACCTGTCGGGCCCCCTCTGCAGCCACATCCAGACCCGGGACAACAACTGGTCGGGCGACAACAACGCCCGCTCCTGCAACCCGGAGTACGACGAGGCCTTCGCCCGGCTTGCCCAGACCAGCACCGGTCCTGAGAGGCAGGCGCTGGTCAAGCGGCTGAACGACATGCACGTGCAGGCCTACTACGAGATCCCCCTGGTGGACCGGGGCTTCGTCTCCGCCCACCTGAACACCCTGCGGGGCGTGCGTATCAACGGCTGGGACACGGAGATGTGGAACATAGCCGAGTGGCGCCGCTGAACGCCGCGCCGGTCCCCGGGACCCATCGGTTGCTAACATATCGGTTGCTAACATAAGGAACATTCAAGTACAATTGGCTGCCGAAGCCACCTGCCCCCATGTGGCATGGACTCCCGCCCGCCAACCGGGTCTCCGAGGAGAGCCATTGAGAAGCAACGGTCCAGGACCCGGCCCCCGGCGCCGGCGGTGTAGCCAATGGGTCTCTTAGCCGCCCTGAGCAGGGTGTTCACCGCGTGGTACGTCGTCGTGCCCGCCGTGGCCGGCCTCGGCATAGCGGCGGGCGTGCTGATATTCGTCTACGCTTTCCCCGGCAAACCCAAGATCGGCGTGATCCACGTACCCTACACCGTCATCAACGAGCTGTCGGCCTACGGCATCACCGAGTATCTCCACTACGCCCTCCGGGAAGACTCCATCAAGGCCGTCGTAATCAAGCTCAACAGCCCGGGCGGCACCGCAACCGCCAGCGAACGCCTGTACCTGGAGACCCGCGAGCTCCGGGAGAAGAAGCCCGTCGTGGTGGTCATGAACGACCTGGTGGCCAGCGGCGGTTACCTGATGGCCATGGGCGCTTCATACCTGTACACCCAGCCGTCGTCACTCACGGGCAACGTGGGCGTGGTCTCCCGCATCGGTCCCTTCATCCCGTCCATTCCCGCCGAGTCCGTGGTGTTCAGCGGGCCCCACAAGCTGGACGGGGGCCCGAGGAGAGAGTGGATCGCCGCCACGGACCGCCTGAAGGGAAGGTTCGCCCAGATAGTCGTCAGCGAACGGGGCGACAGGCTCAATATGTCGCGGGACGAGCTGGTCCAGGGGCGCGTTTACTTCGGGACGGAGTCCGTGACCCTGGGCCTGGCCGACGAGATCGGCACCGACAGTCATGCCATCGAAAAGGCCGGGGAGCTGGCCGGAATCTCCCGCTACGACCTTGTGGACGTGAACCTGGAGGTGCAGCGGGAATTCTTCGAAAACCTGCGCCGCGTCCTCGAGCCCCTGGAGGCCGGTGGAGACTCCGGCCTGGCCGGCGCCCTTGGTCTGCTGGCGACGGACTACCCCGGCGCGGACGGCAGCCTGCAGGGACCCGGAGCCGAGCCCAACGGCGGCATGCCGCCGCTCGAGACCATGCGCAGGCTGATGCTCTACGGCACGCTGGCCGTGGGCCAGGAAGACCCCATCCCGGACCTCCCCATGGAGATAGGGCACCCCAACGCCTACTACCTGTACGTGGGACATGGCCCGTAAGCTGGGAATACTGGCGCTTCTGCCCCTGTTTGCCGCCGCGGCCTTTGTGGTCGTGTACTTCCTCTTCTACCGGGTAGGCTACGACCAGCCGGCCCCGGTGGAGATTCCCTATCAGCAGATAACCTCGCCCAGCGTCCCCTCGGGCGGGTTCGTAGACTCGCCCGCGGCCCAAGTCAGGAGGGGCCTCCTGCTGGTGGACGCCCTGCACCGGAACGCCTTCTCGGAAAACGAGCTCGTCACCCTCAGCACCCGGGTGGCCAACCGGGGATACGACGTGGAGTTCATCGGCGCATTCGACTACCTCGAGCAGAGCGGCCGGCTGCTCCAGATGGAGGAGAGGCTGCGGCGGGCCGACAGCCTGGCGGTCATAGTTCCCCAGGCCCCGTACTCCGACGCGGAGGCGGCCCTTGTGGAGCGGTTCGTGCGGAAGGGCGGGAAGCTGCTGCTGGTCTCCGACCCGACTCGCCACGAGCACATCAACACCCTGGCCGAGAGGTTCGGGCTGAGCTTCCAGCCGGACTACCTCTACAACATGGAGGAGTACGACCTGAACTTCCAGAACATCATCATCAGGGAGTTCCAGCCCCACGAGCTCACCGCCGGCGTGGACGCCATAACCCTGTACGCCGCCGGGTCCATCCGGTCGTCGGGCCCCGGCCTGGCGTTTCCCGACTCCAACACCAGGTCCTCGCTGCTGGACACCACCGAGGGCCTCCACCCCATCGCCTGGGGAGACCGCCGCAACGTGCTGGCCATCGCCGACCTCACCTTCCTGATACCTCCCCACAACTCCCTGCTGGACAACGACAGGCTGGTGTCCAACATCGCCGACTATCTCACCTCCAGCGAGCGGGAGTACGAGCTGGCCGACTTCCCACACTTCTACGAGGCCGGTCCCGAGGCGGGCGTGGACATCCTGCTGGGGCAGCCGTCCCTCTGGGACATAGGCGTCGAGATGAAGAACGGCCTGGCCGCCTACGGGATGTCCGCACGGATTCGCGGGGTCGAGGACCTGAGCCGCGACACAGTGTTCCTGGGACTGTACGACGACGCCCTACCCATGAGCCGGTACCTCCAGGCCGCCGGAGTACGCATCGACGACACCCTTGGCACTCCTTTCGCTCCGGACCTGGACCCGGAGGGGACGTCCGTCACCGTGCTGGACCAGAACCAGGACCGGCACGTCCTGGTGGTCCTGGCGGACACGCCGGAGACCCTGGCCGGCGCGGTGGCCCGTTTGCTCGTTGGCGAGTTCAGAGGCGACCTGGTAAGTGACTTCGTGGGGGTGAGCAAGTAGCTCATGAAGGTACGATTTGGCTCCCTTATTTTGCTGCTCTTGGCGTCGCTGCTGCTGGCCTCGCTGGTCGCCTGCGACGGACCCGGCGACGACCAACCCGCGACGTTGCCCACGGAGTCGCCCTCCGGCCAGGGCGCCGAGCCCCTGTCCCCCGGCGAACGCATGGCCGTGGACGACTTCGCCAGTAAGCTCCGGGCCGTCGACGAGGAGTGGGACGCCTTCCAGCAGGAGCTCGACGGCTGGCGGGCCGGGCTGACCTCTTGCCATAGAAGCTCGGTCCACGAGGCCCTGCAGGAGTTCGCCGTGGGCTTCGCCGGCGTGACCGGACAGGCCGGGGACCTTCCCAGGACCACCGTCACCCGGGAGCTTGCCGACATTCTCATCACCGCCGCCGAGGGGGAAGAGGCGGCCTTCCGCCAGCTCCGGGACCGCTGGCAGCCCGACAACCTTTCCCTCTTCGAGCTGGTGGAGCAGCGGCGCTCCGACGCCGCCCGGGCCCAGAGGAACGTGGAAGACATGATACTGGAGCTGGAGGAGGAGCTGGAGAAGGCCGGCGACCCCGAGGAGAGGGAGGCGCTGAGGGAGTTCTCCGACGCCCTGGGCGCCCTCAGGAACGACTGGAACAAGCTCCACGACGACTACGCCGAGCTCCAAAAGGACGCCCGCCGCATGGACACGGCTGCGGTCATCGACCGGCTGGAGCAGCTCATCTCACGGTTCGAAGGCATTGTCGACGCCGCGGGCGAGCTGCCCTTGGCGGACGCCGCCGAGGACATGGCCAGGGCGCTGGAAAAGGCGGCCGAGGCCGAGCTCGACGCCCTGTTCACCGTGAACGACGTGCTGCTGGCCCAGGACCTGCCCGCGGGCCCCGAGGCCGGAGCCCCCCTGCCCCCGCCGGGCCCTGCGGATCCGCCCCTGGACCTGATGGACGCCACCATAGAGGAAAGCGAAGACATCCTGAGAGACACCAGGCGGATGACCAAGGCCCTCGTCGATGACGACCCCCAGGAGAAGCTGGCCGAGGTCAAGGAGTTCGACGCCGGCTACAAGGACCTCCTGGCGGGGTGGGACGCCTTCCACCAACGCTACAACGACTGGCGCAAGACCGACGGCGGGTGTGACCGGACCGAGGTGCTCCAGTCGCTGGACCGGTTCAACCTGCGCATGGGCGAGCTGGGCCGCAAGGTCCGGGGGCTTCCCCAGTCAAGCTACCTGCTGCCCATGTACAACCTGCTGGTCGAGGCGGCCGCAAGGGAGGAGGGGGCCATACGCGCTCTCCGGAACTCCTGGCGGCCCTTCACAGTAGATGCTTTCAAGGCCGTGGACCAGGAACGGCTGAACGCCAACAGGCTGCGCCGCCAAGCGGATACCGGCCTGCAGGAGCTCCGCGACCGGCCCTGAACGTTTCCACCGGCTCTTCTCATAGCAACTTTCGGAGGCTCGTTTATGTCAAGGCTGCATGAGGCAGCGCGCATGGTCACCTTCCGGTGGTCCCCCGTCCTGCTTCTCCTGGTCTCGTTCGTGGTCATACTGGCCGCCTGTAACGGCGGCGACGAGCCCACGGCCACCGTTGCGCCCGCGCCCACCGTCGCCCCCACTCCCGAGCCGACACCCACTGCTCCACCGGCGCCTACGGTGGCGCCCACACCCGAGCCCACGGCCACGGCTGCGCCCGCTCCCACCGTCGTGCCCACGCCCCGGCCTACGGCCGCACCCCAGCCCACGGCAGCTCCCAGGCCCACGGCCACACCACGGCCGGCGCCCACCGTTGCGCCGACGCCCGGACCCACCCCTCAGCCCACACCCCCTCCCCGGCCCACCCTTCCGCCCACGTCGACCATCGTCGCGCAGCTCAAGCAGAACGCCGAGGAGTTCCAGTATTCCATCGGAGAGAGGGGCGGCGCCCTCACCTTCGCCACCATCTCCGAGCCCCTCACCTTCAACCTGGCCATCTCCAACGACGCCTCTTCCTCAGGGGTCCTGGGGTACCTCTTCGACGGCCTGACCGAGACCTCCTGGCTCACCGATCAGGTGGAGCCGTCCCTGGCCGAGTCCTGGGAGCGTTCCGAAGACGGCCTCACGTGGACCTTCCACCTGCGCAGGGACGTGAGGTGGCACGACGGACAGCCCTTCACCGCCCACGACGTGGACTTCACCTTCAACCGCATCATCTACAACGACGACATACCCGCCAGCAGCCGTGCGGCGTTCCAGTTCCGGTCCCTGGACGAGGCCAGCGGCCGGTGGCAAGAGGCCCCCATGACGGTCCGCGCGCTGGACGACTACACCGTCGAGTGCGTCCTCCCAGTGCCCTTCGCGCCCTTCCTCCGCTCCATGGGCACCGCCATATACCCCAGGCACATCCTGGAGAGGCACGTGGACGACGGCACCTTCGTCTCCACGTGGGACATCTCCACGGACCCGGCGGAGATCATAGGCACCGGCCCCTTCACCATCGGGAGCTACGTCCCGGGTGAGACTGTCGTCTTGCAGCGCAACCCGGACTACTGGCTGAAGGACGCCTCGGGCAACGCGCTGCCCTACCTGGACGAGATCGTCCGCGTCATAGTCCCGGACCTGGATGCCGAGCTTGCCAGGTTCCTGGCGGGCGAGTCGGACTCCCACGGCGTGCTGGGCGAGGAGCTGGCAATGCTGGAGCCGCTGCAGGCCGAGGGGAACTTCACGATATACAGGCGGGGCCCGGCCTTCGGCACGACGTTCGTGGGGTTCAACATGAACCCCGGCACGAACGCCGACACCGGCGAGCGCTACGTGGCGCCGGAGATGCTGAAGTGGTTCCGGACCACCGGGTTCCGCCGGGCCGTTGCCCACAGCATCGACAAGGACAGGATCATCGACGAGGTCCAGCACGGGCAGGGCTACCCCCAGTGGGCCTCCGTAAGCCCGGCCGCCGGGGACTTCCACAACCCCAACGTCCGGAGGTACGAGTACGACCTTGCCAGGGCCAACGAGATCCTCGACGGCCTGGGCTGGCTCGACACCGACGGGGACGGGATACGGGAGGACGCCGACGGCAACGAGATCGAGTTCACTTTGGTGACCAACGAGGGCAACAACGTGCGCCAGGCGGTCGGCGAGATAGTCCGCGAGGGTCTTCAGGCCATAGGCATCGGGGCCGACTACCGGATCATCCCCTTCAGCGACCTCGTCTCCCAGCTCACCAGCTCATACGACTGGGAGGCCATGATCATCGGCTTCACCGGAGGCTCGGACCCCTACAGCGGCATCAGCTTCTGGCACAGCAGCGAGAGCCTGCACCTGTGGTACCCCAACCAGCCGGTCCCCGCCACCAAGTGGGAGGCCATAATCGACGAGCTGTACGTTCTGGCCAGCCAGGAGCTGGACCACGCCAAGCGGGTGGAGTACTACCACCGGGCCCAGGAGCTGGCCGCGGAGAACGTGCCGGTGGTCTACACGACCCTGTCCGAGCGGCTGGCCGCGGTGCGAAACGTCTTCGGCAACGTGACGCCCACCCTGTACGGACTGTGGGACATCCGCTACCTGTACCGGACGGACCGGTAACAGCTTAGCGACCGGTCGCCCGTCCGTTGTTTAAGGGCGGCCGGACCGGGACGGCGCGGACCGGGACGCGTCACTGCCCTACCGGCGCTTGACCTGAACCGGCGCACGTGTAACGATGTCACCCACTCGTCTCGACCCGACGGGAGAGCGATATGGCCAGAGTGCAATTGGTGATGCCCGACGACGACCGCGACCGCTTCGTTCAGCAAGCACGGCGTGAGGGCATGTCCCTGAGTGCATGGCTTCGGGCAGCCGCCCGTGAGCGTCTCGAAACACGCCAGCGTGTCAGGCTGTTCGAGTCTCCGGAAGACGTCGAGGAGTTCTTCGAGTCGTGCTCCACACTGGAGGGGCCGGAGACGGAGCCCGACTGGAGCGAGCACTTGCAGGTTATGAGCGGGTCGCGCCGACGAGGAGCTGCCGGAACGTGATTTCGTAGACAGCCCGCCTATACAGTAGGGCCGGTAGTACCTGCAGAGGACCGAGAGGCCAGGTTGGCCGCTCCCTGGTGCTCCCCTACATCGTCTCCCGGACCAGCTCCGAGGCCCGCTCGCCGATCATGATGGCGCTGCAGTTGGTGGGCACCCGGACCACGTCGGGCATG
Organism: Dehalococcoidia bacterium; assembly: GCA_964291465.2. Classification (GTDB taxonomy): domain Bacteria; phylum Chloroflexota; class Dehalococcoidia; order Lucifugimonadales; family JAGWBF01; genus JAGWBJ01. The sequence continues at coordinate 176,355 of OZ219941.1, read as the reverse complement.
ATGGACGTATCCACCACCCTGAGCCCCTCGATCCCGTGGACCCGGCAGTACTGGTCCACCACGGCCATGGCGTCCGAGGACGGCCCCATCCTGCACGTGCCAGCCATGTGCTGGGTCTGGCAGACCGCGAGGGCGTCCATGATCCAGCGGTGCAGGGCGTCGTCGGTGGACAGGTCCTCATCGGTGGGAGAGACCCTGGCGGCCACGATGCCGTCGTAGGCCGGGTTGGCCAGCAGCCCGACGGTGGTCCGCACCACCTCCCTCATGCGCCGGCGGTCCCAGGCGTTCTCCATGTAATGGTAGTCGATGGACGGGTAGGCGTGGGGGTCCGCCGACGTCAGCCTCAGCTCCCCAGCGCCCTGGGCCAGGTACAGAGTGGGCGTGATGCGGACGCCGTCGTGGACCCTGGGCGAGCCCCCCAGCTTGAAGGCGAAGGAGGTGGGCTGGGTCGCCAGGTCGTTGGCGTCGGCCGACCCCGTCGCGGTAAACCTGAGGATGGCCTGACGCCGCGGGGCGTCCGGGTCCATGGGGAACCCCTCCCGCACCGCGAGCTGCACGGGCACCTGGGGGTGGTCCTTCAGGTTCTGGCCGACCCCCGGCAGGTCCTGTACCAGGGGGACGCCGCAGCTTCGGAGCTGGTCGGCCGGCCCGACTCCCGACAGCATCAGCAGGTGCGCCGACTTGATGGCCCCCGCGCTGAGGATGATCTCCCCGCCCTCCACCACGTACCTCTCCCCGCCGCTCTCGGCCTCGACGGCGACGGCCCTCTTCCCCGAGAACAGGACCCGCGTCACCAGCACGTTGCCCCTGACGGTGAGGTTCATGCGGTGGCGGTTGGGGTTGATGTACGCCATGGCCGTGCTGACCCGGACGCCGTCGACGTTGTTGGTGGCCGTGGGGCTTATGCCCGTGGCCTCGGGGTGGTTGACGTCCGGGGACTCGGGGTATCCGGCGTCCAGGCACGACTGGTAGAAGGCCTCCTGGAAGGGGAGCATCTCACCGCGCTTGTAGTGGCGTATGGGCAGGGGGCCGTCGGTGCCGTGGAAGTCGTCCTGCACGTCCCGGTCCGTCTCCATGCGGCGGAAGAAGGGCAGGACGTTCAGGTAGGACCACCGGTCGTTGCCCCGGGCGGCCCAGCCGTCGAAGTCCTGGGGAGCCCCCCTGACGTACGTGGCCCCGTTGACCGCGCTCCCGCCTCCCATCACCCTGCCCCGGACCACCGGCCCGTCGTTGGTCTGCCGGGAGGTGTGCCGGCCCGGAAAGGTCCAGATGTTCCGGCCGGCCAGGTCGTAGGTGGCCTGGTTGTAGCTGTACTTCAGGTCGTCGGGCAGCGTCTCGAAGTCGGGGTAATCGGCGCCCGCCTCCAGCAGCAGCACCGAGCGTCCCGGGTCCTCGGAGAGGCGGGCTGCCAGGGGGCACCCCGCCGACCCGCCTCCGACCACTATCACGTCGTACTTCATTCTCGACTCCAGGGCCCGTTCCGCTATCCAGGCTCCTTCGACCGTCCCGAGAAGCCCCCTCTCCCCTTGGGAGAGGGCCGGGGTGAGGGCCTGGTCCCCCTCTCTCCCCGAAGGGGGCCAGCGTGAGGGACGCGAATATTCTATGTCCTGGCGCCGGTGGGTGACAAGGACATCCGGCGCCAGGGCGCCCCAGGACGCGGCCTCCCTACGTCTCGTTGACCCTCCAGTGTGGCTATGATAGCATCCTAGGCACGCTCCAACCCATTCCGTCCAGGAGAATGCCATGGCCGGTAGCAGCATGTCCGGGAGAGTGCAGACGGTGCTCGGCCCCATCGCACCCGCGGACCTGGGACAGACCCTTACCCACGAGCACATGCTCCTTGACCTGACGGTGAACGCCCACGCCCCGGCGTCGGCCAGCGGAAAGGCCTTCTTCGACGCCCCCGTGTCCCTGGAGACCGTGGGACGGATCCGCCACTACAAGGACCCCAACTTCGACGACGCCCAGCTCTTCGACGTGGACACCGCCATCGACGAGGTGGCCCTGTACGGCCAGCACGGCGGAGGCTCTTTGGTGGACGCCACCAGCGTGGGCATAGCCCGGGACCCCGAGGGCCTGGCCCGCATCTCCCGGGCCACGGGCGTCAACATAGTCATGGGGGCGTCCTACTACGTCGCCGCCACGCACCCCCCGGACATGGACCTGAAGACGGAGGCGGAGATCACCGGGGAGATCGTCGCCGACGTCACCCGGGGGGCCGGCGGCACCGGCATCCGCTCGGGCGTCATCGGCGAGGTAGGCTGTAGCTGGCCCCTCACCGACAACGAGCGCAAGGTGCTGCGGGCCTCGGCCAGGGCCCAGCGGGCCACGGGCGCCCCGGTCCTCATACACCCCGGAAGAGATGAGACGGCGCCCCTGGAGATAATCGAGGTGCTCAGGGAGGCGGGGGGCGACCTGGAACGCACCATCATCGGCCACCTGGACCGCACCATATTCATCCGGGACAACCTGAAGCGCGTCGCCGAGGCGGGCTGCTACATGGAGTGGGACCTGTTCGGCAACGAGGCCTCCTACTACCCCCTCAACCCCAACATCGACTTCCCCAGCGAGGCCCGGCGCATGGACGACATCGCGTGGATATCCGCCCAGGGCTACGGCCGCAAGGTCCTGGTCGCCCACGACATCTGCGCCAAGCACCGCCTGCAGCGCTACGGCGGCCACGGCTACTACTACATCCTGCGGCACCTGGTGCCCCGGATGCTCCACCGGGGCTACAGCCGGGAGGCCGTGGACGACATCCTCGTCAACAACCCGGCAGATATCCTGGCCTTCGTGGAGCCCCAGGGCTGACGTCCGCCGGCGCCGCCTGCACCATGTCGAAGAGCACGTAACGAAAACCGTAAACCGAGGTTGTCGGACGGCAACCCACACCCGGTTCAGGAGGCGCCCATGGCAGGACCGACGGGCAGAGCCATTCTCATCGTCACCACGGACCCGTCACCCGAATGGGAGGACGAGCTGAACCGCTGGTACGACGAGGAGCACATAATCGACGAGCTGGAGCGGGTGCCCGGCGTGGTGAGCGCCCGCCGGTTCGTCTCCGCCCCCGAGGTCCGGGACGCGGTGTTCGGCGACCGGGCGGCTCCCGCCGTCTTCCCCCACTACCTCGCCATATTCGAGCTGGAGACCGAGGACGTGCTCCACAGCCCCGAGTACCAGTCCTTCCTGAACAACCCGACGGAGTGGGGCCGCCGGGTGGTCCCCAACGTCCCCCTTTCGGTACTGGTATACCGGCAGATATTCCCGGAGCAGGGCTTCGCCACCCGTGGCTAGAGGCACGAAGGGCGAGTGGTAACCGTAACGAACAGGGCCAAGCAGGAGCTGAAGCGGGTCGGGGAGAGACTGGACCTGGAGATGGGGAAGTTCCTGCGCCTGGCGACTCCCCCGATGTGGGTCGGGGAAGGGGACTTCGGCATCGTCATCGCCGAGGAGCTGGACGGAGACCGGCTGGTGGAGCACGAGGGGGCCGTGGTGCTCCTGGTGGACTGGGACCTGATGGAGCGGATGCCCCGGGCGGTGCTGGACTTCAAGGAGTCCCCCGAGGGGGCCAGGTTCACCCTGGACGTCTTCTGACTGCCTCGAAGCCAGCTCCAAGGTGGACGCCCAAACTGCCCGTCTGATAAAATTCAGGTAGGGTACAGACCCTTCATTTGATGCGCTGTGCTGGCCACAAAGTCGGAGAGTCGGTGGGAGGGGCCATGTCCGACAAGTACATGAAAGAGATCGAGGAGATTCTCAAGCAAGCCGAGGACTCCCTCCCCAAGGACCGGGCCCCAAGGGGGGCTCCCAAGGCCGTTGGAGGTCCATTGGGCCGCGTCTCCGGCAAGATACGTATAAGCCCCAGCAAGCTGATGCTCGGCAGCTTCGCACTGTTGCTGCTGGCGCTGATACTGGGCCTTCTGGGCGTGGGCAGCGTGGTCCACCTGGTGGTCGCCGGACTGGTGCTGTTCGTCATCGCCTACGCCCTCTTCTTCGTCCGGCCCGGCGGCTCGTTATCGTCCTACGAGAAGAGGTGGCGGGGACGCCCCATAGAGGACCGGCTGACGGTGGTCGACAGGCTCAAGCGCTGGCTGAAGAGCTAGACGCTATCGCTTCCTGAGCCCCGCTGCAGCCGCGCCTCCTCCAGGAGCCTCTCCAGGAGTGTAAACGACTCGGGCCTGCGGAAGTCCAGGCACGATATGGAGACGGCCCTCCACAGCACCCCCGTGGACACCCGGGCCTCCACCGACTCGCCCAGCGCCGGCAGCGTCACCCCCAGGGCCTCGGCCATGTAGCGGGCCGCACGCATCCCCGATCGGCTGATGTGACACTTGGTGAGGGCCCGGCCCCGGTGCAACAGGGTGACCCCGTCCCTCACCTGCCGGAGCGACACTCGCACATGGGCCCTGGGTACGGAGATGATCTCGTCCGCGTACTCCAGGGCCCGCTTACGGCTGACTGCCAAGGCGCCCCCCTAGACGGCGCACTCCCCTTCGCCGCGCTCCAGCTTGTAGACCTCGGGCTTGTCCCAGTCCATGTATACGTCCATGGTGTCCGGGCCCAGCGCCTCCACCTCCCGGTGCCGTCCGGCGATCTCCGCGAAGGGCTCGATGCCCACCCGGTCCACGAAGTCCCTGAACTCCTCGCCGTCCAGGCGGTTCACCTTGTAGTGGCCCGCGATCTCCTTCACGACCTCGGGGACCCTCTTGGCGGGCACCTTGACGCCGGGCAGCCTCTGCCCGAACCGCGTCTCCTCGTGGGTCTTCCCGCCGTAGTGTCCGCCCAGGAACAGCTCGTAGGCCGGCACCTGCACGCCGCCCGGGCCCTTCATCGCCGCGCCGTGGAACCCGATGCTGGCGATGTGGTGCAGGCCGCAGCCGTTGGGGCAGCCGCTCATCTTGACGTGCATCTTCTTGACCAGCGGGTCTTCCCCCAGGCCGTTCCACGACTCCAGCTCACCCTTGATGGCCCGGCCCAGGCCCATGGACGCGGTGATGCCCAGCTTGCAGCTGTCGGTGCCGGGGCACGAGACCACGTCGGTTATGGTGTGGGCCCCGGAGTCCACCAGCCCGATCTCCTTCAGCTCCTTCCACACGTCGTACAGGTACCCCTCTGGGACGAAGCGGAGGGCCAGGTTCTGCTCCTGGGTGGTGCGGGCGCGCCCTCCCGTGTACTTGCGGACTATGCCGGCGAGCACCGGGAACTGATGGACGTATATGTCCCCCAGGGGCAGCTTGACCTGGGCCACGAAGTACCCCGCCTGCTTCTGGGGAATGGTGTTGTTCTCCTTCCAGTGGAGGAACTCGGCCGGCGGCTCCTGCCCATTGAGTGGAGGAACTCGGCTGGCGGCGGGGATGGACGGGGGCTCCTCCCGCTGTATCTCGTCGATGTTCATCAGGGGCGTGGCGTCGATGGGGCCCACGCCCTTGAGCTCCTCGTCGACCTGCTCCTTGAACGCCTCGAAGCCGATGCGGTCTATGAGCACCTTGATGCGGGCCATCATCCGGTTCTTCCGGAGCATGGCCGCCTTGTCGAACACCCGCCAGATGGCCTCGGCCACCCGCAGGTAGTCCTCCTCGGGCACGAAGTCGTACAGCACCTTCCCCAGCCGGGGCATGATGGACGTGGCGCCGCCGACCATCACCTTGAAGCCCCGCTTCTCCACTCCCCCCTCGTTGCGCACCTGGGCAATGTAGGACAGGTCGTGGACCGCCGACGCAACGCTGTCGTGGTCGGCGCAGCCGGTGAAGGACGTCTTGAACTTCCGGGGGAAGTTCTGGGTGACGGGGTGCCGCACGGCGAACCGCACGTAGGCGGCCAGATAGCGCGTGGGGTCGAACACCTCGTCGGGGCACACGCCGGAGAGGGCGTACCCCACCACGTTGCGCACGGTGTTGCCGCAGGCCTCCCTGGTGCTGAGCCCCGCCTGGGCGAGCAGCCGCATGGCGTCGCCCGCGTCCTCCAGGATGACGTGGTGGATCTGGACGTTCTCCCGGGTGGTCACGTGCCCCTTCTTGAGGGGCGCGTACTTGTCGATCACCTCTCCCAGCAGCTCCAGGGCCTCGGGCGTGAGGATGCCCCCGGGGATCTTGACCCGGAGCATCTGGGCGTCGGGCTGCCTCTGGCCGTACACGCCCTGCCTGAGGCGGAAGGGCATGAACTGGGTGGGTTCACGCTGACCTGCGCGAAATGCCTTGATCTCCTCCTCCAGGCTGACCACTTCCTGCTCCATGAAGGGGATGATCCCCTTGGCATTCTGGGCCAGCCTGAGGCTCTCTGCGTGGATATCCTCCTGGGAAGCCGTTGTACCCTTGACTTGGCCGGTCACCGGAACCTCCTGAATCGAGCAAAATAAAACTGCGCCCATCCTAGGCGTGCCATCGACGGGCGCAGGTGCTGGCTATGCTGGCAGAGCCTGCCCCCTACTCAGGGGCGGCTACACAGGTGGAACAGGTCGTCCTCGAACCTCATTGCCGACCAAGTCTATCGAGAATAGCTACTATTGTCAATAGATTCCGTGACCCGATGCCCCAACATCCGGTGATATAATGGCCTGCCGTCGGTCTTTGGCCCCGAGAGGCGGCCCCAAGGGCCAAGGAGCCCAGGAGGAGGAGCATGGCGCAGGAGTCCGCCCGCAGCTTCGTCAAGTACACCTTCTACAAGACGGACCCCGAGTGGCGCCGCCTCCCCCCGGCCGACCGGGAGCGGTCCCGGGAGGAGCTCTGCGCCGTCGTGGAGGAGTTCGCCTCCCGGATGAGCATCAGGAGCTACAGCCTCATGGCCACCCGGGGGGACGTGGACTTCATGCTGTGGAAGATCAGCCCCTCCCTGGATCTGCTGGAGTCGCTGGCCGCCCAGGTCAACCGCACCGAGATGGGCCGGTACCTCAGCGTGCCCCACTCGTACCTGGCCATGACCCGACGCTCCCCCTACGTGGACCGGCACCGCCACGAGGGGCAGGAGGGCGCGTCGGAGACTATGCGGGCCATAGGGCGCGACTACCTGTTCGTCTACCCCTTCGTCAAGACCCACGACTGGTACCAGCTACCCAAGGGGGAGCGGCAGCGGATGATGGAGGAGCACTTCCAGGTGGGCCACAGGTACCCGTCGGTGAAGATAAGCACCAGCTACTCCTTCGGCCTGGACGACCAGGAGTTCGTGCTGGGCTTCGAGACCGACTCTCCCTCGGACTTCCTGGACCTGGTCATGGCCCTGAGGGAGTCCGAGGCCCGCCCCTACACCCTGCGGGACACCCCCATCTTCACCTGCCTCCACAGACCCCTCCGGGAGTGCCTCGAGGGGTTGGGGTAGATGCGGCGCGCAGCCCCTGGGCGTTGGACCCGGTCCGCAGCCGCGCCTACCCCCCTTTGCGGCTGAGCACGTTCAGCGCCGACCCGGCCTTGAACCACTCTATCTGGCTGTCGCTGAAGCTGTGGTCGAGCTGCAGGGTCTCCCGGGTCCCGTCGGAGTGCTGGAGGTGGGCGGTGACGGGCTTGCCCTGGGCCATGTCCGCCAGGTCCACCAGGCTTATGCGGTCGTCCTCCTGCACCCGGTCATAGTCCGCCCGGTCCTGGAAGGTGAGGGCCAGGAGGCCCTGCTTCTTCAGGTTGGTCTCGTGGATCCGGGCGAAGCTGCGGGCGATGACCGCCGCGCCGCCCAGCAGCCGGGGGGAGAGGGCCGCGTGCTCACGGCTGCTCCCCTCGCCGTAGTTGTCGTCTCCGACGACCACCCAGGGCAGCCCCCGGGACTTGTAGTGCCTGGCTATGGAGGAGATGGACTGCTCCTCCTCCCCGGTATCGACGTTCTTCCCGGTGCCCGCGTTGCCCGTGTAGGCGTTGGTCGCGCCCATGAACATGTTGTCGCTGAACTTGTCCAGGTGGCCCCGCAGGCGCAGCCACGGGCCGGCGGGCGATATGTGGTCGGTGGTGCACTTGCCCCGGGCCTTCAGCAGCACCGGCGCATCGAGAAAGTCCCTGCCGTCCCACGCGGGCCACGGGGTGAGGATCTGCAGGCGCTCGCTGTCGGGCCGGACTGCCACCTCAACGCTGCTGCCGTCCTCCGGGGGCGGGAAGTAGGAAGACTCGCCGGCGCTGAAGGGGGTCTCGGGCACCTCGGGCGCGGGCTCGGGGGGCCTGAGCTTCACCGCGTTGCCCTGGGAGTCCCTCAGGGCGTCGGTGAGGGGGTTGAACGACAGCCGGCCGGACAGGGCGAAGGCCGTCGTGATCTCGGGGCTGGCGATGAAGTTCATGGTCTGGGGCTGGCCGTCGTTCCGCCTGGGGAAGTTCCGGTTGTAGGAGGTGACGATGGAGTTGGGGGCCTCGGAGACCTCCCTGGCCCTGCGCCACTGGCCTATGCACGGGCCGCAGGCGTTGGCCAGGACGGTGGCCCCGATCGCCCTGAGGGCCTCGAGCTGTCCGTCCCGCTCTATGGTCGCCCGGACCTGCTCGGAGCCCGGGGTCACCATAAGGGGGACGGTGATTGCGGTGCCCATGGCGGTGGCCTGGCGGGCCACGTCGGCGGCGCGGCTCATGTCCTCGTAGGAGGAGTTGGTGCAGCTTCCTATCAGGACGGTGGAGAGGTCGTCCACGAACCCGTTGCCCTCGTCCCGCACCTCCCCGGCCAGGGCGGAGATGGGGCGGGCCCTATCCGGCGAGTGGGGGCCAACCACGTAGGGTTCCAGGTTGGACAGGTCGATCTCCACGATGCGGTCGAAGTGGTCCCGGGGGTTCTCCTCCACCTCCCGGTCGGCGGTCAGCAGGTCCCGGTTCCGGTCGGCCAGGCCCACCAGCTCGCCCCGCCGGGTCGCGTGCAGGTACCTGGCCATTCGCTCGTCGTAGGGGAACACCGAGGTGGTGGCCCCAAGCTCGGCGCCCATGTTGGTGATGGTGGCCTTGCCGGTGCAGCTTATGGACCTGGTGCCGGGGCCAAAGTACTCTATGATGGAGTTGGTGCCTCCCGACACCGTCAGCACGCTGGCCAGGTACAGGATCACGTCCTTCGGCGCCGTCCAGCCGCTCAGCTCCCCGGTGAGCAGCACCCCGATGCGCTTGGGATACAGCACCTCCCAGGGCAGCCCGGCCATCACCTCCACGGCGTCGGCCCCGCCCACGCCCACGGCGCAGGCCCCAAGCCCGCCGGCGTTGGGCGTGTGGGAGTCGGTGCCGATGATCATGGCGCCGGGGAAGGCGTACTGCTCCAGGTTGACCTGGTGGATGATGCCCGCTCCCGGCCCCCAGAAGCCGACGCCGTACCTGGCGCCGACGGACTTGAGGAAGTCGTACACCTCGCTGTTCTCCGCCAGCGACTCCTTCAGGTCCAATGCGCCCTCGACCCTCGCCTGGATCAAGTGGTCACAGTGAATGGTGGTGGGGACCGCCGTGTTGTCGCGCCCGGTCTGCATGAACTGCAGCATGGCCGTCTGCCCCAGCACGTCCTGCAGGACCACGCGGTCGGGCCGTGCCAGGAGATAGCTCCTTCCGGGCTCCATCTCCTGGGTCGCCGGGTCGTCCAAGTGTGAGAGCATCAGCTTGTCGGCCAGGCTAAGGGGCCTGCCGAGCTTGGCCCGGACCGCGTCTAGGGTACGGGACATTCTGTCGTAGGTCCTGGTGACGAACTCGGGGGTGGAGTCGATGTTGGTCATGCCGCGGTCCTCCTGTCGACCCTTGCCCTACAGGACTAGGCCATAGGTGCGCTTCTTGATGGCCAGGTTCACGAAGGTCTCGGTGCGGGTCACGCCGGGGATGGTGCCCACCTTTCCGCGTAGGAAGTTGCCCAGCTTCTCCGGCGACTCCAGCCCCACCCAGGTGAAGATGTCGTAGGCCCCCGTGGTGATGGCGACGTAGTGGGCCTCGTCCAGGGCGCCGATGGCGGCGGCCACGTCGTCCACCATGCCGGGTCCGGTCTGGATGCCGACCAGGGCCGCGGTGCCGTAGCCCATCTGCTCCAGGTTGGGAACGGCGATCACCTGTATCACGTCGCCGTCGATCAGGCGGCGGAGCCTGCGTCTCACGGTGCCTTCGCTTACACCCACCTCCCGGGCGATCTTGGCATTGGAGGCCCTTCCGTCTGCCTGAAGGAGGGCGATGATCCTCTGGTCCAGTTCATCCATACCGTCGTTCCTCCTGAAACTTTCTACAGACCAGAATAGGGCAAGGTACGAATTGTGTCAATGGCGGCCCCCCTTCGACAGATAGCGTTCGACACAACCTTCGAAACTGGACGAACTACTCTACCTGTTCACCAACAGATGGTTGGTTGCGCATATCACAAAGAGGCCGATGATCGTCGCAGACCCGGCATCTGGTGACGAAACACGAACGGCAAGGGACGGGATGGAGGGTGCCGGCACTGCCCGGATGGACGTCCCGTCGCCCCTGCCTTGCCCCGCGCCGAGGTGATATAATTACGGTGCAACAGATGGGAGGGATCGCATAGTGGTCTAGTGCGGGCGCCTGCTAAGCGCTTAGTCCGGGAAACCGGACTCATGGGTTCGAATCCCATTCCCTCCGCCACGTTCCCAGCCAAACAAGTCCCCCCTCTTTCCGACCCATCTCCGGTGTCATGCCGTCGAGGGGTCCACAGAGGACGCTGCTGCGCACACTGTCGCCGCAGCTCTCTCAAGCGATAGGAACCCGGGGAGGTAGACCTGCATGCGCAACGAATTCACGGCTGTCATAGAGACGGAAGACGGCTGGTTCATAGCATACTGTCCCGAGATCCCGGGGGCCAACGGCCAGGGGAGGACCAAGGACGCGGCCCGTGAGAGCCTGGCAGATGCCATCGCGCTTATCCTCAAGGACCGCCGGGAAGACGGCCTTAGAGGTGTGCCCGCGGATGCCATACACGAAACCGTAGCCGTTGAATGAAGAGGAGCTCGCTGCTCCGCCACCTCCGACGCCACGGTTGCTACCTGAAGCGTGAGGGTCGTAACCATTCGCTATGGTGGAACCCGTCCACTGGTGCGGTCGAGGCCATTCCTCGTCACTCGGAAATCCCCAACGTACTGGTCCGGCGAATATGTCGCAACCTATCGGTCCCTGTCATCGGCGGATAACCGAGAGCTAGCAACCCACGTTGAAATGTGACAAAATAGGGGTCACTCCTCGCCAATCGCTCCTCATATGAACACCTACCATATTTGGACCATCGGCTGCCAGATGAACGTGGCGGACTCCCAGCGGCTCGCCACGGCCCTGGAGCACCTGGGCCTGGAGGCGGCGGACAGGCCCCGGGACGCCGACGTGATCGTCCTCAACTCCTGTGTCGTCCGCCAGAGCGCCGAGGACAAGGTGGTAGGCACCCTGGGCCTGATGAAGCCTTTGAAGCAGGCCAGGGAGGGCCGGGTCGTGGCCCTCATGGGCTGCATGGTGGACCACAAGACCGACGACCTGCGGGCCCGGTTCCCCCACGTGGACGCGTTCATGCGGCCCCAGCAGTACGGCCCGCTCCTGGACCTGCTGGGCGAGCGGATGGGCCTGGACTGGGAGGGGTGCGTGGGAAACCTGGCCCCCGAGAGGCCGTTGGTGACCAGCTACGTGCCCGTCATTCACGGCTGTGACCTGATGTGCACCTTCTGCATCATCCCCTACCGCCGGGGCCGCCAGGCAAGCCGGCCCGTGGACGAGGTGGTGAGGGAGGTGGAGCTTCTGGTCCAACGGGGCGTGCGGGAGGTGACCCTGCTTGGGCAGACGGTGGACGCCTACGGCCAGGACCTGCCCGGCGCCCCCGACCTGGCCGACCTGCTGTACGCGCTGGCCCCCATCGACGGTCTCGCGCGCCTGCGCTTCCTCACCTCGCACCCCATGTTCATGAGCGCCCGCATAATCAAGGCCGTCGCGTCGCTGGACAAGGTATGCGACCACGTAAACATACCCATCCAGGCGGGGGACGACGAGGTCCTTGCCCGGATGCGGCGCCGCTACACCCGGAAGGAGTACCTGGACCTGGTCCACGGCATCCGCGCCGCCATCCCGGGGGTCTCCCTCAGCACCGACGTGATCGTCGGGTTCCCGGGGGAGACCCGGGAGCAGTACGGCCGTACCGTCGACGTGGTGCGGGAGGTGGAGTTCGACAAGGTGCACGCGGCCGCCTACTCCACCCGCCCGGGGACCATCGCGGCCCGCCGGATGCCAGACGACGTCTCCGCCGAGGAGAAGTCGTACCGCCTCAAGGAGCTGGACCGTCTCCAGGCGGAGATACTGGCACGCAAGAACGCCGAGCTGCTGGGCCGGTCGGTGGAGGTCCTGGTCGACGGCCGCAACAAGGGCAGGTGGCAGGGACGCACCAAGAGTGATAAGCTTGTCTTCTTCGAGGATGAGAGGGACCGTCTGGGAGACTTGGCGATGGTCGAGATAACCAAAACCGGCCCATGGTCGCTTCAGGGCGTACCGGCGGGCGTGGCAGCTCCGGCATAGGGGGAATGGGCCTTGGTCACCGGAGCTAAGCGGCCCTTCGTGCCGATAACGGAGATCGAGCACTCCGCCTTCTGCCGTCCGGAAGACGAGCTGAAGGCCAAGGCGCTGGCGGAGGAGCTGAAGGTCAACGTGCGCTGGCAGCGCATCCCCACGGACTACCTGCACCTGAGCGCCGAAGAGCTGGACCTGCGTATAGGGCGCGTCCGGCGGGAGCTGGGGTCCAAGGTCACCATCCTGGGGCACCACTACCAGCGTGAAGAGGTAATCAAGTACGCCGACTACCAGGGCGACTCCTTCAAGCTGTCCCGGGACGCGGCTTCCCACCCCGAGTCGGACTACATAGTGTTCTGCGGCGTCCATTTCATGGCCGAGACGGCCTGCGTGCTGTGCGGTCCCCACCAGAAGGTGATCCTGCCCAACCTGGCGGCCGGCTGCTCCATGGCGGACATGGCCCCCATGCACGACGTGCTGGACGCCTGGGACGATCTGACCGACCTCCTGGGGGACGACGGGATCGTCCCCATGGCATACATGAACACCATAGCGGGGCTGAAGGCCCTGTGCGGCAGGCACGGGGGCATCATATGCACCTCGGCCAACGCCGTTGCGGCCCTGGAGTGGAGCTACCGGCGCTCCCCGCGGGTCCTGTTCCTGCCAGACCAGCACCTGGGCCGCAACACCGGCCTGAAGCTGGGGCTGAAGCTGGAGGAGATGGTCACCTGGAACCCCTTCAAGCCCCTGGGGGGCAACACCCCCGAGCGCCTCGAGAAGGCGAAGCTCGTCCTGTGGCAGGGCCACTGCTCGGTGCACACCCGTTTCACCACCCGCCAGATCCAGGCCGCCAGGGAGCGCTTCCCCGACGTGAAGATCATCGCCCACCCCGAGTGCACGATGGAGGTGGTGCAGGCCGCGGACATGGACGGCTCCACCGAAGTCATCCGCAAGGTCATCAACGACGCCCCGGCGGGCAGCGTGTGGGGCGTGGGCACCGAGATAAGCCTGGTGAACCGGCTGGCCAGACAGAACCCGGACAAGACGGTGTTCTGCCTGGACCCGGTGGTGTGCCCCTGCTCCACCATGTACCGCATACATCCGGCGTACCTGCTGTGGGTGCTGGAGGGGCTTGCCGAGGGCGTCGTCATAAACCAGATCGTGGTGGACGACGAGACCCGCCACCACTCCCGCGTCGCCCTGGAGCGCATGCTCCAGGTGGTGTAGGAGAGCCGCCAAGGGAGTCCTGCGTGAACGCCCTTTCCGGCGGACCGAAAAGCTGGACATCTACCACCTGCTGTAAGACGGCTCCATCAGACACACCCCGGGAGAATAGCCAGCCCCAATAACGCGTCGCGGGAGTTAGAGAGATGACCTACAAGCCCAAGTACCTGGGACACGTGAACCTGTACGTGCGCGACGCGGAGCGGTCTGCGGAGTTCTACGGCGACCTTCTGGGCCTCCACGTCTACGAGCGCAGGCCGGGCCGCGCCGTGTTCATGTCGGCGGACCTGGAGCAGTCCCACGAGATCGCCCTCATTCAGCTCGGGCCCGACGCCGCCGGGCCCGACGCCAACCGGGTGGGCCTCAACCACATCGCCTGGCGGATGGAGTCGTTCCAGGACCTGAAGGAGCTGTACGGCCGAATCAGGGAGAGGGGCCTGGAGACCCGGATCGCGGACCACGGCGTCTCCCTGGGCGTCTACTTCCAGGACCCCGACGGCAACGGCAACGAGGTGTACTACGAGCTCCCCAGGGACCGGTGGCCCCGTCAGGAGCAGATCTTCGAGGGCGGCGGATTCCCCTGGAAGCTGGACGACGAGCCAGCCCCGGCCAACGCCGCGTAGACGTGCTGCACATCACCCCCGAGGTCCGACGTCTCATTGACCAGGCCCTGTCCGAGGACCAGGCGTTCAGCGACCCCACCACCGACGCCCTGGTGCCCCCGGACCTCCGGGGGACGGGGATTATCCGGGCCAAGGCCACGGGAGTGCTGGCTGGCGTGGAGCTTGGCCTTGCCGTATTCAGCCGTGTGGACCCCTCCCTGGAGACCCGGGCGCTGCTGGAGGACGGCTCGCCCCTCTCGTCGGGAGACGCGGCGGCCCTGGTCGAAGGCAGCGCCTCGGCCATCCTCCGGGCCGAGCGGCCGGCCCTCAACTTCATGCAACGCCTCAGCGGCATCGCCACGGACACCTCCCGGTACGTGGACGTGGTCCGAGGCCTCCCGGCCAGGATCGTCGACACCCGCAAGACCGTACCGGGCCTCAGGTACCTGGAGAAGTACGCCGTCCGCGCCGGCGGGGGGGCCAACCACCGCATGAACCTGGCCGACGGCATCCTGATCAAGGACAACCACATCGCCGCCGGCAGGTCCCGGGGCGTGGGCCTCAGGGAGACGGTGGAGCGGGCCGTGGCCCGGGCGCCTCACACCATCAAGGTGGAGGTGGAGGTGACCAACCTGGAGGAGCTGGAGGAGGCGCTGGAGGCCGGCGCCCACATCATCCTGCTGGACAACATGTCCCCGGAGGAGATGTCCCGGGCCGTGAAGCTGGTGGACGGGCGCGCCGTGCTGGAGGCCTCGGGAGGCATCGACATGGATACCGTGCGGGCGGTGGCGGAGACCGGCGTGGACCTGATCTCCATCGGGGCCCTCACCCACTCGCCCACGGCCCTGGACCTCAGCCTGGACCTGGAGTTCTCCTAGCCGGGAGCTCCCATATACCGGGATCTCCCATAGTGAGGAGGTAGAGCGAAATGTCACCGACCGAATCGGTGGTCAGCACCCTGCAGCGAAACTGGGCCATGGTGGACTCCGCCTTGGAGGGCCTGGACCAGGAGACCATAAACCGCATCCCGGCGGAGCAGTGCAACTCCATCGCCTGGATTCTGTGGCACATGAGCCGCGTGGTGGACACCTTTGTGACCACCCGGTTCCGGTCCCAGCCCCAGCTATGGATCGCCGGTGGCTGGCACCAGAGGTTCGGAATGGGCGACGACCCCGACGACCGGGGAGTGGGATGGACCATGGAGCAGGTTGCCTCGTGGAGCCCTCCCGACCTCTCTGTGCAGCTGGGCTACCATCAGGCGGTGCGTGCGGCCACCGCCGAGTACCTCTCCTCCGCGACGGAGGCGGACCTGGCGGAGGTCAGGGTCATCCCGCCGGTGCCCGAGCCCAGGACCGTCGCCAACGCCCTGGGACAGATGGTGTGGGACGCTGTGGCCCACGGCGGCCAGATCGCGTACCTGCGGGGCTACTACAGGGGCATGGGCTGGCACCGTTAGCCCCGGCGCGGCCGCAGCCGGTCGGCGCTGTCCAGCATGATGGTCACCGGCCCGTCGTTCTCCAGGCTCACCAGCATGTGCTCGCCGAACCGCCCCGTCTCCACCCTGAGGCCTCTCTGCCGTAGCAGGTCCACGGTCAGCTCGTAGAGCCGCTCGGCTCGCTGGGGCTCGGCCGCCTGGGTAAAGTCGGGCCTGCGGCCCTTGCGGGTGCCCGCGTACAGGGTGAACTGGCTTATAACCAGAAGCTCCGCCCCCACGTCGAGGGCGGAGCGGTTGAACCTGTTCTGCTCGTCGGAGAAGATCCTGAGGTTGGCTATCCGGTCGACCAGGTAGCGGGAGTCCTCTTCCTCGTCTTCCCTGGCCACTCCCAGCATCACCGTGAGACCCGGGCCTGCGGCCCCGATCTCCGCGCCATTCACGGATACCGACGCCCGCGTTACCCGCTGGATGAGGGCCCGCAACCGGGCTAGGCCTCCTTGCCGGCCCCCGCCTTGTCCTTGCCCGCCTTCTCCTTGGACTTGCCGGTCTCGGACTTGTCACCGTCGGAGCCGTTCTTGGACGCCTTGGATGGCTCCTTCTCGGCCTTGGCCTCGGCCTTGGCGTCCTGCTCTTCCTTCTTGGCTACCGCGCTGAAGTTCTTGTGGGCGTAGTCGGTGGTGTAGAAGCCGGTCCCCTTGTAGATGATGGGGACCGCGTGAAACTTCCGCCTGGAATGGCCGCTGCAGAGGGGGCAGTCCGTGAACTTATCGGCCCCGAACCCCTGCCGGAGCTCGAACCTGTGTCCGCAAGCGTCGCACTCGTACTCGTAGCGGGGCAATGTGACCTCCCCTTGCCAAAGGCGTCAATTAGCAGTCCTCAGGAAGGACTGCTAAGCGGGTTTCATTTTACAAAACCGTCAAGTGGGTGTCAACTTGAAGGGTTCCGTTTGCTTTTGGAGTGTGCTACGCTTGCGCCGAGATACCCTAGATCCCATAACCAAACGGAACCGTCGTGGACGCTTGCCAGCCGGCGTCTGACTTTGTGCGGCGACATGAGGCCACGTAGCCATTCTACCAAACCGAACAAACTTAGCCACTCCAATGTCGTGACCTGAAGAGGTGAGACAAAATGACCCTCATGGACGACCCTGGATCCATTACGTACGAACAGTTCAGAGAAGAATGGCTGCGGGACCTAACAGAAATTGATCTGTCGCCCTTAGCAAAAGGCCGACGATTCGCTGCAAAGCTAATTTCCCAATGGTTAGACGTTACCAGTGATGACGACGATTTCCTCATCCTCGACGGCACCGGCGACGGTGGCATCGACATCGCTTATCTCAAACGCACCGATGCAGACCCCGGAAATCAAGATGGTGACTCAGAGGAAGGCGACACCTGGTACATAGTTCAAAGCAAGTACGGCACTGCATTCGCGGGCTATGCCACCATAGCAACCGAGGGTCAAAAAGTCATTGATACCTTGATGGGCCAAAGCGAGCGTCTCTCAACGGACAGCCAGCAACTGCTGAAGAAGCTGAACACGTTTCGATCGCAGGCATCCAGTTCTGACCGCATCGTGCTGATTTTTGCAACTACTGACCCAATCCCCCAAGAAAGTCGCCCAGCCCTCGACGCTATAAAACTCAACGCGAGAGAGCAGGTCTTTGAGAATTTTGATGTTGAAGAAGTGTCCTTGCAGACGATTTGGGAAAAGTTGAGCATCGCGCCGTCTACGTTATCGGTTTCTGTTAGGGGCCAATTCGTTGAGCAGTACTCTGGATTGCTAGTAGGGACGGTTTCCTTAGTCGACCTATTTGAGTTCCTCAAGTCGTTTCGGGAAGAAACCGGCAACTTGGATCAGCTCTACGAAAAGAACGTCCGCCAATTTTTGGGGAGCCGCAGGAAGATCAACAAGCGTATCGAGAACACCTTGCACAAGAACCCAGAAAAGTTCGGTTTGTACAATAACGGAATAACCTTAGTAGTTTCGGACTACTCTAGGTCGCTTGCCGACGACACCGTAACCATGAAGGACCCCTACGTTGTGAACGGTTGTCAAACAACTCGCACCATTTGGCAAGTCTTGGATGGCAAACTAAATGCCGGCGGTACGGGTGTAAGCCCAACGGACGACGACTGGAAAGATCGTGCCAGCAAGGGCGGCGTCGTGACCAAAATCGTAAGGAGTGAAGAAGCGGAGATTATCAATATCACTCGATTCACCAACTCGCAAAACGCCGTGCGTGAGCAGGACTTCATAGCTTTACAAGGCAATTTCCGAGAGTGGCAACGCAGAATAGCGGAAGAATACCAGATGTTCTTGGAGATTCAACGTGGCGGTACGGAATCTCGAAAAGCTTACGAGAAGCAACACCCTGAGGAATCCCATTACGTCGATTACGTCAACGCATTCGACATGATCAAGGTCTATGGTGCTGGTTGGTTGGCTTCACCTGGAACCGCATTCCGGGCAAACTCTCCATTCTTGCCAGGAGGATCTGTATATAACCTCATAACCTCCCGATCAGAGAGGGAGTCTCCCTTCGGAGTACGCGACCTGTATGCAGCATACAACGTCAAGCGTCTTGCTGATGGAATTGGATTTGGCCGCAACTCTAAAGTGCCTAGCAGACGGCAGTCTCGGTTCTTGTTTTATCACGTCGTCATGAAGATGCTTGCCAACGTAATTCTGCTGACTCCTGAACTACGACACGCAGCAGTGACCCCAAGCGTCCTTACGGATGCCATAATCAAACTTTCTTCGCTCGAGACCAAACCGCAACTCGAACGATTGGGGCAAGGGGCGTTGGGTCTCATTGACCAATATCTGACACCCGGAGGTCAAAATTCCGCCTATGTAGAAGAGTCCTTTATGGCGCTTCACAACGGCGATATGAATGCATTTCTCAAGGCGGACAACTTGGGCAATGAGAACCATTCTCCTCTACTAGTGCAAGGCTTGGCCATACACAATGCCGCTTTTGACATGTCGGGAGGAAAGGGGCTTGTTGCTAACGCGCTCCTGGGGCAGGAGGTCTAAGATACGGCCGATATTGCAAAATGTCAGACGTCGAACAAGAAGTCGTTACAGGAAACTGGTTAGACACACAGACCCCTGGGCTCAACCCGGGGGTCTGCTCCGTTTGGTTATAGGGTGTCTAGCCATCTAGGCTCAGGCACTTGAAGGGGTGGAACGGCGACCCGATCCATTGTAAACTGTGCTGGACCGATGTCGCGGCGCGAGGTGAGCCCATGCCCATGATCCCCGACAAAGACCGGGACGGCCTGAAGAGGGAGCTCCGCAAGGAGCTGAAGGACGACGTGACCATCCGGCTCTTCAGCCAGGGCTCCTCCCTGCTCACCATCCCGGGCCGGGAGTGCCAGTACTGCCCCCAGACCCAGGAGCTGATGGAGGAGCTGACGGCCCTGTCCCCCAAGCTCCACCTGGAGATATACGACTTCTACAGCCAGGCCGAGGAGAGGGAGCGGTACGGCATAGAGCGGATACCCGCCATAGTCATCGGAAAGAACGGGGACTCCAGGCTCAAGTTCTACGGCATACCCATGGGGTACGAGTTCTCCACCATCGTGGAGGACATCAAGACCCTCTCCAGGGGGGTGAGCCCCCTCTCCATGGACACCAGAAAGCGGCTGAAGAAGGTCAACCAGGAAGTCCACATCCAGGTGTTCGTCACCCCCAATTGAGGGTACTGCCCCAGTGTGGCCAGGTTGGCCCACGCATTCGCCATCGAGAACCCGTTCATAACCTCCGACGTCATAGAGGTCCAGGAGTTCCCGGCCTTGGCCCAGACCTACGCCGTACGGGGAGTGCCCAAGACGGTGATGGGCACGGTCAGCCGGCTGGCCGGCGTCGCGCCCCAGGTTCAGTTCGTCGGCGCCGTCCCCGAGTCCGAGTTCCTGGAACGGGTGCTGGAGACCGGCATAAAGAACACCTCCGAGGAGGCGTCCTCCTGAAAGGGCCGGGCTGAAAGGGCCAGGCTTGAAACGGCTTGGCTGAAACGGCCCGGCCGAGACGGCCCGTCCACGGGGACCCCGGCGTCCCTCCGGCGGGCCCGGAGACCAGAGGGAGAGTAGAGAGAGACCTTGCCAAGAGAGCTGCGCGGCAACCTACAGGGCACTGGACTGCGCGTCGCCATCGTGGTCGCGCGGTTCAACCAGTTCGTGACCCAGAAGCTGTTGGATGGGGCCCGGGACGCCCTCTCCAGCCACGGCGTCGACGATGACGGCGTCACGGTGGCGTGGGTGCCCGGCTCCTTCGAGCTGCCGTTGACCGCCAAGACTCTGGCCGGCACGGGGAGCTACGACGCCGTGGTCTGCCTGGGGGCGGTCATACGGGGCGAGACCACCCACTACGACATGGTGGCCGGGCAGGCCGCCACGGGCATAAGCCGCGCCGCCCTGGACACCGGGGTCCCGGTGATCTTCGGCGTCCTGACCTGCGAGAACATGGAGCAGGCCATCGACCGCTCCGGGGGCAAGTCGGGCAACCTGGGTTACAACGCCGCGGTGGGCGCCATAGAGATGGCAAGGCTCCTTCAGACGATCAGGGGAGCCCGGAACACATCACCCTAAGGAGACGTCTTGGCGGCCATCGACAGGCTGATGGAAGGGGCGGTGGACATACACGTCCACTTCGCCCCCGACCCCCGGGTGGAGCGCAGGACCGACGCCCTGGAGTTGGCCCGGCAGGCCCAGGCGGCGGGCATGGGGGGCTTGGTCCTCAAGAGCCACGAGTTCCCGACCCAACCCGTCGCCTACACCGTCGGCAGGATGGTGCCGGGGATCACCCTCATCGGAGGGGTGACCCTGGACATCGAGGTCGGCGGCCTCAACCCGGCGGCGGTCTCGGCCTCGGCCCTGATGGGCGGCCGCGTCGTGTGGATGCCCACCTACTCGGCCCGCGCCCACAGGAGGCACAGGGGCCTGGAGGGGGGCATCTACATCCTGGACGAGCGGGGCAGGATGGTGCCCGAGATGTACCCCATACTGGACACGGTGCGGCAGCACGACATGGTGCTGGCCACGGGCCATCTCTCCACCGAGGAGAGCATGGTCCTGGTGGACGAGGCCCGAAACCTGGGCATCGGCCGCATCGTCGTCACCCACGCCTCCTCCATGTCCTTCTCCACGGGGATGACGGTGGAGGACATGGTGAGCCTGGCCAAGAAGGGCGCCTTCATAGAGCACTGCGTCCACGTGATGATGCCCCTGACCCACCGGCTCGACCCGGCGGAGCTGGCGCAGATGATACGCACCACCGACCCCGAGCGGTGCATAATCAGCACCGACTTCGGCCAGGCCTTCCACCCCGTGGCCCCCGAGGGCCTGCGAATGGGCATCGCCACCCTGCTCCAGGCAGGCATGGACGAGGTGGAGGTTGGCATGATGGTGAAGGACAACCCCTCCAGGCTGCTGGGCCTCTAGAGACGCTCCGTCCTAGGTAGTGAAGAACTCCACGCGGAGCACCGTCCGGGAGTCCGGCGTGGTCTTGGCCCACTCCGCCACCCGGTAGCCCACCACCCAGGCTATGCGGCCCCCCGACACCAGCAGCGGGACCCGGTCCCGCCACTCCCGAGGGACCTTCTGGTCCACGAAGAAGTCCTGCAGCTTCTTCTCTCCCTCCATCCCCAGGGGGTGGAACCGGTCTCCCTCGCGTCTGGAGCGTACCAGCAGCCCGGCGGCCACGCTGTCCGCGTCCAGGGACGCGTCGAAGGGCCGGCCCCTTGTCTGCCCTCCCGCCGGCTGGAGCGCGTACACCACCCTCCAGACGGGGAGGTCCACGCTGGCCTCCCCCGAAGGCGGCGGCGGGGCCAGAGGGTACTCTCCATCCATCGGCGGAAAGGGGCACGGCGTCTCCGGCGTCTCCGGCGTCTCCGGCGTCTCCGCGCCCAGGTGCAGGGTCCCGTACCCCCGGGACAGGGTCAGCCCGGCGGGAAGCTGCACCCTCTTACCCGGTCTCGATGCCAGAAGCGCGTCCATCGCCGTCAGGTGCGCTCGCCGCAGCCGGCGGGTGTGGCCCGCCACCCGCTCGTAGGCCCTCCTGAACACCATCAGCCGCAGCAGCGGGTGCAGCGCCGCCAGACCCTCGCCGTCGATGACGACCTCGTCCCGGCCCATGCGGACCACCGAGTCCCAGACCCGGTCCACCTCCCCCTCGACGAAGGACACCTCCAACGACGCGGCGCGCCCCAGCCGCTGCAGGGCTTCGGTTATCCTCGGGTTGTACTGCCTCAGCGCCGGGAGCAGGTGGTCGCGCACGCGGTTGCGGGTGAACCGGGGCGACAGGTTGCCCGAGTCGACCCTGAACGCCAGGCCCCGCTCCCGGCAGTAGGCCGCCGTCTCGGCCTTGGTCACCTGCAGCAGCGGCCGGAACAGGACCGCCTCGCGGCCGCCCTGCCGGTCCCGCCAGGTGGAGAGGGGCTCCATGCCCCGGAGCCCGTGCAGCCCGCTGCCCCGGAGGATGTGCATGAGGACGGTCTCGGCATGGTCGTCGGCGGTGTGCCCCAGCACCACGGCCGACGCACCAGTCTCGCCGGCCACCCTGGACAGGAAGGAGTAGCGCACCTCCCGGGCGGCCTCCTCGAAGGAGGACAGCCCGGCCTCCCGCTGGTACGCCACCGGGTCCGCCCTGTCCACCGTCGAGGGCAGCCCCAGGGACGCCGCCAGGCGGGACACGAACCGGGCGTCCTCCTCCGCCTCCTCGCCGCGGAAGTTGTGGTTCAGGTGGGCTACGTGGAGGGCTACTCGGGCGGGCTCCCGCAGGCGGAGCAGGGCGTGGAGCAGTGCCACCGAGTCGGGTCCGCCCGAGACGGCAACCACAAGGAGGGCGTCTCGCCCGGTGAAAGCCCCTCGGCGAAGGGCGCTCCGGAGCTTCCGTTCGACGGGGGCTAGCCTATCGACCATCGGGACTCCAGGCGGCTCACGGAGGTGAGCGGGGACACGGCGGCGGCCCTAGCGGACCTCCTCGGGCCCTGGCGGATCTTCTCGGGCCCTGACGGACCTCCTCGGGCCCTAGCGAACCTCCTCTGGAAGGTGGCAACGCTCGTTCATGGCCAGCATCTGGCGGTTGGAACCGTTGGTCTGCAGCACCCCCACCGAGGCCAGGTCGACCCTCAGCCTGTGGAACCGGGAGAGGGGAAGGCCCATGAACCGGCAGAGGATCGTGCGGATGGCGAAGTTGTGGGAGACGGCCACCACCGCCCCGTTGGGGTGGGCCTTCTCCAGGCCGACGATGGCGTTCCAGGCCCGCTCCTGGAGCTGCCGCATGGACTCCCCGGCGGGGAACACCGCCTGGGAGGGGTCCCTGCGCCAGGTGGCGTAGAACTGTGCGAACCGGTCCCGCATCTCCCTTCCGGTGATGCCCTCCATCTCGCCCAGGTGCACTTCCTTGATGCCCTCCAGGGGCGTGACCTCCAGCGAGACGGCCTTGCCTATCTCATTAGCGGTCATCATGGCGCGCGTGAGGGGGCTGGAGTAGATGGCGGTGGGCTTCATGGCCACCAGGGCCCTGGCCGTCTCACGGGCCTGCCTGATGCCCTTCTCGCTGAGGCCCACGGGGCTCTGCCCCTGGAACCGGCCCTCCCTGTTCCACTCCGTCTCGCCGTGACGGACCAGTATGAGCCTCATCTGCCTCCGTCCCCCGCTTGGTGAAGGCGCTGAGAACGGCCTCTCGGGAGGACTCACACATATTATCAGCGGCCCGACCCGCCGTCAAAATACCTGCCGTCATGCCCGCGGAGGAAGGGTATCGTGTGCCGGGCTACCCGTCCACGACCGGATAGTAGTTCATTCCCCACGGCTCGTCCGGGTGGTCCATCATCACTTTCACGAATATGGGCACCAGGAACCCCATGATCGCCGCTCCGTCCCGCACCTGGCTGCGATTGACGCTGCTGTTCCACGTCGACCCGCCGTGCATAATCTGGTTTCGCAGCACGTATAGACGGTCGAACAGCAGGTTCAGCACCAGCCGGGTCTCCTGCTGGGCCAGAGCGAGGCCTATGCGGGCCTGTTCGCGCTCAAACCATGCCTCCCAGTCACCGTACCCCTCGACGCCGTTGACGTGCTTCCAGAAGGGCTGATAGACGTACCTGTTCTTCAGGATGAGCCGCACCGGGCCGGAGAACCGGTCCCAGATTGCCTCATAGATGGTCCGCTCGGCATCGAGCTTGAGTATCTTGGTGAAGTAGCCTCCGATCAGGTCCCGTTCCCGGATCTCGACGGAGTCCTCAGTGTCCTCGGCGTAGGCGGCGTTGAAGGCGATCCAGTAGCAGGTGAAGGCGATGTCGGGGTCGTCGTGGGCCATCTCGGCGCGGCCGATCCAGCTGATGGCCCGGTGCACCCGGAGGGACAGGTTTCGCGGGTAGCCGCCGTTCTCCCGGTCCTCCCTGCCCTTGAGGACCCTGGCGGTGAGCTGGTCCGCGTTCCGGGAGGTCATTCGTCGCGCCTCCTGTCCTGGAATCCGGATGGCGACGGTCATTGCCGCTTTCCAGTCATGCCGCGACCCCAGTCATACCGCGACCCCAGGGCCGCACCTCGATGGACAACCCTCGGGCTGTACTATACACTGTGAACCCACATTGCGGCAGCGGGCGGCAGCGGCCCGGGAGGTGGGCAACCATGCCAGTGTTCTCCGACGATTACCTCAGGAGGGTGGTGTACCACGTCTACCGGGCCGAGGGGGTCTCCGAGGAGGAGGCGACGATAGTAGCCCGCCACCAGGTGAAGGCCAACCTTGTGGGCCACGACTCCCACGGCGTGATCCACCTCCCGGAGTACGTCGAGCGCATACACAAGGGCCACATCGTCCCCGGCGCGCCCTTCGTGGTGGAGCAGGAGTCTCCCACCACCGCGGTCATCAACGGCAACTGGGGATTCGGGTTCGTCGTGACGGAGCGCGCCATGCGCATGGCCATCGAGAAGGCCAGGACCCAGAACGTCGCGGCCATGACCATCCACTACCAGAGCCACATAGGCCGCCTGGGAGACTACCCGACCATGGCCGTCGAGGAGGACATGATAGCCATCATCACCGCCGACTCCGGCGCCGGGCCCAAGGCCGTGGCCCCCTTCGGCGGCAGGGAGCGGAGGCTGGGCACCAACCCCATCTGCATCGGGGTGCCGGCCAACGTGGACGGCGTCGTGCTGCTGGACATGGCCACCAGCGCCGTGGCGGCGGGAAAGGTGAGCCTCTCCAGGAACCGGCGCCAGCCCATGCCCCTGGGATGGGTGGTGGACAAGGAGGGCAACCCCACCACCGACCCCGAGGACTACTATGCGGGGGGCGCCATCCTCCCCGTCGGCGCCGACCAGGGCCACAAGGGGTACGGCCTCAGCTTCATGGTGGAGATGTTCTCGGGTATCCTCACGGGCCTGGGCTTCGGCATCGACCCCCTGGCCCGCCACAACGACGGGTGCTTCATAGCCGTCTTCAAAGTGGAGGCCTTCAGACCCCTGGCCGAGTTCAAGGAGGAGATGCGCGCCTTCGCCGAGTACGTGAAGGACACCTCTCCCGCCAAGGGCTTCGACCGCATCTACTACCCGGGCGAGGTGGAGCATGTCACCGAGCAGACCAGGCTCAGGGAAGGCATCTTCATCGAGGACGACACCTGGGCGCAGATAACCGAGCTCGTCCAGCGGCACAAGCTGGAGGACGCCATAGGCAGCCCCTAGGGGCCTCCCTCCGCCGCGCACCTCCCTCGCCTGGACGACATGGGCCGCATACTCATAGGCACCTGCTCTTGGACCGACCGCAGCCTGCTGGAGAGCGGCCTCTTCTATCCGCCCCCTGTCAAGACGCCGGAGACCCGCCTGCGCTACTACTCGGCGAACTTCCCCATCGTGGAGGTGGACAGCTCCTACTACGCCCTGCCATCCCGGCGCAACAGCGAGCTGTGGGTCCAGCGCACGCCCCCCGGCTTCATCTTCCACGTCAAGGCCTACGCCCTGTTCACGGGACACGTGGCGGACCCGAGGGCCCTCCCCAGGGACCTGCAGGCCGGGCTGCCCCGGGGCCTGCTGGACAAGGGCCGGGTGTACATGAAGGACCTGCCGCCCGACGTCGGGCAGGAGACGTGGGCCCTGTTCCTGGACGCCCTGTCGCCCCTCGTGGAGGCGGGCAAGCTCGGCATGGTGCTGTTCCAGTTCCCCCCCTGGTTCCACCCGGGCCGCTCCAACAGGGAGCACCTGCTGGAGTGCCGGGAGAGACTGCCCCGCTGCAGGCTGGCCGTGGAGTTTCGCAACACCGCGTGGATGGAGGACGGGGGCACTGAACGGACGCTGGGGTTCCTCCGCGACCACGGCCTCACCTACGTGTGCGTCGATTCGCCGGCCGGATTCAAGTCCTCTGTGCCCCCCGTCGCGGCCGCCACTACCGACGTGGGATACGTCCGCTTCCACGGCAGGAACAGCCGGACCTGGGAGAGGATGGGGAAGGCGGCCTCGGAGCGCTTCGACTACTACTATCCCGTCGAGGAGCTGGAGGAGTGGGTGCCGCGGTTGCGCAGCCTCCAGGAAGAGACGCGGACTACCCACGTCCTGTTCAACACCAACTACCAGGACCAGGGGATCGTCAATGCGCGGCAGCTAGCGTTGCTGTTGGGCCAGCAGCCGCCCGCAGGGGACTTGGGACCGTGAACGTTTTGACGGTACCCTTAAGCGTATTGACAGCCCTCCGGCCCTTTGTTAGCATTTCAAACATCGTCTGCCGATGTATCTCCCGGGGGGAGTGTTAGCCTGCCCATGATAAACCCACCTGGCACGAGCACGGCCGGAACCAGGGCGCAGGAGCCCCCCGGGCCGACGCTGCCCCCCATGTTCTCCCGGTACCGGGATGACCTGGAGAGCGAGCTGGACGCCACGGTTCCCGTCATGCCCGCCGCCGGCGAAGTCCGCGGCCTCTACTCCATGCTCCGCTATCACATGGGCTGGGCCGACGCCCAGGGCAACGACGTCGACTCCCCATCCTCCCAGGGCAAGGCCCTGAGGCCGACCCTGTGCCTCTTCGCTTGCGAGGCCCTGGGCGACGGTTGGCGCCGGGGACTGCCCGCCGCGGCCGCCCTGGAGCTGGTCCACAACTTCTCCCTCATCCACGACGACATACAGGACGGGGACGTGGAGCGCCGCCACCAGCCCTCCGTATGGTCCGTCTGGGGGCAGCCCCAGGCGCTGGTCGCGGGCAACGCCATGCGCTCCCTTGCCGACCTGGCCGCCCTGAGGCTCACCCGGCGCGGCGTCCCTCCCGAGAAGGCGGTGGGGGCGTCCCTGCTGCTGACCAACGGATACCTGGAGATGACCATGGGCCAGTGCTCGGACCTGACCTTCGAGGGGAGGCTGGACATCGGCCTTGACGACTATCTCCAGATGGTCTCCCGGAAGACGGGCGCCCTCATCCGTTGCGGCATGGAGATGGGGGCCCTCATAGCCTCCGACGAGCCCGAGGAGGTCCGCGCCTTCTCCCGGTGCGGCAGCCGGCTGGGCCGCGCCTTCCAGATCCGGGACGACATCCTGGGCATTTGGGGCGACCAGGGGGCCACGGGCAAGTCGGTGGGCAACGACATCCGCCGCAAGAAGAAGTCCTTCCCCGTGGTCTACGCGCTGAGCGTGGCCCCCGGCCCCGCCAGGGACAGGCTGGTGGAGGCCTACAGTCGGGAGACCCTGGACGACGAGTGCGTGCAGGACGTGCTCGGCGTTCTGGACGAGCTGAACGTGGCGGAGTACGCTGAACTGATGACCAGGGAGCAGGCGGAGCTGGCGTTGAAGGAAGTGGACTCGGTCTCCATGCCCGATTGGGCCCGGGAGGAGGTCCGCCTCCTGACCGAGTTTCTGGCGACGCGGCAGTACTGAAGTCCAAGGCATGCGGGCGGAAGGATAAGGACGGACACATGAAGAGAGCGACGCGGCCCATGGAGCTGTCGGTCAGGCTGGCATGGTACATGCTCAAGAACCGCTTCACGGGCCGAAAGCGGTTTCCCCTGGTGACCATGCTGGAGCCCCTGGAGATGTGCAACCTGGCGTGCATCGGCTGCGGCCGGATACACGAGTACAGGTCCGTAATGGACAAGATGATGCCCGTGGACGAGGCGGTAAGCGCCGTGGAGAGCTCCGGCGCGCCCATCGTCTCCATCGCCGGCGGGGAGCCCACGATACACCCCAAGATCGACGAGATAATCAACGAGCTGGTCCGCCGCAGGTACTTCGTATACTGCTGCACCAACGGCCTGCTGCTGGAGAGGGTCATGAAGAAGGTGCCCCCCTCCAAGTACCTGTCGTGGGTCGTCCACATGGACGGCATGGAGGAGAAGCACGACGAGTTCGTGGCCCGCAAGGGCGTGTTCCGCAGGGCCAGGCAGGCCATCGAGGCGGCCCTGGACGGCGGCTACCGGGTCTGCACCAACACCACCATCTTCCGGGGGTGCGACGTCGAGGACATCCACGCCCTCTTCAAGGACATGACCGAGCTGGGGGTCGAGGGGTGCATGGTGTCGCCCGGCTACGACTACGAGCACGCCCCCGACCACGACCTCTTCCTGACGCGGAAGGAGTCCAGGGACGCCTTCAAGGATATCCTCGACGAGAACAAGGTCGACGGCCTGAGGCTTTACAACAACCCCCTGTACCTCAACTTCCTCCGGGGGGAGCGGGAGTACCAGTGCACCGCCTACTCCAACCCCACCTACACGGTAATGGGGTGGAGAAAGCCCTGCTACCCCCTGGCCGACGAGCACGTCCAGGACGTGAAGCAGCTCTTCGACAAGGAGCTGTGGGAGAAGTACGGCGTCGGCAAGGACCCCAGGTGCGCGGGCTGCATGATGCACTGCGGCTTCGAGTCGGCCACCATCTTCAACGCCATATCCAGCCCGAGGGACTGGGTAACGCTGATCAAGTCCGGGGCGGTGAGCAAGAGCGGCATCACCGCAGCCTAGGACGCTATAGAGGAACGGTCGTTGATCGTAATCGCGGCTCCGATGAAGCGGGAAGCGCAGGCCGTCACGCGGTCCGGCGCTTCCGCGCGCTCCCTTGCCTGCGTCACCGGCGTCGGCGGGACCCGGGCCCCCGCCACGCTGGGGTCCTTCCTGGACGGGCGCCCGCACGTCGACGGGGTCCTGGCCGTGGGCTTCGCGGGAGCCCTCCATGACGGCCTGGAAACGGGCGACCTGGTGGCGGCGAGACGCCTGCTGACCGCGGGAGGCGGCGACCCCATCGAGTGCGACCGGGGCCTTCTCCGGGCCGCCGAAGCCGCGCTGGAGCGGTCCGGGGCCCGCTGGCGGACGGGGGACACCCTCACCGTAGAGGCGGCCCTGTGCACCGCCGGGGAGAAGCGCTCCCACGGCCGGCAGACCGGGGCCGTGGCGGTGACGATGGAGGACTACTGGCTGGCCCGGGAGTGCGCCCGCCGCGGTGTGCCTTTCCTCAGCGTGCGCTCCGTGCTGGACGTGGCCGCCCAGGATCTGCCGCCTTTCGTGGCGGAGCTGGGCGACAGGGGTCTTTTCGTCCAGGCCGCCCGTGTGGCCCTGGGGCTGGCGGCGCGGCCCCGCCACTTTCCCGCCGTCGCCAGGCTCCGTGGCCAGGTGCGCCAGGCCCGGAGCAGCCTGACGCCCTTCGTAATGTCCTTTCTGGAAGGGGCCTTTCTGGAAACGGTCGACTCGCGGCCCCGGGCAGCCGCGGTCGGGGCCGGCAGCGGCCCTCGAGGTTAGAGCAGGGTTCCGGGAGCATGGATGAAGGTACTGTTGACCGGGGCCACGGGTTTCGTGGGCGCCAACGTGGCCCGGTCCCTGGAGGCTTCCGGGCATAGTGTCAGGGCCCTGGTGAGGCCCGGGAGCAGCACCTTAAATCTGAAGGACACGGGCTTCGAGACGGTCCCGGGAGACATACGGGACAGGGAATCGGTCTCCCGGGGGCTCCGTGGGTGCGACGGCGTCGTCCACTGCGCCGCCGCGTACACGTTCTGGGCCAGGGACCCCGGTGTCATATACGACGTGAACGTCTCGGGGACCAAGGTCGTCCTGGAAGAAGCCCTGAAGGCCGGCGTGGGCCGGTGCGTGTACACCAGCACCGTCTCGACGGTCCACATACCAAAGGGCGGCCTGGGGACCGAGGAGGTGAGCGCCTCGCCCGAGGAGCTGGTGGGCCACTACAAGCGGTCCAAGTACCAGGCGGAGCAGGAGGCCCTGGACCTGGCCGGGCGTGGCCTGCCGGTGGTGGTAGTCAATCCCACCACCCCCATAGGGCCCTGGGACGTTAAGCCGACGCCGACGGGCCGCATGGTGCTGGACTTCATCCGGGGCCGTGTCCCCGCCTACGTGGACGCGGGGATGAACGTGGTGGACGTGGAGGACGTCGGCGCGGGCCACGTCATGGCGCTGGAGAACGGGAAACCCGGAGAGAGGTACCTGCTCGGAAACAGGAACATGACCCTGGCCCAGGTGTTCGGCGTCCTGGAGGGATTGACCGGCAGGAGGGCGCCCAGGCTGAAGCTGCCCACGTGGATGGCGATCGCCGCCGGATACGTCGACCAGGTGGTGGAGGGCATGGTCCTGCGGAGGGAGCCGGCGATACCGGTGGAGGGGCTGAAGGTGTCCCGGAAGCCCATGTACGTCGACTGTAGAAAGGCAGTGGAGACGTTGGGCGTCCCCCAGAGTCCCGTGGAGGGGGCCCTGGAAAAGGCGGTGAGGTGGTTTCGGGAGCACGGGTACGCCTGACGACCCGGGTACGACTACTGAAGAAAGGAGGGGCGCTGAGAGGCGACATATGGAGAACGTGAGAGTCAAGACCGAGGCCGAAGTACGGGCTTCCGTGCGGGAGACCGTCGCACGTGCACAGGAGCACATATGGTCTCGACAGCACCCCGACGGCTACTGGTGGGGGGAGCTGGAGTCCAACCCCACCATGGAGGCCGAGTACCTCATGCTGACCTACTTCCTGGACGTGGTGGACGAGGCCAGGTGGAGGAAGCTGGTCAACTTCATACTGAGCAAGCAGCGCAGCGACGGCTCCTGGGGCCAATACCTGGACTCCCCGGGGAACCTGAGCACGTCGGTGGAGTGCTATTTCGCCCTCAAGCTTGCCGGGGTCTCCGCCGACGCCCCCAACATGGTGCGGGCGAGGAACTTCATCCTCTCCAAGGGAGGAGTGCCCCGGGTTCGGATATTCACCAAGATATGGCTCTCCATGTTCGGCCAATGGGAGTGGAAGGGCACCCCGGCCATGCCGCCGGAGCTCATGTTCCTGCCCAACTGGTCCCCCTTCAACCTGTACGAGTTCGCAAGCTGGGCCCGGGCCACCATCGTCCCCCTGCTCATTATCCTGACCGGACGGCCCGTCAAGCCCATCCCGGAGTCGGCCAGGATAGACGAGCTGTTCCCCGAGCCCAGGGACCGGACCGACTACTCCCTGCCCAGGCCCGGCAGCCTCATGAGCTGGCGCGGCCTCTTTCACATGACCGACAAGCTCAGCCGCTGGTACGAGCGGTCGCCCATAAAGCCGGGGCGGGGGCTCGCCATCTCCAAGGCCGTCGAGTGGATCCTGGCCCGCCAGGAGGCCGACGGCTGCTGGGGCGGGATACAGCCGCCGTGGGTCTACTCGCTTATCGCTCTGAAGCACCTGGGCTACTCCATGGACCACCCGGTAATGAAGAAGGGGCTGGAGGCCTTCGAGCGGTACGCCATCGAGGAGGAGGACACCCTCAGGGTGCAGGCCTGCATCTCGCCCGTGTGGGATACGGCCCTGGTCGCCATCGCGCTCCTGGACTCCGGCGTGGCCCCCGACGACCCGCGCATTCAGCAGGCGGGCCGCTGGCTGGTCAAGAACCAGATCCTCAACGGCGGCGACTGGCAGGTGAAGAACAAGAAGGCCCTCCCGGGAGGCTGGGCCTTCGAGTTCGATAACGACAACTACCCCGACCTCGACGACGTGTCCGAGGTTATCATGGCCCTCAACGCCATCCGCCAGCGGGGGGACGACGAGCGGCGGCGGACCCAGTCCATAAAGCTGGGCGCCGACTGGCTGCTCAGCATGCAGTCCTCCAACGGGGGGTGGGCGGCCTTCGACAAGGACAACACCAAGGCCTACATCGCCAAGATACCCTTCGCCGACTTCGGGGAGGCTTTGGACCCGCCCAGCGCCGACGTCACCGCCCACGTGGTCGAGATGATGGGCAAGCTGGGGCTGGACAGGGACCTGCCCGCCGTCAAGCGGGCCTACGAGTACATCCGTGGCGAGCAGGAGCCCGACGGCGCCTGGTTCGGCCGCTGGGGAGTCAACTACATCTATGGCACGGGGGCGGTGCTCCCCGCCCTGGAGGCCATCGGCGAGGACATGTCCCAGGAGTACGTTACAAGGGCGATAGACTGGGTGGTGGACCACCAGAACGACGACGGGGGCTGGGGGGAGAGCTGCGGCTCCTACGTGGACCCCACCCTCAGGGGGGTGGGGCCCAGCACCGCGTCCCAGACGGCCTGGGCGCTGCTGGCCCTGCTGGCCGGGCTAGGAAGGGAGGCCCTCGACCACCGGGCGGTGGTCAGGGGCGTTCAATACCTGATGGACACCCAGCAGGAGGACGGCTCGTGGGATGAGCCCTACTTCACCGGTACCGGGTTCCCGGGCTACGGCGTCGGCGAGAGGCTGGCACGCCTGCCCAGACCGGGTGAGGAAGGCTACCAGGGACTGGATATGCCCGTGGGGTTCATGATCAACTATCACATGTACCGCAATCTGTGGCCCCTGCTGGCCCTGGGCAGGTATCTCGACCTGGCGGGAGGGAGAGTCCAGGGAGGCCACTCCCTGGATGTGGGCGCGCGGCACAACAACGGGCCGAACGGCGGGAGGGGGAAGGCGATGGATGACAGATTCACTCGAGAGACGGATACGGACACGCTCGCCAAATCTAGGAACGGCGGGTCGAACGGCGCGGGCGATCCAACGGCGGGCCCGTCCCTGGGGAGGATCGACATGGCGCCCCCGGGGCAGGGGCTGGTCATCAAGGACTACTGCCTCAAGATGCAGGCCACCCGGCACACCGAGTTCATGGACATCACCGAGCAGGTCCGCGACTGTGTGGCCGACTCGGGCGTGACCCACGGCTTCGTCGTCGTCTTCTCCAAGCACACCACCGCCGCGGTCAAGCTCAACGAGAACGAGCCCCTGCTGGTCGAGGACATGGAGGGCCTCCTGGAGAGGCTGTCGCCGCGCCACGCCGAATACAGGCACAACGACTTCTCGGTCCGCACGGTGAACATGAACCCCGATGAGGCCCCCAACGGCCACGCCCACTGCCAGCACCTGTTCCTGGGCACCAGTGAGACCATCCCCATCGTCGACGGCGCCATGCGCTTCGGCACCTACCAGAGCATCTTCTTCATCGAGCTGGACCATCCCCGTCCCAGAGAGGTGGTGGTCCAGGTCCTGGGACGGTGAGCGCCCGCCCATGGGACCCGTGACCGCCGCCGACCCCCGGGCCCACAGCCGCGAGGCCGCTTTCCGGTACTGCGAGGGCCTGGCGCGGACCCACTATGAGAACTTCACGGTGGGCTCCATGCTCATCCCCAGGGCCACCCGCCGCTACGTCCAAGCCGTCTACGCCTACTGCCGCTGGGTCGACGACCTGGGCGACGAGAGCGCAGAGGGGCTGTCCCAGTCCCTGGGCCAGGCGGGGTGGCGTCCCCCCGCCGCCGCCGGGCTGGAGCCGGCCTCGGACCTGCGGCCCGTCAAGCTGGCCCTACTCGACGCCTGGGAGGGGGAGCTGCACGCCTGCTACGATGGGGAGCCGTCCCACCCGGTGATGGTCGCCCTTCAGGACACGGTCCGCCGCTTCGATATCCCCAGAGAGCCCTTCCTCAAGCTCATCGAGGCCAACCGGATGGAGCAGCGGAAGCACCGCTACGAGACCTACTCGGAGCTGGCCCACTACTGTGACCACTCGGCCAACCCCGTGGGCCGGCTGTTCCTCTACCTCTTCGGGTACCGGGACGAGGAGAGGCAGCGGCTGTCGGACCTGACCTGCACGGCCCTCCAGCTTGCCAACTTCTGGCAGGACGTGGCCAGGGACTACCGCATGGGCCGGATCTACATACCCATGGAGGACATGGCCCGCTTCGGCTACGGGGAGGACGACCTGGCCCGGGGGGTCGTCAACGACGAGTTTCGCCGGCTGATGGCCTTCCAGGTGGACCGGGCCCGGACACTGTTCCAGGAGGGCCTGGAGCTGGTGGATACACTGGACGGCCGCATCAGGCTGGACGTGGCGCTGTTCACCGCCGGCGGCGCCGCCGTCCTCCGCGCCATAGAGAGGCAGGGCTACGACGTCCTCTCCCGGCGGCCGTCCCTGTCCCGGACGCGAAAGGCCCTTCTCTTCCTCTCCACGTGGGCCCGCATGCGCCTTCTCCCCAGGCGGCGCACCGCCATGGGACGGGCCTGAGGGCTCACGGAACGGAGAGCGCGCCCCGCCCGCGGGCGACAGGGCCCGATCCCTTGCCGGGCCGGGCACAGCCGAACACCAGGGGGGTCCATGGCCCGTACGGTCCCGCAGCTTCACACCGCGTACCGGGAGTGCCGGCTCATCACCAGGAGGGCTGCAACCAACTTCTACTACGCCTTCATCACCCTTCCCGACAGGAAGCGCAGGGCCATCTACGCGACCTACGCCTTCTGCCGCCTGTGCGACGACGCCAGCGACGCGCCGATGCCCAGGGAAGAAAAGCTGGCCCGGCTGGACTCCCTCCGGTCCAGCCTGTCGGAGGCCTACGCCGGGCGGCCCGACGGCCCCGTGTTCACGGCCCTGGCCGACACCGCCTCCGTCTTCGAGATACCCGAGGAGTACTTCCAGGAGGTGGTCTCGGGCGTCGAGATGGACCTGACCAAGACCCGCTACCAGGACTTCGACGAGCTCCGGACCTACTGCTACAGGGTGGCCTCGGTGGTGGGCCTGGCCTGCCTCCACATCTTCGGCTTCTCGGAGCCCAGGGCCAGGGAGTACGCGGTGGACCTTGGCCTTGCCATGCAGATTACGAATATAATGAGGGACGTGCGGGAGGACATGGAGCGGGACCGGGTCTACCTGCCC
Source organism: Dehalococcoidia bacterium (assembly GCA_964291465.2). Classification (GTDB taxonomy): domain Bacteria; phylum Chloroflexota; class Dehalococcoidia; order Lucifugimonadales; family JAGWBF01; genus JAGWBJ01. The sequence goes on along the minus strand of OZ219941.1, from coordinate 141,610 downwards.
ATGGACGAGGTCCGGAGCACGGGGTACTCGGAGGAAGAGCTGAGGCAGGGGGTGTTGAACGAGCCCTTCCGCGACCTGATGGCTATACAGGCGCGGCGGGCAAGGGCGTACTACGAGAGCGGGGCCAAGCTCTTGCCCCTCCTGTCTCCCCGGTCCCGGGCCTGTCCCGCGGTGCTGGGCAAGCTCTACAGTCTGATCCTGGACAGGATAGAGAGACAGGGCTTCGACGTCTTCACCGGCAGGGTGGGGCTCAGCAGACGTGAGAAATACCTGGTCACAGTCCAGACATGGATAAGAAGCCTACTTCCAATGGCCCAGCATCCCACGTAGTCGTCCTCGGCGGTGGCCTGGCGGGCATGGCCGCCGCTTGCCACCTCCTCGACGCCGGCCATGAGGTGACGCTGGTGGAGAAACGCCCTTTCCTCGGGGGAAGGGCCTTCTCCTTCTTCCATTCTTTCCTAGGAAACGAGGGCGCGGGAAACAGGGGCGCGGGAAACGGAGTGCGGGAAACGGACGTCCCGACGGCCGAGTCCCTCCAATCCGGGGAGGGCGGCGACGACTCGGGAGCGCCCGATGGGCGGGAGAGCAGCGCCGCCGGGTTCCCCGTGGACAACGGCCAGCACGTCTTTCTCGGCTGCTGCCACTACTACATGGACTTCCTGAGGAAGCTTGGCACGCTGGACCGCGCCCACCTGCAGCCGACCCTCCGCGTCCGGGTCGCTTCGCCGGCCCGGAACGGGCGCCGGCACAGGACGGGGCTCCTGACGGCGGCGCCCTTGCCCGCGCCCTTCCACCTGCTGCCCTCCTTCCTCGCCTATCCCCACCTGGGGGTGAGGGACAAGCTCCTGGCCCTCTACGCCCTGCTCAAGATCCGCTTCTCCAACCGGCACAGGCCCGAGCTCGAGGACCAGACCTTCCTCCAGTGGCTGAAGGCCAACGGCCAGACGGCCCGCGCCATAGAGAACTTCTGGGACCTGATCGTCCTACCGACGCTGAACGACCACGTGGGCGACGTGAGCGCCTCCATGGGAATGATGATTTACCAGGACGGCGTGATCAAGAGCAGGAAGGGGGCCAACGTGGGATACGCCCTCGTGGGCCTGTCCGACCTGATGGGAAACGCCGCGGAGGAGTACATCGCCGCCCGGGGCGGACGGCTCATGCTGGGCAAGCGGGCAACGGAGGTGCTGGTCTCCGGGTCCCGGGGCCGCTCCATAGGCGGAGTACGCCTGGCCTCCGGGGAGACCGTGCGGGGAGACGTGTACCTCTCGGCCCTCCCCTTCCACACCCTGCCCTCGGTCCTGCCCTCGGAGCTGAACCGGGAGCCCTTCTTCGCCGGCATAGGCAGGCTCACCGCCGCCCCCATAGTCAACATCCACATATGGTACGACAGGGAGGTGATGGAGCCCTCGTCGCCTCCCTTCACGGCCTTCGTCGACAGCCCGCTCCAGTGGGTCTTCGACAAGCGCAGCATCCTGGCCTCCTCCCGAACGGGCCAAGCGGGCCAAACGGGCCAAACGGGCGGGGGCGGCGGCGCGGCCGCCTTCGACGGACAGTACGTCTGCATCTCGGTCAGCGGGGCCTGGGACTACGCCGACAAGCCCAAGGAGCATATACGGCAGGTGTTCACTCAGGCGATGGCCGAGGCGTTCCCCAGGGCACGGGAGGCCATTATCCAGCAGCTCCTCATCGTCAAGTCCACGGCCACCTTCCGCTGTACGCCGGGGTCGGCCCGGCTCCGTCCCCCCAACGCGACCCCGGTGGAGAACCTGTTCCTGGCGGGAGACTGGACCGACACGGGGTGGCCCTCCACCATGGAGAGCGCGGTACGCAGCGGGGTCGCGGCCGCCCGGGCCATCGACGCGGGAGGCGGCCGGTGACCGGCCGCCGGCCGGTGGTTGCGGTAACGGGGGCCTCGGGCTACATCGGCACCCGACTCCTGAACGTGCTCCAGCGGGACGAGGGACTCTCCAGGGTCGTGGCCATCGACACCCGCTCCCTCCCCACCCCCTTCCACAACGTGGCAACGGAGCGGCTGGACGTTACGCAGCCGCTGGACCACGCCTTCGAGGACCACCGGGTCACCGCGGCGGTCCATCTCGCATTCCTGCTCAGGCCGGGCCGCAGCCGCGCGGAGGTGGAGAGGGTCCGCAATGCCAACCTCCAGGGCATGAGGAGCTTCCTGGCAGCCTGTGACGCCAGCAGGGTGTCCAACCTCGTCTTCCTGAGCTCCCACACCGTCTACGGCGCCCACCAGGACAACCCGGTGCCCCTGACCGAGGAGGCCCCGGCCCGAGCCCCCGTGGGGTTCCAGTACGCCAGGGAGAAGGCCCTGTGCGAGGAGATGGTCCAAGAGTACGCGGCCCGGCACCCCGACACGTGCGTGACCGTGCTCCGCTCCTGCGTGGTGATGGGCCCCGGCGCCGACAACTACGTCACCCGGGCCTTCTTCCGCAAGGCCCTCATCGGAGTCCAGGGCCACGACCCGCCCATGCAGTTCGTGCACGAGGACGACCTTGCCAGGCTGATCCATCAGGTCATCGTCCGGCCGACGCCCGGCACCTTCAACGTCGCCGGCGAGGGCGTCATACGGTACAGCCGCGTGGCCCGGTTGGCCAGGCGCAGGCTGTTCCTCCTGCCGTCGTGGGTCGCCTTCCCCCTGGTCCGCGCGGCCTGGAGACTAGGAATCCAGAAGGACTCCCCGGCCGTGGGCCTGGACTTCGTGCGGTACCCCCTGGTCCTGAGTACGGGCAAGCTGAAGGGAGAGACGGGATTCCGGTTCAGCTACACCTCGGAAGAGGCCCTCATGGCCTATCTGCCGGACATCGAGGCCTAGAAATGGTGCTCATAGACACCGACCCCGGCACCGACGACGCGATAGCCCTGCTCATGGCGTTGGGCCCCGGCTCCCCGGTGGAGGTGGCCGGGCTCACCACCGTCGGTGGCAACGCCAGGCTGGCCGACGCCACCAGGAACGCCCTGGCCATCCTGGAGTACCTGGGCTGCGGCGACGTGCCCGTCGCCAGGGGCGCATCCAGGCCCCTCACGGGCTCCTACCCCTACGCCTACGGGTTTCACGGGCCCCGGGGCCTGACGGTGCGCCTACCCAAGCCGGCCATCACCACCCGTGACGGCGGCGCGGTCGACTTCCTGCGGCAGGCCCTGAGGAGCCGCCCCACTCCGACGACCCTCCTGGCCCTGGGCCCCCTGACCAACGTGGCCCGCCTGCTGAGGGTCGACCCCGACGCCCCGGGCCTGGTCTCCCGCCTGGTGGTCATGGGCGGCGCGGTGGGCGTACCGGGGAACGTGACCCCCCACGCCGAGTTCAACTTCTACAGCGACCCGGAGGCCGCCGGGGAGGTACTGGCCTCGGGTATCGAGACTACGCTGGTGGACCTGCGGGTCTGCCGCCAGGCCGCTATCTCCCGGTCCGGCGCGGACCGGCTCCTGGCGGGAGGTCCGGCTGCCAGGCTCGCCGGACGGATACTGCTGGGCTGGTTCCAGCGAAATCCCGGCCGGGACGCCTACGAGCTGTGCGACCCCGTGGCGATGGCCGCCGTCCTCGATCCAGGCATCCTGGCCACCCGGCGCGGGAGCGTGGAGGTGGAGACCCGCGACCCGGACCGGCTGGGAGAGAGTACCCTGACGCCGGGCCCGGGCGCCGTGACGGTGTCCATGGAGCTGGACGGAGAACGGTTCTTCGACCTGTTCTACCGCACCCTGGGAGCCCCCGCCCTCGACTCCTAGCAGGGGCGGGCTGGTATACTGGTGCCCCGCGGCAATCAATCCTTGCAGGAGACGAAGATGGCCCTGTTCTTGAACGAAAGGGAGGTGAATGACCTCCTGCCCATGGCCGAGTGCGTGGACGTGCTCGAGGAAGCCTTCGCCAACGCCGGCAGGGGCCTTGGAGACAACAAGCCCCGGTCCCGCATCCGGATGCCCAACGGCTTCCTCCACTTCATGGCCGGGGCCGTCCTGGCCCCCGGCCGGTCGGCCTTCGGCTACAAGGCGTACGCCACCTTCCCCGGCGGCCCCACCCGGTTCCTGTTGAACCTGTACGACGGCGACTCCGGCGCGTTGCTGGCCGTGTTGGAGGCCAGCGCCCTGGGGCAGATACGCACCGGGGCGGCGTCGGGACTGGCGACCAGGCACATGGCCCGGTCCGACGCCTCCACCGTCGGCGTCATAGGCAGCGGGTACCAGGCGCGGACCCAGCTCGAAGCCGTAGCCGCCGTCCGGCAGGTCAAGGCGGTCCGGGCCTTCAGCCGGAGCCCCGAGAGGCGGGAGGCCTTCGCCGCCCACATGAGCGAGCGCCTGAACGTCCAGGTCTCCCCCGTGGACAGCGCCGAGGAGTGTGTACGGGGCGCGGACGTGGCCATCACCATCACCAGCTCCAGGGAGCCGGTGCTCAAGGGGGAGTGGCTGAAAGACGGCGCCCACGTCAACGCGGCCGGTGGCAACCACTGGATGCGCCGGGAGATCGACCCGGCGGCGGTGGCAAGGTCCGGTCTCATAGTGGTGGACGACCTGGAGCAGGCCAGGATTGAGTGCGGCGACCTGATATGGGCCGCCGAGCGCGCCGCCTTTCGCTGGACCATGGCCCACGAGCTGAAGGACATAGTGTCGGGCCGGATGTCCGGGCGGCCCGACGGCGACTGCGTCACCCTCTTCGAGTCCCAGGGCGTGGGACTGGAAGACGTGGCCGCGGCCCTCCACGTGTACGGCAAGGCCAGGGATCAGGGCATCGGCCAGGAGCTGCCCTTCTGACTCTTCCCGGAGCTGCCCCTAGGATGGTCCGGACAAGCCCGCGAGGTTGTGTGGCGGGTCGGGGCCACCTATAATTATTCAGCGCCGGAGACCGCCGTTCCCGCCGGCCGGCCACTCTCAACGCCACCTCGGCAACACCCACTTCGGCAATAAAGGAGAAGAGCCCATGGTAGTAGCCAAAGGTACGTCGATGAAGCACCGGAGCTGGGAGGTCACCGAAGGCCCCGAGCGCGCCCCCGCCCGCGCCATGCTGCACGCCATGGGACTGACCCCCGACGACCTGCGGCAGCCCTTCGTCGGCGTGGCCAACCTGGCCAGCGACATCACCCCCTGCAACGTCCACCTGGGGACCCTGGCCGGGGAGGTGCGCACGGGAATAAAGGGCGCCGGGGGCACCCCCTTCGAGTTCGGGACCATCACCGTCAGCGACGGCATCACCATGGGCACCCAGGGCATGAAAGCCTCCCTCATCAGCCGGGAGGTCATCGCCGACTCCATCGAGGTGGTCGCCTTCGGCCAGAGGTTCGACGCCCTGGTCACCATCGCGGGCTGCGACAAGAACCTCCCCGGCACCCTGATGGCCGCCACCCGTCTCAACATCCCCAGCGTCTTCGTCTACGGCGGCACCATCATGCCCGGCAGCTTCCAGGGGCGGGACGTCAACATCCAGGACGTATTCGAGGCGGTGGGGGCCCACTCCACGGGCAGCATGTCCGACGAGGACCTCACGGAGATCGAGGGCTGCGCCTGTCCCGGCGCAGGCTCCTGCGCCGGCATGTTCACCGCCAACACCATGGCCTCGGCCATCGAGGCCATGGGAATGTCCCTGCCCGGCGTGTCCTCCATACCCGCCACCGACGACAGGATCCTGGAGAGCTGCCGGCGGGCGGGCGCGGCGGCGATGGACATGCTGGAGCGTGGAGTCACCCCCCGGGACATACTCACCAAGGAGGCCTTCGAGAACGCCGTGGCGGTGGTGGCGTCCATGGGCGGCTCCACCAACGCGGTGCTCCATCTGCTGGCCATCGCCCACGAGGCGGGCGTCTCCCTCACGTTGGAGGACTTCGACCGGGTCAGCACCCGTACCCCCTACATCGCCGACATGAAGCCCGGGGGGAAGTACGTCATGGCCGACCTGGACCGGGTCGGCGGAGTGCCCCTGGTGATGAAGCGGCTGCTGGCCGCAGGCCTGCTGCACGGGGACACCATGACCGTGACGGGAAGGACCCTGGCGGAGAACCTGGAGGCTCTAGACACCGACGACGGCCAGCGGATCGTCCACCACGTGGAGTCGCCACTGGCGCCCACGGGGGGCCTGGTAATCCTCCGGGGCAACCTTGCCCCCGACGGCTCGGTGGTCAAGGTGGCCGCCAGCCAGCACATCACCCACGAGGGTCCGGCCCGGGTATTCGACCGGGAAGAGGACGCGTTCCAGGCCATCCAGAGGCGGGAGATAGGCTCGGGCGACGTGGTGCTGATCCGGTACGAGGGGCCCAGGGGCGGCCCGGGCATGAGGGAGATGCTGGCGGTCACGGCGGCCCTGGTGGGACAGGGCCTGGGCCAGGAGGTGGCCCTGGTCACCGACGGCCGGTTCTCGGGCGCCACCCGGGGGCTGATGGTGGGGCACGTGGCCCCCGAGGCCGCCGAGGGCGGCCCCATAGCCCACGTCCGGGAGGGCGACGTGGTGACGCTGGACGTCCCCGCGCGACGGCTGGACGTGGCCATACCCCCCGAGGAGATGGAGAGGCGCCGGGCCCAGTGGAGCGCTCCCGCTCCCAACTTCGACACCGGCGCCCTGGCCAAGTACGCCAAGCTCGTCTCCTCCGCCGCCCAGGGCGCGGTCACGGGCTAGCGGGCCAGCTTTCCACCGCCTCGCCTGAAAAAGACTAGGACACTGCGGCCCGGCGCCGCTGGTTAGGAGCATGCCCGTGGCAGAGCGCGTAGAAGTCGAGTTCATCGAAAGGGTCCGGTCCCGGATCGTCTCCCTGGTAAACGAGGACGCCAGGCGCCTCCCCGGCCTCCGCTATTGCGACGTGCGCATGCAGGTCAAGGAGGAGAAGGGGGCCGTGGCCGAGAACGGCAACGAGAAGATGAGCGCCGAGGACTACGCCTTCGACTTCGGGGTGCGGGTCATCGCCGGCGGCAGGACCTCGGCCCCGGGCTACTACGGCAGGATCCTGGGGGTATCGGACACGGACCGCATCGCCGAGGTGGTCCTGGACGGGATACGGGAGGCCCACCGCCGCGCCCGGGCCAGCGCCCGCATGAAGGCCGCCGCCGCCAGGCGCTTCGGCGTCCTGGGGCAGAGCCTCTACGATTCGGCCCTGGCCCCCGTGGCCGTAGCCAGGGACACGGTCTCCGCCACCTACCGAGACGACCCCCGGGCCGTCCCCCTGGAGGAGACGGTGCGGATGGCGGTGGACTCCTGCAACGCCGCCCGGGGCGTCAGCGACCAGGTGGCCTACTGCGCCGCTTCGGCCACCACCACCCTGATGCGGGAGCTGTTCGTCAGCTCCGAGGGCGCCGACATCGACCAGAGCTTCGCCCAGACCGAGGGCTTCGTCATCGCCATCTGCACCAGCCAGCACGGGACCCTGGAGATCTACGACTTCTCGGGCCACCAGCGGGGCTGGGAGATCCTCACCGAGGGCCACGACAACGGCGATACCATCGTCCTGCCCGATTTCGTCACCTTCTGCAGGGACCTGGCCACAGACGCCGTCGAGGTCGCCAACGCGCCGCCCCTGAAGGCGCCCGACAAGCCGGTGGTGGTGGTCACCGACCCCCACTTCAACACCCTGCTGGTCCACGAGGTGGTGGGCCACCCCTCGGAGCTGGACCGGGGTCTGAAGTACGAGACCTCCTACGCCGGCAGGAGCTGGTTCCTCAAGGACGTCAACGACAACCAGGTGGGCAGGCAGATAGCCTCGCCCCTGGTCAACGCCTTCTCCGACCCCACCATGGAGGGGTTTGGCTCTTTCGCCTACGACCACGACGGCACCCCCGCCCGCCGCGCCTACCACATCCGGGGCGGCTACTTCGAGGAGTTCCTGAACAACCGTCAGACCGCCGGCGTTCTGGGGGTGGAGCCCAACGGCTCGGCCCGGGCCACCGAGGCCAGCCTCATACCCCTCATCCGCATGACCAACACCGTCTTCGCCCCCGGAGACCGGGACCCCCGGGAGATCGTCTCCGAGGTGGAGGACGGCTACTACGTCTCCGGCCACCGCATCCCATCGGTCTCCGAGGCCCGGGAGAACTTCCGCATCACGGCGGTAAAGGTGTACGAGATCAAGAACGGCGAGCTCGGCCGGCTCTACCGCGACGGGGGCATCACCTCGGACTCCAGGGACTACTTCACCAGCATCGACGCGGTGGGGCGGGACTTCCGCATGTACCCCATCCCCAACTGCGGCAAGGGCCAGCCCATGCAGGCCAAGCGCATGAGCAACGGCGGCCCCACCATGCGCGGCGTCGCCCGCCTGACGGGGCCGGGGTAGCGGGAACGACGATGACTCAGGACGGACAAGCGTACAAGTCCGCGGGACGTGAGCTGCTGGAGAAGGCCCGGCATGAGCTGGCCCAGGGCGACCTCCGACAGGCATCGGCGGAGGGTTGGGGCGCTGACGCCCAGATGGCGAAAGCGGTCGCGGAGAGGCGTGGATGGCGTCACGACGGACACGCGGCCCTCTTCGAGGTGGTGAACCGGATGGTGTCGGAAACGGGTGACCGCCAGCTCGGCATGGTCTTCTATACCGCAAACGGCCTTCACATCAACTTCTACGAGAATGTAATGAGCCAGGAGATGGTCGAGATAGGGCTCGACCAGGTGGAGAGGTTCGTGGACGGGCTGGACAGGCTTGTGGAATAGGCCCTTTCCCGAATCAGGAAACGAGGGAGAAGGATAGATGCAGCCACTATCGGACCTTCGCCGCACCGTCCGCGACGGGCTGGCATATCTCAAAACGCAGCCCGACGTGGCCGAGGCCGAGGTGTTCGCCTCGGCCAACGGCAACCTGACCGTGCGGCTGAACTATACCTCCCGCATACCATCCAACGGCGTCGAGGAGCCCAAGTCCCTGGAGTCCTACGGCCTGGGCATCCGGGTAGCATTCAACACGCCAGACGGGGTCAAGACGGGGTTCGGCAGCGAGCCCGCCGACCTGTCCGTCGAGGGGGTCAAGCGGGCCCTGGAGAAGGCGCGGCGGGGGGCCGTCCGGGACAACGAGTACGTGTCCCTGCCCAGGCCCGCCGGCGACCGCCCGGCGCTGGGCCGCTACCACGACCCCGCCATCATGCGCATGGGCAGCAACGGCATGGTCCGAGCCGGGTGGCAGACGGTGGAGCGGGCGCTGGAGGTGTTCACCACCTCCGAGGAGCTGCTGAACGTGGCCGGCTCCCCCGAGGGCGTACGGGACCTGGGCGTCATACTGGGCGGAGACGTGGTCATGCTCCAGGAGCGGATGGCCATCGCCTCCACCCACATGCCCAGGGTGCAGACCGACGAGTCCACCATGGTCATGGCCTTCACCACCGCCATGCTGGAGGACCAGGCGGCCAAGGGCAGCGGCTGGTCCGTCAGCAACGCCGTCTCCGACTTCACCGGAGACCCGGGGGCCGACGCCGCCCGAAACGCCATCCGCGCCATCGACGGCAAGCGGGTGCCCGGGGGCGCCTACCGGGTGGTCCTGGGCCCCCAGACCCTGACGGAGATCCTGGAGTGGGTCCTCATGCCCAGCCTGTACCTGGACACCTTCTACGCCGGCGCGTCGACCTTTCTGGGCAAGTGGGGCCAACAGGTGGCGTCCCCCGACCTGCGGCTGTACGACGACGGCGCCGCGGCCGGGAAGGCGGCCAGCAAGGCCATAACCGACGAGGGCCTGCCCACGGGCCGCACCGACCTGATACGGGACGGGGTGCTGGTGGGGGCCCTGGCCAACCACTACGACCACCAGCGGGCGCTCAACGACCCGAAGGGGCGGGAGAAGCTGGGAGTGGACCCCGGGGACATCGCGGAGGATATCGCCCCCAGGAACGGGTTCCGGACGGGGCGCGGAGGCGGGCGCAACTTCGACTCGCCGCCCTCCACGACCCCCACCAACCTGACCGTCGAGGGGGCCCGGCAGCACTCCCACCGGGAGCTGCTGCGCATGGTCGGGGACGGCCTGTACATCGGCCGCATCTGGTACACGTACCCGGTCAACGGCATCGGCGCGGGCGACTTCAGCGGCACCATCGTCGGCGACTCCTACCTCATCGAGGGCGGCCGCATCACCTCGCCCCTGAAGCCCAACACCCTGCGGATGAACGAGAACGTGCACAACACCCTCAACAAGGTGCTGGGCATCGGGGACCGGCAGGTGCCGACGGTGCGGTGGGCGTCGGACCAGGTGGCGTGGACTCCCGAGGTGGCCGTGGAGGACTTCCACCTCGACGAGATCGGGGACTACATGGAGCAGGTATTCTAGGGGGCGATCAGCACCACGTCCTGCTGCACCTCGGTGGTGGCGTAGGGACCATCCTCGGACATGTAGACGTCGATCTCCGAGCGTACCCCGAACTCGGGCAGGTAGATGCCCGGCTCGATGCTGAAGCAGATCCCGGGCACGATGCTCCGGGTGTCTTCGGTCTCGAACCCGTCCAGGTTCACCGCGTCACCGTGCACCTCGGTGTTGATGCTGTGGCCGAGCCTGTGGGTGAACTGCCCCCCGTAGCCCTGGCGGGCGATGTACTCCCGGGCGATGCGGTCGACCTGGGCCCCCTGCAGCGTGATCCCCTGGCGGGCCGAGCCTTCCAGGTACTTGAGGGCCGAGTCCCTGGCGGTGGAGACGATCTCCCACACCCTCTGGTGCTCCTCGGGCACCCTGTCGCCCACGTAGGCCACCCAGGTGATGTCGGCGTACATGGCGTCCTGGGAGGTCTCCCTGGCCCACAGGTCGATGAGCAGCCAGTCCCCCCCGCGGATGACGCTGCTCCCCTCGGGCTCCGGCTCGTAGTGGGGGTCGCTCGCGTGGCCGTTGACCGCGACGATGGGCCCGTCGGGGGAGTGAATGCCCTCCTGCCGGAACCGGTCCCGGATGAGCTCCGCCACGTCGTACTCCGTGGGCCCATCCTCCAGATGCACCCCCACGTAGGCGAAGGCCTCCTGCACGATGCGGGTCAGGGCGTCGGCCGCCCGGAGGTGGGACGCCAGCGCCGCGTCGTCCCAGCGCAGGGTGGCGTACTGGACCAGGTCCGCCGAGGAGACCACCTCCAGGTCCAGGCCGCGGAGCATGTCGATGGTGCCCGCGTCGACCTTGGAGACCCTGGGCAGCGCGCCGCCGGGCGAGTACTCCATGGCCACCGTCGCCCCCGCCGGCGCCAGGGCCCCCATCCCCTCCAGCATCGACCCCCGGCTGCTATACACGGTGCTGTCCAGGTCCATCCCGCGAAACTTGCCGGCGTCCACGTGGTGGACCAACAGCCGCGGACGTCCCTCGGCGGGCACGAAGAGGAAGCAGGGACGTGTTATGAACCCGTCCAGCTCGCCGACCACCCTTCGAAAGATGGGGTTGGACCCCCTGTAGTCGTGGACCAGCCAGCCGTCCACCCGGGGGCCGGCGTCCCCTGCCATGTGCTCCTGGGCCAGCGCCACTATCTTGGTGGATACCACCGTTCTCTCTCCTCCTCGGGCCCGGACCCGGCGCCTAAAGGGTCGCTCGGACCGCGCCCCCGTCCAGGACGACGTTCTCGCCGGTGATGTATCCCGCCCGTTCCGAGGCCAGGAACGCGATGACGTCGCCCACGTCCTCGGGCCTGCCCAGGCGTCCCATGGGCACCGCCCTGGCGGCCTCGTTCATCATCTCCTCTGCGGACCCGCCCGTCTCCCGGGCGCGGTCCTCGTAGTAGGCCGAGAGCTGGTCTGTCCGGATGTAGCCGGCCAGCACGTTGTTCACCGTGATGTTGAAGGGGGCCAGCTCGTTGGCCAGCATCTTGGAGTAGCCCACCACGCCCATGCGGCTGGCGGTGGCAAGCCCCATGCCGTCCAGGGGCTGCTTCACCGATATGGAAAGGCGGTTGATGATGCGGCCCCAGTTCTGCTGCTTCATGTAGGGCACCACCTCGCGGCTCATCCGCACCACGCTGAAGAAGTTCTGCTCCAGGGCCTCCTCCCACTCCCGGTCCTCCAGCTCCGAGGGCTGGCCCAGGGGAGAGGTGCCCCCGTTGTTCACCGCGATGTCGATCCTGCCGAACCGGTTGAACGTGCTCCTGACGATCCGCTTGATGTCCGCGTCCCGGGACAGGTCCGCAGGGATGGCCAGGACGTGGTGCTGGGTGCTGGCCCGGGCGATCTCTATCTCCGCCCTGCGCAGCTCACCCTCGTTCCGGGCGCAGACGGTGACGCTGGCCCCCTCCCTGGCCAGGGCCATGGCTATGGCGTGGCCCATGCCCTTGCTGGAGCCGCCCACGATGGCTACTCGGTCTCGAAACCCCAGGTCCATCCCGTTCCCCTTCCCCGGCTGAGTCCCGTCCTCCCAGCTTAGTCCCGTCCCCCTGGCCGAGGCCCATCCAGATAATAAATGCCCGCCCCAGCCACGGGCAAGGGAGTGTCGCCTGGAATCGCGCCTAGACGGCCTCTTCCTCCCTCAGCCTGCGGACCTCCTCCTCGGAGTAGCCTATCTCGCCCAGGACCTCGGCGGTGTGCTCGCCCAGCAGCGGCGGATGGCGCCGGATGGAGCCGGGCGTGTCCGAGAGCTTGATGGGTATCCCGGCCTGCTTCACCGTGCCCAGGCTCGGGTGCGGGACCTCCAGGAGCATCTCGCGGAAGAGTACCTGGGGGTCGGAGAACACGTCGCTGAGCTCGTTCACGGGGCCGCAGGGCACCCCTCCGTCCCCAAGCTGTGCCACCCACCGGTCGACGGGCTTATGCAGGAACACCTCCTGCAGGAGGGGCACCAGCTTGTCCCGGCTGCGCACCCTGTCGGGGTTTCTGGCGTAGTCCGGGTGGTCGAACAGGTCCTCCCGCTCCATGGCCTTGCAGAACCTCTCCCAGAGCCGCTCGGACCCCACCGCCACGTTGATGTACTTCCCGTCCTGGCACATGAACGCCTGGTAGGGCACCAACGTGGGATGGGCGGCGCCCACCCTCTCGGGGTTCTTGCCCGTGGCGAAGTAGTACCCCGCCATGTAGGTGAGCCACGCCACCTGCAGGTCCAGCATGGACACGTCGATGTACTGGCCCTCTCCACCCTTCCGTTGCCGGTGGAACAGGGACATGGTGATGGCGTAGGCAGCCATCATGCCCGCGCCGATGTCCGTCAGGGCGATGCCCATCTTCACGGGCAGGCGGCCCGGCTCTCCGGTGAGGCTCATTATGCCGCCGATGCCCTGCATCACCTGGTCGTAGGCTGAGCGCGTCCGGTAGGGCCCGGTCTGCCCGAACCCGGAGATGGAGGCGTACACGATGCCGGGGTTCAGCGCCCGGATGGTGTCGTAGGAGATGCCCAGCCGGTCCACCACCCCTGGGGTGAAGTTCTCCACCACCACGTCCGCCCCCTGGGCCAGGTCCAGAAAGGCCTTCCGCCCGTCGGGGTGCCTCAGGTTGAGGGTCATGCTCCGCTTGTTGCGGTTGATGGACAGGAAGTAGGCGCTCTCATCGCCGATGGACGGGGGCGCCCAGGTGCGGGTGTCGTCCCCCTTGCCGGGCATCTCTATCTTGATGACGTCGGCGCCGTAGTCGCCCAGCATCATGCTGCAGTAGGGTCCGGCAAGGGCGCGGGTCAGGTCCAGCACTCGCACTCCATCCAGGGCCAGGGCCAAGGCATTCATCGCGGCCTCCCCATCTCGACGTGAACGGCGACCCCTATTCTACCATCCGGGGTGCGTCGCGGGGCAACTATTGGGGCGAGGCCGTGCGGAGGGCCCTCTCGTACTCCAGGGGCGTGTTCAGGTCCAGGAGCACCTCCGGCAAGTCCACCTCGACCCTTTGGGTGTCTGCCGCATGCCTCTTCACCACCGCCTTCAGGCCCAGGGTCTCTTCGGTGATCTCGGCCATCTCCGGAATCAGTGATGCGGACAGGACCACCGGGTGGCCGCCCTTGCCCCGGTACGTAGGCACGGTGATGAGGTGGGGCCGGTCCCGAAGCTCGTCCTCGCGGCCCTCCGCGTGCAGGGCGATTATGCGTCGGACCGCATCGGGGGACCGGGCCTGGTCCACGTTCAGTATCAGGACCGCGTGGTCGTCCCCGGACCCGACCCCGTCCAGGGCCCGGATGCCCGCCCTCAAGGACGTCGTCTTGCCCAGGCGGTAGTCGGGGTTGTACACGTGACGCACCCGGTCCAGGCGGTCGACCAGGGGCTGGAGCCGGTCCCGCTGGTGGCCCAGCACGACGATAACGGCAGCGGCGCCGGCCTCGAGGATGGAAGCGGCCTGGTGCTCCAGGAGGGTCCTGCCGCCCCATGGCAGGAGCGCCTTGAGGCGGCCCATGCGCGTGGACTCTCCGGCCGCCAGGAGGATGCCCGTCACGGCGGCCAAGGAGTCGCTAGTCCGGCGCGGCCTCGACTGCCGCGGCCCTGCCCACGGCCCGGTCGAAATACCTGTCGTCCATGATCATCGGCCCGCCCGAGGCGCCGTGCCGGAACATGACTATCTCCGACATTATGCTCACGGCAATCTCCTCGGGGGTGAGGGCGCCGATGTCCAGGCCGATGGGGGCGTGGACCTGTCTCAGCTTCTCCGCGGGGATTCCCAGCCCCGCGAGGCGCTGGTAGATGAGGATGGTCTTCCGCGTGCTCCCCATCAGCCCCACGTACTTCGCCGGGGTGCGTATCGCGGCCTCCAGGGCCAGGTCGTCGAACCAGTGGCCCCTGGTGGCTATGACGATGAAGGTGTTCGCGTTGATGGGGACCTGGTCCAGCCCCCGGGCGTAGTCCGGGACGACCACCGTGTCCTCGGCCCCCGGGAACCTCTCGGGATTGGCGAACTCCGGCCTGTCGTCCACGACGTATATCCGGTACCTGAGCAGGACAGCCAGGTCGTAGGTGGCCTTGGCGACGTGGCCGCCGCCCATCAGCACCAGGGTCGGGGGCGTCGTGAACCCCTCCACGTACAGCTCCGTGCCGTCCTCGGTAATCAGGTGCTCGTTGGTGCCCAGGTCGGCCACCCGTCGGGCGGCCTCCAGGGCCAGGCCGTCCAGGCCCGGGTCCCCCAGGGCCCCCTGGGTGGAGCCGTCCTCCCGCAGCAGGAGCTTGGCCCCCGCCACGCCCCGGCCCGAGTCCGACCTGACGACCATGGCCACGCTCACGGGGTTGCCCGACTCGTAAGCCCCCATCATCTCCCTACCGAAGGGGAGGAACTCCCCGGGCTCCCAGAGGGGCTCGATGAAGAAGTACATGGTGCCGCCGCAGACCAGCCCGTCCCGGGCGGCGATCTCCTCGTTGAGGAAGTAGTCCTTGAACTCTGGCCCGCCCTTGCGCCGCAGGATCTCCTTGGCGGCGTACCAGATGTCTCCCTCTACGCAGCCGCCCCCGAGGGTGCCGACGCCCGTGCCGTCCTTGCGGACCAGCAGCTTGGCGCCCGGCTTCTGGGGTGTGGACCCCTTCGTCCGGACCACCGTGGCCAGCACCGCCGGCTCTTCGGTCTCGGCGAGGCGGACCGCCTCTTCGATGACTTCCTTCATGCTCTGTCCTGTCCGTCTGTGGAGTGGTCTACCATTTAAGAATAGCAGAGTCCCAAGGGGTCAATCAAATGCCGGGGCAAATGCCGCTGGGGGGCCACATCAGCCAGCCCCGGCGGCCGGGGTTGTCGACCCTAAACAGGTGCCCGGGGCTCGTGGTCACGTACAGTACGTCCATGTTGGCGCCGCCGAAGCACAGGTTTGTGGGCAGGTCGATGCCCTCGGGCATGGGGTGGGTCTCCAGCACCCGCCCCGTCGTGTCGAACACGTAGATCATGGGCCCGGGGCCGCACCGGCTCCACCCGGCAGTGGCCACGATGTTGCCCTCGGTGTCGAACTTCATCCCGTCGATGCCCCTCTGGGGCCCCCGGTAGTCCTCGCCGAACTGGTGCAGCAGGACGTGGGGGCCCAGCTCCCCGTTCTCCAGTATCGGGTAGGCCCGCAGGTCCCGGACCCTCCCCGCCTCCGAGTGGCTCTGGGCCACGTACAGCGTCTTCTCGTCGGGGGACACCAGGATGCCGTTGGGCCTGGTCATGTCGGTGGTCATCCGGCGGAGGGAGTAGGAGCCGTCGGGCTGGGGGTCGGCCCTCAGGACCTGCTCCTCGCCCAGCTCCGGGGTCTCCGAGGGGTCTATGTTGGGCGGGTTCCAGGGGTTGGTGAACCACACCCGGCCCCTACTGTCGATGGCCAGGTCGTTGGGGGTGTTGAGGCGCCGGCCCTTCAGCCGGTCCACGATGGTCGTCGTGGCGCCGCCGGGCTCGAACCGCACGATGGACCGCCCCGAGGCGCAGCAGCCGTACAGCCGCCCCTGGAGGTCGAATGCCAGTCCGTTGGTGCGGTTGGTGTTGGTGCGGTACTCGGTGGTCTCCCCCGAGGCCGGGTCGTGCCTCAGTATCCGGCTGCTGGGTATGTGGGTGAAGAGCAGCGCCTCTCCGTCCCACACCGGCCCCTCGGTGGTGCCGCCGTAGGGCCCGGCGACCAGCTCGAAGCTCCAGTCCATCTCGGCCCTCCTGCCGTAACGGCCGTCCGCGGCGCTAGGGATGCTCTGAACAGCCCAGGCCCCTTCCCGGGTTATTGAGCCCACCCTCCCGCCCCGCGCGGCCAAGGAGTCCTCACCCCCTGGTGGGCGGCCAGCGGACTCATTCAGGCAATTCCTGGGGCCGGCCCTACCTCCCCGCGGTCTTTCTTCCGGTCCTCAGCGCGTCGTCGACCTTCGAGGGAGGGGCGATGATGATGCGGAAGCCCTGCTCGATGCGCTGCTCCACGTCGGCCGCTGTGGCCCCGGTGGCGCAGGGGACGCCGAACTCCTTGCAGGCCTCCAGGACGCGCAGCAGGGCCTCCTGGACCTCAGGGTCCCGGGCGTTGCCACGCTTGCCCATGGAGACCGACAGGTCCCCCGGGCCCGCCCAGACGGCCCCGATCCCCTTCTCCGCCCGGAGTATGTCCCTGACGTTCTTCACCCCCTGGGCCTCCTCGATGATGGCCATGATCAGGACCTCGCCGTCGGGGTCCAGCGGCCACAGGTCAGCCACGTCGTGGTACTCCGTCGTCGAGATGCCCCAGAAGCGCACCGCAAGCCGGTTGGACCAGCCCCGCTCGCCCTCGGGGTAGAAGTCGGCCACCCCGGGGACCTGGGGGTACCTGCTTGCCACCACCGCCGCCCTGGCCTCCTCCACAGTGTTAAGGTGGGGCAGCACCAGGCCGAAGGCGCCCACGTCCAGGGTCTGCTTGATGACCCACTGGTTGCCGCCAACCTCCCGGGCGTTGGGCGGGATGCGGACCAGGGGCACAACGTCGGGCTGCAGGTTGCCCTTCTCCAGGATCCGCTTCCGGTTGAGGAAGTGCTGGATGGTGTTGCGCAGGGCGGGAAACCCGAACCCCTCGTGCTCCGTCTCGATGATGCAGAAGTCGTAGTCCGAGTCGGCCATCTCGACGACCTCGTCCAGGTTGCCGTTATGGACCAGGCCCCCGCAGAAGACCGTCTTCCCCTGCTCCAGCAGATCGATGACCTTGTTCAGACGCACTCCACCGGGCATCGGACATCACCTCCAACGGAACTGGGCCCCACCGGGCCAATACGGACCACGCCGCTTTGCAGGCGGCCGGACACCACCGGATGTCCTGAGTCTATGCGAACCGGCCTATGGGGTCAATAGACTTCTCTCTCCGCTACGCTCCGCTCGAAATGACACGATGGGGCCACCTGCCAGTAGGCCGCCGTGGGGTCAGGCGGCAGGATGGGGCGTGCCCCTCCCTGGGTTCCGGCCTGCGCCCGAACGACGAGTTGGGCGATTGGCCAAGAGAGACGCCCGCCAGTCTACTGCACAGAGTAATGACAGGAGGGGCCCTTGACCGATGCCGCCGCCTGTGCTCCAATTGGCCTATCCCGCCCGCGGGGGCCACGCTCAGCCGGAGGTGAGGTTTCATGGCCAGCATGGGAACCGGAAGGTACCGCTACGAGATCGTGGAGGACTTCTGCAAGCTCCCAGACGGCATGAGCTTCGGCAGGGTCACCGGCGTCGGCGTTGACTCACGCGAGAGGGTCCACGTCTGCCAGCAGCTCGTCGACCCGCCCATCCTGGTCTTCGACCGGAGGGCCGCTACCTGAGCAGCTGGGGCTCTGGGCGCATAGGCGAGCCCCACACCATCTACGTCAGCCCCGACGACGTATTCTACCTGGCTGACCGGGGAGACCACGTCGTGGCCACCCTGACCCTGGAGGGGGACCCCCTGGTGGAGATGGGCAGCAGGAGCAGCCCTCGGACACGGGCGCCGAGGAGGACGAGGCGGAGGTCCTGCGAGCCGGCGGCCCCTTCAACCGCCCCCACCCACCTGGTGCCCTCGCCCTCGGGGGACCTGTACGTCTCCGACGGGTACCGCAACTGCCGGGTGCACCGGTTCTCCGCCGATGGGAAGCTGATACGGTCGTGGGGCGAGCCCGGCGGGCCCGAGCCGGGGCATATCTTCAGCCCCCACTGCCTGTGGGTGGACGGCCAGGGCCTGGTCTACGTCTGCGACAGGAAGAACGACCGAATCCAGGTGTTCTCCGCCGAGGGCGACTTCGTCACCCAGTGGACCGACGTGCTCGGCGCCACCGACATCTCCATGGTCGACGACGAGACCGTCTACGTATGCGAGCGCCAGGGCGACTCGGGCAACTGGATCAGCGTGCGGGACAAGACGGGGAAGATCCTGGCCAGGTGGGACGCCCCGCGCTGCCACCAGATCTGCGTCGACACCCACGGGGACATCTTCATGGTCGTGGGCACGGGGATAGCCAAGGCAGTCCGGCAGAGGTGAGGCTACTCCCCCTCCACCTTCAGCAGGGCCAGGAACGCCTCCTGGGGCACCTGTACCCGGCCCACCCGCTTTAGCCTGTTCTTGCCCTCTTTCTGCCGCTCCAGGAGCTTGCGCTTGCGGGTGACGTCGCCGCCGTAGCACTTGGCCAGCACGTCCTTCCGCAGGGGCCGCACGGTCTCACGGGCGATGATCCGCGCCCCCACCGCCGCCTGTATGGGCACCTCGAAGAGCTGCCGCGGGATCACCCCCTTCAGCCGCTGGGTCAGCACCTTGCCGTACTGGTAGGCCTTGTCCCGGTGCACGATCATGGAGAGGGCGTCCACCGGCTCCTGGTTCAGGAGGATGTCCAGCCTCACCAGGGGCGCCGGCCGGAAGCCGTCGTGGGAGTAGTCCAGGGAGGCGTAGCCCTGGGTGCGGGACTTGAGCCGGTTGTAGAACTCGGCCAGCATCTCCGACATGGGCATGTCGTACTCCATGACCACCCGGGACTCCCCGCCCGCGGCCTGCTCCGGGCCGCCGCCGGAGGCGGAGCCCTGGATGTACTCCATGCGCTTGAAGACGGCCCGCCGCGTGGACATAAGCTCCATGACGGCGCCGATGTACCGGTCGGGCGTCACGATGGTCATGGTCAGCCACGGCTCCCGGACCTCTTCCATGTCCCCCGGCGAGGGCAGCTTGGAGGGGCTCTCCACCCGCATCTCCTCCCCGTCTTCAGCTTCACCTCGTAGGCAACGCTGGGGGCGGTGACCACGATGTCCAGCCCGTACTCCCGCTCCAGCCGCTCCTGGACGATGTCCATGTGCAGCAGCCCCAGGAAGCCGCAGCGGAACCCGAACCCCAGCGCCGGGCTGGTCTCCGGCTCGTAGGTCAGCGCCGCGTCGTTGAGCTGGAGCTTCTCCAGCGCCCCCCGCAGCGCCTGGTACTCCTCCCCGTCGGCGGGGTATAGCCCGGCGAAGACCATCGGCTTCAGGGGCACGTATCCCGGCAACGGCTCTTCGGTGGCCCGGTCCACCAGGGTCAGGGTCTCGCCCACACCGCACTCCCGCACGTCCTTCAGCCCGGTGGCGATGTAGCCCACCTGCCCCGCCCTCAGCCGGTCGGTGGGCACCGGGTGGGGCGAGAAGACCCCCAGCTCCATCGACTCGGTCACCTTGCCGGTGGAGAAGATGCGGAGCCGGTCGCTGGGGGAGATGGAGCCGTCGAAGAGCCTGACGTAGGCCACGATGCCCTTGTAGGTGTTGTAGGTGGAATCGAATACCAGGGCCCTGGCCGCCGCCTCCGGGTCCCCCTGCGGCGACGGCACCCGCTCCACGATGGCCTGGAGGACCTCCTCCACCCCCTTGCCGTCCTTGGCCGAGGTGAAGAGTATCTCCTCCTCGCCGAAGCCCAGCACCTGTTGCAGCTCGGCGGACACCCGGTCCGGCTCGGCCTGGGGGAGGTCCACCTTGTTGACCACGGGCACCAGCACCAGGTTGCCGGCCAGGGCCAGCAGGGCGTTGGCGATGGTCTGGGCCTCGATCCCCTGGCTGGCGTCCACCACCAGCAGGGCGCCCTCGCAGGCCGCCAGGGAGCGGGACACCTCGTAGCTGAAGTCCACGTGGCCCGGCGTGTCGATGAGGTTTAGCTGGTACTCCTGGCCGTCGGGCCCCGGTGGGACATGGTGACGGCCTTGCCCTTGATGGTTATCCCCCGCTCCCGCTCCAGCTCCATCTGGTCCAGGAACTGCTCCCGCATATCCTGGGGCGTGACGGTGCCCGTGGTCTCCAGGAAGCGGTCGGCCAGGGTGGACTTGCCGTGGTCGATGTGGGCGATTATGCAGAAGTTGCGTACGAACCGGTGGTCCATGCTACGGGGAACCGTACCCGGGCACGTGGATGCAGGCCACGTAGTGGTCGGTGGACACCTCCCGCAGCTCCGGCATGGCCTCCTGGCACTCCGGGGTACCGACGGGGCAGCGGGGGTGGAACACGCAGCCCTCGGGCGGGTTCAGGGGGCTGGGCACCTCGCCGGTGAGGATGACCCGCTCCCGCTCGGCGTCCAGCACCGGGTCGGGCAGGGGGACCGCCGACAGCAGCGCCTTGGTGTACGGGTGCAGGGGGTTGGTGTATATCTCCCCTCGGTCGGCTATCTCCACGATGTGCCCCAGGTACATCACCGCCACCCGGTCGCTGATGTGCCGGACCACCGACAGGTCGTGGGCGATGAACAGGTAGGTCAAGCCGAAGGTCTCCTGCAGGTCCTCCAGCAGGTTGATGATCTGGGCCTGGATCGACACGTCCAGGGCCGACACGGGCTCGTCGCACACCAGGAACTCCGGGTTCACGGCCAGGGCCCGGGCGATGCCGATGCGCTGCCGCTGTCCGCCGCTGAACTCGTGGGGAAAGCGGTCGGCCATGTAGGGATTGAGCCCCACCACGGTGAGCAGCTCGCCGATCCTCTCCCGGAACTCGCTCCTGCTGCCGGCCAGGCCGTGCACCTTCAGGGGCTCGCCGATTATGGCCCCCGCCGTCATGCGCGGGTTGAGGGAGCTGTACGGGTCCTGGAATATCACCTGCATCTTGCGCCGCAGGCCCCGGAGGGCCCGGCCCTTCATGTTGACGATGTCCTCGCCTTCGAACAGCACCGAGCCCGAGGTGGGCTTGTAGAGCTGGAGTATGCAACGCCCGGTGGTCGTCTTGCCGCATCCGCTCTCGCCCACCAGCCCCAGGGTCTCTCCCCGGCGCACCGTGAAGCTGATGTCGTCCACCGCCTTGATCTGGCCGATGGCGTGCTGGAAGATGATCCCCGACGTCACGGGGAAGTACATCTTCAGGTTCTGCACCTGCAGCAGTACGTCGTCACGCCTGCCGTTGCCCGATGTTACGGCGTCGGGGGCGGAGGTGGCTGCGTTCATCGTTATCTCTCCTCGGCGCTGAGCGAGGCCACCGAGTCCGCCACGAAGCATGCGGAGACGTGGCCGTCCCCCACGCTCTGCAGGGCCGGCTCCTCCTCGGCGCACCGGTCGATGAAGAACCTGCACCGGTCCCTGAAGGAGCACCCGTCTCCCATGTCGATGAGGTCCGGCGGCTGTCCCTCGATGGGGTCCAGCTTCTCCTTCCTCGGCTGGTCGAGACGGGGCACGGAGTTCAGCAACCCCAGGGCATAGGGGTGGCTGGGCCTCCGGTAGATGTCCAGCGCGGAGCCCCGCTCGATGATCTTGCCCGCGTACATTATGTTGACCCTGTCCGCGTACCGGGCCACCACCCCCAGGTTGTGGGTGATTATTATCAGCGCGACGCCGTACTCCTGGCTCAGGGCTTTCATCAGCTCCAGGATCTGCGCCTGGATGGTCACGTCCAGGGCCGTGGTGGGCTCGTCGGCGATGATCAGCTTGGGGTTGCAGCTCAGGGCCATGGCGATCATGACCCTCTGCCGCATGCCGCCGCTGAACTGGTGGGGGTACTGCTTCACCCGGCGCTCGGGGTCGGGAATGCCTACCTGCTCCAGGCGGTTCACCGCCTCCTGTTTTGCGTCAGCCTTGGTCATGCCCAGGTGCAGCTCCAACGCCTCGGTGAGCTGCCTCTCCACCGAGAGGACCGGGTTCAGCGACGTCATCGGCTCCTGGAAGACCATGGATATCTGCTTGCCCCGTATGCCCCTCATCTCGGGCTCGGGCAGCTTCAGCAGGTCCTGGCCGTCGAAAACGACCTCCCCCGCCACGATCCTGCCCGGGGGGTCCGGTATCAGGCGCATGATGGACAGGGCGCTGACGCTCTTGCCGCAGCCGCTCTCCCCCACCAGGCCCAGGGTCTCTCCCTCCTCCAGGTCGAAGCTCACCCCGTCGACGGCGTGCACCACGCCCCGCTGGGTGAAGAACTGGGTCTTCAGACCGGTGACTTCAAGGAGCGCGGGCATCTCTTCCTCCCGAAGTGGGTCCCTTGGGTGGGCAGCGCCGCCGACACGGTAGGTGCTGAAGTGTGGTGGGGAAGGGGAGACTCGAACTCCCACGCCTTTCAGCACATGATCCTAAGTCATGCTCGTCTACCAGTTTCGACACTTCCCCCAAGACGGTATTTCGCCCGCGGCCAGTGCATCTGCCGCTACCCGTAGATTCTACAGCATCGCGGGCCGCGTTGTCATTAGACCAGCGGTGATTGGGTGATTGTCTGCAAGCGTCATTGCCAAGAGAATCGGTAATGGCGCCGGTAAGGGTATGCACGCGAATGGAACCCGCCGTTTTCCCGGCCCCGGCATGGAGATGCCGGCACTGGCCGGGCTCCCCGGGGAGAACGACCGTCCCGGGCGCGGGCCGAATTGAAGCCGCGCAAGCGGCGTGCTAAGCTTGGCTGGAGCGGGGACCCGCCGCCTCCAAGAGGTATACGAATGGACAAGACCTTCTTCTGGTACCAGTGCATCGTCTGCGGCTCGGCCTTCGAGCCGGACCGGTTCTACCGCCTGTGCCCCCGGTGCCGGGGGCTGCTCATGGTCGAGCGTGACGAGGAGCGCATCGACTGGCAGGTGGGCCAGGGCCGGGAGGCGCAGGACTACTTCGACGCCATCCGGTACGGCCCCAACCGGGGCCGGTACCCCAACGGCAGCGGCGTCTTCATGTGGCTCTCCCTCCTCCTGCCCGGCTTTCCCGTGGAGGCGGTCGTCTCCCTGCGCGAGGGGCACACCGACCTGTTCGAGGTGCCCGACTGGTTCAAGGGCCGCATCGGGATGAACAACCTGTTCATCAAGATGGAGGGCCAGCTACCCAGCGGGAGCTTCAAGGACCGGGGCATGTGCGTGGCCGTCTCCGACGCCGTCCGGATCAGGGACATCGCCCTCGGGCGGGACGGCGTCTCCTCCAACGGGGGGGCTGGCGACCGGTGGCTGGTCATATGCGCCAGCACGGGAGACACCTCGGCCAGCGCCGGGATGTACGTCGCCTACGCCCGGGACCGCCTGGAGTCCATGGTCATCCTGCCCTACCAGGGCACCTCGGGGATCCAGGCCTTCCAGTCCCAGGCGGCGGGGGCCATCAACGCCCTGGTGGACGACCCCCAGGGGTTCGACGCCTGCATGAGGGTCGCCGAGGAGTACTGCGAGCTGCACCCGGAAGCCGTGATGGTGAACTCCGAGAACCCCATGCGCATCGTGGGCCAGGAGAGCATCGCACTGGAGATATGCCAGGACCTGAAGTGGCAGGCGCCCGACTGGATAGTCGTGCCGTCGGGCAACGGCGGCAACCTCACCTCGTTCCTGGTCTCGCTGATGCGAATGAAGCGGCGAAAGCTCATCGACCGGCTGCCGGGAATCATCGTCGCCCAGTCCGAGGCGGCCAACACGTTGGTCCGCTGGGGCCGCAGCGGGTTCCAGAGCTACGAGCCGGGGGTCCGGCGGCCGTCGGTGGCCTCCGCCATGAACATCCAGGACCCGGTCAGCTTCCCCAGGATCAAGAAGCTCCACGCCCCCTTCGACATGCGGTTCTACGACACCCCCGAGGAGCGCATCGTGGAGCGCAGGGGGCAGTGGATGTCCACCGGCGCCAACATATGCACCCAGACCGCCGTCGCCCTG
The DNA here is from genome assembly GCA_964291465.2 of Dehalococcoidia bacterium. GTDB lineage: Bacteria > Chloroflexota > Dehalococcoidia > Lucifugimonadales > JAGWBF01 > JAGWBJ01. The sequence continues at coordinate 117,347 of OZ219941.1, read as the reverse complement.
GACGCGGCCCTGCAGGCGCGGGAGCAGGGCGTCATCGACGCCGAGGACCATGTGGTGGTCATCGGGACGGCCAACGGGCTCAAGTTCCCCACCGGCGATGGGCTCCAGTACCAGGAGTTCGTCATATCGGCGTCGGTGGAGGAGCTTGACGCCAAGGTCGCGGAGCTGAGGCCGCCCGCCTGAGGGCCTACACCAGCACGCCGAACCCCGACTTGGTGCATATCTCCAGCCGGTTGCCGTCCAGGTCGTGGAAGTAGAAAGCCTTCTGACCGTCGTGCCTGGTCTGTATCTCGGTCGTCTCGATGCCCCTGCCCTTCAGCGCCTCCCGGGCCGCCTCGATGTCGTCCACCTCGAAGGCGGTGTGGTGGGAGGGCGCCGACGGGGCCTCGGGGTTCTCGATGAGGTGGACCATCGCCCCGCTGGGTAGCTGGAGCCAGTGCAGGTTGTCGCTGTCCACCATCTTGGGGATCTGCTTGATGCCCAGCACGTCCTCGTACCACCTCAGGGCCGCGTCCTTGTCCTTCACGTTGTAGGTTATGTGGTTGATGGCCTTCAGCCGTATGTGGTCCTCCAGCATGCCGTCCTCCTGGGCCTGGCCGTGGGTGGCCGCCGGGGCCAGCGGGTCCCGGCGGCAGTCCCGTTCCCGGCCGTCGCGTCGGGCGGATGCTAACACAGCACGACTTCAGGTGGCAAACTACGCGGCCGCCAGCTCCCTGGGCTCCATCAGCCCCGCCCGGCGGCGTGCGTACTCGTCGTACAGAAGGCCCATGATCACCGAGTCGTGCCACAGGCCGTCCTTGGGGTGGGCCCCCCGGAACCGCCCCTCGGTCAGGAAGCCGATGCGCTCGCACATGTGCCGCGCCGGCAGATTGTACTCGGGCACGTCCACCCAGGCCCGGTGGAGGCCGTAGTCGTCGAAGGCCATCTCCAGCATCTGCAGCAGCGCCGCCGTGCCGTACCCCTTGTACCACAGGTCCTTGCGGCCTATCAGGACGAAGAGCTGCGCCTCGGACAGGGCCCTGTCGATGGCCATCTGCGCCTCCCCGATGTGCTCCCCCTGGGAGGTGAGCACCGAGAAGATCTTGCGGTCGTCGTCGCGGAACACCTGGTTCCACTCCCACGGCGTGGCCTCCACCATGTGCCTTGGCAGGTAGCCTATGTGGAACGCCTCGCCCTGGCCGTCGGTGCCGTACCAGGAGGAGCTGACGTCCCTGTCCCGCAGCCAGGCCCCCATGCGCTCCACGTCCTGCCTGATTACCATGACCAGTCTAACGTCGGGTATCATCCTCTCCTCCTGACCGCCTGCGCGTAAGGCCTTCAGTCTCGACCCGGAGTCCCCCTCTACTACACCGCCGACGAGGCTACCTCGAAGTTCCTGACCCAGTACTCCCCCGTGTACAGGTGCTCCACCCCCCGGGACGCCTCCTGCCGCTCCCGGCTGCGGTCGTACTGCCGCAGCGCCTCCAGGCTGTCCCACATGGTTATCGACATCCCCTCGTCGGGGTTCTCCGTACTCTGGAGGAGCTGCCTTCCACGAAACCCTTCGATGCCCTGGGTGATGGGCTCGATATGCTCGTTGTAGTATCTCTCGTACTCGTCCCACATCCCCACTCTCAGCCTGCCCCACAGCATCCTTACGAACATGTCCTCCTCCTTTCACCGCTTGCTGTCCGGCTGCCCGGGCCCGCCCCGGGGCGGGCCCGGCTTAGACCTCTTCCCCTGCCCCCGCCGCCGGCCCGGCCTGCTTTGCCGGGACCGGGGGCGCCGCCTCCTCGGGCCCGTCCAGGAACATGTAGTACCTGACTCCCGCCATGGGGACCAGGTATCCCCAGGGCCAGGGGGCTGCGCCTTCCCCGCCCGCGGACTGGCAGTCCTGCGCGATACCGACTTCCTTCTCTTGGACCATCACCGACCTCCTCGCCTCGTTTCCCGGCGTGTGCCCCTTTGCCTATACTGGAGCCCACACGTATGTTATAATGTAAAGTATCATATTTTTGATGATTTGTCAATACTCGTCGTCCTTGCGCACAAGTTCACGAATATTGCTAAATATTTCACATAGAGTGGTGAAACGCACCGGCGGAAATGGACTGGTACCCCAGGGAGCGGGCCGGATTTGGTATAATCGGCCCATGGACGGGCCATCAGGTATCGAGGAGGTGGCGAAATGGTGACGGTAGCAGCCAGCCGCGTTCAGGAGTTCACCCGGCGCACCTACCTGGCCATACTGGCCACCGTCTATCCCAGTGGCGGGCCCCAGGCCTTCCCCGTGTGGTACGAGTTCGACGGCGAGAGCTTCCTGGTCACCACCGAGGCCGAGGCCGCGAAGGTGTACAACATCCGCCGCAACGCGCAGGTGGCCCTCTGCATCACCGATACGTCCAGGTGGATAAAGTCCCTCACCGTGCGGGGCAGGGCCCTCGTGGTCCCGGACAACCGCCTGGCCCAGGAGCTGCACCGGAAGCTCGCCCTGCGGTACCTCGGGCCCCAACAGGGGTCCGAGTGGGCGGACTCCATGGCCGGGGAGAACATGGTCCTCATCCGCATCGAGCCCGAAAAGTATCTGTGGACCGGCTGACCCGGGGCTGGGAGCCTTACTGTCGACGGCGGCCCAGGACTACAGGCCCAGCCGGTTGACCCCGTCGAAGGCCGCCGTCTTGTAGCACTCGGCCAGCGTGGGGTAGTTGAACACGTTGTTCACGAAGTAGTCCATCGAGCCCCCGAAGGCCAGCACCGCCTGGCCGATGTGGACGAGCTCGCTGGCCCCCTCCCCAATGATGTGGACGGCCAGCAGCTTCTGGGTCTTCAGGTGGAACACCAGCTTGAGCAGCCCCGTGCTGTCCCCCGCGATCTGCCCCCGGGCGATCTCCCTGTAGTGGGCCTTGCCCACCTCGTAGGGGACCTCCTTGTCGGTGAGCGCGGCCTCGGTGGGGCCCACCATGGATATCTCGGGGATGGTGTAGATGCCGATGGGGAACAGCTCGGGCACGCTGCTCTCCTCCACGCCGAGGGCGTGGCAGGCCGCCACCCGTCCCTGCTCCATGGACGTGGAGGCCAGGCTGGGGAAGCCGATGACGTCGCCCACCGCGTAGATGTGGGACACCTGGGTCTGGTAGTTGGGCCCGACCTGCAGGCGGCCCCGCTCGTCGGCCTGGAGCCAGGCCGCGGCCAGGTTGAGGCTGCGAGTCGCCCCCGTCCGCCCGACGCTGTACAGGGCCTTCTCGGCCACGATCTGCTTGCCGCTGGCCAGGTGGATCCGGACCTGCTCCTCCCCCTCCACCGGCTCTATCGACTCCACCTCTTCGCCCAGGCGCATGGTCACCCTGTTCTGCCGCAGGTGGTAGACCAGGGTGTCGATGATCTCGGCGTCCACGAAGGGCAGCAGCCTGGGCCGCTTGTCTATGATGGTGACTCGTATTCCCAGCGCGGCGAACAGGCTGGCGTACTCCAGCCCGATGACCCCCGCGCCCACGACGGCCAGGGTGCGGGGCAGGGTTTCCATGTGGAGTATGTCGTCGCTGCTCAGGACCCTCTCGCCGTCGAATGGGATGTGGCTGTCCTTGGTGGCCACCGTCCCCGTGGCGATGACGATGGACTCCCCGGTCACCTCCCGCTGGCTGCGGCCCTCGATGTCCCGGAAGCGCACCGTGTGCGGGTCCACGAAAGACGCCTCCGCGTTGACCACGTCGATCCGGTTCCGGATGAGCTGGTGGCGCACCACGTCGATCTCGTTGCGCATCACGTGGTCGGCCCGGAAGGTCAGGTCCGCCATGGTGATGTCCCGCTTCACCGCGTAGGACTCCCCGTAGAGCCCCCGCTCCCGGTATCCCGACAGGTAGAGCACCGCTTCTCGGAGGGTCTTGCTGGGGATGGTCCCCGTGTTGAGGCACACCCCGCCGATGACCGACGTGCGCTCGGCGACCACCACGCGCTTGCCCAGCTTGGCGGCCTGGATCGCCGCCCGCTGCCCCGCCGGGCCCGAGCCTATTACGATCATGTCGTAGTCATAGCCGGACATAGACACCCCCGATCGGCCTGGACGGCGGCCCTCCGTCCAGGCATGGCGAGTGGGACGCGGACGCTCCCGGCGCCTCGGGACCTGCGCCAACATCCCCTCCAGTGGATACAGTATACACCCCTCCCGGCCGGTTCTCATGGACTGCCGCGGGATACAGGGGTATCATTGCCACAGCTGGCCGGGCCCCGGGCGATGTTCCGCGCCCGGAGGGCCGGCGCCGAGGAGGAGCGCATGACTACGCTGGGCGGGGGAGAGTATAGCTACCGGGTGTCGGGAACCGACTGGGGCAACCTCCCCGCGGGATGGGGCTATGGCAGCGAGGTCACCGCGGTGGCCGTGGACGCCGGGGACAACCTGTACGTGTTCAGCCGGGGCGAGCGCCAGGTCGTCGTCCTCGACCCCAACGGCGACCTCCTGCGCACCTGGGGCGAGGAGAGGATGTTCGCCAACCCCCACGGGGCGCTCGTGGGGCCCGACGGCTCGGTCTTCGTCGTGGACAAGGAGAAGCACGTGGTGCAGAAGTTCACCCCCGACGGGGAGCTGCTCATGACCATCGGAAGCCGGGGCCGGCCGTCGCCCCCCATGAGCGGCGAGCCCTTCTGCCTCCCCACCCACGTGGCCATGGACCCGGAAACGGGAGACCTGTACGTCTCCGACGGCTACAGCAACGCCCGGGTCCACAAGTACTCCCCCGACGGCAAGCACCTCTTCTCGTGGGGCGAGTCTGGCACGGACCCCGGCCAGTTCAACCTGGTCCACAACATAGCCACCGACCGGGACGGTTGGGTCTACGTCGCCGACCGGCAGAACAAGCGCATCCAGGTATTCGACTCCAACGGCAGGTACGAGACCCAGTGGGTGAACCTCGCCCGGGCCAACTGCGTCTGCCTCGACCGCACCGGCGACGGGCTGGTGTACGTGGCGGAGCTGTACTCCGGCGTGGCCACCAACGTCGAGGGCATGCGCATCGGCCCCCGGATAACCGTCTTCGACCGGCAGGGAGAGGTGAAGGCGCGGCTGGGGGAGCACAGCTTCGGCGAGGCCCCCGGCCGCTTCTACGCCCCCCACGGAATCGCCGCTGACTCCCGGGGCAACATCTACCTGGCCGAGAGCTCCCTCAGCGAGACCGGCCACGACCGGTACGGCGGCACCGTGGACCGCTCCCGGGAGCTCCGGTCGCTACAGAAGCTGGTCAGGGTGGGGGCGGGAGCATAGCGCGTCTACAGGCCCCGAAGGTGCGTAAAATTCACCGCGGCGTCCTCCCCCTTCGCCAAGGCTGCCAAGTATAGCTCGAGGTCCACGGTGACTAGGGGAGTTTCCTCCGTGGCAACATCCAGTAGCGCCGCGTCGGTCAATCCCAGCCGTAGGAATTCCCTGTTCCTGGACGCCTGCGCGCTGGCAACGACGACCTCCTCCGTCTCCTGGATTAGGACTCTGAGTCTGTCGAAGAAGCGAGTCCGTTCCGGCTCGCCATGTTGCGCCAGCAGATTGGACGTTTCGGTCAGCGTATTTGGCGTTACCAGCACCCGGTCGACCCGGCTGATCATGTCAACCAGGGTTTCGTAGTCTTCCCTTGTGTACTCACGCAGCCGGCGATGTTTGGCGATCAGGTCTCGGCCAACACTGCCCACTACGAGCAACACGAGAAGATTCGCGTCGATACAGAGTGCGGCTGGAGCCATTTGCTCACTCGGAAGCCTTCAGCAGCCGGTCCGTGAGGGACTCGACCTCACCACTGCGGTCGTTGATGCAGAGCACTTTGTACGATCGGCCGGGACGCCCTTCACCCAACGTAGCGGCCAGGACGTTCTTTTGGTCCCAGGGCCGGGAGAAGCCGATAGTGACTCTCCAGGTATTGGACCCGTCTTCGAACACGACCTCTTCAAGGCCAACGTTCATGATCTGCTCGGCCTCGTAGAGGGCGCTCACGTATTCCTTCGCCGTTCGCACGGCCTCCTTCACGTCCATGTAACGTCTCCCTGCCTCCCTACCCCGGCGTGGGGGCCTCGGGCGGTATGAGCCCCTCGCCTCGCAGCTCCTCCCAAAGGGCCGCCGGGATGGGGTGCTCCACCATCCTGAAGTTCTCCTCGGCCTCGGCGGCCGAGCGGGGGCCCGGTATCACCGACGCCACCGCTGGGTGGGCCAGGACGAACTGCAGGGCGGCCGCCTTCAGGGGCACCCCGTGGCGGTCGCACACCGCCCGGCACCTCCTGGCCCGCCGGAGCACCTCCGGCTGGGCCGGCACGTAGTTGAAGGTGGCCCCCTCCTCCAGGTCCGAGGCCAGGATCCCGCTGTTGTAGGGCCCGCCGACGATGACGCTTATCCCCTTCTCCTGGCACAGAGGCAGCAACTCCTTCAAGGCCGAGTGGTCTATCAACGTGTACCGCCCCGCCAGTAGGAAACAGTCGAAGTCGGCCTCCCGGGCAAACCGGGCCTCCATCTCCCACTGGTTCATGCCGGCTCCCAGGGCCGAGATCACACCCTGGGAGCGCAGCTCGGACAGCGCCCTGTACGCCCCCTCCACGGCCTGGGCGTAGTGGTCGTCCGGGTCATGGATCAGGAGGATGTCCACCCGGTCCAGGCCCGTCCGCTGCAGGCTCTCCTCGAAGGACCGCATGGCGCCGTCGTAGCTGAAGTCGAACACCGGCTCCACGTCCTGGGGGCCCGGGCCCGGAATGCTGCCAACCCGCTCGGGAGGCGCCGGGTCCAGCACCCTGCCCACCTTGGTGGAGACCACCAGCCCGGACCGGGGCAGGGCGGACAGTACGCTCCCCAGGCGCCGCTCGCTGACCCCCCTGCCGTACCCGGGAGCCGTGTCGAAGTAGCGGACCCCCAGCTCGAGGCTCTTGCGGACGATGGCCAGGGCGTCCTCCTCTGGCGTGGGCGGCAACGAGCCCCGGGCCGAGCCCCCCGCCAGGCCGACTCCCCCAACCCCCAGCCGCGTGACCCGCAGGCCCGAAGAGCCTATCTCCGCCGTTTCTATCGGGTCCATCTCACTCCTTTTAAGCGGGGCCTCTTAAGCGGGGCCCTTGGAACGCGGCCTGCACGCCGGCCCCGTGCCCCGAGGCTCCCCTTCCCGCCACGAGGCCGCGGCGGGGGCCCCTACTCCCCGGACGCCTCCCGTTGGGCCCGCATGGCGGCCCGCAGCTCGTCGGAGGCCCTCGGGTCGAGCCGCAGCGTGTCGGGGTCTATGACCACTCCGTACTCTTGGCGGACGTATTCCACGGACATCTTCTCCTGCTCCACGTCCTCCAGGACGGCGTGGACGTCCCGCTCCAGGGGGTCGCCGTAGCCGCCCGCGCTGGCCTGCACCAGACGGTACAGGTCCCCGCTCCTCATGGTGGTCAGGTACTTGGCGGGAATCTCCCCACCGCCGGAGTCGGGCGCTTCCTCTTCCCTGAAGATGTAGTTCCGGGTCGTGGAGCCCGGCTTTCCCCCCTCCACGCCCCAGGCGGGGAAGTCGTGGCGGTCGGTGCGGAGCTGGAACGTCGCCTCTTCCGCCGTCACCCGGAACTCCCTGGTTATGGCCATGCCGCCCCGGTACTTGCCGGGGCCGCCGGTGTCGGGCACCAGGGCGAACCGCTCCACCATCAGGGGGTGGTCCGTCTCGATGGTCTCGATGGGGGTGTTGGCCATGTTGCGGCCCGGGGCGGCCAGGCCGTCGGCGCCGTCCAGGAAGGGGCCCCCGCCCCGGGGCCCGTCGTTGTCGAACTCCACGTACACCCAGGCCTTGCGGTCCGGGTGGTATCCGCCGAAGGTGATGGCCGCCTCGCCGCCGCCGTAGGCCGCCGGCACCCTCCCCGGCACCGCCCTGGTCATGGCCCCGAACAGCGCGTGGGTGATGCGTATCCCCGACATCCCCCTGGCGGCCACCGGGGCCGGGTGCTGGGGGTTCACGAAGCACCCCTCGGGGGCCGTCACCACGAAGGCGCGGCAGAACCCGCCGTTGGACTGTATCGAGTCGTCGGTGAAGCACTTCATCACCGCGTACACCATGGACTTGGTGAAGGCGAAGTTGGGGTTGATGGAACCCCGGGCCTGGGGCGACGTGCCGTCGAAGTCCACGTACACCGTGTCCCCGTCGATCCTGACCTCGGCGCGGATGGCGATGGGGTGCATGTCCAGGCCGTCGTTGTCCAGGTAGTCGGTGAACTCCCACGTCCCGTCGGGCAGGGCCTCGATCTCGGCCCGGGTGAGCACCTCGGTGGTGTCCAGGATGTCGGCCATGTAGCTCTTCATCTCCTCCAGGCCATACTCCTCCACCAGCCTCAGCAGGTCCCGCTCCCCGAACCGCACGGCGGTCGAGAGGGCCTGGACGTCCCCCAGCACCTTCTCGGGCACCCGCACGTTCTTCTCCAGGATGCGCCAAACGGCCCGGTTCAGCACGCCCCCCGCGTACAGCTTCACGGGCGGTATCTGGAGACCCTCCTGGTATATCTCCGTGCTGTCGCAGGCGTTGCCCCCGGGCATGCGTCCGCCGATGTCCGTCTGGTGGCCGATGGCGCAGCTCCAGCCCACCAGCGTGTCGTAGGCGAATATGGGCTTGAACAGGTAGATGTCCGGGAGGTGGCTGCCCCCCTCGTAGGGGTCGTTGTTGGCGAAGATGTCCCCGGGCCGCACGTCGTCGCCGAAGGCGCGCATGATCCCCTCCAGCGCGGGGGTCATGGAGCCCAGGTGCGCGGGGAGGGTCAGGCCCTGGGCTACCTGCTGCCCGTCGGCGGTGAACAGGGCCGTTGAGAAGTCCATCCCGTGCTTGATGTTGGAGGAGCGGGCGGTGCGGACCACCGTGAACGCCATGTTGTCGGCGCTGCTCAGCAGGGCGTTCTTGATGATCTCACGGGAGACCGGGTCGGTGCGCTGCATGGCCATCCCCCCGCTGGGCCGGGATTTGGGGCGCCCCGCGCCTGGGGGCAAGTCTCATCCTATGGGCCCGCCCTCGTGGTGTCAACCGGACCGGACACCCGGCGGCGGGCCTCGGGTATCGACCAGTTGAGGAAGGCCGCCACACCCAGCAGCACAGCCGCGGGGAGGACCACCCACTGGTAGCCGCCCGTCCTGTCGAATACCCACCCGGAGTAGAAGGGCGCCCCGAAGGACATCAGGTTTATCACCGTCAGCATTCCCCCCCGGAGCGCGCCGTAGTGGCGGACGCCGAACCGGTCTGCCAGGATGGCGAAGTTCAGGGGCCACGAGCCCTCGTTGGTCGCCCACAGGCCCAGGATTACCGCCATCTGCCACGCCTCCACCCTGTCCAACAGGAGCAGGAGCACCATGGCCGCGGTGCCCAGGAAGGCCGGCGTCGCCGCCACCCGGGTCTTGGACCACCGGTCCCCGGCCCATCCCATCACCGGAGTGGCGGCCAGCCACACGAAGGCGAAGCTGCCCACCAGTAGCCCGGCGGTGGCCTCGTCCAGTCCCTTCCAGGTCATGATGGCCACCAGGTGCAGGCTCATCGCCATGAACACCATGGCCCTCAGGCCGCAGCTCAGGCACAGCATCCAGTAGGCGGGGGTCGACATGGCATCCCGCAGGCCGAAGTCCTGCGGGATGCCCGGCGCCGGCGGGCGGCTCCCCGACGGCCCCTCCCCCACCGCCTCCGAGACGCCGTCCGGGTGAAGCCCCCTGGACTCGGGGGAGCGGTACAGCCGGGTAGCCAGGGGAAGGGCCACCACCCATATGACGACGGCCGAGATCAGGGTCGCGTCGCGCCAGCCGAACCTGTCCACCGCGAAGGCCAGCAGCGGCGTGAGCACGGAGCCCCCAAAGGCGAACCCCATGTACGAGACGGCCATGGCCAGGCCGCGTTTCCTGGCGAACCACCGACCCGTCGCCGCCGTGGTGGGGGCGTCGAAGGACATCATGCCCGGGCTCAGGACGGCCAGGAACACCGCCATGAACACCAGGTATGCCTCGGCCCGGCTGAGGAGCAGGAACCCCAGGCCACCGGCCACGGCTCCGAAGAAGAGGACCCTGGCCGGTCCCACCCGGTCCACCAGCAGCCCAATCAGCGGGCTCTGGAACGCCCCCACCACCCCCCGCAGGGTGAAGGGCAGGGAGGCGGCGGCGCGGCTGACACCCAGGTCCCGGCTGATGGGCAGGAACAGCACCGAGAACCCCAGCCAGTACACCCCGGTGGTCAGCGCGTTGACCACGAAGCTGATGACGACTATCCACCAGCCGTAGAAGACGCCCTTGAAGCGGGTGATCAAGCTTCTTTGCTGCGCGCCACTTACCCTCCCCGCCGCACCGCGCGGATGGCGCCGGTCAGGTATACGGTCCAGATGGGCAGGGAGGCGATGGACAGGGCCAGCTTGCCCCCGGGATGGTACCGGCTGTAGTCGTCCAGGTCCTCAAGGAGGGCGTAGCGCAGGGCCTCGAAGACCCCCTGGGGCAGGTTCACGATGGTGATGACGCCGAAGATCACGACTATGAGCGCCAGGTATACCCGGTCCAGGACATCCCCCGCCTCCTCTTCCGTCTCCAGCCACCTGCGGCCCAGCACGTGGAACAGCCAAATGAGCCCGCCGATGATGGCGAAGCTCGTCCCCCTGATCAGGCCCTCCCTGTGGGCCCTGTCCCACCCCCTATCACGCTGCAGCCGGCTGACCTCGGCCTGCCTCCGTTCCCGGTCGGCGATGACCACGCTCAGCTCCTCCAACTCCTCGTCGGTGAGCTGGTCCCGGGACTTGAGCTCCAGGGGGTGCTGCCGCCGTATCTCATCGTCCTCCTTGGGCGTGGCCACGTGGCGCGGCTCGTAGCTGAACTCGTTGCCCCACGCCGAGGCGAACCCCGCCCTGATCAGGTGCGACGCGCCCTGGGTGAACAGTATCAGCCCCACCACGATGACGACGTACAGGTAGAGACGGAGCAGCAGCCGCATGGAGACGTGCACGCTGGTGCCGCCCCGGAAACGGAGGAACGCCAAAGCGGCCCCGGCGGCCAGCGCCCCGACGCCCACCAGGCCCAGGAAGGCTATCAGGGCGATCCAGGCGGCTTCCAAGACGGTCTCCTATCCGCCGGCGGCCTGAGTCGGGCCCCCACGGCCATGAGAGTAGCTCGCAGCGCCCCTCTTGGCGAACGGCCAGGCTCGTGGCTACGCTGAAAACGGGCTCCCAGTACTCCCTCCGTCACTCCCGCGAAAGCGGGAGTCCAAAGCCACCAATGGTGGATTCCCGCGTGCGCGGGAATGACGATGGGTGGGCTCCACAGCATCCCCAAAGAGGTGGAGAGGGCCCCTATGCCGTGACCTGCTTCTTGCGGTTGGAGACGTAGTCCACCAGCACGTACTCTCCCAGGCGCTCGGGAGCGCTGTAGAAGGCCCGGCCGCGGTTGATGCGGGTGATCCTGTCCACGAAGTTCACAAGCTGGTAGCTGTTCTCCAGCATGAAGGTGTTGATGCGGATGTCCTCCCGGGTGCAGCGGCGCACCTCCTTCAGGGTCTCGGACAGGGTCCTGTGGCTCGGAGGGTAGCTGAAGAAGGACCGGTCGCCCTCCAGGTGTGCCGTGGGCTCGCCGTCGGTGATGAGCAGTATCTGCCTGGTGCCCCCCTTCTCACGGGCCAGCAGCTTGCGGGAGAGCATCAGCCCGTGGTGCAGGTTGGTGCCCGACACCCAGGCGTTCCACGTGAGCTTGGCCAGGTCCTCCTCCCGCACCTCCAGCGCGTAGTCGGAGAACCCCACCACGTGCAGGCTGTCCCGGGGGAACCGGCTGTGGATCAACGCGAACAGGGCCAGGGCGACCTTCTTAGCCGCCTGGAAGCTGCCGAACAGGCCCATGGACCGGCTCTGGTCCAGGAGGACCACCGTCGCGGCCCGGGTCATCTCCTCGTTGCGGTATATCTCGAAGTCCTGGGGCGTGAGCCGCACGGGAAGCCCGGGCCCCGTCCTCACGACCGCGTTCTTCACCGTGGCCTGCAGGTCGAGCTGCAGCGGGTCTCCCGGCTCGTAGGACTTGGTGGCGCTGACGGCCTCCCCGGCGTTGCCCCGCTTGTCCAGCTCGTGGCCCCCCATCCTGTCCTTCTTCAGGTTCAGGAACACCTCTTTCAACGCCCTCTGCCCGATCCTGCGGATGGCCCTGGGGGTGAGCTCCGGCTCCCCGGCGCCGCTGATGTATCCCTGCTCCCGGAGCATGTCGATGAGGCCCTGGAGCTGCTCCCAGCTACGCCGGGCGTCCTCTCCCAGCACCTCCGCCAGGCGCTCCGGGTCCACGTCTTCCAGGTCTCCCGTGCTCATGGCCTGCCGCAGGGAGCGCTCCAGCTCCTCCATGCCCTGCAGGTCCCCCATCAGCTCCATCGCCTGTTCGATGGTCAGGCTGTCGTCCCCCAGGAACGGGTACTGCCGCCGCAGGTCGTCCATGGGCATCAGCTGCTCCATCAGGGCGGCGAGCCGGGCCATCTCCCGCGCCGTTTCCGGGTCCAGAGCGGCCCCGATGGCCTCCTCCAGCTCCTGCCGGGCCTCGGGGGACATGCTCTCCATCAGGGACTGCATCTGGGCCATCTGCTGCATGAGTCGGTCCATCAGCTCGTCCAGGGTCTGGGGAGGGTCTGGGCCGAACATGGGCCCGTACCGGTCCATGAACCCCGGGAAGTCGGGCTCCCGCCCCTCGGCCCGGTCCCGCAGCATCCGGTTCAGCTCCCGCAGCATCTCCCGGAGCGCCTCCATCTCCTGGGGGGAGGTCTCCTGGATGCGCTGCGTCATCTCCTGGGAGAAGTTCTGGGCCATCTGGGACTTGAGGAGCTCCAGCAACTCCATGAACATCCGCTGGGCCTCGGGGTCCATGAAGTCGTACTCCATGAGCCCCCGGATGGCCCCGCCCATCTCCCGGGGCAGCCCGTCCAGCTTCTCCAGGCTGCGCCTTGCCCGCTCCTCCAGCAGCTTGCCCAGCGACTCCTTCTCGGCCCTGTCCGGCCCCTCGGCGCCCTCCACCTCCCGGCGGGCCCGGTCCAGGCGGGCCTCTATGCCCCCGCGCTCGGCGGCCAGTATCTCCTCCAGCCGCTCCCGCAGGTCGTCCACCACGGAGTCCAAGTTGTACTGCTGCAGGCGCTCACTGCGCCGGTCCCGGAGGCGGTCCAGCAGGTCCCGCAGGCCCGGCACCCGCTCCCCCTGGCGGTCCTCTGCGCCCCCGCGCATCAGGTCGCGGAGCGCCCTCCACAGGTCCCCGTGGTTGAGGATGTCGCCCGAGAGACGGTCCATCAGCTCCTCGGCGTCCATGTCGAAGACGTCCTGGGTGCCGTCCCACCTGGAGTACCTGTAGGAGCCGTCCAGCATTCCTCTCTCCGCCCGCCGCGCTGCGGGTATCATACTCTCCGCCACGCCGGCCGGGCAAGGCGAAAACCCTAGCGCCCCTGGAACCTGGGCTGCCGTTTCTGGAGGAAGGCCTGGACGGCCTCCTTGTGGTCCTCAGTGGCCCGGGCGACGTCCTGGGCCGCGTGGGCCAGCTCCAGGCTCTCCTCCAGGCCCGTGTCCAGGGAGCGGTGCACCAGGTACTTGATGAGGGACATGGACCGGGTGGCGCCCCGTGCCAGCCTGGAGGCCAGCTCCATGGCCGCGGGCAGCATCTCCTCGTGGGGCGCGACCCGGGCCACCAGCCCCATGCGAAGCGCCTCCGCCGCGTCCACCCGGTCGCCGGTGTACTGGAGCAGGAATGTGTTGCCCAGGCCGATGAGGCGGGGCAGCTGCCAGCAGCTCCCGTCGCCGGGGATGAGGCCCATGCGGACGAAGGCCTCGGAGAAGACGGCCCTTTCCGAGGCGATGCGGATGTCGCAGGCCAGGGCCAGGCCCATGCCAAGGCCCACCGCGTGGCCGTTGACGGCGGCGATGGACGGCTTCTGTAGCTGGTGGATGCGCAGGGGCAGCCGGGCTCCCAGCGCCCGGTCGCGCCTCTCCCGGGCGCCCAGCCGGGCCTCCATCTGCCCCCAGGGGAGGGAGGGCGGCTCCCCGGGCCCGGCCGCCCGCTCCTGGATGTCCCGGTCGAACCGCCGCACGTTGGCCCCGGAGCAGAAGGACGGGTCCGCGCCCGTGAGCAGCAGGACCCGGTCCTCCGGGTCATCGTCGAACCGGTCCAGCTCCTCCATCAGCTCCCGGGCCATCTCCTCGCCCACCGCGTTTCTGGTGGCCGGGTCGTGGAGGGTTGCCAGGACCACGCCGTCCCGGCGCTCCGTCTTTACGAACTCCTGGGACATGGGCGCCTCCTCGTCGAGCTTCCGGGCCGTAAGAGTGACAATTCTAACACCTTGCCCGTATAATGAGGTACCTTGCGGCAGCCCGTCCCGGGCCCCCAAGCCGGGGCCGACGATGGGGCCACGATCAGGAGGAGATATGAACGAGGGACGCGTGGTCAACCTGTACCTGTGCCGGGAGCGGCTGCAACCCATGACCCCGGTCCAAGAAGCCACCGCCGTCTCGGACCTGGGGCTGGAGGGGGACAAGCACGCGGTCAAAGGCAGCGCCAGGCAGGTGCTGGTCATGGACGTCGAGACCCTGAGGGAGTTGGACCTGTCCCCCGGGACCATCAAGGAGAACATCACGGTGGAGGGGCTGGACCTGTCCACGGTGGAGGCGGGGCACGTCTTCTTCGTGGGCGACCAGGTGACCCTGGAGGCCACGGGCGACTGCCTCCCCTGCGCCCGGATGGACGCCATCCGCCCAGGCCTGCAGAACGAGCTGAAGGGACGCCGCGGCATCATCAGCACCGTCCTCAACGGCGGCACGCTGAAGGTGGGAGACGCCATTCGCGTCGAGCCCTCCCGGGAGCCGGTGGGCGCCTAGCAGGGGGGCTAGCGCGGCCGGGCAGCCCATGGACGAGATACTGTACGGCTCCGCCGCCGCCCTCGCCGACGCCGTCCGCGGCGGCAAGCTCTCCTCCGCCGAGGTGGTCGAGGCCCACCTGAAGCGCATCGACCAGGTGAACCCCCGGCTCAACGCGGTTGTCCAGCTCCGGGCCGACGCCGCCCTGGAGGACGCCCGCCGGGCCGACGCCGACCGGGCCCGGGGCCTGGTCCACGGCCCCCTCCACGGGGTGCCCATGACCATCAAGGACTCCCTGGACACCGAGGGAGTCGTCACCACCGGCGGCACCATGGGGCGCCAAGGCTACGTCCCGAAGAGCGACTCCACGGTGGTGGCCCGGCTGCGCGGCGCGGGCGCAATCCTCCTGGGGAAGACCAACACCCCCGAGCTCACTTTGGCCGCCGAGACCGACAACCTGGTCTACGGCCGGACCGACAACCCCTACGACCTCTCCCGGACCCCCGGCGGCAGCAGCGGCGGGGCCGCCGCCATCGTGGCCGCCGGAGGCTCGCCCTTCGACATCGGAAGCGACACAGGCGGAAGCATCCGCTGGCCGGCCCACTGCTGCGGCATCGCGGGCATCAAGCCCACCTCCGGCCGCGTCCCCAGGACCGGCCACGTCGTCCCCTACGGGCTGGGCGCCCGGGACATCCTGACCCAGAACGGGCCCATGGCCCGGTTCGTGGACGACCTCGCCCTGCTCCTCCCCATCATCTCGGGGCCCGACTGGCGCGACCCGGCCATCGCCCCCGTGCCCTTGGGAGACCCCTCCCAGGTGGCGATGAAGGACCTGAGGGTGGCGGTGCACACGGACAACGGCGTCGTGCCGGCGACTCCCCCCGTGGCCGGAGCCGTGGACGCCGCCGCTGCGGCGCTGACCGACGCCGGCGCGGCGGTGGAGGGGGCCTGCCCCGAGGCGTTGCTGAGGAGCCACGCCCTCTTCTCCGACCTGGGGGCCGCCGACGGGCGCGCCTGGGTCCGGAGACTGCTGGACGCGGCCGGCACCACCGAGGTCCACCTGTGGCTGCAGTCCAGGATCTCCGGCTCCAGGGTCATGACATCCGACGAGTTCGGGAAGGTGCTGGAGGACCTGGACGGGTACCGCAGCGACTTGCTGGCCTTCATGGAGTCCTACGACGCCATCCTATGCCCGGCCAGCCCCTACCCCGCCATCCCCCACGGGACGTGGCTGGATGAGTTCGGCAGGGGCGCCTTCACTTACACCGCCGCTTATAACCTCGCCGGGTGGCCCGGAGCCGTGGTCCGGGGCGGCACGTCGCCCGAGGGCCTGCCCATCGGCGTGCAGGTCGTGACGAGGCCCTGGCGGGAGGACGTGGCCCTTGCCGTCGCCCGTTGCCTGGAGGGGGCCCTGGGAGGCTGGCAGCCGCCGCCGCTCTAGGGACGTCCAAGCCCCAAGACCCAGAAAGAGGCAGCAGCAATGGGTGTGTTCACAGTTCCAATACGGGTGGAAAACCTGGCAGACGGGCGGTTCGCGGACCTGGAGGCCACGGTCGATACGGCGGCCACCTACACCTTCGTGGGTGAAGACATCCTTGACCGGCTGGGCGTGGAGCGCGCCGCCCAACGCACCTTTGAGCTCGGCGACAACCGGGTCGTGGACTACCCCATAGGCTATGCCCGGCTGCGAGTCAACGGGGACCAGGTGATCGCCCTGGTCGTCTTTGGCCCAGAGGACAGCGAGCCCCTGTTGGGGGCCACGACGCTGGAGCTGCTGAGCCTGGGGGCCGATCCGGTCAACGGTCGGTTGGTCCAGGTCCGGGCATCCCTTTAGCAAGCGTCATCGACGCCCGCCCGCCTAGTCCTTGACGGGGAACCAGTCCTGCTTCCACGGCCACTCGCCGCCGGCGTCGTCGAAGGCGGGCTTGCCCTGGTCCATCCGGTCCCGGTAGGGGCTGGTCACGGGCTCTCTGTAGGGGTAGATGCCGCCCTCGTAGGCCTTGGGCCCCGTCTTGAAGTGCCGCGCCTGCTCCATCGTCTCCACGAAGGGCGCGTTGACGTCGTACAGGCGGTCCCGGGTGGGCCGGGGGCCCGCCTTGGACACGTGGCCGTACAGGTCCCTGCCGATTATCTCCTCGGCCATCCAGACGCAGTCGATGAGCTTGTCCACGTCCACGCCCGTGTCGATGCCCATGTCGTCCATCATGTGCATCACGTCCTCGGTGGGCGCCTGCCCCGTGGCCCTGCCGTTGCCGCAGTAGGGGCACCCGCCGAACCCGCCGATGGTCCCGTCCATCTCCAGGGTGTCCTCGGGCTCCAGCACCCGCAGGGCGGCGTACGCCGAGGCGATGGCCATGTTCCGCCCGTTGTGCAGGTGCAGCCTGAAGTGCTTCACCTCGGGCCACTGCTCCTTGACCCGGACGACGCTCTCCTCCACCTTGTCGGGCCTGCACCAGCTCATGGGGTCGCCCATGCTGACGCTGGTCACCTTGATGCCGGCCTCGTCCCATAGCTGGTGCTGCTTGTCCAGCATGGTCATCAGGCTGTCCACCGGGAAGTCCCCCAGGAAGTTGGAGCCCCAGCTCGCGTTGGTGCCTATCCCCGCCTCCTTGACGTTGCGCTCCTGGGCCTGGGCCACGATCTGCGGCCACCGCTCCATCTCCTGCATCTGGGACCGGTTGGTGTTGCGCCGCACGAAGGCGTCGCACATGTGGCAGTTCAGCCTGGGCCACTTGTCCCGCTCGATGGTCAGGGGCGGCGAGTACTGCTTGGCCCGCTCCACGCCCCGCTCGTTCAGCGCCAGGGCGGTGTAGGTGACGCCCGCCTTGGGCGTGAACCGGGTCACGATCTCGTCGATGCGCGCCATCTGGGGCGTCCACTTGGGGCTGACGAAGGAGCCCACGACGATCTGCTTCAGCCCCGTCTCCGAAAGCGCGTCCAGCAGGCGCACCTTGTCGTCCACCGAGATGTTGGCGTCCTCGATCTGCATGCCCTCTCGCATGCCCTCTTCTTTGTAGATGACCTTAGGCCAGTTCCCGATCATGGACCTTACCTCCTGACGTGACGGCTGACACGCCGGTTGACGTAACGAGTGCGGGGTCTGCCCGCTCCCGCGGGCCGCTATGGAGCGGATTGTAATTCTGCCTATCTGGGGTGTCAAGGACGGCGGCGTTGGAGGGGCACTTTCCGTGGTAGAATTACTGGGTACACTGAGCGAAGGGGTGCCGGGTACTCATGGCCACGCCTGAAGTGGAGATGACCAGGGAGCTGCGCAACCTGCCCAGCGTCGAGCGCGTGCTCTCCACCAGCCCCATCAGGACGTTGGCCCGGGAGTACCGGCGGGACTGGGTGGCCGACCTGGTGCGGGACCAGATCGACGCGGCCCGGGGCGCCGTCCGCAACGGGAGCCCCGCTCCCACCGCCGAGGAGATGGCCCAAACGGTGGCCGAGCACATCGACGACCTCGGGAGGGTCGGCCCCCGCCCCGTCATAAACGCCACGGGAGTGCTCATCCACACCAACCTGGGCCGCACTCCGTTGAGCCTGGAAGCCATGGAGGCCATGATCCGGGCGGCCGAGGGATACACCAACCTGGAGCTGGACCTGCACGACGGCAAGCGCGGCTCCCGCCAGGCCCACGTGCAGTCCCTCCTGCGGCAGCTCACCGGCGCCGAGGCTGCCCTGGCCGTGGGCAACAACGCCTCCGCCGTCCTCCTGGGCCTGTCGGCCCTCGCCGGAGGCAGGGAGGTCATCGTCTCCCGCGGCGAGGAGGTGGAGATAGGCGGCGGGTTCCGCATCCCCGACGTCCTCCGCCAGAGCGGCGCTACCCTGGTGGAGGTGGGCACCACCAACCGCACCTACGCCTCGGACTACGAGGCCGCCATCACCGAGAACACGGCGGCCCTGCTCAAGGTCCACTCCAGCAACTTCCGCATCGACGGCTTCACCCACGCCGCCACCGAGGAGGAGCTGGTGGCCATCGGCGACCGCCACGGCATCCCCGTTCTCCACGACGTGGGAAGCGGGTGCCTGGTCAACACCCAGGACTTCGGCCTGGCCCCCGAGCCCAGGCCCCAGGACAGCGTGGCCGCGGGGGTGGGGGTCACCTTCTTCTCCGGCGACAAGCTGCTGGGGGGGCCCCAGTCGGGCATGGCAGTGGGGAAAAAGGAGCTGATACGGGCCCTGGAGAGGCATCCCCTGGCCAGGGCGGTGCGCATCGACAAGGTGAGCCTGGCCGCGCTGGCGGCCACCCTCCTGCACTACGTCAAGGGGGAGGCGGAGGCCAAGATACCCCTGTGGCGCATGATCGGCACCTCCCCACCCGAGCTGGAGAACCGCTCGTATCACTGGCAGACGGCGCTGGGAGAGGGCGTCCTCGTGCTGCGGGGCCGCTCCACCATCGGCGGCGGCAGCCTCCCCGGAGAGACGCTGGAGACGTGGCTCCTGGCCCTGGAGTGCGACGCGGTCCCGGGCGGCCCCGACGAGGTGCTGAGACGCCTCCGCGAGTCCTCCACTCCCGTCATAGCCCGCATAGAGGACGGCCGCGTGGTCATCGACCCCAGGTCCGTCTTCATGGAAGAGGAGGACGCCCTGCTGCGGGCCATCCGCGAAGCCCTGGAGCCCGGCGGCTAGTGTGCCGTCTCACAGGTTCGTCAGTCGGTCCGTCCGTCTCCTGCCAGTGCCGGTCCACAGTGGGCGGGGGTTCCATGCACGCGCGGAGCGCGGGGTGGAAGGGTGGGCCCATAACACAGGGAGGGCCTGATGGTACAACGAACTGTCGGAGACAGGCCACTGGGCGCCCGGTGGCTCGTAATTCGGTAAGCTAGAGGAAACGATGCCCAACTTCATCCTTGTGCATGGGGCCTGGCAGGGCTCCTGGTTGTGGAGCCGGGTGGCCGGCGAGTTGGAGTCGGCCGGCGAGTCCCGGGGCGTGGGCCAGGTCGTCGCCGTGGACCTGCCCGGACACGGAGCCCGGGCCTCCGAGGACCTGCGCCGCATCACCACCGAGCACTACGTCCAGGCCGTCACCACCCCCGTCCAGGTCGGCCGGCTGGAGGACGTGGTCCTGGTGGCCCACGGCTTCTCCGCAACGTTCATTCCCCAGGTCGCTTCGGAGCTGGACGGGCTGGTCAGCCGGGTGGTGCTCCTCGGGGGCGAGCTCCCCGAGGACGGCCGCTCCGTCTACGACAGGCTCTCGCCCTGGCAGAAGCTGATGACCAGGGTCTTCAAGGCCGGCGAGAAGGGCATACTCTATCCGGAGCCCATCCTCAAGGGCATCCTGTGCAACGACCTCGACCGGGACTCCACCCGGCTGGTGCTGGACGGCCTGGTGCCAGAGCCCCTGGCCCCCTGGCAAACGCCCGTGGCGCGCCTGGGGTTCGAGACCAGGGTACCCACCGCCTACGCGGTCCTCAAACGGGACAAGGCCATAAGGCCCGGCCTGCAGAGGCAGTACGCGGGCTCTCTCCAGGGCGTCGCCGTGACGGAGATGGACGCGGGCCACAACGCCCCCCTCAGCCACCCCTCCCAGGTTGCCGAGCTGCTGCTCGGCGGGTAGCTCGGTATCCTGCGACAACTACGTTAGCAGGACAGGCGTTGCGGACCGTGACCATGGTCGTGTATGGTAGACATGCTGATGGCATTCTACCCTCAGGGAGGACCAGTGAGTCTCAACATCAAGAACGAAGACACGTGCCGGCTAGCCGGCGAGCTGGCGCGGCTTACCGGAGAGACCATGACCAGGGCGATCACAGTCGCGTTGGAGGAGCGCCTGGAGCGCGAGAGGCGCCAGCGCGGCGCCAGGGCCCGTCTCCAGAAGATGCGCGCCATCGCTCGGCGCAGCGCCAGGCTGCTGGGCGAGGGGAGGCCGCCGGCCGATCACGGCGACCTGCTCTACGACGAACGGGGCCTGCCAAGGTGATCGTCGACACCTCTGCGGTCCTGGCAGTCCTGTTCGCCGAACGTGGAGCGGAGCAGTACGACGAGGCGATAGCAGAAGCTCCACGCTGCCGGATGTCGGTGGTCAACTTCCTAGAGGCGGCCATCGTCATCGAGAGCCGCAGCGGCACCGCGGCGGGGCGTGAGCTCGAAGCCTTCCTGGAAGAGGCGATGATCGAGCTGGCGCCCGTGACCCCCGACCATGCGCAGACCGCCCTCCGGGCTTGGCGGCGATTCGGCAAGGGCAACCACCCGGCAGGGCTGAACCTGGGCGACTGCTTCGCCTATGCCCTGGCGGAAGCTACCGGGGAGCCTCTCCTGTTCAAGGGCCGGGACTTCGCACTTACCGACGTCAAGCCTGCGTGACGTCGAGGCGCCCGTCGCCCCGCTGGGGAGAACTCGGTAGTGGTGGCTGAGCCTGTTCCGACAAGCCTTGGCAAAGCCATTGGGGGATTGACACAGGATGTTTCGTGCCGCATACTGACCTCCGTACATCAATATCCGTACAGGAGGCAATGGGTGGCGCGTCTGGACGTACGCCTTGACGCAGAGCGGCGACGGCGGTTGGAAGAGCTTGTCGAGGAGAGGGGTGTACCCATCTCCGAAGTCGTGCGATGCTTGATCGACGACGCCTACGAGGACATCCAGCGGACCCGCCGCAGGGACGCGATTGAACGGCTGATTGGGTTGAACGTGGAGGTCCCGCCGGACCCGGACACCCTCTCCCGCGAGCTGGAGGCGGCCCATGACCCCGGCGGTCTTCATTGACGCCAACGTGCCCATCTACGCCGCAGGCGCTCCCCATCCACTCAAGGAGCCGTGCGCCCGGATTCTCCGCAGTGTGGCCGAGGACCCGAAACCCTTCGTAACGGACTCTGAGGTCCTCCAGGAGTTGCTGCACCGCTACCTGGCCTTGGGACGCTGGGAGCTGGGGCGAGAGGTTGTTCGGGCATTCGCCGAGGCCATGCATGGCCGAATTGAACCCGTCCATGCGGAGGACGTGCTCGCGGCGTCCGGGCTGGCCGACCGCCATCCTGGTGTGAGCGCCCGGGATCTCGTCCATGCGGCGGTCATGCAGAGAATTGGATCTGCCCGCATCATCTCTTCGGACACCGACTTCGACCGTGTGGAGGGCGTGAAAAGGCTCGACCCTGGACGGGAAGCCGGTATCTCATGAGAGGGCTGCGGGCGACGATGCCCGGCTTGCGCGCGGCCTCGTCGCATGGGTACGCGCTGGGCGTCTGACACGTCGGCGCCGGGCCGGTACTGTCAGCAGCCGGTCTTCCTCGGCCGCGGCTCTCCGGCGGCGGCCTTCTTGCGGGGTGCCTGGCTGTACCGCCGGGCCGTGGAGCAGCCCCTGCTGCACGTCACCGAGCGGGAGTACCTGCTGAGGGGGATGGGCGAGCCGCACACCTGGCACTTGGGAGCCTTGATGCCCCGTAGACTCGAGACCCTCCAGTAGAGCCGGCCCCGCTTGTTGGCTACCGGCTCAATGCCGAACTTGGTCATCAGCCTCTGGAAAGACCCCGGACGCATCTCCGCCGACAGGCCCAGCAGCATCGACGCCTGCCTGGTGACCACTTGCACCGGCGGACGGGGCCCGGCCCCCATGGCCCCGGCCTTCGCCAGGATCTGACGGACTCGCTCCTTGGTCACGCCCACCCGCTCGGCTATCTCCCACAGGAGCAGCCCCTCGTCCCTGAGCCGGACTATCCGGGCCGCGCGCTCCCCCAGGCGGGACCTGGCGTCTTCCCTTGTCCGTCGATTCGCCAACCAACGCCCCCACACCGCGGGCCTGTGGCCGGTCCTCCCCGGCGGCCGGCACGCCGGCCGCGCCGAACAGCGGGCTACCCGACCCGTTCGCTCATCGCCGCCTCCAGGTCCTTGGCGGCGTGGGCCACGATCTCCGCCACCGTCTTCGTGCTCATCCCCCCCTCGTTGACCACCATGTGGTACAGGGCAGGGTCGTCGGGGACGACGCCGAAGAACTTCTTGAAGTACTCCTCCCGGGCCTTCTCCATGGACTCCACGTAGGCCGCGGCCTCTTCCCTGTCCAGGTGCTCCCGCTCCATGATCGTCTCGATGCGGCGGTCCATGGGGGCCAGCAGCGCCACGTGGAGGACCGCCGGCATCTCCTTCAGGATCATGTTGGAGCCCCGGCCGCTGATCACCACGTTGCCCGACTCGGCCAGGTCCTTCATCACGGCGCTGGTCGCCTCGATGTAGTGCTCGTCGTTCAGCCTTTGGGCCGCCGTCCTGGGCTCGTGGGCCAGGTCGGTATACTCCTCCGCGGGGAGGTACTCCATCCCGGGGCTGAAGTAGGGCTCGCCTCCGGCGCCCGACATGGCCGAGCGCTCCAGCATCGTTTGGAGGAAGTAGGCCAGACGGTCCCGGAAGGGGACGAGCCGCTGCTCCTTCATCTCCAACACCTGGACCGTCGTCCCCACCCGCTTGGCCGCCTCTGAGAGGAGGATGCGGTCGACGTAGTCTGCCTCCAGCAGCGCGGCCACCTGGAGGCCGACCTCCGGGGTCCCCACGCCTGTCGCGCCGTTGATGGTTACTACGGGCATGTTCCCCTCTTCTCAGTCCAGGATAGGGCCGGTCAGGGACGGGGACGCACCGGCCGCCGCCCCCGACAAAACGCCCCTCTTATGTCAAGGGTAGTCTAAGTTGGCCGCATCTATGATGTCAACATTGTGCTTTCGGCCACAAGCCCCCACCGGCCAGGGACGTAACAACCGTACTCTCGAGCGCCGGCCGGCCCCGCGTTTGACCCCATATCCGCCCCTCGCTTATAATATTGCCCGTCCAGCCACGCCCGAATCCCGGCCGGGGTTTGGGCAACGGAGGTGCCGCCATAGAACGCGTAGCAGTTCTCCACCCCGCTTCCATAATCGACGAGCTGAAGCGCAACAGCTTCACCCACGTGGTCTGGCTCCCCGACAGCGAGACCAACTTCATGTACCACCAGCTCACCGCCGACCCCGAGGTGACCCTCGTCCCCGTGTGCCGCGAGGGGGAGACCATGGCCATCGCGGCGGGCCTGTGGGTCGGGGGGAAGAAGCCCGTCGTCCTCATCCAGAACACCGGCATCTTCGAGTCCGGCGACTCCATTCGAGGGCTGGGGCTGGACGTGAGCCAGCCCCTTGTCATGCTGGTCGGCTACCGGGGTTGGGACAAGCACGGCATCACCACCGACTCCGCCGCCCGGTTCATCGAGCACATACTCCACGCCTGGGGCATCAACTACTACCTCGTGGAGACCGACGACCAGGCCTCCCGCATATCCCTGGCCGCCGAGGAGGCCTACCGTACCTCCAGGCCCGTGGCCGTGCTCATCGGCACCGAGTACGGGGCGTAGCCCCGGGCGCGGCCAACGTCTCTTGCGAACGTCTTCAAGGAGGCCCCACCCATGATCACCAACGTCGACGCCGTCCGGATCATCGACCAGCACCGGGGCGACGCCGTGATAATCACCACCATGGGCGCCGGCAACCAGGGCTTCGGCCTGCCCACCGTGACCCACCGCGAGGAGCTGGACCTGCCCGTGGCGGGGGCCATGGGCAAGGCCTCCTCCGTGGGCCTGGGCCTCGCCCTGGCGGTGCCCGACCGGAAGGTGCTGGTGCTGGACGGCGACGGGAGCCTGGTCATGAACCTGGGCACCCTCACCACCATCAGCAACATGGCGCCCGAGAACCTCTACCACTTCGTGTTCGAGAACGGCGTCTACGCCGTAACCGGGGGCCAGCCCATTCCGGGCGAGGGCAAGCTCAGCTTCCGGGGCATGGCCAAAGAGGCCGGCTACGCCTCGGCCCACGAGTTCGACGATACCGAGGAGCTGGCCACCAACATCGACAGCGTCCTCAAAGAGAAGGGGCCGGTGCTGGTATGTCTCAGGACCGTACCGGAGATCGAGAACACCCCGGTCCAGTTCCGGGAGAAGACCCGCCGGGGCACTCCGAAGGCCATCCAGGAGGTCTCCAGGGCCCTCGGGGGCTGATCTCCTGGCTGGTGCGGGGCCCGGCGGGACGGGTGGGGGGCCTGGCCGTCTTCGCCGGCGGGTTCTGGGCACTGTTCAGGGGGTTCCAGGACCCCAACGTTCCCGTCGGCATACTGGGCGGCGTGATGATACCCCTGGGGCTGTGGATCGTGGCCCAGTCCCACCGGGGACCTCCGGCCCCCCGTTGAGGCCCCCTCCCGTTGAGGCCCGCCTGTTGAGTTCCCCTGTTGAGTCCCAAGGAGGCGGCTTGATTCCCTCCCTAGAAGCCATGAAGGCCATCGACCGCTGGCGCAGCGACGAGGTGATGGTTTCGGCCACCACCGCCCTGCGGGAGTGGAGCTCCGTGTCCCGCCGCAGGGACCTGGACCTGGACCTGTCCGACTGCATGGACAAGGCGGCGTCCCTGGGCCTCGGTGTCGCCCTCGCCCAGCCCAGGAAGGTCGTCGTGCTGGACTGCGACAGCGTCCTCCGCTCCAACCTGGCGGCCCTGGTCACCGTGGGGAACGCCGGCCCCCGGAACCTGGTCCACGTCCTCCTGGAAGACGCCTCCCACCTCTCCACCGACGGTATGCCCATCCCTGGCCTGGACGGCGTCGACTTCGTCGCCCACGCCAGGGAGAGCGGCTACCCCAGGACCTACCGGTTCGACGACCTGGAGGAGTTCGTGGTCAGCCTGGAGGAGGTCATGGCCGGGCCGGGGCCCACCTTCGTATCCCTCAGGGTGGTGCACGACAGGGAGGTGCCGGAATACCCGCCCGGCACCCTGGGCGACTCGGTCCGGACCGTAAGGGCGACCCTGGAGCGAGAGGCCCAGGGGCCGCCGTAGGAAGGGTGAACAAGTCCTCTGCCCGTTCACCAGCGGGTGAGGATTCCTTGCCCGCGCGGAGCGCGGGGCCTGGGCCCCTCTGCTTAGGTAAGGGTGGGCTCGAAAACCCGGGAGGGGTCTGGGGTTGATCAGAGGTTCCCTAGCAAAGGGGGGCAGCATGCGTCTCAAGGACAAGGTGGCCATCGTCACGGGAGGCGCCTCGGGCATCGGCCGGGCCTCGGCGCTGAGGTTCGCCGAAGAGGGCGCCAAAGTGGTCGTGGCCGACGTGCAGCGGGACAAGATCGACGAAACGGTGGACGCCATCCGCTCGGCGGGGGGCACGGCTGCGGGAGTCCATGCCGACGTGACCCACGCCTCGGACGTCAAGGCCCTCGTCAAGACGGCCACCGACACCTACGGCCGCCTGGACGTAATGTTCAACAACGCGGGCATCGGGGTCCCCGGAACCATCCTCGACCTGGACGAAGGGGACTTCGACAGGCTGTTCGCCGTCAACGTAAAGGGCGTCTTCCTGGGGTGCAAAGAAGCCATCCCGGTGATGAAGGCCCAGGGCGGAGGGGTCATCCTGAACACAGCCTCCCAGCTCGGCGTGGTGGGGATTGCCGGGAACGTCGTGTACCCGGCCACCAAGGGCGCCGTCGTCCAGATGACCCGCTGTCTGGCCATAGACCACGCCGCCGACGGCATCCGCGTCAACAGCCTCTGCCCCGGCCCCATAGACACGCCCCTCACCCGCCGCAACCGGCAGGCCTCGGGGGACCCCGAGGCCGCCCTCCGGTCCCGCCTCACCCAGATACCCCTGGGACGCATCGGAGAGGCCGTGGAGATGGCCAACGTGGCCGTGTTCCTCTGCTCCGACGAGGCTTCCTTCGTCACAGGCGCGGCCGTCCTGGCCGACGGGGGGTGGGTGGCCCGCTAGTGCACCGTCTCACACGTTAGTCGAATGAGCGCGCCCAACTCCCACCAAGTGCCGATCCACCCGTGGGTGGGGGGTTCCTTGCCCGCGCGGAGCGCGGGGCGGGAGGGCGGGCCCAAAACCCGGGGAGGGGCCGGCACTAGACCCAGCCCCCTGTAGACGAAACCCCAAAGAGGGAGGCGCCCCATGACTACCCGCCTGCGGCTTCAGACCGGCGACCTGGTGTTCATCGCGGCCTGGGAGGAGAAGGCGCCCAGGAGCTGCGCCGCCATACGCGCCCTCCTGCCCGTTACCTTCGACCTGGTGCAGGCGCGCTGGAGCGGGGAGGCGGCCTGGGTGGACGTCGACCACCTGCCCATCGACGTCCCCCAGGAGAACCACACGGCCTACCCCTCCCGGGGAGACCTGCTCCTGTACCCCGGCGGCATCAGCGTCAAGGAGATCCTCTTCCCCTACGGCCCCACCCGGTTCGGCAGCAAGATGGGCACCCTGGCGGGCAACCACTTCGCCACCGTCGTCGAGGGCCGGGAGCACCTGGAGGAGATGGGCCGCAGGGTCTCCCGCGAAGGCGCCCAGAAGCTGGAGCTGACCGAGATTGACGTATAGAGATTAGCCGGCCGACCCACCGTTGGCCCTTGCTTAGGAAAGGGCGGCCACCAGCCGCGAGGAACACGTGGCACACACCTAGGGATACCTCCCTGCGTGGTATAATCGCGCCATCATGGCTACCGTCCAAGCCGATGCCGCCCGTATCTTCGATGACGCCAGGGCCATGAACGACGCCGCCCTGCAGAGGCTAGCCGCCGGCGACCTGCGCGACGCCGCCGAGAAGGCCTGGTGCGCCACCCTGCGCGCCGTCGAGGCCCTGGTCCTTGCCCGCACCGGTCAGCACCCGGTACGGTCCACCCACGCCAGCCGGCGCCTTCAGCTCATGGCCGACTCCGATCCCTCCGTCGTCGACCTTCGCCACCGTTACCTGGACCGGCAGGACGCCCTCCACGGCCATTGCTTCTACCACGATTTCTGCCCCATGCCGAGCACGGCGGAGCGCATCCATGGCACCGCCTCCTTCATCGCCGACGCTATACGCCTCGCCGACGGCCCGCCCATCCCTGCCCAAGACGTCGGCCCGTAACCACGCCTTCGGTCCCAGGGTATATTTTCGACTTCACCCGCATCTCGGAACTAAGAAGGTCAACGGAAACGCACCGAGTCGGCACCTTAAGACATACCAATCGTCCGAACTAGAGTCCCAAGCCATTAGGACAGAATGACCAAACAGAGACTCAGGCTAGGCAAGCTGCTAGTCTTCGTTGTCCTGTTGATGACGGCGATAGTAGCCTGTGACAGCCAACCCGAGCCTTATCCCACGTACACTCCCTATCCGACCTACACCCCGGCGCCGGCAACCGCCGGTACGGGCAGCGTCCAGCCTGTTGGCCTGCAATCTACACCTGCCACGCCCAATAGACCCCGGCCAACGGAGCAGCGCTTGGGCCAGCCCGCGCCACAGCCCACGCCGACTGCCGAAAAGTCCCCGCTTGCGGGCAAGGGAATCGCTGCTATCAGCAACGGTGCTGGGCATACCTGTGTCCTGCAGTCCGACGGCTCTCCCCTCTGTTGGGGCATCATCCGCTATACAGTCCTACCACGTGATGCGTATGGGAGAGGAGCCTACCAGGGGTATGAACCTCCGGACGAGAAGTTCACTGCCATCAGCGTCGGCGACCTTCACGTTTGCGCGTTGCGCTTTGACGGCTCTCCATTCTGCTGGGGTGAAGACAACTATGGGGAAGCGTCGCCGCCTCGGGGGGGCCAAGGGTTTATTGATATCAGCAGTGGAAGTATGCATACCTGCGGGCTACGCGCCGACGGCTCTCCCATCTGCTGGGGCAGCAATGTGCGAGGACAAGCGTGGCCGCCCGAGGGAGAGAAGTTCACAGCCATTAGCAGCGGCTTTGCGCACACCTGCGCACTGCGCTACGACGGCTCCCCGGCATGCTGGGGAAGCCCCTATTGGGAAACGGTGACCCCTGCGGGTGAGAAGTTCGGCTCCATTAGCAGTGGCGGCTTCCACACTTGTGCATTGCGCGCCAACGGGTCGCCGGTTTGCTGGGGTAACGATGAGCGAAAACAATCATCGCCGCCCGCTGGTGAGATATTTTCGTCTGTCAGTAGCGGCTACGAACACACTTGTGCCCTGCGCTCAGACGGCTCTCCCGTCTGTTGGGGCGAAGGTGATTATGGGGAGACATCGCCGCCTGCGGATGAGAATTTCTCAGCTATCAGTAGCGGGTATGCGAGCACTTGTGCGTTGCGCCCTGACGGCTCTCCCGTCTGCTGGGGCTGGGACAGTGGTGCACATTACCCGATGGCCACCCCGACCCCTGAACCCACTCCGGTGGTCATCGGGACGACGGTCGAGATTGGAGGAAGCTCATACACCCTGAACGAGATAATAGATCCTGCTCACTCAGACCTGTTCAGCGAAGTGTATGGAGGAGGGAGACTGGTGGCTCTGGACATCACCCAGGTGGCAATCAGTGACGCCGGTGATTGGCACAATCCTGCGTACATTGCAATCCAGAACACTAATGGGTCCGTGTACACTGCCGAGCCCACCCCAAGCACACACGCCGTGTATGCCTATGTGGGTGCTGATGCCGAACCGCCACTTGGTTGGGGCAAGCTTGCACGGGGTCAGATAGTACGGGGATGGGTGATTGTTGCGTTGCCAGAATCAGCGAGGTTGGGCTCGGTCTTGGTCGACCTCGGAGAGGGCGATGCCAGGAAGTCCATCGCAGACTTCGCGGAAGGACATATTGGCCATCTGGCAAGTCAGACTCCTCCTCCTGTACCGATACAGCCTTTGTCCCCTGCGGACATCGGGACGACGGTCCAAGTCGGAGGGAGCTCGTATACCTTGCACGAGATAATGGACCCTGTCCCTGCTGCGGAAGATGAGGCGGGTGAAGGCAAGAGACTGGTAGCTCTGGACATCACGCAGGAGGCTATCAGTCCATGGGATGATTCTTACGATCTGGGGCACTTTGCGGTCCAGGACACCGATGGATATGTGTACATGCAAAGCTATACACATGCCGATGTCGAACCAGCATTCGGATCGGGGGTGAGTCGAGTCGAATCGGGTCAGATAGTGCGGGGATGGGTGACTGTTGAGTTGCCAGAATCAGCAAGGTTGGCCCGGGTCTTAGCCGTTCGGGGCCCCTCCGACGCCAGTGAGTCCATCGCAGACCTGTTCCATGAAGAGTAAAGGAGTGAAGTGCCATACGACAAGGATGTAAGAATGCTGGTGGAGCTTGGGTTGAAGACAAACGCAAAGGTGCGGGCGGTAGTGGAGGGGTATGTTCAGCTCACTGAGGCGGAAAAGGCGGCGTTCAGACTGGCAGTCGGGGTTAGCCAAGATACCGCGGACAATGGCACGAAGAGCAGGCGCAGGACGAGTGATCGACGAAGTTCAGCCATTGGTCAAGATCGTGTACAACCGCTCGTACAAAGCCTGATGAGAACGTTGCTAGAGGAACATCCTACGCTGCTCGACGATGCCGACATACGCAAACTGCTGGACAGGGACTACTGCCAAAACGCTCTGGGTCTGCAACTCGGCGGGTTTCCGCTCTTACGAAGACTGGAGGTCGGAAGGAAGGGTTCAGGGAGCGACAGACGTGACAGGTACTATACGAACCCGTACGCGAGCAAATTCTACGTCTGCAACCACTGGTGGAAGGCCCACCATCTTGCCAATGCCCAAAGCCTCATCCTCTTTGTCACCCAACTGGTAGAAAGGGACCCAGGCCATCCGGGCGTTCGCACGTTGGAGCGCCATAAGCAGGCATTCCAAGATTACGTCGGACAGGCACTCAGTTCCAACTCGTAGGGCATCATCTCGGTGGAACGGGCAAGGGTGTATACTGGAACCTGGAACTGAAGGAGCTTAGCCCGCCGAGGCCCAGGAGCTGGGCGCGACATGGTAATCACCAACAGAGTAAGGGCGATATTCGCCGACGCCTGGACGGTGTACAACGGCGCCCTTGAACGCCTGGAGCAAGGCGACATCCGGGACGCCGCCGAGAAGGCCTGGTGTGCTACCAAGCGCGCCACCGACGCGCTGATCGTGGCGCGTACCGGAGAGGGACCCGAGAAAGCCCCGATCACCTCCAGAGAGCTCCGCCGGTTGGCCTTGGGAGACGCAGGGCTGGACAGTCTCGTGACCTGGTACTGCACCAACAGAGACATGCTGCACGGCGATTGCTTCTATCTGGGGTTCTGCGAACCCATCGAGGGTACGGAGCGCCGTATAAGGGAGACCGACCTCTACATCCAGAAGACCGAAGCCCTGGCCGAGTAGACCCTTGGCCTCTGGAATACCATCGAGGAGGACCTGACATGGCCCGTATCGGAGTCCGCCTGGAATCGGGCCCGCACCTGACCCCGGCCCAGCTCATAGAGCTGGCGAAGCTGGCCGAGAACCGCGGCTTCGAGAGCGTCTGGCTCCCCGAGGGCGCCGGCAGCGAGGCCCTGACCCACCTGGCCGCCTTCGCCTGCAACACCAGCCGCGTCACCCTGGCCACGGGCATCCTCCCCATCTACCACCGCACCCCCACCCTGCTGGCCATGGCCGCGGGCTCGGTGGACGCCATCTCCGGGGGCCGGTTCACCCTGGGCCTGGGCGTGGGGCACAGGGCGCCCGTCGAAGGGGGCCACGGCATCCCCTTCGACCGCCCCATGACCCGCATGCGCGAGACGGTGCACATCGTCCGCGCCCTCCTCTCCGGGGAGCCGGTCACCTACGACGGCAGGGTGTACACGCCCCGGGGAAGCAAGCTGGGTTTCGACCCCCTCCGGCCCGACCTGCCCATATACCTGGCGGCCCTCAGGCCCCAGATGGTCGAGATGGCGGGAGAGATCGCCGACGGCGTCCTGCTCAACTGGGCCACGCCCGAGTACCTGGAGCAGGCCGTGGGGCATCTGCGCCGGGGGGCCGAAAAGGCCGGCCGCGACCCCTCCGACGTCGACGTCGCCTGCTACGTGCGGACCGCCGTGGTGGACGACGTGGAGGCGGCCAAGCCGTGGCTGAGGCGCCGCATCGCCTACTACTTCACCATGGACTACTACGTGCGGTACTTCGAGCAGCGGGGCTTCGCCGGCGAGGCCGCCGCCATCTCCGCAGCCCTGGCCCGGGGCGACGCGCAGGGCGCGGCGGACCTCGTGACCGACGCCATGCTGGATGAGCTGGCGGTCGTGGGCTCGGCCGAGGAGTGCAGGAGGAGGGTCGACGCCCTCCGCGCCACGGGCCTGCGGATGCCCGTGGTGGCCCCCTTCG
This sequence comes from Dehalococcoidia bacterium, assembly GCA_964291465.2. Lineage (GTDB taxonomy): Bacteria > Chloroflexota > Dehalococcoidia > Lucifugimonadales > JAGWBF01 > JAGWBJ01. Next base: position 85,561 of record OZ219941.1, on the reverse strand, counting down.
TGCAGGGGGACGACGCCATGGCGACCTTCCGCGCCGTCATCGACGCCTTCGCCCAGTAGCCCGGCGCCGCCCGTCGGTCACGACGGCGATACCGTCCACGGGGCCCGCGGACCCAGCTAAGGAGGCCTTCCCATGTTCCTGATGAGGTTCACCGAGCGCGCCTACGTCCACTACACCGAGGACGACGTGAGGAGAAGCCCCAACCAGGCGGTGCGCCTCACCTTCTCCAACTCCCACTTCGACCCCCGTAGGGGCGCCGACCTGTACAACGAGTACCTGGACGAGTACGAGTACTGCGAGGAGGTGGGCTTCGACGGGCTGATGCTCAACGAGCATCACAACACGCCCACCTGCCTCGGCGCGGCCATGAACCTGGAGGCAGCGATCCTGGCCCGGGCCACCAGCAAGCCCAAGATCGTCCTGCTGGGCAACCCCCTCCCCATCTTCGACAACCCCATACGCCTGGCCGAAGAGCTGGCCGAGATCGACATGATCTCCCGGGGCCGCCTGGTCTCGGGCTTCGTCCGGGGCACCGGGGTGGAGACCCTGGCCACCAACACCAACCCCGTCTACAACCGGGAGCGGTTCGAGGAGGCCCACGACCTGATCATCAAGACCTGGACAACCCCCGGCCCCTTCCGATGGGAGGGCAACCACTACCACTTCCGCGTGGTGAACCCCTTCGAGCTGCCCCTCCAGAAGCCCCACCCGCCCATCTGGGTCCCCGGCCAGGGCAGCCCGGAGACGCTCATATGGTGCGCCGAGCACCACTACCCCTACGTGTTCCTGGAAACCGACGGCGAGGCCACTCGGGGGATGAAGGAGATATACGCCGAGACCGCCCGGGAGCACGGGTACGAGGCGGGCCCCCAGCACTTCGGCTACCTGCTGCGTATCCACGTCCAGGACACCGACGAGAAGGCCCGGGAGGTGGGGAAGGGCTTCCTGGTGGGCAACGTGGGCGTGGGCAGGATACCCATGCCCCGCCACTACATGGCCCCCGTGGGCTACAGCAGCCGCGACCCCCGCTACTTCGAGCTGATGAAGCGGGTCTCCCAGGACCCCTTCCGCAAAGGGGGCGGGCTGGACTCCGCGGGCTACGAGGAGATCCTGGCATCCCGCAGGATGATCATCGGCAGCCCCGACACGGTGATCGAGCAGCTCCGGGAGGTCCTGGCCAGCGTGCGGCCCGGCATCCTGGGCGTCTGGACCAACGACGGCTCCATCAGCCACGGGGACACCATGCGGTGCCTGGAGCTCATGGGCCAGGAGGTGCTGCCCGCCCTCAGGGAGATCGGGGACGAGCTGGAGCTGCCGGGCCCCTTCGAGAAGGCCCCCTAGTCTCCGGGGCGGCGGAGCGGCTGTCCGCTTCGATATGTAGCGACTCGCCAGAGCCACTCGGTGGGCCCGAACAGAAAGCGGCCCATCCACGCCTGCGACCACCACAACTGCAGGGCCCACACCGCGATCACAAACACCAGCACTAGCCCCCGGTTCACGAAGTCGACGTCGCCCAGCAGGACCGTCAAGACCAGCACGCCGATCACCGTCTGCGTCAGGTAGTTCGTCAAGGCCATCCTGCCGACAGCCCGCAGGCGCTCCTTCAGCCAGTTGTCCGCCCGGTTGTTCCACAGGATTATGAGGCTCATATATGCCAACGAGAATGGAATCGTGCCGATCGTGTTGGGGACTTGGCCGACAAAGGCGATCTCGCGGGAGTAATCGCTGACCGCGGTGACGACGACGCCCGCGACGGCGAGCGGCAAGCCGATAGCAATACCGGCGATAGCGGTCAGCCGATAGGTCCTCTCAGGAAGGCCGCCATTCATGAAACCCATGCGGTACAGACCGGCGCCGACCAGGATCAGCCCCAATGCGCGCAGCAAGAATCCCATCAGGAACAGGAACGTAAGTGGCTCGTCATCCGCCAGTTCGCCCGGCGCCCAGAGGCCGGAAAGAGATACGTCGGTCGTGTTGGCGATGTTCTGCGTAAGTAACCCGGTGCCGATTGACAGCGCGAATACGGCAACTCCAACCGCTATGAGCGCCCGGTCCGGCAGTTTTCGAAGGGCGATCAGGAAAACCGACGAAATTGCGTAGACGATAAGCACATCGCCTTCCCCCAAAAGTGCATGCAGAATGCCGATGAGGAGCAGCAGCCCGTTTCGCCACAGGTTCAGCCAGACCGCACGCCTGCCTTTTTCGCTGGCGCGGTCGATGAAGAGGATCATTCCCGCGCCGAACAGCAGCGAAAACAGCCCCATGAACTTCTGATCGACGAACACCTCGCCGAAGATGCCGACAGTCCAGTCGAACCACGTCTCCGAGCCGCCCGCCCTCAAGTTGAAGTAAGGCGCACTGCCGAACTTGAAGTAGACGGCGTTCATCAACAGAATGCCGAGCACCGCAACCCCACGTATCAAATCGAGGCTGATTATGCGCGCGGGGTCCTGAACGGGGCCGGAATCAGTGGTCTGGGGCAGTGACGAATCTCCGCTAGACGGTTACCCCGATGGTGATTGTGCCGAAGTAGCCATCGCCATCCTCCGTAACCGATGCGAGCAGGTTGCTCTCCGCGGGATCGCCCCGCAGCACGGAGTCGTTCGCATTGCGCGTCGTGCGATCGGGCCGGTCACGGTAAGGCGTGCGGCTGTACACGTGGTCGGTGAAGTCGTCCGGGAAGTAGAACTGAGAGGTTACGTATGTATTACTCCCGTAGTGGGCCTTGAAGTGGATATGCACGGTACGCCCCGGGTACCAGCCCGGATAGATGGTGTCGAATAGGGCGATGCCGTCGGCGTCAGTCATCTGTACGCCCCGAAGGAAAGTCTCGCCGGACGTGTCAAGTCCGCCGAGTTGCCTGGGATACCCCGAGTAGACCCCTCCGGCGTCGGCGTGCCACAGGTCCACGAGAGCGTCCTTCAAGGGTGCGCAGCCATCGTCCACTCTCATGACGCGGACAGCCATCCGCAGCGGCGCGCCGACACGGTCCTCGACGATGTTCTGTCGTATCTGGTTCGGGTTGAAGTAGAACGGTCCCTCGGTCGCCTGAGGTGTCAGCACGCAGACGGGCGTGTCTTCGACCGGTATGGGCAACATCGAAGTGCCTGCCGCAGCGCGAGTTGGTGCTTGGGTGGGACTTGCTGGCGTCGGTGTCTGTGTCTGGTTGCTGGACGCAACGGGGTCCCGAATGCCGCAACCCGCTAGCACTGCCGCGACAAACGACAGGCCCGTCATCTTCAAGAATTGTCTTCTCGGCAGGACCACTCCGCTCATCCCCGCCTTACGACTCGCCTTGAGGGCCTGCTCTCAGTGGACGCATTGCCTACACCGCCGTCCGCTCCACCCTCACGGCCCTCTTCGTGGTGGCCGACTCGATCATGGCGCTGGTCACCTCCACCACCCGCAGGCCGTCCACCCCCGAGGAGCAGGGCTCCGTGTCCTCGCGCACCGCCCGGTTGAACGCCTCCACCTCGCCTATGGTCGTTCCCATCTCCCGGTACTCGTACTCGTCGGCGCTGTTCACCGTCTCGCTCACCACCTCCAGCCTGCCCTGGATATGCTGCCCGGTGGTGCCCTCCATCACTATCCTGCCGTCGCTGCCGTAGACCACCGCGCCGGCTTTCAGGTCGGGAGTCCTGCGGCCGCAGACGATCATCCCGATGGGCCCGCCCTCGAAGCGCAGCAGCAGCGTCGCCAGGGCCTCCAGCGGCTGCTCTGGGGTGTGGCCGTCCGTCATGGCCGTCACCTCCACCACCTCCTGGTCCAGGACGAACCGCAGGGCGTTTACCCCGTGCACGCCCAGGGCCATCATGGCCGAGGCCCCGCCCACCATCTCGGGGGTGCTCCACCAGTCGTTGAGCCCCCCGCTGCGGGCCGGGGGCGCCACCTCCCCCCGGACGCCGCCGCCGTACTGGGCCTGGACCAGGGTCGCGGTGCCCACCACGCCGCCCGCGACCAGCTCCCTGGCCTTCTTCATGGCGGGATGGTGGACCGACTCGAACCCCAGGCCCAGCTTCACATCGTTTGCGCGGCAGACCCGTATCATGTCGGCGGCGTCCTGCGCCGTCAGGGCCATGGGCTTCTCGCACAGCACGTGCTTTCCCGCCCGGGCCGCGGTCTTCGTGTAGGGGGCGTGAAGGTGGTTGGGAGACGCGATGAACACCACGTCCACCCGCGGGTCCTTCACCAGCTCGTCCACCGAGTCGTAGGCCGCCGCGGCCCCGTGGCGCTGGGCGAAGGCCTCGGCCCGGCCCATGTCCCGGCTGCACACGGCCACCAGCTCCGCGTCCTCGGCCGACCTGATGCTGGGAGCGAAGGTGTATTCGGGGTAGTGCCCCGGACTGACGATGGCCCATCCTAATGCCAAGAGGTCACCTCCATACAGACTAGGCGTATAGAAGCCCGACGGAGCCGTGGTCGGCTATCGCCGCGCTGAACCGCTCCATGGTGTTGTGCAGGTACCGTGTGGCCCGCTGGTCGCCGAAGTCGCAGTACCCGCCCACCACTATCCAGAAGAGCAGCAGGTCGAGCATGGAGAACCTGTAGTCCAGCAGGCACTGGTCGTAGGAGTAGCCCCGCACCCCGTTCTCCAGCAGGGCCGAGTGGTAGAGGCGCAGCAGACCCGCCTCCTCCTCCCTGCGCACCTCCGGCGGGAACGCCTCGGCGATGAACGTGGCCAGGTCGTAGGTCCCCCTGCCCCGGGTGCAGAACTCCCAGTCGAACACGATGACCGTGGCGCGGCCGTCCCGGGAGCCGAACAGCAGGTTGTCCAGGCGGTAGTCGCCGTGGACTATCGTGCGGGGATGGTCGCTCAGCCGGCCCCTTATCTCGGGTATGTGGGCCTCCAGCCGCCCCGCGACCCCCGCCAGGTGGTCGGGCATGCCGCCGCCGGCCTTGCGCGCCAGCATGGACCACGCCTGGGAGTACGTCTCCCGGTAGGCCGCGGTGTCGGCGGTCTTCAGTGGCATCCAGTCCAGCCGGTCCAGGACGGCAGCGTCCCACCACGGCGCCTGGAGCCGCGCCAGCCGGCGGACCACCAACCGGGCCTCGGCCATGGAGCAGCCGGCCACACTGTCCCCCAGGCGGGCCTGGGACAGGTCCTCGATGAGCAGGATCGTGCGCCCCGTCCCCGGGTCCACCGCGCTGTAGTAGCATTCGGGCGTCTCGACGGCGACCCGCGAGGCCGCCTCTTCGTAGAACCTGGTCTCACGCTGGTAGTCGCCCAGGAGGGTCGTAAGGGCCTCGATCTCCGGGGACGGGGACGGCAGCTTGGCTATCATCGTGCGGGGGAGGCCCTCGTGGTGTCCGTCGCCGTCGTACTCCACACTCAGCCGCACCACCTGGCTCACGAACCCCTTCCCTTCTCCCACCGCCTCCCAGCGGCAGGAGGTCACCGAGGCGGAGTCGCCCCGCCCCCTGGAGCGCAGCGCCCGGGTCAGCCACTCGGGCGTGATCTCCTCCACACAGGCGGGAATAGTCAACAGTGTCATCCCACGCACTATGTCATCAAATCCCCACGCCGTCAACGGCGGCCTCCCCCACTCTGAAAATCGCCTCGCAGCACTCCCTCCGTCACTCCCGCGAAAGCATGTCCTCGTACTTGATACGAGGGCGAGAGGTCCAAGGCCCCCGACATGGATTCCCGCGTCCGCGGGAATGACGATTGTCACCCCGAGGGGAGTGGGGAGTCCAAGAATCTTATGCCATTCGCGACTCCTGCCGCCGAGGACCGTGAGATTCCTCGTTGCGCTCGCAATGGCATCCGCGAGGAATTAATAGACCCTGGGCTCCGGCGACGGCGGCTTTACAACGACCCCGCAGGTGGTTTAGAATGCGGGTGACTGGGATGAAGTCCGCTCGACGGGCCCCTCAGTCTTTTTGTCTTTTCGCGCCGGAGGGATGTGGTGGCGCAGCCAACTTACCTGACCCCCGAAGGACTCGTTACCCTCAAGGCAGAGCTGGAGGCCCTTCGCACCCACCGCCGCCAGGCCGTGGCCGAGAGGATCCAGAAGGCCAAGGAGATCGGCGGCACCGTGGACAACGCCGAGTACGACGAGGCCAAGAACGAGCAGGCATTCATCGAGGGGCGCATCATGACCTTGGACAGCCTCATCAACAACGCCGAGATCATCTCCTCCGCGTCGGGCCCCTCGGACGTGGTCCACATCGGCTCGGAGGTCACCGTGGTCAACCAGAAGGGCAAGAAGGGCAAGTACACCATAATAGGCAGCGCCGAGGCCGACCCGGCCCAGGGAAAGATCTCCAACGTGTCCCCCATCGGCCAGGCCCTCCTGGGCAAGCGGGTGGGCGACGTGGCCGAGGTGAACGCCCCCGCGGGCAAGCTCAAGCTCGAGGTTGTCTCCATCCGCTGACGCCGCCCCCGCCCGCCTCCCAGCTCACCGCGCCGGACGCCCCCCCGGCGGCCCTGGGGCCCGCCGCCTCCCGCCGACAACGACACTCTCTCACAGCCATGCCCGAAAGAGGAGAAGACCACCTCCGCAGCCGCAGGCAGAAGCTGGAGCGCCTGCGCCAGCTTGGGGTCGACCCGTACCCGCCGCGCTACCACAGGAGCCGCTCCGCCGCCGGGGCCGTGGCCCTCTTCGAGGAGGCGGAGCGCAACGACGGCGCCGAGGCCCGGACCGAGCCCGTCTCCGTGGCCGGGCGCATCATGTCCCTGCGGGGCATGGGCAAGGCCACCTTCCTGGACCTGCGGGACGGCTCGGGCCGGGTGCAGGCCCACCTGCGACGCGACGTCCTGGGAGAGGCGTACGCGCTGGTGCGGGAGCTGGACCTGGGGGACTTCCTGGGGGTGACGGGGCCCGTCTTCCGCACCCGCAGGGGCGAGGTCACCGTGGAGGCCACGTCGCTGACGCTGCTCTCCAAGTCCCTGAGGCCCATGCCCGAGAAGTGGCACGGACTGCGGGACACGGAGCAGCGGTACCGCCAGCGCTACCTCGACCTGATCTCCAACCCCGAGGTGGGCCAGGTGTTCCAGCGCCGGAGCAGGATCATCAGCGCCATCCGGGCCTTCCTGGACGGCCGGGGCTTCACCGAGGTCGACACGCCGGTGCTGGTCCCCGTGGCCGCGGGCGCCCTGGCCCGGCCCTTCGCCACCCACCACCACTCCCTGGACATGGACCTGTACCTGCGCATCGCCACGGAGCTGTACCTGAAGCGGCTCATCGTGGGCGGGTTCGACAAGGTGTACGAGCTGGGCCGGGTGTTCCGCAACGAGGGGATGGACCAGGACCACAACCCCGAGTTCACCATGCTGGAGAGCTACGAGGCCTACGCAGACTACAACGACGTCATGTCCATGGTGGAGGAGATGGTCTCCGCCGCGGCCACGGCGGCCCTGGGGACGACCCGGGTGGAGGCCGACGGCCGGGCCATCGAGTTCGCCCCTCCCTGGGAGCGCGTGTCCCTCCGGGAGGAGGTGCGCCGCCGGACGGGAGTGGACATCGAGGAGTGCTCCACCACGGCCACCCTGGGCCCGCGCCTGAAGGAGCTGGGCGTGGAGGTGAGGGCCAACGAGAGCTGGGGCCGCATGGTGGACAAGCTGCTGTCCTCCCGCGTGGAGCCCCACCTGGTGCAGCCGACCTTCCTGATGGACTACCCCGAGGAGATGTCGCCCCTGGCCAAGCCCAAGCCCGGCGCGCCGGGGTACGTGGAGCGGTTCGAGGCCTTCGCCGGGGGCATGGAGATAGCCAACTCCTACACGGAGCTGAACGACCCGGACCTGCAGCGGCAACGCTTCCTGGACCAGGAGGAGATGCGCCTGCAGTACAAGGACGAGGAGGTGGACCGGCTGGACGAGGACTTCCTCCTCTCCCTGGAGTACGGCATGCCCCCAACCGGCGGGCTGGGCGTAGGCATCGACCGGCTGGTGATGCTGCTGACGGGGCAGCCGACCATCCGGGACGCGCTGCTGTTCCCCCAGATGAGGCGCGTGGAGTAGCGTGCTCTCCATCGAGCTGATACGGGACGACCGTGAGTACGTCCGCCGGGCCCTGGCCCGGCGGGGGGAGGACGACGCCGCCATCGGCGAGGCGGCGGAGCTGGACATCCAACGCCGGGGGGCCATCCAGCGGGGCGACGGGCTGAGGGCCCGCCGCAACGAGGCCAGCAGGCGGATCGGCCAGAGCCGGGAGCGCCCGCCGGAGCTCATCGAGGAGCTGCGGAGTGTGGGCGAGGAGATCAAGGCCCTGGAGCAGGAGGTCGCGGACCTCGAGGAGCGGATACGCGGCATCCTCATGGGCCTGCCCAACATCCCCCGGGAGGACGTGCCCGACGGGCTCACCGAGGAGGACAACCTGCCGGTGCGCTCCTGGGGGGAGCCGGCCTCCTTCGACTTCGAGCCCCGGCCCCACTGGGACCTGGGCCCGGAGCTGGGCGTCATCGACTTCCAGACGGGGGTGAAGCTGGCGGGCCCCCGCTCCTTCGTCCTGACGGGCCGGGGCGCCCGGCTGGAGCGGGCCCTCATCAACTGGATGCTGGACCTGCACACCGGGGAGCACGGCTACGTGGAGATGCACGTGCCCGCGGTGGTGAAGCGGGAGATGCTGGAGGGCTCGGGCAACCTGCCCAAGTTCGCCGACAACCTCTACCACGACGAGGAGGACGACGCCTGGCTGATACCCACGGCCGAGGTGCCTCTGACCAACCTCCACCGGGACGAGGTGCTGGCCGCCGACGCCCTGCCCCTGTACTACACGGCCTACACGCCCTGCTTCCGCAGGGAGAAGGCGGCGGCGGGGCGGGACACCCGGGGCATAAAGCGCGTGCGCCAGTTCGACAAGGTGGAGATGTACAAGTTCGTGGAGCCGGAGAGCTCCGACGGGGAGCTGGAGACGCTGCTGGCCGACGCCGAGGAGGTGTGCCGGCGGCTGGGGCTGCCCTACCGGGTGCTGAAGCTGTGCGCGGGGGAGATGGGGTTCGCCTCGGCCAAGTCCTACGACATAGAGGTGTGGGCGCCGGGGTGCCGGGAGTGGCTGGAGGTGAGCTCGTGCTCCAACTGCACGGACTTCCAGGCGCGGCGTGCGGGCATCCGGTACCGGGGCAAGAGCGGCTCGGGCACCCGGTACGTGCACACCCTGAACGGCTCGGGCCTGGCCCTGCCCCGGGTGGTCATCGCCGTGCTGGAGAGCTTCCAGCGGCCCGACGGCTCCGTGACGGTCCCCGAGGTCCTGCGCCCCTACACCGGCTTCGACGAGATCCCGGCCCCCTAGCCGGGCCGCCGCATCACGCCCCTTCACCCCCGCGCCGCTCGCGCCCTCACCCCCGGCCAACTCCGCCGTCCCGACCGTCCGCTCCCGTTGCGCGGCCCACGGGCCCTCTGCTATATTACAGGGTACGTGGGGCTGTAGCTCAGCTGGGAGAGCGCCTCAATGGCATTGAGGAGGTAGGGGGTTCGAGTCCCCCCAGCTCCACCACGATACTCCCCCCGCCCCCGAAGGGCCTTGGTGGAACGCTTATCGGGCCTCGTCCCGCGCCATGTCCCTTGTTGTAGTCGGAAGAGTCGTTCCCGCACTCCGAAGCTGGGGGTGCCCCTCCCACATGCCCCTCCTAACCTCTCGCGCCAGATTCTCGGTGCTGCCCGGGCTGGGCGACTAAAGGCACTCCTTGCCTACCGAACGATAATGATCGAGACGAGGGGGGGCGGTCGCTTACACGCCAATCCACATCTCGAAGACGGTGGTGTCTATCGCCCAGCAATCGAGCACGAGCAGTAATGTGGCCATTACAGCAGACATCAATTTGTGTGCCGGAGCAGGGGGATTGGCTCTAGGCCTTGCGCAGGCAGGCTTTGTCCCGAGCGAGTTCTACGACAAAGACCCAGATGCTTGTACTACACTTCGTCACAATATTCACAATGCCCCTTTCGTCGTGAGCGGTCACATCATCGAAGGGGACCTTACCGAACTCGACTGGATACCCACCACTAGCCCGATTCGGCTGTTGGCTGCGGGTGCTCCTTGCCAACCCTTTAGCATGGGAGGCTCCAGAAGGGGCCACGAGGACGAGCGCAATCTATTTCCAATTGTATTGGAGGCAGTACGCGCCCTCCACCCTCGTGCCGTGCTGATCGAAAACGTCCGTGGCTTAGGTGGAGCATCGCACCACGCCTACCTTGAGTATATACTCAATCAACTTCGGTACCCTGAACTAGCACCCCGAGAGGACGAGACTTGGGAAGATCACTCCAGAAGGTTGGAACAGCACCTCACTGCTCAATGGACTCGGCCAACCTATCACGTACAATCGGCTGTCTTCAATGCCGCGGACTTTGGAGTACCCCAGATTCGCTATCGGATGTTCATAGTCGCAACAGAATGGGATCTTCCTGAATACAAGTTTCCAACTCCCACACATTCAAAGCATAGACTACAGTGGGAACAGGCAGCAGCAGCCTACTGGGAGAAACGAGGGCTCCACCCCCCGGACGAAGGTGCGCGCGGACCGCGAGAGCTAAATCTTGAAGAGAATCTGTTGCCGTGGGTCACGGTTAGGGACGCTATAGAAGACTTACCTCTAGCTGCTCCCGAAGAGAACAACCAATGCAACAATCACTGGGCGATCCCTGGCGCCAGAGCCTACCCAGGCCATACGGGAAGCCTATTAGATCGGCCTTCTAAGACCCTGAAGGCGGGCGTGCATGGAGTTCCAGGGGGCGAAAACATGATAGTCTGCGACGACGGATCTGTTCGATACTACACGCTGCGGGAAATGGCACGGATTCAATCCTTTCCCGACAGCCATTACTTTGCTGGGGCGCGATCAAGTGTGACCCGTCAGATAGGCAATGCTGTACCGTGCGAATTGGCCTTCCAGGTGGCGAGACCACTGCTGAAACTGTTTGATGGCAGCTCACCGAGCCCGAAAAGGCGTTCACGGCTCACGATACCCGTTTCAGAAGTAAACAGCGCATCTTTGCATCAGTATCCAGGTCTTGACCAAGACGGATGTCGACCACCAATGGCATGAGGCGAGAGTCTATTTCAATTGGACACACATAGTGATCTGATGGAGGACAGAACGGAGCCAATAAGCCTGTCATTGCCTGTTTGGTCTGGCTGGATAGTTGAAGAATGAAGGACCCACTCACAGCAAAACAAAGATCGTCTCTCATGGCGAAGGTTAGGTCGAAGGGAAACCGTTCGACCGAGCTAGTGGTTAAGACCGTCCTTCAAGAAAGAGGGATAACGGGATGGATTCGACATCCCTCCCAGGTTCCCGGCCACCCCGACTACTATTTCCCCGACCATCACCTTATGCTCTTTGTGGATGGTTGCTTCTGGCACGCTTGCCCATCGTGTGGCCGTATTCCCAAGACGCGTGTCGATTTCTGGAAATCCAAACTGGAGGGAAATCGACGGCGTGATCAATCGCTGACTAGGTCTCTCCGGAAAAACGGATACCATGTGATGAGAGTATGGGAACATGCTCTTCGAGACAACAGGTGGGTCGGCAGGCTGATTCGGATGCTGGGAGGTACGAATTGAAACTGCGCTTTGAAGACCGAAACGTCGGAAGCGTGGCCGAACTGCTTCGTCGTCTGAAGGAAGACCAAGAACAACTGGGGACTTCGGAGCTGCATGCGGCCGGGCAACCCATCTGGTACCGCGGTCTAGAGAACAAGGCGTTCACTTTGGTCCCCTCGATGTATAGGCGTCAAACCAAGTTCCGCGTAGAGGATGAGTGGCTATTGATGAATCTATTCAAGCAGAATGCCCATCAATTCCTAGATTCACGGCCGCAAGGGGAATGGGAGTGGTTATTCCTGATGCGCCATCACGGACTCCCCTCTCGTCTATTGGACTGGACGGAGAGTCCTCTGGTAGGGCTCTACTTCGCCCTCTTTGCCACTGGAAGTTCTCTCATGTCCAGAACTGATGGAGTCCTATGGTGCTTGCTACCAACAGTATTAAACGAGCTTCGGAACGTCCCGGACCCAGCCACTCTACCTATGTTCAGTGACGAAGAGAAACGCGAGTCTTCGTCCGATGGTGTCACTGACCTCTATAGGCCGACCCAACTAGACTTCGGAATCCGTGAAGTCCTTCCCATGGCCGGGATTTCGATTCGCACTTCTCGTCGGATACAAGCTCAGCAAGGTGTCTTCACTATCCATCATGTCTCACGTTCGGCGATAGAGCGTATCGGCGACGGGCAACACATATGGCGACTAATCATTCCCAAGAGCAGAAAACAAAGTCTAGCAGATGAACTAAAACACCTTCAGGTTACCGCACTGAGTGTGTTCCCCGACTTAGACAATGTGGCTGAGCAGGCCAAGGAGGTAGTCCGTGCCACAGTTCAGAATGTTCCCACTTAGGGCCAACAACGTACTAGAAATATATCGTCAGCGGAATGCCCTAGACCTGAATCCTGCATATCAAAGATTGTCGGTTTGGGATCGTGGAATGCAAGAGCGATTCATCGATTCGATAATCAACAGATTTGACATTCCCAAGCTGTACTTCCATGAATTGCACTCCCACACGAATGGGGCACACGGAAACGCTGCACAGAGGTACAGATATTCTGTCATCGACGGAAAACAGCGCCTACTAGCCTTATGGGGGTTCATTCAAGGCCATATCGGGCTGCCCGACGACTTTGCGTTCTTCGACGATGCCTCTATCCACGCATCCGGCGCGCGATACTCTGATCTGATGCGGCGCTTTCCGACTCTAAGGGCACGATTCGACAGCTATGAACTTCCAGTCACTGTTGTCAGCGCCTCTGACCCCGACTTCATTGAGAGTCTTTTCTGGCGACTGAACGTGCAAGTGCCACTAAGCGCCGCCGAGCGTCGGAACGCCTTCGGAGCGCCTATGCCATACAGAATTCGTCGGATTGCAGTGTCACGTTTCTTTTCGGACGTCGCGTCCCTTTTGCCGAACGCCAGACTTCAACATTACGACATTGCGGCAAAATTTCTGTATCTCACTCGCTCTAACGAGTTTGTGTCGACAAAGCGTGAAACGCTAGATTCCTTTGTGCGGGAATTCAAGAGGCTCCGAGACGAGAAGGACGAAGCAGCGTCTGATGAGGCCTTGCAGGTCTTGGAAGACAAGACACGGTGTGTCCTCGATAAAATGTGTGCCTTCTTTGACAGTAGAGACCCCCTCCTGCGTCGTGTTGGGCGAGCAACACTCTACTTCCACGTATTTCGACTTCATCAAAAGGCCGAGCAGGAGATCCGATTCACAAGATCAATGCTGGTACAGTTTGATGAGCAGGTCGCAGCCGCCCGAAAGAAGGCCGATCGCAGAGCGGGAGGTTCTGATGAACCCATGGAGGGGCTAGATCTCTATCTGCGAGAATTTGATCGCCATAAGCAGAGCGTGAATGATGCGGGAGCCTTGAGACAGCAATACGGCTATCTGAGACGATATCTAGGAGAGGAATGTGATGTCGATCTTCCAGAAGTCGATTAGTTGGTACCAGATGGCTCGATTACCTTCATCCCTTCCTTACTTGCCTCGTTGCAATGTAGCCCCCCCACCCCACCCCTCTTCGTGTTACCATAGCAAGCCGTGGGCGCAATCCAGCAACGGGCCCTGAGCGTAATGCACTAGGGCGGCGCACGCGTGCGGCCAGTCCCAAGGACCCCAACGACGGCGAATAGGACCACAGCATGAGATTCATCACCGGCACGGCCATCAGCAAGCGGCCCGTCACCATCCTGGCCATCATCATCCTCCTCATCGCGGGGGTCACGGCGTACAACTCCCTGCGCGTCGAGCTATTCCCCGACATCGAGTTCCCCCTGGTCACCGTCACCGCCTCCTACCCCGCCGCCGACCCCGAGGCCGTCGTCCGCGACGTCACCGCCCCCATCGAGCGGGCCGTCTCCGGCATCGAGGGCCTGGAGACCCTCCAGTCCACCAGCTTCGAGGGCAACTCCATCGTCCTGGCGAACTTCACCTACGGCACCGACATGTCCGGCGCCCAGAGCGACATGGAGGCCGCCCTGGGCGGCGTCCAGCTCCCGGCGGGGGCCGACGACCCCGTCGTCGGCCGCTTCAGCCCCGACCAGATCCCGGTGATCTACTTCAGCGTCGTCACCGAGGGCAGCGTCGCCGACGCCCGGGACATCGTCCAGTCCCGGGTCCTCCCCGAGGTCTCCGGCATCGACGGCGTCCTCCAGGTCCAGGTCGACGGCGAGGTCGAGCGGCAGGTCCACGTCGTCGTCGACCCCGACAGCCTGGCCGCCTACGGCGTCTCCCTCTTCCAGGTCGCCTCGGCCCTCCGGGAGAACAACCTGACGGTGCCCGCAGGCCTCATCCTCCAGGGCGGCCAGGCAGTCCCCGTCAAGGCCACCCACACCTTCACCTCCCTGGAGGAGATCGAGTCCCTGGCCGTCGGCGCCTCTCCCGCCGGCCCGGTGAGCCTGAGCGACGTGGCCGAGGTGTCCCTGGGCGCCGGCGCCCCCACCAGCATATCCCGCACCAACGGCAGGCCCAGCGTCAACGTGGCCATAGTCAAGGAGGCCGAGGCCAACACCATCGAGGTCACCGCCGCGGTGCGCGACGCCCTGGACGCCGCCGACCTCCCCCGGGGCATGGAGGTGGTCATCGTCTCCGACCAGGGGCCCGACGTCCAGTCCCAGATCGACAACCTGCGCCGGGAGGCCATCTTCGGGTTCCTCTTCGCCGTGGCCGTGGTGTTCGCCTTCATGCTCACCCTCCGCCCCACGGCCTGGCGGGGGGTGCTCAACACCCTGCGCCCCACGGTGGTCATCGGCCTCTCCATCCCCCTCAGCGTCTTCACCGGCGTGCTCCTCCTGGCGTGGCAGGACATGACCCTTAACTTCATGACCCTGGGCGGCCTGGCCATCTCCGTCGGCCGCGTGGTGGACGACTCCATCGTGGTGCTGGAGAACGTGTACCGGCACATCCAGGCGGGGCGGGACCGGTGGCGGGCGGCCCTGGAGGCCACCACCGAGGTGGGCCCGGCCATCTTCGCCTCCACCCTGACCACCGTCGTGGTGTTCGTGCCCCTGGCCTTCATCGAGGGCCTGGTGGGGGCCTTCTTCCTGCCCTTCGCCCTCACCGTCACCTTCGCCCTGGTCGCGTCCCTGGCCGTGGCCCTCACGGCGGTGCCGGTGCTGGGCGCCTACCTGCTGCGCCCGGGCGACCTCCCCGAGGGCGCAGGCGACGAGGTCCACGCCTTCGTCCAGGAGACGTGGATGCAGCGGCTCTACACGCCGGTCCTCCGGTGGGCCCTGGGCCACAAGATCATCACTCTGGCCGCCACCACGGTGATCACCGTGGCCAGCCTGGGGCTCATCGCCGTCATCCCGGTGACCCTCTTTCCATCGGGGGGAGACCGCTACCTGCAGGTGGACGTCGCCATGCCGCCGGGCACCCCGCCGGACCGCACCCTGGCCGAGGTGGTGCGGGTCGAGGACCGGGTCAGCGGGCTGGCCGAGGTGTACGCGGCCACGGTGGGGGCCGCCAACCTGGGGTTCGGCGGCGAGCCCGCCAGCCTCAACCGGGCCAGCATCCTCGTCAGGCTCTCCCCCGACGCCCCCGAGGACATAGCCAACACCCTCCGAAACGAGCTGGACGAGCCGGGACGCGTCCTGCGGATCACCGAGCTGGCCGACGGCCCCCCCACCGAGGGAGTCGAGGTCAGCGTCACCGGGGCCGACTACGACCAGGTCTCCGCCGTGTCCGCCCAGCTGCTCCGGTCCCTGTCCACCGTCGAGGGGGTCGTGAACCTGGAGAGCGACGCGGCCCAGGAGAGGGACGAGGTGTCCGTCCGCGTGGACCCCGCCAGGGCCGCCGAGATCGGCCTGACCACCCGGCAGGTGGGCCTGCAGCTGAGCCGGTACCTGCGGGGCGAGACCGTCACCAGCATCACCCTGGACGGCGAGGCCACCGACGTGGTGCTGTCGGGCAGCCCCGACGCGGCGAGCAGCCTGGAGCAGGTCCGGGGGCTGATGATATCCGGCCCCGGCGGGTCAGCCCCCCTGGGAGAGCTGGCTGAGACCGTCACCAGGAGCGGCCCCGTCACCATCAGCCGCACCGACGGCGTCAGGTCCGCCACCATAACGGGGGACATCACCGAGGAGGACGTCCAGGCGGTGGGCCGCGCGGTGGACGAGCGGATCGCCGACCTCTCGGTGCCGCCGGGGGTGGAGGTCTCCAGCGGCGGCGTCTTCGCCGACATCGCCGAGGGCTTTCAGGCCATCTTCGTGTCCATGGGCGTGGGCATCGTGCTGGTGTACCTAGTGATGGTGGCCTTCCTCGGGTCCCTGCGCAACCCCCTGGTCATCGTCACCAGCCTGCCCTTGGCCCTCATCGGCGCCCTCATAGCCCTGGCCATAACCGGCCGGACCCTGGGGCTGCCGGCGATGATGGGCGTCCTGCTCCTCATCGGCATCGTGGTGACCAACGCCATCGTCCTCATAGCCTTCGTCGAGCAGCTGAGGGCAAGGGGGATGTCCGTGTACGAGGCGCTGGTGACCGGGGGGCGCGTCCGACTGCGCCCCATCCTGATGACAGCCCTGACGACCAGCTTCGCCCTGCTGCCCCTGGCGGCTGCCCCGGCCGCCGACGGCGGCATAATCGGCGCGGAGATGGCGACGGTGGTCATAGGCGGGCTGGCAAGCTCCACCGCCCTGACCCTCATCGTCGTGCCCATCGTCTACACCATATTCAACGACACGATACCGGGCCTGCTCCGGCGGGGACGCATCGCCGCGCTGTTCGGCGCCTCCCCCGGCTGACCGCAACCCGTCAGAAGGTCTCCGCGTCGGCGCCGAACCACTTCCGGATGAGGTCGTTCAGCGAGCCGTCATCCTTCATCGCGCCGATGGCCTCGTCCAGCTTGTCCCTCAGCCCGCCGTCGTCCTCCCGGACGCCGACGCCGATGCCGGCGTCCAGCGCCACCGTGGGGCCGGTCAGGGCCAGCCTCCCTCCGCTCTCCTCCATGCTCTCCTGGGCGAACTCCAGGTCCACCAGCGCGGCGTCGGCCTCGCCGCTCAGGACAGCCGAGACCACCTCCGGGGCCAGCTCGTACTCCACGAGGTCCGCGCCGGACTCGGACAGGTGCGCCGCCTGGACGGTGGCCACCTGGGCCGCCACCCTGCCCTCGGCCACCTCCGCCCCGGCCCCGACTAGGGCCAGGTAGACCGACGGGCTGGGCGGGACGTACGGCTGGGTGAAGTCGATGACCTCGTCCCGCTCCTCGGTGATGCTCATGCCCGCGAGGATCGTGTCGTAGCTGTCCGCCTGCAGGTTGGGTATGATGGTGTCCCACTCGTTGGTCACCCAGGTGCACTCGAGCTCGGCCCGCCGGCACAGCTCGTCGCCCAGCTCCCGCTCGAAGCCGTCCACCTCGCCTCTCTCGTTGATGAAGTTGTAGGGGGGATAGGCCCCCTCCGTCCCCATCCTGACGGCATCGGCGCCCCCGCCGCACGCCAGGGCGGCCGCGATGACCACGACCGCCGCAATGACCGACCTGACCATGCTCACGTTCACCTCGCCCATTGACTCTGGTTGATGACCGGACCCGACTCCCGGCTACCTCGCTATCCTAGGCCACGCGACACCCCGGCGCAAGGAGCGGCGTCGCCCCATCTGCATTGACCGCACATGCCTGGGGGCATATGCTTGAAGATAGGGGGACGCCCACGTCACCGGTGCCTACCACGCCTGGCGCGGCCGTACTGAAGACTCCCCTCTCCCGGCGGGAGAGGGCCAGGGTGAGGGCCTGGAGGACGACGGGGAGCCATTCGAGGAGAAGATGGCCCACCTCTCCGCCCAGTGGAGGGCGCAGCAGGCCGAGACCCGGCGCCTGAGATAGAGGCAAGCCTGGCCCGGCTTGGGTTTGGTTCAGGGCAGACAGAGGGTGCAGCATGATTCCTGCCATCCACTGGCCGGGCTGCCTTGATGGATCCAAAGCAAGTCTCCTATGAGCACGGGAGGGAGAAGGCTACGAAACGTCGGAGCGCAGCGCGCGATCAGGGCGTTCCATCGTATGGGATATGAGACTGTGCGGGTTCGTGGAAGTCATCATGTCCTCAAGCACAGCAACGGAAATATGATTGTATTGCCAGTGCACAGGAGGACACTGAAGATAGGCATACTGCTGGATGCCATAGAGAGGGCAGGCCTAACACCAGAGGAGTTTGAAGAGCTTTTGTGAGGTGAAGCTATGGAGTACTCGGTTGTAGTTCATCAAGCCGAAGAAGGGGGATTCTGGGTGGAGGTCCCGGCGCTGCCCGGCTGCTACTCCCAGGGTGAAACGGTTGACGAAGCCTTGGGAAACGTAAGGGAGGCCATCGAACTGTACCTGGACGTACTTAGAGACGAAGGACGGGACGCGCCCCGGGACGCCGACGTGGTGTATCAAGTGAATGTGGCGGTGTAGATTGAGCCGCGGCAAACTTTCTGTGAGAGAAACCAATGACCGTTGATGAGTTGATACAGCTATTGGCGAACTACCCGCCCGACCTGCGCATTATAGTGCAGGGTTACGAGGAGGGTTACGACGACCCGGAGGTTGGCTGCGTCGTCGCGGGGGAGGCGACCCTGAACGTTAGCTCGGCGTGGTACTACGGCCGCCACGAGCAGGTGCTGTCCAGCGACGATCAGATCGGCTGCGAGACAGCGCGGACGCTGTTTCTTCGCCGCCCGTGGCACGACGACGAGGAGTAGCGATGGCGTCCATGGCTGAGAGGGACCACGCCGTGCTACGGCAAGGGGCGGGCATAGATACAACGGCCAGAGGCACATGGCAAGAAAGAGCCTTCAAAGATGCCTTTAGTGCCACCGCCAATACAGCTCGCGTTAGGCAAGAACAACTCACTGGGGAATCCAGGAAGCTAGCCGCCCAGCGTGATGCGTTGCTGCCGGGGTTGGTGTCGGGGGAGGTGAAAGTAGGGGAGGTTACATGATGGAGATTAACGTAAATGTGCGTGCTATCGAGAAACTTGTTGACTATACCGCGAGTGGCATAGGTAGCACGGCGAGCTTCTTCTTCTCTCGCATGGTAGCACGACGTGACGCTAAGGTAAGAGCCATAGCTGCTGAAGGAGAGGTGGAGGCACAGCGAATCGTGACCGAGCGTCGCGCAACGTCCATGCAGATTGTTGCTGCGGCGCAGGCGGAGGCGCGATCAAAGCTGATTTCTCCTCAAGCAGCACTTCAAGGAGAAGTCACAATAGGAGAGCTCATAGAGCAAAGAGTGCAATTTCAGGAGGAGAAGCGCCAAGCCAACATCGGAGCTGTGGTTGCGCAGGCCGCACAGGAGCTTGGAGATGGGGAGGTCCAAGACCACGAAGTTGATCACGATTGGACAGCGCGATTCTTCAACGATGTACAAGATGTATCTTCTGAAGAGATGCAACGGCTTTGGTCGAAGGTGTTGGCGGGCGAAGTCGAACGACCTGGGAGCACATCAATCAAGACCCTGGAGCTCTTGAAGAACCTTGATAGAACAACTGCAAGTCTCTTTGGAAAACTCTGCTCTCTTTGTGTATTCCTCGGAACAGGAAGTGAAAACGATACCCTTGAGGGCAGAGTCCCGTCACTAGGCGGTAATGCACCAGACAATGCACTCCGAGATTATGGTGTAACCTTCGGTGATCTCAACGTGCTTAATGAATTCGGACTCATAATCTCTGATTACAACTCATGGAGAGACATTCAAGTAGCTATTGGACTTGAAATATCGAACACGGGGTGGATGCATATCCCCTTCCGTTTCCAAAACAGATACTGGATTCTAATTGCTAACGATGCAGGCATTCGAGGTAAGGAATTTAGGTTATCTGGTGTAGCTTTGACTAGGTCGGGCCACGAGCTATCAAGGGTTGTTAAAGTGGAACCGGAAGAACAGTATGCCCAAAATCTGAGGATGTATTTTGAGAGGAATAGGCTGAAGATTGTCGAAGTGGACAGTTGGGAACCACAGGTCCTTAAAGAGTAGCCCATGACCATCCTGACCGACGCCGACGTCGAACAGGCTTCCCTAGCCTGGCTGCCCGGCCTCGGCTGGGCCGCAGCCCACGGCCCCGACATCGCCCCCGACGCGCCCCACTCCGACCGAATCGCCCGAGAGCCCACATTGAACAGCACATCGAAGTAGTCTACAACAGACCATACAGACTCATGAGGGAGACTCTCCGTGAATGAGGCCAGGGTCGGACGCGTCTGGACCGTAGCCGAGGCCAAGGCCAGGCTGTCCTGCGCCTTGCCGAGGAGGAAGGGCCGCAGCGCATCGGAGCCCGGAAGTCCTTCGTCGTCGTGCCGGAGAGTGTATGGCTAGCCCGGTCGCCGGAGCCCATTCCCCTGGGCCGGTGGCTGGTCGAGAACCTGCCGCGAGGGACTAACCTCGAGATTCCCGACCGCCACGTGGAGTCCCATCACAAGATTCCCTTCGCCGACGGGGATGAGGCCGGCTGGGGCAATGAATGAGGGGCTTCCTCCTGGACACGACGTCGCGCCCCCGTAGCCACCGTCGCAGAAGCCGGGGTGGACCAGCCACCCCTACCCGGCCGTCCTTCGGACCTCGCGGACATGCCCACCACCGACCGACCCCACCGACCAAAGTCTTAGAAAAGGCTCAAACTCCGGTTGATTATTTGCTTTACTGCCCGAGGAGCCCCTCTGTATAATCCACCGTCAAATCATGCGTGTGATAGGTGGTATCGCCAGGGGGGCCAGGCTCAGGGGGCCGGCGGTGTCGGGGGTGCGCCCCACCTCCGAGCTGGTGCGTAGCGGCATCTTCAATGCCCTGGGACCCCTGGACTCCCTAGACGTCCGGGCCCTGGACCTTTACGCGGGCACCGGCTCCCTGGGCATCGAGGCCCTCAGCCGGGGCGCGGTCTGGGCCGACTTCGTGGAACGCCATCCCCGCCAGTGCGCGGTCCTTCGCCAGAACGTCGCCTCCACCGGGTTCGCCCGGCAGGCCGGCGTTCACTGCATGTCCGCGGCCAGGGCCATGGGGGTGCTGGAGGGGCCCTACCAGCTCGTGCTCATGGACCCCCCGTACAAGCTGGCGTCCCTGGACGACGTGGTGGAGGGGCTGGCACGCTCGACCCTGCTGGAAACGGGCGCCCGGGTGGTGGTCGGCCACTCCAAGAGGACCTCTCTGCAGAGCGCGTACCAGGACCTGACCAGGACCCGCAGCTACCCCTACGGCGACAGCGCCGTGGACTTCTTCGAGAAGGGAGACGGCCCGTGGTAACGGCCATCTACCCGGGCTCCTTCGATCCCGTGACCGAGGGCCACGTGGACATCGCATCCCGGGCCGCGGCCATCTTCAGCCGCGTGGTGGTGGCGGTGTACGACACGCCCTCCAAGAAGCTGCTCTTCGGCACCGACGAGCGGGTGGACCTGCTCCTCCAGTCCGTGAAGCAGCTCCCCAACGTCGAGGTCACCCGGTTCACCGGCCTCGTCGTCGAAGCCGCGAGACGGATCGGCGCGGGCGTCATCGTCCGGGGCCTTCGCAGCGGGTCGGACTTCGAGTACGAGTTCGAGATGGCCTACATGAACAAGAAGCTGGCGCCGGACGTGGAGATGGTGTGCATGATGGCAAGCCTGCCATACCAGTACGTGAGCTCCAGTCTGATCAAGGAGGTCATCGGGTTGGGCGGAGACCCCGCCGGCCTGGTGCCCGTCCACGTTATGGATGCGGTCCAGCGCAAAATGAGGTCGCAGGAGCAGCGGCCCGAATCATTATAGGCCCGGACTATTATTAGGCCCGAGCTATTATTAGGAGGGAGGGACCCATGGACATACTCAATATTATCGACAGGCTGGAGGCCTTGGTAACGACCAGTCGGGTGATGCCCGGTACGAGGAACAGGCTGGTGGACGACGACAGGCTCATGGAGGTGATCGAGCAGCTGCGCCTGGCCATACCCCAGGACCTTCGCGCCGCCCAGGAGGTCATCGAGAGGAAGGACAACATCCTCAGCCAGGCCCAGATCGACGCCAAGCGCACCAAGTCCCAGGCCGAGGCGGAGTTCAGGAACAGGGTGGACCAGAGCGACGTGCTGGCCACGGCGCGGCGACACGCCGCCG
The DNA here is from genome assembly GCA_964291465.2 of Dehalococcoidia bacterium. Classification (GTDB taxonomy): domain Bacteria; phylum Chloroflexota; class Dehalococcoidia; order Lucifugimonadales; family JAGWBF01; genus JAGWBJ01. The sequence goes on along the minus strand of OZ219941.1, from coordinate 63,512 downwards.
AGCTGGAAGAGGAGGCCGAGCGCAAGGCCACTCGCATGACCAACCAGGCCGCCACCGAGGCCCAGCGGAACAGGAACGAGGCCGACGCCTACGTCTTGCAGACCCTGCGACGCCTCGAGACCGAGATGACATCCATCCTGGGGACGGTGAGAAGGGGCCTGGACGCCCTCGACGCCCCCGTCGGCGCCGCAAGCTAGGAAAACGGGAGACGGCCCCCGGCGCCCGCTCCGGACCGGCCGCTTACCGGTCCGGAGGCCGGGTGGCCTCCACCTTGGCGCTCACCACGCCGGTCACGTCGCCGGGACGGTGGGCGACGGCCTCCCGAGTGGTCACGCCGGTGAACCCGGCCCGCCGCATGCGCTCCAGGTACACCTCGTGGAGGTCGGCGCCGGCTATGCAGCCCACGAGCTGCTCGGCATCACGCCGCACCTCCTCGGGCAGCTCCCGGTCCAGGACGATGTCCGAGACGTGGAGCCGCCCGCCCGGCTTCAGCACCCGGAACGCCTCCCGGAACACCGCGTCCTTGTCCGTGGACAGGTTTATCACGCAGTTGGAGAGGAGCACGTCCACCGATGCCGGAGGCAGGGGCAGGTGCTCCAGCTCTCCCAGCACGAAGTCGACGTTGGAGACACCCAGCTTCCGGGCGTTGCCCTTGGCCAGCCGGACCATGTCCAGGGTCATGTCCACGCCGAGGACCCGCCCGGACTCTCCCGTTTGCCTGGAGGCGATGAAGCAGTCTATTCCCCCGCCGCTCCCCAGGTCCAGCACGACCTCCCCTTCGCTTATGTCGGCGAGGGCCGTGGGGTTGCCGCATCCCGCCGAGGCGGCGGTCACAGTCGGAGGCAGGCCCTCCAGCTCCAGGGGAGAGTAGACGGCCGAGGGCCCGCAGCACGTCTCGGAAGTCGGTCCCGCCGAGGCCCGCCGGGCCCTCTCCCCGTAATGGTCCCGCACCAGACCCTTCACGTCAGTCGTGCCGCTGGTCATGCCGAGACGCCTCCTTCGCTAAAACCCCTTTGCTAGAGCAGGTACTCCACGACCACCAGCACGATGGCGCAGCCGATGCCCACGATTCCCAGGAGGGCGCCCCTTTGCTAGAGCAGATACTCCACGAGTACCAGTACGATGGCGCAGCCGATGCCTACGATTCCCAGGAGGGCAAAAGACGTCTCCCCTCCGAACGGCCCGATGTGGCGCCTGCTCCGGGGCCGCACGTCACTCTCCTTCTCCTTGCGGAGCTGCTTGAGCCGTTGGATGAGAAAGTCGTTCCCCGGTCCTGGCGACATCATGGGGACATCACCCTCCAGTTGGTAGCTACCCACTACTAACTATACACCCGCCGTCCGGCCGTGCAAAGGCTGGCGGGGCCCTCTTCGGCACCACCGGACTCGTCGTCCCGGCGAAGGCCGGGACCCAGGCGTGGGGTGGACGTGGATTCCCGCTTACGCGGGAATGACGGAGAGGGGTGCTGCAAGCGCATTCATGGCATGACAGGTCGGGCGGGAAGCCGCCGCCGGGCCTACTCCCCCCTCTCCCAAAGGGCCTCCAGCACCCTCGCCGGGCTCATGGGGAGCTCCGTCATGCGGACCCCCACCGCGTCGTGGATGGCGTTGGCCACGGCCGCCATCGGGGGCACGATGCACACCTCCCCCACCCCGCGGACACCGTACGGGTGGCCCGGATTGGCCACCTCCACTATAACCGTGTCGATCATGGGCAGGTCCAGACTTATGGGCATCCGATAGTCCAGGAAGTTGGGGTTCATCATCCTGCCATCGGCGTTGAAGATGTACTCCTCGTTCAACGCCCAGCCGATGCCCTGCACGGCTCCACCCTGCATCTGCCCCTCCACGTAGCCCGGGTGGACCGCCTTGCCCACGTCCTGGAGGGCCGTATAGCGCAGGATGTCCACCTTGCCCGTCTCCGGGTCCACCTCCACGTCCACCATGTGGAAGGCGAAGGCCGGCCCGACCCCCGCGGGGTTGACCGTGGCCCGTCCCACGATGGGCCCTCCCGTGGAGTTGAGCTGGGCGGCCACCTCCTTGAAGGTCATGCTCAGCTCCGGGTCCGACCTGTGCCTCAGGACCGCGTCCACGTAGTCCACGTCCTCCGGGGACACGTCCCAGATGGCCGCCGCCCGCTCTATCATCTGACGCCGGACGTCCAGGGCGGCCTCGTAGCAGGCCCTCCCCGTCTTGAAGGTCACGCCGCTCCCGCCGGCCCCGGAGCTGTACCCGATGGAATCGGTGTCCGCGATGGTGGGCGTCACGTCCTCGGGGGCGATGCCCAGCGCCTCGGCCAGGTGCATGGCGGCGACGGCCCGGCTCCCCCCGATGTCCGGGGACCCCTCCACCAGGCTCACGGTGCCGTCGGCGTTCACCCCGGCGATGGCGCTTGCCGGCCCCGTCCCGTTGAACCAGGCTCCGTTGGCCACTCCCCGCCCGCGGTTCGGCCCCTCCAGTGGGGCCGACGAGTGGGGGTGGTCCTTGGCGGCCTGGAGCATCTCGACGTTGCCGATGCGCCGGAAGGCCGGGCCCGCCGCCTGCCTGGTCCCCTCCCTGGAGGCATTCAGCAAGCGGAATTCTATGGGGTCCATCTTCAGCTCCCGGCACAGCTCGTCCACCACCGTCTCGGCGGCGAAGGCGGCCGCGGGAGACCCGGGCGCCCGGTAGGCGGCGGCCTTCTGGGTGTTGACCACCACGTCGTACCCCTCGATGTACACGTTGTCCACGTCGTAGGGGCCGAATATAGTCCGGCAGCCCGAGGGCGCCGGCGAGCCCGGGAAGGCCCCCGCCTCGTAGGTCAGGCTGGCCTCCGCCGCCGTGATCCGGCCCTCACGCGTCGCCCCCATCTTCACCCGGATGTGGCTGGCCGAGGTGGGGCCCGTCCCCTCGAACACCTCCGCCCGGCTCATGGTCAGCTTCACCGGCTGGGCCGTCTTCCGGGAGAGGGCGGCGACCACGGGCTCGATGTAGCAGCCCCCCTGGCCCTTCCCCCCGAACCCGCCGCCGATCTCCATGGGGATGATCGTCACCTTGGACACGGGCAGGCCCATGATGGTGGCCGTGTGGTCCCGCAGGGCAAAGTGGCCCTGGCTGCTGGTCCAGATGGTCACCGTGCCGTCACTGCTCCACCTGGCCGTGGCCGAGTGGGGCTCTATGTATCCCTGGTGCACGGGCCTGGTGTGGTACTCCCGCTCCACGACCACGTCGGCCTGCCGGAACCCCTCCTCCGGGTCCCCCAGCCTGAACTCGAAGTGGTTCGCCACGTTGGTGCCCTCGGGCGTGTCCTCGTCGCCGTATCCGCCTACCCGGAAGGCCGGGCTGGACATGGTCAGGAGCCTCTCGTGGAGGATGGGGGCGCCCTCGGCCATGGCGTCCCGGGCGTTCAGCACCGGCGGGAGCACCTCGTACTCCACGTCCAGCAGGCCCAACGCCTCCTCGGCCGTCTGCGGGTCGACGGCGGCCACCGCCGCCACCGCGTGGCCGCGGTACAGGGCCTTCTCCCGGGCCATCACGTTGCGGCTGTAGAAGCCGTAGTTCACCATGGCCCCCTCCTCCAGGTCCGCCAGGCTGGCCGAGGTCTCCGGCAGGTCGGCGGCCGTCACGACCGCCCTCACGCCCTTCAGCGCCAGGGCCCGCCTGGCGTCGATGGACTTGATCCGCGCGTGGGCGTGGGGGCTTCGCAGTATCTTGCCGTGGAGAAGACCGGGCAGGGCCACGTCGGCGGCGTACCGCGCCCGGCCGGCCACCTTGTCCGCCCCGTCGTGGCGTATGGGCCGCGTGCCCACGACCCGGTAGTCCTGGCTGGAGAGCACTACGTTGGATGTCATGGCACACCGCCTTCCGCAAGACTTTCGACCATTGTACCACCGGCGCCCACGGTTCCAGCACGGGACCCATGGGCTAACGACCCTGGTAGAATCCAACCCAGGCCGTTACGCACAATGAGAGAGACGTGACGGGAAAGCGCTTCACGCTGGAAGGCAAGGTAGCGCTGAGGGGTGCGTCTAGGTCCTGTCGGCCGTGCGGCTCCTAGCCGGCAAGCCTCTGCACCAGGAGAGCGATGGTGGACGCGATGGCAATCGACCCGGCCATCAGGCCGATCATCCACTTGGTTAGACGGGTCTCCAGTTGTGCCAGATCGGCCTTCGTGGCGTAGTGGTCCCGAAACTCCTCGCGAAGCTGTCCTAGCTCCCTTCGAAAATCCTCGCGGAGCTCCTGAAGCTCCCCGCGAATCTCACTGCGGAGTTGCTGAAGCTCCTCTTGAAGCTCGGAGCGGGTGATCGGGTGTTCTAACGTAGCCATAGCCGGTTCATTCGCTCAGAGGGGCGGGGCGGCTCCCCTGCCACCAATCAGACACGTTGGACGCTCATGGTACGTGTCACTAACACGGTAGGCTAGATGCCCAGGGATGTCAAGCAAGTTGACACCCTCCGGCACTCCCGGTACCATCCCAGCGTCGGGGCCCATGGATGGACGCGCGGACGCGCCCGGCCCGCACCCGAATACGTTGGCCATACGGAGGAGGCTGCCATGGCGACCACTCACGGCGAGGTGTCCAGGAACGTGGGAGACGAGCTGCTCTTCGAGAACGACCGCATCCGGGTCTGGAGCATGACCCTTCAGCCCGGGGAGTCGTGCGAGTACCACAGGCACGACCACGACTACGTCTACTGCTACACCACCCCAAGCAAGATACACTCCAAACGCGCCGGCCGGGGGGAGGAGACGCGAGAGTACGACAAGCACTACGTGCAGTACACGGCCGTAGGCGACGGCGTCGAGCACGTGATCACCAATGTCAACGACATCCCCCACAACCAGATACTCATCGAGCTGAAGGGTCCCAGCGAGGCCGCCACACCCCAGACCCCCCAGAACAACGGCCGCTCCCGCCAGGGGACGTAGGGCCCGAGGCCACCGGCAACACCCCTTTCCAAGCACGCCGCGCGCCATTCCAGGCATGCGCGGCGGCATGACACGACGGACGGCATAGGCGAGGAGCCCTCCCTCCCGTCTTTCCGGCGAAGGCCGGAATCCAGGAGTGGGGGCGTGGACTTCCCCTTCACGTCTCCGCCTGGAAGCGCCCCTCCCCCATCGGGCAAACGCCCCTTGACATTCCCGGCCATTGGCATTAGAACTTATGTACGTTTCTAATGCCGCTGCACCCGACTCCCAAAATGACCGCCAAGATCGCCTGCGCGCTGATAACCCACCTCCCCCTCAAGGCCGAGATGAAACGGCACGCCGAGCTCGGGGGCGGGCCGGCAATCGTGTTCGCCGATTCGGGCCGCGGCCCCCGCGTGCTGGACTCCTCCCCCGAGGTGGGAGCCGCGGCCGGCATGCCCCTCCAGGAGGCCGTCTCCCGGTGCAAGAATGCCGCCCTCATCGAGGCGGACCAGCCCTACTACCACGCGGTGTTCGACAGGATCGTGGACTCGCTGCTGCAGCGAAGCCCCCTGGTCGAGAGAGCGGACCTGGGCCGCGCATACGTGGGCGTTCACGGGCTCGAGGACATCTACGGCGGCGAGGCCCGCACCATGACCGCCCTGTTGAACGGGATGCCCGAAGGGTACGGCCCCCGCATCGGCCTGGCCGGGGCGAAGTACCCGGCATACGTGGCCGCCGTGACGGGCCGGGATGGACAGGTGACCAAAGTCCCCGAGGACGCGGCGGACTTCCTGAAGGACGTCACGGTGGACCTCCTCCCCATAGGCTGGGACAGCAGGACGCGGCTCCACGGCTTCGGCCTTCACACCATGGGGCAGGTGGCTTCCCTGCACGTCGGCGCCCTCCAGGCCCAGCTTGGCCCCGAAGGCAGAGTCGCCTGGGAGCTGTCCAACGGCATCGACCGCAGCCGGCTCGACGCCGTGCGCCGGGAGGACGTGGTGAGCGAGTCGGTGACATTCCCCTCCCCCGCCACGACCCTTTCCGCCCTGTTGCCGGCCGCTGAGATGCTCCTGGCCAGGGTCTTCGCCCACCCCGTCGTCCGGGGCCGCTACGTCCGCTCGATGTTCGTCGAGGGCAGGGTCATGAACAGGCCTCCGTGGAGAAAGACCTTCGCCTTCAAGAACCCCGTCGGCGCCGGGGACAGGGCCCTTTCCACCATCGAAAGCTGGCTGGAGACGGTCCGGCTTCCCGGTCCCCTGGAGGACCTCCGCCTGACCGTCTCGGGGGTCACGGGAGACTCGGGCATACAGTCCAGCCTCCTGCCCGACGTCCGAAAGCGGGAGCAGCTTCGGGAGACCATGAGGCAGCTCGAGGCGCGCCTGCGCACCAAACCCCCGTATACAAGGTAATGGAGCTGGAGCCGTGGTCGAGAATTCCGGAAAGACGGCTGGCCCTGGTCCAATTCGAGCCCTGAACCTCCCCGACCCCCTTACCGTCGAGGAAGACTGCCGCCGGGAGCCCCTCGCCGTGCTCGTGGGCCGCCGGTGGCTGAAGATAGCCTCAGTGGAGGACGTGTGGGAGCTGGCCGACGAGTGGTGGAGGAGCGCCCCCATCTCCAGGCGGTACTACAGGGTCGCCACCGAGGACGGGCCCGGTATGACCCTCTTTCGCGACATCCTGACCGGCCGCTGGTACAGGCAGCGGGCATAGGTAGCGGCCCTGCCCGGTCCCGGACGTCATGTACACCGAGCTCCACTGCCACAGCAACTACTCCTTCCAGGAGGGCGCCTCCTCCCTGGAGGAGCTTCTCATGCGGGCCAGGGAGCTGGGCTACCCCGCCCTGGCCCTCACGGACCACGACAACCTGTGCGGGGCCATGCAGTTTGCCCGCATCGCCGCCAGCCTCGACATACAGCCCATCACCGGCGCGGAGGTCACCCTCGCGGACGGCTCCCACCTGACCCTCCTGGTCGAGACCCGCAAGGGATACGGCAACCTGTGCAGACTCGTCACCTACTCACGGATCGCCGGCGGCCGCCGCGACCCGGCCCTCGACCCCAGGCGCCTTGCCGGCCACGCCGAGGGGCTCATACTGCTCACCGGCTGCCCCAGGGGCAGGGTGCCCTCCCTGCTGGTCGACGGCCGGTGGAAAGAGGCGCAGGAGGAGCTACGGGGATACCTGGAGGTCTTCGGGACGGCCAACGTGTTCGTCGAGCTCCAGCAGAACCTGGTCCACGGCGACACCCGGCGAAACAGGCTCCTGCACCGGCTGGCCCGCCGGATGGGAGTCCCGGTGGTGGCCACCAACAACGTCCACTACCACGTTCCCCAACGGCACCGGCTTCAGGACGCCCTGGTGGCCATACGCCACAGGAAGACCCTGGAGGAGAGCCACAGGGAGCGCCGCCCCAACTCCAACTTCCACCTCAAGTCCCCCGCGGACATGGAGCGCCTGTTCCAGGACGTGCCGGAGGCTATCCGGACCTCCGGGGAGATAGCAGAACGGTGCACCTTCCACCTGACCCGGAACCTGGGCTACGAGTTCCCAGACTACCCGGTGCCCCACGGCCACACCCCCCAGAGCTACCTGGAAAAGCTCTGCCGCGAGGCGGCCGAGCGCAAGTACCGTCCCATGACATCCAGGGTCCTGGAGCGGCTGGAAGAGGAGTTCCGCCTGGTCCGGAGGCACAACCTCGCCGGCTTCTTCCTCATCTACCACGACATCATCGGTATAGCCCACCAGGTGATGGCCGACCTGGGCATAGGGGACCGGGAGGTGCCCGTCGAGGAGAGGCCCCCCGGCAGGGGCAGGGGCTCATCGGTGGCCATGCTGGTGGGCTACCTCATCGGCCTCTCCCACATAGACCCCCTGGAGTTCGACCTCTCCCTGGACCGCTTCCTGAACGACGAGATAGGAGCGGTGCCCGACATAGACCTGGACTTCCCCCGGGACATCAGGGAGGAGCTCATCAAGCGGGTGCACGAAAAGTGGGGCTGGGACCACGCCGCCCTCACGGGCATGATCAGCACCTACAAGATGAAGGGCGCCCTCCGCGACCTCGGCAAGGCCCTGGGCCTCCCCTCCGAGGACGTGGACAAGCTGGCCAAACGGGTCGATACCCGGCACGCCGAGAGCCTCAGGTCCGAGATGCAGCTCCTCTCCGACTTCCGGCACAAGGTGGACGCCCCCGTATGGAGAGACCTGCTGGACATGTCCGGCCAGCTCGAGGGCTTCCCCAAGTACCTGGCCCAGCACCCGGGGGGCATGGTGATAGGCTCCTCACCCCTCATAGACATGGTGCCCGTCCAGCCGGGGGCCATAGACGGCCGCTACATTTGCCACTGGGACAGGGACAGCATAGACGACGCCGGCTTCGTCAAGATAGACTTCCTCGCCCTGGGCGCCCTCTCCCAGATGCAGGAGGCCCTCGGCCTCATCGAGGACCGCACCGGCCGCTCGGTGGACCTGTCCCGCATCGACTTCGAGGACCCCAAGGTCTACGACTCCATCCACAGGGCCGACACCATAGGCATCTTCCAGGTGGAGTCGGCGGCCCAGATGCAGACCGTCAACCGCATCAAGCCCCGCAACCTCACCGAGATGGCCTACGAGGTGGCGGCAGTCAGGCCCGGCGTCGGGGCCAACAACGGCGTCAGCGAGTTCGTGCGGAGGCACGCCTACGGAGCGCCCTGGAGCTTCGACCACCCCCTGGAGGAGCGCGCCCTGGCAAGGACCCTGGGAATAATCCTGTTCCAGGACCAGGTCAACCAGCTTGCCATGGACGTCGCGGGCTTCAGCCCCAGGGAGGCCGACGACCTCCGCCGCACCTTCGGGCGGAACAACAACGGGGCCCAGGTCCGGATGTACTGGGAGAAGTTCGCCAGGGGAGCGGCCGAAAGAAACGTCCCCGAGCACGTCGTCCGCAAGATATTCGGGAAGTTCTCGGGCCAGTACATGTTCCCCGAGTCCCACGCCTTCGCCTTCGGCGTAACGGCCTACCAGATGGCCTGGATGAAGTTCTACTACCCCCTGGAGTTCTTCGTCGCCATCTTCAACCAGCAGCCCATGGGGTTCTACAACCTGGAGACTCTGAAGGAGGACGCCAAGCGCCACGGAATAGCCGTCCTGAACCCCGACGTGAACGAGAGCCTGGCCGAGTGCACCATCGCAGGCGACGCGCTCCTGCTGGGCCTCCTCGGCGTAAAGGGGCTGGGGGAGTCGGGCGCCGGCGCCGTGCTCCAGGCCCGCCGGCGCCGGGGGCCCTTCGACAGCCTGGCCGACGCCATGACCCGCACCGGCCTCCGGCGAGAGGCCCTGGAGGGCCTGGTCATGTCCGGCGCATTCGACTCCCTCGTCCCCGACCGCAGGTCAGCCCTGTGGGAGGTGGGGTTGAGGTACCGGCCCGCCGGCTCCCAGCTCGCCCTCCCCCTATCCGTGGACCAGGACATGGCCGACCTGCCGCCCCTGGGCGGGTGGGAGGCGATGCTGGCCGAGTACCGGACCATGGGCCTGCACCCCGCGGGCCACTTCATGGCCTACCTGAGGCCCCACGTCGGACCGGAGGTGCTGCCCAGCGACCAGGCGGTGGAGACGGAGGAAGGCGCGCGCGTCACCGTCGCGGGCCTCGTCATTCGCAGACAGCACCCCAGCGCCAGGGCCGTGTTCATCACTCTGGAGGACGAGTTCGGCCACGTCCCCCTGATAGTATGGCCGGACGTCTTCGAACGCTACCGCTTGGTGATAAGGGAGCCAGTGCTGAAGGTGCGCGGCACAGTCTCACGGCGCGAGGGCTCCATGAACGTCGTCGCCTCCCACATCGAGAGCATGGAAGCCCCCTACCCCCTGCCCAAGGCCAAGAACTGGGGCTAGCGCACTTGTACAACCGCGCCATCCGTGGTAGCGTCGCAACCCAGGGCCCAACTCTCAACCAAGAATTTACTCTCGGAGGACACGGATGAGCGATCCATCCAGGGCGGGGACACGACGGTGAAGGTCCTGGTCCTCGACCGGGCCGCCGTCGAAGACCTGCTGGACCTCGACGGCCTGATAGACGCCGTGGCCCAGGGCATGGTCGACCTCAGCATCGGCTCCGTCTCCATGCCCTCCCGCGTGGGCGCCCACGTGGCCTCCCACGACGGCCTGCTCCTGTCCATGTCCGCCTACGTCCCCTCCTCCGCCACCCTGGCCACCAAGCTGGTGACCGTCTTCCCGCGCAACGCCGGCGCCGGGCTGCCCAGCCACCACGCCGTCATAGCCGTCTTCGACGAAGCCACCGGCGCTCCCGTCGCCCTCATGGACGGCGAGCACATCACCGCCGCCCGGACCGCGGCCTGCTCGGCCCTGGCCACCCGGCTGCTGGCCCGGCCCGACGCCTCGACGTTGGCGGTGCTGGGCACCGGCGTCCAGGCCCGGGCCCACGCCCTGGCCGTTCCCCGGGTCCGCGACATTCAAAGGGTGCGCATAGCGGGTCGCGACCCCGAGAAGGCGGCTGCCCTGGCCTACGACCTCACCAAGCAGCTGGACATGTCCGTCACCCCGGCCGCCTCCTTCGAGGAGGCCTGCCGGGACGCCGACATAGTTTGCACCACCACCCACTCCCTGGAGCCGGTGCTCCGGTGGCGGTGGCTCTCCCCGGGCGCCCACGTCAACTGCGTCGGGCTCAATCCCCGGGGCCGGGAGCTGGACGACGAGACCGTGGCGGGCTCCCTGGTGGTGGTCGAGTCCCGGCAGGCCGTCATGGCGGCCACGCCGCCGCCCAACGACCTGCTCTCCGCCATCAGGGGCGGCCTCGTCTCCGAGGACCACATCCACGCCGAGGTGGGGGAGCTGGTGTCGGGCTCCAGGCCCGGCCGCACCTCCCCGGACCAGGTCACCCTCTACAGGTCCGTCGGCGTCGCCGTCCAGGACGCCGTGGCGGCCCGCCTGGTCCTCGACAGCGCCCGGGAGCGGGGCGCCGGCGTCACAGTGGACCTGTAGCCCTCACCCACTACCGGGGATCGGCCCGCCGCGCAGCGCCCGGTACAGCTCCTCGGACTCGCCCCTAGTGCTCCATCACCAGGCCGCCGTTCACGTTGATGCACTGCCCCTGGATGTACGACGCGCTCCCCGTGCACAGGAAGGCGATGCAGTCGGCGATCTCCTCGGGCGTGCCCGCCCGCTGCAGGGGGATGCGGCTGATCGACTCCTGCCACGCCTCTCCCCGGCCCATCGCGTCGTTGCGGAACGTGTCTATGGTGCCGGGGCAGATGGTGTTCACGTTCACGTTGTGGGCCGACATCTCCCGGGCGAAGGACATGGTGAACCCGTGCACCGCCGAGTTGGCCGCGGCGTAGGCCGCCGCGTTCAGCGGCCCCGTCTTCCCAATGACCGACGAGATGTTGACGATCTTACCCCCCTGGCCCTGGGACGCCAGTACCCTGGCCACGGCCCGGCTGCACAGGAAGGTCCCCGTCACTTTCACCTCCATGGTCCAGCGGAACACCTCCTCGTCCAGGTCCACCACCGCCACCCGGTCCGCTCCCCGGGGAGACGCGGCGTTGTTCACCAGGATGTCCACCCGCCCATACTCCTCCAGGGTCCGGTCCACCATCGTCTGCACCTGGTCCGACCTTGTGACGTCCACCACCAGGGGCAGGCAGCGGCGCCCCGCCTCCCGCACCTGCTCCGCCGTGCTCTCTATGTCCCGCCACCCCATCTCCTTCTCGTCCTCGGGATAGGTGGATGGGTCGCGGCCCGTCCCGGTAATCACCACGTCGGCGCCCAGCCGCGCCAGCGCCACCGCCGCGCAACGGCCTATCCCCCGGTACCTGCCCGCCGCGGTCACTATGGCCACCTTGCCGTCCAGCTCGCCCATGGGTCCTCCTGCTTTTTTGGGAATTACATCCCGCTTCGATGCCACGCCTCGCGTGGGGGCCATGATCTACAACCGACGAAGTCGTCTCTTAACAAGGATGCACTAGGTGAATACCTCAAGAAGGGGCGCATCTCCACCGGCTCCATCGAGACCTTCTGGACGATGGTGAAGCGGGACACATCACCACATCAGGCCACGTCACGAGCATCGGTACGGCGCAGCGGCCGGCCCCAAGGACAACTACTGATCAGGTCCGGCGGGTCATGCGCGGGATGGACTATGGTCCCCAAACTCAGTGTCGTCTAGCGCTTGGATGAACGCGCCCACGCTTTCCAGGTATCTCTCGACCAGCACTTGGTCCAGCCAACCTTCGTAAAAGTTCGTATGCAAGGTATTGGCCGTCGCGAATTGCACCTTGAGGTCGTCGTTCTCCAGTCCGGAGATCACTTTGAACAAGTCTCTGTGCGACTTGTGTTGCAAGCCGCGACATTCTGCTACGGCTTTGACCATCTGGGCAGCGGCGCCCCAGCCCTTTTCTGAAGCTTGCAGCAAGTCGCCATTCGCCAGTTCCTCTTGGGCTTGTTCCCAAAAAACGCGCGCTTGTTGCTTGTATTCCAATGCCGCTGCCGTGAGCACTTGAAGTCCGTCCAATGCCTATGTGGACATTAGACACTAGGCGGCAGGCTAGCGTCAATACGGGGATACAGCCCCTGGCAATCAGTTGACTGCCCACGGGCCCGCGGCTAGAATTCCCGTGAGCCGCCCCTTGCCGAGAGCCCCCGCCCCCCGGAGGTTGTCATGCCCGTTCCCGGAACAACCATGACCAGCTACCGCCCCCTCATGCAGGGCGTCAACGGCATGGTCGTCGCCAGCCACCCCAGCGCAGCCATGGCCGGCCTGGACATCCTGCGCCGGGGCGGCAACGCCATCGACGCCGGCGTGGCCGTGGGCCTCGCCCTCAACGTGGTCCACGTGGACGACTGCAGCTTCCTCGGTGTCGCACCAACCATCATGTACCTGGCAGACCGCCGGGAGGTGACCACCATCGACGGCCTGGGAGTCTGGCCCAAGGCCGCGTCGGTGGACTACTTCGAACGCAACCACGGCGGCCTCATCCCACCCGGCATCTCCCGCTCCCTTACCCCCGCGGCGGCCGACGCCTGGATCACCGCCCTCTCCCGCTTCGGCACCATGTCCTTCGCCGACGTGTCCGCAGCCGCCGTCGACCTGGCGGGCAACGGGTTCCCCATGTACCGCTACCTGTCCGACAGGCTGCACACCGCCTTCGACCTGTACAACGCCTGGCCCACCACCGCCCAGGTGTTCCTCCCCAACGGACGGCCCCCCGCCGGGGCGAGATGTTCTACCAGCGCGACCTGGCCGCCACCCTGGCGACCCTGGCCGAGGTCGAGGCCTCCAACGGGGGCCGCGGCCGTGAGGCGGCCCTCCAGGCCGTGCGGGACTACGTCTACGTGGGAGAGCTGGGGAAGAAGATCGCCGCCTACTCCCAGGAGCAGGGCGGTCTCATCTCCCAGGAGGACATGGCGACCTGCCGCGTCTCCATCGAGCCCCCAGTGTCCGTCGACTACCGGGGCTATCGCGTCTACTGCACCGGACCCTGGGGCCAGGGCCCCACGGCTCCCCAGGCCCTGAAGATGCTGGAGGGGTTCGACCTCGCCTCCATGGGCTACAACTCCGCCGAGTACGTCCACACCGTGAGCCAGGCCCTCAACCTGGCCTTCGCCGACCGGGAGAAGTACGTGGGCGACCCCCGTTTCGTCGACGTTCCCATCGACGCCATGCTCTCCGAGGAGTACCTGGCCCAACGCCGTTCCCTCATCGACCCCGGCCGCGCCTGGCCGGGCATGCCCCCCGCCGGAGACCCCCGCCGCTCCCGCGCCGTCCTGGAGGGGGAGCCCCGGTCGCCCGGCGAGGCCACGGCCGTCTCCTCCACGGCCGGGGACCATGGAGGCGGCACTTCCTACTTCGCCGTCATCGACCGCGAGGGCAACGTTTTCTCCTGCACCCCCAGCGAGGGCACCAAGTCCGGCGGCCCCATCATCCCCGGCACGGGCCTGGCCTTCTCCCTGCGAGGCTACCAGTCCAAGGTCGACGAGGGGCACCCCTCCTCAGTCCAGCCGGGCAAGCGGCCCAGGCTCACCCCCGCCCCCGCCCTGGTCCTCCGGGACGGGGAGCCCGTCATGGCCGTGGGTGCCCACGGCGGCGACCACATCCCCCAGGGCACCGTCCAGCTCATCCTCAACGTCCTGGATTTCGGCCGAGACCCCCAGGAGGCCGTGGAGGAGCCCCGCTTCTACAGCTACAGCTTCCCCTCCTCCTCATCCCCCTCCAAGTACGAGCCGGGAATGCTCAGGATGGAGGGCCGCATCTCCAACGACGTGACCGAGGCCCTCGGGAACAAGGGCCACGTGGTCGAACGGTACCCCGACTGGTGGGAGGGCTCGGCCCTCTACTGCATCATAACCCGCGACCCGGCCACCGGCGTCCTCCGAGGCGGGGCCGACCCCCGCTGCGAGGCCTACGCCGTCGGCTACTGACCGTGGGTGAGCTGGCCGGCAAGGTCGCCATAGTCGTCGGCGCCTCCAGGATGGGAGGCGTCGGCCGCGCCACGGCCCTGGCCCTGGCCGCCAAGGGCTGCGACGTGACCGTCACCGGCACCGCCCGGGACCCCTCCACCTTCCCCGAAAGCGAGCGGCAGGCCGGCTGGAGGGGCGTCGACAGCGTGGCCGACGAGGTGCGGGACCTGGGCCGTCGCTCCCTGGCCATGTCCGTGGACGTGACCCGAGCCGACCAGGTCCAGGAGATGGTGGACCGCACCCTGGAACACCTGGGCCGGGTCGACGTCCTGGTCAACCTGGCCGTCGCTCCCCGGGGCCCCGACCGGACGCCCGTCACCGAGCTGCCCGAGGAGGTCTTTCGCCTTGCCCTGGAGGTCAAGGTCGTGGGCGCCTTCCTCTGCTCCAGGGCCGTCGCCCGGGAGCTGGTCAGCCAGGGCGAGGGCGGCAAGATCGTCAACGTCTCCTCGGCCTTCGGCAAGACCGGCCCTGCCAACGCCGCCGCCTACGCCGCCGCCAACGCGGCCATCCACGGCTTCACCATGTCCTTCGCCCGGGAGATGGCCCCCCACCGCGTCAACGTCAACACCGTCTGCCCCGGCCTCCTGGACACCTCCCGCACCGAGCCGGTCGGCCGCGGCGAGGCCTGGAGCAGACTGACGGCCCAGGTCCCCCTGGGGCGCGCCGGCGCCCCCGAGGACGTGGCCGGCCTCATCGCCTTCCTCTGCACTCCCTCAGCCTCCTACATCCACGGCCAGTGCATCAACGTCAACGGCGGCTCCCTGATGGAGCACTGACCGGGGCTGGGCTGACACGCCTCCCTTGACACTCCCGAGAGCCATTCTTCAAACTGGTGGGTATTGGCCATCCCGGCCGCCCAGCGGCCGCTCCCAAAGGGGAGCAGGAGGATTTCCCGCCCGTGACCGAATTGACCCTTAATTGTTCCAACGACGAAACAATTCCCCCCAGGCGTCCCGGCGCCCCTCCGGGCAACACCAACGCCCTCCGCCACGGCCGCTACTCCCAACGCTTCAACCCCCAGCGGCTTCAGTCCCTGTTGGCCCAACCCCCTGCCGGAGACGCCGCGCCCAACGCCATCGCCCAGGATACCACCGCGCCCACGGACCCCGGCCGGTCCATTCATCGCCACCTCGCCATCCTCCAGGCCACCATCGAAGACCTCGCCCAGGCCGCCGGCGAAGGCCAGGGCGCGGCCGTGCCCCTCCTCCTCCAGGCCATCCGCAGCCACTCTACCCTCGCCGCGCTCTCCCACTCCCTGGACTACCCAATGGCCTCCCGCCTCCGCAAGAACCCCGAAGGGCACACCAAGTGCGCGGACTGCGGCACCTGGTGGCGAAACCGCCATCTCTCCCCCCGGGGCCTCTGCGGCAAATGCGAGGACGCCTGAGCTCCCACCCCAATCCTGCGGACCCTTGCACAACCCTCAGTGCCATGAAGATAGCTCGGAGTACCCCTCTCTTGGAGAGGCATCACCCAACCCCGTCGTTCCGACGCAGGCCGGAACCCAGGGGAGGGGAACCGCATAGCCAGCTGCCGAGGTCTGCTGGCCCTCCTTTCTCCACATCCGAAGAAAGACCCCCAACTCCTGGATTCCGGCTCGGGGGCCGGAATGACGGTGAGGGGGGTATCCCCCGTTTTCCTCCCCCTGCGTCGCCTTCACAAGACCATTACCAATTTCACTGAACAAAGAAAGGCGGTCCCCCCATGCAGGTCTCTGACCGCGTATACGGCGTGCACATCTCCGAAGAGAGGAGAGGCCCCGGCGCCATGCACCCGGGCGGGACCAACATCTACTTCGTCGGCGACCCCGGCGAGTCCATGGTGGTCATCGACACCGGCGAGCACTACAGGGCCTGGAGCCGCCGCATCCAGGAGTTCCACGCCGAGCTGGGCAGCCCGGCCATAGACGCCGTCCTCGTCACCCACGGCCACTCGGACCACGTCGGCGGCGTGGACCGGCTACAGGAATACTTCAGTGGCTTCCCCGGGGAACAGGGGGGCAGCTGCCCGGTCAGGTGCCACCCCAGGCTTCGGGAGCGGCTTACCCGCATCCTCGGCGACGGCTCCATCGTCTCCTCCCTGAGGTCCAGGGAGGTGGTCAGGACCGGCGGAGGGGCCGGGCTCCGGGCGCTCTTCACGCCCGGCCACGAAGACGACCACGTGTGCTTCTACCTGCCCGGGGACCGGGTGATGTTCACCGGCGACACCATCCTGGGCGCGTCCACCACCACCGTCCGCGACTTGGCGGAGTACATGGCCTCCCTCGCCCTGCTGGAAACCTACCGGCCCGAGACCATCTGTCCGGGCCACGGCCCCGTCGTGCGCGAGGC
The DNA here is from genome assembly GCA_964291465.2 of Dehalococcoidia bacterium. Classification (GTDB taxonomy): domain Bacteria; phylum Chloroflexota; class Dehalococcoidia; order Lucifugimonadales; family JAGWBF01; genus JAGWBJ01. Next base: position 46,842 of record OZ219941.1, on the reverse strand, counting down.
GACCCCCCGCATCCGCTCCTACATCTCCCACCGGGAGCGGCGGGAGCGGCAGATGCTGGAGGCCGTCGGCCACGGGCACAACACTGTGGCGGCCATAATGGACTACATCTATCCCCGCAACCTGCGCCGGGAGCTCCGCGACCCCGCGGCCCGCAACGTCCTCACCCACCTGACCAAGCTGGCCGGGGAGGGAAAGCTCACCGAGACCCCGGCGACCTACTCTCTGCCCCCCGGCCCCTAGTGCGGTGTCTTAGGGATCGCCCTGCAATGCCCCACCTTGGCGGGAACGGCCTCCGGTGGAATGGTCTGAGTAGGTGGCCGCCCACCGCTGGGCGGGGGGATTCCTTCCCCGCGCGGAGCGCGGGGCGGGAGGGTGGGCTCAATAACCGGGGGGTCGCGGGACCCTGGTGCAGTGTCGCTGGCCGTCTACCGCTGAGCGGGGGATTCCTTGCCCGCGCGCAGCCCGGGGTGGGAGGGTGGGCTCACTAACCGGGGCTCACGGGACCCTGGTGCAGTGTCGCTGGCCGTCTACCGCTGGGCGGGGGATTTCTTGCCCGCGCGCAGCGCGGGGTGGGAGGGTGGGCTCACTAACCGGGGGGGGTCACGGCACCCTGACGCAGTGCCTGGGGAATGGTTCTACAATGCCCCGCGCCGAGCGCCCCTACTCATCCACGTTCTTGCCCGCCTCCCGGTAGTCGTGGGAGTCCGATGCGTCGAAGCGGGACACCAGGAAGGCGTCCATGTCCACCGGCACCTCCGTCTTGCCCCGGAGCACGTAGTCGGCGATCACCCGCCCCGTGATCGGCGCCAGGTGGATCCCCTTGGTGGCGTGCCCGGTGGCCAGCATAACCCCCTCCCAGCCCGGCACCGGGCCCAGGATGGGCATCCGGTCGGGGGTCAGGGGCCGGGACCCGGCAAGCTGCTGGACGAGCTGCGCGCTCTCCACCACTGGAAACACGTCGATGGCCCGCTGGAGAAGCTCCAGCCGCGCCGCCTCGGTGGGCACCCTGTCGAACTCCACCCCCAGGAACAGCGACTGGTCGTCATAGTCCCTGCCGCCGGTGCTGCCCACGCTCAGCAGCCCGTCCAGCCGGCTGATCATGTGGCCCCGCTTGGGTGAGCTGATCAGCACCGGCAGCGGGTCGCCCTCGTACTTGAGCAGCAGCCGCTCCCCCTTCAGGGGGCGCACCGGGATGGTGTATCCCAGGTCGCTTCCGAAGTCTGCGCACCACGCCCCGGCCGCCAGCACCACCGTGCCGCAGTGGAGCTCGCCCCCCGATGTCTTCACACCCGTCACCCGCGCCCCCTCGGTGACGAGGCCCGTCACCTTGCGGAGCTGCATCTCCGCGCCCCGCTCCTCCGCCGCCCTTCCCAGGGCCAGCGTGAGCCGGTAGCTGTCGAGCTGCGACGACTCGTCCTCGTAGGCCGCTTTCTGGATGTTGGGGCTCAGCCGCGGCTCGATCCTGCGCACCTCGTCCCCGTCTATCCACCGGGTGGGCCGCAGCTCCATCTGCCACTTCCGCAGGTCCTCGATCAGCCGCTCCTCCTCCTCGTCCAGCGCCAACCGGAGGGACGGCTTCCTCTGGAACAGCAGGTCCATGCCCGTCTCCTCCTCCAGGGCGGAGACCAGGTCGGGGAACATCCGGTACGACTCCATGGCCTCCTCGAAGGACGGGCCCGGCACGAACTCGGCTCCCACCAGGCTGATGGAGCCCGTGGCGTGGGCCGAGGCCCCGCTGCCGATGGCCTCCTGCTCCAGGATCCGGACCTTCGCCCCCTCCCGGGCCAGGTAGTAGGCCACTGCGCCCCCGATGACCCCGGCTCCCACGACCACTACGTCTGCTGTGTCGGCCATTGGCTCCTCCTTGAGATGTTCCAGTCCCGAGATGTTCCAGTCCCGCCTGCGCCCGTCGCCCGCCGGGAAAGGGGCCCTACGTTACCGTGGGCCCGCCAGTACCTCCGGCGCCAGGGCCCGTGGGATGAACCGGCCCGCGCCCCGGGCGCCCAAAAACCGGCCGTCCTCCATCACCACGCTGCCCCGGGAGACGGTCATCACTGGGTACCCCTGCAGCTCCCACCCCTCCCATACCGTGTAGTCGCAGGCGGAGTGGAGGTCGGCCAGGGTTATGGTCTTCTTCAGGTCCGGGTCCACCACCACGATGTCGGCGTCGGCGCCGGGGCCGATGAAGCCCTTCTGCGGATACATGCCGAACACCTTGGCCGGGTTGGTGGAGGTCAGGGCCACCATCCGGTTCACGCTCATGCGCCCCTTGGAGACCCCTCGGAGAACATGATGGGCAGGCGTATCTCCACCCCATTGTTGCCCCCCGTGACGTTGTCCACCGTCTGTCCCAGCAGCTTGTCCGCCAGGGGCACCGTGAAGTCGTCGGACGCCACCACGTTCAGGGAGCCCTCCAGCGCGCCGGCCCAGAGGGCGTCCTGGTCCTCCTTGGGCCTCAGCGGCGGGTAGTTGTGGTAGATCAGGCCGTTGGGCTTGAAGTAGTCGTCGTTGGTGAAGTTCAGGTAGTGGTGCAGCACCTCGCCGTAAACGGGCCGCCGCTGGGCCCGGGCCTGGGCGATGGCCGCGACCCCCTCCTTGGTGGACATGTGGACGAAGTAGATGGGCGTCTTGGTCCACTGGGCCAGCACCAGCATCCGGTTCAACGCCGCCACCTCCGCCAGGTGCGGCCGGGCCTCGCCGATGTACTTGCCCTCGGTGCGGCCCTCCCGGAAGAGCTGCCGCGTCGCCTGCTCGATGATGCACTGGTCCTCCACGTGGAGCACCGCCATGCCCCCGTGGGCCGATAGCTGCTGGAATATACCCCATATACGGCCGTCCTCCACCATGAAGCCCGCGGAGCCCGGCCCAGCCGGGAAGCAGGTGAACAGCTTGATGGTGGGAATGCCGTACTCGATGGCCTTGGGGACCTCCTCGATTACCGACTGCTCCACGTCCCCCGAGATGATGGCGTGCAGGCCGTAGTCCACGACCATCGCCTCGTCCATCTCGGCCCGCTTGGTCTGTATCGCCTCCATCAGGGTGTTGTGGGGGTGCTGCTGCCAGGCGAAGTCGATGATTGTCGTGGTGCCGCCGCAGGCCGCGGCCCGGCTGGCGTCGAAGGGGGACTGTATCTTGAAGGCGGGGAACTGTATACCGAAGTGGACGTGGGCGTCGATGCCCCCGGGCAGCACGTACTTCCCCCGGGCGTCCACCACGCGGGCGGCCCCGGTGGGGCCCGCCCCCGGCACGGTCAGCGAGACGATCTTGCCGTCCCGCACCCCCACGTCCTGCTCCAGGGTCGTCTCGGGGGACACCACCTTTCCCCCTCGTATCAGCAGGTCGAGCACGGGCTCCTCCTCATCCCCCACCCCGTGGTTCCGGCGCGGGCCGGGACCCAGGGTGGGGAGGCCTGGACTGGGGTCCACCAGCGGGTGGGGGTTCCCTGCCCGCGCGGAGCGCGGGGAGGGAGGGCGGGCTCAATAACCCGGGGAGGGGCCTGAGGGTACAACAGACTTCGGAGACAGTACACTAAGAAAGGGCTTCCAGCTTCTTCACTACCTCGTCCGAGGACATGATGTAAGCGTCCTTGTAGCTCATGCTGATGATCGAGTGCTCGTGTAGCTGGGGGGCCATGGCCGCCGTGGCGTCCTCCACAACGATGGTCCCGTAGTCCAGCTCCGCCGCGCTGCGGGTGGAGGACTCCACGCAGCCGTTGGTGACCACACCCATGATGATCAGGTTCTTGATGCCCATGTTGCGCAGGAGCCGGTCGATGTTCGTGGAGTTGAACACGCTGGAGGTCACCTTGCTGACCACCAGCTCGTCCTCACCGGGCGCCACCTCGGGCAGGAACTGGGCGTCCTTGGTGTCCCGGGGCGTCTTCAGGCCCAGGGCCTTGTACCGCAGGGTGCTGTCCCGCCCGTCCGCCGTCTGGGAGGCCACCCGCACGTGGACCACCTCGACCCCCGCCTTCCGGGCCGCCGCCATCACCCTCTGCATGTTGGGCAGCACCATCTCGTCGATGCGGCTCCAGAAGTAGCTGAGCTTATCGTTCAGCCCCAGCTCCTGGGCCCGGGCGCCCAGGCCGTAGTCCGGGTGGGCGTCCATGTACTGGACGTCGATGCACAGGAGGGCCGTGTTTTCCCTTGTCAGGTCCGGCTCGGGGAGCCTGCCGAACAGGGTTATCAGTAGGTCCTGGAGCTCCTCGTTGGACATGCGGTCGGAGGTCGTGTCCGCCATGGACGCACTCCTTCAGGCCGGTCTGGCGGGCAGGTCTGGCGTGCCAGTCTCGCGCGGACCGCCCCCAGGCACGGCGACGCGGTGCCGCAATGGTACCAGCGCCCCTTTCGGGGTGTCAACAAGACCGCACTCTGGAGGCACGTGCAGAACAGAGCCGCCGCGGAACGGGGGCGGGGCCCGCTGACACGGCTGTGTGAAGCACGGGAATCGGCAAGTTGACGCACGGCTAACCGATACGGTAGTGTTGCCGCACGCTACAGCAGGGGAGGGTGAGCATGGAGGTACCCGAGTTCAGACACACACCGAAACCAGCTTGGCTTGTTTGCGAAAAGATTTCCCGCGAACAGGACCATCCGGAGTACACGGTTCGCTTCTCCATCGGCGAAGAAGACATCCTGGCCTTCGTGCCTGTGGCGTTGGCCGATTCCATTGACCAAGCCGGCAAACGACTTAAAGTCTTGATCATCGGGGATTTTGGAGATGACCTGGTCATCCATGTCCCTGGGGAAACGATGCCCTCAGGTCCAAGATTCCGAGTACCCAGCACCCCGAAAATCTTGCAACCGGTGTAGAGCCTGATGGTTCTCAGCGATGGGGAGATCCGAGAGGCCATCAGTGGGGTCAGCTCCGCTTCACGCCTCCCATTGACCCGCTTAACGTCTCCACATCATCCATCGGGCTGCGGCTTGGGCATACCATCACCGTCTATACGGTGGCGCCGGATGACCCTGCGTTCGCTACCGTAGTGGACCTGGAGCGACTGATGGATGTCGAGGCAGGCATTGCCAAATACTCAGACACCAAGACTCTGGCGACTGGGGATTCGTTCACTCTGAACCCTCGCCAGTTCATATTGGCCTACACCATGGAGACTGTACGCCTGTCCAGTGAGTTGGCAGCGCGGGTCGAAGGCCGTAGCCCCTTCGGTCGCCTGGGAATATCCATCCACCAGACAGCACCGACAATCCATGCGGGGTTTGAGGGCCAGATACGATTGGAGATACTGAACAACGGGCCGTTCCGTTGTCTCCTACGCCCTGGCTTGGAGATATGCCAGTTGATCGTTGAGCGGTTGGGCCGTCCCGCGACAGAACCCTGGCAAAGCCAGTTTCAACACCAGGAAGAAAAGGGAAACTAGCCGTCGGCCCTGCGCAGGCCGGGACCCAGGAGTGGGGAGGGGTATGGCCCGACTCCCCTCCTCCCCGCCAGCCCAAACTTGGTATAATCCTCCCGCAGACTGGTGCCAAGACACCCCGGCGGAGGCGCATATGGGTCGGAAAGCCGACGTAGCGGACGTGCTGGTCATCGGCGCGGGAGCCTCGGGCGCGGCCTTCTCTTGGAGCCTGGCCCAGGCCGGCATAGGCGTGACGTGCCTGGAGCAGGGCCCCTGGAAGGACCCCAGGGCCTACCCCGCCCTCCTGGACGACTGGGAGACCCACAGGGTCACCGATTTCAACCCCGACCCCAACGGGAGGCGGCTGCCCGAGGACTACCCCGTCAACGATTCCGAGTCGCCAATCACGCCCCTGATGTACAACGCGGTGGGGGGCAGCACCATCCACTGGAGCGCCCATTTCCCCCGCATGCACCCCTCGGACTTCCGCGTGCGCTCCCTGGACGGCGTGGCCGACGACTGGCCCGTCACCTACGAGGAGCTGGAGCCCTACTTCGACCTGAACGACCGGATGATGGGCGTGGCCGGCATGGTCGGCGACACGGCCTATCCCCCCAAGTCAGACCGGCAGACCCCGCCCATCCCCCTGGGGACGCTGGGAGAGACCATGGCCGGCGGCTTCGACAAGCTGGGGTGGCACTGGTGGCCCTCCGACACCGCCATCCTCACCCGGCCCTACGACGGCCGCTCCGCCTGCAACAACTGCGGTCCCTGCGAGATCGGCTGCCCCCTGGGGGCCAAGGCCAGTACCGACGTCACCTACTGGCCCAGGGCCATCGCAGGGGGCGCCGTCCTCAAGACCGGCTGCCGCGTGCGTGAGGTCACCGTCGGCAGGGACGGCCTGGCAACGGGCGTGGTCTACTACGATGAGGAGGGCCGGGTCCGGGAGCAGAAGGCCCGGGTCGTCGTGATGGCCTGCAACGGGGTCGGCACCCCCCGGCTGCTGCTCAACTCCAGGTCCGGCCTCTTCCCCGACGGTCTCTCCAACGGCAACGGCCTCGTGGGCAGGAACCTGATGTTCCATCCCTACGCCATGGTCACCGGCGTGTTCGACGACCTTCTGGAGGGGTACAAGGGCCCCAGCGCAGACTGCATCATGAGCTCCGAGTTCTACGAGACCGACCTCTCCAGGGGCTTCGTGAGGGGCGTGGCCTTCCAGATCATCCGCAGCTCCGGGCCCGTCACCACCGCCCTGGGGTTCGCCGGAGCCCCCCGGGTCCCCTGGGGCAACGGCCACCACCGCGCCTTCGCCCAGCGGTTCGGGCGGACCATCACCATCGCCGTGGTCGGCGAGGACCTGCCCGAGCCATCCAACCGGGTGACCCTGGACGGAGCCCTCGTGGACGGCGACGGCATCCCGGCCCCCAAGGTCTCCTACCGGATGAGCGAGAACAGCCTGAAGATGATGGACTTCGGCGTCGCCAGGGCCTCCGAGGTGTTGCAGGCCGCCGGCGCCCGCGAGGTGATGGTCAATCCCCTCCTGCGTCCCTCCGGGTGGCACCTTCTGGGCACCGCCCGCATGGGCGCCCACGACGCCGGCTCCGTGGTGGACGGCAACGGCCGCAGCCACGAGGTGAAGAACCTCTTCGTCATAGACGGCAGCGTCTTCACCACCGCTGGGGCGGTGAACCCCACTTCGACCATCCAGGCCGTGGCCCTGCGCATCGCCGACCACTTCAAGAAGACCTCCCGACACCTGCTGGACTGAGGTGCGACCCATGACCGCGTCCAACTCCTACTTCAGCGAGTCCCAGCTAGAGCTGGTGAGGGCCGTCCTCGACCGCATAGTGCCGCCCGAGGGCAACATGCCCGGGGCAGGGGAGGCCGCGTTCGAGTACGTGGACCGGGCCGTCGCCGGCCGGGCGGACTACCGGAGATTATGGGCCGACGGCTTGGCCCGGATAGAGGTCGCCGCCTGGAGCGGGCACAAGAGGCGTTTCGTCGACCTGTCCCGGGATGACCAGGACGCCGTGTTGACCGTGGTGGATGCCGGGGAGTCGCATTTCTTCCAGCTCCTCGTCCGGGAGACCTACGCCGGGTACTACTCCAACCCCCGTGTCGCGGCGCTGCTGGGCCTGGAGGCCCGTCCCCCGCAGCCCAGGGGCCATCACGTGGAGCAGGGCAGCTTCGACGGCCTGGAGAAGGTCAGGCGGCGCGGCGCCATCTGGCGGCCCCTCGGCGAGTAGCCTCAGGCAGAGCTGAGGCTGACCGGCGCCGTGGCGAGGGACCGCCGTTCTCACCCGCATGCGTAGCCTTCGCGGGGCCCTGGCAAGCCCTAGGACAGGAAGTACAGTCGGTTCAACGGCACCTCGGAGACGGCCTCGGAGGTGACCGCGGTCCCGTTCACGCTGACCCGGTTGCTCTCCAGGTCCACCCGTATGTCCGGGACCAGCCGGTTGCGCACCATCTTCTCCCTGGTCACCGTGCGGACGTCCCTCACGGGCAGCAGCTTGCGCCTGCTGCCCAGCCGCCGGGCCAGGCCCACCTCCAGGGAGGCGCCGGAGACGAAGTAGGCGCTGGTGGAGGCCGAGGCCCGGCCCATGCCGCCGAACATGGGGCCGTACCTGACCGGCTCCGAGGCCGGTACCGAGGCGTTGCCGTCCCCCAGGGGCGCCCAGGCGGGGAAGCCGCCCTTGATCACCATCTCTGGCTTCACCCCGAAGAGCTCGGGCCGCCACAGCACTATGTCTGCCATCTTCCCCGCCTCCAACGACCCCACGTAGGAGGACACCCCGTGGGTGACCGCGGGGTTGATGGTGTACTTGGCCAGGTACCGGAGGATGCGCTCGTTGTCCTCCTCCCGGGACCCGTCTCCCCGCTCGGCCTTCATCTTGTGGGCGAGCTGCCACGTCCGCAGGGCCACCTCTCCGATCCTGCCCATGCCCTGGGAGTCCGAGTTGACCACGGGGATGGCCCCCATGTCGTGCAGCACGTCCTCGGCGGCCATGGTCTCCCGCCTTCGCCTCTCGTCCAGCGCCGACACGTCCGTCTCCACGTGCAGGTTGATCCCGTGGCACATGGCCGTCATGGGGAAGTGCTCCTGGTACGTTCCGGCGGTATAGGGGATGGTCGGCGTCGTGGAGGAAGGGATGATGTTGGACACTCCGGCCAGCCTCAGCAGGTCCGGGGCGTGGCCCCCGCCGCAGCCCTCGATGTGGTAGGCATGGAGCGCGCGCCCGGCGATGGCGTCGATGGTATCCGTCACCTCCATGGACTCGTGGAGGCCGTCGGTATGGAGGGCCACGGAGACGTCGTACTCGTCGGCCACCCGGAGGCTGGCGTCGATGATGGACGGGTACGCGCCGTTGTCCTCGTGGATCTTTATCCCGCACGCTCCGGCCTCGATGCTGTCGCTCATGGGGCCGGGGTCGATGGAGCTCCCCCGTGCCTGGAACCCCATGTTGATGGGGACCTCCTCCAGCGCCTCGAAGTACTTCTCCAGTATGAACCGGCCGTTCCACTGGAGCCCCCCTCCGATGAAGGTGGTGACCCCCGCGCTGAGCGCCACCCAAAGGAGCAGGGAAGAGCGGGTGAGGTGGACGTGGCTGTCCACCGTCCCCGGCGTCGCTATCATATTGAGGCCGCTGATCATCACCGTGTTGGGGCCTATCACAAGGTCCACGCCGTCCATCACGTCGGGATTGCCCGCCCGGCCCGTCCCCGCGATGAGGCCGTCCTTGATGCCGATGTCCCCCTTGAAGATGCCCAGCACCGGGTCCATGATCACCGCCCCGGCGACGACGTAGTCCAGCTCGCTGGGCCTGGAGACCGTGTGGGCTTGCATCATTCCGGCCCTCACCGTCTTGCCCCAACCCACCACCAGCTCATCACCGTAGGCCGCGTGGTCTCTCTCCACCAGCGCGATGAGGTTCGTGTCGCCCAGCCGCATCCGGTCTCCCGCCGTGGGGCCGTACCGTCTCCTGTAGGCGTCCCTGTCCATCTCGAAGGGCATCAGCGGGCCTCCGTATCCAGGAATCCTCGACGCCGCGCCCTGTCCACCGCCCGCGCCTTGCCCTCGGGAGACAAGGGCCCGTCCACCAGGCCCTGGAAGCCGAACATCCGTCTGCCGCCTCCCACCTCCACCAGGGAGACGTCCCGGACCTCCCCGGGCATCCACCGGACGCCGCTCCCGGCGGGGATGTCCAGCCTCCTGCCGTAGGCCGCCCCCCGGTCGAACCGGAGCCGCTTGTTGGCCTCCATGAAGTGGTAGTGGGAGGTCACGTACACCACGTGGTCGGAGGTGTTCTCCACGGTGAGGGTGATGGCGCCCCTGCCTGCGTTGGACCGGACTGGCCCGCCGGCCATGATGACCTCACCTGGCCTCATCGGATCTCCCATCGGCGTCGGATGTCCCATCGGCGTCCCCCCTTGCCCGGATGGGGTCTCGGACCATCACCAGCTTGTTGCCGTCCAGGAAGGTCACCTCCAGCAAGATGGGGTCGGCCAGCTCCGCGACCCCATCCATCACGTCGTCCCGGGTCAGGACGGCGGCTCCCCGCTGGGCGACCTCCTCGTAGCTCCTGCCGTCCCGGGCGCATTCCATCATCTCGTCGCAGATGAGGGCCACCGCCTCGGGATGGTTCAGCTTCACCCCCCGGTCCCGTCTTCGCCGCGCCATCTCGGCGACCGAAAAGATGGTCAGCCGGTCCATCTCCTTGGGGGTCAGTCTCATGCGTCTCTCCTTAGCGGCCGGGGCCCCGGTGGGCGGCCTTACAGTCTGGCATGGGGGCGGCCCGTCACGCCTGGGCCGACTCCCACTTCCCCCTCCAGCCGGGCCTCCAGTCCGTCCACTTGGGGAACTCCCTGGGCTGGATTCCCGTCTCATGGACCTCCACGCCGATGGGATAGGCCTCGCCCTCGCCCGTAGCAACGTCCCTGATACCGTCCCCCATGGGGCATGTGGACAGGGCCACTAGCAGGTCGATCTCCGCATAGAAGGAGATGTAGTCCCCGGGCTTCGAGTCGCCCCTGGCCACCCTGGCCCTGCCCTTCTCCGGCTCCACGTACGTCTTCTGATGGACCATGAAGTTGCCGTGGATATCCGCCTCGCCCAGGCCGAAGGGCTCTATGGCCTGGAGGAAGTTCAGGTGACACGAGTCCAGCCCCGCAACCCCAGAGCGCATCTCCCACAGCTCCGAGGTGCAGTGCGTGCGGGAGTCGGCGTGGTGATACACGCTGTCGGGCGGCTCGGGCACCACCGTGTCCTCGATGCACGTCGCCATGGGCCGCATCCAGGGCACCTCGGACCACAGGCGGGTCCCGACCTTGATGACGAACCCCTCCAGCACCCAGGTCCGCGTCGCCACGAAATACTCCCTGGTGTCGTGGGCGTTCCAGAGGGCCACGTCCCCAACCTGGGGACCACCTACCGTCACGAACCTGAAGGTCTGCCCCTTGTTCACCCTGAACCCCCGCCCGCTCAGGGGCGGCAGCTCGAACCGGTCTACCAGCTCGTATCGGGGCTTGGCTGCCCGGACCCCATCGTAAAAGGAAACGTCCAGCTCGTATTGGGGCAGCTTCCGGTCGGACATGTATCCCATCTCCGCCGTTCCTGACATCTCCGTTCCTCCTCCTCCGGTCCTGCCGTTGGGGGCCGTTGGCCTTGGCTATCCGGACCGGGCCGGCGTTCCCCCGAATACCGGGATGATACTCCCGCCCGGAGACGGTGTCACCCCCGCCGGCAGCCTCCATCGCCCCCGGGGGCCATTCGATCCTACCCCGCAGTTTCGCACTTCCCGCCGCGAACATATTCGCCATTGACGAAAATACCTGTATAATGGAATACACTGCGGGACAGCCCTCCTGGCAGAGACTTGTCCTTTTGTCGCGAGAGTCTTACCATGAAGACTGATCGGATAGGGATGGGTCGTGATGAAACTGGTGCGACAGCCAGAGGTATGGCCGTACCATTAAAGGAGATACACCCGATGGGAGTTAGCACCGAGCGACAGGGGACCACGTTAATCGCCAAGACGGACGGGAGGGTCGACGGCACCAATGCCCGCGAGTTCCAAGCGGACTTGGAGGCCGCCATAGACGAGAGCGAGACCGCTGTGATCCTGGACATGGAGGAGTTGTCCTATATCAGTAGCGCGGGCCTTCGGGTGATCCTGCTGACGGCCAAGAACCTGCGAAACCAGAACGCAAAGTTCGCGGTCTGCTCGCTTTCCGAGCCGATCCAGGAGGTCTTCGAGATCAGCGGCTTCGACAAGATTATCTCCATTCACCCCTCCCGGGCTGATGCCCTGGCCTCGTTCAACGACTAAAGCCGGTCCGGGCCTTTAGCAGGCATTGTCTTTGTTTCGCATCCTACACTAGGAGGAGCTGGGCAGACCCAGGAGGGGTGCCGCGCGATGGTAGCTATGCAAGAGCCGTACAAGATACTGGTGGTCGACGATGAGCCGGACCTGGAGCCCCTCATGCTGCAGCGTATGCGCCGGAACATCCGATCGGGCCGCTACAAGTTCGTCTTCGCCCGGAACGGCGTGGAGGCTCTGGAAAAGCTGGAAGAGGACGAAGAGATCGACATGGTCCTCTCGGACATCAACATGCCCCAGATGGACGGCCTCACCCTGCTGGAGCAGATACCCAAGGTGGACCCCGACATACGCTCGGTCATAATCTCCGCGTATGGCGACATGAAGAACATACGCACGGCCATGAACCGCGGCGCCTTCGACTTCGTAACCAAACCCGTGGACTTCGAAGACCTGCAGGTGACCATAGACCGGACCCTGCAGAACATGATCGAGTGGCGCGAGGCCCTCCAGTCCCGCGACAAGCTGGTGGCCCTGCAGAACGAGCTGGATGTCGCCAGGGGAATGCAGCAGTCCATCCTCCCCACCAGGTTTCCCGCCAGCAAGGGCTACAGGGTGTACGGCAAGATGCAGGCGGCGCGCAACGTGGGGGGCGACTTCTTCGACGTGATACAGCTCGACGGGGGCCGAATGGGGCTCGCCGTTGCCGACGTGTCCGACAAGGGCGTCCCCGCCGCCCTGTTTATGATGTCCAGCCGCACCTTGCTCAAGGGCGCGGCCATCGGCGTTGGCAGCCCGGGCCATGTGCTGGGCGAAGTCAACGACCTGCTGATGGAGAACAACGACGGCGCCATGTTCGTCACCGTCGTCTACGCCGTATACGATCCCTCCAACCGAGAGCTGACCTACGCCAACGGGGGCCACAACAGCCCGCTGGTGATCCACGAGGACGGGACTTCCACCCTGCTGCCCCTCACCGACGGGGTGGCTTTGGGGGTTGCGCCCGGCCTGGAGTACAAGCAGAACACGGTCACCCTGTCCCCGGGGGACACGGTCATCTTCTACACCGACGGTGTGACCGAGGCCATGAACGGCGATGGAGAGCAGTTCGGCCTGGACACCGTGTGCCAGCAGTTCGAAGCCGAGCCACCCCAGGACCCCGAGAAAGCCACGGCGCTGGTCTTCGAGGCCGTCAACACCTTCGCGGGCGAGACACCCCAGTCCGACGACATCACGTGTCTGGCCCTCTGCTGTGAGAGGTCCTCTTGAGCGCCACGCTGGACCTGACGGTGGAGACCAGGCTGGAGGAGCTGGACCGCCTCTCAGCCGCGGTGGAGGACTTCGGGGCGGAGGATGACTGGCCCCCAAACCTCACTTTCCAGGTCAATCTGGTCCTCGAGGAGCTGTGGCTCAACGTTTTGAACTACGGGCACGACGGCGGTGAGCACGAGGTCGACATCAGACTGACCTCGGACACCGAGGTCCTGACCATCGAGATTACCGACGACGGCAAGCCCTTCGATCCGTTCACCGAGGCGCCGGAGCCCAACGTGACCGGTGACCTGGGCGACAGGGCAATCGGCGGCCTTGGCGTCTACCTGGTGCGTACGATGATGGATGAGTGGCGGTATACGCGGGAAGATGGAAAAAACCATCTGATTCTGGTCAAGCGTAGGATCGGGTGAAGGGGCTCCCCAGAGTACCAACCGACATACTCTTTGTGTTCGGCATCGTGGGCGGGGTTCTCCTGACCTTCGCCGTGAGCATGCTTATCTGGGTCTTCCTGGGCCGTGTCGACACCACCGGTAGCGCCACACCCTTGGACGAAGGCCTGGAGTCCACCCCCACCCCTGCGGCCACCGCCCCCTTTGTCATGATGGAATCGGGCGTCGCCGACAACAGCGTTACCTTCGGTCAGTCTGCCGCCTTTAGCGGCCCCGCCCGGGAGCTTGGAATCAATATGCAAAGGGGCATCCTGGCCGCCTTCGAAGAGGTGAACGCCGCGGGCGGCGTCTATGGCAGACAGCTCCACCTGAAGTCCGAGGACGACGCCTACGAGCCCGAGGCCGCCATCGCCAACACCACCAAGCTCATCGAAGAGGACGGGGTCTTCGCCCTCATCGGCGCCGTGGGCACGCCCACGTCCCGGTCGGCGGTACCCGTGACCGAGGCCTGGGGCGTTCCCTATATTGCCCCCTTCACCGGGGCGGCCCTGCTGCGGGACCCCGAGCTCAACGCCGTGATCAACCTGCGGGCTTCCTACAATCAGGAGACCGAGGAGATGGTCGACCGGCTCACCGAGGACCTGAGTATGAGGCGCATCAGCGTGATGTACCAGGACGACTCCTACGGCCGGGCCGGCTACAATGGCGTGCTGGCCGCCCTGGAGCGGCGGGGAATGGAGCCAGCCTCCGTGGGCGTGTACACCCGCAACACCCTGGCCGTCAAGACCGGCCTCCTGGACCTGAACCGCGGGGAGCCCCAGGCGGTGATAATAGTGGGCGCCTACCAGCCGGTGGCCGAGCTCATCCTATGGGCCCGGCATCTGGGTACGACCACCGTGTTCATGACCATCTCCTTCGTGGGCAGCAACGCCCTGGCCGGGGCCCTGGGCGACAACGGCGAGGGGGTCTACGTCACCCAGGTGGTCCCCTTCCCGGAGCCGTCCGAGGACTCGCCGCCCGTAGTCCACGACTACGTGGCCGCCCTCGAGGCCAGCTACCCCGATGCGGAGGCCGGCTTCGTCTCCCTGGAGGGCTACCTGGCCGGGCGCCTGGCCATCGCCGGCCTGGAGAGGTGCGGGCCCGAGCTCGACCGGCCCTGTTTTCTCGAGGGTCTTCGCGCCGCCAGCGACGACCTGGACGGGTTCGACCTCCTCTACGCAGGAGAAGATGACAACCAGGGCTCCGACAGGGTATTTTTGACGGTGATCGGCGAGGACGGCGGCTACCGGGCCATCGAGACCCTGCGGGACATGGCGCGATGAGAGAACGCCTGAAGCAGCTGTGGGACAGCCACACACGCATCTCCACCCAGCTCCACATCGCCATCTGGGGAGCCATCGCACTGACTGTGTGCGCCAGCGTCGTGGGCTGGCTGTCCTTCAACCGGGTGGGCGATGCTCAGACGCAGGTGAACGACAGCAGCATACCCGAGATGGCAGCATCTTTTGGCGTCTCCCGGTACAGCGCCGAGCTGGTGGCCGCCGCCCCGCGCCTCACCGCCTCGTCCACCGTCGAAGAGTTCGATGGCGTCGTGATGGACATCGACGATTCGTACAGGAACTTCGAGGGACAGCTCACCCTCCTGGAGCAGGCGGGCGCCGAGGAGGAGAGCTTCAGGAGGATCCGCGGCAACGCCGACAGGCTGAACCAGAACATCGAGGAGATCAAGAAGGCCACCTCGGATACCTTCACGCTGGACGACGAAGCCCAAGTCCTTGCTCGCCAGCTCACCGATGAGCGCACCGATCTGGACGCCAAGCTCGTCAAGGCCATCGACGACCAGCTCTTCTACGTGATTAAGGGCTACCGCAGCCGGGGCGAGCGCCCGGTGAACCGTAACCAGCACATGTCGGAGAAGGAGATCGGCTACTACAGAAACCTGGCCCAGATCCAGGTGGACGCCAACATCGCCATGGAGCTGCTGGCCAACGCCTTCACCATCTCCAACGCGTCCCTAATCGAGCCCCTGCGGGAACGGTTCGAGGCTGCCAGGGGCCGCATCAACCGCAACCTGATCGCCCTGGCAGGGTCCCCGCATCACGAGACCGTATCGCCCATCTTCGACCGGCTGTTCGCCCTGGGCATCGGCGACAACGACGGGTTCGACCTGCTGGCATCCCGGCTCACGTTGGAGCAGACCCAACGAGAGCTCCTCACCAGCAACCGCGAGATCGCCATCGACATGCTACGGGACGTCAACAGCCAGGTCGGGGCGGCCCGCCTGAGCGCCCAGGGGGCGACCGAGGCATCCAGCCAGGCGATATTCACGGGCCGCACCCTTCTGATAGTCATCAGCGGCATAAGCATCGCCGGGGGCGCCCTCATCGCCTGGCTCTTCGTCGGCCGGATCCTGGTGCGACGCCTCAAGCTCTTGTCCGACTGGATGCGGCGCATGGCCGGCGGGGACCTGGAGGCCCAGGTGGAGCTGGACGGCAGGGACGAAGTGGCCGAGATGGGCGCCGCCTTAGAGGTGTTCCGGAAGCACGCCCTGGAGGTGCAGCGCCTCAACCTGGTGGAAAAGCTGGCAAACGAGCTTGGCGAAAAGAACGAGGAGCTGGAGAGCGTGCTGGAAGACCTCCGGCGGGCCCAGGACCAGATCGTCATGCGCGAGAAGCTGGCCGCCCTGGGTGAGTTGACGGCCGGTGTGGCCCACGAGATACGAAACCCGCTGAACTTCGTCAACAACTTCTCCGAGGTCTCCCAGGAGCTCATCGAGGAGCTGCAGGAGGTCCTGCAGGAGGAGGGCGTGGCCCTGCCCGAAGAGCAGTCGGGGCTGGTCGAGGACATATTCGGGGACCTGAGGGACAATCTGGGACGCATCCGCTCCCACGGCGAACGGGCCAACCGGATAGTCCACGACATGCTCCAGATGGGTAGAGACGCGGGAGGCATACAGGCTACCGACATCAACAACCTCCTCGATGAACACGCCCGCCTCGCCTACCACAGCGCCCGGGCCACCGACCCCGACTTCCAGCTGGACCTGCAGCAGGACCTCGATCCGGAGATGGGCCAGCTCGAGGTCATCCCCCAGGAGATGGGCCGGGTCTTCTTGAACATGGTGAGCAACGCCTGCTACGCCACCGACCAGAAACGCCGGGAAACCGCGGGAACGAACGGGGGCTATATGCCCACGCTGTTGCTGACCACCAAGCGGCTGGAAGACCACGTGGAGATCGGAATCCGGGACAACGGAAGCGGCATGCCACCGGAAGTCATAGAGAAGATCTTCCTCCCCTTCTTCACCACCAAGCCAACCGACCAGGGGACGGGGCTGGGCCTGGCCATGTGCGCCGACATTGTCCGAAAGCACGGCGGAACCATTCGGGTGGAGTCGGAGCCGGGGCAGTTCACGGTCATGACCGTGGAGCTGCCGCTGGTCCCGCCCCCGACGCTATCCGAGGAAGGCGAAGAGGCGGCCCAGGGCGCCGCGGTGACGGCGGGTGGAGGCGAGGCGCCGGCCGCGGAAGGGGACCCCGAAGCTACGGAACCGTAGGAGCACGCCACCGTGACGACTAGGCCGCGGTCGACTTATGGCCGTCAAGGGCCGTCGTATGATATTGTGATGGGCAGCAAGCCGGGACCCGGGACAACTACGGGGAGTCTCATTGTGCTCGAGAGGCCTTCGAGCAACGAGTTGATGCCGTGAAGTTCGAAACCTACAATCTTGACCCGTACATATACGACGAGATGTTCCAGCCGGACGGCATGCCCAGGGAGCATTGCCAGCCGCTCCACGAGGACCTGACCCGCCTGTCGAGTGAGGAGTTGGGCAGCATCCAGGAACGGGTGACCCGCTCCTTTTCCAATGAGGGCATCTCCTTCACGGTCTACGGGGACGATGAGGGTGAGGAGCGGATCATACCCATCGACTGCGTCCCGCGCGTGATATCCGCAGCCGATTGGAGCTTCCTGGAGAAGGGCCTGGCCCAGCGCCTCAAGGCCTTGAACCGCTTTCTGGAAGACGTGTATGGCGAGGCCCGTATCATCGAAGACGGCGTGATTCCCGTGGACGTGGTGCGGGAATGCCCCCAGTACCGCGTGGAGATGCGGGGCTTTTCCGCGCCCCAGGGCACCTGGGTCGCCATCTGCGGCACGGACCTGGTGAGGACCAACGACGGCTTCCGGGTGCTGGAAGACAACCTCCGCGTGCCCTCCGGCGTGTCCTACATGATCGCCAACCGGAAGGCCGTCAAGGCCAGCTTGCGGCGTCTGTACCGAAGGTCCCGCGTGCAGGAGGTGGAGCACTACGGGCGCCTGCTGTTGACCACCCTCCGCGAGCTGGCCCCCAACGGACGGTCCGAGCCGTCCATCGCCCTCCTGACCCCCGGAGTCTACAACTCGGCCTTCTACGAGCACATGTTCCTGGCCCGGGAGATCGGCGCCGAGCTGGTGGAGGGCCGGGACCTGCTGGTGAACGACGGGCACGTCTACATGCGCACCACCACGGGGCTTCGCCGCGTGGACGTCATCTACCGCCGGGTGGACGACGACTTCATCGACCCGCTGGTCTTCCGTCCGGACTCCCTCCTGGGGGTGCCGGGGCTCATCCACGCCTACAAGCTGGGGAACGTGGCCCTGGTCAACGCCCCCGGCACCGGCGTTGCCGACGACAAGAGCGTATACGCCTACGTGCCCGACATGATCCGTTACTACCTGGGAGAAGAGGCGATCCTGTCCAACGTGGAGACCTACCTCTGCCGGCGGCCCGAAGACCTGGAGTACACCCTGGACAATCTGGACAAGCTGGTGGTGAAACGGGTGGGCGAGTCCGGGGGCTACGGGATGCTGATAGGTCCCCACGCGACCCCCAAGGAGCGGGAGGAGTATGCGGCGGGCGTCCGGGCCAACCCGGCCGACTTCATCTCCCAGCCGGTCCTTGCCCTCTCCCGCGCCCCGTGCCTCATAGACAACAACTTCGAGCCCCGCCATGTGGACCTCCGTCCCTTCGTGCTCCACGGGCGCGAGACCCGCATGGTGCCGGGGGCCTTCTGCCGCGTGGCTTTGCGCCGGGGTAGCCTCGTGGTGAACTCCAGCCAGGGCGGCGGAGGCAAAGATCTTTGGGTGCTAGGAGACTGATCCGAATTGCTTGCTCGCAGCGCACAGGGCCTCTACTGGATGGGTCGCTACCTGGAAAGGGCGGAGTTCCTCTGCCGGCTGTTGCGTTTGCAGGCCGAGGCCCTGGTGGACCGTCCCATCCGGGAGATCCATGCAGGCTGGGGCCGCATCTACGACGGCATAAGCCGTGAACCCCCCGGCGGCAGCCTCGAGCTGGTGGCCAGCGAGGACTTCACCCTGGCCGACTCCTACACCCTGGCCGACGACCTCACCTTCGAGCGCTCCAACCCCGATTCCATATGGAGCTGCTTCGCCCAGGGGCGTGAGAACGCCCGGCAGATGCGCCACTGCATCAGCGAGGAGCTGTGGACCAGCCTCAACCTGGCCTACCTGCGCATCCAGAAGCTGGGCATACAGGACATCTGGCGCACCTCTCCCGAGGGCTTCTACGCGGAAACGGCCGCGGAGATGAACAGGTTCTCCGGGGTGGCCGGGGCCACCATGTATCGCGACGAAGGCTGGCGGTTCATGCAGCTCGGCTGTTTCATCGAACGCGCCCAGCTCTCCACGGCTCTGTTCCTGTCCCAGCTGGCCGCGGACTCGAAGGCCGGAGAGCACACCGATGCCGACTGGACGGCCCTGCTGCGCTTCTACCATGCCTTCGAGGCCTACAACCGCATCTATAGTGTGGAAGTCCATCCGGGCCAGGTGCTGGACCTGCTGGCCACGGACCCGCTGCTTCCGGACTCCTTGTGCAGGTCACTGGACAGGACGGCGGCGGACCTGGCATCCATCGGCCCGGGTCCCAACGCCAAGGCCAGCGGCGCGGCTCGACGCCTGGCCGGGCGCATGGCCGCCCTGATCCACTACGACTGGCCCGATAGAGAGGACCGGGACGAGCTGCTGCGGCAGGTGAGACAGTACGTCTTGGAGCTGCACCATCTGGTGACTGCTGCCTACTTCGACTATGCGGTAGAGGACTTCCCGGGTAGCTAGCCCCGTGGGTGCCCCGGTGCTCTACCGAATCGAGCACGTCTCCCGTTACCTGTATCCCTCACCCGTACGGCAGTGTGTGCTGTCCCTCTGCCTTCAGCCCCGGGACGACGCCGGGCAGCGGCTCCTGAGCTTCGAGGTGGCAACGGACCCCCCGGCGCCGCTGAACAGCGAGACGGACGTCTTCGGCAACACCAGGCAGGTCCTGAACATCGACCGGGAGCACGAAGGGCTGGAGGTCACCTCCCGCTCCACCGTCGAACGGGCCCCCGAGGCCGCCCTGCCCGAGTCCCTGGGCGCAGGCGCATGGGAGGAGATCCGGACGTGGACGGAGTCTTTCGACTATTGGGACTTCACCCACTCCAGCCACTACGCCCGCCCATCCCCCGCCCTCGCCGCCTTCGTGGACGAGGTCGGCATCCGGGCTGGGGACGACCCGCTGGAGACCATACTGCGGCTTTCGGGCACCCTGTACCACAGCTTCCAGTACGTTCCGGGGAGCACGTCGGTCATCTCCCCCATTGAGCACATCCTCCAGTCCAGGCAGGGGGTATGCCAGGACTACGCGCACGTGATGACCACCATCGCCCGCTCCTGGGACATCCCGGCGCGCTACGTCTCGGGGTACCTGTACGTCGACGGGCCAGCCGGTGAAGAGGCCCCGCAGACGGCCACCCACGCCTGGGTGGAGTGCCGGCTGCCCGGCCTGGGCTGGATCGGCTTCGATCCGACCAACAGGTGCCTGGCCGGCCAACGCCACGTTCGGATAGCCGTCGGCCGCGATTATCAGGACGTGTCCCCCATCCGAGGGGTCTTCAAGGGAGCCGGACAGGTCTCTCTATCGGTGGACGTGCGGGTACGCGCCGGCGACAGTTGAGCCCAGCTTACATTCCCCTAGGACCGGCTGGCGCCGGGGATGTCACGCCGTTGGAACAGGTAGAAGGCCAGTCCACCCAGGACCAGGAGATAGGCCGCCATTACCAGGGCGGTGTGCAGCTCCCCGGGAGGGTCCCCGCCCACAACGCCGAAGGTGATGCCGCCGTTTCCGCCCTCATCCCCGGCTCCGCCGCCCATGAACGCGCTGATGTTGTAGACCAGCAGGTAGTCCGCCACCCCCTGGAACCAGTCGAAGAGGGCCAGCATGATGGCGACGGCCGTCTGCTCCAGGAAGTAGTACCCCAACCCCACCCCGAGGCCCGCCGCGGAGGATCGGGTCACCACCGCCACCAGGGCCACCAGGGCCCCGTAGGGCAGCACGGAGAACCAGGCCTTGCCGTAGACTTCGAGCCCGTCCCTCCAGGAGTAGATGCTCTCCAGGCCCTCTGTGCCCGACGCCAGGGCCCCCGCGATCAGGCCGGATACCAACCCCAGCACCCCTATCACCACCAGGGCCGCGGCGAAGGCGATGGCCACCATTGCCAGCCTGGACGCCAGCATGTACCACCGCCGCACCCCCCTGACCAGCACGGGCCGCACAGTCCCCCAGCCGTGCTCGGTGCCTATGACGGACGCGGTCAGAATGGCCACCAGGATGAGGCCGATGGTCTGGCCCGCGCCCACGGCAAAACCGGCGCTCCCGGGAGGAGTGATCAGGCTGTACAGGTCGCCCAGCTCCTGCTGTTGGGCCGCCTTCCACTCCCGGCAGTCCTCCAACATGCGACGGCCCATCTCCTCGTCCGTCGATGGGACTTGGGCGCCCTCCGGAATGTTCCCACTCAGAACGTCGTTGCAGTCGAAGTCCACCGCCGTGCCATCGAAAGCCGTGGAGCCGAAGACGATGTCCCTGGCCTCCTGGGTATCGCGGAAGGCGAAGAACGCCCCCCAGATGAAGAGCTGTGTCACCAGGACCAGTACTGCCAACAGGACCCAGGGCATCCAGCGGTACCGGAGCTTGAACCACTCCCAGCGGACCAGGCTCACCAGCTCGACTATCACGTCTCCTCCGCCCCGGGGTCTCCCTGGCCGCCCGTGACCTCCAGGAAATACTCCTCCAGCGACACCTGCACTGTAGCCATCTGTCCGACGTAGATACCAGTGTGGGCCAGGGCGGCCGTCAGCTCCGGGGACCTCTCCGGAGGGGCTGTGACCACCAGGGCCCCCTCATCCATCGTCACGTCGGCCACCCAGTCCAGGGCCGAGAGGACGCCCACGGCCTGGGCATCGTCGGTGGTGGTGAGGCGGACCGTGCCCTGCCCCTTCAGCAGCTCCTGGACATTGCCCTGGGCGATGAGCCGCCCTCGGGACAGGATGGCGACGCTGTCGCACACCTGCTCCACCTCGTGCAGCAGGTGGCTGGAGAGAAGGACCGTGCGCCCGCTGCCCGACAGCTCGCGTATCAGGTCCCGTATCTCGGCCATGCCCGCCGGGTCCAGTCCGTTGGTGGGCTCGTCCAGGAAGAGCACTTCCGGGTCCCCCAGCAGGGCATAGGCGATGCCCAGCCGCTGCTTCATGCCCATGGAGTAGGTGTGGAACTTGCTGCCGGCCCGCTCCGCCAGGCCCACCGTCTCCAGCAGCCGGTCCACCTCGTCCCGGGAGGCGTTGCCGCCGATTCCCTGGAAGTAGCGGAGGTTGTTGCGCCCGCTGAGGTAGGGATAGAAGCTTGGCTCCTCGACGATGGCCCCGATGCGCCGCAGGGCGTGGGGATGGACCCCCTCCGCCGGGTCACCGAAGAGGCGGATGGTCCCCGCCGTCGGTCGCACCAGCCCCAGGAGCATGCCCATGGTGGTCGTCTTCCCGGAGCCGTTGGGCCCCAGCAGCCCGAAGACGCCTCCCTCGGGGACCTGGAGAGACAGGTCATCGACGGCCCGTATGGGGCCGTACTCCTTGGCCAGGCTCCGGGTTTCGATGACCCAGTTTGCTCTACTGTCGATGACGCCTCCCTCGGGCCCTCCCCATGGGCTGCCGCGACCGGCGACCCTGCGGGCAGCCCGGACTATCTTAGCCGGACTATCTTAGAAGGTGTTGCATGGATGCCGCAAGCTCCCTCGCCAACAACCTCAACCCCAACATAAGGGCAGCGGGCCTTCGTTCCCGACCCCCTGCCCGGTGAACAACGACCCTGGGAGACAAGACGCTAGGTGAGGATCTGCTTCAGGAAGAGCTTGGTGCGCTCGCTCTGAGGGTCCTCGAATACCTGCTGCGGCGGGCCGTCCTCGACGATTACGCCCTGGTCGAACATCATCATCCGGTGGCCCACCTCCCTGGCGAACCCCATCTCGTGGGACACCACGATCATGGTCATCCCCGAGTCGGCCAGCTCGTGCATCACGTCCAGCACTTCCTTGATCATCTCCGGGTCCAGCGCAGAGGTCGGCTCGTCGAACAGCATGATGTTCGGCTGCATGGCCAGCGCCCGCGCTATGGCGACACGCTGCTGCTGACCGCCGGATAACTGGGCCGGGTACTTGTCGGCCTGCTCGGGTATGCCCACCCGCTCCAAGAGCTCCATGGCCACCTGCTGGGCCGCGTCCTTGGGCATCTTCCGCACCTTCATGGGCGCCAGAGTAATGTTGCCCATCACGGTGAGGTGGGGGAACAGGTTGAAGGACTGGAACACCATGCCCACGTCCCGCCGTATGGCGTCGATGTTGCGCACGTCGTTGGTCAGCTCGATGCCGTCGACGATGATCTGCCCCCGTTGGTGCTCCTCCAGCCTGTTGATGGTGCGGATGAATGTGGACTTGCCCGACCCCGACGGCCCGAACACGACCACCACTTGCGCTTTGTTGATGGTGGTGGTGATGCCGCGGAGGGCGTGGTACTCGCCGTACCACTTGTGCACGTCGCGGCAGACGATGATCTCTTCCCCCGCCTCGCTCTCCCTCGTACGGGGCGCCCCCGTCTCAGCGCCGTTCGTTTCGGCCATGACTCCCTCCCCATTGCCGCGATTCAGGTTGCTTCAACGCTGGCCGACTCCCAGGTTCTCCTCGATGCGCCGGCTCACGTAGGACATCCCGTAGGTGAATATCCAAAAGACCACGGCTAGGAATATGAACAACTCCTTGGCGCTGGCCAAGTACTCCGTGTTGCCCTGGATGAACGCCCGGCTGAATTGCAGCACGTCGTTCATGCCGATGATGTAGACCAGGGTCGTGTCCTTGAACAGGGATATGAACTGACCCACTATGGCGGGGATCACGTTGCGGATGGCCTGGGGCAGAGAGATGAGTAGCATGGTCTGCCAACTGGGCAAGCCCAGGGCCCGGGCCGCCTCGGCTTGCCCGGGATGCAGGGCCTGCAGCCCTCCCCGCACGTTCTCAGCCATATATGCGGCGCTGAACAGCGTGATTACGATGGCGGCCCGGAGCAGGGAGTTCACGGGAAAGTCCTCCGGGAAGGCCAGGGGCACCAGGTGCTGGGACATGAACAGCAGGGTTATCAGGGGGACCCCCCGGAACACCTCGATGAACACCACGCACAGCAGCTTTACCACGGGCAGGTTGCTGCGCCTCCCCAGGGCCAGGGTGATCCCGATGGGCAGGCATATCACGATGCCCGCCACCGCCAGTATCAGGTTCAGCATCAGCCCTCCCCAGTGGAGCACCGATACCGTCTGAAAGCCGGGTATCCCCGGCAGCCCGCGCAGCACGACCAGGGCCAATACGAAGACGACCGCGGCCGTTATGGCCGTCCTGCGGACCGTTCCCAACGCGGTGTAGCGCCCTATGGCCCATCCCAGGCCAAGGGCGGGCAGGTTGGCCACTAGCAGGAGGCGCACGTCCAGCC
Source organism: Dehalococcoidia bacterium (assembly GCA_964291465.2). Classification (GTDB taxonomy): domain Bacteria; phylum Chloroflexota; class Dehalococcoidia; order Lucifugimonadales; family JAGWBF01; genus JAGWBJ01. The sequence goes on along the minus strand of OZ219941.1, from coordinate 22,671 downwards.
CCATGCGCTCGAAGCTGTAGGGCAGCAGGGCGAACAGGGCCAGCACCACCGCAACCCCTATGGCGATGCGTTGGGTGAGGCCGCCGCCGGCCACGGCCCACGTCATCCCCAGCAGGGCCGTGACCACCAGCAGGATCGCCTGGGGTCTCCAGAAACAGTTCTGACCGGGACATGCCGACTCGGTGTTGTACTGGCCGATCATTAGCTGCCCGCCCAGGGTGGCTATGACGCTCCAGTCGGCGTCGACGATCAGCCAGCGCAGTCCAAACCATAGGACTAAGCCAAGGACGACGACGGAGAGGACCGTGAGGACTCCGTTGTACCACTCGCTGAACAGGTTGTCCCGGACCCAGGCCACCAGGCCGCCGCTGGCGCGGGGCGGCGGCAGCGCCCGTCCGGTCCCTGCCTCGGCGTCGACGGCCATCAGCTACCTGCTCGACCTGTTTCGTTGGGAGTAGCGGGCATCAGAATCGGATGTGCCGGTTATACAGGTTCCCGATAACCGAGTAGGTCAGGCTCAGGGCCAGGTAGGCCGCCATTATCATGACGTAGATGGACACCGCTGGGGCCGTCTGCGTCATGGTCTTGGCCACGTTGGTCAGGTCGGAGTAGCCGATGGCCCCCGCAAGGCTGCTGTTCTTCGTCAGGTTGAGGTATTGGCTGATGAGGGGCGGGACGATGACCCGCAGGGCCTGGGGGAAGGAGACGTAGCGCAGGGCGGTCATGCCGGACAGGCCCAGGGCCCGGGCGGACTCCCGCTGTCCACGGCCCACCGACTGTATGCCAGCCCTCACGATCTCGGCGATGTAGGCGGCGGTGTATATCACCAGCCCGGCCATCAGGGCCATCAGCCCCCCGGACATGGTGAACCCGCCACCGATGCGCCCAAAGGCGCCCTCAGGCTCCGGAACGGAGATGACCAACGGGGACTGGCCGAACACCCCGCCGATTACGACCCAGCCCACCAGGCCGATGAGGAAGGAGAGCATAACCCCTCCCACCAAGGGATACGACTCGGATCCCGTGCGCAGCTCGCGCTCCGTCAGCCAGCGGTGGGCGACCACGCCGGCAAAGATGCCGGCGGCCGCCAGCAGGGACCATGTCAAGGTCGACCCCAGGCCGCCCGCCGCCGGCCACGGCAGGGACAGGCCGGCGTTGTTGAGGTAGAGCTGGCCGCCGACGATGTACCCCTCGCGCACCGGCGGCAGGGCCAGCACGATGTAGAACCAGAAGAAGAGCTGTATGAGGAGAGGGACGTTGCGGAAGAACTCTATGTAGATCAGGGCGGTCTTGGACACGATCCAGTTGCCGGACATGCGCGCCACGCCCACCATGATTCCCAGAGCGGTAGCCAGCACCACGCCGAATATGGAGACGATCAGCGTATTGGTGAAGGCCACCAGAAAAGCGTACAGGAAGGTGTCGTGGGACTCGTATGGCAGGAAGTGGTCGCCGATGGGGGTCTGGTACTCCCGGTCCAGAAACCCGAAGCCGTGGGGTATCTCCCGGTCCTGGATGGCGTTGCCGATGTTGGCGAAGAACCAGGCGACCAGAAGGACGACCAGCACACCGGACACAATCTGGCTCGTCCACTGAATGACCTGGACGTGTCTCCAGACCGGTATACCCTTGTAGGTCAGGCTGCGAAGCAGCGTTCCCATGACGAACCGCCCGTTATGCGCTCCGGATGCCTTTCGATTCTACTACGGCGACGGCTTCTTTCCCGAGCCGCCAAAAACGCCGGCGCCGGCAAGAAGCCGCCGGAGGGGCAGGGAGGCGGCCGGCTCGACACCGGCCGCCTCGTCCTACCTCGAGCGCGATCTGGGGGGCTACCTGAGAGGAGCGGCGTATATCTGGCCACCCTTCGGGCAGTTCGTGCAGGTGGCGTCCGCCCAGAGGGCGTTGCGTCCGTTCTCCCGAGGCAGGTCGATGCCGCCGGGTCCCAGGTTGCGGTTGTAGATTTCGCCATAGTTGCCCACGGCGCTGATCACGTCCTGGGCCACCGTTGCTTTGAGTCCAAGGCTGTCCTGGCCGAAGGAGCCTTCCAAGCCGAACAGGCGGTCGACCCTGGTGTCGCCGGTGACGGACGTGGGAACGTTGCCGGAGGTGACGTCGTACGCCTCTGCGTATATCAGCATGGCCATCACCGTCTTCACGATGTCGAACCACTGGTCGTCGCCATGGGGGACCACGGGACCGAGGGGCTCTTCCGAGATGGTCTCAGGCAGGATCACGTGGTCCGCCCGGTTCTCCAGGGCCGTGCCGAGGGCCGCAAGCTGGGAGCGGTCGTTGGTGAAGGCATCGCACTGCCCTCCCTCGTAAGCCGCCAACACGGCATCGGTGTCCTCGAAGGTCCGTGCGGTGATGTTGAGGTTGTTCTGGTTGGAGAAGTCCTGGAGGTTCAGCTCCGTGGTGGTGCCCTGGGTTACGCACACCGAGGCGTCCTGCAGGTCCAGCGCGCTGGACACGCCCAGGTCCTTCCTCACCATGAATCCCTGGCCGTCGTAGAACATCGTCTGCGCGTAGTTGCCCCATTGCGCGTCCCGGGAGGTCGTCCAGGTCACGGTGCGGACGAGCATGTCCACCTCTCCCGACTGGATGGTCGGGCCGCGGTCCGCCGCGGTGATCAGGCGGATTTCGATGGCGTTGGGATCGCCCAGCACCGCCGCCGCCAGGGCCCGGCACAGGTCGATGTCGAAGCCCACGTTGTTGCCGGCATCGTCCAGGAAGCCGTAGCCGGGCACGTCGTCGCGGCTGGCGCAGATTACGTTGCCCCGGTCCTGGACCTCCTGAAGCCGGGCGCTCTCTTCCGCGTCCTCTTCACTCGTGCCATCGGCGCAAGCGGCAAGCATCGCTGCCATCGCCACCAGGCACCCAACCAGGATGTACAGTCTCTTTCTCAGCATCGTCAGTCCGGTCCTTTCTACCTAAGTATAGTGTCCCCCGGCCGCTTGGCCGTAGTACATCGGTAACAAGCATGGCATTATACGGGAATCGGGACGAAAACTCCAGAGGTGTCAGATACCAGTAGTGCCTCGGTTTACGAGGCACTACTGGATTCCCTTGCACTCCGCGCCCACGCGGCGTCACTGGGTCACGGTCATGGCGCCTCCCAAAGTCTCGCCGCGATGCTCCGGTCGGTAGTAGGAGTACACCTGGGAGACGACCTCCTTTGCCCGCACCGGGTACCTGGCCCGGGCCTGAAACTCCAGTGAGACCGTCTCTCCGGGCATCATGTCCTCGATGTAGAGGATCACCTTGCGGCCGGCGACCTCGAACCGTTTCAGGTTGGCGTTCTCCTCCACCAGGGCCGCAACCGTCTCGCGCACCGGGTCGAACCCCGTCGGCACCGCCACGTCCAGGACGACCATGCCCGCCTCGATGGGCAGCGGGGGCCGGAAGGTGACCGAGGCGGAGACCGTGATCAGGTCGTCTACCTCCACGTGGTCCGTGCCATAGTCGACCGTGATGTCGAATACGTCCGGGACCTCCGTCCTGCGCTCGGGGACGTTGTACCGGAGCACCGACTGCAGGACTGCGTCGCCCTTGCCCCGGGCGGTCACCGAGACCACCTCGCCCAGAGGCACCTCCACCGTCTGGAGCACGTCGGCGTTCTGCGGAGTGACGCGCACCTCCTTGCCCCAGCTTCCTGCCGCCAGGATGACAGTCATGTCTACGTCGGTCCGGGACTTGGCCGAGAAGGATGTGAGCCCCTGGAGGCTGACGACGGTGTCCTGGGTCGAGCCGAAGCCCCCCAGGGCGTTGCGCTGCGCCGCCAGCCACTTGGCCGCCCGGGACGCGTTGGGCAGGTCCTCGTGTTGCAGCAGGGCCAGCAGGGCGTACCCCGTAGTCTCTATGGCCGCGCTCTGGTTGCCATGCCTGGGCGCCTGGCCCGTGGCCGGAACGGGTCCAACGTCGAGACCGTCCCCAGCCCAGTACAGCGCGTCGTTGCCGTCCACTCGGGCCATGGACATGAGCCTGTCGTGGGCCCGGCCCGCGAGCCCGCTTCCCGACAACTCCAGCGCGTAGGCAGTAATCGCCATGGTGTAGGGGTCTTCGATCCGGTCCAGCTTGCCCTCCAGGTACCGTACGGCCGCGGTAGCTGGGCCCATGTTGCCCGCCTCCAGCAGGGCGATGGCCACGTACGCCGTCAGCGCGTCGCGGCCCTGCAGCCCGCCCAGCAGCTCCTGGTGATGGAGGAATCCCACGTTCTCGAAGGAGCCGTCATCGAGCTGGTGGCCCTCTATCCACGCGGCCGCGGAGTCGATCACCGCCGGGTCGACGTAGGTCAGCCCCTTGGCCTCGGCGAAGGTCTTCATGACGAAGGCCGTGAGCCACAGGCTCCCCTCTTTGTCGCTGTCTCCGAAGGCCGAGAAGCTGCCGTCGTGCCTGCGGTACGTCAGCTCCCGCTGGTAGCCCACTGTCATCAGGTGCTCGGCCTTGGCCATTACCTCGGGCTTGAGCTGCCCAGTCTCCCGCAGGTAACGGGCGATGTACACGTTGGGAGCGTACAGGATCATGTTCTGCTCGCCGCAGCCGAAGGGCATCCTCAGGAGCTGGTCCAGGCCGTCGATGGTCTGGGTCAGGTAGCTCCCCGTCACCGCCACGTATGCCCGCCCGGACCCGTCGATGGCGTCGAAGGGCAGGGAGGGGTCGAAGTCGAGCCAGTGGCCGCCAGAGACCACGTGGTTCCCGACGGTCTCCACCTCCACGCCCTCGGGCTCCACCAGCAGGTCCTTGACCACCGCGTCGGCGGCCTCGGTGCTGCGCGCCGTGATCCGGACGGGGCCCCTGCCCAGGCCCGTGGGGCGAATCTTGAACTCGGCCCCGCCGATGTCGTTGGCGCCGATGGTGATGGACTTCAACGGCTGGTCCATCAGATCGAACCAGTCGTCCTCCTCGATCTCCACGAAGATCTCCTGGGACGTGTCCAGGTAGTTGAACAGGGCGACCCTGACGGGCAGCTCCTCGCCCCGGATGGCCGAGAATGGCAGGTCCACCGTCAGGAAGAAGGGCTGGAACACGCGGAGGCTGCCCTCTCCGACGCCCAGGCCGTGCTCCTTGGACATTCCCACTGCCCGGAGCATCCAGGTGGTTATGCTATCCGGCGCTTCGACGGGCACCACGGCGGTCCCGTCGGCGCCGGTGTGGACGTCCTGCCATATCCACGTCTCGGGGAAGAACTGGCGCACCCGCTGGACCTGGGCCAGGCCCTGGGGCGCGTCCTCGACGGGCACGGCCGCCGGTGCGGCAGTGGGGACCGGCCCCGCATCCATAGCGACCGCCTCGGCCACCGCCCTGAGCACGATCCGCTGGTCCTCGTGGACCTCGCCCGAGGGGACGTCCTTGTTGGTCAGCACGATGGCGCCCGCCTCCTCGAAGGTCTCCCGGGCCCCCCTGGTGACTACAGAGCCGAAACGGGCCTCGTGGAGCTGCACCTGGGGCTCCAGGTAGAGCTTCTCCAGCTCGTCGAAGACCTGCTGCAGGTTCAGACGGTTCTCGGCCAGTATGAACACCGACCTGTCCACGGCCACCAGGCCGACCCGCGACTCCCCCTGGGTCCGGAGGTCGATGTCCACCGAGGCCCCCGGCCTGACCTCGTCGTCGCTGAAACCCACCTGCACCTGGTGGGGATAGGACGCCTGGACGCCGAAGGGGAGGTAGTCGGCGGCGATCTCGTTGTTGGGCAGGATTTGGTACACCAGGATGCGGGAGGACGGCGCCATTAGATGCGTCGCCAGCAGCTCGATATCCGGGCCGGCCGACACGTCGGTGAAGATGACGGTCCCTCTGGAGAGCACCTCGTAGTAGAAGTTGCGGGCTTCACTGGTGGAGCTGACCCGGAACCGGACCGTGTCCCCCACCTGGACGTCGCCCTCGGTAACCTGCTCCAAATGGATGAAGCTGCCCGAAGGAGAGTGTCCTGCCTGCAGCCCCAGGGAAGTGTAGGCGCCGCCGCCCTCCGCCGATAGGTAAAGCTGGACGGCCCCGGAGGGCGGCTCCGTCTTGACCATTGCCTTGCCGCCCGAGGTGACGACCCTGACGGTCTCCTGGCTGACCTGCTCGAACTCCTTGTCCAGGTAGTCGACGGTGACGGCCACGTCAGTGTCCACCGGCGAGCCGTCAGGCTGCTGGGCCACGACCAGGTAGGCCATGTCCAGGCCGGGCTTGAACACCCGGTTCTCGGGTATCACCCGCAGGACCACGGGCGCGGCCGCCACGGTCAGCAGCTTGCTGGTCGACTCCTCGTAGCCGGTGCCTTTCTCCCGGAGCGTCACGTCCAGCCGCACGTTGCCCTGGCCCCCAGCGGCGGGGACTCCGGCCACGTATCCCACCGGAGGAACGGAGAAGCCGGTATCGCCTTCTATGGACCCGCTGGAGCGGGAGTACTCCTCCCATTGGCCCACGTACCGCCATGCGACGATCTCGTACTCGCCCACCACCGGCTTGCCAAATGAATACTCGCCGGACAGGACTCCCCTGATGGTCTCGCCGGTCAGCACCCACTCCTTCTCGGTGTCCACGGAGACCTGGTACTTGGGGAGAACGTACTCCTCCACCCGCACATCCAGTTGGGTCTTCCGGTCTCCCGCCAGGGCTGTCAACTTCCAGACCCCCAGGTTGGGCTCGGTGGACAGGGGCAGGTCCACCGTCGCCATCCCGTACTCGTCGGTGGCGACGTCCCTCTTGAAGACCTTGATGCCCTTGGCGTCCTGCACCTCCACGGTGGCGTCGGACTGCCAGGGCTTCAGCAGGGCGTCCAGTGTCATCAGCCGGATGTGGACGGTCTGTCCGGGCTTGTAGATGGGCTTGTCGGTCTCCACGAACAGCAGCACTCCCTCCTCCACCCGGAGGGGGGCGCGCCGGGCCTCGGAGACGCCCTCTACCTGGACCTCGATCTCGTACTGGCCCGGCTCCAAGCGCGGCACCGGGAGGGAAAGGTTGCCCGCCCCCTCCACCCTGGCCGCTACGGCGCCCACCGAGGCGCCGCCGTCCAGCAGGCTGAGGCGCACGGCGCCCGACACGGGCCGGTCGCCGTTGAACAGGGAGACCGAGACCTGCTCCATGTAGCCCGTCCGCAGGGTCCGCGGGACCACGGCAACGAAGCTGTCCGCCGGCAGGCCCGGGACCACCTCCATCGTTGGCCCGGGCGTTGGCCCGGGCGTCACCGCGGGCACCGGCACCGCTGTCGGCGCCGGTACGGGCCTGGGCGTGGGTCTCTCCCTGGGCCCGGGTGCCGGCGTAGCCGTCGGCACGGGCCCGGGTGTGGGCCGCTCGGTGGGAGCGGTTACCAGCGGCGTTTCCGAAGGCCGGCGCGGTTCTGTAGTCGGAGGGGCCCCATTGCAGCCCGCCAGCACCATCAGCAGGACCGCCATGGCTGCCAACGTCAACAGCCTAGTCATCGTGCGTGGACTCCTTCCTGTCGGTCCCACGAGGCCCACTGACCCCACGGGGCCCGTCCGTCCCATGTGCGCCTCTGTCAGGAGTATAGACGCACCCGGGCCGGAAAAAGTTCCACCCTCGTGAGAATAGGCCTCGGCGCCCGCACCGGGGTCCCGCCCCCGTGGTCCTGGCAGAAGCCGGAGACCAATCCCTCTCAGCGCTCAGGCGGCCGGGTGGCGCGGGGAGAACCGGCCCAGGCCGGGTCGGAAGGCGATGAGCGCCCAGAGGAAGAAACCCAGCAGCCGGATCTGCTGGGCCGGGCCCAGCTTGCTCCTGCCCCCGGCCCTCGGGGCGAAGGCTATCGCCACCTCCACGATGGGGAGCCGGTGCTTCATGGCGATCAGGACACACTCGGGCTGGAACTCGAAGTCCCGCCCGCGGCCCTCTCGCACCACGCGCTCGGCCAGACGGCGGCTGAAGACCCGAAAGTTGGTGGTGGTCTCGTGAGGCGTCCCCAGGACCAGGCGGAAGATGCCGTTGGCTACCCGGCTGGCCGTTGCCTGCCAGCCGGAGTGGGCGTTACTCCCACCAGGCGTGTACCGGCTGGCTTGCACGAGATCGGCTCCAGTCTCCTCGGCGGACTCCAGGAGCCTGGGCACGTCCCTGGGGTCGTGGGACAGATCCGCGTCCATGGTCAGGACATGCTCGCAGCCGTCCTCCACCGCGGCGGTGATGCCGTCCACCAGGGCCGAGCCCAGCCCCAGCCTCGCCGGCCTGGTGATCAACGAGATGTTCCCATAGTGGGAGCCCAGCTTCCGGGCGATGGCGGCCGTTCCGTCGGGGCTGTTGTCGTCCACGACGTACAGGCGCGCACCTCCGGGCAGGGGCAAGGCCTGCAGGGCGTCCACCAGCCGGGGAAGGTTCCCCGCCTCGTTGTACGTCGCGATCACGACACCGAGCCCGTCCACCGCCACGACCCGCGCCTACAGCTCGAAGAGCTTCCTGTACACGCCCGGGGAGCCGGGGGCGTGGGTCATGTGCTTTCGCATCTCCAGGGTCTGGGGATGCGCGGTCCGGTTGGCCAGCCACTCGGGCGACTGGACCACGTCCTCGTGCTCCAGCTCGTAGACGGTGAGGTACTTGGGCTGGCCCCTGGTGACGACGTACCGCCGGCCCCGGATGCAGCCAGGCAGCGCGTTGTGGCCTGGTATGTAGACCCCGTTGTACCAGCGGTTGAACTGGTCCTCGACGGCCTCGTCGCACGACAGGCGGCCCGTCACCAGGGCGGGGGCCATGCCGCCGGTCGCGGCCTCCTCGGGGAATATCTGGCGGTAGGTGTTGCCCGACCAGTTGATGCCTATGACCCGGGGGGACATGCGCCTGGACCAGGGTGTGGGGTTGTCGAAGTGGGTGCGGTACGCCGGGCTCTCGATGACCCCGGCCGACTCCAGCTCGTAGCAGGCAAGGTACTTGGGGCCGCCGCTTACGGCTTCGTACCGGGCCCCGTCCAGGAACCCGGGGATGGCCAGGAGCTCGGCCAGGTGCTCCTCGTTATACCAGCGGTTGAACTCCTCCTCGTTGTCGGCGGGAACGTCCGTCCACACCATGAGGAGGCCTCTGCCCTTCTTGCCGGCCATCCTAACCTCCCGGCCCAAGCGGCCGGCGCGTCCTCCTTGTCGGTCGACCGGGCGCCTAGAGCTGGAATATCTTCCTGTAGACGCCCGGGGAGCCCTCGTCGTGGGTCATCCGGGGGTACTGGTCTCCAAGGCCGCCGCCGGACTTGGCCCTGGCGGCGAACCACTCCTGGGTCTGGGACACCTTCTCGTGCTCGAACTCGTACACCACTCCGTACTTGGGGCCGTGCCCCTGGTAGAGCTCGTAGCGGCGGAACCCGATGCACCCGGGGACCTTGGCGTAGTTGGCGCCGTACACGTTATTGTAGAACTCGTTCCACTGGGCTTCCTGGTCTTCCGGGATCGTCATGCGGCCCACCTGGAGCACCGGCGCCATGTCCCGCTCGGCCATCTCCGGGGCGACCTCCGCCGGGTGGATCATGCGGTAGTTGTTCTGGATCACCCGGGTGGCCCGCTCCCGCAAGTTCACCCGCTGGGACCACTCGGTGGGCCGTATCAGGTGCTCCTGGTACTCGGGAGTGTCCCGGACCTCGGGGTTGGCCAGCTCGTAGGCCGACAGGTACCTGGGGCTGCCGCTCCCCGCCGTGGGGTCGTCGGAGTGGACGATCTCGTACCGGGCCGCACTCAGCACGCCGGGAATGGCCAGGAGCTCGGCCATGTGCTCCTCGTTGTACCACCGGTTGAAGTCTTCCTCCATGTCGGCGGGCACGTCGGCCCAGACGAGGAACAACCCTCTCCCCTTCTTGTCAGCCATGTCTAACCTCCCTGTATCGATGGTTGGGCGCCGGGGTCACGGGAATATCCTCTTGTAGACTCCCGCCGAGCCCTCCGCGTGCCACATGCGGGGGTATATGTCCGGCAGATTGCCCCCCGCCCTGTCGGGGATGGTCTTCCACTCCTCGGTCTCCCGGGCCTCCAGGCTCTCCACCTCGTAGACAACGGAGTACTTGGGGCCGTCGCCGGTGTACAGCTCGTACCGGCGGGCGCTGATGCAGCCCGCGCACTTCAGGAACTCTGGGGCGTAGACGCTGTTGTAGAAGCTGTTCCACTCCTCTTCCTGGTCCTCGGGGATGCCCATACGGCCGATCTGCAGCACGGGAGGGAGGGGCCTCTCCACGTCCCCGGGGATGTCCGAAGGCCATATCTGGCGATAGTTGTTGGCTATGAACCGGGTGGCCCGCCGCCTGAGGTCGACGCGCTGGGTCCACTCAGTGGGATTGTCCGCCACCTCCCGGTACTCCGCGCTGTCCCTCACCTCGGGGCTGGCAAGCTCGTAGACGGCCAGGTACCGGGGGCCCCCCTGGACGGCCTCGTAACGGGCTGCGTCCAAAAACCCGGGTACGGCCAGGAGCTGGGGGATGTGCTCCTCGTTGTACCACCGGTTGAAGTCTTCCTCCATATCGGGTGACACGTCGGCGTAGACGAGATAGATGCCCGTCCCCTTCTTGGCGGCCATTGGGCCTCCTTCCCACAAGCAGGTCCCTCCCCTGCTGCCCGTAGTGTATGGAGGGGCCGAAGCCCTGTCAAGAATGGGCGCAAGGCCCCCAACGGGCACGCGACGGTCAGCGAGGACGCCCCACCGCCTCCTCGCTGACCTCCCGCTTGATGCGATACAGGCGCTGCAGAAGGGTCAGGGCGGAGACGGCCGCAACGATCACCAGGATGACCTCCAGGGCCCTGAGCCCCAGGACCAGGCCCAGGGACAGCAGGACCACCCGCTCGGGCCGCGTCATCACGCCGGTCTTGGTCTCGATGCCCGCGGCCTCGCCCCGGGCGCGAAGGTAGCTGACGGTCTGGGAGGCGGTCAGGGCCAGAAGCAGGGCCACGATGAGGAACAGCAGGCGGTCTTCGCCCAGGCCGGCGCGCACGCCGTACACGGCTATCCCCACGAAGAGGGCTGCCTCGGACAGGCGGTCCATCACCGAGTCCAGGAGACCGCCGAACCTGGTGACCCGCCCGGACTGACGGGCCATGGCGCCGTCCATCAGGTCGAGCACACTCCCCGCCAGGAAGACCAGCCCCCCCGCCAGCAGGAACCCGGCGCCGACCAGCGCCGCCGCGCCCACGGCCACGCAGAACCCGAGGAGCGTCACGGCGTTGGGGCTGAGCCCCATGGCCCCCAGGAGCCTGGCCCCCGGGACCTCGAAGTACCTGAGGACCAGGGCCCTAAGCCGGTCTCTGCCCGGTATGGTCATTGGCGGTCCCCAGTGTGGCCTTGTAGAAGTCGATCACCTCGACGGCGATCCTCTCCCAGCGGTACCGGTCCACCGTGTCCCGGCCCCTGGCCCCGAGCTGGGAGCGCAGGTCCGGGTCCCGGATCAACAGGGCCAGGGCATCGGCCAGGGCGTCGCTGTCCCTGGGGGGGACGGTCAGGCCCTGCTCGCCATGGCTGAGAACGCCCGAGTAGCCCTCTATGCCGGAGGCGACTACCGGCTTGCCCGCCGCCATGGCCTCCAGCAGCACTATCCCGAAGCTCTCCCTGCCGGTTGCCGGGGCACAGCAGATGTGGGCCGAGTGGTAGTAGCGGGGCAGGTCCGCGTAGGGGACCTTGCCCAGGAAGACCACGTCCCGCAGCGCCCGCTCGCTGAGGACCCTGTAGCAGTCCTTGTCCGGGCTGCCCGGTCCGACCACCAGGAGGCGGACGTTGGGAAAGTCCCACTTCACCTTTCCGTAGGCCTCCAGAAGGTACTTCAGCCCCTTCCTCTTCTCGAGGCGGCCTACGAACAGGATGTTCAGCATCCCGTCGTCCAGCTCTGGGATGGGCGTCTGCTCCCTGGAGAAGTAGTCCACGTCGATGCCGTTGGGGATGATGTGGTAGTCGCCGGGGAAGAACCTGCTGGCGTACTGGCGGGCTGCCGTGGACACGGCGATGCGGCCGTCCAGCCGTCGGTCCCAGTACCTGAGCACCGGATGGGACCAGCCGTAGTTCCGGAAGCGCCCGAAGAAGGCGTGGAAGGTGCCGACCTTGGGCGCCTCCGCCGCCTGGAGCACGAAGAGGGGCAGGACTGGCATCAGCGGCTCGTGGAGGTGGACGATGTCGAACCGCTCCCGGGCAAGGATGTCCCTGACCTTGGGCCTGAGCCACACGGAGAAGGTGAGCCTGGCGATGGAGCCGCCCGAGGGCACCGGCACGGACCTGCCCAGGGGGACGAAGTCGGGCTGCTCGGCGGCGGCGAAGTTGGGCGAGTGGGGCGCCAGTATCTTGACCTGGTGCCCCAGTTGGCCGTACTGCTGGGCAAGCTGGGATATGTGGACGGTGACTCCACCCGGCCACGTGAAGTCGTAGGGCGAGACCAGGCCGATCTTCATTCAGTAGGGCTCTTGGATCCGTTCCCCTGTATGAAGTCCTCGACCATCTGCCGCGCCTCGTCGTCGGTGTGCTGGACGGGGGGCGACTTCATGAAGTAGGCCGAGGGGGCCTCGATTGCGCCGCTGATGCCCCGGTCCTTGGCGAGCTTGCAGCAGCGTATGGCGTCCACCACCACCCCGGCGGAGTTGGGGCTGTCCCACACCTCCAGCTTCAGCTCCAAGTTGATGGGGGCGCCCCCGAAGACGTGCCCCTCCATACGAATGTAGCACCACTTCCGGTCGTCCAGCCAGGGCACGTGGTCGCTGGGGCCGATGTGGATGTCGTCGGAGCCGATGCCGTGGTCGAGCTGGGAGGTAACCGAGTTGGTCTTGGAGATCTTCTTGGATACCAGGCGCTCCCGCTCCAGCATGTTGAGAAAGTCGGTGTTTCCCCCGAAGTTGAGCTGATACGTGCGGTCGACCTGGGCGCCCCGGTCCTCGAACAACCTGGTCAGGACCCGGTGGGTGATGGTGGCGCCAACCTGGGACTTGACGTCGTCACCGACCACGGGCAGCCCCGCCTCCTTGAAGCGGCCCTGCCAGTAGTCCTCCCGGGCGATGAACACGGGTATGCAGTTGACCAGGCCGCAGCCGGCGGCCAGCACCTGCTCCACGTACCACTTGGTGGCCATCTCGCTGCCCACGGGCAGAAAGTTGATCACCACGTCGCACTCCCGTTCCTTGAGGATGCCCACGATGTCCGAGGTGGAGCCGGGCGCCTTCTGCACCAGGTGGGACACGTACTTGCCGATGCCGTCGTGGGTCATGCCCCGGTCCACGGGTATGCCCAGGTGGGGCACATCGGCGAACTTGATGGTGTTGTTCGGCTCGGCGAAGATCGCCTCGGAGAGGTCCTTGCCCGTCTTGTTCACGTCCACGTCGAAGGCGGCAACGAACTCGATGTCCTCGATGGCGTAGTCACCGATGACGGGGTGCATGACCCCCGGCACGTCCGCGTCGACGTCCAGGTCCCTGTACTTGTGGACACCCTGCACCAGCGCGGAGGCGCAGTTGCCGACGCCGATGATGGCCGCCTTGATCTTGCCCACGCTCCGTCTCCTTCCTACTTCCTCGAACCAGGGCCTTCTTAGCGAAAAGGGCCTACTTCGACAGGCCGGGCCTCTCACGCCTGAGCAGGCTACGATGTTACCAGCTTTACGTGTTCGAAGGCAAGGGAGGCCCCCCTTCCCATCATAGTCATCATACTACCGCGGCCCGAGACGTGGAACATGGAGAGCGCCGGGAATATAATGGAATCCAGGCGCCGTTCCTGCCGAGCGCCCGGAGCACCAACACACATGTCCCATGTCATAAGAGAGCTGATGGAGGCCGTGGCGCTGGCCCTGCTGGTGTTTTTCGTCATCCAGCTCAGCGTACAGAACTTTCGGGTGGAGGGGCACAGCATGCACCCCACCCTGGACAGCGGCGAGTACCTGATAGTCAACAAGCTGCCCTATTTCAGGGTGGACATGGCCCGGCTCTCCAGGCTCATCCCTTTCTGGGAGGCGGAGGAAGAGCAGCACCGGTACCTCCCCCTGGCCCATGAGCCCAACCGTGGGGACGTGATAGTCTTCCAGGCGCCCTACAGCCCCGGCAGGGACTTCGTCAAACGGGTCATCGGCCTGCCCGGAGAGAGGGTCCGCATCACCGGCGGAGAGATATACATAGACGGAGAGAAGCTGGCCCAGGAATACGTGGCCGAGCCCGACCTGAACGACGATGTCGACTGCGTGCCCAGGACGCGAGGTTGCGTCCTGGGCGAGGGCCAGTACTTCGTCCTGGGGGACAACAGGGACCAGAGCAGCGACTCTCGCGACTGGGGCCCGGTGGACTTGGAGGAGATAGTTGGGAGGGTGTGGTTCGTCTACTGGCCCCCGGACAACCTGCCGTTCCTGGAGTCGCTACGCTAGGGGAGTCGCTACGCTAGGGGAGTCGCTACGCTAGGGGAGTCGCTACGCTAGGGGAGTCGCTACGCTAGGGGAGTCGCTACGCTAGGGGAGTCGCTACGCTAGGGGAGCCGCTACGCTAGGGGAGCCGCTACGCTGGAGAAGACTGCAGGTCTCCCCGTCTAGCGAGTTGCCGGGGATGCCGTTTCCCTCGGCCTGGATGCCTTGCGTAGCTGGCCGCCGATCTCACCCAGGTGGCCCAGTATCTCCCTGTACGACCGCACCATGCCGGTCTCGTAGTAGGGGATGTTGCGCTCCTTGCAGAACTCCTTGACGATGGGGCGGACCGAGGCCAGCTTGTTCCTGGGCACCGTGGGGAACAGGTGGTGCTCGATCTGGTAGTTGAGGCCCCCGTACATGTAGTCGATGAGAGGGTTGCCGTGCACGTTCCTGGAGGTGAGCACCTGCCGTCTAAGGTAATCGAGCTTGAAGGCGCTGCTGAGCACGGGCATCCCCTTGTGGTTGGGAGCGAACACCGAGCCCATGTAGACCCCTATCAGTCCCTGGTGCACCAGGATGAAGGCCAAGGCGTGCATGGGGCTCATCAGCGTGAACGCCAGGGTGAAGTAGAGGACGAAGTGCAGTATCACGGCCAGGGACTCGGCGACCGGGTGCTTGACGTTCTTGCCGCGCATGATGAACTGGGCGCTGTCGGCCCGAATGCTCAGGGCCTCCACCAGGAGCATGGGGAAGAACAGTATGGACTGGTACTTGACAATGTGCCGGAACAGGCCTCGCTTGGCCTGGGCCTGCTCGTCGGTAAAGGCGATGAGCGGGATGTTGATGTCCATGTCCAGGTCGATGTCGTTGGGGTTGGCGTGGTGATTGTTGTGCTTGTCCAACCACCAGCTTGGGCTCAGGCCTATGAGGAGCCCCACGCCCAGGAGGGCCAGGTAGTTCCTCTTGGGGGAGCGGAATATTTGCAGGTGGCCCGCGTCGTGCCCGATAAACCCGATCTGCGTGAACACCACGGCCATGAAGGCGCCGTTGGCCATGTGCAGCCACACAGCGTCCGCCAGGGACGCCAGGACGAAGGAGGCCGCCAGCAGTCCCAGGGTAAGGGAGGCTATGAAGAGGTAGTACCCTGACTGCTTCTCCAAGAGCCCGGCCCGCTTCACCCTGGCCTTGAGCTCCGCGTAGTCGGCGTTGGCGGGGCCCTCGGGGGCTCCCAGGTTTCCGAGGGATGCAACTTCCATGGCCGCTGTGTTCACTCGTCAGTCCTCGCCGGGGCTGCCATGCCGCGCCGGACCGGCTTCACCCCTTGCTCTTTCGCAGACACCAGTGCTCTTCGCAGACACCAGCTTCTAAATATAGACTTCCGGTGCGCAAATAGCAACGTCTCGGCTCACCGCTCCCACAAATGGGGCCCACACGGGGAACCGGGCTTGACACGGCTTGGTGGCCCCCGGCTATGATAGGGTACGGCCATGATGAATCGGGTCCTGTATCATATCGCGTCGTCCGTGCTGCTCTTCGCCCTCTACGCGGGCCTCGTGGGCGCGATCTTCGACCACCACTACGCCGAGCGTCAGCCGTGGCACGACCACATCTGGTCCGGAACGGTGGGAGAGCACCAGCACACCGCGTCGGACCCGGAGCACGTGCACACCGTCCCAATGGACGGCTCCGGCGGACCCGTCACGGCCTTCGTGTCGAACAACGCCAGCGCGGCCTACTGGGCGCTTCTGAGCCTGGGCGTGGTCATGGCCCTGCACCTTCCCAGTGTCCTGGCGCCCCCGTTTGTGACGGGCCGCCGAATCCAGGCCATGGCGGTGCCCGACGGGGCGTGCGTTCCGCCGCCGGACCGGCCTCCCGCCTGAACCCCGGCCGTCCCAAGGGTCCACTCCACCACGTCCGGGGTATCCGATATTCGGGGAGGCGGTCCGCGTCCGTGATCCGTCCGCGCGCCATACTGGCCTGGCTCCCGTCCTGGCTGTTGCTGCTGGGCGCCATCCATGCCGCAAGTGCAGGAGGGCCCACGGCGGTCCATGCCAACGGCGCGACCAGAGAGCTGGTCAAGAGCGAGCGCGCAGGCCCCTACGAGCTGAGGGTGGGCATACTGCCCGGCACCCCCAGGGTCGGCAACCTGCACCTGAGCATCCAGATAAAGGACGCCGCGCAGGGGACGATACTGACCGGGGGCGCGGTGACGGTCGCCGCCACGGGGCCGGAGGGCTCCACGGCCGTCGGCCCCGTGGCGGCGGTTGCCTCCCTGGAGAGTCCCCAGTTCTACGACGTGGACGTACCCCTGGACGCCATCGGCCGCTGGAACTTCACGCTGCAGGTCGAGGCGGAGCTGGGCACCGCGGCCCTGGACGTCCCGCTGGACGTGTCCGAGGCCGAGGGCTTCAATCTGATATTCCTGCTGGCCCTCGCCATCGCCTTCCTTGCCCTGGCCATCTGGACGTGGGACAGGGTCCGGGGCAGGCGGCGGCGAAGGAGGCGCAGAGCATAGGAGACTCCAGTGTTTACGATAGGTACGAGGTGGCTGGGCGCGCTGGCGCCCGCCGCACTGATTCTGCTTGCCGCCGCGGGCGCCGCCTGCGGCGGTGGTGACCCCGAGGAGCTTACGATACCGGTCCGGGTGGATGGAGAGATCATGGTCCCGGACACGGTCAAGGTCAAGCACCGGGACATGGTCACCCTCCGCATCGAGTCCGAGGCCGGGGGGGCGTTCCACCTGCACGGCTACGACATAGAACAGGAGGTGAAGGCCGGAGAGCCCTCCGACTTCCACTTCGTCGCCGAGATAGAGGGCCGGTTCCCCATCGCGTTCCACAAGCAGCAGGGGGAGAGCCCCGGCCACTCCCACGGCAAGGTCTTCCAGTCGGGCCTGCTGGAGCCGGGAGACACCTTCAGCTTCACGGTGCCTGACGGCATGGAAGCCATGTCCGTCCCCTTCCACAGCCACCTGAACCCCCAGGTCGCCGGGTCCCTAACCGTGTCCCATCACGAGGGGGCCACCGGGTCCGTCGACATCGAGATCAGGGAGATGGCGGTCCACCCCCATGAGACGGTGGTGAGGCCCGGCACGACGGTGGTCTGGACCAACAACGATTCGGTGACCCAGACGGTGCACAGCGGCCTTCACGACTCCTCCGCCGGGGCCTCCGGTCACCAGAGCGGGGGACACGGGGGAGGGGAGAGTTCGGAGGCGGAGGTGGAGATAGGTATCCTGGAGGTCCGGCCCAGGTAACAGCCGCATTCGTAGGCCGTCCCATGTCAGAGTGACCCTTCCCAGCACAGGCGAAGGCCCAGCGCGGGCTAATGGGCCCAATACGGGCTAATAGGCCCAGAACGGGCGGAAGAGGGCCCGTAGGGGAGGGTACGAAATGAAGGTGCTTGCATGAGGTCTCTGAAGATACTCCTGCCGCTGGCTGCGGCAGGGGCGGCGCTGGCGGCCGTGCCCGCCCACGCCCACGGGTTCGGGGAGCGTTACGACCTCCCCGTGCCCTTGGGGTACTTCATGGTGGGCGCCGGGGTGGCGGTGGCCCTATCCTTCGTAGTCATCGGGTGGTTCGGCCGGGTGGGGGACCGGGGCGGGGCCTACTGGCGCTGCAACCTCCTGGGCCTGCCCCTGGCCGGGTCCCTCCTCGTCAACCCGTTGGTGCTGCTGCCCGCGAAGCTGCTGTCGGTGTTCCTGTTGGGCCTCGTCATCGCGGCGGGGCTGTTCGGCAGCCAGGTCCCGTCCTTGAACTTCTCCCCCACCTTCGTCTGGGTGATCTGGTGGGTCGGGCTCGGGTTCTTCGTGGCGCTGGTGGGGAACGCATGGGCCCTGATAAACCCATGGAAGGCGGTCTTCGAGGCCGCCGAGGGGGTGTGCCGGCTGCTCAAGCCCGGCTTCCGGCTCTCCCTTGGCGAGAGCTATCCCCCATCCTGGGGGCTGTGGCCTGCCCTGGTGCTCTTCCTCCTGTTCGCGTGGCTGGAGAACGCCTACCCCGAGTCGTCGGTGCCCGTGAGGGTGGGGGCCATGGCCATCACCTACACGGTCGTCACCCTGGGCGGGATGGCCGTCTTCGGCAAGCACCAGTGGCTGCGCCACGGGGAGGCGTTCTCGGTGGTCTTCGAGTTCCTTTCCCGGTTCGCCCCGACGGAGGTCCGCGTGTCCGGCTTCGCCGCCTGCCGGGAGTGCTCCGAGGAGTGCCGGGACGAGGACGGCGAGTGCGTGAACTGCTACGAGTGCTTCGAGCGCGCCGGCCGGGCTTCGGACGCGCGGAGGGAGGTGAACCTCCGGCCCTTCGCCATCGGTCTGGCCCGGCGGCAGCTCATCGGCCCCGACGTGGTGGCGCTGGTGGTCCTGATGCTGGCCACGGTGACCTTCGACGGGTTCGGCGCCACGTCTGCCTGGGTCGACGTCCAGTCCCAGTCCCTGGATATATTCGTGGGGGTAGTCAACACCACGGTCGTGAACGGGATCACCATCGCCGACACCCTGGGGCTGCTGCTGTTTCCCGCAGCCTTCCTGCTGGTCTACCTGGCCTTCTGCGGGCTGATGGCCCGGGCCGTGGGCGACGTGCGCACCCCCGGGGAGCTGGCCCGGGCCTTCGTCTTCTCCCTGGTGCCCATCGCCCTGGCCTACAACATCGCCCACTTCTTCACGCTGCTGGTGGTGCAGGGCCAGCTCCTTATACCCCTCTCCTCGGACCCACTGAGCCGGGGGTGGGACCTGTTCGGCACGTCGGAGTACGTCACCGACATAGGAGTGGTCAGCGCCAGGGCCGTGTGGTTCCTCTCCGTCGGCGCCATCGTCGCGGGGCACATCGCCGCCGTGTACCTTGCCCACCACACCGCCACCAGGCTGTTTGGCGACCGGGCGATGGCGATGAGGAGCCAGTACCCCATGTTGGGGCTGATGGTGATGTACACCGTCGTCAGCCTATGGATCGTGGCGCAACCCATAGTGGAGTAGGCGCAGGGCAAGGGTGCGCGTCCTTGACACTCCCGACGCCCGGACGATATATTTACGCCTAGAGTTCGCCGCCCCTTGGAGCGTCGAAATCTTGTGGGAAAGGGTAGTGGGTTGGCTTCTGAGTACGACGTTGTGGTTGTGGGCGCGGGAGTGGCGGGGCTCACCGCCGCCATGTATACGGGCCGCCATGGGCTGAGGACCCTCGTCATAGAGCGGCTCATGGCCGGAAACCAGATCATAAACGTGGAGAAGATCGAGAACTTCCCCGGGTTCACCGAGGGCGTGTCCGGGGCCGAGCTGAGTCCCCTGATCCAGGAGCAGGCCATGAACGCCGGCGCCGAGTTCGTGATGGACGAGGTGACCGGGCTGGCCCTGGACGGCGTCCACAAGGTCGTCACGACCCATTCTGGCAGCTACAGGGCCAGGGCGTTGATCGTGGCCGCCGGGTCCAGCCTTAGGAAGCTGGGCGTCCCCGGCGAGGACGATCTGTACGGCAAGGGCATATCCCACTGCGCCACCTGCGACGGGCCCATGTTCAGGGGCGAGGTCGTGGGCGTGGTCGGCGGGGGGGACTCCGCGGCCGACGAAGCCATGACCCTCATCGAGTACACGGAGAAGGTGGTCCTCTTCCACCGGCGGGACCAGCTCCGGGCCCAGAGGGCGCTGCAGAGCCGGGTGTTGGCCCACCCGAGAATCGACGTCGTATTCAACACAGTCGTGGAGTCGGTCCTCGGCGACGAGGTGGTGAGGGCGGTCAACGTCCGCAACGTGGTCACGAACCTGACCAACCGGGTGTCCCTGTCGGGCCTGTTCGTATACGTGGGCCTGGAGCCCAACACAGGGTTCGTCCAGGGCGTCTTGAAGACGGACAACGCCGGCCACATCCCCGTGGACCTGCGGATGGAGACCGCGGTGCCGGGCCTGTTCGCCGCCGGGGACATCCGCCAGCACTCGTCGTCCCAGCTCGCCAGCGCGGCTGGGGACGGCGCCACCGCGGCGATGGGGGCCGTGAGGCATCTGGCCGGCCCCGGATAGATTCGAAGCCCCGGGACAGGGGAGTACGGAGGTTTGACATGGCGATCCGCAAGCGCATAGGGCTGATCCTTCCATCTTCCAACACGGCTGCCGAGCCGGACTTCCGCATGGCGGCCCCCGACGACGTGACCATACACACCCACCGCATGTTCATCGCGGGCGAGGGCCCCATGTCGGAGATCATGGACCGGATGAACGACGACATGGAGAAGGCAGCCAGGTACCTGGCCACCGCAGGCATGGACCTGGTGGTCTACGCCTGCACCACCGGCAGCTTCTACCGCGGGTGGGGCTTCGACCAGGAGATGATCAGGACCATCGAGGGGATCGCCGGCGTGCCCACCATCGCCACGGCCACCGCGGCTGCGGAGGCCCTGAAGTCCCAGGGAGCGGCCAGGGTGTCGGTGACGACCCCCTATCCCGAGTGGTCCAACGAGCGGCTGGCCGAGTACTACACAGACGCCGGTTTCGAGGTGCTGAACGTGGACGGGGAGCCCAACGTGGTCGCCGCCGGCGGCTACGCCATCAGCGACCGGGACCCCGAGGAGATACTGGAGTTCTCCGTCCAGCAGTGCCGTCCCGAGGCCGACGCCCACTTCTGCTCGTGCACCGCATGGCGCTCGCTGGAGATCGCGGCCGAGCTGGAGCGGCGCCTGTCCCGGCCCGTGGTGACCTCCAACCAGGCCACCATCTGGGCCTCCTTCAAGCGCCTGGACATCGACCCAAGCCCGGGTTGGGCTCCCTCATCGACTCCCTGGTCAAGGCGCCCGTCTAGCGGCCCCCCACGTCCAAGATAGTCAACGTCGACCGGAGGTGTGAAATGGCGATCCGAAAGCGCATAGGCCTCATCGTGCCCTCCACCAACACCACGGTGGAGCCGGACTTCAGGATGGCCGCCCCCAGGGACGTGACGCTCCACTCCCACAGGATGTGGATGGACGAGGCGACCACCACCGACATCGTGGACAGGATGAACTCGGACGTGGAGCAGGCTGCCAGGTACCTGGCCACCGCGTCGGTGGACCTGATCGTGTACGCCTGCACCGGCGGCAGCTTCTACAAGGGACGGGGCTACGACCAGGAGCTGCTGGCCACCATCGAGGCGGCGTCGGGACTGCCGGCCGCGGCGACGGCCCCGGCGGCCGCCGACGCCCTGGCCCACATGGGCGTGAAGGCCATCTCAGTCACCAGCCCCTACGGGGACTGGCGGACGAGCGGCTGAAGGACTACTACACGGAGTGCGGCTTCGACGTGCTGAACGTGGACGGCGAGCCCGTGGCCTCGGCAACGGGCAACTCGGGCATCTGCGACCAGCCCCCGGAGTCGGTCCTGGAGTTCTCCGCGAAGGCGTGCCGCCCCGAGGCCGAGGCCCTGTTCTGCTCCTGCACCGCGTGGAGGTCCATGGAGGTGGCGGCGGAGCTGGAGCGGCGCCTGTCCCGGCCCGTGATAACCTCCAACCAGGCCACCGTCTGGGCCGCGTTCAAGCTGCTGGACATCGAGCCCAGACCCGGGTTCGGCTCCCTCATCGACTCCCTGGCCAAGGCCGCCGTCTAGGTCCCCAACCGGGCAACATGGCCTCCGTAGCCCGTCTCCGGGCCAGGGTCGGCCGCGTCTACTACGGCTGGTGGATCATCGTGTCCACCTTCGTTCTGGGCGCCCTCTCCGGTGGGCTCTTCTGGCAGAGCAACAGCATCTTCTTCGGCCCCATCAAGGAGGACCTGCGCCTCAACAGCGCCCAGACCTCAATCATATTCGCCACCTCCCGGGCCGAGGGCAGCATCGCCGGGCCCTTCGTGGGCCGCCTGGTGGACGTCTTCGGCCCCCGGCCCATGATACTGGTCGGCGGGCTCATGGCCGGCGCGGGATACGTCCTCCTCCACCGGGTGGACAACTACTGGGTCTTCCTGGCCGTGTTCGTCCTGATAGTCTCGGCGGGGCGCAGCGCGGGCATGGGGCAGACCCTCCTGAGCGCCGTGAACACCTGGTTCGTGCGGCGGCGCTCCATGTCCATGTCCATCTGCATCACCGGCTTCTCCTCGGGCGGCGCCGTCATCCTGCCCCTGGTCACCCTGGGGGTCCACTCCCTGGGATGGCGGGAGGTGATGCTGTACTCGGGCATCTTCATGTGCGTCGTCGTTGTGCCCCTGGCCCTGGTCGTCCGCCGCTCTCCCGAGAGCATGGGGCTGCTTCCCGACGGGGATGCAGGCGGCGGCGGGAAAGACACGCCGGCGGCGGGACCCGCAAGCGAGACGCCGCCGGTGGACTTCTCCGTCAGAGAGGCCCTGGCCACCGGCGCCTACTGGGTCCTGCTGACGGCCACGGTGCTCAGGATAGGCCTCTGGGGAGCCGTCTCCCTCCACATGGTCGAGATGTTCGTGTGGAAGGGGGTCGACAGGGAGACGGCGGGCTTCCTGTT
>OZ219940.1:0-80876 GCA_964291465.2 Dehalococcoidia bacterium | reverse complement strand
GTCTTCCCGGGCCTGGCGGGCGCGTGCGGGGTGGTCCCGGCGGGCGTCATCACCGCCGCCCTGTTCGCCCTGGCCCACGGCCACCCGGCCGTGGTCGTGCCCGTCTTCTTCACCGGCCTGGTGCTGGCGTGGCTCTACCACCGCACGCGCTCCATCTGGAGCAGCTTCACGGCCCACGCGTTACAGAACCTCCTGGCCCTTTCGGCCAGCCTGGCAAGCTAGGCACGGGGCGCCATTGTGTTATATACTCCATAGCGGAGTTCGTCCCCTCCCTGGACGAACGTTGGACTGGGCCAAGAGGCCGGACCCGGTAAAGAAGAAGGAATCAGCCGGGCGAGACAGGAAATGGTTACCGACCGCATCGCCGAACGATTCGCCCGCCTCCGGGAAGAGGGCAGGACGGGGCTGGTTCCCTACGTCACGGCCGGCTTTCCGGACATGGACGCCACCCTCGAGGTCGTCCCGGCCCTGGCCGAGGCCGGCGCCGACGTCATCGAGCTGGGGGTCCCTTTCAGTGACCCCCTGGCCGACGGCCCCACCATCCAGGAGTCCAGCTTCCACGCCCTGGCCAACGGCGTGACCCTGGAGGCATGCCTCGCCCTCGTGGAGCGGCTGAGGGAGAGGGGCGAAACGGTGCCCCTCGTCCCGTTCACCTACTACAACCCCATCCTGCACTATGGCCTGGAGGCCTTCGCCCGCCGGGCGGCGGAGTGCGGTGCGGACGGGGTCCTGGTCCCTGACCTGCCCCCCGACGAGGCCGGCCCCTTGCGAGACGCCTGCACTCCATATGGCCTACACCTGATACCCCTGCTGGCGCCCACCAGCACCGACGCTCGGATAAGGCTGGCGTGCCAGGGGGCCTCGGGATTCGTCTACTGCGTCAGCCTTACGGGGGTCACCGGCGCCCGGGACAGCCTGCCCGAGGGCGTCTTCGACCTGCTGGCCAGGGTCAGACGGCACACGGACCTGCCCCTGGTCGTAGGCTTCGGCGTGTCCAAGCGCGACCACGTGGAGTCCATCGGGGCCGCCGCCCAGGGGACGGCCGTGGGAAGCGCCCTCATCCGCGTCCTCCAGGAGTCTCCCAGGGACCGGCTCGTGGAAGAGGCCCGCCGGTTCGTCCTGGGGCTGAGGGGGGTGCCCGTTCCATGATAGTCTGCCGGGGCATTCGCGGCGCGACTACCTGCGAGGCCAACACCAGGGAGTCCATCTTCGCCGCCACGTCGGAGTTGTTCCAGGAGATGGTCTCGGCCAACCGTGTGGTGGAAGACCAGGTGGCCGCCGTATTCTTCACCACCACCCAGGACCTGGACGCGGCCTTCCCGGCCACGGCGGTCCGGGAGATGGGATGGGAACACACCGCCCTCATGTGCGGCCACGACATCGCCGTGCCCGGCAGCACCGGAATGTGTATCCGGGTCCTGCTGCTGGTAAACGTCGACAAGGCCCTGGACCTGGTGAACGTCTACCTGAAGGGCGCCGTCCATCTCAAAGAGGAGGCGTCCCAGTCCTAGGGCTGCACAGGCCTCCAGCCAGGCGCCCCGGAAACCAGTCCTTCGGAAAGGATATCGCAAGATGATCGTCGTAATGCGAAAGGACAGCAGCAAGGAGCAGCTCGAAGGGGTCCGCGAGCGCATAGAGGGGCACGGCCTCCAGGCCCAGGTCTCCGAGGGCGTGGAGCGCACCGTGGTCGGCGTGCTGGGACAGACGTTCATAGAGCTCAAGGACGAGCTGGGGCTGATGGACGGCGTCCTGGAGGTGGTGCTCATCTCCAAGCCCTACAAGCTATCGAGCCGCGAGTTCAAGTCCGAGGACACGGTCGTGCGGGTCGGGGACGTCCTCGTGGGCAATCACGAGCTGACGGTCATGGCCGGCCCCTGCGCCGTGGAGGACGAAGAGCAGGTGATCCTCACCGCCAGGGCTGTCAAGGCGGCCGGAGCCACCATCCTGCGGGGAGGCGCGTTCAAGCCCCGGTCCTCTCCCTACAGCTTCAGGGGCACCGGCGTGCACGGTCTCCAGCTCCTGGCCAAGGCGAGGGTGGACACGGGGCTGCCCATCATCACGGAGGTGATGACCCCCGAGGACGTGGGGATGGTAGCCCAGTACGCTGACGCCCTGCAGATAGGCACCCGGAACGCCCAGAACTTCAACCTCTTGGACGCCGTGGGGAAGGCCAACAAGCCCGTCCTGCTGAAGCGCGGCTTCTCCTCCACCTACGAGGAGTGGCTGCTGGCCGCGGAGTACATCCTCTCGGGCGGCAACAGCCAGGTGATACTGTGCGAGAGGGGCATCCGCACCTTCGAGTCGGGCACCAGGTTCACCATGGACCTGTCGGCCATCCCCGTCATCCAGGACCTCAGCCACCTGCCCGTCATCGCCGACCCCAGCCATAGCACCGGCAGGGCCAGCCTGGTGCCCCCCATGACCCTGGCTGCGGTGGCCGCAGGCGCCCACGGCGTCATCATCGACGTGCATCCCAACCCCGCGGTGGCCAAGTGCGACGGCGCTCAGGCCCTCACCTTCGACATCTTCGACGGCCTGATGTCCCAGGTCCATGCTGTGGCGCGGGCCGTGGGTAAGGTGCCGGCCGCCGCCGGGGCATAGCGCGCTCCCCTCTCGACTCCGGGCCGCCCCCGGTCCGTCAAGAGCGGTGGGAGGCCCTCCTACAGTCCGGCCTGGGCGGCCCTACCGTGCATCGCCTCCAGGTAGGAGCGGGCCGAGGCGTGAAGGAGCCGGTCCACGGTGCTGTGGTAGTACTGGACGCCCATGTCCAGGTACTTGGCGATGGTGTCGTCGGGCCCGCTGACGCCCGCCACCTTGCCGGCGTCCATGATCACCTTCACCCCCCGCTCCATCATGCGCTGCACCTCAGGGTGCGCCTGCTCCCCCGGGTACCCCATGGACACCGACAGGTCCCCCGACCCGATGAACAGCACGTCGACCCCTTCCACCTGGACGATCTCGGGCAGGTTCTCGATGGCCACCGCCTCTTCGATCATCAGGCACACCAGGGTCTCCCGATTGGCCTCCTCTATGTACTCTCCGACGGAGCCCGCGGTGCCGAACATGGACGGGCGCCCCATGCCGTAGATGCCCCGATGGCCGGCGGGCTCGTACTTGACCGCGTCCACTGCGGCCCTGGCCTCGTCGGCCGTGTTGACATGGGGCACCTGGACTCCCCAGGCCCCCCGGTCCAGGAAGGGCGCGATGATCTCCGGCCGGTTCCCCACGGGCCTCACTATGGGAGCGATGCCGGCCAGCTCCGATGCCGCGATCATCGGCTCCGAGTTGTCCACGGTTATGCTGCCGTGCTCGTTGTCGATCAGGACCCAGTCGAAGCCCATGTACCCCAGCATCTCCACGATCGGCGGGGTGGGATAGTTCACCTGGACACCGAAGACCGCCTTGCCCGCGGCCAGCTTCTCCTTTAGCGTGTTCTTGCGCATGTCGCTCTTGCCTCCTCGGACTCCTACGGCCTCAGTATACTACGTACCCGCGGCAGCCTGTGCCCCGTTCCCAGGAAGTAGCGGGCCCTATGGTCATGGCTTGGCCTGGGAGCCCGTCCAGATTGACACCCCGACAGGCCTTGGCGTATGGTTGGTGCATGCCCAGAGCCACGCCGAGCAGAGGAGGCTTGCCATGACCCAGCGGCCATCCTACGATTCGACCTTCATCACCGACGGCGATAAAGAGGAGTTCGTAAAGTCGCTGAACGTGCCCGAGGAGCTCAAGACAGTCCCCGGGAACCCCACCCGGCCCGCGGACGAGCGGTACCACGCCTACGCCTATCCGGAGCAGCCCTTCTTCAGGACGCCCAACTACGAGCTGTACGACGCCTACATGGGCAGGCAGCACAGGGACATCACTACCGCCAAGAGCCACTCTCAGGTGGCCACCGAGATGCACGGCGAGGAGTTGGAGGAGCTGCGCAAGACCGTGTGGTCGTACCACCTCAAACCGGCCTCCAGGAAGAAGGACCCCTCCGAGGACCTGGCTGGCGCCCTCAAGGCCAAGGCTAAGGAGATGGGCTTCGCCGTCGTGGGGATAACCAAGTTCGAGCGAAAGTACGTCTTCAAGGACTTCAAGCGTCGGGCCAAGTTCAAGAACCTGGTCATCGTGGGCATAGAGCAGCCCTGGGAGCCCGTCCAGACGTCCCCGAGCATCGAGTCCTACATGTCCAACTTCAAGGCCACCATCCCCTCCTACGGCCTGGCGGTCAAGCTGGCGGACTGGGTGCGCTCCACCGGCTACCAGGTCCAGTTCGTGGTAGCCAGCCAGGGGGGCATCCAGCTCAGCCTGGCCCCGGCGCTGCCCTATGCCGTCGCCGCGGGGTTGGGACAGATGGGGGCCAATGGCCAGCTCCTGACGCCTATGTTCGGAAGCCGCATCCGCCTGTGCGCCTTCTCCACCGACGCCCCCCTCAGCCACGATAAGCCCGTGGACTACGGCATCAACAAGCTGTGCGAGAAGTGCCAGGTCTGCGTGCGGCGCTGCCCGGGCAAGGCCCTGCCCAAGGTGAAGGTCTGGTGGCGCGGCGCCCTCAAGTACAAGACTATCGCCGACCGATGCCTGCCCATGCTGGGCCAGTACGACGGCTGCAGCATCTGCATCAAGGTCTGCCCCGTCCAGAGGTATGGCCTGAAGGCGGTCCTGGACCACTACAACGACACGGGCAAGGTCCTGGGCAAGGGGACCGACGAGCTGGAGGCGTATACCCTCCCCAACAAGGGCTACTTCCCCTCGGGAGAGATGCCCGTCTTCTCCACCGAGGAGGGGAGCCGGGGCATGTTGGCCATGGGCAAGAAGCTGAGGCTGCGCCCAGTACGCAGAAAGCGCCTGGGCCACATGCCCGGCATCGGCTCCGAGGCCAGCCAGACCAAGGTGGATATCTAGGAGCATGGCCTCGCCTGCCCGGCCGGCCGGGCCGGTGGTGGTGACCGGCGCCGCTGGACGGCTGGGAAGGCTCGTGGCCCGCCTCCTCCGGGAGCGGGGCTACGAGGTCGTCGCCACGGACAGGCTGCCCTCGGACGACCCCTCCGCGGAGGTCGTCCAGGGCGACCTTCTGGACCCGGAGGTGGTGAAGGGCCTCCTCGACGGCGCCGAAGCGGTGGTCCATATGGGGGCCATCCCCGGGCCCCTCCGGGCCGACCCCCGGGAGATCTTCGAGAACAATGTCGAGAGCACCTTCAATGTGGTGACCGCTGCGGCGGAGAAGGGGCTGCGGCGGGTGGTCTTCTCCTCCAGCGCCTTCGGGATGGGCTGGGCCCACGATGGGGAAGCCTTCGTTCCCCTCTATCTGCCCCTGGACGAGGAACACCCCATGATGCCCTTCGAGCCCTACGGCCTGTCGAAGCAGGTCGGGGAGGTCATCGGGCAGATGGTCGCCCGAAGCTCATCCACCTCCGTGGTCAGCCTTCGCTTCACCAACGTGGTGTTCCCCGAGCAGCAGGCCCGGTTCCCGTGGCCGGCGCCCACCCCGGAAAACCCCCTGACCCTGGTGATGTGGGCGTATGCCGACCCCCGGGACGTGGCGGAGGCCCACGTGCTGGCGCTGGAAGCGGAGACCCAGGGCCACGAGGCGTTTCTGCTGGCCCAGCCCTCCAACAGGTTCGAGGAGCCCACCATGGACCTGATCAGGGCCAACTTCGGCCATCGAGTCGAGGTCCGGGGACGGTTGGAGGCCAACGCCAGCGTCATCAGCACCGAGAAGGCGGCCCGGCTCCTGGGGTGGAAGCCCCGGTACGACTGGACCAGGGGGGCCTGACACCCGGCCCCAGGCCCGGTCACGTAGAGACGCCCTCTTGGGCGGGTCACGCCACAGGCAGCTACCGCACCGTCTGCACGTGGGGGTAGGCGGATATCTTGTCGTCGGAGGTTACAAGGGGACAGCGGTGCACTCTGGCCGTGGCGACGATGATCTGGTCGGAAGGGTCCCGGTGAAAGCTTCCTGGCAGGACGGTCGATTCGATGGCGATTTCGGGTGTCAGGTCCAAGAGTGAGATGCCCGGATACTGCAGCGCTACGTGGAACCACTCGGGCAGCCCAACGGGCAATGCCAGGCGTCCGTACTGGCAAAGTTTGGCCACCTCCCAGCAGGAGATGGCGCTGACGCCTATCCGGTCGCCCTCGTTGTTGGAGATCTCCCGACGCTGCCTTTCGCTCAGTCGATCAGGGTCGACGGTCCACCACACCCAGGCGTGGGTGTCCAGCGCGATCACTCCCGGACCTCCCACTCGTCCACCGCTACCGGGTCGTACGGGAGGTCGTACCGATAAGGCTCCCCTCTCAGGGGGTATCGGTCGTCTTTGGGCTCGATTAGCTTCACGGCCCATCTGGGTTCGGGCTCCAGGGTGAAGTGCCGGCCGTACGTCAAGACGTAGATGCGCGGATTGGCGCCTCCGAGGTCGACAACTCGATACATCGACGCACCACCACTCTTCAGAACGTCGTGCGACTCCTGACTGGACACTTTCAGCTGTTGCCATGCTATGGTGGGTGATTCTGTGCCCTTCACGTCTATTCTCTCAGTCTTATCGCCTATGGATACCTTGAGGTCCGCGCCCTCCTGGTCCTCCTCGATTCTGGCCCGGCCACCATACCTGTCCCTGAGGTGCTTGTGCACGATGTACAGGGCCCGCCGTTCCATGCTATGTCCGGCCAGGGCCTGACGTTCTGATGAGGTTAGGGTCACCGGTATCGACGGATACGGGTCGGGAAAGCTGGGCGCGGGCTCGGTGCGTGCGGTGGGCTGACCGGGGTCGTCGAGGACCGACGGGGCAGCTTCCTTCTGACGGTAGGTTCTTGGCCTCTTCTTTGACCTGAGCTCATCAGCCCGCTCTATCGCCAGGCTCAGCTCGGACTCCCGGGTCGACATGTCGTCCTCGGGGTCCGAGATCAGCTGGAACTGCCCCCGTCCTACCCGCCACGCCTTGGGGGCCTCTCCTTTCATGACGAAGAATCCGATCCTGTCTCCCTCCAGCGAAATGCTGTAGTTGAAAGGGTCCGTTCTTACCGTTCCCGGAGCGTATGGACCCTCGGGGCGCTCCAGGAACCTGCCGAGCTGCCCGGTCTTCCATACGCGGGGGATCAACCCACGTTTGCGCAGGTCGTAGACATGCTCCCAGAATGTAGCTGGCGATGGCTCCATCACGCTAGGCGCCTCACATAGCCAGTACTTAGTGTACTTATCGTAGTATAGGTTAGTGTAGTACCCCTGTCAATTCACGTGTCGCCCATCAATGAGGATGATGCCCCGGAGGCTCGGCCGTATGGGTGCCAAGGACACGTACTTACAACGACGGCTGCGGACGGTGCTATGGTGCCGAGGGAGGGATTCGAACCCACACGCCCTTGCGGGCAGCGGATTTTAAGTCCGCCGCGTCTACCGTTCCGCCACCTCGGCGTCGTTTGCCAAAAAGAAAAACGCGGGAGGGTCGGCTGGCTTCCTCCCGCGTCCTGGTGCTCGTATGGAGGCGACGGGCGGATTCGAACCGCCGAATAGAGGTTTTGCAGACCTCCGCCTTAGTCCACTTGGCTACGTCGCCACGAGGGATGCCCACCGCTGCCCAGGGGCTCCAACGGTGCCTCGCCACTGGTGCCGAGGGCGGGATTCGAACCCACACAGGCTTACGCCCACCACCCCCTCAAGATGGCGTGTCTACCAGTTCCACCACCTCGGCAGGCAATCTTACCCTACCAGGGGATTATACCATTTCTCGCCTCCGAATCACAACGGGACTGCCGGGGAGCCGGGGACAGGGTAGAGGCCCAATATAGGGGTAGTCTGAATGAGCCCGCTGCCGTCCACCGCCCAAGGCAAAAGGAATAGAGGATTCCTTGCCCGCGCGGAGTTCGGGGTGGGAGGCTGGGCTCAATAGCCCGGAAGGGGCCTGAGGTTGTTCAGAGCATCCCTAGGACGTGGACCAGTCGACCCCGTTCAGCACCATCCTCTGGAACTCGGGGGTCTTGAAGCTGAGCCCGTCGTGACCCAGCAGTGTGACGAACACCTTCCCGCCGCCGTACCGGCGGGTCCAGCCCAAGGGGAAGGTCCCGCCGGGCATGTGCATCGGCTCCCCGTCCACCCTGTTCTTGGGCAGGGTCCCTCCCTCGAACTCCGCCGACAGGAACACGTCGTTGCCGTCCCTGTAGTCTATGTCCATGTACAGCTCGTCGTTGGTCGTGAAGTCCGTGATCCCCGCGGCGCCGGGATGGTCGGCGTTGGCTACGTTCACGGTGAATTTGCCGTAGGGCGGATGGAAGCTCCGGCCCATCACCCACCCGCCGCCCGTCACGTCGCCGTACTCGTTCCAGTCGGCCGGGACGCACCCAGATATGTGGATGCAAACGAAACCCTTGCCAGAGCTTATGTACTCCTTCATGCCGGCCTTCTGGCTGGCGTCCAGGGCCAGGTCGCCCTCCCTCAGGGTGTTGAACACCAGGGCGTCGTATGACCTCATGCCGGGACCGTCGGAAAGGATGCGGGCGTCGTCGGTGACAGTCACGTCGTGGCCCGCGGCTTTCAGGAACCCCTCCAGGACGGGCGTGGACTCCTCGTAGGGGTGTCTTCCCCCGGTGATGATCAGTAGCCTCATGTCCCTCCTCTCCGTCGTCGGACCGCCGTTGGCCCCCGGCGCGGCGGCGACATGGGGCGGCCTGGGAGTCTGGGGGCCTATCGCGCCAGCATGCGCCTGGGGTTCTCGATCAGCATGTTTCGGACCTGGGCCTCGGTCACCCCGCGTCTGCGGAGCTGGGGGACGATGTTCTGCAGGACGTGGGAGTAGCCGTCCCCGCCGTACGTCTTGAGACGGTCCTTCTGGCCGTTGTCCTGGGCCAGCATGATCCTGCCGTCGTAGCCCGCGCGGCAAAGCTCCACGAGGGCGTTCACCCGGTCCTTGTCCGGTATGTTGGTGCCGCCCGTGATCTGCGAGTACTTCTCGTAGCCGAAGTTGTCGAATGAGATGCTCACTCCCCGGTCCATCAGGCTCCGGCAGTAGTCCACGTCCAACTCGGGGTAGGTCGCGCTCATGTGGCTCATCCAGAACTTGTCCAGGTCCGCCCCCTCCTCATCCAGCACGTCCACGTAGGCGTGGCAGTCCCGCCGGAATATGCATGGGTGAAGGGTGATGGCGGTGTTGGTGGCCCTCTGGGCGCGCACGCCGGCCCTGAGGACCTTCTCCTCGTCGGGGTGCATGGCGTAGTCGGCCAGGGGGGCTCTCGGGTCGCCGGTGACACCCCCGACGGCGCACTTTATGACGCCCGCGCGGATGTCCGTGCCCCGTATGCCCTCCGTCAGCTCGTCCACCATGATGGCCGCAAGCTCGTCGGCGGTCTTCTCCTTGACATAAGGAGGGTGGGAGATGGAGACGTACCAACCGGTGGCCGCCACCAGGTTGATCTCCGCCTTCTCCGCTATCCTCCTCAACGCCTCCACGTCCCGGCCCATGCCGGGCACGGTCACGTCGACGATGCAGTCCCCGCCCTCGGCCTTGAAGTCCCTGAGCTCGGACACCGCCACCTCCTCCTCGTCCAGGCGGAGGGCGTCCTTTATCAGGAACTGGTTCCTCTTGGAGACGGCCAGCTTGTCGATGGTGAGCTTGGCCTCGGCCAGGGCGGCCTGGTCGGGCTCCAGGGGATATTCGAACAGGGCGTGGTGGTAGAAGGTCAGGTCGTGGAGCACGTGCTCGTGCACCGAGGTGGCCCCCAGCTTCGAGGCGTCCAGGTCTCCCGTGACGGTGGTGATCGTTGCCAAGGTCCCCCCTCCGGGACAGGCTAGCTCCGGGCCTTCTCGTAGGCCCGCCGCTCGAACTCCTGGCGCTCCTTGGCGACGTCCGAGAGCAGCCTTCCAGCCGCCAGCTGGCTGCGGGCGTAGGTCTCCCACTCCTCGAACACCTGGCAGTAAAGGAGGTACTCCCGGGCCTGCTCCGGAGTGGCGATGAGCACGCCGTCGTCATCGGCCATGACAAGGTCCCCGGGGGACACGATGACGCCCCCGACCCTGATGGGTACGTTCACCGCGCCCTCGGGCTCCCTTCCGGCGGCCAATGGCTGGACCACCGTGGCGGACAGCCCGGCGGCGAAGACGGGGAACTTCATCCTCTCGATGGCCACCACGTCGGACACGAGCCCGTCGGTCACCAGGCCGATGATGCCGGCCTCGATGAGCCTTATGGAGGCGAACTCACCCACGAACCCGTGGCGCAGGTCCCCGGCCCTGTTGATCACCAGCACGTCCCCGGGGCGGGCGATCTTCGTGGCCTCGCCCATGGCGGCGGTCACGTCGGGCGTGGTCTGGACAGTCAGCGCCGGGCCCACCAGCTTGACCGGACGCCAGATGGGCCGTATCTCCGGGCCCATGCCCGACTCCAGCGCGTGGCCCAGGTTCGTGGGGGCGACGTGGCGGTAGGCCTCCACCAGGGCCTCATCCAGGGTATCGGGGCTTGGGTTCACGGTTATCAAGGCGTCCTCCACTAGCGGTGTATCTACGTGAACAAACGATTGCGACCACACGATACCCGTGGCGAGGCGCCGTGTCAAATTGACCCGCCCCCACCCCTGTGCTAGCATGCGTCACGACCAACCTGGAGGGTGGCGACCGGTGCTGGAGAGCATCTACCGGCAATACGAGAAGCTGCTGGCGGAGGTGGACTCCGAGTTCGACCGCGTCAGCAGGATATTCAGCGACCGGATGCAGTGCCGCAAGGGGTGCGGGAGCTGCTGCAGCCAGATATTCCACATCAGCCTCATCGAGGCGGCGTACATCTCCAGG
This sequence comes from Dehalococcoidia bacterium, assembly GCA_964291465.2. Classification (GTDB taxonomy): domain Bacteria; phylum Chloroflexota; class Dehalococcoidia; order Lucifugimonadales; family JAGWBF01; genus JAGWBJ01. The sequence continues at coordinate 70,114 of OZ219940.1, read as the reverse complement.
GCCGTCAAGGCCTTGGACCCCGCCTGCAGGCGGGAGATGAGGGACAAGGCCCGGACCTACCTGGCGGAGCTGACCGGGGTCGACGTCGACGAGGATGAGGACATCGAGTCCCACAGCCGCAGGGTCCGCGCGTCGGTGGGTGCGAAGGCGGGCCGTCACCACATCCCCTGCCCCGCGCTGAAGGACGAGGCGTGCACCATCTACGGCCACCGGCCCATCATCGCCCGCAAGTACGGGATACCCCTGTGGAACCCCCGGGACCCCAGGGTCCTGCAGGCGTGTGAGCTGAACTTCCGGGCGGGAGAAGAGATAGAGGCCGACGGTCTCGTCGAGCCCCAGATGGAGCTGGAGTACCGGTGGCTCTCCTTGAAGCGGGACGTGCTCGACGAGCTGGACCTCCCTGACCTCGTCGCCACCGTGGCGTCGGCCGTCCTGTTCGACTACGAGGCCGTCGTCGAGGATAGGATCGCCCGGAAGACCGCCGGCTAGCCGACACCTCATTCGTCCCTCCGCAGCCGTTCCTCTCTGGCAACATGGGCCGTTGGCCGGTCATCCCGTGTTGTCCCAGTGCTCTTCCGCCAGCCCCCTTCCGACCGGACCCACGCCTCTCACCCCATCCTGCTTTCCGGCCTAAACTGGCCAAACCCCGTGTCCGATGGTCTTGGGCCGCCTCCCACCGAGCGGAGTACCATTTGGGCAAGGGGTTGCGGACTCCCTCCCAACCTCGGAGGACCGGCCAGTCATGGAAGAACGGGAAGACCTGTACAGAATCCTTGAGGTGGCGCCCGACGCGGACGCCCAGAGCATCGACGAAGCCTACTGGAGGCTCGTCGTGAGGTACCAGTCCTCGGGAGAGGGGATGTTCGAGGAGGAGGGCGATTCCGAGGACGGTTCAATGATGGACCGCGTCACCAGGGCGTACGAGGTCCTGTGTGACCCCCAAAAACGGGCCGAGTATGACAGGGCGGAGGGGCGTAATGCCAGGGGTAGCGCCCGCCGGTTTCGAGTGCCCAGACTCCTCTCCGGCACCCTGGACTCCCTGGGCCTGGACTCCCTGGGAAGGCGCCTGGCCTCGGGTCCCCGGGCCGTCCTCCGGCTGCTCAAGCGGCTGCTGCCCCCCCGGCCGTCCCGCCGCATGGCCCTTGTGGCCGGCGTCGCCGTGGTGGTGGCCGGTGGACTCGTGGTGGCCTTCGTGTATCCACCGGACTTCGGCGGCGATGACAACGGTCCCGCCATGTATCCCATGGGAGGCGGCCCAGCAGTCTCGATGGCGGCGGGTCCGACCCCCGCTCCGACCAGGGAGCGGACTCCAACCCCGGCTCCCACCGCCGTGCCCACTCCCGGTCCCACTCCCGGTCCCACGCCCATCGTTCTCCAAGGGGCGGCCCTCGACCCCGCTCCGGCCTTGGACGAGGTCCTGGAGGCCCTGGGCCAGATCGAGGGCAGGCTCCAGGTGCTGGAGGGCCGGTTGGACTCCGCGCTGGATGCCGCCGGCGAGGGCGTGCCGGTCGGTCCGCCTCCCACTGCCACTCCCACACCGGCCCCGACTCTGACGCCGGCCCCGACATACACGCCGACGCCCGAGCCGGTGGACCCCAGCAAGCTCGACTGGATCCAGCGGTACCAGCACGAAAACGGAGAGCTTCCCCCAATCCCTGGCTGGCTGGCCCCCCTGGTCGACGGCGCCGAAGAGGGCGACGCCATCGGAGACGGGCAGGTACTCATCCCAACCTCGGAGCAGTGGTGCCACCTTCTCCCTCCATCGGACCGGCTCAAGCTGCTGCAGTATGTGAGGTGGCTGGGATACCACTACGAGGACTGGGTCTGGCAGGTGGGCCGGGTCATCGGGGACGACTGGCTCTCCCGGTGCCCGCCGGCCGCCAGCTACTGATTCTTCAGGACCACCAGAGGCTTCAACATCGGCATCGATTGGGCTAAACTCTCCCCCGGATAGGAGGTGACTGTCCGGAATAGGAGGTGACTGAATGTACACCAGGGAAGCTTTGAGCTTGGACGAGTGTCAGGCGGCCGTCGCGGCCATGATCGGGGAGTGGAAGAAGGACGCCGGCAACCCGGCGATAACCATGGCGATAGTCGACCACAACGGGCACCTGCTGGCCTTCGCCAGCACCGACGGCGCGGGGCCCCTGCTGGGACGCAACTGCATCAAGAAAGCGTACACCTCGGCGATGACCGGGTCCAGCACCAAGGTGTTCGGCAAGCCCAGGCCTGGCGAGACGGACTACGCCGCCCGGCTCGAGGAGCACGGCTGGAACGTGACCGAATATGGAGACCCGATGCTCTTTGTGATCTCTGGCGGCGTCTGCGTCCGGAACCCGGCGGACAACACCGTGCTGGGCGGCATCGGCGTATCGGGATACCCCTACGGGCCCGGGGACCACGACATGGCCCTGGTGGGGTTGAGGGCCATGGGCCTGTAGCGGGCCGTGGACGCCCTGTCAAGCCGCCCTGGCAACGAAAAGGGCCTCTCTCGTGAGAGGCCCTCGACGATTCCGATAGCTCGGGCGGTTCGTCAGCCCTTGGCGTATACCTGAATCCGGTGCCGGGCCGTTTCCAGGACCAGGATATTGCCCTTGGCGTCGACCTGCACGGCCGACGGTCCCCAGAACAGGGAGATGTTGCTGCCGGACTCGTAGCTCAGGAAGTCGTTGGGAGCCGGGTCCAGATCGGGGGCCAGGTTGGCCGCGTCCCACTCGGCCTTCAGGTCCTCGTTGGAGACGTCGAACCACTCCTGCGCCCACTTGGAGAACCCTGCCTGCCCACGGAACTTGGCTACGAAGTTGCCGTCGGCGTCCAGCACCTGCAGGCGCTCGTTGGACTTGTCGGCCACGTACAAGTGCCCGTCGAGGCCTATCGCCAGTCCAGTGGGCCGGTTGAGCTGCCCGTCTCCCGATCCCGACGAGCCGAAGGTCGCCAGGTGCTTGCCGTCGGCGTCGAACTTCTGGATGCGGTCGTTTCGCCAGTCCACCACGTACACGTTCCCCGCGTCGTCCAGGTTGATCCCCCAGGGAAAGTTGAACTCGCCGTTCCCGGTGCCGTAGCTTCCCCAGCCACCCAGGAACCTGCCGTCCTTGGTGTATCTCTGCACCCGGTGGTTGAGACCGTCAACCAGCAGTATATTGTCGTCCTTGTCGGCCACCAACCCGGCGGGCCTGTCGAACTCGCCGTCGCCCCTCCCCTGCTTTCCCCACTTGGAGAGGAACTGGCCCTTCTTGTCAAATATGGAAACCCTCTGCAGGGCCTCATCGGAGACGTAGATATGCTCCTCCGAGTCCATGGTGATGGACGAGGGCCACATTAACTCGCCGTCTCCGGTGCCGCCGGTGCTGAACTCTCCCAGATAGTCCCCTTCGACGTTGCAAAGGGTCACACGCTTTAGCCTGAGGTTCTCGGTGGTCTCCAGGTGACCCCGGCTCAGCACGTATATCACCCCGTCCGGCCCGATGGTCAGGCCCACCGGGTTCAGGAACCCGGGGCCTCCCAAAGCGTAGCAGCCGACGGTGTGGCTGTATCGGATGGTACTTACGGCCACCATTACGGATATCCTCCTGTGGGGATAGGAGTCAGCGCAGGGCCAGGGCTGAGAGTCGGCTTAGGCGAGCTGGAACTCGCGGGCCGCGACTATCAGCTGAAAGAGGCTGACGATTTTCTCGGTGGAGTCCAACGGGCCGGGGGCTCCGGCCTGCTCGATCATCTGCCCCCTGGTGTCGTCGTTGACGACGACGGGCCCCATGTGCTCCAGGCACAGCTCCACCAGCTCCTCGGGAGACGACGGGTTGGCGGCCCTGATGCGCTCGATGATGGCACGCACCCCGGACTTCTCCACGTCGGCGAACTGCTTGGACGCGAAGTTGATGCGACTGACCAGGCTTCCCGTGTTGAGCCACTCCACTCCCGTGTGCCATCCCTCGACGCTGGGCGGGTCCAGCAGCTCCTGGCCCATGTCTCCCGTTGCGCCGGCCAGGGTCACGTCGTCCACCTGGGGGATGGGGTTGCTGCCCGCCATCCGGACTGTCCCCGCCACCAGCTCGGCAGGGCTCTTGACCTTCTGGAAGGCCGCCTCCTTGAAGAAGTCCGAGTTGAACAGCACTCGCAGGATGCTGCGGATGTCGTAGTCGCTGCGGAAGTACTCGTCCATCAGCGTCTGGATCGCCTGGGGGTCGCGCGGGGGCACCGTCTCCCAGGCCGGGACCTGCGGCTCGTCGGCCACGAAGAAGTTGTACAGGTGCCGGGAGAGGAACCGGGCCGTGGCCTCCTGGCGGCAGACGATGTCCACGATGTCGTCGCCGTTGAAGTTCCCCGTATGGCCCAGGAAGGTCTTGTCGGTGTCGTCGTGGTCGTCCTCTACGTACTCGAACTGCCAGTCCAGGCGGGCGTAGGGCTCCACCGAGTCCTGGGCCACCCTGGCCGTGTGCAGGTTCGCGTTCCGCATGGTCCAGCCGGTGAAGGCCCGGGACGCCTCGAACACGTCCTGCTCGGTGTAGTTGCCCACCCCCATGGAGAACAGCTCCAGGAGCTCCCGCCCCCAGTTCTCGTTGGGCTCGTAGCGGTGGTTGTCCTTGTTGTCCAGCCAGAAGATCATCGCCGGGTCCTTGGCGAGATCGATCAGCAGGTCCCGGAAGCTGCCCAACCCGTGTCGCCGGAACATGTCGATCTGCCTCAGTATCTGCTTCGGCTGGTTGAGCTTGGTGTAGCCGGTGGCGAACACACCGTGCCAGAAGAGGCCCAGCTTCTCCTCCAGGGGTCGGCGGGTGTGGATCATCCTATGTATATAGTAGGTCTGGGCGCTGGGCAGCAGCATCAGGCTGTAGATGCCCGCGTGGTACCGGCCCATCAGGTCTTCGTCATCAAGCGCGGGAGGGGCGTTCTCGGGATGAAGCAGATCCTCCACCGTCGCCTCGTACCCCTTCGCTACGTACCGCTCCAGCTCGTCGCGGGTCGCTCCGAACCCCGCGCGCCGCATCAGATGTGCCATGAGGGGAATGTTTGCATCAGGCATTTGTGAAAGAACCCTCCTGTCAGTGGTGATGTGACAGTTCTCTAGGAAAACCCCGGCGTTGCTACGGTTGCACACGCCATTTTCACGTAGGGGAGTATAGGCGTCGCAACCTATCGTGTCAAGGGTTTGGCCCAATGCGGCGCCTCTTGCGAGCAGTGGTTATCGCTATTGACAAGCCTTGTGGTAATCTGCTAGCCTGACTCGCGAATTCGGGGGGAGCTTGTCGAACGCCCCTTGTTCAGACCTGTCCCAATGGCAGGGTCCCCGGGGATGCCGAGGGGCCCGAGCCGACGTAGAGTAGAAAGGTAGGAGGTGTGACCGTGGTCCATACCTGGGTTAGGAGGCCTGCGCTGTGGGTCTTCGCTCCATTCTTGCTAATCGTGCTGGTCGCAGCGGCCTGTGGCGAAGACGCCACCGAGGCCCCGACCGTCGCCCCCGCGACGGCGATGCCCGAGGCGACGGCGATGCCCGAGGCGACGGCCGTCCCGACGGCAATGCCCGAGGCGACTGAGCCGCCGATGATGACGTCCTCGACTAAGAGGCTGCGATTCGCCACCCAAGCGCCCTGGATCGAGATCGTCCTTCCGTGGCGCGGCGGAAGCTGGGGTTCCAACCTGGTGGTGAGGACACACATGGAGCCCCTCATCGACGTGCACCACGAGACCACCGAGCTGGTCCCCAACCTGGCCACCGAGTGGCGCGCGATCAGCCCCCAGGAGTGGGAGTTCAAGCTGCGCCAGGGCGTGCCGTACCACAAGACCGGACCCAACGCCGATGACTGGGGCAACTTCCAGGCTGCCGACGTTCCCCACGTCATAGCCCGCAACTCCGAGTCCAACCTGTCCACCGACGGCTCGGCCTTCAGGGCCTACTTCGGGGCCACCGAGGCCGAGGTGAACAACAACGTGGAGATCGTGGACGAGGAGACCATCAGGCTGAAGCCGGTCCTCCCGTACGTGGACATGGACCTGACGGCCAGCTCCCAGTATGGTAACTTCCTGATGCACTCCAAGGCCCAGTGGGACGCCGTGGGCCTGGACGGCAGCGAGGCCGACCCCGCCGGCACCGGCTCCTACCAGCTTGTGGACCGGGAGCTGGGCGTGTGGCTGCTCTGGGAGAGGGTCGAGGACCACTGGCGGCACACGCCGGAGTTCGAAGAGTTCGAGATGATCCTGGTGCCCGAGCACGCCGTGCGGCTTTCCATGCTGCTGGCTGGCGATATTGCTATGACCGAGATACCCAGGGACCTCCACGCCGACGCGGTATCCCAGGGATACCAGGTGTGGAGCACGGTGAACCCGGTGACCCAGGCCTTCGGCATCCTCGGCGGCGGCTACGGGACGGACACGCCGGACTACGACCCGGACATGCCGGCTTCGGACGTTAGGGTCCGGGAGGCCATCAACCGCGCCATAGACCGGGACGCCATATGGCGGGACGTGTTCAAAGGCGTGGGTGAGACCCTATACGTACAGGCCTACCACGAGAGGCTGCCGGGCTGGGACGCCAGGTGGAAGGCCGAGTTCGACGAGAAGTACGGGTACGACCCCGACAAGGCCAGAGAGCTGTTGGATGCCGCCGGGTACGAAGGGGATGACGAGGGAAACAATAGGTTCGACTTCACGCTGTGGCTGATGCAGCTCCCAGGCTTCCCGGAGACCGGCGCCATAACCGAGGCTGTGTTCAACTACCTGAGAGAGGTGGGGATAGGCGCCGAGATCGAGGAGATAGAGTTTGCCAGGCACCGGGAGTTCGCGACGGCCCGGCAGACCCACGACTCCCTGCACTTCCGGCGCACCAGCTTCACCACCCCGATGGTCGTGACCCGTTGGTATAACGCCAGGCCGCCCACGGGCAGCGCCGTGGCGTGGGAGTTCGAGGTAGATGGGCAGGACCTCTGGGACCAGGCCTTCGGCGCCGAGACCAAGGACGAGCAGGCGGAGCTGCTGCGGCAGCTTGGGGACTGGAAGTTCGACGGGTACACCGAGGTGCCCCTGTTCTGGCTGCCCGGCCAGGCCGTGGTGGACCCGGATGTGATTGCCGAGTACGTCTGGCCCGGCAACGTGGACGCTGGATTCGACCACTTCGAGTACATCAAAGCGGCAAACTAGCGGGCCCCCGAGCCGGGTTTATCCCAGGCTGATCCGAAATGTATAGGAGGATGCCCCCGAGAGGGGGCATCCTCCTCACATACCCCAAGGGTTGGTTCCAGCGGGGCAAGCGCCCGCCGTTTCAGCCCCGCGTACTTTAGGGTATACTGAGGCCGGATGGTTCCCATGATGCTGAGGCTTCTTCTTGGAGCGGGCCTGCTTGTAGCCCTCTGGGCTGTCGCTGCCTGCGGCGACGGGTCCGACAACGGTGCCACATCCACGTCGCCCTCGGGTCCCCGGGAGGCCACGATTCTGGACATCCACACCGACTACCAGGAGTCCAGGCAAGAGGCCAACAACAAGTGGCGCGACCAGGTCGTCATCGTTACCGGGACCGTTCGGAGGACCGGTGAGGGGACCGTCTCGGCGACCGAGACGGACGAGAGGCCTCTGGTGGCGTTGCAAGGGGCCGAAGGCGCGGGCGCGGACTGCTACTTCGAGCCCGACAAGAAAGAGGAGGTATCCGCCCTGGAGGCGGGTCAGCAGGTGACTGTGCAGGGAACGGTGTACTGGGCCGACCGGGAGAGTGTCGTGATCGACGATTGCACCATCAGGAGCGTCCAATGAGACGAATCTCCCCGGTGAAACCCGGAGCGGGCGGGGTCCTGCTCCACTAGCGTATGAAATCGATGACGGTCAGGCTGGTCCCTGCCGCCGCGGTCCTTCTGCTCCTTGGTATGGTGTCCGCGCGGGTCCGGTGACGGCAACAGCAATGTCGACGAGGCGGCGGCCCCCCAGATGAGGACGATCCTGGAGATATACACCGACTGTCACGTCCGCAGGGCCGCCGCTCACAAGAAGTGGGGCGACAAGCTCGTCGAGTGCCAGGTAACGAGTACCCAGTAGTGTAGAGGGTCACATGCAGCGATATATTCTTGTCCGGCTGCTGCAGTCCGTCATCTCTTTGGTGGCCGTCAGCATCATCATATTCACCCTGGGCCGCGTGGTGGGAAACCCAGCGGACGCGCTGCTGCCTCCCGAGGCGACCAGGGCGCAGTTCGACCGGGTGAACGCTGCCTGGGGACTGGACCAGCCCCTCTACGTGCAGTATGCCAAGTACATGGGGAACGCCTTCAAGGGGGATTTCGGCGAGTCGTGGAAGTGGCAGGGCTACACCACCGCCAGCCTGATCAAGAGCCGCCTGCCGGCGACGGCTGAACTGGCCGCCCTGGCCCTGGCTCTGGGCTTGGTCGTCGCCATCCCCCTTGGAGTGATGTCCGCCGTCAGAAAGGACACGCCCTTCGACTACATAGGCAAGGTGGTGGCCCTGGTGGGGCAGTCGGTGCCCGCCTTCTGGATGGGCATAGTATTCATCTGGATCTTCGCGGTGGAGTTCGGCCTGCTGCCCACCTCCGGAAGAGGGGACATCAAGACCTACATCCTCCCGGCCGTCGCCATGGGGTGGTTCCAGGTGGCCGCGTTCATGCGCCTGATTCGGTCCGCCATGCTGGACGTGTTGGACAGCGAGTACGTGAAGCTGGCGCGGATAAAGGGCCTGGCCGAGTGGAAGGTGGTCTGGAAGCACTGCCTGCGCAACGCCGCCATAGCTCCCCTCACCTACTTCGGCATCATCCTGGGCACCTTGATGGCGGGCTCCGTGGCCATCGAGACGGTCTTCACCTGGCCGGGAGTTGGTCTTCTGGCCGTCGACGCCGTCAGGGCCAGGGACTACCAGGTGCTGCAGACCATAGTAATCCTATTCTCTGCCATATACATCGCGGCCAACCTGACGGTGGATGTCCTGTACGCCTATCTCGACCCACGGATCCGTTACCAGTAGCCGGACATGGGCCGCTTCGCATGAATGGAGTCCTCACTCTGCTTCTCTGCCTGCGGACCGGCGCCAAGGAGGGTGTTCGCAGCCAGGGGGCCTTACCTTGACACGCATTTACCCCGCGTGTAAAGTAGTCGCCGAGGCGCGTCCTGAAGGCGTGGGGGCTGGCTTCGCCAGGCGTTGCCGGGAAGTGCGGTTTTAGATGGTCATAGACGTCGAAGAACGCCTGCCATGGTACTCGCCACCCCGCCTGCGGAGCTACTTGCTGGAGGCAAGGCGCCTTCCACTGCTGCCCCTGGGCATACTGCTGATACTGCTAGTCATCCCGGCCATCTTCGCCCCCTTCGTAGCGCCCCACGACCCCCTGGACGGGAACATCGAGAACCGTCTTCTGCCTCCTTTCTGGGTAGGCGCCGCCGGCGACACTTTCCTGGTCACCGAGCAGAACGTACCCAGCCCCGACGGGCAGCTCACCATGGCGATAGACTACGCCCGGAGAATCGTGGGCATCGGGGACGGCATCGTCGTGGGGGGTGGTGACGAGGTGAACGTGGGAGACACCGTCGAGGTGCTCAACAGGAAGGCGGGCACCAGCGAGTATATCCTGGGTACCGACAAGGCCGGGCGGGACATATTCAGCCGCGTCATATACGGGTCCAGGGTCTCCATCATGGTGGCCCTGATCTCCATAGGCATCGGCGCCGCGGTCGGCACCATCATCGGGATGACCGCGGGATATTTCGGCGGCTGGACGGACGCGCTGCTGATGCGTCTGTCCGACATCTCCATGTCGCTGCCCATAGTGCTCATCGCTCTCCTGTTCGTCGCCACCGTGGGGCCCAGCTTCCAGACGGTGATCGAGGTGCTGGTGTTGCTGATGTGGGCCAGGTTCGCCCGCATGGTCCGGGGGGAGACCCTGGCCATCGTGACCCAGGACTTCGTCTCCCGGGCCAGGGTGGCCGGCGCCTCCCACCTGCGCATCATGCGCGTCCACATCCTGCCTAACCTGCTCAACAGCCTCATAGTGTTGAGCACCCTGTGGGTCGCCTTCGTCATCCTGCTGGAGGCCACTCTCACATTCCTGGGCGCGGGCATTCCCAGGCCCACTCCGGCCTGGGGCCTCATGGTGTCCGACGGCCGGGAGCTGGTGACCACCGCGTGGTGGGTATCCCTGTTCCCGGGCATCGCCATCTTGCTGGTGTGCATGGCCATGAACCTGCTGGGTGATTGGCTGCGCGACCGGCTCGATCCCAAGCTGAGGCAGGTGTAGCTCCCGTGTCGACGCAGATGGGCGAAGTCATCCTCGACGTCAAGGACCTCCATACCTACTTCTTCAACCGGTGGGGCACGGTCAAGGCCGTCGACGGCGTCAGCTTCTCCCTCCGCCAGGGCGAGACCCTGGGAATCGTGGGCGAGTCGGGTTGTGGCAAGACGATGACGGCCCTCTCCATGCTCCGGCTGATCCCCAGGCCCGCCGCACGTATCGTGGAGGGACAGATCATCCTCGACGGCGAGGACCTAGTCGAGAAGACCGACCGGGAGATGAGGGACATCCGGGGACGGAAGATATCCATGATCCTCCAGGACCCTCAGACTTCGCTGAACCCGGTCTTTACCATTGGCAACCAGCTTGTGGAGGCCCTGCGTACCCACAGGCATGGCTCCCACAAGTCCATGGTCCAGCAAGCCATGGAGGCCCTGCGCAGCGTCAGGGTGGCCGCTCCCGATCGCCGCTTGGACGACTTCCCCACCAGATGAGCGGGGGCATGAAGCAGCGTATCATCGGCGCCATCGCCATGTCCTGCGAGCCCAAGGTCATCATCGCCGACGAGCCCACCACCGCCCTGGACGTGACCATCCAGCTCCAGTACCTCCGCCTGCTCAAGGAGATCCAGGCGGAGACCGGGCTGGGCATCATCTTCATCACCCACGACTTCGGCATAGTGGCCCGCATGTGCGACAGGGTGGCCGTGATGTACGCGGGCCGCATCGTCGAGGACGCGGACGTGAGGGACCTGTTCAACAACCCCACCCACCCCTACACCCAGGCCTTGATGGCAGCCGTTCCCCAGATGGAGCAGACGGACCGCCTGTTCGCCATCGAGGGCCAGCCCCCGGCGCTGTTCGACCTGCCCGTGGGTTGCCGGTTCGCTCCCCGCTGCATGCACGCATACGACCGGTGCCTCTCCGGCTATCCCGACAGCTTCCCCGTGTCCGTGGGCCACAGGGCCAGCTGCTGGCTGGCCGATACCAACGGCGAAGGGTCCGGGGTCCGGAAGGGGTCGATCGGGGAGTCCGCGTGACACAGGAACTCCTTCGTGTAGAAGAGCTGACCAAGTACTTCCCCGTCACCACCGGGCTGGTCTGGATGAAAACCGTTGGGCACGTGCAGGCGGTCGACGGCATCAGCTTCTCCATCAACCAGGGCGAGACCCTGGGCCTCGTGGGCGAGTCGGGCTGCGGCAAGACGACCACCGCCAAGCTGCTCCTCCGCCTGGAGCGGCCCACCAGCGGCCAGATACTCCTCAACGGCGAGGACGTGCTGAGGTTCCAGGGACAGTCCCTCAAGGACTATCGCACCCAGGTCCAGGCCGTGTTCCAGGACCCGTGGTCCTCCCTGAGCCCCCGTATGAGGGTCAAGGACATCGTTGCCGAGGCCCTGGTGGTGAACAGGAACGTCACCAAGTCCGAAAGGGACGAGCGGGTGGCGGAGGTGCTCGCCCAGGTGGGCCTGCGGAAGGAGCAAGGCAACCTCTATCCCCACGAGTTCAGCGGTGGCCAGAGGCAGCGGATCGCCGTCGCCAGCGCTTTGGCCTCCTACCCCAAGCTTATCATCCTGGACGAGCCCGTCTCGGCGTTGGACGTGTCCATCAGGGCCCAGGTGATGAACCTGCTGGTGGACCTGCAGGAGCAGACCGAAGTAGCCTTCCTCCTGGTGGCCCACAACCTGGCCACCGTGCGCTACATGGCCCACGAGACGGCCGTCATGTACCTGGGACAGATCGTAGAGCAGGGGCCTACCGAGGCCCTCTACGAGGAGCCCCTTCATCCCTACACCAAGGCACTGTTCTCCGCGGCCCTGCCCTCCCATCCCGATGTGCAGCGGGAAGAGATCGTGCTAGCGGGAGAGGTGCCGTCACCCATCAACCCCCCCGCCGGGTGCCGGTTCCATCCCCGGTGCCCCTGGGTGATGGACAGGTGCTCCGTGGAAGAGCCGGTGATGAGGGACGTGGGCGGGGGCCACAGGGTCTCGTGCCACCTGTACAGTGAGGGAGCGGTTGCCTCCGGCAACGGCGCCGGCCAGGCGCCCGATGCGGCTTCCGCCGCTCCTTCCAGCGACGCCTCCGAAGGCTGATCAGGCCCTCCCCGGCAGCCCCGTAGCCCCCTCTCCCAGAGACTTCCGATGTCTTCCGTCCCTGCCCGCGTGTGCGCCGCCGCGCCAGGTAAGCCGGCCTATGGAGCACACCCCTCCGGGCCTCACACGTTCGGGGGACGCATGGTGTGCCAGTCCGTGGCCTGCTCGTAGGCGTGGGCCACCTTGAACACCGTTTCCTCGGCGAAGGGCTTTCCCACGACCTGCAACCCCACGGGCATGTTGGCCGGAGAGAGGCCGCAGGGCACGGAGATGCCCGGGACGCTGGCCAGGTTGGCCGTGTTGTTGAACATGAACGGGATGCGGGCCGCTGCTTCCTTGCTGTCGATGGTCCGGTCGTCTTCCAGGCGCTCCGGGGCGGTCCGGCCCGAGGTGGGGAACACCAGCACGTCGTACCGGTCCAGGGTGTCGTGGACCTGCCGTCGCAGCAGCTCTCTGAGCTTCTGGGCCTTGTAGTACGCTTGGGCGGGTATGAGGCTGGCCGTGAGAAGCATGATGGTGTTGTCGTGGCCGTACTCGTCCAGCCGGCTCCTTATCATGCTCCCCTGGTCCAGGGCGGTCTCGGCGGAAAGCGCGGTGCCGGCTATGGTGTTGGCGTGGGCGACCAGGGGTATGGAGACCTCCTCGACCGTTCCGCCCAGCTCGCCCAGCACTGCGGTGGCCTTGACCACCACGTCCCGCACCTCGGGCTCGAGCCAGTGGCTGGTCATTATCTCCGATACCACTCCTACCCTCAGGCCCCTGATGTCGCCGTCCAGGGCGGCGGTGTAGTCGGGCACGGGGGCGTCCCATGTGTACGGGTCCCTGGGGTCGTATCCCGCTATGGCTCCCAGGGTGATGGCGCAGTCCTCTACCATGCGGGACATGGGTCCCACCTGGTCCATGGACCACACGCCGCGCATGACCCCGTGCCTGCTGACCCGGCCCCATGACGGTCTCAGGCCCACAATGCCGCACCAGGACGCGGGACGGCGTATGGAGCCTCCGGTGTCCTCGCCCAGGGACGTGGCGCAGAGGTAGGCGCAGGTGCCCGCCCCCGACCCGCTGCTGGAGCCCCCCGCCAGGGTGTCTAGGTCCCACGGGTTGTGGGGCAGGCTGTACCGGTGGGTATAGGGGCTGACCGCCAGCTCGGTCATGTTGGTCTTCCCGAGGATGACGGCCCCCGCCTCCTTCAGCTTCGCCACCACCGTGGCGTCCTCCTCGGGGACGAAATCCCGGTACAGCCGGGACCCTCCCGTGGTGCGAATGCCCCGGGTCCAGATCTGGTCCTTGATCCCCACGGGGATGCCGTGCATGGGCCCCCGGTACCGGCCCGCCGCGATCTCCCGCTCCGCCTCTCTGGCAGCCTCGAGGGCCTCCCGGCGGCACACCGTCAGATAGGCGTTGAACTTGAAGTCCAGGTCGTCTATGCGGTCCAGGTACGCCTCCGCCGCCTCCACCGGGGACACGTCCCTCCCACGGATGAGACGCCCCAGCTCCGCCACCGACAGAAAGGGTATGTCGTTCCTGTCCATGCGATGCTCCTTTCCAGTCCCCGCGATTGGGCTGCCCTTCACGCCTAAAGCCAGGGGCAGCACGGGAGTGAAGGGGAGACCCTTCGGGGCCTCCACGCAAGGGGGCTGGGCGCTCTCCGGGAGCCCCGCCCCTGGAGCCCGCCCTGGAGCCCGCCCTGGAGCCCGCCTCAGTAGGTGTCGAACATCCGCTGGATCTCGCCCCGGTCCCGGGTGACGGTCAGGGCCAGCATCAGCAGGATGCGGGCCTTCTTGGGGCTGAGGTTGTCGCCGGCTATGTAGCCCCTCTCCCTGTTGCCCTCGGTCAATATCACCCTGCCGCTTCCCACGTGGGCGGCGATGACCACCGGTATTCCCGCCTTGGCCACCGTCTCCAGGGCGTCCATCTGGTCCGGGTGGGAGGCGCCCGGGGCCAGCGCCGCCGAGATTATGCCCGAGACCCCGGCCTCGGCGAACAGCCTGACGGGAAGCCCGTCGCCCCCGGCGGTGGAGTAGGCGATCTCCACCCTGGGGAGCTCGGTGAGGCCGTCGACGGTGAACTCGCTCTCGTGGGTGTGCCTCCGGCTGGGGGACTGGTAATAGACGACCCGGTGGTCCGAGTCGGCGTAGCCCAGGAACCCGAACTCACCCGACTTGAAGGTCTCCACCCGGTAGGTGTTGGTCTTGGTCACGTGGCGGGCGGCCTGGATCTCGTTGTTGAGGACCGTCACGACCCCCCGTCCCACGGACTCGGGGGATGCTGCCGTCTGGATGGCGTTGAGCAGGTTTACGTCCGCGTCTGTGCCCATGGCGGTGGGAGGCCGCATGGCCCCCGTCACCACGACGGGCTTCCTGCTCTTCACGGTCAGGTTCAGGAAGTAGGCCGTCTCCTCCAGGGTTGCGGTGCCGTGGGTCACCGCGACGCCGGCCACCTCTGGCTCCTCGCTGAAGATCTGGTTGATGCGCTTGGCCAGGGCCAGCCAGTGGTCCAGCTCGATCCCGGTGCTGGGCACGTTGATGAACTGTTCGGCCTTGACCTGGGCGAAGTCCGCTGCCTCGGGGACCCTGTCCAGCATCTCCTGAATGGGGGCCCGGATGCCCGCGGTCCCGTACTCCGTGCCGTCCATCCTGTCGGCTCCCTGGGTGGCGATGGTGCCCCCGGTCCCCAGCAGGTAGACTATGGGCTTGGAATCGGTGCTCACTTCCGCCTCCTTACAACCGGTGCTGCACAACCGTGCTGCTTCTGGCAGGGCCCGTCGATGTGCCCGACTGGCGCGGGCCGGCTGTCTAGCTGAGGGCGGCGATCACCTCGTCGGTGGTGCGCACCCGGACCAGCAGTGGGAGGACCCTCTCCAGGATGTACTCGTGGACGTCCTTCTCGGGACCGTCGCAGCAGTCGCTCACGACGACGCACTGCATGTCCAGGTTCTTGGCCTCCCTGGCCGTGCCCTCCACGCTCCGGGGCGTGGATATGCCGCCCACCAGGATGGTGTCGATGCCCCGGTCGTTCAGTATCCCTCCCACGTTGGTCCCGTAGAAGGAGCTGAAGCGCGGCTTGGCCACTATGTAGTCTTCCGGCTCGGGCTTGAGCTCGTCGATCACCTGCGGGCCCGGATCGTTGGGCCCCAAGGGTTGTCCGCCGCCGCCTCCTGGGGGCGCGGCGTCGGCGATGGTCCTGGGGGCGTCGGTGCCGTCGGGTCTCCGGTAGGTGGTGATGTAGATGATGGGGGAGCCCCCGGCGCGGCACTGGGCTATCAGCTTCTGGAAGTTCTTCACCAGGTCCACCCGGCCCGGCGGCAGCGTGTATGGGGGTCCCTGGCCCTTGGCCGTCGAGTTGATCATGTCTATGACGATGAATGCGGTCTTCTTGGGGTCGAGCTTCAGGGCGTCCGGCATCTGGTGTCTCCTCTCCGACTACGATTCGAGGGCGCCGCATCTGGACGATATCGAGGGCGCGGACGGCCCCAGAGGTATCCAGGAGCGAAATTACTATATCACGCTGCCCCGGAGTGTCAAGACGACTGCCCAGCCCCCCTCCGGCGCGTGAGGGAGATGGCGGCCATACATCCCCGCCGTGTTACAATTGACGCGCACGTCCCCGCGACGAATGCGCCCAGCCACATGCCGAAAGGACCGCCATGGGCCTCTCTCAGCTACGGATCACGTCACGAACACCCTTCGTCGGCGGTCGGGCCTTCGGCGACGTTGGGCCCTACGAGCGCCTGGATGGAACGCTGGAGCTGGCCGTCGACCCGGCCCATCCGGCCAACGCCGGCATCGTGGACCTGGACTTGGCTCCCAGGGACGGCCGCGGGATGGTTGCCTGCTCCGCCCACGTGAGCATCCTGGCCCCGGCCGACCCGGAACGGGGCAACGGCCGGGTGCTCCTGGACGTCCTGAACCGGGGCAAGCGCCGGGCACTCAAGTACTTCAACGCCGCGGGGGAGGACGAGGACCCAGCGGCCCACCTGGACCCGGGCAACGGGTTCCTCATGCGCCACGGCTACACCGTCGCCTGGTGCGGCTGGCAGTACGACGTCCCCGACACTCCCGGCCTGCTGCGCCTGAGGGCTCCCGACGCCGTCACCCAGGAGGGCGCCCCCATATCCGGCAGGATAATGGTCAGCTATCTGCCCAACGTGCCTGCCACCGTCCAGCCGCTGGCCCACGCGGTACACAGGCCCTACCCGGCCATGGACGTGGACGAGCCCGACGCTCTCCTGCTGGAGCGGGACTACGAGGACGCAGAGCCCCGCACGGTGCCCCGAGACAGGTGGTCCTTCGCCCGCGTGGAATCCGGCGCGGTCGTGCCCGACGCCTGCCACGTCCACTTTCCCGAGGGCTTCAAGCCCGGCAAGACCTACCAGTTCGTGTACACCACCGTCGGAGCGCCCGTGGTGGGCCTGGGGCTGGTGGCCGTTCGTGATTTCGTGTCGTTCCTGAAGCACGGCGGCGCCGGGGAGGGGAACCCCTGTGCCGGGACGCTGGAGTACGCCTACGGGTTCGGCGCCTCCCAGAGCGGCCGTTTCCTGCGCCTCTTCCTGTACCTGGGCCTCAACCGGGACGAGGCCGACAGGACGGTGTTCGACGGCGTCATCCCCCACATCGCCGGGGGCAGGCGCGGCGAGTTCAACCAGAGGTTTGGCCAGCCGTCCAACACCGAGAAGCGCAGCGCAGGCTGTCTGTTTCCCTTCACCGACGGGGACCAGGCGGACCCCGACACAGGCGTCACCGACGGGCTGCTCTCACGTCTGGCGGCCTCGGGCGGTATGCCCAAGGTCATGCTGACCAACTCCTCCTCCGAGTACTGGCGGGGAGACGGCTCCCTGGTCCACACCGATATGGACGCGAGCCGGGACGTTCCATCCAGGGACACGGTGCGAGTCTACCACTTCGCCGGGACCCAGCACGCCTCGGGCGTCTACCCGCCCACCGACCTGACCCCGGTGGACGGGTTCCGCGCCCAGCAGCGGTTCAACTGCGTCGACTACACTCCCTTGCTTCGCGCCGCCCTGGTGAACCTGGACCGTTGGGTTGCGTCAGGTGTCGAGCCGCCGGCCAGCCGTCATCCGTCCATCGCCGGGGCGACCGCGGTCAGGCCGGAGGAGACTCGGACTCGCTTCACCGCCATACCCGGCGTGGAGTTTCCCGCCCATATCCCCTACCTGTCCAGGCTGGACTTCGGTTCGGACGTGGAAAAGGGGGTCCTCTTCAGAGTGCCTGCCCTCGTGGGGGCTGCCTACCCGGGGTTGGTCTCGGCCGTCGACGAGGACGCCAACGAGATTGCCGGCGTCCGCCTTCCCGACGTTGCCGTGCCCCTGGCAACCTACGCTGGCTGGAACCTGAGACACCCGGACATCGGCGGCTCCGACCAGGTCATGGACATCCTGGGCCTCTTCGGCTCCACCATACCCTTCCCCTCCACCGAGGCGGAGCGGCGGCGGGACAGAGGCGACCCCCGGAGGTCCATCGAGGAGCGGTACGGCTCCAGGGCCGGATACTTGGACAGGGTGCGCCGCGCCGCCGAGGAGCTGGCGGCCGAGGGGTTCCTGCTGGAAGAGGACGTGGACGAGGTAGTGCGGCAAGCGGGAGACCGGTACGACCTGTTCACGGGCCGTGGGGCTTCCTAGGCGCCGCTCCCATCCTCACCGGCCGGGAGGACCTCATCGTGGGCCCTAGCTCCGGTCCGGATGGGTCCCTGGACGTCCACCGCCCAGAGAGTATCCCTAGCTCCGGCTGACCTGGTCGAGCTGGTATAGCTCGTCCGGTGACAGGGTCAGGTCGGCGGCGGCGACGTTGGCCTCCAGCTGCTCTACGGTGCGGGCGCCGGGGATCACCGCCACCTCCGGGTCCTTGAGCAGCCACGCGAGGGCCACCTGCGCGGGAGTGGCGTCGTAGTGGCCGGCCACGTCCTGGAGGGCCTCCACGATCGCCGGCGCCCTGCGTAGGCTCCGGCGATTGAAGATGCCGTAGTGGGCCCTCACGTCCTGAGGCACGTTGCTCCGGCCGTACTTTCCCGTGAGCAGGCCCTGGGCCAGGGGGCTGTAGGCGATGACGCCCCGCCCCTCCTGCCGGGCGTGGGGCAGCACGCTCTCCCCGTAGCGTCGCTCCAGGAGATGGTACTCCACCTGGTTGGAGATGAGGGGGCCGCCCAGGGCTGCCTCTCCCCTGCGCCACTGCATGGGCCCGAAGTTGCTGACTCCCACCTGGCGCACCAGCCCCGAGTCCATAAGCTCCTGCAGCGCTCCCATGGTCTGCTCCAAGGGCACGTTGTTGTCCGGGGCGTGGAGCTGGTAGAGCTCGATGGAGTCCAGGGAGAGACGGCGAAGGCTCCGTTCGGCGGACCACTTTACCCGGCCGGGCTCCAGCGGCGGCGCGACCTTGGTGGAGATGACGACACGGTGTCGCACTTCTCCCAGCACCTCGGACAGGATCTCCTCCGAGCGTCCGTTTCCGTACACCGCCGCGGTGTCGAAGAAGTTGACCCCCAGCTCCAGGGCCCTCTCCACGATACGCGAGGCCCCCTGGAGGTCCAGCTCAGTGCCCCAGCCCCAACCGGGCTCCCCGAACTGCCAGGTGCCCAGGCCGACTACCGATATCTCCCGCGGCCCCAGCTTCGTGTACCTCATCCCCGCTCCTGACCGGCTGTCGTCTTGGCCGATTATACACCCTGCGGTAATCGCCCGGTCCCGGCTCTAACGTTGACACCCGATGCCGCCGGACTTACACTCCCACCAGCAACGAGGCTAGGAAGGATGGCGGTAGAAGCATGGACTTGATAGAGCGCCTGCTGAGGGGCACCGTGGACCTGGAGTACAAGGACCTCAACGACCGGGCGGTGGACGCGACGAAACGGTTCCTCCTGGACACCTTCGGCGTCTGTGCAGCCGCCTTCACCTCCCCCGAGGCCCAGGTGGTCGGCCGGACCGTCCACAAGTGGGGAGGCGAGCCGGAGAGCACCCCCTGGTTCTCCGGGAAGAAGGTTCCGGCTCCCAGTGCGGCCCTGATGAACGGCACCCTAGTCCACAGCAAGGAGTTCGACTGCATACACCCCGCGGGCATCCATCCCATGTCCTCCATCACGGCGGCCACCCTGGCGGTGGCCGAGCAGACCGGCGGCGTTTCCGGCAAGGAGTTCCTGGCCGCCATGGCCATGGGGGTGGACCTGGCCTGCCGCGTGGGCAGGGGGTGCAAGCGGGGGCTGGTGTTCTACCGGCCGGCCACCTGCGGCGCCTTCGGAGCCGTGTACGGCGGGTCCCGGCTGGCGGGGTTGGACCGGGAGCGGACCCTGGACGCCCTGGGGGTGATGTACTCGCAGATTTCGGGCACCCTCCAGTCACACTCCGAGGGGGTGCTGGTGAATACCATGCAGCCGGCCTTCGCCGCACGCTCCGCGGTCGTCGCCACCAACCTGGCCGCCGAGGGCATGACGGGCCCCAGGGGCCTGCTGGAGGGCCTCTACGGGTACTATCGCTTGTTCGAGGGCGGCGACTACGACGCGGAGCGGCCCCTGGATGGCCTGGGAAGCACCTTCGAGATCGAGCACCTGGCCTACAAGCCCTACTGCACGGGACGCCTGGCCAACGGAGGAGTAGAAGCCGCTCTCAAGGTCCGGGCCGAGCACGGGCTGGACCCGGCGGACGTGAAGAGCGTCAAGGTAACTGTGCCGGAGCTGAGCATGCGCCTGGTGGGCCGTCCCGCCGTCAAGGGCAAGATGACGCCCCAGAGCGCGCGGCTCTGCCTGCAGTACTGCGTTGCGGTCGCCCTGCTCTACGGCGACGTCTGGATCAGCCACTTCGAGGCCGAGGCCCTGGCCAACGACGCCATCTACGACCTGGCATCCCGGGTCGAGGTGGTCAAGGACCCGGACAACGACGACCCCCAGGCCATGGTCCCCCTGTACCTGGACGTCTACACCGGCAACGGCGCCATCCACGAGGAGCTCCAGGTCCTGAAGGGCAGCCCGGAGAGCCCCCTGACTGAGGATGAGGCCATGACCAAGTTCAGGCGCGGATGGCACCACACCGGGAAGCTGGACCCCCAGGGCGCCGACAGGTTGGTGGCCCTCATCGACCGGCTGGAGGACGTGGAGGACATCGCCGAGCTGACGTCCATCCTGACCCTGGCCTGAGCGGTCTCACCGCGCCATGCCGGTAGGGAGGCGGAGCCCTGCCTCGCCTCCCCTCAGCCGGCCAGGGACTTGACGCCCTCCAGCGCCAGGTAGTAGCCGAAGACCCCGAACCCCCACACCGAGCCCTTGCACACGGGCTGGATGGTCGAGACGCCGCCGCGGGCCGCGGGGTTGGAGACGTGGACCTCGAAGACCGGGAAGCGCACCTGGGTGATGGCCGTGCGCAGGGGGCCGGTGGTGCCCGTGTAGCCCGCGGGGTTGATCACCGCCGCGTCCACGTCGCCGTCGTGGGCGTCGTAGAGGGCGTTGGCAACCTCCCCCTCGATGTTGGAGTGGAACATCTCCAGGTCGATGCCCAGGTCCTTGGCGTAACCGCGGATCTGGTCGTTGATCTGGTCCAGCGTCGACGGTCCGAATATCTCCACCTGGGCCTTGCCGCGCATGTTCATACCGGCGCCCTGGATAACCAGCACCTTGGTCATGGGTCCGCCTCCTCGCTTGATGTTTGGGGTCCCGTGAGTCCGGATTGGGAAAGGGCGTCTACGCGAGGGCCCGCTCGAAGACGTAGCGCCCCACGTCCCGGTTGGTGTCGAAGGAGAAGCACGAGAAGTCGCCATTGTACCCCAGGATGGGGATGGCCGTTTCGTGGGTGGAGCCGTGGGAGCGGAGGCCCGGGGGAAGCTCCACCTCGTTGGGGTCGCCGAAGACACTGACGGCGTCTCCCAGCACGACCACGTCCCCTATGCGGTCCTGGGGAAGGTGGAACCTGGCCGAGGCCTCCTCGCGGGACAGGGCCCCATCCACCCCCGGGGTCTCGTTGAGTATCCGGATGGCTTCGTCTCGGCGCGAGGCCTCCAGGTATACGTAGATGCAGCCGCCCAGGTTGGAATGGTGGACCACGTACCGGTCCTTTATTATCGGCACCGGGTTGGACCGTATGCCATAGCTCTCCAGGGCGGCCCCCACGTCTACCAAGCGGGTCTTGGCGGACATGCCGTGATCCGCCGTCAGCAGCAGGGTCACCTCCGGGTGGGCCGCGACCAGCTCCCCGATGGCGCCGTCCACCACCGACAGGTGCTCCTGGGACCGGGGATGGTCCGGCGCGTACGTGTGCATGGCGTAGTCGGTGGTGGTGATGTAGACCAGGTCCGCCTCGTGGCGGGACATGGCGTGGCCGGCGGCCCTGATGGTCCAGCCGTTGACCTCCAGGGAGTAGATGGGCGGTGGAGGCCCGACGGCCTCCACCGCCCATGTCGGGGGGCGCTCCGAGGACAGGGCCTCGGTGGCGCCTCGTCCCAGCAGGGTGCGCAGCTTGTCCTTGGAGGTGGCCAGGACCGATCTCTTCCCCAGCCTCGTGGCGCGTTGGAAGATGGTCTCCCTCTGGACGTACTCGCCGGACTCCAGGTAGTCGCCTTCTCCCCTGCTCCGGTCCCAAAGGTAGTTGGTGCAGATGCCGTGGTCCTCAGGATAGCCGGCGGTCAGCAGCGACACGTTGTTCACCGACGGCATCATGCACTTGCCGTCGTGGACGAAACCGTCCTGGGAGAGGCGGCGCAGGTTGGGGGTGTCGCACGTCTCCAGGTACCGCGGGTCGAGCCCGTCTACGCAGACGATTACGGTGGGGCGGTCCATTCGCCCATGCTACCACGCCGCCGTCGTGGATGGAAACCGGAGGCGGGCCCCTACTTGCCCCAGACCCTCTGGAACAGCCACAGCCAGTTGCCTCCCGGCACCCCGCCGATGCTCTCGGCGTCATAGCCGTCGATGACGATGGACTGCCGGTATGCGCTCTCGCGGTCTGGCGTCGTGTGCTCACCGCCTGCGGACAGGTGGGCAGGGGGCTGGGAGGCCTATGGCCGGGCTACGCCGGCGGGTTGGACGTACGCGGGCCGTAAACGACACAGGCCCTTCCCCCGGAGCCGGAGGAAGGGCCTGTGGTCGATGGGCCTTGTCTACAGGGTACGGAGACCCGGGTCCAAGCGGTCCCGGAGCCAGTCTCCCAGCAGGTTGAAGGAGAGCACCGTGAGGGCGATGGCCACACCCGCCGATACCGACACCCACCAGGCGGTGCGCACGAACTGCCGGTCACCCGCGATCATCTCACCCCAGGTGGGAATGGGCGGCGGCACCCCGGCGCCGAGGAAGCTGAGAGTCGCCTCCACGATGATGGCCGAGCCGATGTGCAGGGTGGCCAGCACCACGATGGAGTTTACCAGGTTGGGGAAGATGTGGATGCCGATGATCCTCCACACCGGTGCTCCCGCCACCCGGGCAAGGGCCACGAAGTCCCGCTCCTTCAGCGCCAGGGTCTCACCCCGGGCCAGGCGGGCGAAGTGGGCCCAACGTATCAGCACCAGGACCACCACCACCCACCACTCGTTGGGGCCGAAGGCCACGGCGAACACCAGCGCCAGCAGGATGGCGGGGAATGCCAGGGACAGGTCCACCAGCCGCATGAGGAGGGCATCTATGTAGCGCCCGTAGTATCCGGCGATGAGTCCCAGGGTCGTGCCCAGGGCGCTGCTGATGAGAATGGAGATGGCCGCGATGGTGAGGGACTTCCGCCCGCCCATTATCAGCCGGGCCATCACGTCACGTCCCAGTCGGTCGGTCCCCAGGATGTGGTGGATGTCTCCCCGGATCTCGGCTATGGCCACCCTGATCTGGCTGGCCTCCACGTTCACTTCTCCGGCGGCGGCCTGGATCCTGTAGGGCGTATTCTCTAAGGTCCACTCGAATCCGGGGAACACGGTGACGAGCTCGGCGTCGGCGGGTAGCTGGATGCCGTTTGCCTCGAACTCGTTCAGGATGTCCTGCGGTATGGTGCCGGCGCTGAGGGCCGGATAAACGTCCGGGTAGTCCGCCAGCGCGAGGCTGAACCCGGCGCTCTCTCCCTTCGCCACGTACTTGGTCCCCTCCAGCAACCACTCCAGGTCAGGCGCCGCGGCGTTGATCGTGGTCTCTTCGGGAAGGGTGACGCCCTGGGCCTCGAACTGGGCCAGGAACTCGGGCGAAAGGACCTCGTTGTTCAGGTCGTCGGCGAACCCCTCGGTGGGGACGATGAACAGCGTCTCGCCGGTGGCTCCCCGCACGACCCCCTTGATCCAGATGGGCGGGTAGTGCTTCTCGCCCAGGTTGCCGGCCTCGGGGTTGTAGTTGTCGGGGTTCTTCAGACATGCGTCGGCGGGACAGTTGTCCACCTTGGTTGGGAGCAGGTTTACGAACGCGTTGCCGAATATGGCCGCGATGGCCAGTGCGAACACGATGGCAACGGGTATGATGGGCGCACCCCGGAACGCGCCCATGACCTGGCGTAAGCCCGCTCGGGACGCTCTAGCTACGGCGCCGGCTTGCAACTGCATGATGCTCCTCGTCTATGTCACACGGATGCGGGGGTCCAGCATCCCGTACATCAAGTCAACCATAAGGTTGATGGCGATGATCATCGCCGCCCAGACCAGGGTGGTGGCCTGGAGCAATGGGAAGTCCCTGAAGAGCACCGCCTCGTAGGCCAGCCTGCCCATGCCCGGCCACGAGAAGACGGTCTCCGTGGAGATGGCCGCTCCCAGGATCAGGCCGTAGGTGAGCCCCAGGAAGGTGACCACGGGGATGAGGGCGTTGCGCAGCGCGTGCTTGAACACCACGTACCACTCGCTGACGCCCTTCGCCCGGGCCAGCTTGACGTACTCCGAGCCCAGGACCTCCAGCATGCTGGACCTCACCAAACGGGTCACCCCCGCGCTGATGATCCAGCCAAGGCTGATGGAGGGCATCAGGTAGCCTTTCCAGTCCCCGGTGTCGTGGGACTGGGCCGGCAGCCAGCCCAGAAAGATGCTGAACAGAAGTATGAGCAGGATCCCCGCCCAGAAAGAGGGCATCGACTGCCCCAGAATGGGTATCATCATGATGGAGCGGTCCAGAACGCTGCCGCGGTTCAGGGCCGCGATGGTGCCCAGCGGCACGGCCAGGATTATGGCCACCACCAGGGAGGCGGTGCCCAGGTAGAAGGAGTTGACCAGCCTCTCCCCCAGCATTCCCCTGACGGGGAGCTTGTTGCGGAAGGACGTGCCGAAGTCCAGGGTTAGCATGTCCATCATGAAGGTCCCGTACTGGACGATGAGGGGCCGGTTCAGGCCCAGGTCCTCGATCAGTATCTCCCTCTGCTCCGCCGTCGCCTCGACGGGCAGGAGAGCGTCCGCAGCGTTCCCCGTCACCCTGGGGATCAGGAAGATGACGATGGAGACCGCCCACAGGGTAAGGACAGCCTGGAGAAGCCGGGTGGCCATGAACTTGCCCACTGTTGCCTCCTGGCAGCCCTACCATGTAGACACACTTCCATCTGCAATCTGCAGTAAAAAGAAGGGTCGAGGTCTGGGCTGCGGCTCGCCCGTCTGGAAAGAATTAGCGAATTATAAGGTATCGTTTTTGGGGAAGTCAACCCCTCGGGACAGGCGTGGCGAAATGCGGAAAATCCCTCGTGAAATGAGGCCAAATCGCGCCACGTATTTCACTGGCGCGCCTCTTGACAAAACCAGAGGCCGCATGAGAAATTGACACGCGAAATTGGCTTGATTCCAGCCAACGGTACATTTCTCAATTGCCGCGAGGAGGGTTAGGTTAAATGAAGGCTCCACGATTGCTGGTCCTGCTGGTCCCCATGGTGCTCCTGTTCGTTCTGGGAGCCGCCTGTGGCGATGACCCGACTCCGGCGCCAACGCAACCCCCTGGCTTGACGTCGGCGGACGTAGAGTCGGCCGTCCGGTCCGCGGTCGAACAGGCCGTCGGGGACACGGTGTCGGCTGAGGAAATCGCGGGGATGGTCAACGAGGCCGTCGCCGGGATCGACATCCCCGAGGGCGTGTCCGCTGACGACGTCAGCATGCTGGTGAACGAGGCCATCCAGGGCATCGAGATCCCCGAGGGGGTCTCTGCCGAAGAGATCGACAGCATGGTCAAGCAGGCCACGGCGGACGCCGTAGCGGGGGCAGAAGCCGGCATCACCTCCGAAGAGCTGGCCATGGCGATAGACAAGGCGGTATCTGATGCGGTGTCCCAGGCGGTGGCGGCGATCCCGCCCACGCCGACGCCGGCGCCCACGCCCACACCCTTCGTCGCGATGGAAGAGAAGCGGATGCTAACCGTCGCGTTGAACACCTTCGACGCGGAGGAGATCGCCCCACATCTCTCCGGCAACCTATCGGCGATTGCCCTCACGGCCAACTACGCCGACCATCTGTTGGGTCTGACGGTGGACAACCAGTTCACCAACCTGTGGGGTCTCTCCAAGAGCTGGGAGCAGATAGACGGCAGCACCTACGACTTCACGATCAAGGAGGGTGTCACGTTCCATGATGGTGATACCCTCACCGCCGACGACGTCAAGGGTTCGCTGGAACTCCTGGCCACTGAAGAGGCGGTCGGGTCGCCCTGCCTGTACTGCAACAACTGGACCAAGCTGCTGGACAACATGGAGATTGTTGGCCCGGACAAGCTGAGGATCAACTTGAATACTGACGAGCCCTTCCTGTACGACCAGCTGGCCCCCAAGGCGGGGGCGGATCTGTACATAGCGTCCAAGAGGAAGTGGGACGAGGCGGGCGGCAACTCCCAGGGCTGGGAGTCCGCCGGCGCCCCTGGCACCGGCCCTTGGGACTTCGTTGACCGTAGCCTCGGTTCGTTCACTCGATTCGAGAAGTGGGACGGCTACTACAGCCCCGCCTTCAGGGCCAACTTCGACGAGCTCAGGTTCATACTGACTGCCGAGGATGCCCCCAGGGTGGCCCAGGTGCGGACGGGAGAGGCAGACCTGGCCTTGAGCTCCGGAGTCTTCGTGGACGAGATACGGGCAGCCGGACTGGACATCAGGGGTCCACAGCAGGTCGACTCCCTCTATCTCAACTTCTACCAGAGCCGGGACCCGGCCCACTGCACCAACAAGCTGGAGGTGCGTAAGGCCCTGAACCTGGCCGTGGACGTGCAGGCGGTCGCCTCGGCCCTCTATGCCCCGGGCACCTACAGCCTCTCGGCCAGCCCCTTCTTCACCCCCTTCGACGAGGGATGGCGGCCGGACCTCCTGCCCTACGGGTACGACCCCGAGGAGGCCAGGAGGCTCATAGACGAGCACTGCCCCGACATGAAGATGACCGTCTACGCCTTCTCCTTCGGCGTAGCCCCGGAGATGAGGGACGCCCAGGATGCCGCGGTCACCCACTACAAGAACATCGGCATCGACGCGGAGCTGGTGCCCATCGACTGGACTGCAGTCAGGCCGCTGGTGATTGGCAACGAAAAGCTTCTGTCTGAGCAGGGGGTCGAGAACCCCTCGGGCGTCCATGTCATACCCGCCGCCAGGAACTTCGGCGAGAAGATACGCACCCACGGACTGTGGAGGGACGTGGGCGGCTCCGTGGACGGGATATGGAGCGACAAGTACGTGGACCTGAGGCTACAGTACGCCTCCGACACCAACCCCACAACGCGGAGGGCCCTGGCCCAGCAGGTGGCCAAGCTGATGTACGACGAGTACGTCAACATCCCCATAGCTTTCCGCAACCTGATCTACGCATCCAATCCGGAGACCGTCTGCGGCTGGACGCCCATAAACGGCACCCAGGTTGGCCTGATGTTCAACACGGCGGAGCCCTGTCGCTAGGGGAGGGCGCTGCCCGCAGCGCCCTCCGGTCCTAGTGGCATATACGTTCCTGACAAGGGGGGTCAAATGAAGGCTCGACGGTTGCTGATCCTGCTGGTCCCCATGGCCCTCCTGTTCGTGCTGGGAGTGGCGTGCGACGGGGAGGACCCCACGGCTGCTCCGCCCCCATCCCAGGACATGACCGCCGAGGAGATTAGCTCCCTGGTGGCCGCGGCAGTTGCCGCCCAGGCGCAGCCGGGCGCCAGCGCCGAGGAGATCCAGGCGATAGTGGAGGCGGCGACCGCGGCCACCGAGTCGGGGGTCACCGGCGAAGAGCTCGCCATGGCGATAGACAAGGCGGTATCTGATGCGGTGTCCCAGGCCGTGGCGGCGATCCCGCCCACGGCGACGCCGGCGCCCACTCCGACGCCCTTTGTCGCGATGGAGGAGAAGCGGAAGCTGACCGTCGCGCTGAACAACTTCGCCAGCGAGGAGATCGCTCCCCACAAGGCCGGCACCCTTTCGGGCATCGCCCACGTGGCGAACTACGCGGACCACCTCATGGGGTTGACCGTCGACAACCAGTTCACCAACCAGTGGGGCCTCTCCAAGAGCTGGGAGCAGATCGACGGCAGGACCTACGAGTTCACCATCAAAGAGGGCATCAAGTTCCACGACGGGGACGACTACACCATCGAGGACGCCAGGGGGGCCATCGAGCTTCTGGCCACCGAGGAGGCCGCAGGCGCCTTCTGCCTGTACTGCGGCACCTGGATACAGATACTGGACAGCGTGGAGATCGTCAACTCGGACACGCTGAGGATCAACCTGACCCGGGACGAGCCTTTCCTGTACGATATACTGGCCCCCAAGGCGGCGGCCGACTCCTACCTGTCCTCCAAGAGGAAGTGGGAGGAGCTCGGCGGCACCTCCCAGGCTTGGGAGGATGCCGGTGCCCCCGGCACCGGCCCGTGGGACTGGGTGGGCCGCAGCCTCGGCACGTCCAACTCATTCGAGAAGTGGGACGGCTACTACAGCCCTGCCTTCAAGGCCCGGTTCGACGAGTTGGAGATCATCCTCACCGTGGAGGACGCCCCCCGGGTGGCCCAGGTCCGGACGGGTGAGGTGGACCTGGCCGTGAGCTCCGGGGCCTTCGTGGACGAGATACGGGCCGCGGGACTGAACGTGGTTGGACCCAAGCAGGGCGACACCCTGTACCTGAACTTCTACCAGAGCCGGGACCCCGCCCACTGCACCAACAAGCTGGAGGTGCGCAAGGCCCTGAACCTCGCCGTGGACGTGCAGGCTGTCGCTTCGGCCCTTTACGCGCCGGGCACCTACAGCCTGACGGCCAGCCCCTTCTTCACCCCCTACGACGAGGGCTTCCGGCCGGACCTCCAGCCCTACGGGTTCGATCCCGAAGAGGCCAAGAGGCTCATAGACGAGCACTGCCCCAACATGAAGATGACCGTCTACGCCTTCTCCTTCGGCGTGGCCCCGGAGATGATCGACGCCCAGGCGGCGGCCGTCACCTACTATAGGGGCATAGGCATCGACGCGGAGCTGGTGCCCATCGACTGGACCGCCGTGCAATCGCTGGTGCGGTCCGACCAGCTCCTGTCGGACCAGGGTGTGCAGAACCCCTCGGGAGTGCACGTGATACCCGCCGCCAGGAACTTCGGCGAGAAGATACGCACCCACGGGCTGTGGCTCGCAGTGGGCGGCTCCGTGGACGGTATATGGAGCGACAAGTACATAGACCTGAGGCTCCAGTACGCCTCGGACACGGACCCCACAACCCGAAAGGCCCTGGCCCAGCAGGTGGCCAAGCTGATGTACGACGAGTATGTCAACATCCCCATCGCCTTCCGGGACGTGATATACGCGGGCAACCCTGAGACCGTGTGCGGCTGGACGCCTTTGAACGGCACCCAGGTCGCCCTGATGTTGAACACGGCGGAGCCCTGCGGATAGGCCGGGCCCGGGACCAGACCGGTCTGGGCCGCACAACCCCCCTGAGCCTCAGGGGGGTTGTGCCAATTCAGGCTTGTGGCCCGGTGCCGAATGGTGTGGTATAATTCGCCAACGCGAAAACCGGCGGCCCCGAAACGGCCGCTCAGCATCCATCGTACACCGCCAATGACACACCCTTGGGACACGGAGAGTTAGCTATGGAACAGACAGTAGACAAGGAAGAGACCACCGGGGGGGCGACCGAGGCCGGGACCGCCACCGCCACTGCGGCCAATGGGCAGGGCAACGGCAAGGTGGTCCTGAGCGTGCGGAACCTGCAGTCCTACTTCTTTGGCCAGAGGGGCGTGGGGAAGGCCGTGGATGGAGTCTCCTTCGACCTACACGAGGGGGAGACCCTGGGCATCGTCGGCGAGTCCGGCTGCGGCAAGAGCGTAACCATGCTGTCCATCATGCAGCTCAACCCCAAGCCGGCTTCCCGAATCGTGGGAGGGCAGATACTGCTCAACGGCGAGGACCTGCTGCAGAAGAGCAGCGCGGAGATGCGGAGGGTTAGGGGCAAGAGCATATCCATGGTCCTGCAGGACCCCATGACGGCCCTCAACCCCGTGCTCACCGTCGGCAACCAGCTCTACGAGCCCCTGCGCTTGCACCAGAGGCTGGCCGGCAAGAACCTCTTCGAGAAAGCCATCGAGCTGATGAAGTCGGTGCGGATTCCCGCTCCCGAGACGCGGCTGGGCAGCTTCCCCCACCAGTTCAGCGGCGGCATGCGGCAGCGGGCTGTGGGCGCCATAGGCCTGTCCTGCGACCCCCAGGTGCTGATCGCCGACGAGCCGACCACGTCCCTGGACGTGACGGTGCAGGCGGCCTACCTGGCCCTGCTGAAGGACCTCCAGAAGGACCGCAACCTGTCCATCCTGTTCATCACCCACGACTTTGGCATCGTCGCCAGGATGTGCGACCGTGTCGCGGTCATGTACGCCGGACGGATCGTGGAGCTTGCCAACACCCGGGACCTGTTCTCCAACCCCGCCCACCCCTACACCGAGGCCCTGGTGAACTCGGTGCCCGACGTGGACGAACGGGTCGACCGCCTTACATCCATCGACGGCCAGCCTCCGTCCATCTACGCCATTGGGGAGGGCTGCCCCTTCGCCGCCCGCTGCGCCTACGTAATGGACAAGTGCCGGGAGACTTACCCCGACCAAAAGGTGCTAGAGGACGGGCGCACGGTGAGCTGCTGGAGGTACAATGAGTGAGCAAACGGTACTGCTGGACATAAAGGACCTCAAGAAGCACTTCCCCGTCAAGGGGTCGATGCCTTGGAGCGGGATCAAGGCCATGATCCGGGCCGTCGACGGCATCAGCTTCGACATCCGGGCCGGCGAGACCTTCAGCCTCGTGGGAGAGTCCGGCTGCGGCAAGACGACCACGGCCAAGATGGTGCTCCTGCTGGAGACGCCCACCGAGGGAAGCATCGAGTTCGAAGGCAACGACATCGGCGGGTTCAACACCTCCCAGCTCCACGACTATCGGGGGGCGGTTCAGGCCGTCTTCCAGGACCCGTGGAGCTCCCTCAGCCCCCGGATGCGGGCGCGCTTCATCATCGGCGAGCCGCTGATGGTGAACAAGGGGCTCTCCTCCAGGAGCTCGGAGCTGGGAGACAGGGTGACTCAGCTCCTGAACGACGTGGGGCTGGACCCCAACTCCATCGACAACTACCCCCACGAGTTCAGCGGCGGCCAGCGTCAGCGTGTCGCCGTGGCCCGCGCCCTGTCCCTGAACCCCCGGATTATCGTGCTGGACGAGCCGGTATCGGCCCTGGACGTGTCAATCCGCGCCCAGATCATGAACATGCTCAAGGACCTGCAGGCCGAGTACGGGGTCAGCTACCTGCTCATCGCTCACAATCTGGCAACCGTCCGGTACCTCAGCCACCGGGTGGCGGTGATGTACCTGGGCCAGATAGTGGAGTTCGCCGAGTCCGAGGAGCTGTTCACCAACCCGCTGCACCCCTACACCAAGGCGCTTATCTCCGCGGCCCTCTCCACCCGCCCGGACATCGAGCGGGACGAGATCGTGCTCACGGGAGAGGTGCCCTCTCCCGCCAATCCCCCGGCCGGGTGCCGCTTCCATACCCGGTGTCCCTGGGCTTTCGACCGGTGTGTCTCCGAGGAGCCCAAGGTGAAGGAGATGGCGCCGGGGCATACCGTCTCCTGTCATCTGTTCGACTAGGACGTGCCGACGCTTGCCGTCGTCCCCGTTAAGGCGCGTCCGCGCACCCGATGCGGGCCCCCCTTCCTGAGGTCGTTATGGCCCCGGGCCGGGGTTTTCCGCGGGGGACCTGGTTGGGTGATGTATTCATGCGGAAGGGGTTGTGTCCGATATGACCAAGCTGATCGCCGGTACGGGGAACTACGTCTATGAGGTGGTGCGTCCCTGGGGTGAGCTCCCCGATGGGATGGACCTGGGGGGAGTGAGCCACGTGGGCGTGGACTCCCATGACAGGGTCTACGCCTTCCAGCGCAAGGACCCCCCTGTCGTCATATTCGACCGTGACGGCAAGTACCTGGGGTCGTGGGGCTCCGGCATGTTCATCGACGCCCACGGCATATACATCAGCGACGACGACCACATCTACCTGGGCAACCGGGACGCCCATACCGTCGTCAAGTGCACCCTGGACGGGACCGTGGTGATGACCCTGGGGACGGAAGAGAAGCCGGCATTCCAGGAGCCCTTCAACCACCCCGCCGACGTTGCCGTGGCGCCCAACGGCGACATATACGTGGCCGACGGCTATGCCAACTCCCGGGTGCACAGGTTCTCGGCCAACGGGGACCTGGTCCTCTCCTGGGGGTCTCCCGGAAAGGGCCCCGGACAGTTCAGCGTGCCCCACGGGGTCTGGGTCGACGGCAACGAGAAGGTGTACGTCACCGACCGGGAGCATGGCCGAGTGCAGGTGTTTACCCCCGAGGGCGAGTTCATAGACCAGTGGACCGACTTCTTCAGGCCCACCGACGTCTACGTGGATGCGGACGGCGCCGTCTACGTGGGGGACCTGGTGCCCAGGCTCAGCGTCTTCGACGGGAACAGCGGCACTATGATCGCCCGGGGGAGGCCCGTCCTCAACGTTCCCCACGGCCTGTACGGGGACTCCCACGGCGACCTGTACGTGGCCGAGCCGACGGAGCAGCGGCTCACCAAGCTCATCCGCCAGTAGACCACGAGATATGGGCCCTTCCCGATTCCGCACAAACGGGCCCCGGCTGAGCGTTTAAAAGCCGCGGGGCAGGGTTTATCCTAACCCTATGAACGGCCTGGCGCCCGCACTTCTTCTGTTCTTCGCCAGCGCCACCATCGTGATCGCTAGTGGAGCGTACCTAGCAAGGTACGGAGACGTCCTCGCCGCCCGCTTGGGCTGGGGCAGGGTCTGGGTCGGCACCATCCTGGTGTCGGTGGCCACGTCCCTGCCGGAGCTCCTGACCAACATCACCGTGGCCACCAGGGACCAGCCGGACCTTGCCGGCGGGGACATCCTGGGCTCCAACATGGTGAACATGCTGGTGCTCGCCTCGGTCGCCCTGCTCTTCGGCGGGCGCCGGTTCTTCCACCACGTCGTGCCGGAGCAGGGGTGGCTGGTCCTGGCAGCCTCGTCCCTCACGGCCCTTGCCATCCTCCTCATCGCTTTTCCCATCGGCCTGGACGTGCTCTCCGTGGGGCTGTCTTCGGTCCTCATCCTGGGGACCTATCTCGGGGCGATGCGCCTGGTCTACGTGGCCCTCCCAACGAGTCAGCCCGTCGAGGAAGCGGACGCCGGGCTCCCCAGCCTTCGCAGGGCGTGGACGCTGTTCGGCCTGGCATCCCTGGGCGTCATAGTCGCCGCGCCGTGGCTTGCCTTCAGCGTCGAGGAGATCGCGGAGGTTACCGGCCTCGCCACCAGCTTCCTCGGCGTCATCGCCATAGCCATGGTCACCAGCATGCCCGAGGTGTCCACCAGCATCGCGGCCATCCGCCTTGGGGCGTCGGACCTGGCCTTCGGCAACCTGTACGGAAGCTGCGCCTTCAACATCCTGATCCTGGCCCTGGCCGACCCCTTCTACCGGAAGGGAGTCCTGGTGGAGGCCCTGGGACGGGAGCACATTGCCGCCGGCCTGATAGCCGTGCTTCTGATGGCCCTCGGCCTGGCCCAGGTGGTGGCCAGGGACAGGGTCCGGGAGGCCCTCTCCAACGCCGGGCTCGCGGTGATGGTCCCAGTCTACGTCGCGGGCGTCTACCTGGTCTTCGTCCTGGCCTGACCGGGGCCGAGTTGACGCCCGCCCAGGGCTCGCCCACAATGGCATCGTTTCGTCGTGCCTTCATCGCCGGGAGGTCTTCCATGTCCGGTTCACAAGTGGTTACTGGCAGCCATCTCATCGGCAGGGCGCTCGAGCTGGAGGGCGTGGACGACATCTTCACGCTGGCGGGAGACCGCATTCTGAGGTGGACCCGGAAGACTGGACAAGTGGCCAAGAGAGAGTCCCGCTCCTAGACTAAGGGCAGCGGTTGCTGCCGGGAAGCAGCGGGAAGTGTCGCAGGGACGAAGGAAACACCGCCCGGTCTTCGAGGTCAAGGTCGCTTTGGAGGCGGTCAAGGGCCATGAGACGGTGGCCCGGTTGGCCGCCCGGTACCGAGTCCGTCCCAGCCAGATTCAGACTTGGAAAAAGGCACTCATCGAAGGAGCCGCCTGCGTCTATACCTTCATGGGGACCCTGGGGGGGACGAGGGCAATACCCATGCCATCAGCGACTCCAGCGTCACGGTGGCCGTCGCCACGCCATCGGCCAGGCGGTCCGTTTCAACTACGGCGAGTTCGGCCAGGTGAGGGAGGCTCTGCCCGACGGCTCTCCCCTCTGGGCATCCGGAACCCGACGCGCGACTCGGTGAAGATGTAGGTGGGGTTTCCGGCGGTTTCGCCGAGCTTGCGTCGGAGCTTGCTGACCATGGTGCGCATGGGCCGCACGTTGCCGCTCCCCTTCTCCCCCCAGACCCGTTCCAGCAGGTGCTCGTGGGTCAACACCCGACCGGCGTGGGCAGAGAGCTCGGCCAGTATCCCGTACTCCTTCGGGGTCAACTGTACCTGGCGGCCGGCGAGGCTCACCCTTCGCCGAGCGTAATCGATGGTCAGATCGCCCAGCATGTAGGGTTCCGACGGCTCGACAGTCACCCGCCTCCGCAGGGCTGCCTTGATCCTCGCCGTTAGCTCCGTGGGAGAGAAAGGCTTGACCACGTAGTCGACGGCCCCCATCTCGAAGGCCCTGGCTATGACCTCCTCCCGCCCGTAGGCTGACAGGAAGATGACCGGCACGTCGGCCACATCCAGAATGTCCCTCATCAGCTCGATGCCGTCCATCATCGGGAGCATCAGGTCCAGCAGCGCCAGCTCGGGCCTCTCCTCCTCCATCAGGCGGACCGCCTCCTCCGGGTCCCCGGTCACCACAGGCTCGTAGCCCGACTCGATGAGGGCGTCCCGGACGTAGCGGAGGTCGTTGGGATCGTCGTCCACCGCCAGGACGCGCACGCGTTCTCTGTCCTCCCCCTGCCCTTGCCGCGTGGAGCGGGCCGAGGCGGCCAGGACTCCTCCCGTCGAGCGGCTCCCGGCCTCCTCCACCGTCAGCAGGGTGAAGGTGAAGCGGGCGCCCAGGCCCGGCCCGTCGCTCTCGGCCCAGATGCGGCCGCCGTGGGCCTCCACTATGCCCTTGCAGATGGCGAGGCCCAGCCCCGTGTCCCCTCCCTGCTCCTCGGTCTGCGCCCTGGAGAACTTGCGGAACAGGTAGGGAAGGCTGTCCGCCGGGATGCCGCGCCCCTCATCGGCCACCGAGACCGCGACGTGAACGCCTTCCCGGACCGCGGTTACCTTAATGACGGACGATTCCGGAGAGTTGCGGGCCGCGTTGGAGAGCAGGTTTCCGAGCACCTGCACGATGCGCCGCCGGTCCGCCATCACCAGGGGCAGGTCCGGCTCGATGTCGATGGTGAGGTTGTTCCGCCCGCCTGCGCTCCTGAAGGCGTTCCTCGCCCGGTCCACCAGCACGGCAACGTCGGCGGGTTCCAGGCCCACGGACAGCGCGCCCGTCTCGATGCGAGCCACGTCCAGCAGGTCGGCGACCAGGGCGTTCATGTTGCCGGCCTGGTCCCCGATGATGCGGACGAACTGGCGCACTACGGCTGGATCGAGGTCCGCTCCCGAGTCCATGATCGCGGTGGCCGACCCCATGATGGAGGTCAGGGGAGTCCTCAGCTCGTGGCTCACCATCGCCAGGAACTCGGCCCGCAGCCTCCCTTGCTCCTGGACTTCGGCCATGTCCGACATGGTGACGATCATCGACTCGACCGCGCCCTCATCCGAGAGGATGGGCGTGGCGTTGAGGAGGACCGTCACGCTGCGCCCGTCCGGAACCCGCATGACGATCTCTTCTGAGCGCAGCGTCTCCCCTATGCTCAGAAGCTCGGCCATCGGGAACTCCTGCAGGGAAATCTCCCGTCCATCGGCCCGTCTGAAGGTTAGCACTGTAAGGAGCTCCTCCGGTGACTGGCCGGGGTCCCGCAGGCTGTCGACGATCCTCATCGCCTCCCGGTTGAGGGACTTCGGCTCTCCCGTGAAGGCGTCGAAGACCGCCACGCCAACAGGGGATGTGTCTATGAGCGTCTCCAGGTCGGCCCTGGCCCGTTGGTCCTCGGCGTGCCTGCGGGCGTTGGCGATGGCCATCGCCGCCTGGGAGGCAAAGAGGACCAGCGTCTCCTCGTCCTCCTGGGTGAACTCCCGTGCGCGTTCCTTCTCGGCGAGGTAGATGCTCCCGACGCGCTCTCCTCGGTGCAGCACAGGGGTCGCCATGAAGGACACCTTCTCGCTCACCGCCAGCGGGAGCACCAGCTCCGGGAGGCCCAGCGCCCTGATGTGGCCGAGGAGGTCGGGTATCCGCAAGGGTCCTGGAAGCCTGCTCAAGTACTGGAAGTAGCTCGGCCAGCCTGGCAGCGTCCACAGCCTGTCCGTCTCGTCCGCGGTCATCCCCGACGAGAGGAAGTCCCCCGCCGCCCCGTCATAGCCGTGTAGGACGATGACCCCGTATCGTGCCCGGGTCAGGGAACGGGCGGAGTCGAGCACGCCTTGTAGCACGGTGTTGAAATCGAGGTCCTCGGTGATGCGAAGACTGGCCTCGCTCACGCGAGATAGGCGCTCTTCCAGCTCCCGTATCCGTCGGTCTCGCTGATCCTGTCGGCCCAACTCGCCACCTCCGATTGGCCTGCTGATTGCGAATGAATAAGCGTCGGCAGGGGCAATTGTGCCATCTTCCGCCTCTAGTTGCAAACAATTACACAAAATTGCAAATAAAGTGACTCGACGGAAACACACACGGTGGTACGATGTCCATTCAGCCTTGCCGTCGGCGGGAGGTGCGTGGCGTTCTGTAATCTTTCCGCTTGTGACGGGTAGTTAAGCTCGCAATTCGAGGCACGCATCGTCAAGGAGATCTCCAGTCATGACCAACCCTACTTCGTCAACTCCTGACTACACCATGGGTTTCAGCGAAGAGATGCTGGAGTCGCTGCGGAGATTCACCGCCGAAAGCAATGCCGCCTACCTGCTCCCGTTTTTGAGGCCGGGCCTTCGTATTCTCGACCTCGGCTGCGGACCAGGCACCATATCCGTGGGCCTGGCCAAGGCCGTCGCCCCAGGCGAATTGCATGGTGTCGACATGGAGGAATCGCAGGTAGAAAAAGCGAGGTTGGTCGCTGAGTCGCAGGGACTGAATAACGCCTTCTTCCATGTTGCCGATGCCGTTGATATGCCCTTTGAGGATGGATTCTTTGACGTAGCCCACTGCCACAACGTCCTCATGCACATACCGGACACAGCCGCGGTACTGAGCGAGATCAAGCGCGTCTTGAAGCCCGGCGGCATCATCGGCTGCCGGGAGATGATAGTCGATTCCAGCTTCACCCATCCGGATTTCGGGATCATCAGGAGATCATGGGACATGTTCGGGGATCTCCTCGTCGCCGACGATGGGCATCCGCAGATGGGCAAGGAGCTCAAGAATCACCTTGTTGATGCCGGCTTCGCAAACATCCGGGTCACAGGGTCCTTCGACACCTACAGCACTCCCTCGGATATCGCTTTCATTTACGAGTTTGCCAACCAATGGTTCCTATCTCCGGAGATCATGGAAGCGGCGATAAAGTACGGGGCCAGCTCCCGGGGGCTTTGCGACGCCACACGGGTCGCGTATGACAGGTGGAAGGACCATACTGGCGCTGTTTGCGCGCTCGCCTTCGGCGAGGTTGTGGCCCGCAAACCTTAGCCCCAGGAAGCCCATTGGCCCCGTCTGGCGCTGTCCGCTACTCCGTCCCTCACCCTGCACCCTGACTTGATTGCCGCAGCGCAGTGTAGTTGGCCAGTATCCTCTCGGCAACCGACCGGCACAGGCTCATCTCTTCGTAGCTAACGCCCTCGATGAGCTTCACATTTCGGGGACGCTGACCTACACCCAGACCGCGGTCGGCCCCCAGACGTTCACGGTGCAGACCACCGGGGACGGCATAGACGAGGGGACTGGGGAGACCTTCACGGTGGCCATTTCGAGTCCTTCGGGAGGTGGCGG
Organism: Dehalococcoidia bacterium; assembly: GCA_964291465.2. GTDB lineage: Bacteria > Chloroflexota > Dehalococcoidia > Lucifugimonadales > JAGWBF01 > JAGWBJ01. The sequence goes on along the minus strand of OZ219940.1, from coordinate 32,432 downwards.
ACCTGCGCCCAGCCTGGGGATGTCGAAGTCGGTGGCCACCACGATAACGGACGACGACACGCCGTCGGGCATCACTCTGTTGGCGAGCCGGAACTCTCTTGGTGAGGACGACGCGGCGACCACCGTGACGGTGACAGCCATCCTGAACGGTAGCACCACCCGGACCGAGGCGACGGTGGTGACGATCGGGACGCTGGGTGGGACGGCGACGGAGGGGAGCCCAGGGGACTACACGGCCACGACCCCGGCCTCTATCATCATTCCGGGCGACTCGAGCACGGTCGATGGTACCCTGACGATCACCCCTACCGACGACGTGGTGGTGGAGGGGGGCGAGACCATCACGCTGACGGACGACGACAAGTCGACGACGGTGCCTGGGGACAAGGACTCGGCGGAGATATCCATCACCGGTCCCGCGTCCAGCGTGCTGGAGAGTGGGGACGCGGTCTTCACTGTGACACTGTCCAGCCCGGTGGCGGCCGACGTGACGGTGGAGTGGAGCGCGCTGGCCGGGAGAGGCGTCCGACATCTTCCTGAGAGCGGGGCGAGCTTATCATGTATGAGTTGACACGGTCGCATATGCTACGGGGAGCTGGTGGAGCGCCCCGAGGGCCTGGTCCCCGCCGTGAAACGGGCCTTTACCTCGAGGAAGCCGGCGCTGGTGAACGTGGCGGTGCAGAGGGCCATAAGCCCCAGGGCCGAGGCCGCCATCGCCCGGCGCAAGGCCGGCGGATAGGCGGCGCCCGGACCGGCCGGTGCCCCGCTAGAACCGTCCCTTCCAACGACGGACCCTGAACTGGGAGCCGCCCGACCGCTTCCGCACCCAGGACAGGTACGCCGCCATCCTTGGGTCGTTCCGCAGGGCCTCCAGCGTATTCAGCCGCTTGGCCAGAGTCCCCTCGGTGAACATGGCGTGGACCTGTCTGTGGCAGGTGGAGCAGAGCTGTGCCTGGGGCCCCTTGCTGCCGCCCTTGAGCTTCGGCACCAGATGATGGGACGTGGGGCGCTCCGTGTCCCGCTGGCAGAGCTCGCACCTAACTGGCGTAGGCCCACCCGTCGACTTCACCGTCCAGGTCCCTTCATCGCAGTCTACATATTACCCCGGACGGGAGCACGGGGCCAGGATGAGGCGGGTGTAGTTGTATCGAGCAATAGGCGTCGTTCCTGTGTTGATACCTAGTCACACTCTCCGGTATACTCATACCACCCTGGGAGGGGCCAGCCTGGGGCGGGGGCGAAGACCGTTCCATGTCCGGCGGAACAGACGGAGGACCCGCATGAAGGTCGAGAAGGTCGCCTTTATCAGCGCCGAGCTGCCGTACTGGAACCTCGTGACCCACGCCGTCTTTCCCGAGTACGGCATGCCGCTGGTGGCCACCATCGTGAGGAACCTGGGATACGACGTGCGGGTGTTCGTGGAGCACATCGGCCCCATCAAGTGGGACCAGGTGATGGAAGCGGACGTGGTCTGCTTCCACGCCTTCAGCTCCACCATGCCCAAGACCATCGACTACATCCGGCGGATCAAGGCCGAGCGCCCCGACGTGCCCATCATCATCGGCGGGACCCACGCCTCGGTGATGGCCGAGGACACCCTTCAGTACTGCGACATCGTGGTCCGCCAGGAGGGGGACGAGACCCTGCCCGAGGTGCTGGAGCGCCTCAAGGGCGACGAGGGCCTGGACGGCGTGCTGGGAGTGTCCTACTGGGACAACGGCCAGATGAAGCAGAACCCCAACCGGTCCTTCGCCCAGCACTTCGACGTCATCCCGGACCTGGAGCTGATAAGCGGCTACATGGACTGGCCCAAGTGGAAGCTGCTGTGGAACCTGAAGATGCGCTGGCAGGTGCTCCAGACCACCAGGGGCTGCCCCTACGACTGCTCCTTCTGCATCGCCCCCCGGGAGCTGGGCAGGGGCTACCGGCTCCGGAGCGTAGACAGCGTCATCGCCGACATCAAGTACCAGCGCCGGCTCACCGGCGCCAAGTACTTCTTCATCGTGGACAACCACTTCACCGTCAGGCGGGACCGGACCAAGGAGCTCCTCAACCGTGTCATCGAGGAGAAGATCGACTGGTACGGCATCTGCTTCACCCGGCTGGAGGTGGCCCGGGACGAAGAAGTGCTCAGGCTGCTGAAGAAGGCCCAGGTCAACACCCTATACATGGGCCTGGAGTCCTTCGACAACAAGGTGCTCAAGCTCCTCAACAAGCAGCAGACCCAGGAGGGAATCCGGGCCTCCCTGGCCAAGATCAAGAAGCACAAGCTCAGGGTCCTGGGCTCCTTCGTCCTGGGGTCCGACGAAGACACCGTCGACACCATCCGGAACACCATCGATGCCGCCATCGAGGCGGACGTGGACTACGTGGCCCTGTTCCCCCTCAGCGGGTACCCGGAGCACAACGCGCCCACGATCCCCCTGAACCGGTTCATCCTGCCCACGTGGGACCGGCTGGACGGCACCTTCGTGATATTCCTGCCCAAGAGGATGCGGCCCAGCACCCTGCAAAGGGAGATCGGCCGGGCCTACCGCAAGTTCTATGGACCCAGGCAGATAATGCGCAGGTTCATAAAGGGCGACTTCTGGGCGGGGCTGAAGCGCATGGCATACAACTACTGGGCCTGGGAGATACAGCGCAGCACGGCCAAGTGGGCCGACTACCTGGAGTCCGTAGAGGGGTACTACTACGACGAGAACGACCAGCTCATCGAGGAGCGGCTGGGCGAGGGTATACACCCCGCCAAGTACCCGGGCTCCACGCGGGCCGCGGGACTGGACAGGGCCACGATAATGATGGGCTCATGAGGAGTAGCCGATGAAGGGCGCCGACGCCATCGCCAACATCCTGAAGCGGGAGGGGGTCGATTTCATCGGCTGCATACCCTTCAGCACCCTCACCGAGGCCGTGGCGGTGGCGGGAGTCCGGCCCATCATCTTCCGCCAGGAGCGCGTGGGCGTCAACATGGCCGACGGCTTCAGCCGCACCACCGGCGGCCGCAGGATAGGCGCCTTCACCATGCAGGCCCAGGCGGGGGCTGAGAACGCCTTTGCCGGAGTGGCCCAGGCCTACGCCGACTCCGTCCCGATACTCCTGCTGCCCGCCGCCGCCGGCCGGTCCCGGACCGGTGTGCGGCCGAACTTCAGCCCCACGCGGAGCTACAGGGACGTGACCAAGTGGGTGGACCAGATAAACCTGGTCGAGCGCGTGCCCGAGATGATGCGCAGGGCCTTCAGCCACCTGCGCATGGGAAGGCCCAGCCCCGTAATGCTGGACCTGCCCGCCGACATCCTGTCGGCGGAGCTGGATGAAGCCGACTTCCACTACGTTCCCGTCGTGCCCAGGAGGACGGCCGGGGACCCTGCCGACGTGGCGGAGGCCGCCAGGGCGTTGCTGGCCGCCAGGCGCCCTGTCATCCACGCGGGCCAGGGGATACTGTATGCCGAGGCGTGGGACGAGCTGAGGGAGCTGGCCGAGCTACTCCAGGCCCCCGTAATGACCACCCTCTCGGGCAAGAGCGCCTTTCCCGAGGACCACGCCCTGTCCATAGGCGCCGGCGGCGCCGTGACGACGGGCCCGGTGGTGCACTTCCTGAAGGAGAGCGACCTGGTGTTCGGCATCGGATGCAGCCTGACCATGGGTAGCTTCGGCGTGGGCATACCCGGCGGCAAGACCATCATCCACTCGACTAACGACGCCGAGGACATCAACAAGGACTACCGGGCCGACCATGCGGTCATCGGCGACTCCAAACTGGTGTTGGGCCAGCTCCTCCAGGAGGTCCGGTCCCAGGGAGGGTCGGGCGTTCCCCGGGAGGGCGGTGAGGTCGTCCGGGAGGTGAAGGCCGTCAAGGACGGCTGGCTGAAGGAGTGGATGCCAAAGCTCACCTCCGACGAGGTGCCTATCAACCCGTACCGGGTGGTCTGGGACCTGATGCATACGCTGGACCGAAAGAACACCATCATAACCCACGATTCCGGCAGTCCACGGGACCAGATGTCTCCCTTCTTCGAGGCCGTTGCTCCACGCACCTTCATCGGGTGGGGCAAGTCCACCCAGCTGGGATATGGTTTCGGCCTGGCCATGGGCGCCAAGCTCGCCGAGCCGGACAAGCTGGCGGTGAACGTGATGGGCGACGCCGCCTTCGGCATGGTGGGCCTGGACTTCGAAACGGCCATCAGGGAGCGCATTCCCATCCTCACCATCGTCAACAACAACTCGGGCATGGGCATCTACGGTCCCGACCGGTTCCCCGTCGCGGCCCGCGAGTACGGGACCGGCCGGCTGTCCGGCAACTACGCCGAAGTGGCTGCGGCCATGGGCGGGTACAACGAGCGTGTCGAGAGGCCCGAGGACGTGGTCCCGGCCATCCGGCGGGCCCAGCAGGTCGTGGCCTCGGGTCAGCCCGCGTTGGTAGAGATAATCACCAGCCTGGAGCCAGCATTCTCCGTCCGCGGCTAGGGTTAGCGCGCCTCGCATGGCGGGCGCCATGAAAGTTGACCCGCGCCGGGGTTTGGACTAGAATAGCACCGTGAGCGGCCTCCGATCTCAGGAGGCCAGCCCGGCGCGAGTGGCCGGGCCTGATTTGTAGCCGTGCCGGCGGCGGCATGTGCCCAGATCCCTTCAGGACAACCACCCGAAAGGAGCGACCATGGCTGGCAGTGAAGACATCGCGTTAATGGCCCACCTCATGAGGCGCGCAGGATTCGGAGCATCCCGCGCGGACCTGGAGGAACGAGTGGCCCGGGGCTATGAGGCAATCGTCGAGGAGTTGCTGGAGCCGGAGAAGCACGGCATCGACGACAACGACGAGGACCTCCTGTTCCGGCACGCCCCGGGGGCGAAGCTTCCGGGCGGAGTGCCCTACAACGGCCAGGCCAACTACATGTGGCAGATGATCAATACCGAACGGCCCCTGCAGGAGAAGATGGCCCTCTTCTGGCACCACCTTTTCGCAACCGGCAACTCCAAGGTGGACAACTGCGACCAGATGCTCGAGCAGATAAACATGTTCCGGGAGTACGGGATGGGCAACTACCGGGACCTGCTCATAGAGCTGGCCAAGAACCCGGCCATGATCTTCTGGCTGGACAACAACGAGAACCACAAGGACGAGCCCAACGAGAACTGGGGCCGGGAGCTGCTGGAGCTGTTCTCCATGGGTGTGGGCAACTACACGGAGCAGGACGTCTTCGAGTGCTCCAGGGCCTTTACGGGCTGGACCATCGCGGCCAAGATTCCCCGCCTGCCCCTGGGCCGCTTCCCGTGGGAGTTCGAATACAAGCCCGAGGACCACGACGACGGAGAGAAGACCTTCCTCGGGCACAAGGGGAACTTCAACGGCGACGACATCATAGACATCGTCGTGCGGCAGCCTGCTACGGCCAGGTTCATCGCCCGCCACCTGTACAACTTCTTCGTGGCCGACGAGGAGCAGGTGCCGGCGTGGCAGCACAACCCCCCCAGGGACCCCGCGGCCGTCAATATCATCGGCGACGCCTTCGTGAGCTCCGGCTACGACATGAGGCAGACCTTGCGGGTGCTGTTCAACTCGGACTTCTTCAAGGCCGAGTCCGTCCGCTTCGCCAAGGTGAAGAGCCCCGCCGAGGTGGTGGTGGGCACCATGAACTTGGTGGGCGACTACAAGGGCGCCCCCAAGCCCGGCCTCATGGCGCTGGGTATGGAGCCGACCAACATGGGCCAGTCCCTGCTGGACCCGCCCAGTGTCGAGGGATGGCACACCGGCGCCGAGTGGATCGACAGCGGTTCGCTGGTGAGGCGCATCAACTTCGTCGCCGACCGGGTCGGGGACATCAGCATGCCCGGTGTGCGGGACATCGTCGACAGGGTCCGGGCACAGGGAGACCTCAGCCCCGATGAGCTGGTGGACACCTGCATCGACCTCATCGGTCCGACCCAGGTCAACGAGGTCACCCACGAGGAGCTGCTGACCCAGGCCAGGGCCGGCGGGGACGTTAGCTGGGCCTCCCAGCAGGACGCGGACCGGTCCACCCAGCGGGTGCTGCAGATGCTCCAGCTCATCGCCGCCTCCCGCGAGTACCAGTTCGGTTAGGCCGATTCGCGACCCAGGCTCGGACCATAGCCGCAATAGCCTTTCGGGAGGCAAGAGATGCTTACTAGAACGGTGTACGGACGCACCTACACCTACAGCCACTGCATAGGCAGGGGGACCAACGGGGGCGAAGGATTCCGGTACCCGCTGGACTTGGCCCTGGCGTCGGACGACGTGGTGTACGTTGTCAACGGCCCCAGCGAGTTCATGGCCTCCAGCAGGATCACCAAGTGCACCCTGGGCAGCGAGCTCGGCGACGAAGAGTTCATCATGGACATCGGCGCGCCGGGGGAAGGTGACGGGGAGTTCACGGGGATTACGTCCATCGCCCTGGACAAGGACGAGAACCTCTACGTTTCCGACGAGGTGTTGAACAGGATCACCATCTTCGACAAAGAGGGCAACTTCGTCGACAAGTGGGGCGTCCACGGCTCGGGGGACGGCGAGATCGACCGGCCTTGGGGCTTGGCCTTCGACGTCGACGAGAACCTGTGGGTGATGGACAGCGGAAACAACCGGGTCCAGACCTTTACCAAGGACGGCAAGTCCCTGGGCAAGTGGGGCAGCGGAGGATCGGGAGAGGGCCAGTTCAACATGGCTTGGGGAATAACGTTGGACGGCAACGGCGACGTATACGTTGCCGACTGGCGGAACAGCCGGGTGCAGAAGTTCTCTCCCGACGGCACCTACCTTATGAGCTTCGGGGCCCCCGGCAGCGGGGACGGAGCCCTGCGGCGCCCCAGCGGTGTGGCGGTGGACGATGAGGGCGACGTCTACGTCGCGGACTGGGGAGAGGACGTGGTGCAGGCCTACGGACCCGACGGCGAGCACCTCACCACCTTCCAGGGAGACGCCCAGCAGCTCCCCAAGTGGGGGCTGGCAAGCATAGTCGCCAACCCGGACATGGGCAGGGCCCGAAAGAGGGTCAAGAGCCTGGAGCGGGAGTGGCGCTTTGATGAGCCCGCGGCCGTCAAGATCGATGACAAGCGGCGGATCGTCATCTGCGAGGTGCAGCGCAGCCGGTTGCAGGTCTACGTCAAGGAGAGGGACTACGTAGACCCCCAGTTCAACCTCTAGACAGGGTCCCTACGGTGGAACCGATGTGCCGGGCAAGGAGCTGTGCTCCTTGCCCGGCTGTCTGCGTGGAGGCGCGATGTTTGATTTCCATACCCATACGTTCCTCAGCGACGGGGTGCTCTCGCCCATCGAGCTAATACGCCGGGCCAGCGTACGCGGCTACCAGGTCATAGGCGTCACGGACCACGTCGGGCCCGGCAACGTCGAGTACGTAGTCAAGACGCTGGTAACCGACTGCAGGGCCGCCTCCTCCCGCTGGGACATTCTGGCCCTCCCGGGGGTGGAGATCACCCACGTGCCCAAGGAGGACATAGACGAGGTCGCGCGGGCGGCCAAGGGGCTGGGGGCGAAGCTGGTGGTGGTCCACGGCGAGACGCCGGTGGAGCCGGTGGAGCCGGGGACCAATCGCGCCGCCATCCTCTCGGACTCGGTGGACATAGTCGCGCACCCCGGCCTCATCGAGATGGAGGACGCCCGTCTGGCGTCGGAGCGGGGGGTGTTCCTGGAGATATCGGCCCGCAAGGGCCATAGCCTAGCCAATGGCCATGTCGTGAAGGTTGCCGCCCAAGCCGGGACCCTTACAGTCTTGGACTCCGACGCCCACGCCCCCGAGGACCTGCTGACGCCGGAGATGACAAGGAAGGTGGCCCTAGGTGCCGGGCTCGATAGCGAGGAGGCTCATCTCTTGCTGCACAAGAACCCCGAGGGCCTCCTGGCGAAGCTGGGGGTGTCGATGGTCTCTAGGAGCTGATGAAGCCTTCAAATGAGAGCTGAGTGCCAAGGAGTCTCAGGCGGCCTTGCCTATGCGGAAGACCTTGGTGCCACAGATCGGGCAGGTGCCCTGGGTGGCCGGGCGCCCGTTCTTGAGGGTCACTTGCTGTGGCCCCTTGATCTCTCTCTTGGACCGGCACTTGAAGCAGTACGCCTCCATGGCACCCTCCCTCCTTACGGCCTCTCAGCCATAGCTATCAAATATACATGCTGTGGCTGATTTGTCAAGAACAATTGACGCCTACGGGCAGGTCGAAAACGGGATGACACTCCTGCCCCCAGGCTGGTGTGTCATCTGCATGAAGGCTACTGCCGGGCGGGGGTGCCGGCGTAGGGCGACGGGGCGTCGACGGTGAACACCTTGTTGGGCTGCCATTCGTTCTTGGACCGCTCGTAGCGGACCACGGCGAGGAACCGCCCGTCCTCGGAGTACGCCCTGTATCGCTCCATGTAGCCGGCGTAGGCCGACAGATGGGGCGGGAGCTTGACCGGATGGCCATTGCGCAGGTAACGCTCCGCCGCCTCACCCACCGTTACGCTCTTCATGTGCAGGAGGACGAAGTCCGGGGGCTCTAGGTGGCTCGCCCAACCGTTCTCTCCCGCGGCGTCCTGCAGTGTTTCCAGCCTGACCGCGTCCTCGACCAGGAATGGCCCAGACCTGAGGCGGACGAGGCCCTCCAGGTACGCTCCGCAGCCCAGGGCTTCGCCCAGATCGTGGGCCAGGGAGCGCATGTAGGCCCCCCGTCCACAGTTCACGTCAATGACCACGGAGGGCAGGTCCATCTCTACGATCTCTATCCTGGAGATGGTGACGGTCCTGGGCTTCCGTTCCACTTCAATCCCAGACCGCGCCAGATCGTAGAGCCGCTTGCCCCCCACCTTCAGCGCGCTGTACATGGGAGGGGTCTGCTGGAACTCGCCCCGAAACGGCTCCAGGGAGGCTTCCACGGCCTCCCGGTCTATGTGGGACGGGTCGGCGGTCCTCACCACCTCTCCTTCCCTGTCGTAGGTGGTCGTGGCGGCCCCCAGACGGACGTCCATCCTGTAGGCCCGGGCGCTGCAGGTGACGTACTCCATCAGGCGGGTGGCTTGGCCGAAGCAGATGGGAAGGACACCCTCGGCAATGGGGTCCAGGGTGCCGCCGTGACCCACCCTCTTCCGCTGCCCGCTGAGCCTCTTCACCTGTCGGACGGCGTCCATGGACGTCGGACCCGGCTCTTTGTACAGGTTCAGGAAGCCGTTGACTGCCTTCTTAGTTTCCATTGGTCTCCGGGGAGTCTGTGCCGCTTTGTCAGTCAATGCTTCTCCAGTGCCGGGACACGGGTCCTAGCCGGCCGCCTCGGGCGCCGTGGCCTCCCTCCGGTCTTCGGTGGTGGAGAGCCGGTCCATCAGCCTCTGGATGTGCTGGGCCTCCTCCATGGACTCGTCCAGGGTGAACCGCAGGTCGGGGATGTACTTCAGGGACAAGCGGTCCCGCATCTCCCGCCGGATGAACCCCCCTGCCGAGCTGATGCCCTTGAGCACCGAGTCCTTGTCGTCGGAGCCGCCCAGGACGCTGACGTAGACACGGGAAACGCGCAGATCGGAGGACGTCTCGACCCTGGTGATGCTGACGACGCCCGAGAGCCGGGGGTCGTTCAGCTCGCGGGAGAGAAGACGGCTTATCTCCTGGCGCAGCAGTCCATTGATGCGGTCGGTTCTTCTGCTCACGGGTAAGCGACTCCTCGCGGATGGGGACGCGGAGGGCTCGGGTACGGCGGGTCGCCTGCGGTGCGTTTAGGCCCTGCCCTTTTCCCGGCGGTACGTCTCCAGCACGTCACCCTCCTGGAATTCGACGAAACCGCCCAGGCCCACGCCGCACTCGAAGCCGGCGGCCATCTCGGACACCTCCTCCTTGAAGTGCCGCAAGCTGGACACGCTGCCTTCGTGGATGACTTCCCCGCCGCGGAGGACCCGCACCAGGGCGTTCCGGGCGATGCGTCCGTCGGAGACCATGCAGCCGGCGATCTTGTTTCGCCTGCCGACGGAGAAGATAGCCCTTATCTCCGCGTGGCCCTGTACCACCTCGTGGAAGGTCGCATCGAGAAGGCCTTGCAGGGCCTTCTCGATGTCCTCGATGAGGTGATAGATGATCCGGTAATGGCGGATCTCCACACCCTCCCTGTCGGCCAGCCGGTCGACTCCGGGCTGGGTGGTGGTGTTGAATCCGACTACGATGGCGCCCGAGGCAGAGGCCAGCAGGACGTCGCTCTCGGTGATGGTGCCGCTTCCCGCGTGCAGGATGCGGACCTTGGCCCGGTCGTCGTCCAGGCGTTCCAGCGCGGCGGACACCGCTTCGACGCTTCCCTGGACGTCGGCCTTGACGACCAGGTTCACCTCCTTTACGTCCTCGGCGCTGACTCCCGTGTATATCTCCTCCAGCGTCAGGGGCACTCCGGGCCCTGCGCCCCGGCCACGCGCCCTCTCGGCCACGGTGTCTCTCATGGTCCTCTCGTCGGCCGCCACCTCGAACAGGTCGCCGGCTTCCGGCGTGGCGCTGAAGCCCATAATCTCGACGGGTACCGATGGGGTGGCCTCTTCCAACCTTGTCCCGGTGTCGCTGAGCATGGCCCTGACCCGTCCGAAGGCGGTTCCTGCTATGATGCGGTCTCCCACCCTGAGGGTGCCGTTCTGGACCAGGACCGTGGCCAGGGGCCCCCTGGTCTTGTCCAGCTTCGCCTCGATGACCACGCCGACGGCGGGCCGCTCCGGGTCGGCCTTGATCTCGCTGAGCTCAGCCACCACGAGTATGTTCTCCAGAAGGTCCTCGATGCCGTCTCCCTGGGTGGCGGACAGGGGCACGGCTATGGTTTCGCCCCCCACTCCTCCACCACCAGGCCGTGCTCGGTGAGCTGGCGCTTTACCCTCTCCGGATCGGCTTCCGGCCGGTCCATCTTGTTGATGGCGACCATTACCGGCACCTCGGCGGCCTTGGCGTGGTCCAGGGCCTCGACGGTCTGGGGCATGACGCCGTCGTCCGCTGCTACCACCAGCACCGCTATGTCAGTGACGCTGGCGCCCCTGGCCCGGATGGCCGTGAACGCCTCGTGGCCGGGGGTGTCCAGGAAGGTGATATCCTGGTCCTTGTATCGCACCTGGTAGGCGCCGATGTGCTGGGTTATGCTGCCGACCTCGCTCTCGGCTACGCGGGTGGTGCGGATGGTGTCCAGGAGGGTGGTCTTGCCGTGGTCAACGTGGCCCATGATGGTGACCACCGGCGGGCGCCCGGCCAGGGATGCCTCGTCTTCGTCCTCCATGAGAGAGGCGCCGGCCGCCGCCGCCGCAGACGCGGTCCGCGGCCTGGCGCGCATGCCGAAAGCCGAGGTGACCAGGGTGGCCACCTCGAAGTCGATGGCCTGGTTCATGGAGGCCATTATGCCGTTGCGCATGAGCTGCTTTATGACGTCGATGGCGGTGATGCCCGTGATCTCGGACAGCCTCTTCACCGAGAGTGTCTCGGGAAGCACCACGGTCTTGGCTGTGGCTCTCTTCCCCTGTTTTCGTTGCCGGGGCCTGGTGTCGGAGGTCATCGCATGTCTCCAGTACTGGCAGGTTGAGGTTCCTGGTGTAGATACTCCACCAGGGCTTTACGGTCCTCCTCGGTGAAGGACGACTTGAGGGCACGCTCGACCCGGCCACGCTTTATGCCGGCGTCCCTGCAGCGCTCGTCGTCGCAGAGATAGGCGCCGCGCCCGGGTTTTCGGCCGGTGGGGTCCGGCCCTACCTTGCCGTCGGCGCCCCGGACCACCCTGGTCAGCTGGGCCTTGGGCAGCTTCCGAGAGCAGACCGCGCAACTCCGCAGCGGCGTGTGCTTTGCCCTGGCCAAGGAGAGGCTCCCTACGCTCCGGCGCCCGCGGCCGGCGGACGGGGACCGCTCCGGCTCTTGGCGGATGGTCTCCGCCTGGCCCTGGCGGCTCCGGCGCCGCCGCGCCTCCTCCGTCCCTTGCGCCCTGGGCCCCGGAAGTCTTCCATGATGTCCTCCGCGAACCGGATCTGGCCCGGGCCCGTGGCGGGCACTGGCACGGTGAAGACGCTGTCGTCGAAGTCGTCTCCCTCTTCTTCGTCCTCGTCCTCCTCCAGCTCTGCCACCGCCTCGGCCTCGGCCTCTTCCAGGGCCAGGAGTGCCAGCTCCTCTTCGGGCGTCAGCTTGTTGCTGGGGACCTCGGCCGCCTCCTCCGCGTCGACGGGCGCGGCCTCCGCCACCGGGGCCTCGGCCTCGACGGCTTCGACCGTCTCGGCCTCCGCAGCGGCTTCGGTCTCCACCTCGGTGACTGCAGCTTCCACTGCCTGGGCCTGGGCCTCAGCGACCACCGCCTCGGCCTCCAGGACCGCCGCCTCGACCTCCGGCTCCTCGACGGCCACCGCCGCTTCCTCGGCGGGCTTGCGCTCCTCGGGGGCCTGCCGCTGGGAGCGAATCAGCTCCCACTCGCTCATGCTCTTGATGTCCAGGCGGAAGTTGGTCAGCTTGGCGGCCAGCCGGGCGTTCTGGCCCTCCCTCCCTATGGCCAGGGAGAGCTGGCGCTCGGGGACGACGGCCAGGGCGTTGCCGGTCTCCTCCCTGATCTCCACGTGGACCACCTCCGAGGGGCTCAGGGCATTGGCCAGGAACACCTTCGGATTGGAGTCCCACCGGACGACGTCGATCTTCTCTCCCTGGAGCTCGTTGACGATGCTCTGAATACGGTTGCCCCGCATGCCTATGCAGGAGCCCACGGGGTCGATACCGTCCTGGCGGGACGTCACCGCAACCTTGCTTCTGGACCCGGGCTCCCGCGCTATGGACTTGATCTCCACGATGCCGTTGAACACCTCGGGCACCTCTATCTCGAACAGGCGCTTGAGGAGGTTCTTGTGGCTGCGGGAGACCAGGATCTCCGGCCCCTTGGAGGTCTTTCGCACGTCGTCGACGTAGACCTTCAGGCGCTGGCCCTTACGATACCGCTCGGTGGGCACCTGCTCCTCGGGGAACAGGGCCGCTTGCGCCCGTCCCAGCTCCAAGATTACGACCCGGCCTGCCTCTATCTGGCCCACCACTCCGGAGATCACGTCACCCGTGCGCTCTTGGAACTCCTGGTAGACCAGGTCTCGCTCCACCTCCCGGAGTCGTTGCAAGACGACTTGCTTTGCCGTCTGGGCGGCGATGCGGCTGAACTCCAGCTCCAGGGTCTCGACGGGCACCTCGTCTCCCAGGGCCGCGTCTTGGCGGATGTTTCTGGCCTCGACCAGCTCGATCTCGGTCTCCGAGTCCTCGACGGTCTCCACCACTGTCTTGGTGGCAAAGACGCTTATCGGCTCACCCACACTGTTGGGGTCAAGCTTGACGGAGATGTTCTGCCCCATGGTGGGGCTGTCCTTCTTCAAGGCGGAGGCAAGGGCAGCCTCGATGGCCTGCAGCACCTGCTCCCTGGGCAGATGTCTCTCGGCCGCCAGCTGTGTCAACGCTATTAGGAAGTCGCTTTTCATACCGTCATCTCCTCCTTCGAGCGTTCCCGGCAGCTACCGGAGCACGTTCGAAAGCCCCGACACCATGAAGCTCCTGAAAGCCTGTTAGCCGTCCCCTTTCCAAATGTCCCATCTGAGCAAGAAGCCCCGAAGTATCGGGGCCTCCATCAAAGGCGTTTTCCGCTCAGTCTGGGCTCTCGCAGCGGAAAATTATCAGTCGTAGTATAACATCCCATGCCGCATGATGCAACGTCCGACGCCTGCCGGAGCCCCCCGCAAACGGGGCTCCCGCAGGCACGGAGAAGGCCCCGACTCCAGGGTGTATACTACACTTGTCCGGCGCCCCCTGGAACACCGTCCTAAGGAGGCCGTGATGGCCCCAGCCGAGGACCTGAAGCTGCCCGCCCATCTGAAAGAGGAGCTCCTGGCGCACCTCGACGACCTGAGGGCCAGGTTCAGGGCGCGCGGAGTCGGCGGCCGCATGGGGTTCGGGCAGCGTCCGGCCATCGTGGTCGTTGACCTGTTCAGGGGAGAGATGGACCCAAGCTATGCCCTGGGCAGCAACTTGGACTCGGTGGTCGAAGCGACCCGCAGGCTGCTGGACGCCGGCCGGAGTGCGTCGGTGCCCATCTTCTTCACCGTCATGGGCTACGAGCCCGACGACCCCCAGGGACCGTGGGACAGGAAGCAGCCGGGGCTGAGGGGCTTTTCGGACCCCACGTCCGGGGTCACCGACCTGGACCCGCGGCTGGGGCGGCTGCCCAACGAGAAGGTCTTCGCCAAGAAGTACACGTCCTGTTTCAAGGGCACGAGCTTCTACCAGATGCTGGTGGGACTGGCGGTGGACACGCTCATCGTAACCGGCTGCAGCACCAGCCACTGCATCAACGATACCTGCCGGGACGCCATGTCCAGCTTCAGGGTGGTGGTGCCCGAGGAGGCGGTGGGCGACCGATGCGAGCTGATGCACCTGGCCGAGCTGATGGACTTGGACATGTTCTGCGCCGATGTGGTGACCACCGACGAGACGGTGGAGTATCTCCGTGGGCTGGTCAACCGGGCGTGACGCACGGAGAACGAGGGCAGATTCCCCAGACGGGAGGAGACGGGAACATGGCGATGGAATACCAGGAGGTCCTTCGGACCCTGGAGGAGCAGATACAGCCGAAGCATACGGCCCTGGTCATAGTGGACGTCCAGAACGACTTTGTCCATCCCCAGGGGTTGTACGGCACCTGGGCGGAGAAGGGGGACACCACGTCCTTCTTCCCGGGGGCCGGGCATCTCTGGGAGGCGTATCCCCTCATCCCCCGGGCCCTCGAGGGCCTGGAGTCCCTGCTGCAGGCGGCCCGGGACGCGGGGGCCCTGAGGGTGTTCGTGCGGGCCATATACAACCCCGAGTACATCTCCCCGCCCATGCGAGTCCTGTTCGAGGAGCACGGGCTGTACGGCGTACAGTGCCAGGCGGGGACCTTTGGGGCGGACTTCTACGGCGACATACGCCCCGACGGCAGTGAACGCGAGGTCGTCGTCAGCAAGCACCGTCTGAGCGGCTTCTGGGGCACGGACCTGGACCTGGTGCTGAGGAGCAACGGCATCAAGACCGTCCTCATGACCGGCACGGCCACCTCGGGGTGCGTGGAGTCCACCAGCAGGGACGCTTTCTTTGCCGACTACTACACGGTGACCGTCGAGGACTGCTGCGCCGACCGGGGCCAGGACAGGCAGGACTTCTCCATGCGGGTAATGGGGTGGGGCTTCGGTCACGTCACGTCCTCCGAGGAGGTCCGCCGCATCTGGTCATCCGGCGCGGCCTAGGAGGCGGTCCGAGGCCCCGGGCCTATTCCCAGAGGAACCCCCAGGTATCGTGACTGTGGTCCCGGGACAGGGACTCGTGGTAGTGGATGAACCGCCACCGGCCGCCGGTCCTCTTCAGTATGAAGGTGTTGCGTCCGTCGAAGGTCATCCGGCGACCGCCCTCTTTGAACACGGCGTTGACCAGGAACTCCACGTAGGCGTAGGCCATGTCGCCTATGACGTCTATCGTGGTCTCCTTGAGGGTCCAATCGAGACTCTCGACGAGCTGGGGGATGTTGGCGTAATAGCTGCCGATGGCGTCGAAGCCGCGATGGGGCTCGTTGTCCTCCTCGGCGATATAGATGAGGTGGGGGTAGTCCACGTCCCAGAGGTCCTTGAGGGCTTCCACGTTCCTGGCGGTGAACGCCCGCCGCCACTCTTCTAGGACAGCCTCGACCTGGGATATGTCCGACTGACTGGCCATGGTAGCCGCCTCCTATAAGGGATGCTCCGGCAGGGACGCTGTGGGCTAGGTCTGCCGGACGTACTTGTCCACGCTCTGGTCCACCCTCAGCCCCAGGTAGATGTCCCCGCGGGAGTCGACCCACAGGCCGTGGGCGCCCCGGCACTGCCAGCGGGCCAGCACGTTTCCGTCTCCGTCCAGGATGCTGACCTGGGGGGATGACCCGTCCTCTCCCACTCGCTCGCAGGTGTAGAACACGCCGTCCTTGTCGACGCAGATGTCCTGGGGCCGGTTCATGTCCGTCCACATGGCGATGAACCGGCCATCCAGGGAGAATATCTGGACACGGCTGTTCTCGCGGTCGCACACGTAAACGCGGGAGTCGTGCACCAGGATGCTGTGGGGCAGGTGGAACTGGTTGGGCCCCGCCTTGCCCGGCTCTCCCCACGAGGTCGTCAGCCGCCCGTCGCCGGAGAACCGGTGCACCCGGCTGTTGCGGTAGCCGTCGGATACGTACAGGTCTCCCGACGGGGAGGGGACCATCTCGGTGGGATAGTTGAAGGGGCCCGCGGCCCGGGGCACCAGGTCGCCGGGCTCCTCGCAACCGGTGTCCGAGTGCACGCCGCGCTCCCCGAGGACCTGAAGGGGCTTCCCGTCCAGGGTGAACGTTACGGCCACCTGGTCCTCCCTGTCGGTGATGTACACGACGTCGTTGGCGATATGGATGCCGTGAGGGTCGGCAATGGCACGGGCGCCCCACGAGTCCAGAAAGGCGCCGTCCCGGTCGAAGACCAGCACCGGAGGGTCCTTCCTCTGGAAGACGTAGACCCGGTCCTGGGAGTCCGTGGCTACCGCGCTGACCATGCCGAAAGCCTCGCCGTCGGGCAACGCGCCCCAGTCGCGGACCAGCCGGTAGGTGTACTTGCCGGAGCCTACTGTCGTCATGCCGGCGTCCCCCTTCCCGTCGTCATCTGCGCCTCACGGGTCATCCGCCCCCGGTCATCCGCCCCTCCCGGTCATCCGAAAGTCCGTCAGGACGACGCTTGCTGCTCGGAGGGGATGTCGCTGATGAACATGTGGATGGGGCTGTGGGTGATCATGAGGTCGGGTTTGCTCTCCAGGGCGACGTCCTGGGGGGTGACGCCGCAGGCCCAGAACACGGGCACCTCGTCGGGAAGCAGCTCCACCGGGCCGGCGCCCCAGTCGGGCGTGGACAGGTCGGTTATGCCGATGGCGCCGGGGTCCCCGACGTGCACGGGGCTGCCGTGGTGGTTGGGGAACCGGGAGGTCACCACCACGGCCCGGGAGACCAGGTCCGACCGTACGCCGCGCATGCTCACCACCATGGGCCCGCGCAGGCGCCCGGCGGGGACGGTGGGTATGTTGGTTCGATACACGCCGAAGCCCGGGTTCTCCCCGTCGATCCCCAGGCGTACCTTGATACCGGCGTTGTCCAGGGCGCTGGCGAAGGTCCCGCTGCACCCGAAGAGGAAGGTCACAAGGTCGCTGCGCCAGTACTCGCCGATGTCCGTGGGCTCGTCCACCAGCTCTCCCCGGACGAAGACGCGGTACCGGGGAAGGTCGCTGCGGATGTCGGCTCCGTCGGCCAGCACCCTCACCGTCGGGTCCCCCTCGTCCAGGACCTCCAGCACCGGGCAGGGCTTGGGGTTGCGCTGGCAGAAGAGGAGGAAGTCGTAGGCCAGGTCCCTGGGCACGATGACCAGGTTGGCGTTGGTATACCCGTTGCAGATGCCCAGGGTGTCCTGCGTCCAGCTACCCTCCCGGAACAGCATGCGGGCCTCCGAAGGGGTGGTGGGCATCGCCTCTCGCGTCAACACCATGTCTGCGTCCTCCCTGTACGTGGTCTCTCCCGGCTGGCGGGCTTGGCCGTAGTGTAGCACAGATCGGCGGGCACTACGGGCGTGTAGGGAGGTCGATCCGCTGTGTCCGTGGGTCGTGGTTGGCGACCGTCCCCGTGCTATACTGTGCGCAACCTGTTGAAGGAGAGTCCGATGCAGGACAAGGTGGAGGTCTTCTGGTTTTCGGAGCAGCCCTACGGCTTCGTTACTGAAAAAGACTTGGAGAAGCACGATTCCGGCCGGCTGGGGTTTCCGAACAGCTACTTCGACCCTCACAAGGCCCACGTGCTGTACAACGAGTACCACGAGCAGTACGCCCTGGCCGACGAGGTGGGCTTCGACGGCATCATGACCAACGAGCATCACGCCGCCTACTGGTGCATGAAGCCCGCGGTCAACCTGGACGCCGCGGTCATCTCCAAGCTCACCAAGAGGGTGAAGATCGCCATCCTTGGCAACGTGATCGCCGTCAACGACCCCATCAGGATGGCCGAAGAGATCGCGATGCTGGACTGCTACTCCAATGGGCGGGTGATCTCGGGCTTCGTCCGGGGCACGGCGGTGGAGAGCATCCAGGGCGGCATCGACCCGACGGAGAACAGGGAGAGGTTCGAGGAGGCCCACGACCTGATCATCAAGTGCTGGACGGAGCCCGGGCCCTTCCGCTACGAGGGCAAGCACTACCACTACCGGGCGGTGAACCCGTGGGTGCTGCCCATCCAGAAGCCCCATCCGCCGGTCTGGTTTCCCGGCCTCTCCAGTCCCGAGAGCGTGGTGTGGTCGGCCACCCACCGGCACCCGTACATGAACCTGGGCTCCCTGTTGGAGCACACGGAGCGCCTGAGGCAGATCTACTCGGACACGGCCAGGGAGGTGGGGTTTACCCCGGGGCCTGAGCATTTCGGCTACCTGCTCCGCGTGTTCGTGGCCGACACCGACGAGAAGGCCCAGGACATAGGAAGGACCTTCCTGTGGACCGAGAGCCACCGCAACAGGGGCCCCCGGGAGCACAGCGACCCTCCGGGGTACCAGTCCCGGCAGGCGGTGAAGATACAGGCGACCCTGCCGGGGGCCGGAGGCTTCGGCCGGTCCATGACCTACGAGGAGCTCCAGGAGGTGAACAACATCATCGTGGGCAGCCCTGAGACGGTCACCAGGAAGCTGTCGAATATCGTCGAGCGGCTGAACCCGGGCTACCTGCACATCTACGGGAACGAGGGGGACATGGCCCACGACGACGTCATGCGCTCCATCGAGCTCCTGGGCAAAGAGGTGGTCCCGGCCCTCCACGAGATAGAGCTCCAGCCCTACGACTAGCCGCCCCGCCTGACACGCCGTTCCGGGTCCCTCTCACCTGAGACATGCCGTTCCGGGTCCCTCCCACCTGAGACATGCCGTTCCGGGTCCCTCCCACCTGGGACATGCCGTTCCGGAGTCCCTCCCACCTGGGACATGCCGTTCCGGGTCCATCCCACCTGTCATTCCGAGCCGTAGGCGAGGAATCCTCGGGCATCCCACAACAGGCACGGCCGCGCCACAAGGCCTTGGGCCGACTACTCGCCGGCATGGACAGATTCCTCGCTGCGCTCCGCTCGGAACGACACAAGGGGTTAAGGGACTGTCAAGGGAGAAATGCTGGGTGGGGAGGCGCCCACCGGGCGCCTCCCCACTTGGTCCGGCTCCTGTCCCGGGGCGGTTACGGCTGGGGCACCAGCTCGAAGGCGGTGGCGTCCTCGCCCTGGGTCTTGGTAACGACGATGACGCCGGAGCGGTTTTCGCCCAGCGGATTGTCCCTGGGGCTGTCGAAGATCACCTTGCCGCCCAGGGCGTCGATGTTGGTGGTGGCCAGGGCGTCGCGGAAGGCCTCCCGGTCGGTGGCTGTGCAGGACCTCTTGATGGCGTCCATGGCGGCCTGGAAGGCCTGGTAGCCGTAGACGGTCTGGACGTCGGGCCCCTCCTCGAACATGGCCTGGTAGTCCGTCAGCACCTTTTCCATCAGGCCGGGCTGGGCCAAGTCGAAGCCTACCATCCAGCTATAGGCCCCCTCTACACGCCCATCGGTGAGGGTCCACCAGTCGGGCTGGTTGGTGCTGCCGAAGCCGACGAAGGTCTCCACCTCGTCCAACATGCCCAGCTCGTCCATCTGGTTGAAGATGGCGGTGCCCTCTGGGGTGGCGCCGTAGATGCCCACCCAGTCGGGGTCCTGGCCGCGGATGGTGGTGAGCTGGGAGCGGAAGTCCTTGTCGTTGGCGCGGAAAGCCTCGAAGCTGACGATCTCGTAGCCGTAGGTATCGGCGAGGTCTCTGACCAGCTCGGCCTCGGCGCGCTGGGCGTCCTGCGTGATGTCGTAGATCAGGGCGATGCGCTTGAAGTTGTCGAAGCGTGCCACCATGGTCTCCATGAAGGGAGGCACGGCGGCCTGTGTGGTGACGGTGACGCGGAAGGCGTAGGGGTTCCAGTCGGAGATGGGAGCGGCGGTGCCGGTGCCGATGATGGGTAGCTTGACCTGCCCGGCGACGGGCACCATGGGCACGAAGCCTGTGGATGGAGTGGAGCCCAGGGAGACGATGACGGTGGGGTCGTCGGCGGCCTTGCGGAGGCCGGAGATGGCCTGCTCGCGGTTGTTGGCCATGTCGTGGACCGTCAGCCTGACGGTGTAGGTGTTGCCGCAGTTGTCCTGGAAGCCGCCTGCGTCGTTGACGTGCTTGGCGGCCAGCTCGATGCCGTGGACGCTGCGTATGCCGTAGGAGGCGGACTGCCCGGTGAGGGCGTTGACCTCCCAGAAGTGGGCCTCCCGTTGCTCGCCATCCGCGGCGGGCATCATCTCACCCTCGGCGCTCACCAGCTCGAAGGCGGTGGCGTCCTCGCCCTGGGTCTTGGTGACGACGATTACGCCGGAGCGGTTCTCGCCCAGCGGGTTGTCCCTGGGGCTGTCGAAGATCACCTTGCCGCCCAGGGCGTCGATGTTGGTGGTGGCCAGGGCGTCCCGGAAGGCCTCCCGGTCGGTGGCCGTGCAGGACCTCTTGATGGCGTCGACGGCGGCCTGGAAGGCCTGGTAGCCGTAGACGGTCTGGACGTCGGGGCCCTCCTCGAACATGGCCTGGTAGTCCGTCAGCACCTTTTCCATCAGGCCGGGCTGGGCCAGGTCGAAGCCCACCATCCAGCTGTAGGCCCCCTCTACGCGCCCATCGGTCAGGGTCCACCAGTCGGGCTGGTTGGTGCTGCCGAAGCCGACGAAGGTCTCCACCTCGTCCAACATGCCCAGCTCGTCCATCTGGTTGAAGATGGCGGTGCCCTCGGGGGTGGCGCCGTAGATGCCCACCCAGTCGGGGTCCTGTCCCTGGATGGTGGTGAGCTGGGAGCGGAAGTCCTTGTCGTTGGCGCGGAAGGCCTCGAAGCTAACGATCTCGTAGCCGTAGGTATCGGCGAGGTCTCTGACCAGCTCTGCCTCGGCGCGCTGGGCGTCCTGTGTGATGTCATAGATCAGGGCGATGCGCTTGAAGTTGTCGAAGCGGGCCACCATGGTCTCCATGAAGGGAGGCACGGCGGCCTGTGTGGTGACGGTGACGCGGAAGGCGTAGGGGTTCCAGTCGGAGATGGGGGCGGCGGTGCCGGTGCCGATGATGGGTAGCTTGACCTGCCCGGCGACGGGCACCATGGGCACGAAGCCTGTGGATGGAGTGGAGCCCAGGGAGACGATGACGGTGGGGTCGTCGGCGGCCTTGCGAAGGCCTGATATGGCCTGCTCGCGGTTGTTGGCCATGTCGTGGACCGTCAGCCTGACGGTGTAGGTGTTGCCGCAGTTGTCCTGGAAGCCGCCTGCGTCGTTGACGTGCTTGGCGGCCAGCTCGATGCCGTGGACGCTGCGTATGCCGTAGGATGCGGACTGGCCGGTGAGGGCGTTGACCTCCCAGAAGTGGGCCTCCCGCATCTCTCCTCCCTCGGCGGGGGAGCCGTGGTCGCGGGGGCGGTGGTGTCAGCCGGAGTCGTGGCCACCGGGGCCGTGGTCGCGGGGGCAGTGGTGGGCGCGGTGGTGGCCTCCTCCTCGCCGTCGCAGGCCGCTGCCACGAGGACCATTACCAAGGCTACCATCCCTAGGACTAGCAGGCGTTTCATGTTAGCCTCCTGTAGGTATGCGCTGGGTCTGTAGCACCCTTTCGCGATGCGAAATTCAGGATATTCTACTCTTATAGTCCCGGAACTGCAAACATTTCGGTCTTGGCACGTCGTCAGTCGGGCTCTTCGCTCTTGGGGGCCGAGGCCGGGTCACGGCTGCGGTGTCCCAGGGCTGCGGTGGCCCAGGCGGGCAGCCTTCGCTCCCTGACCAGGTCCACGAGCCCCAGCAGGCGGAGCTGGTTTCCCAGGGGCACCCTGGTGATGACCCCCTGGGGCCGCATGATTATCATGACGGTCAGGACGAGGCCGTACATGATGTACCGCTCGTAGAGGGAGAAGCGCAGGACCTCGGGGACGATGGTCAGGAACATGGCGCCGAAGAGGGGCCCCAGGAAGGTGTAGGAGCCTCCGAATACCCAGAACATGACGAAGGTGAGGGAGAAGAAGAAGGTCATGTCCTCGGGGTGCTGCACCAGGATGTAGTGGCCCCGGAACACGCCGCCCAGGCCCGCGATGGCGCACCCCAGGGAGAAGACCAGCACCCTGACCCAGGCGACGTTGATGCCCATGGCGGCCGCCACCGTCGGGTTGTCCCGGACGGCCCGGGCCGCATATCCCAGGCGGGATGTGTCGAAACGCCAGGTGGCGAAGCCCAGGATGGCCAGCACCAGGAACACCACGCCGAAGGACGTGTTCAGCGGCATGCCGCTGAAGCCGTTGGCCCCGCCGATATAGTCTATGTTGAAGGCGACCACGGCCATGGCCTCTCCGAAGGCGAGGGTGGTCAGGCCCGCCACCAGGTGGTTCATGCGGATGGTCGCCACGGCGAGGAAGGTGCCGGTGAGGAATCCCACCCCGGTGCCGAACAAGATGGCGGCGGGGAAGGGCCAGCCGAAGTTGGTGGTGAGGACCGCGGACATGTAGGCGCCCATTCCGGCGATGGATGCGTGGGCCACGGAGAGGGCCCCGGCCGAGGCGCAGTAGTACAGCCCCACGACTATGATGGCGTTCATCCCTGCGTAGACCAGGGTCGCTTCCCAGAAACCGGACAGGTTGGTGGACAGCTCGTTCAGCTCCCCGACGATGTCGATGACCCCGGCCACGTCCAGCCCGATGACCAGCGCCACCAGGACGGATATCGCCAACTGCCTCCGCTGGGATGTCAGGTATTCGGACGCTATATCCTGCATCGTCTCACCGCTATACGTCGTAGGACCCGAAGAGCCCGTTGGGCCGGAAGACCAGGATCCCCAGCAGCATGCTGAAGGCCACCGCGTCCCTCAGCGTCGACGTGATGTACCCCGTCACCATCGCCTCGATGATGCCCAGCACCAGCCCGATTGCCATGATGGCCTCGATGTGGCGGTTGCCTCCCACGAGCATGCATACGAAGGCCTTCAGGCCATACAGCAGGCCCATGAAGGGCCAGGCGCTGGTGTAGAGGAGGCCGATGGTCACCCCGGCGATGCCCGCCATCATGGACGAGATGCCGACGGTGAGCTGGGAGACGAAGTTGACGTTGACTCCGCACGCGGCCGCCACGTCGGCCCGCTCGGCCACCGCCCTGGTCGCCCGGCCCCACCGGGTCTCCCTGACGTAGTACCGGAGCAGGAACATGACGATGACGCCGGCGATGAAGGTGGTGAGCTGGGCGGCGGTGATGTTCACCCCCCAGACCCAGAAGGCGTGGAAGGGGATGATGCTGGGTACGAACGCCGGGTCCGACCCCCAGATGCGCTGGGCGGCGTACTGCATGAATATGGCGATGCCGCCGGTGGCCATGAAGGGGATGAGTATGTACCTGCCCCGCACGGGCCGTATCACGAAGCGCTCGACGACCAGCCCCGTGGCGCCCGTGCCCCCCATGACCAGTATCAGCACCAGGATGAGCATGCCCACCGCCCCGGCCAGCGGGGCGCTGGCCGAGCTGTAGCCCAGGAAGGTGACGACTACGCCGGTGAGGTACGCGCCCAGCATGAACAGCTCGGGATGGGCCAGGTTGATGACCCGCATGACGCTGAAGGTGAGGCCGAACCCCAGGGCGACCACCGCGTAGGTGCTGCCCACGCTCAGGCCGTTGGCTACCTGCTGAAAGAACTGCTCCACCGCTAGACGGCTTCCGCTCCCAGGTACACCCGCTGGACCTCTTCGCTGGACTCGATCTCCGAGGCCGTGCCCTCCCCGGCGATCTGTCCAACCTCCAGGAGGTAGGCATAGTCGGCTATCTTCAGGGCCTCCCTGGCGTTCTGCTCCACCAGGAGGATGCTCAACCCCTCGGAGCGAAGGTCGCTGACAAGCTGGAAGGTGCGTTGCACGATGCGCGGGGCCAGGCCCAGGGACGGCTCGTCCAGGATGAGAAGCTTGGGATCGGATATCAGCGCCCGGCCGAAGGCGAGCTGCTGCTGCTCCCCGCCGCTGAGGGACCCGGCTACCTGGGTAGACCGCTCCCGGAGGATGGGGAACCGCTCCAGGATCCCATCCATGCGCTCCAGGGTCTCCGGGGTCTTCTCGCGGCCGAAGGCGCCCATCAGCAGGTTCTCGTGGACCGTCAGGGTGGAGAATATCTGCCCGCCCTGAGGCAGCCAGGCGATGCCCGCCCTGTTTATCCGGTGGGGAGGCATGCCCCGTATCTCGGTGCCCTCGGGGAACTCGACGGTCCCGGCCTGCGATCGGATCAGGCCGAGGACGGCCTTGATGATGCTGGACTTCCCGGCGCCGTTGACGCCCAGTACGGCGCAGATCTCGTTCTCCCGGACCTGGAAGTCCACCCCCCTGACGGCCTGCACCAGGCCGTAGGAGACCTGTAGGCCCCTGACCTTCAGGACGGACTTCAAGCCCTTACCCCAAGATAGGCGTCCACCACCTCGGGGTTGGCCTGGACCTCGGCCGGGGAGCCTTCGGCAAGCATCTCTCCGAAGTTCATCACCACGACCTTGTCGGAGATGGACATGACCACGTTCATGTTGTGCTCTATCAGGAAGATGGTCTTGCCCATGGCCTTCAGCCGGCCTATCAGCTCCATGAGCCCTTCGACGATGCTCTGGGTGAGGCCCGCCGTCGGCTCGTCCATCATCATCATGTCGGGCTCGGTGGCCAGGGCCCTGGCCACCTCCAGGCGGCGCTGCATGCCGTAGGACAGCTCGCTGGGCATGAAGTACATGCGGTCCTGCAGGCCGACCCACTCCAGCAGCTCCTCGGCCACCTCCCTGTTGCGCTTCCGCTCCCTCCAGTCCCTCGGCATGCCAAGTAGGGACTCCAGGAAGGAGGAGCCGGTGCGGCAGAACCGGGAGGCTATTACGTTCTCCACCGCGTTCAGGTTGTCGAAGTACTCCAGGCTCTGGAAGGTCCTCCCCATGCCGGCGGCAACTATCCGGTGGGCCGGCCAGCCGGTGATGTCGGTGCCCTTGAACGTTATCCGACCCTCGGTCTGGGGCAGGAGGCCGGAGATGACGTTGAACAGGGTGGTCTTCCCCGCGCCGTTGGGCCCGATCATGGAGGTGATGAGGCCCTCGGGGACGTCGAAGCTGGCCTTCTCGACGGCGTGCAGACCGCCGAAGTGCTTGCTCACCCCCTGGACCTGGAGCATGGCCGGCGGCGCTTCGGAAGTCATAACCACCGTATAAGACCACGGGAGCAAGGGGTTGTCAAGTAGGGGTTATTAGGATGATACGGAAAGGGCCGCGTGGGTGTTCATACCTGAGAGAATGGGGCCGGAGAGAACGGCCCCGGAGAAACGGGGGTCGCCCCGGCCGGCCCCCTGTGGTATCTTCTGACCAGGCCATGTTGGACTTGATGATCCAGGGCGGAACGGTGGTGGCGCCGTGGGGCGTGGGGACCTGGGACGTCGCCGTGCAGGACGGTGTGATCGCCGCGGTGGCCCATCCCGGGACTCTGCCCGCCGAGGCGGCGCGGCTTCTGGACGCCTCGGGGAAGATAGTCGTACCCGGGGGCATCGAGCCCCACGCCCACGCCGGGTTCCGGCTGCCCTACCCGGGGGCGCGGGCCGCCGGCCTCCGCTCGGGAAGCGCCGAGGAGATCTCCCGGGCTGCGGTGTTCGGGGGCACCACCACCGTGGTGGACTTCGCCAACTGGAGACCGGGCATAGACCTGTTCCGCTCCATGGAGGAGAAGGACGCCACCTTCAGGGGCAACAGCTACGCCGACTACACGTTTCACTGCATCCTGGTGGGCTGGGGCACCGAAGGGGCTACGCCCGAGCGGGGGGTGGACCTGCCCCATTGGGTCGTCGAGCAGGTGCCGGAGCTGGTCCAGGGCGGCTTCAACACCATCAAGGTCTGGACGTCCAACACCACGGCCACCCGGCCCAAGCAGATGGTGGACTTCGGACACATCTCCGCCATAATGGAGCGGGTCGCCTCGGCGGGGGGCGTGCTGGCGGTGCACGCCGAGGACGAAGACGTGGTGATGTACGCCAGCGAAAGGCTGCACCAGGAGGGGCGCACGGGGACCGAGTTCCTCCACGAGGCCCACTCCAACCTGTCCGAGGACCTGTCCTTCCGGCGGGTGGTGCGGCTGGCCGAGTGGACCGGCGCCGCCGTCTACCTGATGCACGTGAGCGCGGGCGAGGGTGTGGACGCCATAGCCGCCGGCAGGAGCAGGGGGCTGCCCGTCTACGGCGAGACCCTCCACCACTACGCGACCTTCACCTCCCAGAAGTACAGGCAGCCCGACGGCCCCCTGTACCACACCTATCCGGGCCTGAAGTACCGGAAGGACGCCGACGCCCTGTGGCAGGGACTGATGAAGGGGTCCATCTCCACCATGGCCACCGATGTGCTGTGGTGCTCCCGGGACGTGAAGCTCTCGGGCAAGACCATCGAGGATACGGTGGGGGGGAACGCGGCCATCGAGGAGCGGATGGGCATCACCTACACCGAGGGGGTGGCCAACCGCGGAATGTCCCTGCAGCGGTTCGTCGATGTGACGTCGGCCAACGCCGCCCGCATCCTGGGGATGTACCCCCGGAAGGGGGCCATCGCGCCGGGCAGCGACGCCGACATCACCCTCATCGACCCCCGGCCAGACCGCGAGCTGCGCCTGTCCCAGCTCCACGGTACCGACTACAGCGTGTGGGACGGGTGGAAGCTGAAGGGCTGGCCCGTTACGACGGTCTTAAGGGGGATGGTCATCGTCGAGAACGGGGCCCTGGTGGACGACAAGAGGCACGGCCGGCTCATAGCCGGCCGCAAGACCCCGCCCGAGGTGCTGCAGGGGCCGGGGGTCTAGGGCTCGGCCCTCACCCCGGCCCTCTCCCGCGGGGAGAGGGAGACTTACAGGGCAGGTTTGGACGTCCCGGGAGAGAGGTGGGGGGCGAGGGCTTCCCCTATGCGGGCAAGGGTGCTCTCGACGTCTTGCACTAACTCTTCGTTCTTCAAGACCAGCACGCGTATACCCAGCTCCTCGATGCCCTCTCGCCGGACGGCGTCATACGCTTGCTGGCTTTCTTCGTAGTGAACGCTCCCCTCAAGCTCCACCGCCAACCGTGCCTCATGGCAGTAGAAGTCGAGGATGTAGCGTCCCAGCGGATGCTGGCGACGAAACTTGGCCCCGCCCAGCCGCCGGTCCCTTAGACAGGCCCACAATAGGTCCTCGTGACGAGTCTGCCCTTGGCGCAGCTGGCGCGCTAGGTTCCTTATGTAGCCTGGAGTCTTGGGCCTTTGCACGTGACGTTTCTTGCTACAGCCCTCTCCCGCGGGGGAGGCGGAAGTGGAGTGCCTTTCCGTCTCCTGCTAACTCTCGCTCCAGCCTCGGTTTCTATGCCCCTCATGTGGCAGACGCCCCTCTCCCGCCGGGAGAGGGGTTGGGGTGAGGGGAGATTGGTCGGGGTGAGTGGATTCGAACCACCGACCTCCACGTCCCGAACGTGGCGCGCTAGCCGCTGCGCTACACCCCGCAGGTTACATTATGCCCCACCGCCGCGGGATAGACAAGGCGTGCCCACCGCTATTGA
This sequence comes from Dehalococcoidia bacterium, assembly GCA_964291465.2. Lineage (GTDB taxonomy): Bacteria > Chloroflexota > Dehalococcoidia > Lucifugimonadales > JAGWBF01 > JAGWBJ01. The sequence goes on along the minus strand of OZ219940.1, from coordinate 4,821 downwards.
CGGCGCCACGGACGTGGGGTAGTATCCGGCTGAAGTGAGCCGCCGGGCCCCGGGCCTCCATCGCCGGGGGGTGCGGCAGGAGGTGATGACCATGGCGTCGGAGGTGAAGAAGGCTCTCACCCCCGAGGTAGAGGCCATGATCGGGGTCGAGGGCGAGGTCGTCGAGTGCTGGGGCGTGGTGGACAGGGAGTACCTCAGGCGGTTCACCCAGGCTGTCATGGACCCCGACCCCAGGTACTGGGACGACGAGTTTGCCGCGGCCACCCGCTACGGCGAGGTCATCACCCCTCCTATAATGGTGAGCTACATGCCCGGGCGGCTGTCCCCGGCGGAGGGAGACCCGGTCACGGCGGCGTTCCGGGACAACCCCGAGTCCGACGGCATCGAGGGAGTCCGCAGGCAGGGCGAGCTGCCGCCCATCCCCACGGACCTGGTCCGCACGCTGAACGCCGGGAACGAGCTGGAGCTTTACAAGTACCCCAGCATAGGCGACAAGGTGTACTTCCAGAACAAGTACTCCAGCATCACCGAGCGGCAGGGGCGGGATGGGAGCGCGTTTCTGATAGTGGCCAGGGAGACCGTGTTCCGCAACCAGAAGGGCGAGGTCCTCTGCATCACCCGGGCCGCGTCCATTAGACGGTAGGGTATCCCTACCAGAAGCCAGGAGGTGGGCATGGACCTGGAAGCCCTGCTCAAGCTTCCCCCCGAGGAGATACTCCAGCACGACGAGAAGCCTTCGGCCGACGACCTGCGCGACCCCGTCCAGAGGTACTTCGACGACGTCCACGAGGGGATGGAGCTGCCCAAGTACATCTACCAGCCCACCCCGACCCACCTGTTCAGGTGGAGCGCCGGCATCGAGAACTGGCACCGGATCCACTACGACCTGGACTTCGCCACCAACCACGACAAGCTCCCCAGCATCCTGGTGCAGGGGTCGTGGAAGCAGAGCGTGGTGCCCCAGTACCTGAAGGACTGGACGCTGCCCAACGGCTGGCCGTGGAAGGCGTCGTTCCAGCACCGGGCGATGCTGGTCCCGGGGGACGTCCTGATAATGTGGGGAAGGGTCACCGAGAAGCGGGAGAGGGACGGCCTGGGACTGGTGGAGTTGGAGATCGGGATGAAGACCCACCTGGGAATCGAGAGCATGCCCGGCACCGCCACCGTGGTCCTGCCCATCCGGGGCGGCCGTCCGATCCCCTACCCCTTCGTCCCGCCCCGGGACTGACCGGGAAGCAGCCGCACAGATACACGGAGCCGCGGAGAGAGCGCGAAACAGGGGGCAGCGGCGTCTCCGTGCCGGCAGTCTCCGTGGCCGTAAGGAGGGCCCATGCCCAGGTTCATGGCGATACACAGTGTGCCGGGCATCACCCAAGAGCAGTTCGAGGACGCCGTCGCCCACGTGAGCAAGTGGCGCCCCGACCGCCGCACGACCATCCTGAAGGTGTACTGCAGCCTGGAGGAGGGCAAGCTGGTATCCGAATGCGAGTGCCAGGAGCAGTCCCACTTCGAGGAGTGGATCACCCAGGCGGGCTGGGGTTACGACGCCATCTACCGGGTCGACATGGTCCAACAGGTCGGCCGCGTGTGGAGGCTCTAGCCCGGCCCGGCTCCCCCAGCCGGACGGGAAGAGGTCTCCGATGGCATCCATGACGGGAGCCCAGGCCCTGGTAAGGTCCCTGGCCAGGGAGGGCGTGGAGGTGGTCTTCGCCCTTCCGGGGGTCCAGATAATGGACGCCTTCGACGCCCTGCATGACGAGCCGGGCATCAGGCTCGTGACCGTCCGCCACGAGCAGTCGACGACGTTCATGGCCGACGGCTACGCCCGCACCACGGGGAAGGTGGGCGTGGGGCTGGTGGTGCCGGGCCCCGGCGCCCTCAACGCCACGGCCGGCCTGGGCACCGCCTACGCCACCTCCTCGCCCGTCCTACTCATCTGCGGCCAGATCGAGAGCTACAACCTAGGCAAAGAGCGGGGCGCCCTTCACGAGGTGGAGGACCTGCAGGACGTGTTCCGGCCCATAACCAAGTGGTGCAGCCGGATGATGAGCGTCGAGGCCATTCCCGAGGGCGTGCACGAGGCGATGCGGCGGCTGGGCACAGGCAGGCCCCGCCCCGTGGAGCTGGAGGTGCCCTGGGACGTGCTCCCACGCCAGGGGGACGCCGAGCTGCCGGAGGCTGAGGTGTTCCCCAGGCAGACGCCGGACCCCTCGAAGATCCAGGAGGCCGCGGACCTGCTGGCCAACGCCCGCCGTCCCCTCATCTGGGCGGGCGGGGGGCGCCATACGCGGCGACGCCTCCAACGAGGTCATGGAGCTTGCCGTCGCCCTCAACGCCCCCGTGATCACTACGCACCAGGGAAAGGGGGTCATCCCGGAAACCAGCCCCCTGTCCCTGGGGACCTTCTACTACGGGCACGGCCCCGGCGAGAGGACCCTCCCCCAGTGCGACGTGATACTGGCGGTGGGGAGCCGGCTGCACCTGACGCCGAAGGTGTCCTGGTCCTTCCAGCCTCACCAGAAGCTCATACACATCGACGCGGACCCCGAGGAGCTGGGCCGCAACCACGCCACCAGCGTGGGCATCGTCGCCGACTCCAAGGCCGGTCTGCGGGCCCTCCCTGGAGAATCTGCAGGGCGGCTCCAGCGAATGGTCTCCCGCCGAGCTGGCGGCCATAAAGGACGATACGTACCGGGAGATACAGGGCATGGCGCCCCTTCAGGTGGAGATCATCGAGACGCTGCGCCGGGAGCTGGAGGACGACGCCATCGTGGTGGCCGGCACCACCGACGTGGGCTACTGGAGCTACCTGGCCTTCCCGGTGCTCAGGCCCCACTCCTACCTGACCACGTCCTACTTCGCCACCCTGGGCTTCTCCTTTCCCACCGCCGTAGGGAGCGAAAGATAGGCAACCCGCACCGGCAGGTGGTGGCCCTCTGCGGCGACGGGGGCTTCATGTACGGCGTGCCCGACCTTACCACCGCGGTCCAGGAGGGGGCGAACCTGGTGTCCCTGGTGTTCAACAACGGCTCCTACGGCGCCTCCCTGTCCGACCAGCAGACCAGGTTCGGGGGGAGGGAGCACGGCACCCGCTTTCACAACCCGGACTTCGCCCGGATGGCCGAGTCCTTCGGGGCCGTCGGGGTCAGGCTGGGCGGGCCGGCGGAGCTCGGCGGTGCCGTTCGAGACGCCCTCGAGGCGGACGCCCCTGTGGTCATCGACGTTCCCATGCCCGTGCTGACCCCGCCTTTCCAGATCGCCCCCCGGGGACTGGCCTGAGCGCCAGGGCCGGGGGCCGCCCGCTGGGCCGCACCAACGAAACTGCGCAAGCTTCTTGACGGGAGAAGGCCATGGCCCTGCGTTTCCTGAGGCGCTCCGGAGTCGGCGTGGTGGAGATGTCCGGGATGATAGGCGGCGCGCTGCGAGTGCCCGTCTACTCCCGGATCCTGGACGCCGTGAGGCGTGACCGGCGGTTCAAGTCCGTGGTGGTAGAGATAGACTCCCCGGGGGGCGCCGCCAGCGGGTCCGAGCTCCTCTACCGCAGCTTGGCCAGGGTTCAGGGAGGCGAAGCCCGTGGTTGCCTACATCAGTGGCACCGGGGCCTCGGGGGCCTACTACATCGCCTGCGGGGCCAGCCGCATCGTCGCCCTGCCCACCTCGCTGGTGGGGTCCATCGGCGTCATCTACCTGAGGCCGGTGCTGGAGCAGCTGCTGGAGAGGTTGGGTGTGAGCTTCTCCGTGCATAAGGGTGGCAGGCTCAAGGACATGGGTGCCTTCTGGCGGGCCCCGACCCCCGAGGAGGAGGGCAAGCTGGACAGCCTCATCGACGAGATATACGAGAACTTCGTGGGCGTGGTTGCCCGGGAGCGGCGCATCGAGCCGGAACGGGCCCGGGAGCTGGCCACCGGGGAGGTGTTCACCGGCCGGGGCGCCCTGGAGCGGGGCTGGTGGACGAGCTGGGCGACTTCGACTCCGCCCTGAACATGGCGGCCGAGATGGGAAGGACGGGCCGCCGGCCGGTCTGGGTCCGGCCGAGGCGCGGGATCGTGGAGCGGCTCACGGGACGCATGGGCGGCCCCGGGGCCGGGGAGGGCCTGGTCGCCGAGCTGGAGCGCCTCATGGCCGGCGGTCTGTACTACGTGGCGGCGCCTCCCTTCGCGGGGCCTCGGGCGGTCCCAGGGATGCGGGCTAAGGTCTAGGCCCGGGTCAGGCGTTTTGCCTCCTGCCACAGCTCCTCTTTCGCGTCCATGGGCATGTGGCGGAAGTCCAGGCCCCGGTCGGAGGCCAGGCGCTCCATGGCGAGGTACCGTCCCCGGAAGCGGTCGTTGGCCTGCCGCAGCGCGTCCTCGGCCTGGATGTTCAGCCACCGGGCGAGGTTGACCATCACGAACAGGAGGTCGCCGTACTCCCTGGCGCGCTCCTCGTCGGTCGGAGCGTCCACCAGCTCGCCGGCCTCCTCGGCGACCTTGTCCAGCACCCCCGAAACGTCCTCCCACTCGAAGCCCGCCTTGGACACCCGGTCCTGCATGAGCTGAGCGTGGGATAGGGCGGGGAGCGCCCTGGGGATGCCCTCCACCGGGGACCTGTGGCCCCTCTCCTTCTCCTTCAGCCGCTCCCAGTTCAGCTCCACCTCCCGGGCGTCGGAGGCCGCGGAGTCGGCGAAGACGTGGGGTGGCGTCGGACCAGCTTGTCGGAGACCTTGGAGACCACGGCCTCCACGTCGAAGTCCCGGGGCTTCCCGGGCCATCTGAGCGTGAAAGACCACCTGGACGAGGAGGTCGCCCAGCTCATCCTCGAGCCTGGACGGATCGCCGGCGTCGA
>OZ219939.1:0-39248 GCA_964291465.2 Dehalococcoidia bacterium | reverse complement strand
GGGAGCGTCTAGTGCACTGTCCCCGAGGTTCTCTGTACCTCAGGCCCCTCCCCGGGTTATTGGGCCCACCCTCCCACCCCGCGCTCCGCGCGGGCAAGGAACCCCGGCCCACCGGTGGACCGGCACTTGTCTGCCTGGGGCAGGCAGGGCGGGAGACGGACGAGCTTATTCGACGAACCTGTGAGACGTATGCGACGTCATATCTCGTGGGTTGATATTCGGCACCGCTCATCCACCTGCACCAGCACCCGTTCTTCACCGCCTGTGACGGTGAGAATCAACCATACTACCAGCCACAGGCCGACGGTAAAGACGCTCAGCAGCAAGTGCAGGATATGGTTGACCGGGCGCCCGTGCACCAGCCACGGCCGATTACTCTCCCCGGGACTCGACCCTCCAGCCATCTCTGAAGGCTTCCCAAGCTCATCCTCCAAGGCACCCATGCGCTGTCTTGACGTCCGCTCCAGCATGTCGAGTCGTCGTCCTCTTGAGGTGTTACGCCTCGGGGGGCCGCTCCTTGTGCCACGACGTCGCCTGCTCGTAGGCGTGGGCCACCCTGAGCACCGTGGCCTCGTCGAAGGCGCGGCCCCCGATCTGCAGGCCGACGGGCAGCCCGGCGGAGTCGAACCCGCAGGGGACGGAGACGCCCGGGACGTTGGCCAGGTTGATGATGCGGCGCACCAGGTAGGGCTGCTCGCTGACGGCCATCTCCTTGCTGGTTATCACCACGTCATCCTTATCAGGGGAGCGGTCTTGCCGTAGGTGGGGGACACCAGCACGTCGTACCGCTCCATGGACTCCATCAGGTTGCGGCGGACCATGCTCCTCAGCTTCTGGGCCTTGTAGTAGGCCTGGGCCGGTATCAGGCTCCCCAGCAGAAGCAGCATCCGGGCCTCGTGTCCGTAGTCCTGCGCCCTCTCCCGCACCCACTGGCGCTGGTCGAAGGAGGGCTCCACGGCCATGATGATCCTGGAGATGGTGCCGGCGTCCGCGGCCAGGGGCATCGAGAACTCCTCCACCGAGGCGCCCAGCTCCCCCAGGACGGATGCGGCCTTCAGGATCGCCGCCTCCACATCGGGGCTCGTGAGGTGGCGGTCGTCCATCTGGTCCGTCACCACCCCCACGCGGAGGCCCTGGAGGTCTCCGCCCAGGGCCGCCCGGTAGTCGGGCACCGGCGCGTCCCAGGTGTACGGGTCCCTGGGGTCGTGGCCGGCGATGGCGCCCAGGGTGATGGCGGCGTCCTCGACGGTGCGGGAGATGGGGCCGACGGTGTCCATGGACCAGACTCCCCGCATCAGGCCGTAGCGGCTGACCCGGCCCAGGCTGGGCCTGAGGCCCACCACGCCGCACCAGCTTGCCGGGCCCCGGATGGAGCCCCCCGTGTCCTCCCCCAGGGAGGTGGCGCACATGAACGCGCCCACCGCCGCCGCCGAGCCGCCGCTGGACCGCCCGGTGAACCGGTTGAGGTCCCAGGGGTTCCGGGGGCTGCTGTACCGGTGGCTGGCGCCGGTTATGGCGAACTCGGTCATGTTGGCCTTGCCCAGCAAGACTGCCCCGGCCCTCTTCATGTTGGCTATGGCCGTGGCATCCTCGTCGGGGACCAGGTCGCCCTCTATAAAGGAGCCGCCGGTGGTGCGGATGCCCTTGGACCATAGCTGGTCCTTGACCGCGTAGGGGATGCCGTGCATGGGGCCCCGGTACTCTCCCCTGCCGATGGCCTCCTCGGCCTCCCGGCCGCCCGCAGGGCCTCCTCCCGGGTCACGGTGAGGTAGGCGTTGAACTTGAAGTCCACGTCATCGATGCGGTCCAGGTAGGCCTGGGTCGCCTCCACGGGGGAGACCTCCCGCTTCTCTATCAGCCTCGCCAGCTCGGATGCGGTGAGCCGGATGATGTCCCCACTGTCCATGCCATCTCCTCCCGGCTATGCTAGAATGCCCGCAAGACGCGGGTGCGCGGCGGCCGGCCGCCTACGCCGTCAGTATACACCCGCCCGGAGGCAGGCAATGCCCGGCAGCGACATCGCCCGGATGGCCCACCTCATGCGCCGCGCTGGCTTCGGCGCGACCCGGGAGGAGCTGGAGCGGTACGCGGCCCGGGGCTACGAGGCGGTGGTGGAGGAGCTGCTGGACCCGGGGGAGGCGCCCCTTCCCTGGAGGAGGAGGACGTGGTCCGCAGGTACCACGTGGGCCAGAACAACCTCCTGCTGCTGGATAGCTGCCAGGCCTACTGGCTGTGCCGGATGATCAACACCCGCCGGCCCCTGGAGGAGAAGATGGCGCTGTTCTGGCACGGCATCTTCGCCACGGCCTACTTCAAGCTGAACCAGCCCAAGGCGATACTGAACCAGGTGGAGATGTTCCGCAGGCACGGCATGGGCAGCTTCCAGGAGCTGCTGGTCCGCATCGCCAGGGACCCGGCCATGATCTTCTGGCTGGACAACAAGGACAACCACCGGCACGAGCCCAACGAGAACTTCGGCCGGGAGCTGCTGGAGCTGTTCTCCATGGGGGTGGGCAACTACTCGGAGGAGGACGTGTTCGAGGCATCCCGGGCCTTCACGGGCTGGACCATCCGCAACGCGGACCTGCACGCGGCCCGGGTGGCCAGGGACTCGGTGTGGCCCTTCGGCCGCCTGGACTGGCAGTTCCAGTACAGGGAGGAGGACCCGACGCCACGGCGAAGCGGTTCCTGGGCCACACGGGCAGCTTCAACGGCGAGGACATCATCGACCTGATCTGCCGGCAGGAGCCCACCGCCCGGTTCCTGTGCCGACACCTGTACAGCTTCTTCGTGGCCGACGAGCCCCAGGTGCCGGCGTGGGAGACGGTGCCGCCCCGGGACCCGGCGGCGATACGGACCATGATGGACGCCTACTTCGACAGCGGCTACGAGGTCCGCTCGGTGCTGCGGGTCATGTTCAACTCGGACTTCTTCAAGGATGCCGCGTTCCGGAAGGTGAAGAGCCCCACGGAGCTTATCGTGGGGACGGCGCGCATGGCAGGGGGGCACAGGTTCCCCGGGGTGGAGGACGCCAGCTCGCGGCCAAGGTGCAGTACATGGGCCAGAGCCTGCTCAACCCACCCAGCGTGGAGGGGTGGCACACGGGCCTGGAGTGGGTGTACACCGGCAGCCTGGTGGACCGGGTCAACTTCGCGGTGGAGGAGCTCTCGCCGAGGACAGGCCGGGGTGCAGGCCATGGTCGACAGGATCGCCGCCGCCGGGACCGCCCTCTCTCCCGACGACGTGGTGGACCAATGCCTGGACCTGATGGGCCCCATCCAGGTGTCCCAGGCCACGCGGGCCGAGCTGGTCGGCCACGCCGAGGCCGGGGGCCCCTACGCTTCGGCTCCGCCCCCGACTACGAGGCCTCCGCCCGCCGGGTCCGGGAGGTGCTGCAGATGATAGTCTCGACACGGGAGTACCAGCTGGCTGATGCCGGGGGACTCTCTGGGGATTTCTCGACGTGATGACGGCGCCCTCCTACCACTATAGCCACACCGTCGGCTTCTTCGGCGGGGGCGAGGGCGGCAGGGGTTCAACGACCCGGTCGACGTGGCCCTGGGACGCGACGGCGTCCTGTACGTCGTGAACCGGGGGGGACACGGACACCGCCGCGAGGCTCCTGGCCAAGCACGTAACCGTGTGCACCGTGGACGAGGAGTACATCGGCAAGTTCGGCACGGGGGGCAGCGGCGACGGTCACCTGATGTGGCCCGCCGCCATCGCCCTGGACCGGGACGAGAACGTCTACATCTCCGACGAGGCCCTGCAGCGGGTCTCCATCTTCGACAAGTCGGGCCGGTTCCTGGCCAAGTGGGGCCGGAAGGGCACCGCCGGGGGAGTTCGACCGGCCCGCGGGCATCGCCTTCGACCCCGAGGGCAACCTGGTGGTGGTGGACGGGCTCAACAACCGGGTGCAGCGCTACACGCCAGAGGGAGGCTACCTGGGAGGCTGGGGACGCCCCGGGACCGGGGACGGGGAGCTAAACATGCCCTGGGGCGTCGCGGTGACCGCCGGCGGGGAGGTGTACGTGGCCGACTGGCGCAACGATCGGATCCAGAGGTTCGACGCCGACGGCAGGCACCTGGCGACCTTGGGATCGTCCGGAGTGGGCGACGGCCAGTTTCGCAGGCCGGCGGGGGTGGCCGTCGACGACGACGGTACGTGTACGTGGCAGACTGGGGCAACGAGCGGGTTCAGGTGCTGGGTCCGAAGGGAGTTTCGTGGCCCGCTTCCGGGGAGAGTCGGGCCTGAACAGGTGGGCCCGCGACTACTTCGTCGCCAACCAGGACGAGCTGGAGGAGCGGGAGAGGGCCGACATGGACCGGAGCCCGATACGGACCCGTCGTCGCCCGAGTACTTGCGGGAGCAGTCGGCCAGCGTGGAGAAGCTGTTCTGGGGCCCCACGTCGGTGAAGCTGGACGGGGCTGGCAGGATGTTCGTGGTGGAGAGCGCCCGCTACCGCATCCAGGTGTACCAGCGGCAGCCGCGCGACGGCAGGATGAGTTGAGGGTATGCGCTAGTCCGTACAATCACGGTCTCACCCAGCAGCGCAGATCTACCGGCAGGGAGGTTGGATCATGGCAGACAAGAAGATGCGTCAGCGTATTGACGCCCAGTGGAGGGAGCAAGCCTCGGCGTGGGATCAAGAAAACCACGGTCGCAAGCGCACGATGATATACGACTACATCGAACAGTGAAGACATCAGGGGGCTGGTGGGCTGTACCTGGGGACCCGAATCCGCATTCCGCAGTGACGCCGGATTCTGTTGAGGATGGAACGTCTCAAGGGTGTCGCCGTTGCCACCAATCGCAGCGTTCACCTGCTGGCCCGCAGAGGCCTCAAACAAACTCGTGACCCAAATACCATTGCCCGACATCACTTCGGTGGAACACGCGAACGGGATAGTGACCATAGATGGAGACTGTATCCATAATTGGGCGGAATGGCACAGGACGACCCTTTCCGAATCGAAAGGGTGCAAGGCAATCAGGGCGCCCGCTTCGCGGACCTGGTCCAGAGGCTTCAAACGGCGCCCCATTCAGCCGTCACTCCACCTTCAGCTAGTCAATACTTGGGAATGAGCAAGTCCCAACGTATTGACGCTCAGTGGCAGGAGCGTTCCCCAATGCCCGGCGGAACGAATCGGGGCATTCTTGCCGCCTGCTGGGCAACATCTCGGGCGCCAATCTCAAGAAGTACGACGGCGAACGCAAGAAACTCTACGAAATCCTGGATGACGACGAGAATATCGAGCTCTGGCTTGGCGGACGCTGGGGTCTGCCCGGCGATTTCGAACTCCAACCCACGATGAGTGGGATGATGCAGCCTGGGAAAGGCCACGACGGCATCGCCGTGGCCACTGACCGCCGCGTCCTTCTGTTGGGGGGCGGTCTCGTTGGCTCCAGGGAGGTAGAGCTTCCCTACGACCGAATCGATGACGTGGGATACAACGACGGGATGATGTCCTCCGGCGTCGGAGTTCCAAGGCAGCACAATCGAGCCCTACAGTTTCTTCTTCGACCACAACAACAAAGCCGGGGTCAAGGGCGCGGCCCGCCGCCTTGTAGATTGCGTCCGGCAACATCTGGCCGCACCGCCCACCACAGACTAGCCGCCGAGCCGATTCACACCCCAGCCAGAGGGCTTAGTCGGGCGTCTCGGGGAGGTCCGACGGCCTGCAGGACCCGGGACACGGAGTGGCTGCGGTTGATGGTGTAGAAGTGGATGCCGTCGACGCCGGCCCGCCAGAGCTCCTCCACCTGCCGGGCGGCGTACTCGATCCCCAGCTCCCGGGCACCGTCGTCGTCGTCCACGTACTTCTCCAGCTCCCGGTCCAGCGCCGGGGGGATGCTGGCCCCGCACAGGGAGGCGAACCGGCGTATCTGGGCAGTGGCCAGGATGGGCAGGATGCCCGCCAGGACGGGCACCCGGATGCCGACGCCCCTGGCCCGGTCCATGAAGTCGAAGAAGTCCCGGTTATCGAAGAAGAGCTGGGTGATGAGGTAGTCGGCGCCGGAGTCCACCTTCTCCTTCAGGTGAGTCATGTCGGAGGCGACGTCCAAAGACTCGGGATGGACTCGGGGAAGCAGGCGGCGCCCACGCCGAAGTCGAACCTGCGGCGTATGTGAGTGATGACCTCCGAGGCGTACCGGAACCCGCCCTCCACGGGCACGAAGGCGTCCTGTCCCCGGGGCGGGTCGCCGCGTAGGGCGAGGACGTTGTCGACGCCCAGCTCATCCAGCCGGGTCAGGACCGCGTGAACGTCTTCACGGGTCTGGGCCACACAGGTGACGTGGGCCATGGTCTCCAGTCCGGTCTCGGCCTTGATGCGCGAGACCAGGTCCACGGTCTGGTTGCGGGTGCTCCCGCCGGCGCCGTAGGTCACGGACACGAAGTCGGGCCCGTGGGCGTCGAGTCGGCGGATGGCCTTGAACAGGGACTCGACGCCCTGGTCGGTCTTGGGCGCAAAGAACTCGAAGGAGATGGTGCGCCTGCCGGAGGCCAATATGTCGCGTATCTTCATGGGAGGTCGACCACGGGGCCGACGGGAACAGTATACCAGAGGACCCCGTGGAGGCTGCCACAGAGCATGGACCGGCGGCCGGCACCGGGGCACCGCCCGGGGGTCCGTTGCGATTGACACAGCCGCCATAGTATCCTTCTGCAAGGGCCGCATGGGCTGCAAGGGCCGCATGGGCGGGCGGGAGCGCCGCCCCCATGGGGAGCCCGCAGGGAAAGGACGAGCCGCGGACCGGCGCCGACAGTGACACAGGGATACGTACGGGTAGCATCCATCCAGGAGGTCGCACCGGGGGAGACCGCCAGGGTCACTCCCAGGAGGGGCGAGCACGTCCTGCTGTGCAACGTGGGCGGGGAGCATCTACGCCGTTCGGGACATGTGCACCCACGACGGCGGCATCCTGGGGTTCGGAGACCTGGAGGGCGAGCTCATCGAGTGCCCGCGCCACGGCGCCAAGTTCGACGTGACCAGCGGCAGGGCGGTGACCCCGCCGGCCAGCGCGCCCATCCGGACCTACGCGGTACGGGTCCGGGACGGCCAGATCGAGGTGGACCTGGATTCCCTGACGCCGCCCCTTTGACACCGTAACGGACGCCATCAACTCCGGGAGGGACCCCCACATGATCAAGTGCCCCTCGTGTCAGGCCGAGAACTCCGACGGCGCGAAGGCGTGCTTCCTGTGCGGCCAGCGGCTCAAGAAGCCGGGCCTGCTGAAGCGGATGTTCGGCGGGGGCGGCTCCAAGCCAGCGGCTCCGGAGGCCGAACTGGGGTACGAGGCCGACCTCTCCCTCCCCGAAACGGCGGACTCCGTGGGTCAGTCCCCGCAGTCGGAGGCCGGGAGTGGGGAGCCGGTCCGGGATGACAGAGCGGCGGAGCCCGCGACGCCGGAGCAGCGCCTTGCCCGCGCCAAGTCCCTGAAGGACGAGGGAAGGGACCTCCTGAACAGGGGCGACTACCGGGGGGCCTTGACGCCTGCAACGCCGCCATCGAGCTGGACCCGACCTTCGCCGACGCCTACTACAACCGGGGGTTGGCCTACCTGAACATGGCCATCTACGACCGCGCCGTCGAGGACATGGACGCGGCCCTGCGGCTGAATCCCGCCGACGGCGACGCCCACCTGAACAAGGGAATGGTCTACCTGATGACGGAGCAGCCGCACCTGGCCCAGGCGAGCTACGAGGAGGCCCTGAGGCTGGACCCCCAGAGCGCCGACGGCTACCTGGGGCGGGGCGCGGCCCGGTTCGACATGGGCCAGCTCGAGGGCTCGATAGAGGACTTCGACCAGGCCATCCGGCTGGCCCCGGACCTGGGGTTCGCGTACAACAACCGGGCGGTGAGCTACATACGGCTGGGGCGGTACGACGAGGCCCAGGCCGACGTGGACCGGGCGCAGCAGCTCGGAGTGTACCCCGCCGAGGCCATCGAAGAGCTACGGACCCGGCGCTAGCCAAGTTACGAGAGGAGGGCCCCCAACATGCCCAAGATGTCGACGGACGACGGAGTCCAGATACACTACCACGTGGACGACTTCCGAGACCCGTGGCTCAAGGAGCCGCCGGAGACCATCGTCATGTCCCACGGCTTCGCCCGCAGCATGAAGTGGTGGACCCAGTGGGTGCCCGGCCTCTCCAGGGAGTACCGGGTGGTGAGGTACGACGTGCGGGGATGCGGCCTCTCCTCGGCCCCCGGCGAGGGGGCGGAGTGGTCCGCGGGGCGCATGGCCGCCGACGTGGCCAACCTGCTGGACCACCTGGGCACGGAGCGGGCCCACTTCGTGGGGTTCGAGTCCGGCGGGGTCTGGGGGATGGCCTTCGCCCTGGGCTATCCGCAGCGGGCCGCGACCCTGACCGTCATCAACACGCCCCTGTTCCTGGGGGAGAAGCGGGGCGACCGCACGGTCTCGGACTCGGTGGAGCGGGACGGCCTGAAGCAGTGGCTCATCCGGACCAACGCCCAGCGGTTCGACCCGGAGATCACGCCCCCGGAGCTGGCCGAGTGGCACCTGGCGGAGCACTCCAAGACCCCGAGCAGTGTGGCGGCGGCCATCATGCGCATCGTCCGAGGACGCGGACATGACGGACATGCTCCCCGCCATCGGGACGCCCACGCTGATCATGGTGGGAGACAGGGCCATAGGACGGCCCCTGGCCTCCCAGGCCGACATGCGGGAGAGGTTTCCCGACGCCCAGCTGGTGGTCTTTCCGGGCATCGGCGCGGGCATCCACCTGCTGAGGGTCGACGAGTGCGTAGACCAGGTGCTGAGGTTCATCGACGAGGCGGGGTAGGGGCTCTCTCATTTGACGTTGCCCCAGCGCGTCGCTACAATTCTGCTCGTCCGGGAGGGCCCGGCGACGAGGGAGGCGCCAGATGGCTGGAGCGGGTAGAGAGATCATCGCCAACGTAGCCCGGCTCAACGACTTCATGGACCGGGAGGGGTGCGCGGCCCTGGTCCTCCGGTCGGGCAAGAGCTTCACCTATCTGGCCGGCTTCGCCTACCCGGGCACTCTGGCGCGCCACCTGGACTTCCCCGACTCGCCCAGGGAGGTGCTCCTGGTCTGGCCCCGCCACGGCAAGCCCGTGCAGGTCCTGAACCACTACACCGTCCCCCTGGCCCGGCGGGACGGCTGGCTGGAAGAGGTCGAGGTATACGACGACTACGCCGAGTCCCCCTACCAGAAGGCCGCCGAGGTACTGAAGAGGCTGGGGCTGGGGGGCGAGCTCATCGGCATGGAGAAGACCTACGTCAGCGCCGCCCGGTGGGAGGAGATGCTGGGCCACCTGCCCGACGCCCGGCTGTTCGACTGCACCCGGATGATGGCCCAGGTCCGCTGGATCAAGACGCCGGGGGAGGTTCGGCTCCTGGAGGAGGCTGCGGACATCCTGGACGAGGCCTACCTGGAGGTGTTCGCCACCGTGCGGGCGGGGCAAACGGAGCGGGAGGTCCACGCCCGCATCGTGGAGAGCTGCATCCGCAGGGGCTGCGGCTGGGCCCACGGAATCCTCAACTCCAGCCGCAACACGGTCATCTACGGCGGCGAGGGCGACACTGTGTTCCAGCAGGGCGACATCATCAGGAACGACTACGTGGCCTTCTACAAGGGGTACCCGGGCCACCAGTCGCGCACCGTGGTGGTGGGCAAGCCCTCGGAGGAGCAGGTCAAGACCTACCACACCATGAGGGACATCTACCGGGCCACCATCGAGCAGTGCCAGGTGGGGGCCAGGGCCAGCGACGTGCACCGCTTCGCCGAGTCCAGGTTCCGGGAGGCGGGGTACGGAGACCGGGTGTCCCTGGCCGGCCACGGCGTCGGCCCCTGGTGGCACCAGCAGGAGCCGTACATCGTCCCCAATTGCCACGACGAGCTGGAGGAGGGGATGGTGCTGGCCATGGAGCCCCACGTGGCGTACTGGCACCTGCAGGACATGATACTGCTCACCCAGGACGGACCGCGTCTGCTGTCCAAGCGCTTCAGCACGGACGAGATGCTGGTCGTCGGGTGACGCACGAGAGAGAGCGCAAGATGACTTCAGCGAACGGCTCCCTGACCGTGGTCAAGGCGGCGAGGCTCATAGACTGCACCGACGGCTCCTCCAGGGAGAACATGGCGGTGGTGGTGGAGAACGGGCGCATCGCCCGTGTCTCGCCCCAGCACGAGCTGGCGTTTCCCGAGGGCGCCCGGCCAGAGGTGCACGACTTCGGCGACGCCACCATCCTTCCGGGCCTGATCGATTGCCATACCCACACCAACATGCGGGGGGACGGCTCGTCGGTGGACGACGTCCACGAGGACGACGATGACATCCACCTGATCCAGGGGGTCAAGAGCGCCCGCCTGGCCATCGAGAGCGGCGTCACCACCATGCGGGAGAACGGCGGGTGGAACCGGACCACCTTCTCGCTGAAGGAGGGCATCCGGCGGGGCCTGGTGCCCGGGCCGCGCATCGTGAACTGCGGCCGGCCCATCACCATGACCGGAGGCCACTGCTGGATGATGGGCTCCCAGGCGGACGGGGTGGACGGGGTGCGCAAGGAGGTGCGGAGGCTGGTGGCCGAGGGCGCCGACTACATCAAAGTGATGAGCAGCGGGGGCAGCACGCGGAACAGCGTCCCCACCCGGGCCTCCTACAGCCTGGAGGAGCTGGCGGCCATCGTGGACGAGGCCCACGTGCGGGGCAGGCTGGTGGGCGCCCACGCCCACGCCGTCCAGGCCATCGCCAACTGCCTCGACGCCGGGGTGGACATGATAATCCACTGCACCTTCTCCAACCCGGACGGCTCCATCAGCCTGGAGCCTGCGCTGGCGGACCGCATCGCCGAGTCCGGCGTGTGGGTCAACCCGACCCTCTGGATCATCATGCTGCAGATCCGCCACCTGGAGCAGAAGCAGGAAGCGGAAGGCCTAAACCAGGAGGAGGAGACCCTGCTGGAGGCCAGCAAGTACAGGGTGGGCAGGCGCCTGGAGGTGCACCGGCCCCTGTTCGAGTCCGGGGCCCGGTTCATCGGGGGCTCCGATTGCGGCTGGGGAGCCTACCCCTTCGGCCAGTTCCACGAGGAGCTGAAGGCCCTGACGACGGTGGGGCTCTCCACCAAGCAGGCGCTGCTGGCGGGGACCCGGGACGCCGCCGAGGCCGTGGGCCTGCCGGGCAGCATAGGGACCCTGGAGGCCGGCAAGGAGGCGGACCTGCTGGTGGTGGCGGGCGACCCCAGCCGGGACCTGGACGACCTGACCAAGGTGGCGGCCGTGTTCCAGGCCGGCCAGCGGGTAAAGTAGGGGGTGACCGATGGCCAGACCAGCCGCGGACCAGTACGTTAGCAAGCTACGCAGGCCCGACGACTTCGACGATTTCTGGGACGACGTCATGGACCGGGCCTCCCGGATACCCCTGAACCCGGAGGTGGTCCACGAACCCATGCGGTCCTCGGACGACGTGGACGTTTACACGGTCCACTACGACAGCATCGATGGCGTCCGCATCTCCGGTTGGTACAGCGTTCCCAAGGGCAGAAGCGGGCCGCTGCCGGGCATCCTGCACGTGCCGGGGTACATCATGGAGCCGCCCATCCTCAAGAACTGGTCCAAGAAGGGGTACGCGGCCTTCAGCGTGGCGCCCAGGGGCAAGCTCAGGAGCAACGGCCAGTTCAACCCCGGCTACCCGGGCCTGCTGACCCACCGCATCGTGGACCGGAACACCTACGGCTACCGGGGCTTCTACGTCGACGCATGCCGGGGCGTCGACTTCCTGGCGAGCCGCGACGAGGTGGACCCGGCGCGCATCGGGGTCACGGGCCACAGCCAGGGGGGCGGCCTGGCGATAACTACCACCGCCCTGCGCCCCCAGGTCAGGGCCGCCACGTCGGGTGCGCCCTACCTGTGCGACTTCATGGGCTCCATCGAGCTCACCGACTCGGGGCCGTACCACGAGATAAGGGACTACCTGAGGATGCACCCGGACCAGAGGCAGGCGGTGGAGGAGACCCTGGCCTACTTCGACGGCGTGAACTTCGCCCAGCGCATCAAGTGCCCCATCATCGTCAGCGTGGGCCTGCAGGACAGCACCTGCCCTCCGGAGACCGGCTACGCCATGTTCCGGAACATCTCCAGCACTGACAAGAGGATCTACGGGTACGACGGCCACGGCCACGACGCCAACCAGCACGAGCACGCGGCCGTCATCGACGAGTTCTTCCGCAAGCACCTGGCCCCGTGACCCCCTTGTCCGCCCCGACGAACAGGAGACCCGTGGGCGGGGCCGAGGACGGCCGTTGAAGTGCGCCGCGCGGGGCTGACCCTCGGCACACTCCAGGACGTGGACGACGGGGAGACCCTCGCCCTGGTCACCCGGGCCGACGAGCTTGGCTACGACACCGTGTGGACCGGGGAGGCCTGGGGGCGGGACGTGTTCACGGTGCTCACCATGATCGCCTGCCACACCCGGAACCTGCGGGTGGGCACGGGCATCGCCACCGTGTTCAGCCGGACCCCGGCCATGATCGCCCAGAGCATCGCCTCCCTGGACATCGTCTCCCGGGGCCGCGCCGTGCTGGGCCTGGGCACCAGCGGCAGGAGGGTGGTCGAGGGGTGGCACGGGGTCAGCTACCAGCAGCCCCTGGAACGCACCGCCGAGTACATCCGCATCATCCGCCTGGCCCTCTCGGGGCAGCGGGTCGACTTCGAGGGAGAGATGTTCCGGCTGGCCCGGTTCAGGCTGCCCTTCGTGCCTCTCAGAACGAGCATCCCCATATACGTGGCCTCCCTTGGACCCAGGAACCTGGCGCTGACCGGCGAGCTGGCCGACGGCTGGCTGCCCACCTGGGTCCACCTGGACCACCTGCCGGGGATGAAGGACCAGGTGAGGGCGGGGGCGGAAGAGGCCGGGCGCACCGTCGACCAGGTATCGACGGAGCCGTATATCCTCTGCTACGTGGCCCGCGACGCCGAGGAGATGGACCGGGGCCGAAGGCTGGTGGGCGGCCACATGGCCTACTACATCGGCGGCATGGGCGACTACTACCACCGGCTCTTCTCCCGCTACGGGTACCGGGAGGAGTGCGACGGGATTCGAGAGGCCTGGAGGTCCGGAGACCGCGCCCTGGCGGCCTCCCTGGTGAGCCAGGACATGCTGGACAAGGTCGCGGTCCTGGGCGGCGTCGACGAGTGCAGGGCCAAGCTGGACGCCTACCGGGCCGCCGGGGCCGACGTGCCCGTGGTCGGCTTCCCCCACGGGTGCTCCCCCGAGGAGACCCTGCGGACCCTGGAGGCCCTGGCGCCGGGGGACTGAGGCCGGCGCCCCCCGGGCGGCCCGGTGGTAGAATACTGGCGGCGAACGGCGGCGGAAGGCGGGATATGCATCAGGTCCAGCTAGACAGGTACCGTCTCGAGGGCTTCCTCGGCTCGGGGTCGGACTACGAGGTCCACGCGGCGACGGACCTGGAGACGGGGGACGCAGTCGTCCTCAAGCGCCCCAACCCCGACTACATCACCAGGCAGTTCCACGGGGCCATCGACCTTCTCTCCCAGAGGCTGGTCGAGGTCCACACGTCCATAGGCACCTCCATACCCGGCATATCCCACCTGGCGGGGTACGTGGAGGGGGGGAGCCACGACGGGTACTTCGGCGACTCCCTGAAGCAGCAGTACTGGGTGCTGGTGTACCATCGGGCCCGGGGCATCCCCCTGGCGACCGACATCAGGGACAAGTTCAAGGGGGTGCCCACGGGGCTGCCCCAGGGCCTCTTCGCCATCCATCCCCTGGGCCGGCACGCCGCCCGGGGCCCCTTCGACATCCACCGGCAGCTTGTGGAGGTGGAGGAGGCCCTGCTGGAGGCGGGCTACCTGCTGCTGGACACCCGGCCCCAGAACGTCTACTACGACCCCCTGGCGGGGGAGATATCCATCATCGACATCGGCGCGATGCCCGCCAAGGGGAGCGCCTTCCAGGGTGTGGTGAGCATCGGCGACGGCGACAAGGACTTCCACGACTTCTTTGCCGAGGTGTTCCGGTTCTACGCCGTCCCCGAGGTCCCGCCCGCCGACGTGGCGGGATACCGGGAGCCCGTGGGAATGCGCAACGTCCCCCAGTTCGACCAACAGGTCAAGGGGATGCTCGGGGCCTTCGCCGCCGCCCAGGACGCGGGCGTCCGCGACGCGGCGGTGGGCGTGCTGGAGAGGGTACTGGAGCGGTCCTACCCCTCGGTGGACGCCTTTCGTCGGGACCTGGAGGCGTACCTGGCGGCGGTGGAGGAGAGGAACCGGGGGCTGGACGACCTGCCCGGCCGCACCGGGGTCTGGCTGGAGGGGCTGGCGATGCTGTCGCAGGACTACTGGCGCAGGTTCCTCTTCGACCCGGAGACGGACCTAGCCCCCTACGGGCCGGACCCGGAGGGGTGATGGACAACGGCAGCGTGGCGTCGTTCTGCGACAACTCGGCCCACGGCGAGGACGCGCTGGTGGTGCGGGAGCTGTCGGAGACGTGGTGCCTGGACGCGGTGCTGGACGGGGTCACCCAGTGCCAGGGGGGCTACGCCAGCGATTTCACGGCCCAGATGCTGCGGGACTCCCCCATCGCCTCCCTGGAGGAGCTGCTGGCGGCGCTGGAGCAGTCCAACCTGACGCTGTTCCAGAGCGGGGGCGGCAGGAACCTGCTGACCACTGCCTCGGCGGCCCTCAAGCTGGGCAACACCCTCCACACCGTGAACGTCGGCGACAGCCCCATCTACCTGGTCCGGGACGGGGCCGTCCGGGAGCTGAGCGACATAGTCCAGGCGGGGCCCCTCTCCAACCTCCCCAACGGGGCCGTGGGCCGGCGTGAAGCCCTCTCGTACAAGCACCGGACGGTGGACCTGGAGCCGGGGGACCGCCTGGTCCTGGCCACCGACGGCCTGCTGCACAACCTGACCCCGGAGGAGATGGCCGCCGCCGTCGCCCGCTCCTCCACCGCCGAGGAGGCGGTGACGGCCCTCCAGGCCCTGGTGGAGGAGAAGCGGGCGGGCCACCAGGGGAGGCCGGACACATACGGGACCTTCCGGGAGGACGATCGCACCGCGGTGGTCCGGTACCTGGACTGACCGGCCTACGGCAGGAGGGCGGTCTCGGTCCCGGACACCTCCCCGTTGACCCGGAAGAGGAACTCCCTGGCCCCCGAGGGGCCCAGGTCCTCCCGGTCCAGGGCGACCATCTGCAGGGGCGCCATCAGGTAGGGCCTCTCCCGGCCCTGGGGGTCGGTCTCCAGCTCCAGGTCGACCTCCACCGCGGCGCCCTTCACCGAGACACCCAGGACGGAAAGGGGGTCGCCTTTCAGGGGACGCCACAGGTAGTAGGCGGCGACCACCACGTCGTCGGCGAACTCCACGTTGTCCAGGCTCTGGGCGTTGCCACTGTAGAAGAGCAGCTCGAACCTTTCCAGGAACGCCGTCAGCTCCTCCTGGGACGTGATGACGGCGGTCTTGAGCGTCTCCGAGGATGGCCTGGACCGTCCATCGGGCGGGTGAGGCACCACCCACCCGCCCACCAAGTACCGCACCACCAGACCGTCGGAGGAAGGCGCCCCGCCGTCCGACGCCGGCCCCCTGCCCGACCGCTCGCCGCACGCGGCCAACGCGGCAACGAGGACGACCATGAGGGCAACGGCTACCAGCCCAGCCGTCCCGGCTCCGGAGCCGCGGGCCGCGGGTCCTTTTTCGGGTAGTCTCATGGGTGGTAGTCCCATGGGGGGTGGTCTCATAGGGGCGCTCCAAGGGAGAGTGTACCAAACTCGCCACCTGCCATGATACAAGGCTTGCCAACGCGGGCCCGCGGGGATAAAGTGGACGCGCCGGCCATCGGGGACCGGGCCGCCGGCCTCATAGACCGGGCAGCCACCCGACCATCGCCTGGCCCAACCATCGTCTGGAGGGAGCTCATGTCTCGGGCAGCGTTCATACGCAAGAACCTTCTCAGCCTTCAAGAGTCCCTGGACGACGCGGCGGCGGGCCTCTCCCGGGAGCAGGCCCACTGGCGGCCCGACGCCGGGGGCAACCACATCGCCTTCGTCCTCTGGCACTACTCCCGCACGGTGGACAACATCGTCCGGTTCGTCCTGCAGCGCAAGCCCACCATCTGGATGGAGGGCAAGTGGGACGAGAGGTTCGGCCTGGACTCCAAGGCCCAGGGGACGGGCATGTCCCGGGAGGACGCCCTGGCCGTGAGCATCTCGGACCTGCCCGCCTTCGCCTCGTACATGAAGGAGGTGTGGCGGGAGGTCGGAGGGTACCTGGACACCGTCTCGGAAGAGGATCTGGACCGGAAGCAGATGGTGCGGCCCCTGGGGGAGCTGACCCTGGAGGAGATACTGGGCACCGTGCTGCTGACCCACGGCTACACGCACCTGGGCGAGGTGTGGCTGCTCAAGGGGATGCAGGGACTGGTGGGCAGCCCACGCTAGCCGGGGACGGACACGGGGCGGCCCCGGGTCCAGGCCCCGTCAGGAAGCCTGGACCCCGGTGATCACGGAGACGACCCGGTCCAGCAGGCCCTCGGCCCTGATCCTCACAGCCGGCCGGTCCAGCCCTCCGATGGGGTGGTCGGTATAGATGACCGGGTAGTCCGGGTCTCCCCACATCCGGGCCATGGCCCTGGCGGTGTTCTCGAAGCGGTCGGTGCACACCGTCGCCGAGGGCACCCCCGCCTTCTCCAGATGGATCCCGTCGTGCACACTGCACGCGCTGCAGGACCCTCAATCGCCGATGGCCACGATGGCGTAGTCCACCTCCCTGCCCATGCGGGCGACCACCTCCGGGTCTGCGGGCTTGGACGCCGAGGGTTTCCGGTGGTACACCACGTCGGACACCCCGTAGCGGACCTTCAGCAGGTCCGCCAGCTCCTCCAGCAGCTCCTTGCCGTTGGGCTTGCTGTCGTCGATGAGCCCCAGGCGTTTGCCCCGCAGGTCCTCCAGCCTGGGGGCCCCTGAGAAGCTCGCCGGTATGGGCTGGGTGGTCGGGTCCACCAGCCTGTACTGTGTGCGTGTCTTCAGCGCCATTCCAAACCCTCCTTGCTTCCTGGGCTGCCGTGAGCTTGTGTGCTCCATGCCCGTGTCTGGGACCGGCTCATCTCAGCGGCCTGGTGACCGCCGTCGAGCCGACCTTGGGGCCCCAGCTTGGGATGACGGCGCACGCGTTGGCCTCGACCCCTCCGGCGAACACCACCAGGATGTCGTCGGGGGAGGGGACCAGGGAGACGTACCTCTCCTCGTCGCCGGGCTCCACCTCGCCGGGGACGGCCTTCGCCCGCCGCAGGTCCGCCAAAGACCGCCGGACCAGGGGGTGCAGGTGCTCTCTCACGTCGGCCTTGCTCCACCCCTGCCACAGGTCGCTGGCGCCGGCCACCACCAGGCCGATCTCCCCCTGCCTTACCGTTGCGGAGGTGTCTCCCACCGAGCCGGAGTTGGCCATGGAAGTGCCCAGGGATGAGGCCACGTCGGCGGCGCCGGCCAGCATGGTCTCGGGGGTGGCGGCCATCCGCAGGGACCGGGGCGCGTCGCAGGCGAACACGGTGACCGCGCTCTGGTCCCGGGAGAGACCGCGCTCCACGTGGAGGGGCTGCCAGTGGGTGTCCAGCTCGTTCTCGGCGATGCAGTAGCTGAACTTGCCGGGGTGCCCCAGGACGCTGCGGTCGAAGAGGCCGGGTATGGAGGCGCAGGCGTTCATGAGCACCAGGCGCACGGCCCTGCCTATGGTGGAGTTGGCCCGGTTTCCCGGCCCGAACAGGTTGTTGCGGCAGTTCATGTCCAGCTCCCGGACCACGGGGCCGTTGACGATGGCCAGGATGCCGGCGCCCCCCATGCTGGAGGAGGGCCCGATGAGGTTGAACTCAGGGGCCAGCATCGCCTCGGCGGCCGCCAGCACCACGGGCATGTACTCGGGGAGGCACCCGGCCATGACGGCGTTGGCGGCCACCTTGCCCACGGTGACCTCCCGGCGCCGCTCGGGGATGGAGCCGAGCACCTCGTCCGCCGGGCGTCCGGCGCGGTCTAGGAACTGGGCCACGCGGTCGTAGGTGGGAGGCACCACGGGCAGCCCGTCGGTCCAGCCCAGCTCGTAGCACCGCTCGATGGCCTCTACCACATCGTCCCACTCGGCCAGGACCGTATCCAACGCAGACGTCATGCGCGCTCCTTTTGGTGTCCGGAGTGGTGCCTAGTCGTCGTCCCCGGCCACGGCCTCCAGCTCGGCGGGTGTGGGCGGCCCCCATCCCCACTGGTGGGGCGCCTCGCCCTTCTCGATCACCTTGCCGTACTTGATGGTCAGGTGGGGGAGGATGGCCTGGGAGGCCACGCGGGTCTCGCCGTCGGCGTCCACGAGCTGGAAGCCGCCGTCCCGCAGCTCCAGGACGGACACGTCGGCGTCCCGGCCCGGGCCCAGGCTGCCCGCGCTGTCCTCGATGCCCAGGGCCTTGGCGGCGTTGACCGTGGTCATCCTGATAACGTCCTCCAGGGAGAAGCCCATGTGCAGGAAGTAGGCCGAGTACTCCAGCAGGCCCCGCATCAGGTTATTCCGCATCCCGAAGCCCGGCTGGATGTCGATGTCAGTGCCGATGGTGTCGGGGTAGACGCCCTGGGACATGACCTCCCGGGCCCTGTCCCAGCCGAAGTTGAAGTCCCCGTAGGAGGGGTCCAGGGTGACCCCGCGCTCCTGGGCCTCCTTGAGCTCGGGCAGCAACCTGCCCTCGAAGTCGAGGGCCGCGCCGGTGAGGGGCGTGAAGATGTGGGTGACGATGTCGCCCTCCCCCAGCATCCCCAGGGCGTCGGCGACCACCTCGGGAGGGGTGGGCACCTGGCTCTTGGGGCCGATGTCGCCGATGTGCATCATGACCCTGAGGCCCGCCTCCCGGGCCGCCGTCTTGGCCGCCTGGACGTGCTTCAGGCCCAGGGTCTGCACCGTCCGCGGGTACACCAGGCACTTCACGCCCTTGACCACGTCGGGGTTGGCCAGGGCCGTCCGGACGACGCCCTGGACGTCGATGTCCTCCTCGGACTGGGCCATGGGGTCGCTCTTGTCGTGGAACACGCTGAGGAACGAGTAGACGCGGGTGTGGGCCTGGGGGAAGACCACTTCGCAGAACTCGGGGAAGTTGGCCGGGCCCGCGCCCCCGGCGTCGGCCAAAGTCGTCACGCCGCCCCAGACGCCGGCGGCGTCGGGGTGCACCGGGTTGCGCTTGGGCTGGTACACGTGGGCGTGGACGTCGATGAGCCCGGGGGCCACCACCTTGCCGGAGACGTCGATGACCCGCGCGGCCTCGGTCTCGGTTATGGAGGGGGCCACCAGGGCAATCCTGCCGTCGGCGATGGCCACGTCCACCGGCCCGTCAATCCCCTGGGATGGGTCCAGTACCGTGCCCCCCTTTAGCAGCAGGTCGTACATCGTTCTCACCTCCAGTTAAATTGGTCAGGCCGTTGGGTCAAAGTATACCACGGCGCTTGCGGGCGCGAAGGCCACGCATCCGGAAGACGGATTTGGTTACACGCTTTCGCGGGTATGACGGTCATGCAACGGCCTTCGCGAGCGGGAGGCCACCCCACCCACCTTGGGTCCCGGCCTTCGCCGGGACGACGGGAGGTGAGATGCCGAGTAGTGCCAGACAGGGAGACGGTGGCCGGGTTGACAGCCCAACCCCGCCGGTGCATGATGGGCGATGCACGAGGGCCGGGCCGGACCGGCGCCTCGGGAAGGCGGCACAGCCATGAAGATAGCGATAATGGGCACCGGCGGCACCGGGGGCTATTTCGGCGGCCTCCTGGCCAGGGCCGGACACGACGTGACCTTCGTTGCCAGGGGGGCCCACCTGGCGGCTATCCGGGACAGGGGGCTGAGGGTAGAGAGCGTCAACCACGGCACGTTCACGGTCAACGGGCGGGCCCTGGACGATACCTCGCAGGCCGGGGAGCAGGAGCTGGTCCTGTTCGCCGTCAAGATGTACCAGAACGCCGCCGCCATCGAGAAGGTGCGGCCCATGATGGGCGACGGGTCGATGGTGCTGACCCTGCAGAACGGCATCGACAACTACGAGCAGCTCGCCGCGGCCTTCGGGGACGCCAGGGTCATCATAGGGTCGTGCTACATGGAGGGCCGTGTCGTCGAGCCCGGTGTCGTGAGCCAGGGCGGGCCGGGGGCCGCCTCCTTCGGGGAGATCCAGCCGGGCGTCAGCGACCGGTGCCGGCGGCTGCTCCAGGTGTTCCAGGAGGCGGACTGGAACGTGACCCTGGAGGAGAACATGATGGCCATGCTGTGGAAGAAGTTCTCCTACATCGCCGGGTCCGCCGCCGTGTGCTCGGCCACCAACTCGGTGTACGAGGAGATGCGGAACGTGCCCGAGACCCGGGCGCTCATCCAGGGGGCCATAGAGGAGGCGCTGGCGGTGGGCCGGGCCAGGGGAGCGCCCATCGCCGACGACTCCCTGGACTGGGCCATGGACTCCCTGGACCGCTTCCCGCCCCAGGGCAGGTCCTCCCTGGCCAAGGACTTCCTGGAGGGCAGGCAGGTGGAGCTGGAGGGCATGAACGGCACCGTGTCCCGCATGGGGCGGGAGGCCGGGGTGCCCACCCCCATCAATGACGCCCTCTACGCCATCCTCAAGCCCTGGGCCCTGCGCATCGAGAGCTCCCTGTCCTAACCACCCCGGCGCCAGCATTCAGGAGCCACAGATGGACGTCACCGGCAAGATAGCGGTCGTTACCGGCGGAGGACGAGGGATCGGACGGGGCATCGTGCTGGCCCTGGCCAGGAACGGCGCCGACGTGGTGGTGGCCGACGTCAACCCTGATGACGCCGCGGCGGTCGCGGCCGAGGCCGCAGAGCTGGGCCGCCGGTCGATGACCAGCCGCCTAGACGTGACGGACCAGGCCTCGGTGGACCGGATGGTCGCGGAGGTGACGGCCCGGTTCCAGCGGATCGACGTCCTGGTGAACAACGCCGGGATATACGCCGCTCCCGGATTCGAGGAGCGGGCCGAGGCCAACGAAGACGACTGGGACATGATCTACGAGGTCAACGTGAAGGGCGTGGTGCGGGTGACG
Source organism: Dehalococcoidia bacterium (assembly GCA_964291465.2). Taxonomy (GTDB): domain Bacteria; phylum Chloroflexota; class Dehalococcoidia; order Lucifugimonadales; family JAGWBF01; genus JAGWBJ01. The sequence goes on along the minus strand of OZ219939.1, from coordinate 18,173 downwards.
GGCGCAGTCAAGCCCGGCATGAAGGACCGGCGGTACGGGAAGATCGTCAACATAGCCTCCATCGCCGGCAGGCGGGGGAGTCCCGAGAACCCGCCCTACGCCGTGTCCAAGACCGGCGTCATCAGCTACACCCAGGCGTCGGCGCTGGAGCTGGCGCCCTACGGCATCAACGTAAACGCCATCTGCCCGGGGTCCCTGTGGACGCCCATGTGGGAGAGGATCGCCGTCAGACGGGGCGGCTCGCAGGCGGAAAACCCCGAGGGGCTGGCGGCCAGGGGGTTCTTCGAGCACACGGTCCAGAGGACCGTCCCCCTCCAACGGGAGCAGACCCCCGAGGACATAGGCAATCTGGCCGTCTTTCTGTCCTCGGACCTATCCAGGAACATCACCGGCCAGTCCATCAACGTCGATGGCGGCCTCCGCCTGAACTGAGGGTGCCGCCGCCCTTGACCCCCCGCCGGCTCCCCTGCCGGCGCCGCGCCAGCCGCCCGGCCGCCTCCCAGCCGCCGACGACCGCGCCGAGAGACCCGCGCAGATGACCCCCGGCACGCGACCGCTGCCCCGCCTCCGGGCCCCCTTCTACGGCTGGTGGATGGTTGCCCTGACGATCGTGATCAACGGCATGGGCAGCGGCCCCATATGGTCGGGCGTGGGGATATGGGTGAAGGCGCTGGAGGGCCCCATGGGCTGGTCCCGCACCCAGCTCACCGGGGCCTTCTCCCTGGCCCAGCTGGAGGGGAGCTTCATCGGGCCCGTGCTGGGCTACCTGACCGACCGGTTCGGCTCCCGGCGCATGGTGCTGACGGGGATGCTCATCATCGGCGGCGGGTTCATGCTCTTCAGCTACACCACCAACCTGGCGATGTTCTACGTCGCCTACTCCGTCATCATGTTCGGCGCCGCGGCGGGCACCTACCTCCCGCTGATGGCCTCGGTCAACAGGTGGTTCGTGCGCAAGCGGGGGATCGCCATGGCGGTGGCCGGCGAGGGATATTTCATCGGCGGCATCGCCCTGGTGCCCATCCTGGCGTGGGCGGTGAACCCGGACCATTCCGGCTGGGAGGTCACCTCCCGGGGCATCGGCATCGTCTTCCTGGCCATTGCCTGGCCCATCAGCAGGCTCATCCGGAATTCCCCCGAGGAGTACGGCCTGCGGCCCGACGGGGACCCGCCGTCCGGGGGCCCGGCACAGGAGCCGGCGACGGGGACGGCCGTGCGGGTCACCGGGGGAGACGCGCCGGAGTTCACCGCCAGGGAGGCGATGCGCACCCCCTCCTTCTGGCTGATCTCCCTGGGCCACGGCCTGTGCGCGATGATGATCGCCACCATGTCGGTGCACATGGTGCCCATGCTCACCGACCAGGGGCTGTCCCTCCAGATGGCCTCCTACGTGTGGGCGGCGGCGATGGGGGTGGGCGCAGGATCGGCCCTGCTGGGAGGCTACGTCGGGGACCGGGTCCCCAAGCACCTGGCGCTGTTCGTCTTCGCCAGCATCCAGGGGGCGGGCTTCACCCTGGCCGTGGGGGTGGACGGCGCGGCCACGGGGTTCATATTCGCCGCGGTCTTCGGGTTCGGAAACGGGGGCCGCAACCCCCTGGTCACCGCCATCCGGGGCGACTACTTCGGGAAACGGGCCTTCGCGACGATAACCGGCATCTCCACGGCGCCCCTGTACATCCTGACCCTGGTGGCGCCCCTCTTCGCCGCGGCCCTGTTCGACATCCGGGACAGCTATACGATACCCTTTTCGGTACTGGGAGCGCTGGGACTCCTAAGCGGGTTCCTGTTCCTGATGGCCAGGAGGCCGACATACCCCGCGAGGCCAGGGATACCGCCACAAACAGCCAAAGACAGAGCAAACGCACGAACGTAAGGAGGAGCGATGTCAACCGAGAAGAACCTGGAGCTGGTGAAGAGCCTGCTGGACGCCATGCGGGCCCACGACATCCGGAAGGGAACGTCCTTCTACGCCGAGGACAGCGTGCTGGACATGATCCCGGTCCAGGGCGTGGTCCGGGGGCCCCAGGGGCTGGCGGCGGCGTGGGGAATGGCCTGGACGGCCTTCCCCGACCAGTACTACAGGGAGGACAACATCTTCGCCTACGGCGACTACGTCTGCTTCGAGGGAGTGATGGGGGGGACCCAGCAGGGGACATACCTGGGCCTCCCGCCCACGGGCAAGCACATGTCCGTCCGGGTGTGCTTCGTCTGGCGCATCCAGGACGGCAAGGTGAAGGAGTGGCACTCGTACTGGGACGCCGCGGACCTGCTCCGCCAGATGGGGATCATCCCCCAGAGCACGAGCCTGCCCCTGGAGGAGTAGCGGACGCGGCGGGCCGCCCATATTCGGGACCCCAAATCAGCGACGCAAGGGATGTATCCCATGCCCAAGGGAGGTAGGCGATGAAGGTAGCCTGGTTCCGCGAGTTCGGAGGACCCGAGGTCCTCACCTACGAAGAGGCCCCCGACCCGGAGCCCGAGCCGGGGGAGGCGCTGGTCCGGGTCCGGGCCACAGGCGTGAACCACGTGGACCTGGACATGCGCGCCGGGGTGTCCCGGTTCCCCATCATCTTCCCCCACACCCTGGGGCTGGAGTACTCGGGGGAGGTGGCCGCCCTTCGCGGCGGCGGGGGCAGCGTCAAAGAGGGGGACCGGGTCTGGGTGTTCAACCGGATACCCTGCGGGTCCTGCGAATACTGCATGAGCGGCCGGGACAACCTGTGCGTCCAGGGAGGCGACCGGGGCCGGCGGGTGCCGGGGGGCTACGCCCAGCTCGTCACCCTGCCCGTGTCGGCCCTGCGGCCCCTGCCCGACCACGTGCCCTTCGAGGACGCGGCGGCGGTGCCCATCGCCTTCGGCACCGCGTGGCACGTGTTGATCAACCGGGGAGGGTTGCGGGCCGGGGACACGGTGCTGATCCAGGCCGCCGGGTCCGGCATCGGCAGCGCGGCCATCCAGATCGCCCGCCACGCCGGGGCGACCATCATCACCACCGCCAGCACCGACGAGAAGCTGGCCAGGGCCACCGAGATGGGCGCCCACCATACCATCAACTACAGCAGGGAGGAGTTTCCCCAGCGGGTGAGGGAGCTGACGGGAGGCCGGGGAGTCGACCTGGTGATGGAGCACGTGGGCGGAGAGGTGTTCACCAAGAGCCTGGAGTGCCTCAAGAGGGACGGTGCCATCGTCACCGTGGGGGGCCACAGCGGCGAGGTGGTCCCCTTCGACATCATCCCCTTCTTCCGCAACGAGTACCGGCTGCTGGGCTCCAGCGGGGCCACCCGGCCGGAGCTCATCAGGGTGATGGAGATGGTGTTCCAGGGCATCTTCCGGCCCGTGGTCTCCCGGGTCCTGGACCTGTCCCAGGCAGCGGAGGCCCACCGGCTGGTGGACTCCAGGGACTTCTTCGGCAAGGTGCTGCTGACGCCGTAGCCCGCGCCCCCTACCCCTGCCAGTGGGCCGGGAGGACGGTCCCGGCCAGGCCAAACCGGCGGGTGACCCACTCCTCGGCGTACACGTTGTCCTTGAAGCCCGAGTACCGGGTCTTGTTCACCTCGGGGGCGGTCCCCATGGCCGAGGTGAGGGGGGCCAGGGCGTCGGCGCTGAGCAGGTCGCCGTCGCCCTCGGTCATGACCAGGGAGGGCACGGACACCCTGGGAGCGAACCAGCGCAGGTCGAAGTAGGAGAGGGTGCGTGCCACGGCGTCCCGCTGGGCGGGGTCGTGGCGCAGGTAGTCGTTGACCTCCTGGAGCGGGTACGCCTCCGTCCGCGGCGCGGTGTCCGCCGTGGCGAAGAACATGGCCGGGGTGCAGACCAGGTGGGTGAGGCCGGAGCCCAGGGCGGCGGTCATCAAGGCCAGGTCGCCGCCCATGGCGACCACCCTGCTTGCATCCACCTCGGGCCGCGTCACCAGGTACTCCAGCGCCCTCAGGCAGTCGGCCACGATGCCCCGGTAGACGTACGACCAGTGGTCGGAGATGCCGTGGGTGAGCAGGCCCGGGAAGGCGGCGGCGAAGGGTTGGTCGGCCCCCCTTTGGCCCCTGACGCCCACGGAGAAGGTGACGTACTCCCGGCGCTGGGCGTTGGTGAAGCCCTGGGGTATCTGCTCCACGACGCTGCCGTACCTGGCCAGGTAGTAGCGGGTGGGAAAGGGGCCCTCGCCCTTGGGGATGCTCAGGTGGGCGAAGATGCGGTAGGGGCCGATGGAGGCCATGTGGACGACGTAGGCATCGGCGTAGTCGGTGGAGCGCAGGGGTAGCTCGTCCACCTCGGGGGCCGCCGGCACGGCGGCCAGCTCCTCCTGGACGAATGCCCAGTAGGCATCGAAGTCGTCGGGCCTGTTGTCGGTCAGCGTGGTCATGGCGCCCCTTCCTTGCCGAGGTATAGCGGGGGAGATGTGGCGGGCCCTCTACCGGGCCTGAGCATGGACCAGGAAGGTATGCTCGGCCACGGTGGTCCGGATTTCGATGTCCCCGTCCACCGCCCTCCAGCCCTCGGATATCTCCCCATCGACGGTTACGAGGCAGTCATTGGGATTTACGTTGGTCACGCGGAAGGACGTCGGCCTTCCGGAAGCCGCCGGCAGTCCCTTGTCCGTGGCCACCACCAGGCACTTCTTGTCGGCATCGTAGTAAGCCTGAGACAGGCAGACGGTTGGAAAGTCCACGCCGTATACCGTAGGCTCGATGAACTTCTTTAGATTGGGCTCGTTGTAGATGCGCCATGTGGCGTCGCGAGAGACAGCCTCGGCTTCGGCCATCTGCCCGTTGTATTGGCCGCGCGGGTAAGGCTCGTCGAGGCCGAATCCCCAGGTGAATTCGCCCGACGCCTCATCCCATGTAGGCTCGTATTTCTCCTCCGCATGGGCCTTTAGCTTGGCGTAGATTGCATCCTCGCCGAACTCCCTGGCCAAGACCAGTCCGAGGATGGTGCCCTTGGGGGTAGGCTCAAGGGTCTTGAGGTCCGTCGTGCTGTCCACCACTTCCCCAGAGTCGTTCCAACCCAGGAACTGGGCGGCTCCCTTGAACAGCAACCTGGCATCCTCATGCTTATGGCCCAGAAGCCCGTGAGCCAGCAGGAGGTGCCCGCCCGCATTCGTCATAAACCGGTAATCGATGAGAGGGTCGTACATGAAGACCGACGAGTCCCGAGCCGACCCCGTTATGCTCCGAAGTCCGTAGATGTCCTTAGCTTGTTCCCACCAGTTGTTGAACACCCGGTGATGGTCGGTCCCGTAGAGTATGTCCGTAAGCCTCAGACCGAGGCCGGCTCCGGCCAGTCAATGTGGCCAGATCTTTGTGTTCTCTCAATGGCAGCCCTCGGAGACCTTCGACCACTGGCGCGCCAGGTGGTCGGCGATGGAGGTATGCGACCACGTGAAGGTGTTCTCCCCGTCGCGTATCAGGTCGAAGGGCTGGTCCCACTTCTCATCCCCGGTCACGTAAAGGTGGAACCCCAACATCATCAGGAACCACCCTTTGAAGTTCAGGTTCCCGTCCGCTCCTATGGGGTCCATCTGAAGGCCCCAAGGCTCGACTCCGTTGGCCGTCCAGCCGGGGACGTCGTACTGGCCTCTAAGGTGCTTGGGAATGCCGAAGTCGTACCAGTTCTCCTGGTAACTGGCCCGTCTGGGGTCGGGGCCTATCTGGTCGAGCCAGTCCTTGGCCGCCCAGTATCCGGTATGCCTGTACAGCATCTCGTCGAGTATCCTGCCGTACACCTCACGCCAGGCAGGGGTGGTGTCGGCCATCAGCGGGATCGCGAAGCTGGTAACCTCAAGGTCCATCCTGTGCCATGACCCAATGGGTTCGTTGGTAATCGCGTCCCAATGTGGATGGGGCTGTCCCTCTTTGTCCCAGTTGTCTTCAGTCGTGGCCTTCCGGTACAGGTATCGTAGCCAGCCGCGAGTCCGGTCGGATGTGGCAGGATATCCACGAATCATCTTCGCCATAGGTTACCCCCGAGGGCACAGTCGTCTACCGATGGTAGGCGCCGATTATACCGCGTTTCGCCCACGTCTGCACGGCCCCTCGGCCGATGACATGGGATGAGGAAATGATATAATCGAGCCCAGGCCCCCGCCTATCTCGCAGGGAACGGAGAGCACCATACATGAAATACTCGGAACAGGCCAGGCTGCTGTTAGCGGAGTTGGACCTGCGCTTTCCCCCGGTAGCACTGGCCTTCGTGGACGAGCCTCCGGCCGGCGTACCCAGGGCCGATACCGTGGAGCCCTCCAGCTGCGCTTTCTGGCGCCGGGCGGAGGAGAGGGTCTTCTACGCAGCCGCGGAAGACCATTTCAACTGCCCCCTGGGAGCCATGGTCATGGGGCTGCCGCTGCCGGAGGAGCAGATGGCGCAGCTGCAGGACGCGGTGGGAATGATGTGCGGCCTGTCTTACGTGCGAGAAGAAGAGGTGGAGCACGTCCCGAAGGTCGACCGGGCTTCCACCGGCATTGTCTACGGGCCATTGGAGCAGTTCCCCCTGGAGCCAACGGCGGTGCTGCTCTGGCTCACGCCGAGGCAGGCCATGGTGATGAGCGAGTGCTTCGGCCTTATGGACTGGGCCGCGGGCCATGCCGGGATTCTGGGCCGGCCGGGGTGCGGCGCCATCCCGATAGCCCTGGCCGACGGCCGGCCGGCCCAGTCCTACGGATGCACGGGCATGAGAATCAACACGGGCCTGCCGGAGGAGCTGCTGCTCATGGTCCTTCCCGGGAACGTGTTGGGCCGCATCGCCGGAGAGCTGGACCAGATTCGTGAGGTCCACCGGCAGATGGAGTCACACTACCACGAACGGCTAGCCAGCCTCCAGTCATCCTGACCTACCCACCCTGGACCGGCTCGTCTCCGTCACCGGCCGGAGAGCAGCCTGACCAAGCTTTGGCCAAGGGGACGAGACGCGGCTAGAACACGGCCAGGGGGTTGGCAGGAGAGCCGGTGGCGCCCTGGACCTTGAGGGGCGACACGACGAGCATGAACTCGTAGCGGCCCTCCTCCTGGCAGGCCTCGGCCAGGGGCTGCAGCAGGCAGTTGTCCAGCAGCGAGATGCCGTAGGCGTATATGGCGCAGTGCACCGGGTTGGGGAAGTCGTAGCCGTCGGGGTAGGCGTCCATCATGTCCCAGGCCAGGGCCGATATGTCGTTGTCCCGGATGAAGGGGAGGCAGGAGGCGTGGAGGCCGGGCTTGCTGATCCTCACCAGGTCGTCCAGTATCTCCTGGGTGCCGTAGGTCACGTCGGGGTGGTCGGCCTGCCACTTCTCCCGGCCGCTGTACACCGCGACGACGTCGCCCGGCCTGGATGGCTATCCCCTGGGCCTTGGCGGCGTCCTCCAAGTCCCAGCCGTGGACGGGCCTGTCCTCGGTCACGTAGGGCACGCCCCGCAGCCTGGGGATGTCCAGCAGCACGCCCCGGGTGATGACGCCGTCGCTCCAGACGTCGATGCCTCCCCACTTGGACCCGTCGAAGGTCAGCTCCTCCTTGGGGTCCCGGCCGTTCCACATGCCGTCGGCGCCCCATACGTGGCACAGGGCGTCGATGTGGGTGAAGGCCCTGCCGTGGTAGAAGGCCCCCAGGAAGTCCGAGGCCGAGCCCCGGTCTCCCTCGTTGTGGCGATAGCTGGCCTTCATGTAGTGCTGGGCCGGGTACAGGTTGCCCGCCACTCCCCCGGTCTTCCAGTACCGGCTCATGGACACGGTCCTGCCGGTGCGGACCAGCCGCGACGCAGCGACCCTCTTCTCGTCGGTGATGAGGTTCATGGCGCCCCGCTCGTCGTCGGGGCCCCAGCGCCCCCAGTTGTTCCGGTCCGTCAGATAGGACATGACCTCTTCCCGGGTCGGTACTCTTCTCTCTGACATTTCCGCCTCCTGATAGCTAGTGTCCTGTCTCCGTTGTACCCTCAGACCTCTCCCCGAGTTGTTGAGCCTACCCGGGTCGTCGAGTCAACCCGGGCCCCGCGCCCCGCGCGGGCAAGGAACCCCCGACGGGAGTCAGCACCTTTTCGCTCGTTTCCCCGCGCGCCCAGGAGGGCAAGGCCCCCCCGCCCACGGGTGGAGAGCCGGCGGGCTCGTTCAGACCATTCTCGGGTTGATCAGAACGTGGCGATGGGGTTGGCGGGGGAGCCCGTGCCGCCCTCGACCCTAAGGGGCGCCACCGTGAGCATGAACTCGTAGCGCCCCTCCTCCCGGCAGGCCTCGGACAGGGGCTCCAGGAGGCAGTTGTCCAGCAGGGCGATGCCGTAGGCAAATATGGCCGCGTGGACAGGCAGGCTGATGCGGTAGCCCTCGGGCTGCAGGTCCATCATGTCCCAGGCCAGCACCGACACGTCGTTGTCCCTGAGGAAGGGGAGGCACGAGGCGTGCAGGCCCGGCTTCGTCTTGGGGTCGATGGTGCCGTAGACGTCCTCTGGGTGGGCCTCCTGCCACTTCTCCCGGCCGCAGTAGACCGCGACGGCGTCGCCGGGCTCCACGGTTATCCCCTGGGCCCTGGCGGCATCCTCCAAGTCCCAGCCGTGGACGGGCTCGTCCTGGGTCACGTAGGGCTCTCCGCGCAGCCCGGGGATGTCCAGGAGCACGCCCCGGGTCATCAGCCCCTCGGCCCACTTGTCGATGCCGCCGAAACGGGCGCCCTCGTAGCCGACCTCGACCTTGGGGTCCCGCCCGTTCCACATCCCCTCGGACCCCCACACGTGGCAGAGGGCGTCCATGTGGGTCACCGTGCGGCCGTGGTAGAAGACGCCGTAGTAGTCCAGGGCCCCGCCGCCGTCTCCCAGCTCCCGGTCAATGACCTGCATGTAGTGCTGGGCCGGGTGGGGGTTCCCGAGCCCCGGCGTCTTGGGGAAGTAGCGGCTGAGGGTGACGGCCCGGCCGCTGCGGACCAGCCGGGCCGCGGAGACCCGCTTCTCGGGGGTGACCAGGTTGAGGGCGCCCATCTCGTCGTCGGGGCCCCAGCGGCCCCAGTTGGACCTGTCCCGCAGGTACGAGAGCACCTCGTCGTGGCTGGGGAGCTTTCTCTCCATATCCTCTAAACCTCCTGGCCGGGCAAGCCTCCTGGCCGGGTGGTCCCTCCGCGCTCCTGGAGGAGGGCCGGGCTCCCAGGGATGCTCCGAACAACCTAGGCCCCTCCCGGGCTATTCCGCCCACCCTTCCACCCCGCGCTCCGCGCGGGCAAGGAATCCCCGCCCACTCGTGGACGGCCAGCGGGCCTATTCGGGCTATTCCTAGAACATGGCGATGGGGTTGGCCGGGGAGCCGGTCCCGCCGGCCACCTTCAGGGGCGCCACGGTCAGCATGAACTCGTACCTGCCCTCCTCCCGGCACACCTCGGCCAGGGGTTCCAGGAGGCAGTTGTCCAGCAGGGCTATCCCATAGGCGAAGATGGCCCCGTGCACGGACCAGGGCAGGTCGTACCCGTCGGGGGCCAGGTCCATCATGTCCCAGGCCAGCACCGACACGTCGTTGTCCCGCAGGAAGGGGAGGCACGAGGCATGGAGGCCCGGCTTTTCCGGGCCCTGGCCGTAGGCGCAGTCGTCGGGCTTGCTTTCCAGGGGCCTGCCCTGGGTGCCGTAGGTGTTCTCGGGGTGGGCGGCCTGCCACTTCTCCCGGCCGCTGTACACGGCCACCGCGTCCCCGGGCTCGATGGCCACGCCCTGGGCCCTGGCGGCGTCCTCCAGGTCCCATCCGTGGACGGGCTTCTCCTGGGTCACGTAGGGCTCGCCGCGGAGCCTGGGGATGTCCAGGAGCACTCCCCGGGTGAAGATGCCGCCCTCCCAAACGTCGATGGCGCCCCAGGTGGCGCCGTCGAAGGTGATCTCCCGCCGGGGGTCCCGGCCGTTCCACATCCCGTTGTCGTCCCAAACGTGGCACAGGGCGTCGATGTGGGTGGCGGCCCGGCCGTGGTAGGAGATGCCGTAGTAGTCCATGGCGCCGCCGCCGCTGCCCCGGCTGGCGGTGAACATGTAGTGCTGGGCCGGGTTGACGTTGCCCGGGGCGCGGGTCTTGGGGAAGTACCTGCTCAGGGAGACGGTCCGGCCGGTGCGGACGAGCCTGGTGGCGGCCACCCGCTTCTCGGCGGTGACCATGTTGATGGCGCCCACCTGGTCGTCGGCGCCCCACCGGCCCCAGTTGCGGCGCTCCTTCAGGTACGAGAGCACCTCTTCCCTGGTCGGAAGCCTTCTGTCGCTCATGTGGCCTCCCGGCTTTTCTCCCGGCCTCGCCCCACCGGGCTCCCCGGTGGCGGGGCGGGGAACGGGCCTATCTCGGCGAGTCCTGAAGGGCCGCCAGCCCCTCCACCTGGAGGCCGTAGCCCAGCATCTCCTGCATCTGCCGCTTGAGCTGCATGGTGAGAACCGTCCGTGTGTACCGGAGGGTGAGGGGGGACTTCCGGGCGAGCTGCCCGGCCACCTCCCAGGCCCGGTCCATCAGCCGGTCCCTGGGGAGCACCTCGTTGACCAGCCCCAGCTCCTGGGCGTCCCTGGCGGACAGGGTCTGGCCCATTAGCAGGAAGTACCGCGCCCGGTTCAGGCCCATCAGCAGGGGAAACACCACGTGGACCCCGTCCCCGGGCACCAGCCCCGCCGGGAAGTGTGGGGCGTCCTGGAAGGAGGCGTTCTCCGAGGCGAGCACGATGTCCGACATGAGGGGTATCTCCGCGTGGTAGAGGGCGGGGCCGTTGACGGCGCTGATTATAGGCACCTCGATGTCCAGCAGGTTGAGCAGGAGCCTCTTGCCCTCCCAGTAGATGGTGTCCCACTGGATGGGCTGGCTCCTGGGGCCACCCCCTCCACCGGGTACTCGGCACAGTAGTCGTCGCCGGTGCCCGTGATTATGATGACCTTGTTCTCGGTGTCGCTGCCCACGTCGGTGAAGGCGTACCCGAACTCCCTGTGGGGGATCTCCCCCCACTTGAGCGGGCCGCCGTCGGTGTGGAACGTCATCTGCAGGATGCCGTCCCGCCTCTCCATGGCGATGCTCTGGTACCGGTCTGCGTACTCGTCGAATCGGGCCATGTGGGGCACCGGCCTTCCGTCGGGAGCTTGGAGTCCGCCGCCCGCGCGCCGGGGACGGCGGGGCAGGCGTATGGGCACTATTCTATGGGAAGGGGCTCCTTTGTCAAGCGCGGTGTATTGGGGTATATTGGTGGCACCCCGCTCGGTGGGGACGAGCACCATATCCATTAGTTCGGGCCCCGGCTTGGGCCCAGGCTCGGGCCCCGGTTGGAGCAGCCAGGGAGGGCAGCTATGGGCCTGGAGGAGCTGGAGAAGCGGGTCAGGGCCCTGGAGGACGTGGAGGCCATCAGGAAGATGAAGGTCCTCTACGCCGAAGCCTGCGACATCAACGCCGACCCCGACATCCCCTACGACGCCGGGGTCATAGCCGGCCTGTTCACCGAGGACGCCGTCTTCGACCCCGGGCCCCTGGGAGAGAAGATCCAGGGCAGGGAGGCCATACGGCAGGCCTTCACCAACTCGCCCAACTGGATGTCCTTGGCCGTGCATTATGTCAACAACCCCATCATCGAGGTGGAGGGCGACGCGGGCAAGGGCACCTGGTACCTCCTGCAGGCGGCCACCTTCATCAACGGAAACCGGGCGGTGTGGGGATCGGGCAGGTACGACGAGGAGTACGCCCGGGTGGACGGGGAGTGGAAGATCAGCAGCTGGAAGCTGACGTCCTTTTTCTGGACCCCCTTCGACGAGGGGTGGGCCAAGACCCCGTTCGCCGACATGTAGCGAAGGGGCCGAGGAAGAGCACGGGCCGAACACCGGCTGGAGGTGGGGCGTGGCGACAATGGAGGAGCTGCAGAGGCGCCTCCAGGTCCTGGAGGACGTGGAGGCCATCAGAAGCCTGAAGGCCCGGTACTGCGCCTACTGCGACGACGGCTACGACGCCGACGGCATCGCCGGCCTCTTCACCGAGGACGCGGTGTGGGACGGGGGACTCAGGGGCAGGGCCGAAGGCCGGGAGGGGATACGGGCGTTCTTCCAACGGGCGCCCCTGCGGCTGCCCTTCGCCATACACATGGTGATGAACCCCATCATCGAGGTCGACGGCGATACGGCGCGGGGGGCCTGGTACCTGTTCCAGCCGTGCACCTTTGCCGACGGGGACAGGGCGGTGTGGGGGTCGGCCCGCTACGACGAGGAGTACGTCAGGGTCGAGGGCGCGTGGATGTTCCGCTCCCTCAAGCTCACGTCGTTCTTCTGGACACCCTTCGACCGGGGCTGGGCCCGGGAGCGCTTCGCCTAGGAACGGGCGGCGAAATTCGACCGGGGCTGGGCCCGGGAACGCTTCGCCTAGGAACGGCCGGCGAAAAAGGAGGAGCCATGGACAGGATGAAGGGAAAGGTCGCCATCGTGACCGGCGCCAGCAGGGGCCTGGGCCGGGCCGTGGCCCGGGAGTTCGCCCGGGAGGGGGCGTCGGTGGTGGTGTCGGCGCGGGGGCAGTCGCCCACCGGGCTCCCCGGCACCCCCGACGACACGGCGTCGGCCATACGAGCCGACGGGGGAGAGGCCTTCTCAGTGGCCTGCGACGTGTCCGACGAGGCGCAGGTGAGGGCCATGGTGGAGCAGACCGTGGACCGGTACGGTAAGATCGACGTGCTGGTCAACAACGCCGGCGTCATGGCCATAGGCTACCCGTTCCTGGAGCTGACCCCGGATGTGTGGGACCAGTCCTTTGGCACCAACGTCCGCGGCCCCTACCTGACGTGCCGCCATGTGATACCCGTCATGATGAAGCAGGGCGGCGGGAACATCATCAACGTGGGCTCCCGGGCGGCCAACGGCCCATCCCCCGGGGCGGGCTCGGGCTACGCGCCCACCAAGGCCGCAGTGCACATGTTCAGCTTCTGCCTGGCGGAGGAGATGAGGGAGCACAACATCGCCGTGAACGTGCTGAGCCCCGGCGGCCTGACCAGCGAGGGCTCGTCGGTGATCCCGTGGGCCCGGCACGACTGGCACGAGCGGGTGGCGCCCGAGGAGGTGGGCCCGTCGGCGGTGTACATCGCGCTGCAGGACGCGGGCTCCATGACGGGGCAGGTGCTGTTCAGGGCCGATTTCGGCAAGACCTGGGGGCCGGGGGTCTCCTAGCCGCCTCGGGCGAGACCCCGCGAGGATTGACACCACCCCGGCCCTATCCTAGGATATGGGCGTACCAGGTGCATTGGGCCGGTCAGCCGCCCATCCAGGAGGGGGAGACCGCCCGGGGAGTCCAGCTCGTGAGCCGCAAAGAGGTGGCCGACCTGTACGACTCCCACGACGCCACCTGGCACTGGTAGGGCCCCCGCCCCACAGCCCCCACAAACGACCGGCCGCGGAGACCCGGGGCCGGCCACACGCAGGAGGTTACCATGACCAGCGCTCCCGTCAGCTCCAGCATCAAGCGCCGTGAGGACCCCAAGCTCATAACCGGCCGGGGGACCTACGTCGACGACATCAAGCTGTTCGGCATGCTGCACGCGGCGATGGTCCGGAGCCCCCACGGCCACGCCAGGATCAAGGGCATAGACGCCTCCCGGGCCAGGAGCCATCCGGGGGTGGTGGCGGTGTACACCAACACGGACCTGAAGGACGAGCTGGGGGCGCTGATCGTGGCGTGGCTCCTGCCGGACATCAAGCAGACCTCCCGTCCGCCGATGGCCTACGACAACGTCCGGTTCGTGGGCGAGCCGGTGGCCGTCGTGGTGGCCTCGGACCCCGGCACCGCGGTGGACGCGGCCGCTCTGGTGGACGTGACCTACGAGCCCCTGCCAGCGGTGGTGGACGCTGAGGGGACGACCAAGAGCGGCGCCCCGCAGCTCCACCAGGAGGCGCCCAACAACATCGCCTGGGAGTGGGAGGTGGCCGGGGGGGACATCGACGAGGCGGCCAGGCAGGCGGAGGTGGTGGTCAGCCAGAGGGTCATCAACCAGCGGCTGATCCCCAACGCCATGGAGACCCGGGGCGCGGTGGTGGACTACAACCCGGGCAGCAACCAGCTAACCCTGTGGACGTCCACCCAGGTGCCCCACTTCGTCCGGCTGGCCCTGTCCATAGCCACGGGCCATCCCGAGCACCAGCTCAGGGTCGTGGCGCCGGAGGTGGGCGGCGGCTTCGGCAGCAAGATATGCCCCTACGTGGAGGAGATCATCGTGGCCGTGGCGGCCAAGCGGCTGGGGCGGCCCATCAAGTGGACCGAGACCCGCCAGGAGAACTACGTGGCCACCAACCACGGGCGGGACCACATCCAGGACGTTGAGATCATGGGCAACCGGGACGGGACCATCACCGGCATCCGGTGCACCGTCTACGCCAACATGGGCGCCCACCTCTCCTTCCTGGCCCCCCTGATCCCCAGCTACCTGTTCGGGCTCATGCTGGTCGGCCCGTACCAGACGCCGAACATATACGGCAAGGTGTACGGCACCTTCACCAACACGACCCCCGTGGACGCCTACCGTGGAGCGGGCCGGCCCGAGGCCACCTTCGTCGTGGAGCGGATGGTGGACCTGTTCGCCGCGGAGATAGGCATGGACCCGGTGGAGGTCCGCCGCAAGAACCTGGTGCCGCCCTTCGCCGAGGGCCACACCGTCGCCACCGGCGTGGCCTACGACAGCGGCAACTACGAGGCGGCCTTCGACCGCGCCCTGGAGATGGTCGGCTACCAGGCGTTCCGGAAGGAGCAGGAGGAGGCCCGCAAGCAGGGCCGGCACCTGGGCATCGGGTTCTGCACGTACGTGGAGATCTGCGGGGCCGCCCCCTCGGCCATCGCCACGGCGCTGGGCGCGCAGGCGGGCCTCTGGGAGAGCGCCCTGGTGAGGGTCCATCCCACCGGGAAGGTCACCATCTACACCGGCGCCTCCTCCCACGGGCAGGGGCACGAGACCACCTTCGCCCAGCTCGCCTCCTCGGAGCTGGGAATCCCCATGGAGGACGTGGACATAGTCCACGGGGACACGGCGCAGGTCCAGTTCGGCGCGGGCACCTACGGCAGCAGGAGCGCCGCCGTCGGGGGCACGGCCATACACCTGGGAGTGGACAAGATCAAGGACAAGGCCAAGCGGCTGGCCGCCCACCTCCTGGAAGCGGCCGAGGCGGACATGGTGTACGAAGACGGCAAGATCTTCGTCCGGGGCGCGCCGGACAACGCCAAGACCTTCGGAGAGGTGGCCCTGGCCTCTTACCTGGCCGCCAGCCTGCCCGAGGGCATGGAGCCGGGCCTGGAGGCCACCAGCTTCTTCGACCCTCCCAACTTCACCTGGCCCTTCGGCACCCACGCGGCGGTGGTGGAGGTGGACGGGGATACCGGCGACGTCAAGCTCCTCCGCTACGTCGCCGTGGACGACGTGGGCAACGTGATCAACCCGATGATAGTCGACGGCATGGTCCACGGCGGGATTGCCCAGGGCGTCGGCCAGGCCCTCCAGGAGGAGGCCGTGTACGACGACCAGGGCCAGCTCCTGACGGGGACGATGATGGACTACGCCGTTCCCTCCGCCGACGTGCTGCCCTCCTACGAGGTGGACCGCACGGTGACGCCCCTCTCCCACCAACCCCCTGGGCATCAAGGGAGCGGGGGAGACGGGCACGATAGCCGCATCCGGGGCCTTCGTCAACGCAGTGATGGACGCCCTCGCCGCCCCTGGGGGTGAAGCACGTCGACATGCCCCTCAAGCCCGAGCGGGTGTGGCGGGCCATCCAGTCGGCGAGAGGCTAGATGGCCGGCGAGCCCGCGACCCCCTTTGCCTCGGTCCGGGAAGTCCTGGAGGGGCTGGAGGGGGAGCAGTACATAGCCGACGCCTCCATCGCAACGTCGGTGTACCTGGCGGCGGCCCTGCAGCGCCCCCTCCTCATCGAAGGCCGAGCCGGCGTGGGCAAGACCGAGGTCGCCAACGTCCTCTCCCGGCTGCTGGACACCAACCTCATCCGGCTGCAGTGCTACGAGGGCCTGGACGTGAACACCTCCCTCTACGAGTGGAACTACCCCAAGCAGCTCCTGTGGATCAAGCTGGATGAGGGCTCCCGCCGCAGCGCCTCGGAGCGGGAGCAGGAGATATTCAGCGAGGAGTTCCTGCTCCAGCGCCCCCTCCTGGCCGCGCTGACCCAGGAGGAGCGGGCCCCGGTGCTCCTCATCGACGAGGTCGACAGGGCCGATGAGGAGTTCGAGGCCTTCCTGCTGGAGGTCCTGTCGGAGTTCCAGGTCACCATACCCGAGATCGGCACGGTGAAGGCCCGCAACGTGCCCACGGTAGTCCTCACCTCCAACCGCTCCCGGGACCTGTCGGACGCCCTGAGGCGCCGCTGCCTGTACCTGTGGGTGGACTATCCGTCCTTCGAGAAGGAGCTCCGCATCGTCACCTCCAAGGTCCCGGGCATCTCAGACCTGCTGGCGCGCCGCATCTGCGCCTTCATGCAGGAGGTGCGGAGCCTAGGGCCTGGAGAAGACCCCGGGCATCTCGGAGACGCTGGACTGGGCCTCGGCCGTGGTCATGCTGCACCGGGACCGCCTGGACCGGGAGACGGTGGAGCAGACCCTCGGCTGCCTGGTCAAGGACGCCGACGACCTGCGCCTGTTCCGGGAAGCCCCCCTGGAAGAGATGCTGGCCAGGGCCTGAGTCGGCCCTGAACATGGCAGGCAGGGACCGGGACGAAGGGACACCCTCCGTGACTGTCGAGGAGGTATACCACCCCTCGGACCTGGTCTCCCACACGGTGCGGGTTCTGCCGCGCCCTCAGGGACCGGGGCCTCCTGGTGAGCGCCGGCGAGACGGCCGCGGCCCTCCGGGGCCTGGACCCTGGTGGACGTCATGGACCGGGAACAGGTCTACTGGGGCCTGCGCGCTCTGCTGGTGTCCCGGCCCCACGAAGTGCCCACCTTCGACGAGTGCTTCCACGCCTTCTGGACCCTCCGGAGCCCGGAGGCCGGTCCGGACGCGGGCACGCCGGCCGCCGGCCAGGGCCGGACCCATGGTCCCCACCAGGTACAGGCTGGGCGCCGGAGACGGCTCCCAGTCCGGCCGGGACGGCCCCTCGGTGGGCATACTCCGCACCGGGGCCAGCCCCCGGGAGGTGTCCGGCCGGCCCGACCTGACGGTGTTCCGCAGGGACCGGCTGGACGAGGTCTTCCACCTGGCGGCCCGCCTGGTGCGGGCCCTGCCGTCCAGGCCCGGCCGGCGCCGCAAGCCACACCGCAGAGGGAGGGGACGCCGGACCTGCGGAGCAGCCATCCGCATGAGCCTCCATCACGGCGGAGACCTCATCGACGTCCCCAGGAGGCGGCGGGCGCCCAGGGTGCCCCGGCTGCTCGTCCTGCTGGACGGCAGCGGCTCCATGGAGCGTTACGCCAATCTGCTGCTCCAGCTCGTCTACGCGCTGGGGCAGCGGGCGGGCCGCATCGAGACCTTCGTGTTCACCACGTCCCTGACCCGGGTCACCCGGCAGCTCAGGGCCCCCTCCTTCGGGGAGGCCATGGCCGGGGTCGGCGAGCAAGTGTCCCACTGGTCGGGAGGCACGCGCATCGGGGAGTGCCTGGCCACGCTGAACCGGGACCACGCCCACCTGCTGGACCGGAGCACCTCGGTGGTGCTGCTCAGCGACGGGTGGGAGACAGGGAAGCCGGAGGCGCTGGCCGAGGAGCTTGGCAGGATAAAGCGCAGGGTGCGCCGGCTGGTCTGGCTGAACCCGCTCATGGGCACCCCCGGCTACGAGCCCCTCACCGTGGGCCTCCAGGCGGCCCGCCCCCACGTGGACGTCTTCGCCTCGGCCATGGACCTGGAGCACCTGAAGCGGCTGCCGCGTGTCTTGAGGGCGTGAGCCGGTGCGGTTGTGAACCCCTCCGGCGGTCGGTATACTATCAGAAGCATTAGCGGCAACCCGGGCAGCAGGCTCGGGGGCGGCCCCACGGTCCGCCGGGGCCGGAAACCAGGAAGATCGAGGAGGTGACCCATGGCAGAGACGATCGCCGAGGCCTACGCGCGCAGGAACCCCAAGTCGGCCGAGCTGGCCCCGAAGTTCAAGGAGTTCTTCCCCTCGGGCGGGGCGGGCCACGACGGCTACACGGGCTTCCCCTTTCCCCTGACCATCGCCAGGGGCCTGGGACCGCGCAAGTGGGACGTCGACGGCAACGAGTACATCGACTTTCACATGGGGTCGGCCTCCCTCCTCCTCGGCCATGCACACCCCCAGGTGGTGGAGGCCC
>OZ219938.1:0-179917 GCA_964291465.2 Dehalococcoidia bacterium | reverse complement strand
GGCCCAGCGCGCCATCCTCTCCTGCCGAAAAGGCCGCGAACAGGGAGATGGCCCGCCTGGCGGGCTGACCGCAGCGGTCGCAGTCGGCGCCATCTTGCCCGATGGACTGCAGCCGGTCGAACTTGAACTGGCAGGATGAGCACACGTATTCATATATGGGCATGGCGGACTCCAAGTCGGATGTACGTGTACAGAATCTAGCCCAAAGCCCGGAAGCCGTCAAGTCCGGTCTCCCGTGACGCGGGCAGTCGGCCTTCACGCCGTGCCGGCTCCGGGAAACGTCGAGGGCCCCGCCACCAGGCGGGGCCCTCTGGTCCCTCGTACCGTCACGCCCGGAGAGGGCTATTCCAGCTGGCTCTCACAGGGCTTCAGGGTGTTGAACATGGTGTGCGAGGGAGTGCCGTCGATGGGCATCCAGTCGCTGCAGATCTTCTCGGGGTCTATGGCCCACACCGCGTTGCGCAGGGCGATGGGCACACCCACGTACAGATCGTACAGCTCCTTGCTAAGCTCCTGGGCGCGCGCTACCCGCTCTTCCTTGTTCATTATGGCGCCGTACTCCAGGTACCGGGTCTTCCAGAGCTCGGGGTCTGGGATGTTGCATACGCTGCCGCCCTGGGGTCCGCAGAGCCCGTGGACTCGGATCTTATCGCCGAAGTTCCGTCCGCCAAGCTGCCAGTGGGCGCCGCCGGAGGCAGGCCCGTCTTCCGAGCTGAAGCCCAGGTTCCTTACCTTCAGGGAGTTGGCGGCCCAGTCGATGGGTGTGAATCTGGCATCGATGCCCGCGGCCACCAGGTAGGTGACGATGGCGTCCACCATGTCGGCCATCTCGGGGCCTGCGGCGAAGTCATACCCGTAGGCGTCGAACCGGAACCCCTCGCAACCCTCCTCCGCAAGAAGCCGCTTGGCCTCCTCGGGGTCGTAGCCGTAGGGGGTGAGGGTCGGGTTCCAGCCCTCGTCCTGGGGGCTGCTGAAGGCGGTGATGCCAGGGAGCACGATGCCGGGAGGCCAGATGCCCGCCCGGATGGCCTCGGCGTCCACCGCCAGGTTCATGGCCTTCCGCACGTTGAGCTTGTGGGTGCAGTGACCCTCATCGAAGGTCTGGTAGATTCCCAGGTAGACCACGTCCACGGCCTTGGGACCGTCCACCGTCAGTCCGGCGGCCCTTATCTCCTCGACGTAGGGGCCGGACATGTTGGCGATGTCAACCTGGCCCGTCGCTACCTGGGCCAGGCGAGGTGCTTCCTCGGCGGACAACAGGATCTCCATCTCCCGGTAGGCGAAGTGAAACTCCTCGTCGCCGTAGTAGTCGTCGAACCTGACGTGGCGCGCCCACTGTCCCAGACTGCGGTCCACCATATCGACGAACCCGGTCCCCGTGTAGCCGGCCTCCTCGAACCCCTCGGGGGTCGAGCCGTTGTCCACCCACGCGTGCTTGGGGAAGACGTACATGTCCGCGCCGCCTATGGGCGGGATGATGTTGAACACGAAGGCGTAGTCCTGGAGCAGGTTGATCCGGAACTTGTGGGAGTCCAGCGCCTCCGCGTCCTTGAAGATGTTCCTCCACCCGCCGGACACGGCGTTGTACCCGCCGGCGATCTCCTCGGAGGCCCACCGGGTGACGTTCCAGACGCCGTCCTCGGCCATGATCTCCACGCCGTCGTGGTCGACCATGCCCTTCCGGATGTCGATGTCCCAGGTGCTGCCGTCGACCTGCTCCCAGGCGTCGGCCCAGCCCCAGGCGTTGCTGAGGGTGTTGTCCACCTCCACGCCTATCATGAAGTCATGGGCGTGGTTGAAGGAGAACATCCCCACGTTCTTACCGGCATAGTGGGGGTCCATGATCTCGTTGTCAAAGCTGTTGAGAGCCACCGTAAGCTTGGGGGCCAACCTGGGCGCGCCCGTGTCGGGCGGCGGCTCCGCCGTGGCCTCGGGCATGGCCGTGGGTACGGCCGTGGCCTCGGGGGCCATGGTGGCTTCAGGAGCCATGGTGGCCTCGGGGGCCATGGTAGCCTCGGGGGCCATGGTGGCTTCAGGAGCCATGGTGGCCTCGGGGGCCGTCGTCGCCTCTTCCTCGCCGCAGGCCATGGCCACCAGCAGAAGCACCAGCAGCGGGACGAACAGGGTGTATTTGCCTTTCAGAATAGTCCGATATGACAAGGGAGCACCTCCGATGGAAAGAATCCGTTTCACTCGCAAGAGCTTGGCGAAATCTATCACAGGGCCGATTGGTTTGTCAAACTGAAGTCTTGGCCCCGGAGGGTGGGCAAGGATGGGGCAAAAAAGAGGAAGCCCCCGCCGGCTGGCGGGGGCTTCCTGCGGTTTCCTGCCGCGTACTCGCTGTTACCCTATGAGGTCTCGCACGGCACCAGGGTGTTGAACATGGTGTGCGCGGGCGTGCCGTCGATGGGCTTCCAGTCGTCGCATATGGTCTTGGGATCGATGGCCCAGACCGCGTTGCGCAGGGCGATGGGTACGCCCACGTACAGGTCGTACAGCTCTTTGCTCAGCTCCTGGGCGCGGGCGACCCTGACGTCCCTATCCATGATGGAGGCGTACTCCAGGTACCGGTCCCTCCAGAGCTCGGGGTCCGGGAGGTTGCATACGCTTCCGCCCTGTGGTCCGCAGAGCCCGTGGACTCGGATCTTGTCGCCGAAGTTCCTGCCGCCCAGCTGCCAGTGGGCGCCGCCGGAGGCGGGGCCGTTCTCGGCGCTGAACTCCAGGTTCCGTACCTTCTGGGAGTTGGCGGCCCAGTCGATGGGCGTGAATCTGGCGTCGATGCCCGCGGCCACCAGGTAGGTGACGATGGCGTCCACCATGTCGGCCATCTCGGGGCCGGCGGCGAAGTCATACCCGTAGGCGTCGAACCGGAAGTTCTCGCAACCCTCCTCCGCAAGAAGCCGCTTGGCCTCGTCGGGGTCGTAGCCGTAGGGGGCGAGGGTCGGGTTCCAGCTCTCGTCCTGGGGGCTGCTGAAGGCGGTGATGCCGGGAAGCACGATGCCGGGAGGCCAGATGCCCGCCCGGATGGCCTCGGCGTCCACTGCCAGGTTCATGGCCTTCCGTACGTTGAGCTTGCTGGTGCAGTGACCCTCATCGAAGGTCTGGTAGATTCCCAGGTAGACCACGTCCACGGCCTTGGGTCCGTCCACCTCCAGCCCGGCGGCCCTTATCTCCTCGACGTAGGGGCCGGACATGTTGGCGATGTCGGCTGCGCCGGTGGCTACCAGTGCCAGGCGGGGCGCATCCTCGGCGGAGAGTACTACTTCCATCTCCCTGAACTTGAAGTGGAACTCCTCGTCGCCGTAGTAGTCGTCGTACCGCTCGTGGCGCACGAACCGGCCGAGGGCGTGCTCCTTCATGTCGGTGAACCCGGTCCCGCCGTAGCCGGCTTCCGCCCATCCCTCGGCGGTGCCGCCGTTGTCCACCCAGGAGTGCTTGGGGAAGAAGTACCCGTCCGAGCCGCCTATGGGCGGGAGGACGTTCCACATGAAGGCGTAGTCCTGGGTCAGGTGGATCCGGCACTTGTAGGTGTCCAGTATCTCCGTGCTTTCGTATATGTTGGTCATGGTGCCGGAGAAGACGTTGTACCCGCCGACGGCCGCCGGGTCGGTGGACAGCCGGTCCATGTTCCACTGGCAGTCCTCGGCGGTGATGTTCACGCCGTCGTGGTCGATGATGTCCGACTTCAAGGTGAAGTCCCAGGTGCTGCCGTCGACCTGCTCCCAGGAGTCGGCCCAGCCCCAGGCGTTGCTGAGGGTGTTGTCCACCTCGATGCCCATGAGGTAGTCCTGGGAGTGGTTGAAGACGTAGAGGCCGATGTTCTTTCCGGCCACGTGGGGGTCCATGATCTCGTTGTCAAAGGTGTTCAGCGCCACCCGCAGCGTGCCGCCCAGTTCCGGCTCCATCATCATGGCGTCGTCTGGCTCTGGGGTAGCCTCGGGCATTGCCGTGGGAACGGCGGTAGCCTCGGGGGCCATGGTGGCTTCAGGGGCCATGGTGGCCTCGGGGGCCATGGTAGCCTCGGGGGCCATGGTGGCCTCGGGGGCCATGGTGGCCTCGGGGGCCGTCGTCGCCTCTTCCTCGCCGCAGGCCATGGCGACCAGCAGAAGCACCAGCAGCGGCGCGAACAGCATGTATTTGGCCTTCAGAATCGTCCCGTATGACAAAGGGTCACCTCCTGTTTCTGGCAAAACTTGGAGAAATCTATCACAAGCGAGATTGGTTTGTCAATCCTGAATTTGGCCTGAATCTGGCCTGGATTCAGGCGTGAATCTTGGGACGTGGGCAAAATGAAGGAGTCCCCGCCGGCCGGCGGGGACTCCTCTGTCTCCCGATGCCTGTCCGCCGGCGCCCCCGGCGCCCTTAAGAGGTCTCGCAGGGAATCAGCGTGTTGAACATCACGTGGGAGGGGGTGCCGTCTATGGGGTGCCACTCGCCGCAGATGGTGTCGGCGTTGATGGCCCATATGCCGCTGCGCAGGGCGATGGGGACCCCGTAGTACCCGTCGTACAGCTCCTGCGCCTTCTCCTGGGCGAACTTGACATGGCCCAATCAGAGGGTCATGCGGAAGAGGCTGCGGGGCTCCTGGAGGGGAACCCGCGACGGGGACCGACGCGGTCGCGTTGTTGGGACCTTCGCGGCGCTGGCGGGGAACCGGCTCCCGAGATCAGTCCTCGATGGGCGGCATCAGCTCCAGGAGGCGTCCGTTTCCGGCGATGGGCTGGGTGATGCCCGCCTTGCGGAAGACGCGCCAAGCCGTGGCCTGGACCGCGGTGACCACCGGCTTCCCCAGGCGCTGCTCCAGCTCCGGAGCCGCCTCGAAAGCCCGCCACCCCGTGCAGGGGCAGAACAGGACGTCGGCCTCGTCCTTGCACACCCTGGAGGCGAACTCCACGATGGTCTCCGGGTCCTGGTCGTTCATGCGCTGGGCCCCGGCCTTGGAGGCCCAGGGCTCGCCCTCCACGTTGAGCACCTGGAAGCCCGCGGACTCGAAGTAGAGCTTCAGGCGTTCGTTGCTCCAGTCGGGATAGGGGGTGGCGGCGGAGATCTTCCTGGCGCCGAAGGACCGCAGGGCCTGTACGACGGAGGGGCTGGTGGCTACGGCCGGCAGCCCACCGGCGCCCCTGGACATGATGCGCTCCATCTCGTCGCTCCATGCCAGGTCGCGGTAGAAGCTGTTGGTGGTGCCCACCATGCTGACGACCTCGACCTTTCCCTGGGCGAGGTGCCGGGCGCCATCCTCCAGCTCGTCGTTCATCCGGTCCATGGCTTCCCGGATCTCGTCGGGGCCGAAGCCGTGGGTGGTGAGCCACAGGTGCTGGCTGTGAACGGTGACGCCGGGGGGCGCAACCCGGTGAAAGTCGGGCTCCACGGTGGTGTTGGTGGTGGGCATCATGATGCCTATGCGTTTGCGGACTGCCATGGGAGACCTCCTGCCAGCATAGTTTCACGGGTCCGGTGCACCGTGGCGCGACCCACGCGGAGGGGACGGGCCCCACCCGCCATGGGCCGTCAGTCATCCACCGGGGGCATCAGCTCCAGCAGGCTCCCGTTTCCGGCAATGGACTGGGTGATGCCCGCCTTGCGGAAGGTCCTCCACGCGGTGGCCTGGACCGCGGTGACCACGGGCTTTCCCAGGCGCTGCTCCAGCTCGGCCGCGGCCTCCATGGAGCGCCAGGCGGTGCAGGGGCAGAATAGGACGTCGGCCTCATCCATGCAGACCCCGGAGGCGAAGTCGACGATGACCTCGGGGTCCTGGTCGTTGATGCCCTGGGCCCCGGCCTTGGAGGCCCAGGGCTCGCCCTCCACGTTGAGCACGTCGAAGCCCGCCGACTCGAAGTATATCTTCAGGCGCCCGTTGTTCCAATCGGGGTATGGGGTCGCCACGGAGATCTTCCTGGCGCCGAAGTAGTTGAGGGCGCGGACCACCGACGGGCTGGTGGCCACCGCGGGGATGCCCCCGGCCCCCCGGGACATGATGCGCTCCATCTCGTCGCTCCACGCCAGGTCCCTGTAGAAGCTGTTGGTGGTGCCCGTCATGTTCACCACCTCCACCTTGCCCTGGGCCAGGCGGCGGGCGCCCTCCTCGAGCTGGGCGTTCATCTGGTCCATGGCTTCCTTGCCTGTGCCTGCGTTGGTGAGCCACAGACGCTGGCTGTGTATCGTGACCCCCGGAGGGGCGATGCGGTGGAAGTCGGGCTCCACGGTGGTGTTGGTCGCGGGCACCATGATGCCGATGCGCTTGCGGATCGCCATGATCACCCTCCCCGGCAGTCTGGGAGGCCAGTATAACACGGCCACCGTGGGGTGAAACGGCTATCGCCCGGAGGTCTCCGGGGTGTGGTTTCCACGCAAACGGGGCTTGAGTCACTATGGAACAGGGAGGCGACGGCTTGGGTGATTGCTCGCTTGGGGCCGTGGAACGATAGGTTGGGTCAGGCCACACGAGGGACTCGGGCGAGAATAGACAGCCGCCGGAATTCATGGTCGTCCTGGGGGATCTCGAGGAGTAGCTCGCCCAGACTCGGAGCGTGAGACCTCTCCAGGCGGCAGAGCCGGTCGTACTCCGCCGCCGCCAGGACGACCACCGCCGGCTGACCGCGCCTCGTCACTCGCTGGGGCTCTCCGGCCAGCGCCGCGGTGACCAGCGCTGAGCTTGTTCTTGGCGTCCTGCAGGGCCCAATCAGTCATGAGAGTCTCCGGCTAGATGATCCGGCTAGATTATACATTGGCCGGCCCGTGGCCATCAATTCTGGCACGCAGCCAAGACCGACCAAGGGCTAGGTGAGGGGGGCGGGTTTTCCTTGACGGTGATTGGGCTTTGTGCTTTACTGTGGCTACGAATTCGACCGTTCATGGGGGCCGGGGTACACGGAAGGAACGCCTTCTCGGGTAGTCGGCTCCCGCAGGTACAGGGGGGCTCTCCATGCACTTTGGGCTCGTGATGGAGTGTGACTACCGGGAGGGCGCCACCCAGGCGGAGGCGTTCCAGGAGGCCTTCGACCAGGTGGACGCCGGCGAGGCCCTGGGTCTGGACGGCGTCTGGCTTGCCGAGCGGCATTTCGCCGCCCCCAGGAGCGCCCTGGACCCCATGGGCGTGGGTGTGCCCTCCATCGTCTCCGCCCCCCTCATCATGGCCAGCGCCATCGCCGCCCGTACCAAGCGGCTGCGGGTGGGCATGGCAGTAAGCGTCCTGCCGCTGAACCACCCCGTGCGCATGGCCGAAGAGGCGGCCACCGTCGATAACGTCGCCCAGGGCCGCTTCGACTTCGGCGTCGGGCGCAGCGGCTTCGCGCGGGCGTATCACGGCTACGGCATTCCCTACGAGGAGAGCCGGGCCCGGTTCCAGGAGTGCCTTGACGTCATCATCGAGGCCTGGACCAACGACAGGTTCTCCTACGAAGGCCAATACTACAAGTACGACAACGTGTGCGTGCTGCCCAAGCCCTACCAGCAGCCCCATCCGCCGATACGGGTGGCCGCCACCACCGCGGACACCTTCCCCCGGGTGGGAGCCCTGGGCCAGAACATGTTCGTCGGCCTGAGGGGCATGGACCGTCCGGAGCTGGCGGAGCACATCAGAAGGTACAGGGAGGCCTGGAGAGACGCCGGTCATCCCGGCGAGGGAGACGTGCTGCTGCGGATGCCGGTGTACGTGGCCGAGACCGACGAGGGGGCCATCGCCGAGTCCGAGGAGAGCACCATGGGCTCCTACCGGCGGCTGGCGGAGAACTTCGTCAGGACGGCGACCGAAGCCGGCGCCTCCGAGGAGCGGGCCGAAAGGGGCAGGCGCCTCGCCAACATCACCTACGAGGACATTCTTCGGGACCGGGTGGCCTATGGGGGCCCGGAGTCGGTGGCCGACAAGATCGCGGGGATCAGCGAGGAGCTGAACCTGTCCGGCGTGATAGCCGAGATGAACGTCGGCGGACAGGTCCCCCGGGAGAGGGTCCTCAACTCCCTCCGTCTGTTTTGCCAGCGGGTCATCCCGCGGCTGCGGTAAAGACGGGGCCGCCCCGGTGCGCGGAGCCCTGGCCCGCAGCCCCCGGTACAAGTGGTGGGTCTTTGGCGCCGTCGGCCTGGGCACCTTCACCTCCGTCGTCGACCACGGCAGCCTCAACGTGGCCCTTCCCACCATCGCCGCCCACTTCGACACGGACCTCCCCACCGTGCAATGGGTGGTGGTCGGATACGCGCTGACCATCAGCGCCCTGCTGCTGCCCATGGGACGCCTGTCCGACGTCGTCGGCCGCAAGCAGGTGTACCTTTCGGGGTTCGTCCTCGTCATCATTGGCGCCGCCGTTGCCGCCACCTCGGGCCACATCGTGACGCTGATCCTGTCCCGCGTCCTCCAAGGATGCGGCTCAGCCATGATCCAGGGCACGGGGATGGCCATAACCACGTCGACCTTCGGACCGGAGGAGCGGGGCAAGGCGCTGGGCTCCCATCTCAGCGTCGTGGGCGCCGGGTCCATAACCGGGCCGGCCCTGGGCGGGCTGCTGGTAAGCAGCCTGGGCTGGGAGTGGGTGTTCTACGGCAACGCCCTGGGGGCCACGGCCGCGTTGACCGCGGGATTCGTCATCCTGGACAAGGGCCGGCTTCAGCAGGCAGGGGTCCGGGACCGGTTCGACTGGCCGGGGGCCGCCCTGTCCACGGGGGTCCTGGTGGCGTTCCTGTCAGCGATGACCAGCGGCCCCCAGTCGGGCTGGGACTCTCCCGTCGTGGCCCTGGGGATGGTGGCCTTCGTGCTGTTCCTGGGAGCCTTCATCTGGTGGGAGCTGAGGTCCCCCAACCCGATGCTGGAGCTCAGGCTGTTCCGGGTCAGGCTCTTCTCCATGGGCGCCGCCGCCGGGTTCATCGCCTTCATGGGCACATCCTCACTGATCTTCCTGATGCCCTTCTATCTTCAGACCGTGGCCGGATACAGCCCGGCGCAGGTCGGCCTGATAATGATGCCCAACGCCCTCTGCTTCATCATCCTGGGGCCCATCAGCGGCCGGCTGTCCGACCGGTACGGGTTCAGGCCGTTCAACGTGGCCGGCTCGCTGCTCATCACCGGCGGCCTGCTCCTGCTTTCCCGCATCGACGAAACGACTCCCCTGTGGACGGTGATGACGGGCATGGTCCTGACCAGCAGCGGCATGGGCACCTTCAACTCCCCCAACAACAGCTCCATCCTCAGCACCGTGGCGCTCAGCAGGTACGGCGTGGTGTCCGCCCTGCTGCACCTGGTGCGAAACTCGGCCAACGTGACCAGCATCGCCGTCTCCACCGCCATCGTCACGGCGACGATGGCGTCCATGGGCCAGGCGCCCAGCCTGGACGCGGTTGCCGACGCCCCCGCCGCCTTCACCGCGGGAATGCGCACGGCCTGCCTGATGCTGGCCGGCTTGCTGGCGGTGGGAGTTGTGGTATCCTTCCTGAAGGGAGGGAGGCGTGTGGAGCCGGTCGCGGAGCCGCGCCTCACCAACGCCCCAGGCGCAGGCAACGGCTAGCCCCGGCACAGGAAATGAGAGAGGCGTCGTGTCACCCATAGCCTACATTCCCAGGACCCGCGAGATGTACGCCGACCTGCCCCCGTACCGGTGGGTGGTGAACGACGACGCCCCCTGGACGCGCCTGGCCAAGCCGGTAGACCGCTGCAGGGTGGCCCTCCTCAGCTCGGGCGGCGTCCATCACGTGGACCAGGAGCCCTTCCACTACAGGGACGACACGTCCATACGGAGGCTGCCGAAGGGCACAAGGGTCGAGGACCTGCGGGTCTCCCATTTCGGATACCGGACCGAGGACGCGGCGGCCGACCCCAACTGCGTGTTCCCCATCGAGCGCATGCGGGAGCTGGAGACGGAGGGAGTCATCGGGGAGCTGGCGGACCCCGCCTACACCTGCATGGGAGGCATCTACTCCACAAGAAGAGTCCGGAACGAGCTCCTGCCCCAGGTGGTGGACAGCATAGCAACGGCCGGGGTCGACCTGTTTCTACTGGTGCCCGTCTGACCCGTCTGCCACCAGTCCGTGGGGCTGGTAGCCCGAGCCGTGGAGGAGGCGGGAGTCCCGACCCTGTGCATGAGCTCGGCCCTGGACATCACCCAGGCCGTGAAGCCGCCCCGGTCGGTGTTCGTCAACTTCCCCCTGGGGCACCAGACGGGCAAGCCCCACGACCCCGCGCTGCAGCGGAGCATCCTTAGGGACGCGTTCGGGGCTCTGGAGACGATGACCGGGCCCGGGGCCGTCGTCACGCTGCCCTACGTGTGGGATGACAAGGGGGACGGCTGGGAGGAGCAGGAATACCGGCCCGGCTACCTGCCTGCCTATAGCCGGACGGCCCACGACTGACGGACTCCGGTCCGGGGAGGCGACATCTACACCGATCGGGAATTGGAGCTGGTCCGGGGAGCCATTTCCGGGCATGTCGAGGCCGCCAAAGGCGGCCGGGACGTCCCGGCTCCCCCCATGGCGCCGTTCCAGGGCCTGATGTCCTCCCAACCCGGGCTGCACGAGAAGCTGCGCTGGGACCCCATCGTGGAGACTTACTCCATCTACGGGTTCTTTCCCGAGGTCTACCGGCGCATCTACGTCGAGGGCGCCCGCCCCCCCATGACCATGGCAGGCCGGGGGCGCGGTCGCGTCGCCATGCTGGAGTTCGAGGGCGGCGGGCTGGTGGTGAAGCCGCTCCAGAGCTACCGGGAAGGGGAGGTCGCCGCCATCGGCGCCGAGACCGGCGTGGGCCCCATGCAGTACCCGTCCCTGGAGGGATACCTGACCGAGGAGCGCATCGCAGGAGCGTTCTTCACCGGGATGGCCCCCGAGGACATCGGCGACGACTCCATGTACCGCGCCGGGGCCGCCCTGGGCGGCATCCTGGCCCGTCTGCACCAGCGCCGGGTGTACTATAACGACGCCACCCTCTCGGACCCCCGGGGCAGGTCCCACCTGATCGTCGAACCGGGGGGCGGATGCAGGCTGATAGACTTTGGAGTGTCGGTACTGCTGGACCGGCACCCGGTACTGGAGCGTCAGGACGTGTACAACTTCGTCCGGACGCTGCCCATGTACCGGGTCCTGAAGCGCATGGGCCTTCAGGGCCATGAGATGGACCGCTTCCTTGAGGAGTATGCCGGGAAGCTGGCCCGGACGTCGCCGGAGGAGATCATGTCCCAGGACCTGCGCTTCGCCGAGGAGGGGCTGAAGATGGCCGCCGGGCGTATGGGCGGCAGGATCGTCGAGCCCCTGGCCAGCGGCTTCAGGGATGCCTACGGCTCCCGGCCGGCTGGGCCCCCTTAGGGCGCCAGCACCAGCTTCCCCGTGGACTGACGGCTCTCCATGTGACGATGCGCCTCGGCGGCCTCGGCCAGGGGAAAGGTGGCCCCTATCCGGACTCTGAGCTCTCCCGACCTGGTCCAGTCGAGCACGTCTGTCGCCCGCCGCACCAGGTCCTCCCGAGTCGCGGTGTAGTCCGTGAGGCTCGGCCGTGTCAGGAACAGGGAGCCCGCGCCAAGCCTGGCCGGCTCCATGGGCGGGACGGGTCCGCTGGCCTGGCCGAAGAGCACCAGGTATCCCCTGGGCGCCAGGCACCTCATGCTCTTCTCGAAGGTGGTCTTGCCCACGGAGTCGTACACGACCTGGAGCCCCGCTCCGCCGGTGGCCTCCTTGACGGCTTCCTCGAAGTCCTCGCGGGTGTAGATGATGACGTGGTCGGCGCCGGCCTCCCGGGCGATGGCCGCCTTCTCGTCGGTGGAGACGGTCGCAAAGACCCGGGCCCCCGCCCGCTTGGCCATCTGGACCAGGAGCGCGCCGGTGCCCCCGGCCCCGGCGTGGACCAGGCAGGAGTCCCCCTCCTTCAACTGATAGGAGCCATAGGCCAGATAGTGGGCCGTCATACCCTGGAGCAGCACGGCGGCCCCCGTCGTCGCGTCCAGCCCCTCGGGCATCTTGATGAGGGCGCTGGTCGGGACGGCCGCCCTCTGGGCATATGCGCCGACCACCCCGCAGTAGGCGACCACGTCCCCGACCTTCACGTCCTCGACGCCCTCGCCGACGGCGGAGACGCGCCCGGCCGCCTCCCGCCCCGGGATGGACGGCATCTCCGGCGGAGGATAGGCCCCCGATCGGATGTTGAGGTCCAGGAAGTTGACGCCCGAGGCCTCGATGTCCACCACGACCTCTCCCGTCCCCGGGGCAGGGTCCGGGCAGTCCTCGTACTTGAGCACGTTAGGCGGGCCCTGCTGGTGCATGCGAATAGCCTTCATGGTCATCTCCTTCCTCGTTGGACCGGGGCCTGATCAGATCGGGGCCTGACCGGACCGGGCTCCACGGTCCGGGGTCCGGTCGCTACCGGGGGGCTGCTGTGGTATATTATACCCGGTTCCGGACCACTCCAGCTCGGAGGTCGCGCAAAATGGCAAGATCAGAGGTCGTTATCAAGGCCCAGGGCAGCGGAGCGATCAAGCTGAGTCCTGCTCCCATACTCCCCGCCATGTCCTTCGACGTCTCGAATCAGACGGGCGCGGACATCAAGATCGTAGTCGACGGAAAGCGGATCCGCCTGGAGTCCCAGTCCAGCTAGCCCGCTCCGTTTCCGCCGTCGCCCCCGGCCGCGGTCCGGGGGATGCCGCCAAACCGCAATCTCAGTAGACCCTTCAGGTCGGTCCACGCTGTCGACACGATCCTGACCCGGCTGTCCGGGTCGTCCTCCCACCGGACCGGCAGCTCCGCGATGCGAAAGCCGTTTCTCGCCCCGATTATCAGCATCTCGGAGTCGAAGAACCAGCCGTTGTCCTTGACCAGGGGCAGGAGAGACTTGGCCGCGTCCCGGCGGAGGGCCTTGAACCCGCACTGGGCGTCCCGAAAGGGCGTGAAGAACATCAGGCGGAAGAGGGCGCTGTAGCAGCGGGAGATGAACTCCCGCTTGAGGGACCGGGTCACCTGGGCCCCCTTGGCCAGGCGGCTGCCGGTGGCGATGTCGGCCCCGTCCTCGATGGCCCGGACCAGCTCTGGGAAGTGGGCCAGGTCCGTGGACAGGTCTACGTCCATGTAGCTGACGATGTCCGCGTTGCTGGCGGTCCACATGTACCGCAGGGCCCTGCCCCGGCCCTTCTCGGGAATGTGTACGTACTTCACCCCGTCGTACTTGTCGGAGAGCATCCGTCCCACGTCCGGCGTGCCGTCGATGGACCCGTTGTCGGCGATTATGACCGTCCACGGGTTCTCCAGGTTCTCCCGCAGGAAACCGGTGAGGGTGTCTACGCTGCGGGGCAGCGTGTGCTCCTCGTTGTACACCGGGATCACTATCTCTACCGTCGCCATAACCAGCCTCAGCGATACCCCTGGTTTGTCCAGCCGGTCTGTCCGGTCACCGGGCCGCTGCGGGCCCGGGATGCCTAGTGCTTGAAGTGACGCATGCCGGTGAAGACCATCGCCATGCCGGCGTCGTCGGCCGCCTTGATGACCTCCTCGTCACGTATGGAGCCGCCGGGCTGGGCTATGGCGGCAATGCCCGATGCGGCGGCCGTCTCCACGTTGTCGGGGAAGGGGAAGAAGGCGTCCGACGCCAGAACGCCGCCCCGGGCGGCGTCGCCGGCCAAGTCCAGGGCCAGGCGGACGCTGGTGACCCGGTTGGGCTGCCCGGCCCCCATGCCCAGCAGGGTCCGGTCCTTGGCGACGACGATGGCGTTGGACCTTATGTGCTTGACGGCGGTCCAGGCGAAAGACAGGTCCGCCAGGTGCTCCGGGGAGGGCTGCCTGGCGGTAACGCACCTCCACGCCGAAGGGTCCTCGGACAGCACGTCGGGACTCTGGACCAGAAGGCCCCCCGTGACCGGCCGCAAGTCGAACCGTCCATCGTCTCCCGGTGACGGAGGGACCGCCAGGACCCGGAGGTTGCGTTTCTTCTTCAGCACCTCCAGGGCCTCCGGTTCGTAGTCCGGCGCCACCACCACCTCGTAGAACACGCCGCTCATCTGCCGGGCCGTATCCCCGGTGACCGTGCCGTTGAACCCGACGATGCCGCCGAAAGCCGAAACGGTGTCTCCCGAGTAGGCCCTGCGATAGGCCTCGGCCTGATCGTCGTGGCAGGCGAGGCCGCAGGCGTTGGCGTGCTTGATGATGGCCACCGCCGTGTCGGCGTAGTCACGGACCGCCCGCCAGGCGGCGTCGGCGTCCATCAGGTTGTTGAAGGAGAGCTCCCGGCCGTGGAGCTGCACGGCGTGGGCGATGCCGCCGCCGTCCGAGGCCGGAACGTACAGCGCGCCCGCCTGATGTGGGTTCTCTCCGTACCTGAGCTGCCTGCGCCTCCGATAGGACAGGACCAGCTCCTCCGGGGGGCCGTCCGGTGTTTCGGAGACATCCCCGCGGCCGTCCTCCGCCAGGTACCGGGCGACGGCGGTGTCGTAGCGGGACACGTGCTCGAAGGCCTTGCGGGCCAGGCCCCGGCGCTCCGCCTGGGACAGGCCCGTTCCTGCTATGCCCTCGGCCACCCAATCGTAGTCCGAGGGGTCTACGACCACCGTCACGAAGGGGAAGTTCTTGGCGGCGGCCCTGAGGAGCGTGGGCCCGCCGATGTCGATGTTCTCCAGGGCGTCCTCCAGGGTCACGCCGGCCTTGCTCACCGTCTCGACGAAGGGGTACAGGTTCACCACCACGAGGTCGATGGCTCCAAGTCCCTGGCGGGTCATCTCCTCCATGTGGCCGGGGTCGTCGCGCCTGGCCAGGATCCCCCCGTGGATGGCCGGGTGGAGGGTCTTGACCCGCCCGTCCAGGATCTCGGGGAAGCCGGTGAGGTTCGAGACCTGCTGGACGGGGATGCCGTCCCGGGAGAGGGAGCGGTGGGTCCCGCCGGTGCTCACCAGCTCGACGCCGGCGGCGTGGAGCCTGCGGGCGAGCTCCACCAACCCCGTCTTGTCGTAGACACTGAGAACGGCCTTCAATACTCCTCCGATTTGCCGGGCGGATCCTAGCCGCCGCACGCCTGCCCCGGCCTACTCCCCCGGCCTACTCAATGACGACCCGCTCCCCGCCCGTCTGCCCCACTACCTGGCCGACCACCCTGCCCTCGGTGGCCGCGACCACGGCCGGGGCGTCCTCGGGAGCGCAGGCCGCGACCATCCCGAGGCCCATGTTGAACACCCGGAACATCTCATCGTCGTCGATGTTGCCCTCGCGCTGGACGATGCGGAAGATGGGGGGCACCTCCCACGCATCCGCCTCCAGGCGGGCGCACAGCCCGGCGGGCAGGACCCGGGGCAGGTTCTCCGCCAGCCCGCCGCCGGTGATGTGGGCCATGGCGCTTATCATGGGCAACACCGGCTCCATCAGGGGGGAGTAGCATCGGTGGGGAGCCAGCAACGCCTCTCCCAGGGTGTGGTTCAGCTCATCGTAGCGCTTGTACAGCACGGCGGGGTCTGCATCGATGTCGAACACCTTGCGCACCAGCGAGAACCCGTTGGTGTGCAGGCCGTTGGAGGGTATGCCCACCAGCACGTCGCCCTCGGCCGTCCGTGAGCCGTCGATCATGGCGTCCAGCTCCACCACGCCTACCACGAAGCCCGCCAGGCCGAAGGAGTCCTTGGTGTAGAACCCGGGCATCTGCGCCGTCTCGCCGCCGATGAGGGAGCAGCCCGCCTCGCGGCATGCCCATGCCATGCCCCGCAGCAGGGAGTCGGTGCGCTGGCGGTCCAGCTCTCCCATGGACATGTAGTCCAGGAAGAAGAGGGGCTTGGCGCCCCTGGTCAGGATATCGTTCACGTTCAGGTTGACCAGGTCGATGCCCAGGGACTCGTGGTGGCCCAGGAGGGAGGCGATGCGCAGCTTGGTCCCGACCCCGTCGGTGCTGGAGACCAGCACCGGCTGCCTGTAGCCCTCCAGGCGGTACAGGCCGGCGAAGCCGCCCGGCGTGCCAAGGACCTGGGGGCCGTGGGTGACGCGGGAGAGGGCGCCGATCCTCTCCTTCATATCATCCAGGGCTTCCAGGTCGACCCCCGCCGACCGATAGGTCTCGCCGAGCGGCACCGCATACCCCCCTTTCTTGTGTTCATAGAAGCATATGGGGCGGTCACAGGAGTATACAGGACGGCGGGGAATGGGCGTCAAGGAGCGGGATGTCCCTGCGGACCGGTAAGGGGAAGGGGTTCCCAGGGGGACCGAGGCTCAGGCAGGGTCCCGGGCGTGTTCCAGCACCAGCTTGTCCATCTCCAGCTGGACGGGTATGGGGTAGTTGCCGGTGAAGCAGGCGTCGCAGAACCCGCCGTTGGTGCCCCGGACGACCTTCAGCAGCCCGTCGACGCTCAGGTATCCCAGGGAGTCGGCGCCGACGAAGTCCCGGATGCCGTCGACGCTCTTGTTGGCCGCTATGAGCTCCCGCCGGGTGGCCATGTCCACGCCCAGGTGGCAGGGATGGCGGATGGGCGGGGCGCACACGCGCATGTGGACCTCCGCCGCGCCCGCCCGCCTCAGCAGGCTCACCACGTGGGGGGTCGTGGTGCCCCGGACGATGCTGTCGTCCACGACGATGACGCGCTTGCCCTTGACCACGCTGGGCAGGGGGTTGAACTTGAGCTGCACCCCCAGGTCCCGCAGACGCTGGTCCGGCTCGATGAAGGTGCGGCCGACGTACCGGTTCTTCACCAGCCCCTCGCTGTAGGGGATGCCGGACTCCTGGGCGTAGCCGACGGCGGCTGCGTTGGCGGAGTCAGGTATCCCGATCACCACGTCGGCGTCCACGGGGTGCTCCACGGCGAGCTGGGCGCCCATCTGCAGACGGCTGGAGTAGACCAAAGTGTCGTCCAGCATGCTGTCGGGGCGGGCGAAGTAGATGAGCTCGAAGACACACAGGGCCCGGCGGCCGTTGGCCCCGGGCCTCTTTTGGGAGGTCATGCCCTTGGCGTCGACCATCACGGTCTCGCCGGGCTCCACCTCCCGCAGGAAGTCGGCGCCCAGGTGGTCCAGGGCGCAGGTCTCCGAGGCGATGACCCAGCCGCCGTCGAGCCGCCCTATGCACAGGGGCCGGACCCCCAGGGGGTCGCGCATCCCGATGAGGGTGTCGTGGGTAAGGACGACCACCGAGAAGGCGCCCTGCAGGGTCCTCTGGCAGTACCGGGTGCGCTCCGCCCACGTCTCGCCGGGGGCGTTGGCCAGCAGATAGGCGATGACCTCGGAGTCGGTGGTGGTGGTGAAGTTGCAGCCCCACCGGTCCCGCAGCTGCCGCTGGAGGTCCAGGGCGTTGACCACGTTGCCGTTGTGTCCCAGGGCCAGCTCGCCGTGGACGCCCTGGACGAGGAGAGGCTGTGCGTTGCACTCCTGGCTGGAGCCCGTGGTGGAGTAGCGGGTGTGGCCTATGGCCATGTCTCCGGCGAGGGGATAAAGCTCCTCCTCGCGGAATATCTGGGTGACCAGGCCCATGTCGGTATGCACGCTGATGGACTGGCCGTCGGAGGTGGCTATGCCTGCGCTCTCCTGTCCCCGGTGCTGGAGGGCGAAGAGGCCGAAGAAGGCTATGCGGCTGGCGTCGCCCCCAGGGGTATACACGCCTACCACACCACACTCTTCCCGGGGGTGGTCGAGCAAAGTCCCAGGCTGGGGAGCGCCCGTCGCAGTGCTCACGAGAGCCACATTATAGTCCCGTTAATATGGGGCGGTCAATGCCGCATGGCTGCGGCCCCGGGGGTCTCCACCTACAGGGGCAGCTCAGGCTGCATGCCCGGCAGCAGGTCCACCTGGAAGGCCGAGAGGACCATGCCCACGAGGACGTAGTGGCCGATGAGCACCGTCAGGTCGACCGTTCCCTGGACTCCGAACCGGCCTTGGACGGCCTGATAGGTGGTGTCGGCCACGCCGTGGTCCCTCACCAGCTCCTGGGCGTACCGTGCCACGAGCTGCTCGTCGCCGGCAAGGGCGTCGGGGGCCCTGCCCTGGACGATGGCCTGGATGGTCTCCTCGGAGACCCCGGCCTCCCGGGCCAGGCGGGCGTGGGCGCTGAACTCGTACTGGTTCCTGATCTCCCGGCCGGTCACCAGGATGGCCACCTCTCTAAGGGCGTTGGGTATCTCCCCCTCGAAGCGCACGTAGGCCCCGGTGGCTGCCACCCGAGAGGCTAGGTCCGGGCTGTGCAGGAGGACGCCGAAGGGGCCCCTGATGCCGCCCCGGGTCCCGACGATTGCGTCGACGTGCTTCTGGTCTTCCGGCTTGAGGTCCTCTCGCGCTAGGTTTGGTAACCGGGCCATGCCCCCTCCTTACTCTACGACCGACTATAGAACCGGATATCTGGTGACTGCCGATTGCCTATGGCGGCGCCTGTGGCGAAACGCCGGCGCCCGGCCGCTCCTCTACCCTCTCCATGCCGCGCCCTCGGTGGCGGCGAGGAAGGCGTCCACCAGCGGCGGGCCGGCGGCGATCACGCTGCCGCTGTCCAGGCGCGCGGGGCTCCCGCTGCGGTCGACGGTGCGGCCCCCGGCGGCGCCGACCAGCAGCAGGCCCGACGCGATGTCCCACGGGGACACGTGGTGGTGGAAGTACAGGTCCACCCTGCCGCAGGCGGCGTAGGCCATCCCCAGGGCGGCGGAGCCCATCAGGCGCAGGCTCTGGAACTCGGGCCACAGGGAGGTGACCATTTGCAGCGCGTGAAGGGCCCGCTCCGAGGCGTACCCCATGTCGAAGGCCAGGACGGAGCCGGAAATCCCGTCCCTGGGCGAGACGGAGATGGGCGCCCCGTTCAGCAGCGCCGGGCCGCCTGCCTGGGCCGTGAACGTCTCGTCCAGGACGGGGTCGTGGGTGACTCCAAGGAGCACCCGGCCGCCCTGGGCCAGGGCGACGACCACGGCGAAGTGGGGTATGCCGGCCGTGTAGTTGCGGGTCCCGTCCAGCGGGTCCACGACCCAGGTGTAGCCCGACTCGCCTGACACCGGGTCCGACTCCTCGGACAGGATGCCCGAGGAGGGGAACTCGTCGCGGAGGACCTCCAGGCACGCCTTCTCTGCCATGAGGTCGGCGTCGGTGACGGGGTTGTACGGGCCCTTGTAGGTGACGGCCAGGGGGCCGTGAAACCGCTCGGCGAGCACGGCGCCGGCCCGGCTGGCCGCTGTCACCGCCACGTCCAGGGCGGAGGCCCCGGAGGAGCCGTGGGGAAGGTCCATCAGAGGCCCATCTTGTTCATGACCTCGGCGATGGTCTCCCTTCCGATGGCCTTGGCCTTCCGGGCCCCCTCTTCCAGCACGTCCTCCACGTAGCCCGGGCGGGCCTCCAGCTCGCGGCGGCGCTCCCTGAGGGCCTCCAGGGAGCTGTTTATGCCCTCGGCCAGGTGCAGCTTGCAGTCCACGCACCCCCGGGCGGCGGTGGTGCACTCCCCGTGGACCGTGTCGACGTCGCCCGGGTTGAAGATCTTGTGCAGGGAGTACACGTTGCAGACGTCGGGCCTCCCGGGAATGTCGCGCTTGGTGCGCTGGGGGTCGGTGAACGCGGTGCGCACGCGCTTGACGGTCTCCTCGGGGGTGAAGGCGATGTCGATGTGGTTGTCCAGGCTCTTGCTCATCTTCTGCTGGCCGTCCAGGCCCCGGATCATGGGCACCTCGGTGAGCTTGGCTTGGGGCTCGGGGAAGGTGGGGCCGAACATGTTGTTGAACCTTCGCACGATCTCCCGGGCCAGCTCCAGGTGGGGCAGCTGGTCCTCGCCCACGGGTACGGCGTTGGCCTTGTAGAGGATGATGTCGGCGGTCTGGAGCACCGGGTAGCCCACCAGCCCGTAGTTGACGCTCTCCTCGGTCTCGCTCATCTGCCGCACCTTCTCCTTGAAGGTGGGGACGCGCATTAGCCAGCCCAGGGGGGTCACCATGCTGAGCAGGGTGTGCAGGGTGAGGACCTCGGGGACCTGGGACTGGACGAATATGATGCTCCGCCCGGGGTCCAGCCCCGCCGCCAGCCAGTCCAGGACCATCTCGCGGATGTTGGGCCGTATCTCCTTGACGTCTTCGGGAGAGTCGAGGGTGGTGAGGGCGTGGACGTCGACGGCGCAGTATATGCAGTCGTAGTCGGCCTGGAGGTCAACCCAGTTGGTCAGGGCCCCCAGGTAGTTGCCGATGTGCAGGCGTCCCGTGGGGCGCATGCCCGAGAATATGGTGCCTCTGTTCGTCATCGTCGCGTAGACTCCTCGTTCACGGCGCCACCAGGCCCCCGTAGGTCTCGGGACGCCGGTCGCGAAAGAACTGCCACGTGGACCGGACCTCCCGGATCTCGTCCAGGTCCATGTCGGCCACGAGCACCTGGTCCCTGTCCCTGGAGGCCTGGGCGATGATCTGCCCCCTGGGGTTGCAGAAGTAGCTGCTGCCGTAGAACTCGCCGATGTTCCAGGGGGCCTCCCGGCCCACGCGGTTGACGGCGCCCACGAAGTAGCCCGAGGCCACGGCATGGGCCGGCTGCTCCAGCTCCCACAGGTATTCCGAGAGGCCGGCAACGGTGGCGGAGGGGTTGAAGACGATCTCGGCGCCGTTGAGCCCCAGCGCCCTGGCGCCCTCGGGAAAGTGGCGGTCGTAGCAGATGTACACCCCGATGTCCGCGACCTTGGTATGGAAGACGGGGTACCCCAGGTTGCCCGGGCGGAAGTAGAACTTCTCCCAGAAGCCGGGCGCCAGGTGGGGGATGTGGGTCTTGCGGTACTTGCCCAGGTACGTGCCGTCGGAGTCCAGGACGGCGGCGGTGTTGTAGTAGACTCCCGGCATCTCCTCCTCGTAGACGGGCACGACCATGACTATCCCGTGGGCCCGGGCCAGGTCCTGCATGGCGCGCACCGTCGGGCCGTCGGGGACGCTCTCCGCCGTGCCGTACCACCGGGCGTCCTGCTCGGCGGGGAAGTAGGGGCCGGTGAACAGCTCCTGCAGGCACAGGACCTGCACTCCCATGCCCGCGGCCTCCTCGATCAGGGCCACGTGCTTGTCCAGCATCATCTTCCGCAGGCGCTCCGGCGGTTGGCCGGCGTCCTCGCCTGCGGCGGCCTGGATGAGGCCTCCCCGGACAACTCTGGGCATTCTCCCTCTCTCGCCATTACCCCCGCCGTGTGGCGGGGGCATGATGCCGCGTCGTCGAGCGGCGGCGCTCCGGAGCTCCGGAGCTGGTCGGCTTCCCTTCCCTATTTCGTGGACCCTACTTGTGGGTGCCCCGCTTCAGGAAGCGGCCCTCGCCGGGGCTGCCCACGTACTGCCCGTCCTGGATGACCAGGTTTCCGTGGGAGAGCACCACGTCTGGCATCCCCTTCATGGTCATGCCTTCGTACATATTATAGTCGATGTTCATGTGGTGGGTCTTGACGCTTATGGTGGTCTCCTTGTCGGGGTCGATGACCACTATGTCGGCGTCGCTGCCCACGGCGATGGTGCCCTTGCGCGGGAACAGGCCGAACAGCTTGGCTGCGGTGGTGGAGAAGATCTCTACCAGGCGGTTCATGCTGATCCGGCCCGTGCACACCCCAAGGGTGTACAGCACGGCCAGCCGGTGTTCGATTCCCGGGCCGCCGTTGGGTATCTTGGAGAAGTCGTTTCTGCCCGCGGCCTTCTGGTCGGCGAACCGGAAGGCGCAGTGGTCGGTGGAGACGAGCTGAAGGTCGTCGGCCCGCAACCCCTTCCACAGCTCGTCCTGGTGCCACTGCTCCCTGAGGGGCGGGGTGAGGACGTACTTGGCTCCCTCGAACCCCTCCTGGTCGTAGCGGCTGTTGTCCAGGGCCAGGTAGTGGGGGCACGTCTCGGCGTACACGTACTTCTGGCTGGCCCGGGCAGCTTGGACCTCCTGGAGCGCCTCGGAGCAGCTCAGGTGGACGAAGTAGACGGGGGCGCGGGCCACCTCGGCCATGCGTATGGCCCGGTGGGTGGCCTCGGCCTCGGCCTCGGGCGGGCGGGTGATGGCGTGGTACTTGGGCGCCGTGTTGCCCTCGGCCAGCGCCTGCTTGACCAGCACGTCGATCATCAGGCCGTGCTCGGCGTGGAGGCACACGAATGCGCCGTTGTCCGAGGCACGGGTCAGGGCCTTGAAGATGGTGGTGTCGTCCACCATCACGGCGCCGGGGTAGGCCATGAACATCTTGAAGCTGGTCACGCCCTGGCGGACCATGTCGTCCATCTCGGGGATGCGGCTGTCGGGCAGGTCGAGGATGATCATGTGGAAGCCGTAGTCGATGGCGGCCTTGCCCTCGGCCTTGGCGTGCCATATGTCCAGGGACTCGGACAGGGCGTGGCCCCGCTGCTGCACCGCGAAGTCGACGATGCTGGTGGTGCCCCCGGCGGCGGCGGCGATGGTCCCGGTTCGGAAGTCGTCGGAGCTGACTGTGCCGCCGAAGGGGAAGTCCAGGTGGGTGTGGGGGTCGATGCCCCCGGGGATCACGTACTTGCCCGAGGCGTCTATGGTCGTGTCCGCGTCGGCCGTCAGGTTGGTCCCGATGGTGCGGATCACGTCTCCGTCCACCAGGATGTCGGCCACGTAGTCGTCCACCGCCGTGATGATGCGTCCGTTCTTGATGAGGAT
This sequence comes from Dehalococcoidia bacterium, assembly GCA_964291465.2. Lineage (GTDB taxonomy): Bacteria > Chloroflexota > Dehalococcoidia > Lucifugimonadales > JAGWBF01 > JAGWBJ01. Next base: position 157,423 of record OZ219938.1, on the reverse strand, counting down.
GCTCATGACGTTCCCTCCTTCAGTCGCCGGGGCAGTCGCCAGGGCAGTCGCTAGGGCCGTCGCGAGGGTCGAGGCTCAGGGGGACCAGTCTACGTGTACGACCGTGCCTGGCCGCCTGAGCCCGAGTATATGCGCCGCCATGAAGGGTGTCAACAACGGCGGGGTGTGAGCTCTACTGCCAGCTTTCTGCCGGGAGGCCTGGGCATAAGGACGCGGTCGCGGTCCAGACGAGATCTACCAGGCCCATCAGGCTTTCACCCCAGAACCGAGCATCTGTAGCCTCACGTTTGCGCACAAGCGGCTGGAAACGCTACTCTAGCGCACTGAACTCCCCTATCCAGCGCAAGTTGTCAACGCCTGAGCTTGCGGCCCGGTAGAACCTCTCGTCGGCGGTCCATAACTCGCACCCCAGGCTCTCGGCCAGCGCCAGGTATTGGGCGTCGTAGGTCGCGCTCTGGCTGAGCTGGCTTGCCAACTCCAGTGCCCTGACGTGAAGGTTCGGCGTGTCGTGCAACGTAAGTCCCAAGGACATCAGGTCCTGCATGAGACCACCGGCGACCTCCACTGACAACTCGCCCCCAATACTCTCCGGTGGAGAGCGTTGGCCACCTCGAAGGGCATTAGCGAGGGCGCCGCCAGTTGGACGCCCTCATCATCCCAGAGCCGGGTCAGCTCGGTAGCCTTGTCTGAGTTCTCCTCTTCGACCAGCCACTTGAAGGCCACGCTTGCGTCAACGACGACAAACTCGCTCATGCCCATTTCTCGATTTCGGCATCCCTGATCTCACGGGCTTCCCGAATCAAGTCAACCGAGTCTCCAGGCAGCGGGCTGCCGCCAAAGAGCTCCTCCCGGCGGGCTACGACTCTCTCGAAGGACCGTCGGTCAAAGCGCTGCCCCGAGAGCCCGTTGGCCTCGTCCCTTGTCAGCTCTCGGTCGATGGCGGTCTGGCAGTAACGGCGCATGCTGACGCCCTTGAGCGCGGCGATGACCTTCAACCGACGTTGAAAGGCGGGGTCTAGGTCCAGCGTCAGTCTCTTCTTTTTGGCTTCCATCGCTTGCCATCCCCCAATTAGGCATACTCGTACCAGAATAGTGCGAACACAGAAAGAACGTCAATGTGCTGCCGGAAATGGCCACCAAGAGGGGGCTGCGTACACGGGCAAACAGGGCAACGTCGTAGGCTCTCCCGCGGGACGGGTACGGTGGCATTGACCGCTCCACGGCGGGACGTGGACTGTCCGGACGCCGAGGCTAGTGGCCGGCGGCCTGGGCGGGGCCCAGGAAGGACTCCCTGATGCGGTGGAGGGTCACCTCGGGCTCGATGGGCGCCACCGCCATGTAGCCGGCCTCCTGGATCTTGGCCACGATGAACCAGGGGCCGTCGGAGGTCATGGCGGAGCGCACCATCTCGTCGAGGTCCTCTTCGTTGGAAACGGTAGCCGTCTTCGGTATGCCGCAGGCCTTCGCCACCTGCTCCAGGTCGGTGCCCGTGGCCGTGTGACTGGGCTGGTGGCCGGTCTGGCCCCACTCCTCGTTGTCCCACACTACGACGACCAGGTTCCGGGGCTTCTCCCGGCCTATGGTCGCAATCGTCCCCAGGTTCATCAGCAGGGAGCCGTCGCCGTCCAGGGAGACGACCTTCTCCCGGGTGGAGAGGGCCATACCCAGGGCGATGGAGGAGCAGAGGCCCATGGCGCCGTAGGTGTAGAAGTTGCGGCTGCGGTGGCCCGCATGCCACAGCTCGTCGGTGGTGGGGCCCAGGTTGCTCACGATGACGCCGTCGCCGATGTGCCTGAGTACGACCTTGGTGCCGTCGAATCTATGCAAGCTTGCCCCCATGCAGGAGCGAGTTCATGCAGATGGCGACGGGCTGCCTGCTGGAGTGGCACAGCTTGATGGCGCCCTTGACGACCCGGTCCATGCCCTCCACCTGGGTCAGGGTGTAGTGGGGCAGCCCCAGGACCTCCAGTATGGGCCTGGTGCCGCGGCCCATGGCCACCTGGGCGATGTTGAACTCGCCCAGCTCCCCCCTGAGGTTGATGAAGAGGGGTATCGGCGTGCGGGTGGGAATGCACAGGCTCCCGATGGCGTTAAGGGTGTTGCCGAAGCCGCTGGACTGCATGAAGACGGCGGCATTGCGTCCCACCGCGTAGGCGCCCACGGCGACCCCCACCGCCTCCTCCTCCCTGCTCGCGGAGACCACGTGGAAGAAGGGGTCGTTCTCCATCCTGCTGGTGGCCTGGTCGATGCTGATGTCGGGCACGTAGCTGATCAGGGAGGTATCGGTCTCCTTGAGGCACTGGAGGAGTATCTCCGCCCAATTCATGGCTGGGTCCTTTCGGCTGGGGCCCGGTGGAATCGACGCGCAACACTATAGCAACCGGCTCCTGGGATGTCAAAGGGACGGGCGGGCCTGAAACGCAGGCTAAGCCCCCCGGCCCAGGGCATAGAGCCGGGCGTAGAGCCCCCCGGCCTCCATCAGCTCCTGATGGGTGCCCTCCTCGGCGATCCGGCCCTGGTCCAGCACAACGATTCGGTCCGCTCCCTGGACGGTGGACAGGCGGTGGGCGATTATGAGGGCGGTGCGGCCCCGGAGGACCGTCGCCAGGCCCCGCTGGACCAGGGCTTCCGTCTGGCTGTCCACGGTGGCGGTGGCCTCGTCCAGGATGACGATGCGGGGGTCCCCCACCAGGGCCCTGGCCAGGGAGATGAGCTGCCGCTGGCCAGGGCTGAGGTTGACGCCCCGCTCCTCGACGAGGGTGTCGTATCCGCGCTCCATGCCGGCGATGAAGTCGTGGGCCCCCACTGCCCGGGCGGCCTCCTCGACATCCCGGTCGGTGGCGTCTGGCCTGGAGTACCGGATGTTCTCCCGGATATCGCCGGAGAACAGGAAGGGCTCCTGGGGCACCACGCTGATCTGCCGGTTCAGCGACGAGCGTCGCACCTCCCTCACGTCGTACCCGTCCACGGCCACCCTGCCCGTGTCCACGTCGTAGAGCCTGGACAGGAGGGACGCCAGGGTCGTCTTTCCCGCCCCCGTGGGGCCCACCAACGCCACCTTCTGGCCGGGGCCCACCTCGAGGCTGACGTCGTCCAGGACCCGGACTCCCTCGACATAGCTGAAACCGACGTGGTCGAAGGATACGCGCCCCGTCAGGGGCGGCAGGTCCCGTGCCCCGGGCCTGTCGACGATCTCCGGCTCCAGGTCCAGGATCTCGAAGATGTGCTGTCCCGAGGTGGTCGCCCGCTGGAGCTGCCCGTAGTGCATGGTCAGGCTTCGGACGGGGTCGAACAGGCGCTGGACGTAGAGGGCGAAGGCCACCAGCGTGCCCACGGCGAGGTCGTCGCCAAGGACCATCATGCCCCCTAGCACGATGACCAGGGCCGTGGCGACGGCCGTGAGCAGCTCCACCGAGGGGTTCAGGGCCGACGAGAGGCGGGTGGAGGTGAGGCTGGCCTCCAGGTACCTGCGGTTGACCCGGTCGAACTGCCGCAGGTTGGCGTCCTGCCGGTGGAGGCTCTGGATCACCCTGACCCCCGATATGTTCTCCTGGAGCGCCGAGTTGACGGAGGCGATGTTCCGCCGCACGTCCATGAAGTGCTTCCAGGAGATCCGTTGCCAGAAGACCATGATCAAGAACAGCACGGGGATGACGCCCATGGTCACCAGGGCCAGGTCCCACTTCATCAGCAGCATGGCGACGACGAACCCCACCAGGCGGACGACGTCTCCCATGGACAGGACGAAGATGGAGAGGAACTCCTGGAGCTGCTGCACGTCGTTCTGGACCCTGGACATGTTGCTCCCCACCTCGGTGCGCTGGAAGTAGGAGATGGACAGCCGCTGCATGTGGTTAAAGGTGGAGGTCCTCAGCCCCGTCAGCAGGTTCTGGCCCACCCTGGACAACGTGACGAGATGCAGGTAGTTGGCGGCATAGCCGACGGCGGCGCTCACCACCATGAGCACCACGGCGGTGGCTAGGTCCGAGGCGCTCTGGGGCGGCACGACACTGTCCACCGCGTCCTTGATGAACCACGGTATGGCCACCTCGGAGACGGCGTACACGACCATGGCGGCCAGGCTGACGAGGGAGAGAGTCCGGTAGGGGGCCACGTAGCCCATGAGCCGCGCCACGACCCGGTAGGTGTCGGCGCGGCTGGGCCGCTCCTCCTCGGGGACCAAGCCCCTGGCCAGTCTGCCCATGCGCATCGGTACCGCCCGCCTCCCCTAGCCGGGGTCCTCGTCCCGGCCCGGCGTCTCGACCAGGGCGTCGCTTTCGGCCTCCAGCTGCAGCCGGTATATCTCCCTGTAGGCGCCGTCCTCCATGGCGACCAGCTCCCGGTGGGCGCCGCGCTCCACGACCCGGCCGCCGTCCATCACCAGGATCTGGTCGGCCCGTCTCAGGCTGCTCACCCGGTGGGCGATGATGAACGTGGTCCTGCCCTCCATCACCTGGTCGAGGGCCCGCTGGATGGCCGTTTCCGTCTCGGAGTCGACGCTGGAGGTGGAGTCGTCCAGGATGAGGACGGGCGGGTCCAGGAGGAGGGTCCGGGCGATGGCGACACGCTGCTTCTGGCCGCCCGACAGGGTCACGCCGCGCTCGCCGACCAAAGTGTCGTACTGCTGGGGAAGCCCCATGATGAAGTCGTGGACCTGCGCCGTCCGGGCCGCCGCCATCACCTGCTCCAGGGACGCGTTCTCCGAGCCGTAGGCGATGTTGTCCCTGACGCTGGCCATGAAGAGGAACACGTCCTGGAAGACGATGCCGACGTTCCGTCTCAGGGACTGCAGGGTAACGTCCCTCACGTCCACGCCGTCCACGGTGACGGCGCCGCCGGTGACGTCGTAGAAGCGGGGGATGAGACCGACCAGGGAGCTCTTGCCTCCTCCGGGAGGCCCCAGGATGGCGACCTTCTGCCCGGCGGCCACCTCCAGGCTCACGCCCCGCAGCACGTCGGGCGCCGGCGTGGCTCCGTTGTGCCCGGAGCCGTAGCTGAAGTCCACCGAGTCGAAGGTCACGGCTCCCGCGGCGCGCCCCAGGTCCACCGCGCCGGACCGCTCCTCCACCGGGGACCGGGCGTCCAGCACCTGGAAGATGCGCTCTCCCGCCGAGATGGCCCGGGCGAAGTTGTTCACGATCCAACCGGACATGCGGGTGGGCATGACCAGCAGGCCCAGGTAGAGCACGAACTGGGTCAGCTCCCCCGCCGTCATGGCCGCCCGGCCGTCGATGATGAGCCAACCGCCGTACCAGACCACTCCCGCTGTCACCAGGGTGAACAGGAGGGTCAGCAGGGAGGAGTTGGCGGCGTGGAGGCGGTTGACGGCGAAGGTCCGCTCGGCCACCACCTCCGCGGCCTGGTAGAACTTCGCCTTCTCGTGCTCCTCTGCGCCGAATGTCTTGACCACCCGCATTCCGGAGAGGCTCTCCTGGAGCACCGTGGTCATGCGGCCCGTGTCAGCCTGGACCTCCGTCCACATGACTCGGAACCTGCGGCTGACCCGCACGGCGATGGCCGTCGCCAGGGGCACGGCGCTGAGGCCCAGGAGGCCGAGCTGCCAGTTGGTGGTCAAAAGCAGCCCGGCCACCGCGCCCAGCAGCACCAGGACGTGCACCGAGTAGATGAGCCCGAAGCTGACGAACCATCGGATGCTCTCCACGTCGGCCGTGGCCCGGGACATCATGTCGCCGGTCCTCTCCCGGTCGTGAAAGCCAAAGCTGAGGGACTGGAGACGCAGGAGGAAGGCGTGTCGCAGGTCAAAGGACACGCCCTGGGAGACGTGCTCCGAAAAGTAGCTCTGGCCGTAGCCGAACCCGCCCCGCACCAGAGTCACCGCCAGCACCAGCGCCGCCCACATCACCAGGTCGCCGGTCTGGCTTCCCTCCAGGGCCGAGTCGATGGCGATGCCCAGGAACCGTGGGATGGCCAGCGACAGGAGAGTGGAGCCTATCAGGCTGACGTAGGCGAGGGCCAGCGACCGCCTGTAGCGCAGCGCGTATCCCGTCAGGCGAAGGAGGATGCCCATACCAGGCCCATTATAGACCCATTACCCCCGGCCAGAAACGCCGCCGGCGGGACGGCCCCCTAGCCGGAAGGGGCTACCGCCCGACCACGGTCATGTCGATTACGACCATGTCGGGCCGGTAGTAGACCGTCTGCACCAGGTCCCCCCAGAGCAGGTCTTCGATGGAAGACGGGCGTCCGCTTATGGTGACGACGCCCGGCTTCGCGGGCACCAGCAGCTCGATGGCGTCGCCGCCGAACGTAGTCAGGGTGACCACGCCCCTGGCCCTGTCCAGATCGGTAATGTTGCCGCTGGCCCGGAGGACGCTGGGCGGCTGGACCTGCAGATCGGGCGCCCTGACCGACGTTGCATTAAAGGCCTCGGCCCGGACTCGATGGCCCGAGGCAAGAGCCTGGAAGGCGGTCTCCTCCTCGACCAGCATGGTGATCAGGTCCATGCTGTCGGTCGAGACCGTGACCCACCGGTTCCCCGCCGGGGTCACGATTGTGCCTCTCACCGTCCCGGTCAGCTGGGGCTCCTGGAGCACCAGGACCTGGAGCTCCCGGGTCGCGACGCTGTAGTGGGAAACGGGCCGGACGAGGTCGCCCCTCCTCACGGCGCCGATGTTCATGCGCAGGCCGTTGCGCTCGACCACGGTGTTGTTGCCGATGTTGAGGACCACCGTTTCGCCTGAGGGCGTGAGCACGGCCAGGTTGCCCTCGTCGGACAGGCCCGGCATGACGATTCCCGGCCTGATCTTGGCGACCACGGCCGTGACGATGCCTGAGATGAATCTGCGGGCGGGACGCTCGTCGAAGGTGTCTACGCTCAGGGCTACCAGGGCGCCGGGGTCGTAGCGCACCTTGATGGAGTCGCCGTCGACCAGGTCCGCCAGCGTTGCGGGCGACTCGCTCACCGTCACCCGCGTGGCGTCGGTCGCCGTGAGGGTGACGGTCCGGCCCGTGTCCAATGTCAGGACCAGCCTGCCGTTCCCGGTTCCGGCGTCGACGGTGCCCTCCAGCTCCGTGGCGCGTATCTGCCCGAGAAGGTGGGCGGCCAGCCGCGGCTCCAGGGTCGGGAAGAGCACGTCTATGGACAGGGCCTGGTTGGTCTGGCGGTCGTAGGTGGCCTCGACCCGCTGCCCCGCCACCAGGTTCCCGGAGTGGGACGGCTCGCCGAACTGCCTGATTTGGGTGGAGTCGGCAATGGTAACCCGTATGTCCGGCCCCTCGTCCTGGGAGATGCGGACGACTCCGTCGACGTGCTGGACCACCTCTATGACGCCCGATACCATCAAGCACGGGTTTCCGAGCTGGAAGGCGGCGAGGCGCTCCCCATGACTGCGGGCCGCCATCTCCAACTCGTTGGCTACCAGCGGCCTCAGGTCCGGGCCCACCCGGTCGAGAATACCCTGGATGATGGTCAGATGGCCCGTCGTAGCCGCCTTCAGGCGCTGTCCAAGGTTTCGTACGTTCTGTTCGGCGTTGGCCCCGGCGGCGTCGGACAGGGCCTCCTGTAGCCGGTCCAGCTTCTCGGCGGCGAGCTCGGCTCCCTGGATGGAGATGCCTCCGGTCCGGAGGTCCTGGCGGATGCCGGCGGTGACCATTCCGGATAGGTCGACATCCCCGTCCCCCAGGAACACGTCCGCGGTCACCCGGTTGCCGTTGCCGTCCATCAGCACGACCTGCTCCCCTTCGGTGCCGATGAGGGCCCCGTTGAAGTGGGCCGTGGACACCGGAGCCGCCGGCTCGACCAGGAGGCTCGAGGCCAAGGGCATCCGCCCGGGCCTCTCTTGGGCCAGTACGGCGAGGAAGTCGCCCACCCTTATGTCCCCGGCGGAAGCGCTCACCTGGCCGGGCACCCGGAGCGAGGAGCTCTCGTCGACCTCCACGACCACGGTGCCTGCGACGGATATCGCCGCAACCCCCGGGGATGGGTATTCGATGTCCAGGGCCTGTCCGAAGAGTCCCAACACCCCGGTCTGGCCGGGCGGAGTCGAGATGAGAGTAAGGACCGTGGTCTCGACCCCGCCGGCAAGGTCGCTGGCTATGACCTCGATGGCGTTGGGTCCCTCGTGCAGGACCACCGGCGCCGTCGTACGGAACGACCCGTCGGTGTCGACCTCCGCGATCTGTCCGTTGACGCTCACGGTGGCGTCGGGAGAAGAGCGGCCGCTCACGATCACGTCCGGGGCATCGACGACGCTGTTGTCCTGGGGCTCGGAGACCTCCAGGAAGAGATCGGCCGGTTGGTGAACGGGAGGCGGAGGCGGTGTGGGAGTGGACGTCGGGCGCGGCGTCGGTGTCGGCGCCGGGGTTGAAGTCGGCGGTGGAGTGGCGGTAGGCGGCACCCGGGTGGGCGCCGCGGTGGGCACGGGCGCGGCGGTGGGAACGGGGCGCGAAGTCGGAGTGGGCTGCCGGGTCGCGGTCGGCCCTGCCGTGGGTGTCGACACCGCCGCCTCCGTGGGCCCGGGGGTGACGGTGACTTCCTCGCCTCCGTCGCAGGCGGCCAGGAGGAGGGAGAGGGCCAGGACCGCCAACGCGGTTGCCAGCAGCCGGCCTCGGACCATCCCGCGGTGTAGCGAGGAGGCCCGGCCGTGCTCGGGGCCTTTCTTGGATGGTGACCTACCGGCCGTGGACAACCGCATCAACCTACCTCCCCTTGGAGCCTGCCGATGAGATGGTAAATGACGGCAAGAAGCGAGTTCAAGGAGCGCCGGTGCGTTTACCGGGCAGTTGTGGACACTACCGCCGAGATGCGCCTCATATGCCGTGTCTGGCACAAGATGGCATCCCCGGGCTCGCCTTGACGCTCCACCTACCGTGTGCCACAATGCCTCCCTGACCCGGGCGCCGTAGGGAGGCCTGATGGCCAAGGTCGCCGACAATGTCCTCGACGTGGTAGGAGATACACCGCTGGTCAGGCTGCGGCGCGTCGTGCCCGAGGGTCACGCCAGGGTGCTGGGCAAGATGGAGTGTCTGAACCCCGCCGGGAGCGTCAAGGACCGCATCGCCCTGGCCATGGTGGAGGCGGCGGAGCGTGAGAGGGGGCTGGGCCCCGGCGGTGTCATCGTCGGCGTGACCAGTGGGAACACCGGCGTCTCCCTGGCCATGGTCGCCGCCGTCCGGGGCTACAGGCTCGTCATCTTCATGCCGGAGAACGCCCCCGCAGAGCGGCGCAGGCTCCTGGCCCGCTACGGGGCGGACATCCGCCTCACCCCGGCGTACCAGGGCATGAGCAGCGCCCAACAGGCGGCCCGGGCATATACCGCGGCCAACCCCGGTTGCACCGTGCTGGACATGTTCACCGACCCGGCGGTGGTCAGGGTCCACCGGGAGAAGACGGCGGCCGAGGTCCTCCGGGACGCCCAGGGCAGGATCGACGCCTTCGTGGCCGGCGTAGGCACCGGAGGGACCCTTACGGGCGTGGGACAGCGGTTGAAGGAGGAGAACCCATCCCTGAAGATCGTGGCCGTGGAGCCCGCATCGTCTCCGGTGCTGTCCCGGGGCGCCGCCGGCCTACACACGATACCGGGGATCGGGGCGGACTTCCATCCTCCCCTCCTCGACCGGACCGTGCCCGACGAGATAGTGGCCGTCACCGGTGAGGACGCCAACGCCATGTCCCTGCGCCTTGCCAGGGAGGAGGGCATCCTGGCGGGGGTCTCGTCGGGGGCCAACGTCGTCGCCTCCATCAGGATGGCGGCTGAGCTCGGCCGCGGGGGCACCGTCGTCACCGTGTTGGCCGATACGGGGGAGCGCTACGTCAACTTCCCCATGTGACCTCCCCATGCCCGGGACTCGGGCAGGCTCCGGGTCCCCCCTTTGCCCGGAGCCCTCGTTTTGCCCGGAGGCCCCATCTTGCCCGGAGCCCCCGTTTTGCCTGGAGGCCCCATCTTGCCCGGAGCCCCTCTTGTGAAAGTCCTGGTCACCAACGACGACGGCATCGACGCCCCGGGCCTGTGGGCCGCGGCCGGCGCGTTCGCCGGCGTGGCCCAGGTCTTCGTGGTGGCGCCGGACAGGGAGCAGAGCGGCGTTGGCTCCTCGCTGACCCTCCACGCGCCCATCAGGGCCAAACGGGTGCGGCCGGCGGTGGAGCTGGACGGCGTCGCCGCCTACGCCGTGCAGGGCACCCCGGCGGATAGCTGCGTGCTGGCCCTGGAGAAGCTGGTGGGCCCGGTGGACCTGGTGGTGTCGGGCATCAACTCCGGCTCCAACCTGGGACAGGACGTGCTGATCTCCGGCACCGTGGGCGCGGCCCTGCAGGGATACTTCCGGGACCTGCCCTCGCTGGCCGTCTCCGTTGGCGCGGTGACCGGGACCCGGTTCGAGGTGGCGGCGGACCTCCTCGGCCACCTGGCCCGGCGCCTGGCCGCCGGGGCCAGGATTCCGCCTTCGTTGATAAACGTCAACCTGCCCAACGAGCCGGCGGAGCACATCAAGGGAGTGCGGGTGACGAAGCTCGGCGGGCGCAGCTACACGGAAACAGTGCAGGACGGCGAGGAGCGCGGACGCCCCTACTACCGGCTGTTCAGGAACCGGCCGGTGCATCGTGACCAGGGAGAGGACACGGACATCTGGGCCGTCAGGCACAACCTCGTCTCGATAACTCCCCTGCACGCGTCGATGACCGACGAGGAGCGCATGCCCGAAATTCGGGACCTGTTCGGGGGTTGGAACGACACTGGGGCGGAGGGGACGGGCTAGCTCCGGGGGCCCGGTCAGCTTGACATGCCCGCTCCCGTTGATATAGCATTTCCTGGTAGGTCCCTGTCGTCCTGCGTCCGGTACCCATTGTCGGTAGATGAGGGGATATAGCTCAACTGGGAGAGCGCGGCGTTCGCAATGCCGAGGTTGGGGGTTCGAGCCCCCTATCTCCACCAATTTCGTGCCCCTGTAGCTCAGTTGGATAGAGCGGCGGCGTCCTAAGTCGCGCGTCGGGGGTTCGAGTCCCTCCAGGGGTACCATCTTCTAGGAGCGTAGCTCAGTCTGGTCAGAGCGCCGGTCTCCAAAACCGGTGGTCGGGGGTTCGAATCCTCCCGCTCCTGCCAACTGCAAGCCGGAAAGAGGGCCCCACGGCCCTCTCCTCCTTTGCCCCCCTCGCCCTGGGTCACCCGGCCCGCCGCCCCCGCCGCGCGGCACCGCCGCCTCTCCTTCGTTGACACCTCCCTCGGCCGGACCCATAATTCGCTATGATCCAAACCCGTCGCCAGACCCATCTATGGAGGTTGCACATGGGCCACTCACTGCCGCCGGTCACCATAGTCCACGCATCGGACATCCGGGAGGAGCCCGTGACGCCCGGCGACATCATCCAGGCGCCCTACGCCTCGGGCACGGCCATCCTGGGAGACACCCCCGTCGCCATATCCACCCCGGACTCCGAGGAGGGCGCCAGGCGGGGCCTGCCCGTCCACGAGGCGGTGTTCGCCCGAAGGAAGACCATCGGGCACGGCGGCGGCGAGGCCTGGCATACCCACATGTCCTACTACGACATCTTCTTCTACATCCTCTCCGGGAGGGCCACCATGATATGGGAGCAGGATGGAGAGCGCCGGGAGGAGGAGTTCGGCCCCGGGGACTTCGTCCACATGAGCCCGGGGTCGACGCACCAGTGGATCAACACCGGCGACGAGGACCTGAAGCTGGTGGAGTTCGGCCACTTCCACAACTACGCTGAGCAGGGCTAGCGCGTCCTGACATTCGCAGGGCCCAATGGGACCAACCGTCGCATGTTCGCGGCGTGATTGAATACGGTCCATCTGACACATCTCCCTTGACACGCCCGGGACCCGTTCCTCAAACTGATACCACGACGATGGCCAGAACCCCCTCGATGGCAACCCTCGCCGGCCACGGATGGCTGCTGCTGCGAATGGAGCCCCGGGGGCTTTCGCATCCGGTGGCCGAATTGTCCCTCAATTGTTCCTCCGGAGGAACAATCAGAGAGCCGATGGCCGGTAGATAGAGGACGCCCTGGCCGGCCTCAAGAAGCTGCTTTGAGGGCCCTGAAGCGCCCCGTACGGTTTGACACTACCGCGGGGGCGTAGTATCGTCGTGCCAACCATCGATCCCCGCGGCGGAGGCGTCCATCCATGACCGCTGGCGCCCAGACATGGACCGAGGAGACGTTGACCCTGGCCGGCAGCAGGGTGCAGGTCGTCAAGGGCGGCTCCGGAGAGCCCCTGCTCCTGCTCCACGACGAGATGGGGCACCATACGTGGCTCCGCTACCACGAAGACCTGGCCCGGCGGCATACCCTGTTCATACCATCCCACCCGGGATACGGGACCTCCGAGCACCTGGAGTGGATCAGGAGCGTCCGGGACATGGCGGGCTGGTACCTGGACGCGCTGGACGACCTTGGGCTTGCCGGCGTCGACGTCGTGGGCCTGTCCCTTGGCGGCTGGCTGGCCGCCGAGATGGCGGCCATGTGCCCCCGGCAGTTCAAGAGGCTGGTGCTGGTGGGCCCGCCGGGCATCCTTCCTCCCTCGGGGGAGGTGTACGACATGTTCCTGTCCACGGCCCGGGAGTACATGACCGACGCGGTGCTGGACCCGGCCGCCACCCCGGAGTTCGCCCAGGTGTGCCCCGACGACCCCACGCCGGAGCAGGTGGAGGCGTGGGAGGTGGCCCGGCAGCAGAGCAGCCTCCTGGCCTGGAAGCCCTACATGTACGACCCCGCCCTTCCCCACCTGCTGCGAAGGGCCAGGACGGTCCCGACGATGATCGTGTGGGGCAAGCAGGACCCCATCGTCCCCCTGAGCGTGGGCGAGGCCTACCGCGAGGCGATACCCGGGTCCAGGCTGGAAGTGCTGGAGGGATGCGGGCACCGCCCGGAGCTGGAGATGCCCGAGGAGTTCGTGCGGCTGGTGGAGGGGTTCCTGTCCAGCAGCTAGGAGCCCTACCGGTAGGGTCCTGTCCTGGGCGGGCGCGGAATCACTAGGGCTTGCCAGGGCCACCCAAGGGGATGAAAATGAAGGGGCCTCACCCATCGTCATTCCCGCGCACGCGGGCTCATCCATATCGGGGGATTGGACTCCCGCTTTCGCGGGAGTGACGAGGGAGTGCTGACACCCTCGGCGGGAGGTCAGAGATGTTCATAGGATACTTCACCGAGCGTCCCTACCAGGACCCGGACTCGGGCTACTTCGGCTCGACGGGCAAGCCCATCATGGACCTGACGGTCAGCAACGAGATATACGACGCGGAGATCGGGGCGCAGCTCTACAACCGGTACCTGGACGAGAAGATATACGCCGAGGAGATGGGCTTCGACGGCCTGGTGCTCAACGAGCACCACGGCACCCCATTCTGCATGGGCGGGGCCATGAACGTGGAGGCCTCCATCCTGGCGCGTGTGACCGACCGGGCCAAGATAGTGCTGCTGGGGAACATCATTCCCATCTGGGACGACCCCCTGTGGCTGGTGGAGCAGCTTGCCATGATCGACATGATCTCCCACGGGCGGCTGGTGTCCGGCTGGGTGCGGGGCACCGGTAGGGAGAGCGTGGCCCACAACACGCCGCCCCACTACAACTGGGAGCGGTTCCAGGAGGCCCACGAGTTCATTGTCAAGGCGTGGACGACGCCGGGGCCATTCCGATGGGAGGGCAAGCACTACCAGTACCGCCACGTGAACCCGTGGGTGAAGCCCTACCAGAAGCCCCATCCGCCCATTTGGCTGCCGGGGGTGGTCAGCAAGGACTCCCTGGTGTGGGCCGCCAACAAGCGCATCCCCTACGTCATGCTCTCCACCCAGCTGGACCCCACCCGGGAGGCGTTCCAGCTATATCACGACACCGCCGCCGAGCTGGGGTACGAGTCGGGGCCGCAAAACCTGGGCTACCTGTGGAAGGTCCACGTGGACGAGACGGAGGAGCTGGCCGAACAGGCCGGGCGTAAGTTCGTGCAGGGGCCCAGCAACCCGTTCCTGGCCGGCAACGAGGGCACACTCAACCCGGCGCTGCTGCACCTGCCCGGCCTCAACTCCCGCACCCGGAGGCTCTCCACCCAGCTCGTGGCCACGCGGGCCCGGGGCGGGTCCTACGGCCTCGCCTACGAGAAGCAGATAGAGGACTACACCATCATCTCGGGCACTCCCAAGACGGTGCTCCCCAAGATCCGGCACGTGCTGGAGTACCTGCGCCCCGGCAGCATCTTCCTGTGGGACGGGGACGGCGCCATGACCCACGACGACGCCATGCGTAGTCTGCGACTCATGGGCCAGGAGGTCATCCCCGCCGTCCGCGAGATGGCCAAGGAGCTGGACCTCCCCGGCCCCTTCGAGGTGGACCCGGCCACTGGCAAGCCCCCCGAGGCCGTCCCTTCGGGCAACGGCGCCGGGGCACAGCGTGGTGAGGCGGCCCCGAAAGACGGTGGAGCGGCCTAGGGGGACAGCCCCGGCCATCGCCGCCCTCCCTTTTCGCAGACACGGATGTCGCGGGCGCGGGCGGTCCGCCCCGGGCAGGGCCCGGAGCAGGTAATGCCCGAGACTCCCGACCGCTCCGCCGACGTCATCGTCGTTGGCGGCGGCCCGGCGGGCAGCACCGCCGCCGCCATGATGTCCCGGAAGGGCCTCCGGGTCCTGCTCCTGGAGCGGGACCGGTTCCCGCGCCACCACGTCGGAGAGTCCCTGCTTCCGGCCAGCCTTCCCGTCCTGGAGGAGCTGGGCGTGCTGCCGGCGGTCCAGGCCGAGGGGTTCCTGCCCAAGTGGGGCGCCACGATGGTATGGGGCCGTGACCGCGCGCCGTGGAGCTGGTATTTCCGCGAGAGCAACCGGCGTCATCCCCACTCCTACCAGGTGTGGCGCCCCAGCTTCGACCAGCTACTTCTGGAGAACGCCCGGGCCAACGGCGTCGACGTTAGGGAGGGGCATAGGGTCACCGACGTGCTCTTCCGGGGCGCCCGGGCGACGGGGGTTGGCTACACGGGGCCCGACGGGCGGCCGGGAGCGGCCCGGGCGTCCTTCGTGGTCGACGCCAGCGGGCAGGCCGGCCTGCTGGGCCGCCGGCTGGACCTCCGGCGTTGGGACCCGTCCTTTCAGAACCTGGCCGTGTACGCATATTTCACCGGCGCCCAACGGCTCCCCACTCCCGACGAGAACAACATCTTCATCGAGTCGTACCCCTCGGGCTGGTTCTGGAACATCCCACTCCACACGGGCTGGGCCAGCGTGGGTGTGGTGGTGGACAGCGCGGCGGCCCAGCGGGGCATCCGGGACAGGGGCGTGGAGGGGTTCTTCTCTGACCAGGTGTCGGCGGCGCCCCACACCAGGGAGATGCTTGCACCGGCCGCCAGGACCCTGGGCCCCTTCGTGGCCAGGGACTGGTCCTACGCGGCCGAGAGGTTCGTAGGCGATGGGTACGTCCTGGCCGGGGACGCCGCCTGCTTCGTGGACCCCCTGTTCTCCTCGGGGGTCCACCTCGCCCTGACCTCGGGAGTGCTGGCGGCCGCCTACGTGGTGACCTGCCTCGGGGACGCCGACCTGGGGAGGGCTTCCGCGTTGGTCTACCGGGAGCTGTACTACCGGGAGTACGCCCACTTCCGCGAGCTGGCGCGCCTCTTCTACCACAGCAACCGGAGCGCTGAGTCCTACTTCTGGGAGGCGAGGCGGATAGCTGGCGACGTGGACAGCGGGTCGGACCGGGAGGCGTTCGTGCGGGCGGTTGCGGGCCAGCCGGCCCGGGGGTACGAGCGCGCCGTCCTGGGGTACGGCCAGCCGCCCGCGGGGTTCACCGAGGGGCTTCGCCAGGTCGAGGGGATGCGCGCCCAGCGGCGCGCCCGACTGGATGGAGAGCTGTCTGGCGAGGCCATGGGCCGGGCCGTGCCCCGCATGGCCGGGGGAGCCGCCCTGCGGCGGAAGCCCGTCGTGGGAGAGGGCGAGTTCCAGTGGGGCTACGTGCTCACCACCCCGGACCGGCCCGAGGGCATTCCCTGCAGCGACCTGGTGGCAGTGGTGGTGTCCATGGTCGACGGCAGGACCACGGTGGGAGACATCCTGGGTCGCGTGGCCGCCCGCGTCGGCGAGGCCCAGGCGGCGGCCGTGGAGCGGAGCGTGGTGGAGGCCCTGGGCATCATGTACGTCGACGGTGTGGTGGAGGAGCTTGAGTCCGGCTAGGGTGGGTGATATGGTGTACGGCATGGGAAGCCTCCCCCTGGAAGGCGTCAAGGTGCTGGAGCTGGCGCACATAGTGGCCGGCCCCACCGCCGGGCTTATCCTCGCCGACATGGGCGCCGACGTCGTCAAAATCGAGCCCCCCGACGCCCTGGAACCCCAGCGCATCGGCACTGCCAGGGTCGGCCAGTTCTTCTTCTTCAACCGGAACAAGCGCAGCCTGGTCTTGGACCTGAAGAAGGACGAGGGCCGGGAGGTGTTCTTCAAGCTGGCCGAAAAGACGGACGTGGTGGTCGACAACATGGGCCCGGGCACCATGGAGCGCCTGGGCATAGGATACGAGCAGGTCTCGCCCCGGAACCCGGGCATCATCTACTGCTCGGTGAAGGGGTTCCTCAGCGGGCCCTACAGCCGTCGCCCCTTCCTCGATGAGCTGGCCCAGATGATGTGCGGCCTGGCGTACATGACCGGCCCGCCGGGCCGGCCCCTGCGGGCCGGGTCCTCCGTCGTGGACATCGGCGCGGCCACCTACGCGGTGGTGGGGGTGTTGGGCGCCCTGGTCAAGCGTCAGGCCACGGGCCGGGGGCAGAAGATAACCGGCGGGCTGTTCGAGACGGGGCTGTTTCTCGTCGGCCAGCACATGGCCAACGCCCAGTTCAGCGGCCAGCCCCCGAGCCCCATGCCGGCCCGTGACCAGCAGCCGGGCAGGCAGACGGGATGGGGTGTCTACGACCTCTTCGACTGCGCCGACGGCCGGCAGGTGTTCATTGGGGTGACCAGCGACGCCCAGTGGCGGCGGTTCTGCCAGGCGCTGGGGCTGGAGGACCTGGGCGCGGACCCCGAGCTGGCCAGCAACCCCGGACGGCGGGAAGCCCGCCCAAGGCTGGTGCCGCGCATCGCCGAGGCCGTCGGCGCCATGGACAGCCGAGACGTGGCCGGGGTGATGGCTGAAAACGGGATCCCCGTCGCGCCCCTCAACACTCCCGAGGACGTCCTGGAGGACCCCCACGTCAACTTCGGCCACAAGCTGCTGGATGTGCGGGGAGGGGACCGGGCCATGAGGCTGCCCGCGCTGCCCTACGAGAGCACCGACTACCCCTTCGCCAAACGGTCCGACCCCCCGGTCAAGCCCGGGTCACACACGCGGGAGGTGCTGGCCGAGGCGGGATACTCCCCGGAGCGGATCGAAGCCCTGCTGGGGGGCCAGGTGGTGAAGGAGCTCTAGACTCCTCCGAGCGCCCTGAGCCGGTCCAGCCTGGTCCTCCGTCGCGCCCTCTCCGGTCCACCTGCGCGGTGCGCGGAGCACGGTTGCCCTGAATACTCATGCTGACAGCGTTGAGACGTAGCCGGAACTACAAGTACCTGGCCCTTGGTACCGTCGGGATCGGCATATTCGGGTCGGTGGTGGACCACGGGAGCGTCAACATCGCCCTGCCCACCGTGGCAGACGACTTCTCGACCGACCTCCCGACGGTCCAGTGGGTCGTCATCGCCTACACCCTCACCATCAGCGCCCTCCTGTTGCCCATGGGCAGACTGTCCGACCTGGTGGGCCGGAAGAGGATATACATGGCCGGCATGGCCGTGTTCGTCGCCGGGGCCGTGCTGGCAGGGTGGTCCAACAGCCTGCCCCTCCTCATCCTGGCAAGGTTGCTGCAGGGGTGCGGCGCGGGCATGACCCAGGGCACGGGAATGGCCATAATCACGTCCTCCTTCCCATCCGAGGAGCGTGGGAAGGCCATAGGGCTGCTGATGACCACGGTGGGTGTCGGGATGATAGCCGGGCCCGCCGTGGGGGGCCTCCTGGTCGACGCCCTGGGCTGGAGGGCCGTGTTCATCGCGGCGGTCCCCATCGGGCTGACGGGGCTGACCGCGGGCTGGCTGGTCCTGCAGGAGCCGGCGGGGGACCGGGAGGGGGCGGGCCGCTCCCCGGCCTTCGATTGGCCGGGAGCGGCGTTGTCCACCTCCGCCCTGGTGGCCTTCCTCCTGGGAATGACCAACGGGTACCGGTTCGGCTGGGAGTCTCCCCTGGTGCTGGCGGCCCTCCTGGCCTTCGTGGCGTTGATGGGCGCATTCGTGCTCTGGGAGCTGAGGACCCCGTCGCCCATGCTGGACCTGAGGCTGTTTGGCCGGCGGAGCTTCTCGTTGGGCGTGTCGGCCAACTCCCTGGCCTTTTTGGGCGGCTCCGCCGTGCTGGTGCTGATGCCCTTCTACCTCCAGAAGGTGCTGGGGTTCACGCCCGGGGAGGCGGGGCTGATCACGGTGCCGGGGGCCGTGTGCATGGCCCTGGCGGGCCCCATCTCGGGCAGGCTGTCGGACCGGTACGGGACCAGGTGGTTCACCGTCGGCGGCCTGGCGCTGTCCACCACCGCTTTGTTCCTCTTCTCGCGCCTGACGGACGGCTCGCCGCTGTACTACGTGATGATCGGGATAGTGCTGCAGAACACGGGGATGGGCGTCTTCTACTCGCCCAACACCAGCTCGGTGCTCAGCACCGTGGAGCGGTCCCGGTACGGCGTGGTCTCGGCCTTTCTCAACCTGGTGAGGAACGCCTCGAACCTGACCAGCGTGGCGTTGGGTACGGCCATCGTAACGGCCACCATGGGCTCCCTTGGCTACGAGCCCAGCCTGGACGCCGTGTCCAACGGCGCCGCCGCCGGCGTGACCACGGCCTTCACCGCGGGGCTGCGCAACACCTTCCTGGTGTTGGGGGGCCTCCTGGCCGTCGGAATTGCCCTGTCGTCCCTGACCAGCGAGAGGCTGCCGGGCCGGGCCGCCGGGGCCCGCTCCGGGGCTTGACCCCCCGCGGGGCCGCCCCGCGGGGGCGTGTCCCGGTCAGGAGTCCAGCCGCAGGGCCTTGCGGGCGTTCTCCAGCAGAATCTTGGGGCGCACCTCGTCGCGCATCTCCAGCTCGGCGAACTCCCTGAGCCACCTCTCGGGGGTCAGGTATGGGTAGTCGGAGCCGAAGAGGACCTTGTCCCTGAGGCGGGTGTTCGCTTCCCGAATGAGCGCCTGGGGAATGAACCGCGGCGCCCAACCCGAGAGGTCGATGTAGACGTTGGGCTTGTGCAGCGCCACGGCGATCTGCTCGTCGACCCAGGGCCAGGCCGGGTGCGCCATGATTATGGTCAGGTCCGGGAACTCCGCGGCCACGTCGTCGATGCCGGGTATGGGCGCGGCGTACTTGAGCTTGAACCCGCCTCCCCCGGCATGCCCGCGCCGGCGGCGGCGAACCCCGTGTGGAACAGGGCTGGGACGCCCAGGTCGGAGCACATCCGGTAGAGGGGATAGAACCGGGGGTCGTTGGGCATGAATGCCTGGTGGATGGGGTGGAGCTTCAGCCCGCGGAGGCCCAGCTCCGTTACGGACCGCTCCAGCTCCAGGACGGCGGACTTCCCCTTGTGGGGGTCCACGGTGGCGAAGCCGATGAACTGGCCGGGGTAGGCGCGGACGATCCCGGCCACGTAGTCGTTGGTGTCCGGCGGCTCCCCCGTGGAGGTCTCCGTGTCTACCGAGAAGACCACTCCCAGGACGTCCAGCCCCTTGAAGTGGGCTGCCATCGCCGCCGGGTCCTCGGGCGCGGACCTCACCCGGAAGTAGCTGCGCAGGTGGGACTCTATCTCGATCTCGGGCAGTCCCGGCTGCCTGGGCACGTGGACATGCATGTCGATGGCTTGCATCGTCTTCTACTGGTTGGCCAGGGGGATGGTGGCCACCACGCAGGGCTCGTCACCGTACACCGCCGTGGTGTGCCCCTTGCCCGTGGTGTCCTCCACGAGGCGGGCGTCGCCGGGGCCGAAGACGTGCTTGGAGCCGTCGCTCAGCCCGATCTCCAGCCGTCCCGAGAGGATGATGACGAACTGGCGGCGTGGCGCCGGATGCCAGTCTATGAACCTGCCGGCGGGGTCCTCCCGGAAGGTGATGGTGGTGGTGTCCAGGCCCGCGGTCCAGTCGGGGGTCTTCGACAGGTCGATGGTCTCGAAGTGGGACTCGCCGTCGCTTCCCGTGTAAAGGCGGTATGTGCCCATGGAATGCCTCCTCCGTGGTGATTGCATCAGGTCAGGTCCAGCAGGCGGGCGCTGTTGCCCCCCAGCAGCGCGTCCACGTCCCCGTCGTCGAACCGGTAGCCGTGCTCCTCCCCCAGGGAAGGCAGGCGCTTGAACAGGTCGGTCCACTCCTTCAGGGACATGTAGGAGCGCAGGCCGGGGAAGTCGCTGCCCCACAGGATGCGCTCGATGCCGATGGTGTTCCGCATGCGGTCTATGGCGAAGAGGAACTCGTCGGGGTACTGCCACTTGGGCTGCCACATGGAGAGCTCCAGGTAGACGTTGGGCTTGGACCGGGCCACGCTCAGCGCCTCGGGCCAGTGGTCCTGGCCCGAGTGGGCCAGGACGATGTTCATGTCGGGGAAGTCTGCGGCCACGTCGTCGAACTGGAAGGGCTCGGTGAACCGGCTGTACAGGGGCGACGGCATGGGCCCGCTGTGGAAGGTGACGGGAAGGCCCCGGGCCTGGCAGATCTCGTAGAGCGGGTAGGCCACCCGGTCGTGGGGGAAGTATCCCACCGTGGGGTGCATCTTCAGGCCCCGCACGCCGCCCTCGTCCACGGCCCGCTGCAGGGAGTCGGCGGCCCCCGGGCGCCGGGGGTCGATGCCGAAGTAGGCGATGAGCCGGTCTGGGTACCGGCGCATCAGCTCCACGTGGATCCGGTTCTCGCCCTCGGCGCTAAAGATGCCGTCTCCCAGCCGGAGGGCGTAGTCGGCCATGAAGATCACCGAGATGTCGACCCCCGCGTCGTCCATCTCGGCGATGAGCTTCTCGCCCGTCTCCTCCCAGTCGGGCACCAGGGGCAGCCGCTCCGACTTGGCCATGGGATTACCCGCCTTGGCCGCGATATCGGCCACCCGTGGGAACCGCTCGAACAGCGACCAGAGGTGTCGGTGTATGTCGATGATCATGGCTTCCTCCGCAGGGGCTCGGTCCGACCGGGTCTTGTGTTGTTGGATGGATGGAGCGGGGAACTCGGCCCGCGCGCCGCGGCCGGACTATCTCTGGGGCAGCTTGAGCAGGCGCGCCGCGTTGTCCCCCAGGATGCCGTCCACCTCGTCGGCGGTGAACTTGTGGCCGTACTTCTTGCCCAGGGCGGGCAGGTCCCTCCAGACGTTCAGCCACTCCCCCAGGGGGAAGTTGGCGATGCGGGTCATGCCGGGGTGGTCGCTGCCGAACAGCAGCCTCTCCACCCCCATCACGTCGCGCATCCTGGCTATCGCCCGCACCCACTCGTCCTCGAAGCGGAGGGCCGGCTGCCAGTAAGAGAAGTCCACGTACATGTTGGGCTTCATGCGGGCGACGCTCACCGTCTCTTCCCACAGGTCCTCGCCGGCGTGCCCCAGGATGATGTTCAGGTCGGGGAAATCGGCGGCCACGTCGTCGAACTCCATGGGCCGGGCGAAGCGGCCGTAGAAGGGGGCGCGCATGGGGCCGCAGTGGTATAGGACCGGCACGTCGTACTCCACGCACAGCTCGTACAGGGGATAGGCCGACCGGTCGTGGGGGAAGAACCCCGCCGTGGGGTGAAGCTTCAGCCCCTTGGCGTCGCCGTTCCGCAGGTAGCGCTCGAACATGTCCGCCGACTCGGGCCTGCGGGGGTCTATGCCGAAGAAGGAGAGGAGACGGTCCGGGTGACGCCTCATGATCTCCGCCTGGATGCGGTTCTCTCCGTCTACGGAGAAGATGTTGTCATTGAGTATGAGCCCGTACTCTGCCAGCACCAGGCACGCCACGTCCACCCCGTCCTCGTCCAGCCATCGGACCAGGTCCTGCTCCCGTTTCTCCCAGTCGGGCACCAGGCCGATGTCGAAGCCGGCGATGCGCTCGCCCCCGAGCTCCTCCGTCTTGGATGAGGCGGCCCGGGTGCTGGGATGCTTCTCCATGGCGACCCACAGGTGCCAGTGAACGTCTACTATCACGAGGACCCTCCTTGGCGGTAACGGTGGTAACGAGGCTAGGCACACATGCCGACTGGGCCTAACTAAGGGTACCCACGGCCCCATTTCTTGTCAATCGCGCGAATTGCTTCATAATTGACGTTACCGAAGGGGTATCGTTGCTTCAATAGTCATGTTACCGGGGAGGAGCATGAGGAGAAACAGCGTGAGTGAGTATGTAGAGGCGATGAAGGAGCGTTACAGGTCTGTGGGTCAAGTGAGACGTTGGGTTTCTGTTAAGGCCGTCGGTATGCGAAGATCCATCGAGTCGCTTGCGTGGATGGGTTTGTTGTGCCTGTTGGTGTCGATTCTACTGCTGGCATGCGATGATGAGTCCGTACACATGAATGCGACCCAGCCGAGCGACCCGCCTACTCCACTAGCAACATCAACCTCGGTCCCATCCCCTGCACTCACACCGGAGCCGACGCCCAGGCCTGAACCGACGGCCACACTGGAACCGACGGCCGCGCCGGAACCGACGGCTGCGCCGGAACCGACGGCTGCGCCGGAACCGACGGCTGCGCCTGAACCGACGCCCACACCGGAACCGACGGCCACGCCGGAACCGACGGCCACACCGACCCCGACGGCCACGCCGGAACCGACGGCCACACCGACCCCGACGGCCACACCGACCCCGACGGCCACGCCGGAACCGACGGCCACACCGACCCCGACGGCCACACCGACCCCGACACCCATCCCGGAGCCGACGGCCGCGCCGGAACCGACGCCCACGGAGCTTCTCGATGAGGAGGTCCTCGTTGTGATGCCCTTGAGAATCATTGATTCCGAAGGTAATGACATAGCGACTCTGGAGCAGTGGAGTGAATCCGTAAACCCGTCCCATTGGAGGCCGGGACGCAGCGCTTATTCCCTAGCCGATTTCATTATGAACCGGAACGGAGCCGAGCACTTAGAGTCCCGCCTGTCTTCTGTCCTGTCGCAACCCATCAGACTCGAGCAGGGTACACCGGAATATGCAGCGAGGTTTGACCGATACGGAGGCCCGGCTCGTCTGGACATTGGAATCTCCGGTCGGACTGGCTCCGGAGAGAGCCTATTTGTGGGTGTGGAGGCAAAGGTTGATGAATCTTTCGGGTCACAAACCGTGTGTGAGAGGTATCAAAAAGCTGTCGAGACTCTTATCAGTAACCCGCGGTCAAGGGCGGCAGACAGAGTAAAGGGTTTGCTAGCAAGGTACCTTGGAGATACTGATGAACCGTGTGAGTCCAGATTTGCTCAAGTGGGCTATCAGTTGCTGACCGCAACAGCAGGAACAGTTTCGGTGCAGATGGATGTACCCGTATTCTACGTTGCGGTCTTCAAGACCCACGAGTATGACGAGGAAGATGGCAAAGAAAACCAACTCGACTACGAAAACTTCATGAATCTCACCGGTGGCGAATGCCTCATGCAGGGCGACGATGGATGTCTTGTGCATAAGCTGATTCTGGGTGGCAAACCTCTAATCTGCATCTACGAATACTTCGATGTCGAGAGTTGATTCCCTGAATTCGGTTCTGCCTAGAGGCAGCGGCCGGCCTCGGCGGACACGTACTCCCGCAGCTCGGCGGGCATCATGGGCAGGTTGCCGACGCGGGCGTTCTCGGCGACCCTCTCCGGCCGGGAGGTGGCGGGTATGGCCACGGTGACCCGGGGGTCCCCCAGCACCCACCATAGGAGGGCCTGGGCCCAGGTGTCGACACCGTACTCCTTGAGGGGTGTGATGTCCGGCTCTTTCTTGAGGCCCCTCACCAGGCTGCCGCTCCCTAGGGGGACCATCACAATGACGCCGATACCCAGCTCCTCGGCCAGGGGGAGGACGGCCTGCTCGCAGGTCCGCTCGGTGAGGTTGTAGGGGATCTGTATGGCCCCGACCCTGCCGGACCTCATGATGTCCATGATCTCAGCGTAGGTGGATGTGAGGTAGTGGGTGACCCCGATGACCCCGATCTTTCCCTCGGCCTTCAGCCGCTCCAGCTGGGGAAGCTGGACCTGGGTATCCACCAGGTTGTGTACCTGGAACACGTCTATGTAGTCGGTCCCCAGCAGCCGGAAAGAGGTGTCGATCTGGGCTTTGCCGGCCTCCTTGCCCCTGATCCAGACCTTGGTGGCCAGCTGGAACCGGTCCCTGCGGCCCGCCGTGGCCAGCCCTATCATGCGCTCGCTCTCCCCGTACATCGGCGACGAGTCGATGAAGTTGGCCCCGTTGGCCAGGCAGCTATCGACCACGCGGGTCCTCGTCGCCTGCTCCTCGTCCGACGGGGTCCGAAAGAGCTGAAAGGTGGCGGCGGTCCCCAGGCCCACGACGTTGACCGGCAGGCCGCCCAGGCTTCTCTGCTCCATTTAGGGGGTCCTCCTAAGTGACGAATCATCGAATGAAGGATGGGCTCCGACGAATGGGCCTACGAGGACTGGGCGAAGCGGTTACGGGCCCACCCCTCGTCGAAGGGCGTGTTGAACAGCCCCGTGGCCCGTTTGTGCTTGAACATCCACCGCCCGTCCACCCGCACGTACTCCTCGTCGTCGATGCCGGCCCTCCACATGGCCCGATCGCCCTCGCCGACGGTGCAGGGCATGAACAGGTACCAGCGGGCCTTGGCGGTGTCGCCATCCACCTGGATCCTGGAGTTGAGGCTGTAGTGGATGGCGAAGGTGTATATCCCAGAGGCCCTTCGGAAGAACTCCCGGATCGCCTCCCGTCCCTCGAACCTGCCCAGCTCGCTGCTCTCCCAAACGGCATCCTCGACGAACAGCTCGGCTATCCTGTCGGCGTCGTAGTTGTCGTCGCAGTAGCCAGCGTAGGTCGCCTTCAGGTTGCGGATGGCCTCCACGTCTTCCAGGGCCCGTACCCGCTTCTCCAACTCCTCCAGGTTCATGCGCTCACCTCACAGGTCCCTTCCCATAGCTTGCGATGGGGCAAGGGCGGGATGGGGGCACCGGTCCCGCCTATCCCTCTCCGGGCGGATAGCGGGGCGCCCTTCTAGAACTGGGACATGACCTCCCGGGCGAACCGCTCCACGGTGGACAGCACCGAGTCCACCGTCTCATCGTGGAGCTCCGGGATGCTGTAGAAGGTGTCCATCACCAGGTATCCCACGCCCATCTCCTGGAACCGGCCCACCGCCTCCACCACCCTGCCGGGGGTGTCCACCAGGGGCCAGACCTCGGGGGCGCCCACCGACGGGGTCGTAGCCTGCATGCGCCCCGGCGGACGGTCGGTCAGCTTCATGGGGTGGCGGACCGCCACCTCCACGGCGGCCGGGTCCCGCCCGGCCCGGGCCGTCAGCTCCCGCAGGCGGGGTATCGACTTGGAGAGGTGGTCGAAGCCGGGCCTGCTGGGATGCCAGGCGACACCCTGCTCAGCCGCCCGCCGTATGGACCGGGCGCTGCCTCCCCCAACCCAGATGGGGGGATGGGGCTTCTGCACCGGCTGCGGATAGCAGTTGACGTCCGAGAAGGTCCTGAACCGTCCCCTGAAGTCGGGCCGCTCCGCGGTCCAGGCGTGTTTCAGCACCTGGATGGACTCGTCGGTGACGGCGCCCCTCTCCTCCCAGTTGGCGCCCAGGGCCCGGAACTCGCCCTCGGTGGAGCCGACTCCCACGCCCAGGATGAGACGGCCGCCGGAGAGCTGGTCCACGGTGGCCGCCACCTGGGCCAGGTGCAGCGGCTCTCGGAGGGGCAGGACGATGATGCTGGTGCCTAGGAGCACCCGCTCGGTGACTGCCGCCGCGTATGCCAGCACCGTGAACGGGTCGTAGTAGCCCTTGCCGAACCGCTCCTCGGCGTCGTAGGGGACCGCGATGTGCTCGCTGACCCACACCGAGTGGTAGCCCATGGCCTCGGCCTCCAACGCGACCCGGCGTATGCCCTCGGTGGAGGCCACCTGACGGTAGTGGGGAAGCATGATGCCGAACTTCATGGCGGACCTCCCGGCGGGCTAGGCCGTCAGCATGGGCTTGATGCACCGGCGGAAGGCCTCGATCTCCCGCATGGGGAACCAGTAGCCTCCGGCGATGGTGTGGCTGGGGAAGAGGAAGACGTGCTCCAGGCCCGCCTCATCCACCGCCCGCTCCAGGCGGCGGGCGCAGTGCTCCGGGCTGCCGTAGAGGCCCCAGGCGTCGCAGATGCGGTCCGCCGTCTCCACCGACATCCGGTCGGGGTCCACGTCCTTGGGGAGGTCTATCCCCGACTGGCGCAGCCAGTACAGATTGGACGCCGGCTCGGTGATCCACGGCTTGGCCGGCCCCAGCCAGGTGCGGGGCCACCGCCTCGCCGAGCCGTCGCCGCCGTCCACCGACATGGGCGCGATGAAGATCACGGGAAAGTCCTTCAGGTCGCGGCCGGCCCTGTCAGCCCCCACCTGCAGGAGCCTGCGGGCCTCGGCGACGGCGTTGGGGTGGAGGCCGACCAGCACCATGGCGCCGTCCCCCACCTCCCCCGCAAGCTCCATCATGCGGGGCCCCGAGGCCAGGACGTAGACGGGCGTCGGCTCCAGGGCCACCCGGCGCATGCGGGAGTGGGTGTAGCCGAAGGGCAGTGTCTCCCCGGCCAGCAGGCGTTTGATGGTGAGGACGGCCTCCCGCATCTCGGCCACACGGGCCATGCGGTGGCCGATGTTGCCCACCGACAGAAAGCCGGGGGCCAGGGTGAGGTGGGACCGGCCGGGGGCGACCTCCCCCAGGGTGGCGGCCAGGGCGGCCAGCACCATGGGGTGCCTGGTCACCGGGTTGGAGGTGGCCGGGTAGAGGGTCAGAGTCGTCGTCCGCTCGGCGGCCAGCGCCAGGGTGACGAACACGTCCCTGGCGCTGTGCTGGTGGTCGTGGACTCCCACACCGTGCAGGCCCGCCTCCTCGCACTCGGCGATGAAGTCCGCGGTGTCCTGGACGGGCATGCCCACGGGGATCCTGATGTCCACTTTCAGCTTCAACGTGGCCTCCGCGCGTACCCTGGGGAGTTCGCCGACCTCAATACTGTGTTCTCCATTTAGCGCAAGGCACAAGCGTAGACTAACTCTTGGACAGTGGAGCTTTCGTGTCGTTCACAACGGAAAGAAGCGTCCTGTCCGTCCCGTACATCGATTGAGATTCCCGTAATATCCTCAAGATTCTTGATGAAGTCGAGATCAACCACGGAACCCCATGATAGCTGCTGAGGCTCTCCTGCAAAAACCGGGTCGTATATGGTCAATACTGTTGAGCTCCTTCCAGCCCGAACCAAGACATAGACCTGAAAGGCGTTGGCGTCGAAGATGGGTTGTATGCTCACCTGAAGGCTAGGCTCTTGACTTGGGCCGTCATCCCATAGGTATACCCATATTGGCGCAGTGGCCGCCGTGCTCAAATCCAAGTCATCGGGCCCAGTTGTTGTGGTTAGAGCTTGGACGAGAATCATCGGACGCCTTTCGCAGGCATAGACCAGTTCCTCGCTGTTTGAGGTATCGTGCCTTTCACAACGGAATCTCCCGTTCGATATGGCAACGGAGACACCGGTGACGTCCAATAGGTCATTCAACCTGGGCTGTAAGGCTGACAACTGTTGAGTTTCTCCGCGGTAAATCGGACTATCGTTAGAATGGTTATCTGACCGCTTTCCCGCTTGCACAGAGACATCGGCGTAACGTATGTCAAATGCAGACAAAACGCTAGCGGCAATCCTAGGGCCTTCATACGTGTCCTCGACCCACAAATACACCCACATTTCCGCCTCATCCGTGGTACTCAGATCGACCGGAGTGGGTGTAATGGTTGGAGTAGGAATCGGCGTAACAGTCGGATATGGCGTGGGAGTTGGATGCGCGGTAGGAGTCGGCTCCGGATGAGGCGTCCGGGTTGAAGCCGGGGCAATGGTCGGGTTTGGCGTGGCAGGGGGAGTTGGGTATGGGGTGTATGTCGGGTAGGGTGTGTAAGTAGGGGCCGGTGCTAGGCTGGGATAAGGGGTGTAGGTCGGAGCTGGGGGGATGGGAGCCAAGGTCGGGTACGGAGTGTAGGTCGGGGCCGGGGGAATGGGAGCCAAGGTCGGGTACGGAGTGTAGGTCGGAGCCTCTGGACTACAGGCACCTGCCAGAGCGAATAGACTGCCAAGGGCTATCAGGGAGAGCTTGACGACAAATCGATGCATCGGGCCATATGTCCCTTGGGGAGTGTACTGGGGCGCCGGAAGGGTGTCAACAGACAGGATCGCGGGCGTGGGGACGGCGGAACGGCGGACGCGGGGTCCGGTCCGTGCCTACAGCCCAAGCCTGGGCCTGATGGTCCTGCGGAATGCCTCCACCTCGCGCACGGGCATGTCGTATCCGCCCCTTACGGTGTGGGATGGGAAGAGGAACACGTGCTCCACGCCCGCCTCCTCCACGGCCCGTTCCAGGCGTGCGGCGCACTGCTCCTCGGTGCCGAACAGGCCGAAGGCGTCGCATATCCTGGAAGCCATGTCGTCGGATACCTGCTCCGGCCGCACGTCGTCGGGGATGTCGATGCCCGCGTGGCGGAGCCAGTGGAAGTTGGACTTGCTGGGGTAGGCGAGCCAGGGCCTGTCGGGCGAGAGCCAGCCCTGGGGCCAGCGGCGGGCCGAGCCGTCCCCCTCGTCCACGGCCATGGGCGTTATGAACACGAGGGGAAAGTCCGTCAGGTCGCGGCCCGCCCGGTCGGCGCCGGCTTTCAGCAGCCGCCTGGCCTCGGCCGCCGCCCGGGGGTCGAGGCCGGCCATCAGCAGCACGCCGTCGGCGACCTCGCCGGCAAGCTCCACCATCCTGGGGCCGGCCGCGGTCATGTACACTGGAGTCGGGGGGCGGCTGACGTTGCCCAGCCTGGTGCGGGTGTTGCCGAAGGGGAGGGCCTCTCCCGCCAGCAGGCCCTTGACCGTCGACACCGCCTCGCGCATCTCCTGCACCCGGGCCCGCCGGCGTCCGATGTTCCCCACGGACAGGAAGCCGGGGGCAATGGTCGAGACCACCCGCCCGGGGGCGATCTCCTCCAGGCTGTGGGCCAGGGAGGCCAGCACCATGGGATGCCTGGTCACGGGGTTGGAGGTCGCCGGGTAGAGGGTCAGCGTCGTCGTCCGCTCGGCGGCCAGGGCCAGGGTGACGTACACGTCCCTGCCGCTGTGCTGATGGTCGTGGACGCCGACGCCGTGGAACCCTGCCTCCTCGCAGCCGGCGATGAAGTCGGCCGTCTCCGGGATCGGCAGCCCCACGGGGACCCTGATGTCGACCTTCAACCGGGGCAATTCCAGCCTCCCTTCAACCGGGGCGAACCGGGCAATCGGGGCGAACGGGCAACCGGGGCGAACCGGGCAAGCGGGCCGGCCGGCGCCGGGCCTCGCCACACGCCGGAGTCTAATGACGGCGCCCGCCGGGTGTCAACCGCCGGGGAGGGCCCCGCCGGCGTGGGCCCCGTCGGCGTGGGCCCCGTCGGCGTGGGCCCCGTCGGCGTGGGCCCCGTCGGCGTGGGTTTGTGTTATGCTTCTCCGGTGTCGGGCTCCGATGCCGGGCCGCCGCTGCTATGTTGAGCTGGATCAGGGTACTCCTGTGGATCGTCCCCCGCCGGATGCGGTCCAACTGGGCGCTGCCGGCGATCACGTCTTTCGGGATACTGGCGGCGGTGACCCTCATGGCCATGGCGCCCATCTACTCCCGGGCGCTGGCCGAGGGGGGCCTGCGGCACTCCATCGCCTCGGTCCCCTCCACGGCCCTCAACGCCCACGTTACCGTCCGGAACCGGCCCCTTGGGCCCCAGGACTACCAGAGCCTGAGGGCGACGGTCTCGGAGATCAACGAGCGCCGCCTGGGGAACATCACCAGGGACGTCCAGCGTTGGGGCAAGGCGCCTCCCTACCCCGCGTACGCCAGGCCGCCCGGGCCGGGGGTCGGGGCCATTCCCGGCAATCCCAAGGTGCAGCTCTTCTTCCTGACGGAGTTCCGGGAGCACTCCAGCCTCGTCGAAGGCAGCTGGCCCCGCCGGGAGCCGGTCCTGGACACCGGGGGTGTGACCCTGGACGTGGTGATGGGGAACGGCCTGGCCAGGAGCATGGGGCTGAGGCTGGGAACCGAGGTCTTCCTCCCGCCCTTCCCAACGGACTTCTCCGAGGTCATCACCCTGCGGCTCGTGGGCTTCGCGGACCCTGTGGACTCGCGGGACGAGTACTGGATGGGCGCCTCGGCCAGCTACTTCAACCTGGACCGGCGGGGAGACGACGTCATCGTCCCCATGTACGTGGACGAAGAGCACTTCTTCCAGGGCCTGGGGGCCCGCTACCCGTCGCTGGTGGGAGACTATGGATGGTTCCTCTTCCTGGAGACGGACTTGGTAACCGGCGCGACCGTGGACGAGACCCAGGTGGCCCTGGACGGCCTGGAAACGGACGTGGGCAAGCGATTCCCCCAGTCGCTGGTGTTCAGCGGGCTGGCCAACACCCTGGAGGACTACAAGAGGGACCTGGCTATGGCCCGGGCTTCCCTGTTCCTCTTCCTGTTCCTGATCGTCGCCGTGATGTTGTACTTCCTGGCGCTGGTGATGGGCCTGCTGACCCGCAGCCGCAGCGACGAGGCGGGCCTGTTCAGGAGCAGGGGGGCCAGCATGCCCCAGATGACCGGCCTCCTGGCCGTGGGGGAGGGGGTCATCGTCCTGCTGTCGGTCGTCATCGGGCCCTTCGCGGCGCTGGCCATCGTCAAGTACCTTCTGGCGGACACCATCAAGCCCCTGGGCGGCGCTACGTCCCTGCCCATAGGCCTGTCCGCGGACATGTTCGTCATGGGCGCCATCGGGGGAGTGCTGAGCCTGGCGGTCTTGCTGGCCTCGGGACTTGCCCTTTCGCGGATGGGCATGGTGGAGTCGTTGACCAGCCGCGCCCGTCCTCCCTCGGCGCCCCTGCTCCAGCGGTACTACGTGGACCTGGCGGTGCTGGTCGGGGTGGGACTCATCTGGTGGCAGCTCCAGACCCGCGGGGGGTTCATCGAGCGGGACATCCTGGGCAGGTCGCTGAGCATGGACCCCAGCATGCTCATCGGGCCGGTGCTGGCCCTGCTGGCCGTGGCCCTGCTGATGTTCCGGGTCCTGCCCCTGGTGTTGAGGCTCATCGGCTGGGCGGCGGGCCGTGTCTCGTCGGCCGGGGTGGCCTTCGGCCTGGTGCGGGCGGCCCGGGACCCGTTGCCCCACAGCTCTCTGGCGGTGATCCTGATGATGGGCACGGCGTTGGGGGTGTTCGGAGCGGCCTTCCAGCCCTCCCTCTCCCGGAGCGAGGAGCACCAGGCGTTGTTCGACCTTGGGGCCGACGTGGCCATCCAGGGGCCCACCCTCACCGCGAGCCAGACGAACCAGCTTGCTGCTATTGACGGCGTCGTGGCCGTGGGCCCCTTCGGGCAGCAGCCGGTGGGCCTGGTGGACCGGCCCCCCGTGGGCGGGGGCACCCTCTTCACCGTCGACCCTGAGACCGTGGGCCAGACGGCCTGGTTCAGGGAGGACTTCTCGGAGCTGGGAATCACCGACCTGGTCCGGCCGCTGCGAAGCGTGCCCGGTGGGGTGCAGCGGATACCCCTCCCCGAGGATACCGAGGGCATAGGGCTCTGGGTGAACTCGGAGGGCCTTGCCGCCGAGGCCTTTCCCCGCTCCCTGAACATCTGGATCAAGGTGTCCGACGAGGCGGGGCAGTACTACAATGTGCTCCTGGGCCCCCTGTCCGCTCCGGTGCGGGGGGCGAGCCCGACGCCCCGGGGATGGACCTACCTGGAGGAGTCGCTCAGGCCCTCGATACCCTCCAGGGCCCGGCCCCCCTTCAGCGCCGTCTCCGTATTCGCCAGCGGGGCCTCCATGACCAACATACCCGCCGGAAGCATCAGCATCGACGACCTGACCGCCAAGGGGCCCTTCCAAGGCAACGACGCCATCGTGGTGGAGACCTTCGACACCCCGGGCACGTGGGCTGCCCTCCCCAACGGCAAGCTCAGCCCCCACACCGCCATCCTCTCGCCCTCGGCATCCCGGACCGACGGCGGCCTGGGCCTCCGGTTCGCCTGGAAGGACGCGCTGCCCAATATAAACATGGGCGTTTTCATACCCCCCGGACCATTTCCCCTGCCCGCCATCGGGGACGCGGCCTTCCTGGAAGGCGAGGAGCTGATGGTGCGGTCGTCTCAGCAGGTGGTCCCCCTCAGGATCAGCGAGACCATCGAGATGTTCCCCACCGTTACCAGGACCCTTAGGCCCTTCCTGCTGGTGTCCCTGGACGACTACCGGGAGTACCTGCGGCGGGTGGGACAAGGCATCTTCCTCGAGCCCCAGACCCACTGGCTGGCCCTGGACGCCGCGGCGGACCGTGAACGGACCATGGGGGAGGTGAGGGAGGTGCTGCCCCCGTTCTCGTGGGTGGGCGACAGCGCCGTCATAGGGAGGATCGCCCGGCAGAACCCCCTGGCCGGAGGGGGCTGGAACGGCCTGACTGCCCTGGGGACCGCCGCCATAACCATTGCCGTGACGCTGGCCCTGGGGACCTACGCGGTAATCTCGGTCCGGTTGGGGCGCGTGGACCTGGCCGTCGTCAGGTCCCTGGGGTTCTCGCGACGCCAGCTCCATCTCTCCATGGCTTTGGAGAAGGCGGTGGTGGCCCTCCTGGGCATCGGCGCCGGCGCTGCCCTGGGGATATGGCTGAGCAGATGGGTCCTGGGGTTTCTGGACGTGACGGTCACGGGCCAGGACGTGGTGCCTCCGATGATAATCACCAGCCACGCGGGCCTCATCGGGCTGGTCCTGGCGGCCCTGGGCGCGGCCGTCGCCGCCGCCATCCTCCTGTCGGTGGCGTACGCCCGCAGGCTCGACGCGCCGGAAATACTCAGGACGGGGATGTAGCCGGACCGTGTCGGTACTGCAGCTGGCATACGTCATCGCCCTCAGGCGCATCGTCACCGGTTGGCGGCTGGAGGTCGTCCTATTCCTGGGGATACTCCTTGCCGTCGCCCTCATGTCCAGCGGGATCATCTTCTCGGAGCTGCTGGCCGACGCCTCCCTCCGCAGGGCGCTGGAGCTGGCCGACCCCGACGAGGCCAACTTCTCGGTCAGCTCCTACAGCGACCTCCAGGACCCCGTGCTGCTGCCTCCCGAGGGGAGCATCTACCGCAGAAGCCTGGACGCCGTGGACAGCCGCGTGGCCCCCAGGCTGGAGCCGTATCTCCGGGAGCGGTCCCGCATCTTCGAGACGTCGAGCTTCTTCTTTACCGGCCACGACCGTTTCAACCTGGACGACAACCGGCAGCCCCGGGGCCGTCTCCTGTACATAGACCGGCTCTATCCCGAGCACGCCCGGCTCGTGGAGGGCCGCTGGCCCTCGGACACGCTTAGGGGGCCGCCGACCCGGGAGGCCCCCCTGGAGGTGGCCATCGACTCCTACGGGGCCGAGTTGCTCCAGTTCGGGGCCGGCGCCGAGATGGACATCTTCTCGACCAGCGGCACGGGCCCCACTCCCACCATGCCCGTGCGCGTGGTGGGAGTGTTCGAGCGCGCCGACCCGGGCGGGGAGTTCTGGTTCCGCGCTGGCGACTCCTTCTCCTCCACCGAGTATCCCTTCGCCTGGGTGCCCCTGGTGACCACGGAGGAGACGATCCTGGAGCGGGTGGCCCGCGTATATCCCGGCACCCACTCGAACACCATGTGGCTCTTCTACGTCGATCGTCACGGCGTCCCGGCCAAGCAGGTGGATGACCTGCGGACGGCCCTCTGGATCGCCGAGAACGAGGCACTGACGCGCCTGGAGGAGGGGAGCGCGATAGTCAGGCTGGACCGGGTGCTGGACGCCTACGAGGAGCAGCTCGTGTTGGCCCGGATTCCCCTCTTCCTGATGATATTCCTGGTGGTCGGTATCCTCATCTACTACCTGTCCCTGGTGGCGGGGCTGATAGTCAAGTCCCGCACCGGCGAGATAGCTATGCTGAAAAGCCGCGGCTCCACCACCCTGCAGATCGGGGTCCTGTCCCTGGTGGAGGGCCTCCTGCTGTCGGCGCCGGCGATAGTCCTGGGGCCGCTGCTGGCCTTGGGGGTCTCCAGGCTGCTGGGCAACCTCTTCTTCGACTTCTCGCCACCCGCAGGGGACCTGATATCGGCCGCCCTTTCGCCCCAGGCGTTCCTCCTGGGGGTGGGCGGAGCCGTTCTGGCGGTGTCCATACTGACGGTGTCCACGCTGTTCGCGGCGCGACAGGGCATCGTGGAGTTTCGGCAGGCCGGTGCCAGGCCTCCGAGACTGCCCTTCATGCAGCGCTACTACCTGGACATCCTGGCCCTGGCGGTCGTCGCCCTCCTTTGGTGGCAGATCGAGAGCCGCGGCTCCGTCCTGGTGCGCTCCGTGGGAGCGGGGGGCCAGGAGATCGACTACTCCCTTCTGCTGGGGCCCGTGCTCCTCCTGCTGGGCTTCGGCCTCCTGGTGATGCGTCTCTTCCCCCTGGCGGCGGGGCTCATGGCCCGGCTGGCGGAGGTATCGGGGCCGGCCTGGCTGGTCCAGGCGCTGCGCAGGGTCTCCCGGGACCCGGCCATACCGGGGGCCCTGGTGGTGCTCCTCATGCTAACCACGGCGTTGGCGGTGTTCGGCTCGGCCTTCTCCGCGACCCTGGAGGGAAGCCAGAGGGACCGCGCCCTGTACGCGGCGGGGGCGGACGTAAGGGTGAGCCACTACGGAGACAGGACTCCCATGTCCATCCTGGGGGTCTCGGAGCGGGCCGAGTCCCTGGGGGACGTGGCCGTCGCCGAGGTGGAGAGGACCAGCGGGCACGTGCTGGCCAGCGTCTTCCGCTCGGAGAGGGTAAACATCCTGGCCGTGGACGCCGACAACATCGAAGACGTGGCGTGGTACAGGTCCCACTTCGCCGGAGGCACGGGCCTGGGAGACCTTGCCGCGGCCATCAGCTCGGACAAGTCTCCCATCCTGCTGGAAGGCATAACACTACCGGAAGACGCCACCGGTCTGTCCCTGTGGGTGCAGCCGGGAAGACGGTTCCCGGGCTCCTACCTGGAAGCCCGCCTGAGGGACGCCAAGGGTCTGTACTTCGACGTGGCCTTTGGACGCCTGAACTACCGGGGCTGGCGCCGTCTGGACTCATCCCTGACGCCGGAGGAGCGCCCCGGCAGCAGGGGCTTCCGGAACGCCCCTCCCAGCCTGGGTGTAACCCACCCGGCGACCCTCATATCCCTGAAGGTGGCCCACAGGTTCGGCGAGGCCTCGGAGCCCGGGGTCGCCTTCATCCAGGGCCTCAGCGCGCACACCCCCAGGGGGGAGGTGTTGCTGGCGGACCTCAGCACGACCGACGGCTGGCAGGTGGTGGAAAACTACGCCAGCCCAGGCCTCTTTTCCATCGAGACCAGCGCGTCGGCGCCCCGGGAAGGGGGGTCGCCCACCTCCACGGCCCTGACCTGGACGCCGGGAGGCTCCCGGGGGCTCGTGGGCCTCCGGCCCGGCCATCCCGAGACGCCCATGCCCGCCGTAGTCAGCAACTCCCTGCTGGAGGCTGCCGACGCCCGGCTGGGCGACAACCTGGCCATCGGCATGCTGTCGGTCACCCTGCCCATCCGAGCCGTGGAGTCCGCCGACTTCTTCCCAACGCTGCACCCCAAGGAAGGGCACTTCGTGGTCGTGGACTTGAAGACCTTCAACCACTACTATAACGTCCACGGCCAGGACCCGGCGGGGGGGAGCAACGAGCTGTGGGCCGATACCAACGGAAGCCGGCTGCCCGACCAGCTCGCGGCCGGGGGCATCGACGGACTGGGGCTGAACACATCCGATACCGTGCTGGCCTCGGACCTCGTCTCGCAGCGGGTGACCGAGCCCCTGGTCAACGCCGGTTGGGGCGGACTCCTGGTCATCATGTTCCTGGCCCTGGTGCTGGCCAGCGCCTCCGGCGTGATGCTCTTTTCGTACATGGACGTGCGGGAGCGGCAAACGGAGTTCGCCCTGCTGCGTACGGTGGGCTTCTCCACCCGGCAGCTCAATGGGGTGGTGTGGTTCAACTTGGTGCTGGTGGTCGTGTTCGGCGTCGGGCTGGGCACCCTTGCCGGACACCTCATCGGGGTGCGGCTGCTTCCCATTCTCGAGTGGGCCGAGGAGGGGGTCAGGGTGGCCCCGCCGATGCTGTTCCGCACCGACTGGCTGACCCTCCTCATCTCGTACCTGGTGCTGGGCGTGGTCGCCGCTTGCACCGTCGGGTGGCTCGCCTGGCTCACGTCCAAGCTGGAGGTCCAGCGGGTGCTTCGGATAGGAGAAGGCTGATGCGTCTTTCGGCAACGGGTAGATGGAAGACGCCAAGGAGAGAGCAGTGAGGGTTTTCGAGGGCGCTCCGGAGACGTTTCCCGGCGACGGCCTGGGCCAGGACGGCGGCGCCGTACCCTACATCGAGTGCAGGGACCTGTTCAAAATCTACAAGAGGGCCGACCTGGAGGTGGTGGCGCTGAGGGGGGTGGACCTGGAGGTGGAGAAGGCCGAGATGATCGCCATCGTCGGGGCCAGCGGCAGCGGCAAGACCACGCTGCTGAACATCCTATCCGGGCTGGACCGGCCGTCGGCCGGGGCCGTGCGCGTCGGGGGCCGGGACCTGCTCAACATCTCCGACCGGGAGCTCGTCATCTACCGGCGCATGGAGTCGGGGTTCGTGTGGCAGGCCACCGGGAGGAACCTGGTGCCATACCTCTCGGTGGCGGACAACGTGGAGCTCCCCATGGCCATCGCCCGGGTGGATGCGGGCGAGAGGCGCCGGCGGCGAGGGGAGCTGCTGGAGGCCCTGGGCATGGGGGACAAGGCGGAGCGGCTGCCCCACGAGCTGTCCGGCGGGGAGCAGCAGCGGGTCGCCATCGGGGTGGCCATGGCCAACCGTCCGCCGCTGCTCCTGGCCGACGAGCCCACCGGGGAGCTGGACACCCAGACGGCGGTGCAGGTGTTCCAGCTCCTGCGGGACATGAACCGCCAGTACCAGGTGACGGTGGTGGTGGTCACCCACTATCCGGGCGTTGCCGAGCATGTGGACCGGGCGGTGCACATCACCGACGGGCGCATAAGCTCCGAGAGCACCCTGCGCCCCACCTTCCAGCGGCCCGGGGACTCGGTCCACGAGGAGTACCTGGTGGTCGACCGCGTGGGGCGCCTGCAGCTTCCCCCGGAGTACCTGGAGAAGCTGGCGATCCAGGGCCTGGCCAAGGCGGACATCAGCGGGGACCAGCTCACCCTGCGCCCGGCGGACAAGGGAGCCAGGTCCGAGTCCGGCCCTAGGTCAGAGTCCGGTGAGGCGGCCGCCCCGTGAGGCTGTACGGCCGCGGCCGCAGGATGAGGCCGCCGATGGAGCCCGCGGCGCCGGAGGCCCCCCAGGAGCCGGTCATCTCGGTGCGCGGCCTGACCCGGGTCTTCGGCTCCGACCAGCGGGCCGTCACGGCCCTCAATGCCGTCCACGTGGACGTGATGCCCGGGGAGTTCATGGCGGTCACCGGCCGCTCGGGGTCGGGGAAGACCACCCTGCTCAACCTGATGGCGGGGCTGGACCGCCCCACCTCGGGGACGGTC
Source organism: Dehalococcoidia bacterium (assembly GCA_964291465.2). Classification (GTDB taxonomy): domain Bacteria; phylum Chloroflexota; class Dehalococcoidia; order Lucifugimonadales; family JAGWBF01; genus JAGWBJ01. Next base: position 119,786 of record OZ219938.1, on the reverse strand, counting down.
TTGTTCGATGGCAGTGACTTGGCCTCCCTCTCCGACGCCGAGCTGGTGGACCTCCGTCGCACCAAGATTGGCTTCGTCTTCCAGTCCTTCGGGTTGATGCACCTTCTATCGGCCTACGAGAACGTGGAGCTGCCCCTGCACATCAACGGCGTGCCCTGGAGGGAGCGCAGGCGGAGGTCCCTGGAGGTGCTGGACCTGGTCGGCCTGGGGCCCAGGGTCCGCCATCGCCCGTACGAGCTGTCCGGCGGAGAGCAGCAACGGGTGGCCATCGCCCGGGCGTTGGTGACGGGGCCCGACGTGCTCTTCGCCGACGAGCCCACGGGGGAGCTGGACACGGCAACCGGCAGGTCAATCTCCAATATCCTGAGAGACGTGGCCTCCTACAGGGGCGTGACCGTGATAGTGGCCACCCATGACCTGGCCCTGGCGGGTATGACCAGCCGGAGGGTGGAGATGGTGGACGGGACCCTCAGCGAGGCCCCCAGCGAGGCCCGGGACGCGCCCGCCTAGGGCGAGACGCGGTAGGCTATGACCGACACGATCTCGATGGCGAGGGGCGGCTGGGCCAGCCCCGTGGTGCCTATGACCGCCCGGCAGGGTGTGTTGGACACGAACTCCCTGTATACCTCGTTCAGGCGGGCCCAGTTGTCCATGTTGGTCAGGTTGATGACCATGGTCACCACCCGGCCGTAGCTGGTGCCCGCCGCCTCCAGGGTCGTCTGCAGGTGCCGGAAGGCGGCCCGGTACTGCTCCACCTCCGTATCGCCCACCATCACCCCGTCGAAGCCCGAGGAGGTGTGCCCCCTGCACCAGACCCTGATGGCGCGCAGCTTCAGGAGCCGTGTCAGGTCCTCGTCGAAGTAGTCGCAATACAGCCCGGTGCGAAAGGACTCCATCTGGGTGGAGTCCTTCCGCCCGTCGGCGATGACCAGGTCCAGGAGCCGGTCCCTCTCGGCGAACGGGAGCGTTTGGGCCTGCTCCAGGCTCATGGAATCGAGGTCGGCAAGGGTGTAGGCCAACGGGACACCTCCCCAGGGAGATTCAGTGGCCTAAGATTGTAGCATACTGCGTGGACCGGGCGGATGGCGGGCCCGCGAACACAAAGGACGGCCGGTTGTCGGGAGGGGACTTCGGCTATAATGTCTATGCTGGGATTCCGGCTACATCCGTTGGCAGGCGAACTGAAGGGGCACTTCGCCGTTTCGGTATCGGGCAATTGGCGGGTGACCTTCAGATTCGAGGATGGCCATGCCGTCGAGGTCGACTACACAGACTACCACTGAGGAGGTGAGATGACTCCCATGCAGAACCCTCCACACCCGGGCGAGGTCGTGAGATGGGAATGCCTTGAGCCGCTGGGACTGACCGTAACCAGGGCAGCGGAAGGCCTGGGGGTAACCCGTCAGGCGCTGTCGGATCTTGTGAACGAGAAGGCCGGCGTGTCGGTCGAGATGTCCTTTCGCCTGTCTCAGGCCTTCGGCTCCACTCCGGAGACATGGCTCGGCTTGCAGACGGCTTACGACCTCTGGCAGGCACGGACTCGGGGTAAGCAGATCGAGGTAGAGAGATTCGCAGCGCAGAATCCAAGGTAGCTGTTGAGGCCGGACAGACCGAGTCTCCGCGTGGGTGATGGACCATAGGCTGCGTGGGTCGCGGGCTATCGGGAGAACGAAACCCCAGGCCGGCAACCTCGCTCGGAGGGTATCGCATGACCTCTATGACGTTCAGGGACAGGATCGGTTTCGACGCCGGGAGCACGCCGCTTGAGGAGGCGCTGGAGTTCGCGGCGGCCAACGGCTTCCACTACATGGACTTCAACGCCGACACGGGCGCGAACCGGCTGGACGGCTGGACCGACCAGCGGGTGCGGGCCGTGCGCGACGCCTGCGAGCGGCACGCCGTAACCCTGACCATACACACGACCTCGGGGGTAAACGTCGCCGAGATGGCGCCCTTCGTCGGCGACGGAGTGGACCGGTACCTGGCGGCCAACGTCGACCTGGCCGAGAGGCTGGGCTGTCGGCGGCTGGTGGTCCACGGCGGGTTCCACTTCAGCTCCAGCATAGATGCCCGGAAGTCGGCCTCCCTGCAGCGGCTGCAGAGAGCCGTGGCATACGCCGAGAGGTCGGGGCGCGTGCTCCTGCTGGAGAACCTGAACTTCGAGCCGGACGACGCCGAGGTCCACTACCTGGCCCACACGGTGGAGGAGTGCCGGACGTACTTCGACGCCATCCCGTCGGAGAGCTTCGGATGGGCCTTCACGGTGAACCACTCCCACCTGGTGCCCGAGGACATCGACGGGTTCCTGGACGCCTTTGGCGTCGACCGCATCGGGGAGGTGCGCCTGGCCGACAACGTGGGGCACAGGGAAGTGCACATGCTGCCCGGCCAGGGAAACATCGACTTTGGCGCCGTGTTTCGCAGGCTGGAGTCGTCGGGCTACGAGGGCTTCTACACCATGTCCTTCGGCTCCCTCCGGGAGAAGCTGGAGGCTCGCGACTGGCTGGCGGCCCGGGGTCCCCAAGACGCCTAGTCCACGAGGTGGAGCAGGCCGTCCTCGGTGCGGAGGTACAGCAGTCCCCCGGCGAGCACCGGCTGGGCGGACAGGGGCGAGCCCAGGGACATCCTCCAGTCTTCTTTCCCGGTGGAGCGGTCCAGGGCGTAGAAGGCGCCGTCGGCCGCGCCGAAGTACAGGCGCTCTCCCACCGCCAGCGGCCGGGCCGCCGCCTGGTCCGCGGCGCGAAAGGCCCACAGCCTCCCGCCGTTGACCGCGTCGAAGGCGTAGACCAACCCGGCGGTATCGGCCAGGTAGATGGCCTCGGGGGTCACGACGGGAGTGAACAGGAACCCGTCGGAGGGGTCGTCGGGGGATGCCCGCCACCTGACCCCCGGCTGGCCCGGCGGGTCCGGCACCGGAAAGCCCCACTTGGAGAGCTGGGCCCACAGCAGGCTCGTCTGGTACTGTAGCGGCAGGCCCCGGGCCCCGGCGTCGACGGCCAGGACGTCGCCGCCCGCTTCGAAGTAGACCATGCCGTTTCCCGCCGCCGGGGGCCTTATGGCGAGCTTACCCGTGCGGACCTGGAGCCTCTTGTCCCCCGTCCTGGAGTGCCGCCCGTACAGGTCTCCCTCGGAGGAGGTCGTGAACAGCCTGCCCGAGTAGACGGCCGGCGGCGAGGCCGGGAATCCCCGGGTGTCGAGTTTCCATATCTCCTTGCCCGTGGCGGCGTCCAGGGCATAGAGGGAGCCGTCCCTGGACCCCATGTACGCTATCCCGCCGTCCACCGCGGCGGAGCCGGGAACGGGGTCCCGGGCCTCGTAGCTCCAGGCCAGGCTGCCGGTATGCCGGTCCAGGGCCAGGATGCGGCGGTCCAACAACCCCACGTACAGCAGGTCGCCGGCCACCGCCGGAGAGGAGTGGACCGGCCCGCCCACTGGGTACCGCCACAGGGGAGCTTGCTTCTCCGCGTCGATGGCCGTCACCTGGAGGTGGCCTCCGGCGTAGACCACGCCGTCGACCACCGCGGGCGACGACCGGGTGGACGGCCCCAGGTCGATGGAGGCGGCGACACTACCCCGGAGCGGGTCCCCGGAGTAGGGGATGAAGCTGCTCTGGCGGAGATCACGCCCCTCCATGGTCCATGCCCCCGCATGGGGCTCGGAGGTGGCGTCGGACCCCGGCCGGTCGAAAGCCAGGGTCACGGGATTGGGCATGAAGGGGTAGTAGACCCACACCACCGCAAGTACGGCTACCAGGGACAGGGCCGCCAGGACCATCCGTTGCCCCCTGAGGATACGCCGGGGCCCGGCCCGGGACTGGGCCCACCTGGGCAGGGCTATGATGGTCCGGCCACAGCTCTCGCAGGCGGCCCCGGCCTCCTGGCCCTGGGCCCCGCAGTGGGGGCAGGCGCCCGGCTGGAGGACTGCGGCCTGACGTCCGTCCCGCTCGGCGGCCTCGTCGGTGGCGGTGGGGGGCACTCCGGGAGCGGTCCTGTCCGCGGAACCGGTAGGCGGCTGGGGCGTGGAGCCTGTGAGCCTTATCGCGACCACCCACGCGGCGCCGAGGAGCAGGCCCGCGGCCCCGCATCCAAGACAGCCGGCGAAGATGGCGGCGAACATGAAGGACACCAGCTCGCTTCCGGCCACGGTCAGGCCCAGGTCGCCGGCGACTATGAAGACGAGGGTGAGCCCAGCCACCAGTCCCAGGAGGGCTCCAACGACGGCTCCCGCCACCAGGGCGATCTTCAGCACCCTGCGGGACCGGGGGGCCAGCTTTACATCGAGTCGCGCAAGCACGGGCCATATCTTGCACCCCTGCCCGTTGGCTTGTCCAGCGTTCGCGGGCCGGCGTTGGTCCTGTAGGGGCCGGTTGCTCCCATGGGGGCCGATGGCGATTGGCCCGGACGCGGTGCGCGGGTATACTCACGCGGTGGCGACCGCTTCCCCAGATGGCGGGCCGGAGGTGGGATGGATACCTTGCAATGGGCCTGGGGGCTCGCCGGCAGTGTCTCCCTGCTGGTCTGGGTGTGGTTGGTGGCCGCCCGAGGCCGGTTCTGGACTACGGGCCAGCGGTTGGACCCGGATGAAGGTCCCGCCTCGGCCCAGCCCCTCGACTATCCTCCGGTGGCCGTCATCGTGCCCGCCCGCAACGAGGCCGGCACGCTGCCCTCGACCCTGCCCGCCCTGCTGCGGCAGGAGTATCCGGGTCCCTATTCCGTCTTCCTGGTGGACGACTCCAGCGAGGACGGCACGGCCCAGGTCGTGCAAGCCGTCGCCGAGGAGGCGGGCGCCTCAGAACGGCTGACCGTCGTCTCCGCCGGGCCCCTGCCCCAGGGCTGGGCCGGGAAGGTGTGGGCCATGCAAAGGGGCCTGGAGGCCAGCGCGTCCACGGGCGCGCCGCTGGTCATGTTCACCGACGCAGACGTCCTGCACCCGCCATCCAGCCTGAGGCTGCTGTGCCGGAAGGTCCTGGACGGCGGCTTGGACATGGCGTCGCTGATGGTCCTGCTGCGGGCCCGCACCCCGTGGGAGCGCCTGCTGGTCCCGGCCTACGTCTACTTCTTCGCCAAGCTCTATCCCTTCCGCCACGTCAACGACGGCCGGAGGTCCACCGCGGCGGCGGCGGGCGGCTGCATGTTACTGCGGCGGGACGCCCTGGACCCGGACCTGGGGCTGCGCCCCATAGCCTCGGAGATCATCGACGACTGCGCACTGGCCCGGCTGGTCAAGGAGCGCCCCGGGGCGCGGCTCTGGCTGGGGCTGAGCCGGGAGGCCCGCAGTATCAGACCCTACGGGGGCCTCTCGGGCGTGTGGCGGCTGGTGGCCCGCACCGCCTTCACCCAGCTCGGGCACTCCCCCTGGCTGCTGCTGGGCACCGTCCTGGGGATGCTCCTGACCTACTGCGCGCCTCCCGTGGCCGTGGCAGTGGGGTTGGCCGCCCTGGCGGCGGGGCCGTCGTGGGCCGGGGCGTGGCTGGCGGGCACGGGTCTGGGAGGGTGGCTGCTCATGTCCGGCAGCTACGTGCCGATGATCAGGTGGCATGGGGTCGGAGCCGGTTGGTCCCTGCTGCTCCCCGTGACCGCCGCCCTGTACACGCTCATGACCGTGGACTCGGCGCTGAGGTGGCGGCGGGGAGTGGGGGGAGGCTGGAAGGGCAGGACGCGGCCATCGGGGGACGCGTCCTGAGCAGGGCCGGCGGCCGTCTACCCGGGCGGAGGTCTCAACCCCCGGCGTCCCCGGGCGGGTCGGCGTCCAAGCCGAACACCGACCGGGCCCTGGCTTCGGATATCAGGCCGTCCCGCAGGTCCTCCACCACCTGGGCGGGGTCCCTCTCCGCGGGCGGGCCATAGCCCCCTCCCCCGGCGAAGGAGAGGTTGATGACGTCGCCGGGAAGGAGCTGGGAGCGGCCCTTGCGGGGCAGGGGGCCCTCGCCCATGACCTTCTCGGCGCGGTTGGCCCTGGCCGCCATGCCGCCGGCCCGGCCCAGGGGAGGAAAGTCCCACTTCTCGGAGATGACCGAGAGGGTCACCGGCTTGTCGGACACCACCTCCATGGTCATGTCCTGGCCCAGGCCGCCCATGTAGCGCCCGGGGCCTCCCGAGTCCGGGGCCAGCTCCTTCTTCCACACCAGCAGGGGCGCCACCGACTCCATCACCTCCATGGAGGCGCACTGGATGTTGGTGGGGTAGGGGGTGCAGTGGAGGCCGTCGGCGGTGGGCCGGGCGCCCATGCCGCCGTTGGCGAAGAGGTGGAAGGTGAAGGGCGTGTCGTCCCGGGCGATGCCCGAGACGAAGATGCGCAGGGGTGGAGTGGTGCCCGACTCGGCGATGACCCGATGGGGCAGGACGTCGGCCAGGCCCATGAACACCACGTTGCATATGGTGTCCCCGGTCAGGGTCCGGGCGTTGACGGCCGCCGGGTAGCGGCAGTTGAGAATGCACCCCTCGGGGGCGCGCACGCTGATGGGCCGGAAGGAGCCCGAGGTCCTGGTGGTGTGGGGGTCCAGGAGGCACTTGAGCGGGTAGGTGGTGTAGGCCTGGGTGTAGTTGTAGGGGACGTTGATGCCGCCGTTGTCCACCTGGTCCGACGTTCCGGTGAAGTCCACGTCTATCTCGTCGCCCTGGACGGTGATGGTTGCCTGGATTTTCAGGGGCTGGTCGTAGCCGTCCAGGTACGTGACTCCCTCGTAGGAGCCGTCGGGCAGCTCGGCTATGGCCCGGCGCATGGCCCTCTCCCCCAGGTCCTGGATGGGCGCTCCCACGTCCCGCAGGTCCTGCATGCGCGTCTCCGACATGAAGTCCACCAGCCGGGCGCCGGATATCTCCAGGGCCGCCACCTGGGCGAACAGGTCGCCCACCACCATGTCGGGAACGCGGACGTTGTACCGGATGGTCTCGAGGATGTCCTCGTTCAGATCCCCGGCCTTGTACAGCTTCAGGGGCGGGATGCCAATCCCCTCTTCGTGCACCGTGTGGCAGTCGGCGGCCCAGACGACCCCGCCGATGTCCGCTGCGTGGGCCACGTTGCCGCTGAAGGCCACGATCCTTCCGTCGTGGAACACGGGGGCCACCATGACGATGTCCGGCCGGTGTCCGGTGCCCATCCACGGGTCGTTGGTCATGACTATGTCCCCCGGCTGCCAGGTCTCCAGGGGGAAGTAGCGCAGCAGGTCCTTCATGCATGGAGATAGGCAGCCCACGAAGGCGGGGACGCTGCCCCGGTTCTCGGCGATCAGGTCGCCGTCCACGTCCAGCACCACGGACACACAGTCCCGGCTCTCCCGGACGATGGTGGAGAAGGCGGTCCGGATGAGGCCGGTGACGGCCTCGTCGCAGATGGCCAGCAGCCGGTTCCAGTAGATCTCCAGGCTGATGGCGTCCAGGTGTTCCCCTCGCGGTGCGGTCATGCCTCTCCCAGCTCCATGATGAGGTTCAGGTGGGAGTCCACCGAGACTTGGGCGTCGGGGCCCGCCACCACCGTCGACTCCCGCTCCTCCACCACAGCCGGACCCGGGAAAGACGTCCCGGGCCGCAGGCTGTAGCGGTCGTACACGGGGACGTCGGCGTAGCCGCCCTCCTCGTGAATGAAGATGGGGCGGGTTCCCTTGAGCCCGGTGGGGCCCTTGAGCCCCTTGGGGTATTGAGCGTATTGGGACGTGGTCGGAGGGCGGAACCGCATCTCCGGGCGCGGAGGGGGCTCCGACGCGGTGAAGCGCCAGGTGATGGCCTCCACGGGTACGTGGTTCAGCCGTCGATGGAATATCCGCTCGTAGTTGGAGTTGAAGACCTCTTCCAGGCGTCGGTGGTCCCGAGACTCGACGTCATCCCTGGCGAGGGGCACGTTCACCTCGAACCCCTGGCCGACGTAGCGCATGTCGGCCGTGTGCTGCGTGACTATGGTCGCGGGGTCGGCGCCGGCGGCGGTGAGTATCTCCAGGGCATGGGACTCCATCCCCCGGTGGACCTGGTCCAGGTAGTCCCAGTCGAGGGAGTCCAGGCGGGTGATGTAGCTGTGGACGAAGTCGAAGGACCGGGGGGCCACCAGGAGCCCCACCGAGGAGAAGACGCCGGCGCCCAGGGGGCAGATGACCCTGGAGATGCCCAGGCGCTTGGCCACCCGGTAGGCGTGGACCGGGCCGGCGCCGCCGAAGGCGATCATGGCGAACCGGCGCAGGTCCACCCCCTGCTCCGACGCGTAGACCCTGGCGGCGGTGGCCATGTTCTCGTTGACCACGTCGTGTATGCCGGCGGCGGCCCTGGTCAGGTCCACGCCCAGGGGCCTGCCCAGCCGCTCCATGATGGTCTCCCGGGCCGGACCGGCCGCCAGGGACATCTCCCCGCCCAGGAAGTGGCCGGGGTCCAGGTATCCCAGGAGCAGGTCGGCGTCGGTGACCGTGGGGTCGGCGCCCCCGCGCCCGTAGCAGACGGGGCCCGGGTCCGCCCCGGCGCTCTCGGGGCCGACCTTCAGGAGCCCCATGGAGTCGATATGGGCGATGCTTCCGCCTCCCGCGCCGATCTCCACCATCTCTATGGCGGGGACCCGGAGGGTGATGCCGCTGCCCTTGCGGAAGCGGTGCTCCCTGGCCACCTCCAGCTCGTTGGTCCGGGAGGGTGTCCCGGCGCGGTTTAGGCATACCTTGGCGGTGGTCCCACCCATGTCGAAGGACACCACGTCCCGCTCTCCCAGCATCTGTCCGTAGTAGGCGGCCGCCACGGCTCCCGCGGCCGGCCCCGACTCGACCATCCGCACCGGGAACTCCAGCGCCACGTCCAGGGTGGTCAGTCCGCCACCCGACACCATCGGGTAGACCGTCCCGCCGAAACCCTTGCCCCGGAAGCGCACCACCATGTCCTCGGCGTAGCGGTCCATGGCCGGCTGGACGTAGGCGTTGGCGACGGTGGTGGATGTCCTCTCGAACTCCCGGACCTCGGGGGCCACCTCCGAGGAGACGGAGACGTAGAACTCGGGGTACCGCTCTTTCAGCCGGTCGCGGATGCGCTGCTCGTGGGTGGCGTCCCGGTAGGCGTGGAGCAGGGCCACCGCGATGGACTCCACGCCCTCGGCGCGGAAGAAGGAGACGATGCCGTCGAGCTCGTCCAGGTCCAGGGGGCGCACCACGTTGCCGTCCCGGTCGATGCGCTCGGAGACGGTCCTCCTGAGGTACCTGCGGACCAGGGGCTCGGCCCTGGTGATCAGCAGGTCGAAGATGTCGTAGCGAAGCTCGCGGCCCATCTCCAGGGAGTCCCTGAACCCACGGGTGGCGACCAGGCCGACCTTGGCGCCTTTGCGCTCCACAATGAGGTTGCCGGCCAGGGTGGTGCAGTGGTTGATCTGGCCCACGTCGGAGAGCGACGCCCCCAGGCGTCTCAGCACCTCTTCGGCGCCGTCGGTGACGCCCACGGCCGGGTTATGGGGAGTGGTCAGCGTCTTGCCCACGGAGAAGGCGCCCGACTCCCGGTCCATCACCACGAAGTCGGTGAAGGTGCCGCCCACGTCGCTGCCCAGATGTAGCTCGGCCATAGGCTACAGCCCCGCTCTTGGCGCCCGCGCCCGCGGGCCCCGGCGCCGCATCACGTGCCCGTGCCGGGCACCCATGCAATTCTAGTCGCGGCGCCCTCCAGGGTCAAACGCCTGCCGCCTTGCCTGAGGCCGCTTACTCCGCTGAGCGGCGGGTGAAGGGCGAGGTTGTGTTGACATTGGGGGGGCTTCCGGCAGATGCGCTCGACCGCTAATGCGAGTGTGTCTCCCCTTCCTCATGGGTGTGGCCCTCCGCCTCCTCTTCCTCTCGGTCCGGGAAGGCCTCGGGGTAGGAAAAAACGGCCAACTCCTCGACGGCCTTCATGAAACGAGGGTTGTCGAAGCTGAAGGAGAGGCCTTCGCCCAATACGAAGATGTGATGCGGGATATGGTCGGGGTCCTCGACCATGTGCAGGCCTGACAGATCGGGGTTCCCCACTATGCTCTCTATCGAGTCCGCAACGATGATGTCGGGTTCGAGGGCGACGATCATCTCCGGGCTGATTTCCTGGTATCCATCGTGGGTGGCGATGTTCTCCAGCTTGACGAGCTCGAACACGTCGTTGATGAGGGTGTTTCTTCCAGGGGTTTGCCAGTCTTCACTATGGAAATAGACCGTCCAGACCGGCTCGACTGACTCCATCTTCTCGCTGATGTCTGTCAGGCGAGGGTCGCCGAGGTCTTGGAGCCGATCGGCCTCTTCTGCCGGCGGCGCCGGCGCGGCCGTGGGAGTCGGGGTCGCCGTCGGCTCCGGCGTGGGCGTAGGTCTGGGGGTTGCCGTCGGGTCAGGTGTGGGAACAGGAGTCGGGGTTGCCGTGGGCTCGGGCGTGGGCGTGGCGGCGTCACCGCACGCAACCGCCAGCAGAAGGGCCGCCGCAAGGGCTATGAGCTTAGTCATGCTCCATCCTCTCGAACGCGGTACGGTTGGGGTGGTAGGAATAAGGCTCAATAGGGCACGCACCAGCTTACCGGCTCGGGGCCACAACTAAGTCGGTGGTAACGATAGCGAAGACCCCCGCCGCATCGCGCACCGGCACGGAACGTGTGACCATCCATACCTCTCCGCCGCCCGCGTCGAAGTAGGGGGCGGTCCAGGTGCCGGCGTTCTCGGCGAGGGGAGCCGTGAACCATTCCTGGGCCTCGATGTCGTATGAGGGGACCGCCAGGTCAAGGCGGGCGTACCCCCCGTCGGTGCGGTAGACGTAGGGGCTGGCAATCACCGCCCCGGAGCCGTCCAGCAAGGCAACCGCGCTGCCGAAGAATGACGGGTGGGCCTCTAGGTACGCCTGAAGGCGTTCCGTGTACGCAGCCACATTGGCCGGGCGGGTATCCGCCAATTCAGCCGCCAGGGCGTCGAGGGCGGCAACGGCAGTAGCACGTCGAGCCTCTTCGCTGGGGTCGCCTCCGCCACAGCCTAGGGCAAGCAACAGGGCGAGTATCGAGAGAAACAGGCGGGAGTGCTGTGATGGCTTGCCCATTTTAAGGGGCCTCCCCTTTGATTCTTTGGTCGGCAAGGGGCGATGCGCCTTCGTGATTGTAGCATGGGCCAAGGAGGTGACTAGGCGGTCCCCGTTGGCCCCCTTGGCCCCCTTGGATTGAGGCTCCAAGTGTGCGGGGTTGACAGGTGGGGTGTAGCCTCGGAGAATGACTGCAAAGCCGTTCATCGGTCATTGTGCCTTCAGGACGCTAAAGAAGATGTTCAGGTACATTCGGTCGCCAGACTCCGGGAATCTGGACGATTTCGTATCCGAAGAACTCCGATATAGAGCTACGCTACGAGGAGCACGACCATGACTGCACAGCAGAGCGATGTACTCATCAAGGGTGGAATCCTGGTCTCGGGCGAGGGGATGACCCGGTCCGACGTGCTCATCGCCGACGGCGTGGTGCAGGAGACGGGCCCGGACCTGTCGGCCCGCAGCGCCCGGCGGGTCATCGACGCAACGGGAAGGTACGTCCTGCCCGGGGGCATCGACTGCCACTCCCACCCGGTGTACGGGGACAAGATCGACACCTACTCCCTGTGCGCCGCCTACGGGGGCGTCACCACCTGTGTGGCGTTCATCGGCTCCGAGACCCACCGACACGAGCGTTTCGGCAACTCGTGGGGAGTGCGAAAGTACAACCCGGACATCGTCAAGGGGTTCATCGAGTACGCCGAGCAGGCCTCCTACACCGACTTCGCCGTCCACGGCCTCATCAGCGTCCGGGACCAGGACGACATCGGGAAGGTCATCCCCGAGCTCATCAGGATGGGGGCCATCTCCTTCAAGATGTTCATGACCTGGAACCCCTGGAACGTGGACTCGCCCACCAACCTGCTGGCGGTGCCCGACGAGCTGCTGATGCGGGTGATGGACCTGGCGGGCCGCGACGGCGGCATGGCCATGGTCCACGCCGAGAACGGCTGCTGCAAGGCGTACCTGGAGGACACCTTCAGGGCCCAGGGGAAGACCGGCGCGAACCACTACCTGGACTCGGCGCCCAACATCCTGGAGGCTGAGGCCGTCAACCGGGCCGCCACCATGGCGATGCTCACGGGCTCGCCGCTGTACCCGGTGCACCTGAGCACCCAGGAGGTCGTGCCCATCCTGGAGCACTACAAGGACAAGGGGCTGTCCCTCTACGCTGAGACCTGCCCCCACTACCTGACGCTCACCAACGAGGACATGCTCCGCAGGGGCTACCGGCTCAAGGTCGCCCCTCCCCTGCGGCAGGCCGAGGACCAGGACGCCATGTGGGCCGCCCTGGCTGCGGGCACCGTCAACACCATCGGCAGCGACTTCACCGGCTACACCCGCAACCTGAAGCTGACGGGGAACACCTCCGGGGAGATCTTCGGCGACGCCCCAGAACCCGAGCCCGGCCAGGAGAACATCTTCGACATAGCCGCGGGCCTCAGCACCCTGGAGTTCATGATGCCGGTGGTGTGGAGCTACGGGGTGAACACCGGGAAGATCACTCTGCCCAGGTTCGTGCAGCTATTCTGTGAGAACCCGGCAAAGATCTTCGGCATCTTCCCCCGAAAGGGCATCATCCAGGCCGGCTCCGACGCGGACCTGGCCATCTGGGACCACACCCTCCTCCACACCGTGGACGAGGAGCACAGCGTCAGCGACCTGGGCACTTTCAAGGGTATGGAGCTCCTGGGCATGCCCGTGCTGACCATGTCCCGGGGGCAAGTGGTCATCGAGGCTGGAAGGCTGGTCGGGAAGCAGGGCGGGGCCCGGTTCATCCCCGGCAACCCCAACGCCACCTCCTACGCGCCCCACGGGCCCAGCGCGGAGTAGGCCCTGGCGGGGCCGCCCGCGACTGACGCCTACGGTCGCACTAGGACAGGGTAACCAGCCCCTCCCGCTCTAGGCCCTGGTACAGCTTCAGGACGTGGTGGGGTTCAAGGTCGAAGTCGAACTCGGCGCCGATGGCGTCGGCGATCTGGTTGACGGTGCGGGTGCCGTCGGCGAAGTTCCACACCTCGTCGCCGATAATCCGCAGGGAGTCGTAGTTCATCTTCGGGTCCCTGGCGTGCATCTCCTCGGCCATCTCGTACAGGTCCCAGTAGCCTGTGCCGGCCAGGGTGGCCGGGTCTCTCTCGATGGTGCGCTTGGGCGTAACCTTGCCGGGGCCGAACTCCCGGGGGCCGCCGCCGTCCCCAAGCCAGGCCGTCGATTCGGCCAGGCGCTCCGCGATGGCCTGCTGCAGGGCCGCCTTCGTCGAGTCCAGCTCCGGCTGGGCGGCGCGCTCCTGGGCATCGACCAGGGCCAGGGTTGACTCCACCGCCCGGCGGTCCCGCTCGGCCAGGGTGGACATCCTGCGCCTGATGCGCCCGTCGTCGCCGGTCCGCCGCGCCTCCAGCCCCATGTGGGCCAGCCTCGCCTCGCTTCTAGCGCCCACCTCGCGCATGATGTCCAGGGCCTCTCCGGGGCCGGCGCCCGTCAGCTCCAAGGCCGCCAGCACCGTGGGGATGCCGCAGCGGCGGAACACCGCCGGGTCCAGGTTGTCGGCGGTGAGGAGCTGCGTGTGAAAGTACAGGTCCGGCCAGGACATCAGCAGGGGCGACGGCACCCCGAACACCGGGTAATACTTGTTGTCGCTCCAGGGAGTGTAGGGGTGGTCCAGGAAGTTGACGAAGGGCACGGTGTCGGCGGTGTGGAATACCCACCGGGTCTCCCGGGGTGTATCGTTCATCACGCCGACGAAGTAGTCGTTGATGAAGGTGGGCAGCGAGTCGGGCGAGTGGTAGTACAGGAGGGCCGACTTGCACTTCTGCTGGTCGTGGGCCACGCTGTCCAGGGCTATGCAGGCGATGGTGTTGTCGATCTCCTCCCGGTGGTTGTGGATGTAGTGCTTGCTGCCGTGGCCCTCGACGTTGACCAGGAAGCGGATGGTGCGCCTGGGCCTGGGCACCCGGCCGCTGGAGATGAGGCCGCACATGACCCGCGCCATGGCCGCCAGCATGGCCGGACCCGAGGCGCAGTTGGCCCCGGGGCGGGTGCCCGCTGTGGCGTGGCAGACGAACATCAGGTACTCGTCGGCCTTGTCGGTGCCGGATATGTCGGCCAGCAGGTTCTGGGCTTCCCCCTTGAAGTTGCGGCAACGGATGTCGACGTACACCCTCGGGTCGTCGCTGGCGGCAACCGCGGCCAGCTTTTCCCCCGCGTGGTAGTCCACGGCCAGGGACCAGGCGGAGTTGTACTGCTGGGAGGGCATGCGGAGTAGCTGTACGGCGTCGGGGAGGGACTCGCGGGTGCGGAAGGGCGCGGTCTCGTAGAGTAGGTAGTCGGTGATGACCCCGGCCGCGCCGGCCTCCATGGCCAGGGTGGCGGCGTGGGCAAAGCCGCCGGGCCGGGGGTTCGACCGGACCAGCACCGCCTTCCCCTTCACGTCCTTCCTGTGGTAGTCCTCGGGGCGCTCCCCCGTCCCCACGTCCACCAGCTCTATCGTGACGCCGCCTTCGGGAGTGGGCTGGCACCACCAGGGCAGGCACGAGTAGGCGTCCTCGTAGGAGACCATGAGCTCGCCCTCGGGGGAGCCCAGTCGAAGCTCGGCGCTGATGGGCTCCCAGGCCATGGGCATGAGCTGCCCCAGGTACCGGGTCTCCCCGTCCAGGGGGAACCGCTCCACCCACACGCGGTCCATGCCCGCGTCGCGCAGGAGGCCCGCGGTGTAGTCCGAGGCCCGGTGGTAGCCCGACGCCCCGGGCGAGCGGTAGAACCGGGTCAGCCGGGTCGCCTCTTCGATGCCCCGGTCCTCGTCGAATTCAGCCTCGATCAGGCGTACCAGCTCGCGACGGTTCATCTGTCCATCCCCCTAGCGTAGGACTTGAGCATCTGGACGTGGGACAGCTCGCACTCCACCAGGCCGCCGACGGTGTCGGTGCCCTCGATGACCATGAACTCGTTGGCCCCGCCGGTGCCGCCCCCGCCGCCTACCCCCACGCTGCGTATCACCGGCATGCCCAGCTCCGTGTTGCACATGGACCAGGGCCCCCCGCCCCCGCTGCAGGGCGCCATGACCAGGGGGACCTCCATCTCCCGGAAGGCGCTCTCCAGGGAGCGGACCAGCTCCGACTCCCGGTCGGCGGTGGAGGGGTCGAAGGCCCCCATCACCCTCATCTCCACGTCGCCGTAGCCCTTGGAGTCCAGGTGGTCGCGGATAAGCCGCACGGTCCTGTCTGCCCCGTATCCCCTGGGGACCCGGATGTCGAAGCGGGCAGACGCCTGGTGGGGCAGGCTGAAGGGGAGGGTGCCGGGGCCGGTGAACCCTCCCACGAGCCCGTTGATGTTCAGGCTGGGGCCGTAGAAGTAGTTGGCTATGGTCTCCTCGTCGGGCAGGTCGCCTGCGGCAGCGGGCACGGCGCCCACTCCCGGTAGCACCTTCTTCCAGCCGTCCGCGCCCAGGGAGGCCTTGTACTCCTCTATCCAGCGGCGCTCCTCCTCCGTGGGGGGCGTCAGGTCGTCGTAGAACCCCTGGACGGCCACCCGGTTGCCGTCGGGCTCGGTGAGGCTTGCCAGGGCGTGCACCAGCCTCCACACGGGGCTGTCCACCACCGACTTGGTCATGCCGTGGAGGGGTCCGCCCTGGGGGCCCCTCCCCCAGGAGGCGCCGCTGGCGACCAGGTCCACGTAGATCATGCCTTTGTAGCCCAGGTTCATGGTCACCTTCCCCGAGGCGTCCTGGGACGCCCCGGGACTGAGGCTGGCGTCGGCCAGGGCCAGCCGGTCCCTGTAGCGGTCGAACATCTCCCGGTAGTTGGGGCTGCCCAGGATCTCGTCTCCTTCCAGGAGGACCATCACGTTCACCGGCAGGCCGCCCTCGACGGCCAGGAGGGCCTCCAGGGCGTTGAGCCAGGCCACGTAGGGCCCCTTGTACGAGTAGGCCCCGCGGCCCACCAGCACGCTGGAGTAACCGCCCATGGAGGTGACGTCGCCGCCGTAGGGCGGGCGCTCCCACACCTCGTTGGGCAGCACCGGGCGCGTGTCGAAGTTGCCGTAGACGGCGATGGTCTTGGGAGCGCCGGAGTCGTGGTAGGCCCACAGGCCGGGCAGCCCGGCGGTGGGGACCACCTCCACCTCCTGCAGGCCCGCCTCCCGGTGCAGCTCCGCCAGCAGATCGGCGCACTCCACCACTCCCAGCTCCTCGGTGGAGACGCTGGGCTGCCGTATCGCCCGCTGCATACGCTGGACGTGGCGGGACTTGTTGTCCTCCAGATACCGTCGGACGGCCTCCAGGCCTGCTCCTACTCGCACGCTGCCTCCCTCGCGTCGGTTCTTGACGCCGTGTCCCTTTTCGACGAGGGCAGTATATTAGCGGCCGGAAGGCCCGGTCAACACGCGCGCGCCCTCGGGGTTGCCGCGGCACGGGGAGGGGGCTAGGATGGTACGGACCGCGTTCGAATAGAAAACCGTAGCCGAGAGGAAACCGGGGACCGGGAGGAAACCGGGGGCCGGGAGGAGACCGTGGCAGTCCAGGCAGGCAGGGGCGGAGAGCGAGGCGTGGTAGTGGTGGGCGCCGGCATCGTCGGGGCATCCATCGCGTACCACTTGGCGGAGAGGGGTGTGCCGGTTACGGTGGTGGACGGGGCCGCTCCCGGCTCCGGGGCCTCCAGCCACTCCTTCGCCTGGATCAACGTCGGAGCCAAGGGGCCGTCGTACTACCACGACTTCAACCGCCGCTCCATGGAGATGTGGGACAGGTTCGCCCTGGGTCTGGGCGTGGACGTGGGCCTACGTTGGGGTGGAAAGGTGAGCTGGGAGGCCACCACCGAGAGGGCCCGGCTGCTGGAGGAGTGGGTCCGGAGGGCGCAACGCTGGGGCTACCCGACCAGGCTGGTGGGGCCCCGAGAGCTGGCGGACCTGGAGCCGTCCCTGTCCACGGGGCCCGTCGCCGCGGCGGAGCTCAGCCCCATCGACGGGCAGGTGGAGCCCCAGAGGGTCGTGGATACGTGCATGCTGCGGCTACGGGAAAAGGGCGCATCTCTCCGCTTCGGCACCCGCGTCTCGGCCCTGTCGACGGTCCCGGCAGAGAACGGGGGCCGGCGGGTGGAGTCCCTGGTGACTCCCCAGGGCGAGGTCCCCTGCGACGTGGTCGTGCTGGCCGCGGGGACCGGCACCACGGACCTGGCTTCCACCGCGGGGGCCGCCGTCCCGCAGCAGGTGAGTCCGGGCGTGGTGGTCCGCACCTCTCCCGTGCCGAGGCTTATGCACAGGCTTCAGGTGGTCTACGCGCCTCCCCTGGACTCCAGCCAGGACGAGGTCCACTTCCGGCAGACCTCCGACGGGTCGGTCCAGATTGGGGAGGGGACCCAGGAGAGCCTGAGGCGGGACGATTCCCAGACCCACGCCGACGACCTGCTGGCCCGGGTCGTACACTACCTGCCGGGGCTGTCCGGCGCCACGGCCATGCCGGTGCCCGTGGGATATCGGCCCATGCCCCTGGACGGCTACCCCGTCCTGGGGTTCGCTCCATCGGCGCCCAACCTGTACGTGGCCGTCACCCACAGCGGAGTGACCCTGGCGCCCGTGATCGGCGAGCTGGCGGCGATGGAGATCGTCGACGGTGCGCGAGTCGAGATACTGGACCACTACAGGCCCGAGCGGTTCGCCTAATGCGGCGGCCTGCCCCCTCCGTTGACAGCCACCTGGACGCCCAATACACTCGCCGTTGCCGGGGAGGCGCGCAAGGCTGGCCCGGAGGGATGGCGGAGGCTGGCATAGTCGACCCGGGTAGGAGGTCGTATTCATGGCAGTGAAGATGGGCCTGGCCATCGTCAGCACCGACGTGGCCGGTTACACCCGACAGGTGCGCATGCTGGACGAGGCGGGAGTGGCCATGATCGGCTGCGGGGACTCCCAGGCCTTGTACCACGAGCAGTTCATCCGTTGCGCCCTGGCGGCCGAGCACTCCAGCAACGCCCAGGTGGGCACCTGGATAACCAACCCCATCACCCGTCACCCGGCGGTCACGGCCGCGGCCATAGCCACGGTGGACGACATCGGTCCGGGCCGCGCCTTCCTGGGCGTCGGCACCGGGGACTCGACGGTGTACAATGCCGGGCTGCGTCCCTCAACGCTGGCGGACCTGGAGCGGTTCATCCACACCGTCCGGGAGTTGCACCAGGAGGGGTCGTCCACGTGGCAGGGCAAGGAGTGCTACCTGACGTGGGTGAAGCGGCGCATTCCCATCGGCATGGCCGTCTCCGGCCCCCGCGCCATGCGCATGGCCGGGCGGCTGGCCGACATCGTGTGGGTGTGCTTCGGGCTGCAGGAGGAGGAGGTCGCCATCGCCAGGGGCTACCTGGAGGAGGGGGCTCGGGAGGCCGGCCGGAGCCTGGACGACATAGACGTGTGGTGGATGGTGCAGTTCAACGTGGACGACAGCCGGGAGGCGGCCATAGACGCCATCAAGGCGAACCTGGCCAGCTCGGGACACATCATCTTTCGGTACGGGCTCGAGGGCAAGGCGGTGCCGGCCGAGTACGCGGAGCAGGCGGGGGAGCTGGCCCGCCGGTACAAGCCCATCCAGCACTTCGGCAACGTGGGCCTTTCCGACGACCTGGGAATCACCGACTACCTGGCCCGGCGCCTGGCCATAGTTGGGACTCCCGAGGAGTGCGTGGCGGACATCAAGAGATTGGAGGGGCTGGGGGTGGACAAGCTGTTCTTCTACACATCCCTGCCGGACAAGGACCGTCTCTTCGACCGCCTGGTGAATCACATCATGCCACAGATAGCGTGACACTTGAAGGTCAGGAAGGCAATATAATATACTGGCTACTATCAAGTCGGTACTCTGGAGAGTGGTGTTATGGGAATCCTTAGGATGAAATGGATAGTTCCCTTGGTGTTGTTGGGGGTCCTAGCCCTGGCGGCGGCCTGTGACGGCGAAGACCCGACGGTGGCGCCGACCGTAGCGCCACCCACCCAAGCCCCCACGGCAACGCCGGAACCCACGGAGGAGCCGGCGGGACCCTTCAGAATCGGCGTGATGGAATCGCTCACGGGCCCCGGAGAGACCTACGGCAACGTTGCGGTCCAGGCCAAGGAGATGGCCGTGGCCGAGATCAACGAGGCGGGGGGCATCGATGGGCGCATGCTGGAGTTGGTGATCGAAGACTCGAAGTGCAACGCCCAGGACTCGATCACGGCCTACAGGAAGCTCACCGACGTGGACGGCGTCAAGATCATCCTCGGCACCTCCTGCAGCGGCGCGATGCTCGGCGCGGCGCCCCTGGCGGAGGAGGACGGCGTGATCCTCTTCTCGGGGTTGGCCACCAACCCGGACATCGCCAACGCCGGGGACTACATCTTCCGGACCTCGATGAGCGACGCCCAGCTCGGCATCGACACGGGCAACGTCATGTGGGCCGACGGCGTCCGCACGCTGGCCACCATCACCGAGGCCACCGACTACGCCGAGGGAGTGCGCCGGACCACGGTGGAGCAGTTCCAGGGGCTCGGCGGCAGTCTGGTGGGCGAGGAGCGGTACGCCTCGGACGTCACCGACTTCAGGAGCCAGCTGACCAAGCTGTTGAGCGAGAACCCCGACGCAGTCCACATCGCCGCCCAGGCGGAGTTCTCGGGTGGCACCATCGTCAAGCAGATCCGCGAGCTGGGATACGAGGGGCCCCTCTACTCCGAGGTCGTGCCCGTCGGGGCCACGGCCCTGGAGGTGGCGGGCGAGGCCGCCACCGGGCTGAAGGCCATCACCGCTGACCTGGACCCGGCCAACGACAAGGCCCAGGAGGTCCTCGCCAACTTCAGGGCCCGCTACGACTACGTCACACTGCCCTGGTACCTGGGCTCAGCATACGACGACGTTTACATCGCCGCCGAGTGTCTGAGGCAGACCGGCGACGACCAGGATGCGGACGGCTTCAGGGACTGCATGTACGACATAACCTGGAGCGGCAGCATCGGGGTGGACTACAGCTTCGACGAGATGGGCGAGGTAGTGGGCCTCTCCAACGTGGTCGTGGAGGTCCTGCCTCTGGCCGAGAGGACCGAGGACAACCAGGGTTACAAGGTCTTGGGCGGGGCTCCGACGGAGTAGGCTCAAACCGGCCGAAGTCCCGGACTCGGGGGTCATTTGCTCGGATACCGTGATAGCCACGGCTTGGCGTCGGGCATCTTTCGGGCCTCCGGCACGCGGGTCCTGGCAGCGGTACTGACCGCAGTACTCCTGGGCTATATTGCCTGGAAGATTGGCCAGTCCGGCGACCAGGCACTGCAGTTCGCGTTCAACGGCCTGTCCGTGGGAGCGGTGTACGCCCTGGTGGCCATGGGGTTCACCCTGGTGTACAGCACCGTCTGGTTCTTCGACCTGTACTACGGCGCGGCCGCCGCCCTGGGGGCCTACGGGGTCTTCTACCTGAGGTCTTCGGACGACCTCTACACCCGCTTCGACGTCAACAACATCTTCGTCAACGTCGTCTTCGCAGCGGTGGTTGCCGGGGTCGCCGCCTGGGCGCTGCACGTGAGCATCCATCCCCGGCTCCGGGGCAGGATCAACTCGGCCGCCCTGCGGGCGGCGGGGGCCCTGCTGGCCGGGGGCGCCGGCGTGTACACGGGGTTCGTCCTCTCCTATCCCGACAAGCTCAACGTCATGCTCAGTCCCGCCGTCGGCGTGCTGGCGGCTGCCGCCGCGGGCTGGGCCCTCTACCAGGGCTACCGGCGGGCGTTGCCGGGGGCCGGCCCGGCGCCGTTTCTCGCCGCCGCTGCCATCGCGGCGGCCGGCACGGGGATCCTTTGCGGCTACCTCGTGTCCAACGCCCCCGGCTCCAGTCTCTATCTGAGTTGGGGGGTGTCGTGCCTGCTGGCGGGGTGCGTGGGCCTGGCCCTGTACCGTGGGCTGTACGTCTACATGCGCCAACGGTCGAGGTCGCCGCTGATAATGCTCGTGGCCTCCCTGGGGGTCCTCCTGGGCCTGACCGCCTTCATCTCGATAGTCTTCGAAAGCGCCCCCCGTCCCCTGCCGGCGCCCTTCGGCAGCGACTCCTGGTCGGTGGCGGGGGCGTTCATCAAGGGGTTCAATGTCTTCACCATAGGAGTCGCCCTCACCGCGTTCGCGGGGCTGCTGCTCTTCCTCAGGAAGACCGCCTTTGGCAAGGCGGTGCGGGCCATCGGCGACGATGAGGAGGTGTCCAAGGTGGTGGGGATAAACACCACCGTGATCATCTCCGCCGTGTTCTTCATAGGCGCGGTCTTTGCCGCCCTGGCGGGGCTGTTGAGCGGCCACGATACGGCCATCCAGCCCAGGATGGGCCTCCTCCTGCTGCTGAAGGGCTGGATCGCGTCCGTGATGGGGGGCATCGGGAACCTGTACGGCGCCATAGTCGGCGGCTTTGCTCTCGGGATGATCGAGCAGTTCGGCATCTGGGACCTGGCGGGGGAGTGGAAGGACGCCATCTCCTTCATCCTCCTGATCCTCTTCCTGTCCTTCTGGCCCAAGGGCCTGTTGCCGAGGAGGTAACGCATACCCATGACCTCCCGGGTCTATACAGACGTGAACAGGCTGGCCCGCGGCCTCCGGGATGTCCTGCCCCTGGGGCGGGGCAACGTGGAGCTGTGGGCTAACCTGTTCGTGATCGCCTGGGCCGTGGCGTTCATGCTGTGGCAGGGGGTGGGATTTGCCATAACGGTGGGCACCGTCTTCGCCATCTGGGCGATACTGGCGGTCAGCCTGAACCTGATCGTCGGGTTCACCGGCCTGCTGTCGGTGGGGCACATCGGGTTTTTCGGCATCGGCGCCTACGCCATGGCCATCCTCACCTCCAACCCTGCATACGAGCAGCTCCGCACCGAGGCCATCCCGACCTTTGGGCTGCCCTTCTTTGCCGCGCTGCCCGTCAGCATAATCCTGGCCGGCCTGGTGGCCGTGGTGGTGGGCATCGTCTTCAACCGGTTCCGGGACGACATCTTCGTCCTCGTCTCCTTCGGCTTCGCCATCATCTCCTTCAACGTCTTCCTGAACTGGCGGAGCCTCACCCGGGGCGCCTTCGGGATTCACGAGATACCCAGGCCCCAGATAGGCGGATGGGTGTTCGACGGCGAGCTGGAGTTCATGTTGCTGGGGCTGGTGTTCCTGGCCATCGTGATGCTGCTGGCCTGGTTCATAGTGACCTCCTCCTTCGGCCGGGTGCTCACGGCCATCCGGGAGGACGAGCAGGCCATCGAGGTGTTCGGGTACCGGTCGACCCACTACAAGCTGGCTGTGTGGGTCGTCTCGGCCATGATGGCGGGCCTGGCCGGCGGCCTGTTCGCCAGCTGGACCAGCTTCATCGACCCCAACTCGTTCATCCTCCTGGAGTCGATCCTCCTGGTGGCCATCGTGATCCTCGGGGGGCTGGCCACGATCTGGGGCTCCCTGCTTGGCGCGATGGTCTTCGTGCTGCTGGAGGAGGGCATGCGCTTTCTGCCCTTCGTGCCGTCCGAGTACACCGGACAGGCCCGGCAGATCGTCCTGGGCATCCTATTGGTGCTGCTGATGCTGTTCAGGCCCCAGGGCCTGGTCGGGAGGTACAAGCTGTGAGTACGACCGGCAACGGCCACGGCGAAGAGGTTGCCCTGGAGACCCACGAGATCTCCAAGCATTTCGGAGCGGTCAAGGCGGTGGACCGCCTTTCCATCGCCATCAAGCGGAAGGGGATGACCAGCATAGTCGGCCCCAACGGCTCGGGGAAGTCGACCCTGATGAACCTGCTGAGCGGCACTCTGCCCCTGGACGGGGGAATGGTGATCATCGACGGCGTCGGCCTCAAGGTGGTGAACCCGTACGACACCCCCGCCCACGGGCTCACGAGGACCTTCCAGGAGGTGCGGCTGTTCGACCAGATAAGCGTGTGGGACAACATCATGGTGGTGCTGACCCAACGCCGTCTCCTGCCGGCCCTCATGGAGCGGGCGAAACCCAGGCACAAGGAGAAGGCCCGGAGCATCCTGGAGAGTGTGGGGATGTGGGAGAAGCGGGACTCCCTGGCCATGGACCTCTCCTACGGCCAGCGGAAGCTGCTGGAGATCGGGCGGGCCATGGCGCTGGACGTGCAAGTATACCTGTTCGACGAGCCCTTCGCGGGCCTCTTTCCCCAGATGCTGGAGCAGGTGAAGGGGATACTGAAGCGCATGCGGGACCAGGGCCTCACCATCGTGTTTGTCTCCCACAACATGGATATAGTCAGGGAGCTTTCGGACCACATATTCGTCCTGGACAGCGGGAGCCTTCTCGCCGAGGGAGAGGTCGAGGAGGTCCTGGGGAGGCCGGACGTAATAGAGGCCTACCTGGGTGTCTAGATTCCGGTGTGAGGAGACCTTTGGGCGATGAGACCCTCGGGGGATGAAAGCGGGGGGCCGAGGCTCCTGGAGCTGTACGGAGTGTCCGTGCGCTACGGGGCGGTGGTGGCCCTGGAGGACGTGTGCCTTGGAGTCCGCGAGGGAGAGGTCGTGGCGGTGATGGGCCCCAACGGGGCGGGGAAGTCCACGGTGCTCAAGGCCATCATGGGGTTGGCGCCCGTTACAGACGGGACGGTCTACTGGCGACAGGAGCCTTTGGAGGCGGCAACCCACGAGATCGTGAAGGAGGGCATCGCCTTCGTGCCCCAGGGGCGCCGCGTGTTCACCCACCTCACCGTAGAAGAGAACCTGGAGATGGGCTGCCTTTACCTGGGAGACCCGTCGGAGAAGCGGCGGAGGATGGACTCGGTGATGGAGCTCTTCCCCATCCTGCACCAGAAGCGGCGCGACCTGGCCAGCCAGATGTCCGGAGGGCAGCAGCAGATGCTGGCCCTGGGCCGCGGGCTCATGGCGTCCCCCGGGATGCTGCTGCTGGACGAGCCCACACTGGGCCTGGCGCCCCTCGTGGTGAAAGAGGTGTTCCAGAAGGTCGCCGACATCAGCCGCGTGCTCCAGACCACCATCCTGGTGGTGGAGCACAACATCAAGGGTGTCCTGAACATCGTGGACCGGGCCTACGTGCTGGACAAGGGCCGGGTCGTGCACGACGGGACCCCGCAATCGGTCCGGGACACCGACATACTCACCGAGGTGTTCCTGGGGAGCTGACGCGGCCCGCTGCGGGCCTCAGGGCACCACCTTCAGCAGTATCTCCACCCGCACCTCGTCCTCGATGCTGGCCACGGACCGCGCGGTGGGCCGCGGGATGTCGAGCTGGTCCCACGTGAAGGTGGTGCGTCCCAGGACGAATACGGCGTCTCCGTCGTCCCGGGCCTCGACCTCGAACGTGAGGGGAAAGGCGCTCCCCCGGATGTCCAGGGAGCCGGTCACCTGGGTCACGACCTCCTCGCCCGAGGCCAGGCCGTCGGGCAGGGGAAGCAGGTCGGGCACGGTGAAGGTCGCCACGGGGTGCTGGCCGAACATCCTTTCGCTGACGTACCTGTCCCTGAAGGGCTGGTCGCTGGTGAGCTTCTGAAGGTCGATCTGTACGACCGACGGCCTGCCGTCCAGGTGGACCTCTCCCGAGAGGGCCTCGGTCCTCATCACCGCGTCGTTGGGCAGGGGCAGTCTCACGAGCTGCTCCTCCACGGTGAAGGTGGCCTCGGAACCGGCGGATACGACGAAAGACACCCCGTCGTACTCCCCGGCGCTCCTCTCCGCAGCGGCCGTGGTGGCCGCGGGCGCGGTGGTGGGCACGGGTGCGGCGGTGGGTACGGGTGCGGTGGTGGGTACGGGTGCGACGGTTGCCGCGGGTGCGGTGGTTGCCGCGGGTGCGGTGGTGGGCACGGGTGCGACGGTGGCTGCGGGCGCGGTGGTGGGCGCAGCCCCCTCGGGTTCCTGGCTGGAGCCGCCGCAGCCTGCCAGGATGACCAGGACGGCAAGAGCCGCCATCGCCGCAATGGGTAGCCTGGGTCGGAATATAGGTCCAGTCATAATCACCTGCTTCACATAAGTGTCCAGAACGAATACAGCGGGATAGCGGACCCCAACGAGGCCCTGGGCGGCAGCTCCAGCCTGCCGCTCTCTTGGTCCCCGTGGCCGGCCAGCCCGATCCCCAGGCCGACCGCGATGATGACCGACAGGAGGGCCAGCCGCCAGGACGCCGTCCATCCGGTCCTCGGGAGGAGGACGGTCAGCACGCCTGTCAGTCCCAACACGATGGCCGCCAGCGGCACGATGTAGGATACGGAGCGTGCGAGCTGGGACTCGCCGGCCACGGCGGCGGCGGAGACCAGCCCGAGCACCGCTGCCAGGGAGGCGGCAAAGAAGAGCAAGCGGCGGGGGAGCCGCCCAGGACGTGCCACAGGAGGCCCGAGCCGAGGCCGGCCAGCAGGGAGCCCGCCATCACCGGCGCGCTGTTGAAGAACGTGTCGCTTGGCGACTCCAGGGGGAGGTTGACCAGGACTCCCGCCACCGCCCCGACGGACCCCGCGGTGAGGCCGGCCCGCAGCGGCGGCGTGCTCGGCCAGCCGCCGGGGTCCGAGCCGCCCGTTGGCGTCTGGGGAGACATCCCCGGCTTAAGCCTCGGCATCTACGTGGTCGGACGTGTGGCCCGATATGTCGATTCCCACCTCGGCCATGACTCCCATCGCCATTTGGATGGACTCCCCTAGGCTCGGTGCCGGCGCTGTCGACCGAGACACCCTAACATTGAGATATTAATGACTTGTTTAGGACGCAGGAGGCTCCCCGGTGGAGCGTCCACCCGTGGGCCATCTGGGAGCGGGCCGGTTCCCGGTGCAGACCACCAGTACCCGAAACAGTTCCAGGTCGGCATGGGCTTCCACCAAGGTCCGGCCCCCTTACAGGGCGGTGTAGCCGCCGTCGATGACCAGCTCGGAGCCCGTAACGAAGGAGGACTCGTCGGAGGCCAGGTACAGCACTCCGTAGGCGATGTCCAGGGGAGTGCCTATCCTGCCCAGAGGGGTGCTGTCGATGCGCCTCTGGCGTCCCCCCGGCTGGCGGAGCTGCGCCTCGGTCATGGCAGTCTCCACGAAGCCCGGGTGTACCGAGTTGGCCCGTATCCCGTCCCGGGCGTACTGTACCGCGGTGGCCTTGGTCAGCAGGCGAACGGCCCCCTTGGAGGCGTGATAGGGTGTCGAGCCGGGGCTGCCCACCAGGCCGAAGATGGACGAGATGTTGATGATGGAGCCGCCGCCCGTCCGGCGCATCTCCGGTATGGCGTACCTGGTGCCCAGGAAGACCCCCGTCGAGTTGACGTCCATTACCTCGTCCCAGCGGTCGCCGTCGGTGTCCTCCACCGTGCTGGGAGCCGGGCCCGAGCCTATCCCGGCGTTGTTCACCAGCACGTCCAGCCTGCCGTAGCTGGACACCGTCGCGGCGATGGCGTCCCTCCAGGAGTCTTCGCTGGTCACGTCCAGCTTCACGAACAGGGCCTCGCCGCCCGACGCCCGGACCCGGGCCTCGACGGCCCTCCCCTGCTCCTCCAGGACGTCCCCCAGGACCACCCTGGCCCCCTCGGCGGCGAACAGCTCCGCCTCGCAGGCGCCCATCCCCCTGGCGCCCCCGCTGATGAACGCCACCTTGCCCTCCAGCCTGGGACGTCTCTCTGCCATACCACTCCTCTTGCGGGACCGTCAATGCTTACAGGCTATTCTAGCAGTTGGGGCGCGTCGTGAGAATGCGCCGCGCCTTTCCGGGCCCTCCAGCGCGGCTTGTCACCCCATACGGCGGGACATAGAATACCGCCAGAGGCGTCTGCGCGGGCGCCGCTCTGGAGGTGCGCGATGAAGTACGACGTGATCATAGTGGGTGGGGGGAACGCCGGCTGCGCCCTGGCGGCCCGGCTCTCCGAGCACCCGGGGAGGTCTGTGCTGCTGCTGGAGGCGGGTCCCCACTATGCCGACATGGAGCACCTGCCCGACGACCTGAAGTACAGCTACGGCCAGGCGGCCCAGGCCGTGGGCGCTCCCCACAACTGGTCGTTCCAGGGCCGGCCGACCAGCGGGCAAACGGGCCTGACGCCCGTGGCCCGGGGGAAGGTGATGGGAGGCGGCAGCTCCATCAACGGGGCGGCGTTCATTCGCGGAGCGCCCCAGGACTTCGACGACTGGGCCGCCCGGGGCAACGACCAGTGGTCCTTTCTCAAGGTGCTCCCCTACTGGAGGAGGATGGAGACGGACCTGGACTTCCGGAACGACTTCCACGGGTCGGACGGCCCGGTGCCCGTGCGGCGGCACAGACGGGAGGAGTTCCTGCCCTTCCAGGAGGCGTTCTACCGGTCATGCCTGGATGCGGGGTTCCCCGAGCATCCGGACCTGAACGACCCGGAGTCCACGGGGCTGAGCCCCGTGCCCCTGAACAACGTCGACGGCGTGCGCATGAGCACCGCCCTGACCTACATCAATCCCAACCAGCACCGGCTGAACCTGACCATCCGGGCCAACGTCCTGGCTACCCGCGTCCTGTTCGAGGGCAATCGGGCAACGGGGGTCCGGGTGGAGAGCGGCGGGGAGGAGTACTTGGTGGAAGGACGGGAAATCGTCCTCAGCGCCGGGGCCATCAAGTCGGCCCACCTGCTGCTGCTGTCCGGCGTGGGTCCCAGGGAACAGCTCGACGGCTTCGGCATACCCGTGGTCCGCGACCTGCCCGGGGTCGGCAAGAACATGAAGGACCACCCCCAGGCGCTGGTGCTCCTCCGCCTCAGGGAAGGCGTCGCCATGGACCCGGACGCACCCAGGCGGGAGTGCATCCTCCACTACACGGCCTCGGGGTCCTCGACCCGCAACGACATGCTGATAATGCCATTCTCCTTCGCCTACCAGCTTGGCGACGACCCCAGGCGGCCCGTGGGGGCGCGGCTGGTGCCAGGCCTGTACAAGCCCGAGGGGTCGGGCGAGGTGCGGCTGGCCTCGGCGGACCCCCACGACCAGCCCGACCTGGACTACCGCTACCTGGAGCATCCCTGGGACCGGCAGCGGCTGCGGGAGGCCGTACGCCTGTGCATACGGCTGCTGGAGCACGAGGCCTACCGGGGGCTGGTCGCCGAAAGGCTGGCCCCCACCGACGAGGAGCTGGCCACCGACGATGCCCTGGACCGCTGGATATACGAGGGGCTGAAGGACAGCAACACCCAGCACATGTCGGGGACCTGCAAGATGGGCCCCGTCACCGACCCCATGGCTGTGGTGGACCAGTACTGCCGCGTGCACGGGGTGGAGGGGCTCCGGGTGGTGGACACGTCCATCATGCCCGACATAGTGTGCACCGGCACCAGCGCCACGGCCATGATGATGGGGGAGAGGGCCGCCGACCTGATTGCGGAGACCCCTCCGCCGTGAGGGCCCCAGCCGCCTCCGTTCGTAGGGTCTTGTACGCTCGCCCAGGAAACATACCTCCGAGCCCTCAGATGCCATTGCCACGAGAATAGGCTTGGAGCACCCCTTCGGCGCTCCCACCAAAGTGGGAGTCCAGGCAGCCCCACTCCTGGGTTCCGGCCTGCGCCGGAACGACGGGTTGGGAGGTAACTAGCGCGGTAAGCTACGAGGCCACGGGCGCACTACCGGGCGGCGTGGGTAGATTCCTCGCTACGCCCGGAATGACGGGAAGGGGGGTCGAGGGAAGGCCATGGCGGGCGAAAACGGTCCGGACCCGCTCCAGGACGCGGTCCGGGGGACCATCGAGGGGTACGCGCCCCAGGTCCAGGGCTGGATGGAGGAGCGGCCGGGGGCCTGGGGGTTCCTGGCCGGCAAGGCGGTGATCGCCTACAGGCAGGGCCTGGGCCGAAGCCTGACGGACCTGGAACGCCGGCGTGTGTGGCACCTGCTGTGGGAGACACTGTCGGCTCTGAAAGTCCGGCGACGGGGAGGCGGGGAGGCGGGCTACTCGCCGACGACCGCCTCCATGACTCTTAGAACGTTCTCGCCCAGCACCTTACGGATATCGTCGTCGGAGTAGCCCCTGCGGACCAGCTCCTCGGTGATCCACGGGACCCGGGAGCAGTCCTCCATTCCCACGGGCGAGGCCAGGAGGACTCCGAAGTCCGAGCCCAAGCCCACGTGGTCGATGCCCGCCACGTTTATCATGTGCTCCACGTGGTCCACTATCTCGGTGTAGGCGGGCAGGACAAGCTCGCCGGACACCCTCCTGAAGACGTCCTCGCCCTCGGTGCCGGTCACTCCCAGCTCCTCGAGCTGGAGCCTGAACCGCTCGGACACGAACTGGGGCACGTAGGTGACGCAGGCAACCCCGCCGGTCCGGGCGATGGCCCGGAGCTGGTCGTCGTCGAGGTTGCGGGGGTGGGCGCAGACCTGGGTGCACGAGGAGTGGGAGGCCATGACCGGCTTGGAGGCGGTCTCCAGCGCGTCCCAGAAGGTCTGGACCGAGGCGTGGGAGACGTCGACGATGACGCCCACGCGGTCCATCTCCCGGACGACGGCCCGCCCCAGGTCGTTCAGGCCGCCGTGGCGGGCTTCGTCCAGGACGCCGTCGGCCCAGTTGTTGGTGTTGTTCCACGTCAGGGTCATGTAGCGCACGCCCAGCCGGTGGTACATGCGGAGCACGGCCAGGTCGTCGTCGATGGAGTGGCCGCCCTCGATGCAGAGGATGGCGGCCATCTTGCCGGCGGCCTTGAGCCGGCGCACGTCGGCGGCGGTGCGGGCCAGCTCGACCTGGTCGGGATGGGCGGCGCAGGTGCGGTGCATGGCGTCGATGAAGTCCAGCGTGCGGCGGACGTAGGTCTCGGGGCCGAACTTCCCCGGGTCGACCCAGGCCGCCAGGAACTGGGCGGTGACGCCGCCGGCCCGCATTGCGGGCAGGGTGAGCTGCCGGTGGGGCAGGTCGTCGGCCAGGTCCTCGCCCTCGTCCAGGGTCCAGACGAGGCTGTCCGAGTGGGTGTCGACCACGATGGACGCGAAGTGGAGCTCTCGGGCCCTCTGGCTGAGCATGGACGGCCTCCCTGATGAACGGGGTCCAGGGGCTGCTATAATACCACGTCCGGCTCCGGGAGACGGCTCCCGGCATGTTCTTGCGACAGTTATGAGATACGACGTGGTGATAGTAGGGGGCGGCTCGGCGGGGTGTGTACTGGCGTCGAGGCTCTCGGAGGACCCGGCCCGCACGGTGCTGCTGGTGGAGGCGGGCCCCGACTATCCAGACCCTGAGAGCCTGCCCCCGGAGCTGAGGTACGGCAACAACCTGGCCGCCCAGGTCCCATTTTCGGCGCACCTGTGGCCCTACGTGGGGACCCTGGTGCCGGGGCAGAGGGAGCCGGCGCCGGTGACCAGGGCCCGGGTCATGGGCGGGGGCAGCGCCGTGAACGGCCAGGTCTTCCTCCGGGGTTTCGCGTCCGACTTCGAAGACTGGGCCGCCATGGGGAACGACGAGTGGAGCTACGACCGGGTCCTGCCCTACTTCATCAGGTGCGAGACCGACCGCGACGTGGGGGACGCCAACCACGGCTCCCGGGGGCTGGTGCCCGTGCGCCGGCACCAGAGACGGGACTGGCTTCCCTTCCAGGAGGCGTTCTACCGGGCCTGCGTCAGCCAGGGGTTCGGGGAGTGCCGGGACCTGAACGGGCCGGGGGCGACCGGAGTGGGGCCTGTCCCGATGAACAACCTGGCGGGAGAGCGGCTGAGCATGGCCCGGGTCTACCTGGACCCCGCCCGCTCCAGGGCGAACCTGACGCTGCTGCCCGACACCACCGCGACCCGGGTGCTATTGCGGGAGGACAGGGCCGCGGGCGTCGAGGTCCAGCGGGACGGCCGCCGGGAGACGGTGGAGGCCGGCGAGGTGGTCCTGAGCGCCGGGGCCATCGCCTCGGCCCACCTGCTGATGCTCTCGGGGGTGGGGCCCGAGGAGCGTCTGAGGGAGGCGGGCATACCCGTGGCCCATGACCTGCCGGGGGTGGGCCGGAACATGCGCGAGCACCCCCTGTTCCGCGTGTATGCCCGGGTGCACGACGGCGTTCTCATGGAGCCCGACGCGCCCTGGTTTCAGGTGATGCTGCTGTACACGGCGCCGGGCTCGGGCGTGGAGAACGACATGCAGATCATGCCCACGTCTTTCTCCACCGTGGCGGGCGGCGACCCCAGGGTGTCCCGGGGCGTCCACCTGAACTGCATCCTGTCCCTTCCTCAGGGCGCGGGAGAGTTGTGGCCGGTGTCCGCCGACCCCCAGGTCCAGCCCCACCTGGAGTTCCGGTTCTTCCAGGAGGCCGAGGACCGGCGGCGGCTCCGGGACGCGGCGCGTTTGTGCGCCCGGCTGCTGGCGGACCCGGCGTGCCGGGATGTGGTCGCCCACCGCACGGACCCCTCGGAGGACGACCTGGCCACCGACGCCGCGTTGGACGCCTGGCTGCTGAGGGCGCTGGCCAGGAGCACCACGGCGCACATGTCCGGGACGTGTAAGCTAGGGCCGTCCACCGACGCCATGGCGGTGGTGGACCAGCGCTGCCGGGTGCGGGGACTACGGGGGCTGCGGGTCGCGGACGCATCGGTGATGCCCCAGGTGGTGCGTGCCAACACCAACGCCACGGTGGTCATGATCGCCGAGCGGTTGGCGGACTGGGTGAAGGCGGGGTCCTAGGGCTCCGCCCGGACCACCTGGCCTCCCTGGAAGACGGCGCGGACGTTGTGGAGGGCCTTGATGTCGGCGCCGGCGTTCCCCTCCACCACCAGGATGTCCGCCTCCTTGCCCTGCTCCAGTGTGCCGACGAGTTCGGATACGTCGATGGCCTCGGAGGCGTCCCTGGTGGCGGCGTTGATGGCCTGCACCGGGTGCATGCCTCCAAGGGTCAAGCACTCCAGCTCGTAGGCGAATCCGCCGAAGGGGAACCAGCCGAACCCCGAGTCGGTGCCCGGGATTAGCTTGACCCCGATGTCGATGAGCCGGCGCACCTGGCCCATGCGTGTCTCGAAGTCCCGCTCCTCCTTCTCCAGCTCGAACCGCTCCTCACCGTAGGTGAAGGAGGGGCTCTCCCCCGTGCGCTCGGCCATCTCCTGGAGCATGAGGACGCGGGCGCGGCCTATGTGCAGGGTGGTGTTTATGCTCATGCCCTGCCTGGCCGCCCGCTCGGCCACCTCGGGGCGGAACACCCACGACTGGTCCCGCTCCTGGAAGCCGCCGTGGATGACCATGTCGACCCCGGCGTCCAGGCACATGACGATGGTCTCGGTGAGGCGGCTGTGGGCGCCCACCCGGAGTCCCAGCTTGTGGGCCTCGTCGGTCAGGGCGTCCAGCTCCTCCTGGGTGAAGGAGGGCCGGTAGGGGACGCTGGAGCGGGTGCTGCCGCCGGTGACGGGGACCTTGATCCAGTCGGCCCCGCGCTTCTTCATGTTGCGCACCGCGGCCCGCACCCCGGTGGGGCCGTCTGCCTCGCCGCCCATCTGCCACATGTGGCCGCCGCTGATGGTCACCGGGTTCCCGCACAGCACCAGCCGGGGGCCCTGGGCCACGCCCAGCTTGATGCCCTCCCGCAGGGCGAACGAGGTGTCGTGCTTGGCCCCGGTCTCCCGGGCCGTGGTGACCCCAGCCTCCAGGTGGATGCGGGCGGTCATGACGGACCGCATGAGGAGCAGGTCATCGGACATGGCCATCACGTCGTCGGTGTGGGTGCCGTCGCCCAGGTAGTTGAAGTGGCAGTGGACGTCTATGAGGCCGGGCATGAGGGTGCCGGTGGGGTAGTCGAACACCTCCACGGGGGCTCCCTCGGGGGCGGCCAGATCTTGGGCCCTGCCCACGGCGGCTATGCGCGAGCCCTCGACGAGGACGGCGCCGTGGTCCATGGGCGTGTCGGCTCGGCCGTCGATCATGTAGCGTGCCTTGATGAGCTTGTAAGCGCCTCGAGCAGTCACGGATTCCTCCTTGGGGGATGAAGGGGGGCTGAAACGGCCCCCTGGGATGGAGGTCTATTGTAGGCGACGAGGCGTCGGTGGGCAAGCTGCCGCGGCGGGGCAACACCGGTGCGCGTCCTGTGCCCGGTCCTTCGTTGACCCGCGCCCTCTGCCTTGCTATGCTTCTCGTAGGATTCGGGAGGGGGCTGCAAGGGGATTCGAAAGGGCGTCCGGCGTACCGTGAGCAGCGCGTCCGAGAGGCGTCGCGGCATGGGCGTCGGATTGATCCTCGACAGCGCGGAGGCGGGGACCGGAAAGACCAGCCTCACGGGCCCGGCCTCGCGGCCCCGGCCTTGCGGCCCGGCCTTGCGGAAGGAAGGAGCCGGTCTTGAAAGAGCCTACCCTCAAGATCGAAGGCGCCAGGTTCATCCTGACCGTCGACCCCCGGCGACGGATCATCCGCGACGGGACCGTGGTGGTCCGGGGAAGCAGGATCGCCGCGGTGGGCAAGGCGTCGGAGCTGGCGGAGGTGCCCGCGGACCGGGTCATCGACGCCCGGGAGATGGTGGTCACCCCCGGGCTCATCAACTGCCACATGCACATCAGCTACGCCCACGCCGTGCGGGGCGTCTTCCCCGACGACCTGGGCGGCGAGTACCTGCCCAACGTGTTCAGGCTCCAGGGGGAGATGACCCCCGAGGAGGAGTACCACACGTCCCTCCTGGCCATCACCGAGCTGCTGAGGTACGGCACCACCTGCTTCCTGGACCCGGGAAGCACCAAGTACCTGGACGCCTGCCTGAAGGCCTACGAGGAGTCGGGGTGCCGCATCGTGGTGGGGACCCACGTCGTGGACCTCCCCAACGCGGTGAACGTGCCCGTGTCCTCCACGGCCGACGCCATAGCGGCCATGGAGAGGACGGTCCGGGAGTACGACGGCGCCCTGGAGGGCCGGGTCCGGGCTTGGACCATGCCCCTCTCCGCCGACGAGGCCAGCACGGAGCTGATGAAGGCGGCCAAGAGGATAGCGGACTCCCTCGGCACGGGGATGACCCTGCACCTGACCAACGCCCCGGCGTCGGTGAAGGCCCACCTGGACCGGTATGGCAAGCGCCCGGTGCAGCGGCTGGAGGAGATTGGGGTGCTGGGGCCCAACCTGCTGCTCGCCCACGCGGTGGGGCTGGACGACGCGGAGGTGGACTGCCTGGCCCGCACGGGCACCAAGGTGGTCATGTGCCCGACGGCGGCGGTGAAGAACGGCATGGGCACCACCACCAAGGGGAAGCTGCCGGAGATGCTGGAGCGGGGCGTGTGCGTGGGGCTGGGGGTGGACGCGCCCAACGCCTCCAACGTGGTGGAGGTGATGCGCTCCATGTACCTGGCCGCGGTCCTGTACAAGGACGCCCGCCAGGACGTGTCCCAGGTCCCCGCCGAAAAGGCGCTGGAGATGGCGACCATCGACGGGGCCCAGGCCCTCGGTCTGAAGGACGAGATCGGGTCGGTGGAGGAGGGCAAGAAGGCGGACCTCGTGCTCTTCGACACCCGGCGCCCCGAGTGGAGGTCCATCTTCAACCCGGTGAACAACCTGGTGTACAACGCCGACGGCAGGAGCGTCCACACCGTGGTGGTGGACGGCAGGGTGGTGGTGGAGGGGGGCCGCCCCAATTTCGTGGACGAGTGGGATCTGATCCGGAAGGTCCAGGCGGTGGGCGAAGAGCTGCTTGCCCGGACGGGGACGTCGTTTCCCCAGAGGTGGCCCATCGAGTGACGGCACGGGGCCCATTGACAGACGGGCCGGCGGTGGTAGTGTTAGGCTAGACCGGAGCCCAGTGAGAAAAGGAGCCAGGCCTTTCAGGAGGGTGAAATGAAGTACGACTACATCGTGGTGGGGGCCGGGTCCGCCGGCTCCATCGTGGCCACGCGCCTGACCGAGGATCCGGGCACGTCG
Organism: Dehalococcoidia bacterium; assembly: GCA_964291465.2. Taxonomy (GTDB): domain Bacteria; phylum Chloroflexota; class Dehalococcoidia; order Lucifugimonadales; family JAGWBF01; genus JAGWBJ01. Next base: position 85,086 of record OZ219938.1, on the reverse strand, counting down.
GTGCTGCTGCTGGAGGCGGGGCCCGACTACCCGGAGTTCGAGAGGCTGCCCGACGAGGTCAAGTTCGGCTACGCCACGGCAACGGACGTGATGGTCAGCGACCACAACTGGCAGTTCCTGGGCAAGGCGACGGACACGGCGGTGCCCATGATGGTGCCCAGGGGCAAGGTGACGGGGGGCTCCAGCGCCATCAACGGCCAGGTGTTCCTGCGGGGTGTGCCCGAGGACTACGACTCCTGGGCGGCCATGGGAAACGACAAGTGGAAGTTCCAGGACCTTCTGCACTACTTCCGCAAGGTGGAGACGGACACCGACTTCCAGGACGACTTCCACTCCTCCGACGGCCCCATAGTCGCCCGGAGGTTCAAGCGCGAGGAGTGGCGGCGCGACCAGGTGGCCTTCTACAACGCCTGCCGGGCCGCCGGGTTTGCTGACAGCCCGGACCACAACAACCCCGACGCCTCGGGGGTGGGGCCCATACCCTTCAACAACCCCAACGGCATCCGTATGAGCACGGCCCTGGGCTACCTGGACCCGGCCAGGCACCGGCTGAACCTGACCCTGCGGGCCGACTGCACCGCCCACCGGATACTGTTCGACGGCAACCGGGCAACGGGCCTGGAGGTGGAGAGCGGCGGCGAGAAGTTCGTGGTGGAGGCCAACGAGATCATCCTGAGCTCCGGGGCCATCGGCTCGCCCCAGCTTCTCATGTTGTCCGGGGTCGGCCCCGCCGCCCACCTGAGGGAGCTGGGCATCCCCCTGGTGCTGGACAAGCCCGGGGTGGGCCAGAACCTGAGGGACCATCCCTCGGTTTGGGTGGACTGGAGGGTCAGAGAAGGGTACCCCCTGGACGGCCTCGCCCCACGGGTCCAGGTGGCCCTCAGGTACACCGCCAGCGGGTCGGACCTGCGCAACGACATGATGGTGTTCATGAGCTCCTTCGCCACCGAGCGGGTGAACACGGGCGGGGCCCGCATGGACGCCCTGGGGGTCCGCATGGTGTGCATCCTGGACCTGGCCGTGGGATCGGGGGAGCTGCGCCTCACCTCGACGGACCCCAACGTACAGCCCTTCCTGGACTACAACTACCTGCAGGAGGAGTTCGACCGCCGCAGGATGCGCGAGATGGTGCGCCTGTGCATCAAGCTGGGGCAGCACGAGGACTACAAGGACATACTGACCGAGCGCACCGCGCCCACCGACGCGGACCTGGAGTCCGACGATGCCCTGGATGCCTGGCTGCGGCGGGAGGCCACCACCGGGCAGCACATCTCCTGCACGTGCAAGATGGGTCCGGCCTCGGACCCCATGGCGGTGGTAGACCAGCACGGCAGGGTCCACGGCCTCCAGGGCCTGAGGGTGGTGGACGCGTCGATCATGCCCAACTGCGTCCGGGCCAACACCAATGTGACTACCATGACCATAGGCGAGCGGGTGTCGGACTTCATCAAGGAGGGGCTCTAGTGGCCTTCGACTACGACCTCGTCCTCAAGGGTGGGGAGGTGGTGGACCCCGCGCAGGGCCTCCGCGCCCCGCGGGACGTGGGTTTCAAGGATGGCCTGGTCGCCGCAGTCGAAGGGGATATCCCTTCGACTGCGGCCGGCGAGGTGGTGGACGTGGGAGGGAAGCTGGTGGCGCCCGGGCTCATCGACCTCCACGGCCACTTCGCCCACCGCATCTACCCATACAGGGCGGACCCCGACTCCTACTGCCTCGCCGTGGGCGTGACCACCGCCGTGGACGCGGGCTCGGTGGGGTGGGCCAACTTCCAGGCCTTCCGCGACTACGTCATCGGGCGGGTGGACACGCGGATGTACGCCTTCGTGCACCTGTCGACCCTGGGCCTGACCACCCTGACGACCATGGGCATCCCGGACCTGGAGGACTTCCGGTGGGCCAGGGCCGAGGAGGCCATCCGGTGCATCCAGGAGAACCGGGACGTGGTGCTGGGGGTGAAGGTGCGCCTGTCGCCCACGGGGACCACCGCCGCCAACGCGGTGCCGGCCATGGAGATGGCGCGGCGTGTGGCCGACGAGACGGACAGCAAGATGATGGTCCACGTGATGGAGTCGCCCCTGCCTCTGGACCAGGTGTTCGGGTACCTGAAGCCCGGCGACATAGCCACGCACATCTTCCACGGGGACGTCCACAACGTCCTGGACGAGGCGGGACGGGTGCGGCAGCACGTTCGGGAGGCCCAGCAGCGGGGCGTCGTGTTCGACACGGCCGGGGCCATGCGCCACTGCTCCATCCCCGTGTCCCGGGCCGCGGTGGAGCAAGGAGTCCCGCCCGACACCATCAGCACGGACAGGAACCAGCCAAGGCCGGGAATGGTGAACTATGACCTGCTGGAGCACATGAGCATCTTCCTGGAGCTGGGGGTGCCGCTGGAGGACGTGATCAGGATGGTCACCGCCAACGCCTCGGACGCCATCGGGCGGGAGAAGCTGGGGACGTTGCGGCCCGGGAGCATCGGCGACGCGGCGGTGCTGGAGCTGGAGGAGGGGGAGTTCGGCTTCGAGGATGGCCTGGGCAACAGCCTGCGCTCCTCCCGGCGGTTCGCGCCCGTGCTTACGGTGAAGGACGGGGCCCGGTGGCGGCCCCGGTGGAGCTAGCATGCCCCATCTGAAGGGCGCCTACGTGGTCCGGGAGTCGGAGGCGCTCCAGGCCGGCCTCCCCGGGGGCCTGGGCACGGGGCGGGAGACCATCAACCGCGCCATCGGGTGCCGGAACCTGGTGCAGCGGGTCCTCCGCTACCTGCCGGGGACCCGGGGCGAGCTCCTGAACCCCCGCGAAGAGGAGGTGCTCTTCGTCCTGGAGGGCCGGGGCGAAGTGGTCATCGGCGGCGCGGAGTGCGCCCTCCGGCCGGAGATGGGGGTGCTGGTCCCGCCGGGGGTGCGGTGCCGCATCGCAAGCCACGGGCCTGGGGAGCTAGCGCTGCTGTCGGTGGTGTCGCCCCAGCCCGGCCAGCCGCCGGGCCGGCAGGTCGAAGCGAGCCTCCGGGAGGACGGCAGGCTGTGGGTGTCGGTGGAGGAGGAAGAGGACATCCCGGCGGGGGAGGAGCGCCGCTTCAAGCTCCTGATCGACCCCAGGTACGGCTGCCGCAACCTGACCCAGTTCGTGGGGTACATAGAGCGGAGCAGGGCGCCCTTCCACACCCACACCTACGAAGAGGTCATATACATCGTGGGCGGCAACGGGGTCGTGCACGTCGACGACGAGAGCCACCCCATCGGCCGTGGCACGTGCATCTACCTGCCGCCGGGTCTGGCCCACTGCCTGGAGAACACGGGCGACGCGCCGCTGACCCTGGTGGGGACCTTCTGCCCCGCCGGAGACCCGGGCTCCAAGAAAGAAGGCTAGGGAGAGAGCCCCCCGGCGGCTGCGCCGGTCGCGTCGCTAGGCCGGGCCCGTCAGCGCCTCCAGCAGCCGGGAGGCGACCAGCTCGACGTCTGCGTCGCTCAGGTTGATGGTCTTGACGAACAGGGTGCCCGGCGTGGGGGCCTGGCCGATGAAGATGGGCGGGTCGCCCTCCTTCAGCCGCGCCGCTATCGCTGCCTTGGACGGGCCCTTCCAGTCCCGGCCGAGCTGGACCACGGCGGTGGGCACCACCCACTCCACGCCGTCGTTCTCCACGGTGGCGGTCAGCCCCGGCAGCTCGGCCAGGACGTCGGCGATGTACCTGCTCTGGCGGGACCAGCCGGCGAACTCGGCGTCCTCGTCCTGGGCCAGGAAGACCTCGACGGCGGTGAGGAGGCCCAGCATCTCCTCCTTGGCGACCTTGCCCGAGCGTCCGACGCCGTGGTTGGGGGAGGTGTTGGCGATGGCAGCCTCGATGAGGTCCGGCCGGCCCAGCAGGAGTCCGGCGCCCTGGGGGCCCCGCAGCCCCTTGCCGCCGCTGAATGCGACCATGTCCGCGCCCTGGTCCAGGTACTTGCGCAGGTTGGCCCTGGGGGGGAGCATGGCGGCGGCATCGACGATGACGGGGAGGCCGTGGGCCCGGGCCATCTCGCAGACGGTCTCCAGGGGCAGGGCCGAGTAGGGGAGGGTCGGGCCGACCATGTAGGCGAGGGCGGCCGTATCCGGGCCTATGGCCTGCTCCAGCTCCCACTGGGAGCAGTCCCTCATGTCGCCGTACTCCACCAAAGTGGCGCCGGCCTTGCGCCACGCCTGGTCGTAGCGGATGCGGTGTCCCTTGTAGATGGGTATCTCCGCCTTCATGCCCGTGGTGTCTGGCAGGCGGTGTATCCTGGCCGGGTCCGTGCCGGCGATGCACGCCGCCGCCTGGAGGGTCATGGCCCCCGAGGCGCCGGAGGTTATGACGGCGGCCTCGGCGCCGCACAGCTCGGCCAGCCGCTGCCCCGCCTTGCGGGTCAGCTCGTGCATGTCCACGTCCAGCTCTATGACGGCGTCCATGGTCTCCTTGACCTGGGGCCAGATGCGGGCGCCGCCGAACCTGGTGTTTGTCCCGGAGCAGTTGAGCCCCGGGCGTACTCCGAGGCGCCGCAGGGCCTCGGGAGCGGTGTCTGCGGGCATGGGTTTCCTCCCGATTGGAATTCTGTAGGGATTATAGGTAGGTCTCCCGAGCCGGTCAACGAGTCGCGGCGGTGCCGCGACACCTTGACACTCGGGTCTCATGCCTTCTATTCTCCTCTCATGGCAGGCTGCCTAGCGAGGCACCGGGTCAGCAGGGCTCGAGGCACCGGCATAGACCATCGAAAAAGGGGGGCCGGAATGGGCACCTTCACGATCCGCATTTCCGTTGGCCATAAGGCGGGGGGAGAGCTGCGGGAGATGGAAGTGCTGGTGGATACAGGGGCCACTCACACGTTCCTTCCCCAAGAGGTGCTCCGCCAGATGCACATAGAGCCCACGGCCGAGCGACAGGTCACCTTCGCGGATGGTGAAGAGGCTACCTGGCCCATAGGGGAAGCCCGAATCGTATACGGCGAGGAAGCATGGACGTGCCCTGTGATGTTCGCTCCCCATGACCAGAGGCTCTTGGGGGCCACCACGTTGGAAGCCTTCAACCTGACGGTGGACCCTGTCAACCAGGAGCTGGTGCCCGCTCCGCTGAAGGGGCGGTTGGCCTAGTCCTCGCCGCAGGGTACCCGGCAGGCCCGGTCGTCGACCGGGCCTCTTTGCGCCTGGGGCCGGAAGCGCCGCCTACACGCGTTATTCGATCGGGCGCCTGCCGTTGCCGGGCCTGCGGGGGTACAGTATACTCGGAGGCGTTTCGCGCCTGGGACCGGGCGCGAGTACACAGGAGGCAGGCAAGTGAAGTCTGGAGTGACCTTCGGCATCGCGCCACAGCAGCTACACGCCGGCTACGAGGAGATACTGGCCCTCTGGAAGCTGGCCGACGACCTGGGCTACGACTGTGGTTGGATGCCCGACCATTTCCTGCCCCTGGCGGGGGACGAGGAGGGGCCCTACCTGGAGGAGTGGACGACCATCACGGCCCTGGCCATGCAGGCCCGGCGCATGAGGGTGGGGCCGCTGGTGCTGGGCAACACCTTCCGCAACCCGGGCATCGTCGCCAAGATGGGGGCGGCGCTGGACATCGTCACCGGCGGCCGGCTGGAGATGGGCCTGGGCGCGGCCTGGTTCCAGCGGGAGCACCGGATGTACGGCATCCCCTTCCCCCCAGTGGCCCAGCGCATAGATATGCTGGGAGAGGCGCTGCAGGTGATAAGGCGGCTGTGGACGGAGCCGAGGGTCGACTTCCAGGGTGAGCACTACACCATGACCGACGCGGTGTGCCATCCCAGGCCCGTGCAGCAGCCCCATCCCACCCTGTGGGTCGGGGGCGCGGGGGAGAGGCGCACGCTGCGGGTCATCGCCCGGTACGCCGACGGCTGGAACTGCTCCGTCGACCCCGATGAGTACGCCCACAAGCTGGAGGTGCTGAAGCGCCACTGCGACGACGCGGGGACCGACGTGGACGCCATCCAGAAGTCCATCTACTTCGTCTTGGGGGTTCACGAGGACGGGGACCGGGCCAGGGAGATCGCCCGGGAGACCCTGGGCCGCTTCGGAGTCCGGGTCCAGAAGGCCCTCATCGCCGGGACGCCCGGGGAGTGCGTGGAGCAGATGGGCCGCTTCGTGGAGCTGGGCGTCTCCCACTTCATCGTGGAGCTGCAACCGCCCTACGACCACGCCGGGCTGGAGGTCCTGGCCGAGAGGGTCATGCCCGAGCTCCGGTAGAGGCCCAGCAAGTCCCCGTCCCGTCATGACCCTCATCCGTCTGCCGTCATCCGTCCCCTACCCCTGGGTGGTGATGGCCCTGTCCGTGGCCACCCTGACGGCCCTGGCATCCACCTTCGTGGGCTTCGGCGCCCTGTTTCCCTTCATCCAGGACGACCTGAAGATCGACCGGGCCGAGATAGGCCTGATCTCGTCGGGCCGGGTCCTGGGAGGCATCGGCACGTCCCTGCTGGCCGGGCTGCTGGCCGACGTGATGGGAGTCCGGTGGCTGCAGTCGCTGACCCTGCTCAGCATCGTGGTGTGCCTCGTGCTCTTCTCCCTGATGGACAACCTGCTGCAGGGAGTGCTCCTGGCGGTCCTGCTGGGGGTCTCGTCGGCGGGCTCCTTCCCCTGCTTTGTGAAGGCGATCATGGACTGGATGAGCCCCCGGCACCGGGGGGCCGCCATGGGGACCGCCGAGGCCAGCTTCCCGGTGGGGGGCATCCTCTCCGCGCTGATACTGACGCTGATAGCCGAGGCCTATAGCTGGAGGGTCTCGGTCATGGTCATAGCGGCGGGGGTGGCCGTCTGCACCGTGGCATTCTTCCTGTTCTACAGGGACCCGGAGAAGGGTACGGCGTCGGCAGCCGCGATGGCCGGCGGTCCGGCCAAGGAGAAGCTGAAGCAGGTCGTGCGCAGCCGGGGGGTCTGGCTGGGTGCGGCGGTGGCGGCGGCCATGGGGATCATCATGACGGTGGTGGTGACCTTCCTGATCCTGTTCCTGAAGGAGACCATGGGCATGTCGTCGGTGCTGGCCGGGGCCTGCATGTCGGTCTCCCTGGCGGGAGGGGCCATCTCCAGGATCGTGTGGGGCCTGATCAGCGACCACTATCTCGGCGGAAGGAGGAGCGGCCTCCTGGCGCTGGTGGCCGCCCTGGCGGGGGTGTTCATAGCGGTCCTGGCTGTCCTCCCTCCCACCGCAGGGCTGTGGCTGGTGATGCTGGTCGTATTCCTCATCGGGGTCACGGGCATGGGATGGTCCGGGCTGACGGGGAACCTGGTGGCCGAGTCGGTGGACCCGGAGCTTACGGGGACCGCCATCGGGCTGGCGGCCACGGTGATACGCCTGGGGCCCATGTGCGCCACGCCCATATTCGGGCTGATCGTCGACCGCACGGGCTCCTACGACTGGGCGTGGTGGATGATGGTGGGAGTGGCGGCGCTGGCGACGGTGATAGCCCTGAGCCTGAGGAGAGTTGACGCGGCCCGTCCCCGGGGTTAACCTGCCCCCATCCCGCACTGGGAGCGGCACGGAAGCGGCAACCCCGGAAGCGCCGGCCCCGGGAGCGCCAGCCAAACGAGGAGGCGGCCATGACTGAGCCCAGGGACGGACAAGACGAGGAGCTACAGATCGAGGGGCTGGAGCTTCGTCGGGGCGCCAGGGAGCGCATGCACATCCGGACCTTGGAGCTGCCCGACGGGAGCTGGGTGGAGGTGCCCCTGATGGTGGTGCGGGGCTCCCGGCCGGGCCCGGTGTTCTACATGGGGGCGGCCATCCACGGCGACGAGATCAACGGGGTCGAGATACTGTCCACCGTGGCCTCGAGCGTCGACCCGGATGAGCTGCAGGGCACGCTGCTGGTGGTCCCCGTGCAGAACCCGCTGGCCTTCCGCATCCAGCACCGCTACTTCCTGGGACAGATGATCAAGTCACCCATGGACCAGGGGGCCGCGGACCCGTGGAGCTCCTTCCCCGGGGACCCCGGGGGGAACATGGCCGGCCTCATCGCCCACGCCCTGTACCGCCGCCTCATGGAGCCGGCCGGCTACGTGATGGACGTACATACGCCGACCACGGGGGGCAGGTACGCTCCCTTCGCCTTCCTCCCCCCGCCCCGGTGCGGAGCCGTCGTACAGGAATCGGAGCAGATGGCAAAGGCCTTCGGGGTGGACTACATCCTGGCCGCCGACTCGGGCATGTACGTCTACGGGACGTCGCCCCACGTGGTCGCTGCCGAGAACGGCAAGGTGGCGCTGGGGATAGAGCTGGGAGAGGGAGGCCAGCTGGACCCGGAGGAGGTCCGGTGGGGAGTGAGGGGCGTGACCAACGTCCTGCGGCACGTTGGTATGCTGCCCGGAGACCCGGAGCCCCAGGGCCGGGGCATGGTCATCACCGCCATGCGCGAGGCCCGGGCCAGCCGGGGCGGACTGCTCCACCCCCGGGTCCGGCTCAACCAGGAGGTGGCCGAAGGGGAGGTGCTCGCCACCGTCACCAACGTCTTCGGAGACGTAGTGGAGGAGGTGCCGGCCCCGCTGGCAGGGCCCATCGTGCGCACGGTCACCTTTCCCATAGTGGCCACGGGGGAGCGCGTGGCGCAGATAGGCGTGCCGCGGTAGCGGGAGCACCGGCCCCACGCGGCCCATAGATTCTTGTAGCCCATAGATTCTTGTAGAATGTGGTATGAGGTGATCCTTGCTCCGCCGCGATAGCCACACTGCCAAGGCCGCCCTTCTTGACCACAAGTCCGCTGTTGGCGAAAATCCTGGGTGTGGGCCAGGGCATGACAATCGAATGGACAATCAAGGCGACTAGCGATGTTCGCCGTCTCACCTCGCGGAACAAAGAGCGAATCATCGCCAAGATTGAGCAATATGCCGGAAACCCAGAATCGCTTGCTAATCAAGTGATCACTCTGACCGGAGGGAAGTACAGGCGACTGCGAACTGGTAACTATCGAGTGATCTTCACCATTGAACACGGCGAGCACACGACCATGATAGTCCTGCGAGTTCGACACAGGAGGGAAGCATATGACTAGCGAAGAGACCATTACCCTAACCCGGACTGAGTACGACGCCCTGATACAACGCTGTGACGACCTCGAGGACAGGCTGGCTGCCGTCGATGCCGACAACGGAGTTCGGGTTCCCCATGAGGTAGCTCTCGCCATCATTGGCGGCAAGAGTCCAATGCTCGCCTTCAGGAACCATAGAGGCGTCACGCTGCGAGAGCTGTCCGGGAAAACAGGACTAGCAATGAGCTACCTATCTGACATAGAACGTGGTGCAAAACCGGAGTCGACCTCGGCCCTGGCTCGAATCGCCGGTGCGCTCGGCACCACGATCGACGCTCTGGTGACCGAGTAGAAGCAGAGAGCCCCAGAACGCCGTGGAACCTCGACAGGTTATTGCTCGATAGGTTGTTGGAGGAGGTTTCGGTGCAATGTGGCCGAAGACTATCTTGAAGAGCTGGAGCGTTCGGGCAACGATGAAGTTAAGGGTAGGCAGCAAACATGGCCACGCTGGTGTCGGAACATGGCCCGGACCAGATTCGGAAGAGTGGAGCTAAGCTGAATAGCAGGTAACAGTCGGGAACCGCAAGCCGGTTACCTCTGGTTGACACCTACGGGCGCCGTGGTATCATGCCTAGTATCGCATAAAGGAGACTTCTCGATGCAACAGACTACCGATCCCGTAACTCGTGAGATCATCAAGAACGCTCTGATGAGCACGGCGGACACCATGGCGCTTACGGTGGTGCGCACGGCGCGGTCCGCGGTCATCAAGCACGCGATGGACTTCTCCACGGCCCTGTTCAACGCCGAGGGTCTCCAGGTGGCCCAGGGCCTGACCATCGCGGCGCACCTGGGCTCCATGGCGCCCGCCCTGCAGGGTGTCATGAACGCCTTCGGGGACGACGTGAAGCCCGGGGACATCTTCGCCAACAACGACCCCTACGAGGGCGGCAGCCACCTGCCGGACATCTTCCTGTTCAAGCCCATCTTCGCCTTCGACACCCTGGTGGGCTGGAGCTGTTGCATCGGCCACCAGACGGACATAGGCGGCAGGATCCCCGGCGGCAACGCGTCGGACAACACCGAGTTGTACCAGGAGGGCTTGCTGCTGCCCCCCCTCAAGCTGTACGAGGAGGGTGTGCTGAACCAAGCGGTGTGGCGCATCCTGGAGAAGAACGTGCGGGTGCCCGAGAAGGTCATCGGGGACGTGCAGGCCCTCCTGGCCGCGGTCCGGTTCGGCGAGCGGGACATGCTGCGGCTGGTGGAGGACTACGGCCTGGAGGACATGAAGAGCTACATGACGGACATCGTGGACACCACGGAGGCTCTGGCCAGGGCCGAGATAAGGGGCCTGCCCCAGGGCGAGTGGGAGTTCACCGACTACATCGACAACGACGGCATCGACATGCGGCCCATCGCCATCAAGGCCAAGGTGAAGATCGACGGCGACACTGTGCACGTGGACTTCGACGGGACGTCGCCCCAGGCCAAGGGCTCCATCAACCCGAACATCTGGTACACCAAGTCCTGCGTGTACGCCGCGATGAAGTGCCTGATCGACCCGTCGATCCAGGCCAACAGCGGCTTCTTCAGGGCCTTCGACATCCAGGCGCCCGAGGGGTGCTTCGTCAACCCCCAGCACCCGGCCCCCGTGGCGGCCCGGGGCCTGTCGGGGTTCCGCATTTGCCAGGCGATCCTGGGGGCCATGGCCCAGGCGATGCCGGGCCAGGTCCCGGGGATGTGGGGCGGCGGCGAGGTGGGGCTGAGCTTCGGCGGATACGACCAGAACCGCAAGGGCTGGGTGTACCTGGAGTTCCAGAACGACGGCCCCAGGGGCGGCGGCCCGTGGATGGACGGGGCCGACGGCGCGGCGTGCGCGGTCAACAACCTGGCCAACACGCCCATAGAGAGCATCGAGGCGGACCAGCCCCTGCTCATAGAGCGGTTCTCCTTCGTGCCCGACACCGGCGGGGCCGGCCAGTACAGGGGCGGGCTGGCCATGACCAGGGACTTCCGCATCCTGGCGGAGGAGTCCCTGTTCCAGCTCCGCACCGACCGGCACGACTTCCTGCCATGGGGAGTCGAGGGCGGAAAGCCCGGCACCCCGACCCGCAACTATATCAACCCGGGGACGGAGGACGAGGTCGTCCTTCCGGGCAAGCACCTCACGTCCCTGAAGAAGGGCGACCTGTACCGCCTCATCCAGGCCGGCGCCGGGGGATACGGCGACCCGCTGGAGAGGAGCGTGGACGCCATCGTCGACGACGTGCTGGAGGACAAGCTGACCGTGGGCCACGTCCGTGAAGAGTACGGCGTGGTCATCGACCCGGACACCCTGGAGCTGGACATGACGGCCACCAGCGAGCTCCAGGCTAAGATGAGGCGAGAGCGGGAGAACGGCGGGTAGGGTCCCACAACCCGGCCCGGCGGCCCGGCCCGGCGGCAAGGAAGCGAAGGTCGGCCGTAAGCGGCGTCCTTCGCTTCTTCTCTAGATGGGGGTGAAGAAGCGATGCTGGACCTGCTGATTCGAGGCGGCCTGGTCATAGACGGCTCGGGGAACCCGGGCTACCACGGCGCCGTTGGTGTGGAGGGTGAGGAGCTGCGGATCTTCCGCGGCGACGCCGGGTCGGTGGAGGCGAAGAGGTACATCGACGCCACCGGGCACGTGGTCTGCCCCGGGTTCATCGACATGCACTCCCACGGGGGCCTCACGATACTCAAGGAGCCCCGCCACGAGCCCAAGGTCCGCCAGGGCATCACCACCGAGCTGGTGGGCATCGACGGGAACTCGGTGGCCCCCTTCAAGACCCGGGAGGAGCTGCAGCGGTTCATCGAGCTGGACTCGGGCCTGAACGACACCGCGCCCGAGGGGGTCGGTTGGTCCAGCGTGGCCGAGTACCTCTCCCACTACGACAGCACGGTGGCGGTGAACATCGCCTACATCCTGGGCAACTCGCCAGTGCGGATCTGGTCCGTGGGGTGGAACGACCGCCCGGCCACCGGCGAGGAGCTGGAGGACATGAAGGCCGTGGTCCGGGAGGCCATGGAGGAGGGGGCCTTCGGGCTCTCCACCGGCCTGGACTATCCCCCCGGGGCCTACGCCGACACCGACGAGCTGGTGGAGCTCTCCAGCGTGGTGGGGGCGATGGGCGGCTTCTATCACACCCACACCCGGGCCAGCCTGCGGGCACAGGGGCTGCTGGCCCCGTGGGAGGAGGCGCTGGACATCGGCCGCAGGGGCGGCATTCCGGTGCACCTGACCCACTACCGGCAGAACTCCCAGGGCGATGGCAGCCACCTGGACTACATAGGCCTGGTGGAGGACGCCCGGGCCGAGGGGATGGACGTCACGTTTGACTGCTACCCCTACATCTACTCCAGCACCCGGGCCATCATATCCATCCCCAACTGGACCAAGGACGGGGGCCCCGAGCGCCTGAAGGAGGTGCTCACATCCCCGGACGAGCGGGCGCGGCTCAAGGAGGACATGCTGTCGGGAGGCGGGCGGCGCAACCCGGCCGAGGGCTGGCTGACCAACTTCAAGAAGCCCCACAACAAGCAGTACGAGGGCCACTCCCTGACGGAGATCGGCCGGATGCGGGACCAGCACTACCTGGACGCCTTCTTCGACCTGTTGGTGGACGACGGCCTGGGCATCTGCAGCGTCCGCCCGGGGGTCAACGGCCAGACGCTGCCGGCCTTCGTGGCCCACCCCTTCGGCATGGTGGGCAGCGACGCGGTGCTGCTGGGTGACTATCCCAGCCCGCGCAGCTACGGCTGCTTCCCGGTGATCCTGGCCGAGTTCGTCCGGGCCGAGAAGCACCTGCGTCTGCCCGAGGCGATACGGAAGATGACCTCCTTCCCGGCCCAGCGGCTGGGGCTGAAGAGCCGGGGCCTGCTGCGGGACGGGATGAAGGCGGACGTGGTGGTGTTCAACCCCGATACCGTCAAGGCCCCGGCCACGGCGGCCAACCCCAAGCAGTTCCCCCTGGGGATACCCTATGTCATCGTCAACGGCGAGCCCGTCATCGACGGCGGCGACCACACCGGCGCGACCCCTGGGCGGGCGCTGAGGTTCGGAAGGGACTAGGGGGGCGGCCGGGTGGGGGCAGACTCCGGGCCGGGCGCCCCGGTCCGCCTGACCTACTACGGCCACTGCGCCTTCATGTGGGAGTCGCCCCAGGGGGCCAGGGTGCTCATAGACCCCTACCGGAACCGGCACGACTACTACTGGTTCCTGCACAGGTTCCCCCCGGTGGAGTGCGATCTGGCCCTGGTGTCCCACTCCCATTTCGACCACAGCGCCGTGGGAGAGCTCCCCGAGGGCGCGTCGGTCCTGAGGATGCCGGGGCGGTTCGAGTACCGGGACGTGTCCGTCACGGGAGTCGGGGACCTGCACGCCGGCAGGGCGGGAGCGCGGGGAATGCGAAACGTCCTGCACGTGGTGGAGACAGCGGGGGTGCGGTTCCTGCACACGGGGGACAACCGCGCCCAGGTGCCCGCCGACGTGCGCGAGCAGGTGGGGGCGGTGGACGTGCTGATGGTCACCGCCGACGACTCCAGCCACATCCTCAGCTACGACGAGGTGGACTTGATGGTGGCCCTGATGGAACCCAGGGTGGTGATTCCCACGCACTACCTGGCGCCGGGGCTGACCACCGAGGAGTCAACCCTGCTGCCCCCCGACGGATGGCTGGCCACGCAGGGGTCGGTGAAGAAGACCGGGGTGCATACCGTGAGCATCGCGGCGGGTGAGCTGCCGGCTTCCCGGGAGGTGTGGGTGATGGAGGTGGCCCCCGAGTCGCTATCGGCCCCGGCCACCGGGCGGTGACGGCCCGGGAGTCGACGGTCAAAGAGCAGGTAGGTACCTAAGCAAACAGGGGCAGAGCAAACAGCGCCGAGCAAGGGCAGAGCATATAGGGAGGTGTCAGGATGCCGGTAACTCCAGACGTGGTCGGAAACAAGGCGGATGCCGTGTTCTACGCCAGCGGGGCGGAGGCCCCGGTGGTCAACATCAACTACCTGGACGGGACGAGGCTGCCCTCGCCGCTGGAGACCAAGATCCTGGTGCCGGGACCCAAGGGGTCGCTGCTGGAGCACCGGATGCCCAAGGGCCAGGTCGTCCCGGCCCACCGGTTCGCCCACGACTTCATCAACACCGTGGTGAGGGGGCGGGTGGCCGTCACCATGGCCGGGCGCCAGTACGAGGGAACCGACAGGGACGGCTGGAGCGGGGCCGCGGGGGTCGAAGTCTCTCTGGAGGCCCTGGAGGACACGGTCCTGCTGGAGTGGATGAGCCCGCCGCACCTGGTGTCCGGGGACCGGCTGATAACCTGGGGCGCGGTGGCGCCCAACGACTCCCACATCTTCAACAAGTGGGCCGACGTGGAGACCTTCGTGATGTGGCGCGTGGAGGGGGAAACGGAGTTCGGCCCGCCGGGGCTGGACATCGAGCACAACATGCGGGTGCTGGTCCCGGGGCCCAACGGCTCGGTGTTCTGGAACTCCCACAAGAAGGGCAAGTGGGCCCTGCATACCCACCAGCACCACTGGATCTGCTACCTGATCAAGGGGAAGATGAAGGAGAAGTTCGGCGGCACCCAGGAGCACATGTGCATGCCCGGCGACGTGTGGGCGGCGCAGGGAGGCGCCCTCCATTGCACCGAGGCGATGGAGGACAACGAGATATTCGAATTCAAGTGGCCGGCGCCCATGCTGTGGAGGGGCATCATCCACTCCTGGGAGCCCAAGGCGTAGGGCGTAGGCACCCTCCGAGGGCGGAGGAGACGCCGCCCTCGTACGTGAGGGGCAACAGCCGGGGAGAGGTCGGGATGGAAGCATGAGATTGGCGGGCAAGGTAGCCATCGTCACGGGCGGCAGCCGGGGCATAGGGCGGGCCATCTGCATGGGCCTGGCCGCCGAGGGGGCCGCCGTGGTGGTGGCGGCCCGCACCGAGGAGGACGACTCGGGCGGCTCGGAGTACCCCCGCTACGCTTCTGGCACGGTCCACGACACCGCGCGGGCCATCGCCGAAGGGGGCGGGGCCGCGCTGGGTGTCCGGTGCGACGTGACCCGGGCCGAGGACATCGCGGGGCTGGTGGGCGTCACGCTGCGGCGGTTCGGGCGCATCGACGTGGTGGTGTCCAACGCCGGCGTGGACTGCGAGTCGCCGGTGGTGGACCTGGACGTGGAGCTGCTGGACCGGTGCCTGGCGGTCAACGTGCGGGCGCCGATGCTGCTCTTCAAGTACGCCCTGCCCACCATGATAGCCCGGAGGTCGGGCTCCGTCTTCGGCATCACGTCGGGCTCGGCCCGGGGATACCGGGAGGGCCGGGTGGGCTACTCCATGTCCAAGGCGGCCCTGGACCGGATGCTGCTAAGCCTGGCCGAGGAGCTGCGGCCGCACAACATCGCTGTGAACTCGCTGAGCCCGGGCCGGGTGGACACGTGGATGAACCGCCGGGGCGACTGGCCGGGCACGGCGCACATCCCCATGGTCGCCGCCGAGGAGATCGCCGCGCCAGCCGTGTGGCTGGCGGAGCAGACGGCCGAGACCTTCTCCGGACACCTGGTGGAGCGGGCCGAGTTCGGGGTCACATGGGGCCCGGGATGCCCTGAACAGCCCTAGGCCCCTGCCGGGAGGCCCCTTGGTCTTCAGGACAGGCCCATGGCCTCCCGGGCGAAGTCCGTGCGGATGATGTGGCGGTACGGTTGGCGGGCCTTGGCCAGGCCCGCGCCGACGAGCACGTCTTGGAGCGCCTCGTAGCCGTCCTCCCTGAGCAGCGGGTCCGTGGCCCAGGTGTCCTGGGCCTTGTACCGTGCGATGGCCTTGACCACCACCTCGGGTTCGATCTCGGGGAAGAAGGACGATACCGACGCGCCCACGGTGGCCGCGTCGTTCTCTGCCAGCCACCTCTGGGCGTTGTAGAAGCCCCTGGTAAAGCCGTGCACCGCGTCCGGGTTGGAGGCGATGAACCGGTTGGTGGTGGCAAAGGAGCTGTAGGAGATGTGGCCGTTCACCGGCCCCAGCGCCGCCGCCAGATACCCGGAGCCCTCTTCGAGGAGCCGCTCCACCGCGGGCTGGGGCAGGTGTATGTAGTCCCCTTCGCCGGCCTCGAACCTGGCGGTGGCTTCGGCCATGGAGAGGCCCGGGGTCTGGCGGATGGACGCCCAGTCGACGCCCTGGCCCTCGACGGCGTACCGCAGGGAAGCCACGGGCATGGGAGAGAAGCCCACGGGTAGGATGGACGCTCCCTCCAGGTCCTTCCAGCCGAACTCTCCCTCGGGCCTGCGTCCCACCAGGAAGAACCCGTCGCGGCTGTTTATCTCGATGAAGTGGGGCGGCACCACCTCGGCGCCCCAGTCGGCGGCGATTATGCTGCGCATGGGTCCGGCCTGGACGATGTCCGCCAGGTCCGCGTTCATGGCGCTGAGGCCATGATAGCCCGCCGGACAGGTGGAGAACTGGACGTCCAGACCCTCTCTCTCCAGGAACCCCCCGGAGAGGGCCACGTAGATGGGGGTGTAGAAGAGGGACCGGAAGGTCTCCATCAGCCTAAGGGGTCTCTGCTGCGCGGCGCTGCTCATGTCGGGCCTCCCTCCCTGGAGATGATTCGCAAGCCCCCTTCGGCGGGGGCCCAGCCCCACCCAGGTTGTTGAGCCCGCCCCCCACCCCGCGCTGCGCGCGGGCACGGAGTCCCCACCACCCCGCGCTGGGGGCGGGCAAGGAGTCCCCACTCACTGGTGACGCGCAGCGGGCCGATTCGGACAAATCTTAGCACGGATGGGCGAGGCCGGGGTAGGGGAGCCCTGGTGCTATAATGGCACGGCCAGCCGGGCCGGGAGCGGCAGGAGGGCCGCATCTACGATCGGGCTGCGGGAGTTGGTCGACGCCGTCGTGAGGCGCCTGAGCGCACTGAAACGAGTCCCCTATCCCTGGGTGGTCGTGGGCGTCTGCACCGTTACCGCCATGTCGGCCCAGTTTTCCCTGACGGGCATCGGAGTGATGTTCCCGTTCATCCAGGAGGACCTGGGGACCAGCCTGGCCGAGCTCGGCCTCATCATGTCGATGATACTGGTGGGCGCCACGGTCCCGGGGCTGCTGGCCGGGTGGATGGCCGACGTGATGGGCGTGCGCCGCCTGCAGACCATAACCCGCATCGGTGTGGCCGCCTCGACCATGGCCTTCTCCCGCATTACCTCCCTTCCCCAGGGGCTGATGTTGGGGGTCGTAGTGGGGGTGGCCAACGGCCCCTCCTACGCCAACGTGACCAAGGCCATCTCCGAGTGGGTCCCGCCGCGGACGCGGGGTCTGGCCATGGGCATCGAGCAGTCCAGTATCCCCCTGAGCGGCATCGTGGTGGCCCTGCTCCTTACCACCCTGGCGCTGGCCTACGACTGGCGCACGTCCCTCCTCGTCGCGGGCGCCGTCGTTGGCGTCGCCACCGTGTTCTTCTTCGCCTTCTACAGGGACAAGCCCGCTCCCGGGGACTCCAGGGAGGCGGAGCCGCGGTCGGGCGGCAGGATCGGCCTGGTGGTCCGAGACCGGGGCATCTGGTTCGCTTGCCTGTTCGCGGCGGCCTTCCAGGGCTTCCAGCCGGTGGTCACCAGCTACCTGATCCTCTTCGTGCGGGACGAGCTGGGCATGTCGGCGGTGGCCAGCAGCGGCCTGCTGGGGGTGTCCATGGCCGGGGGCACGGCCGGACGGATAGCCTGGGGGCTGGCCAGCGACGTCATGCGGGGAGGGCGGGTGGTAACGCTGCTCATGGTCAGCGTGACGTCGGGGCTGGCCATGTTGGTCCTGATGTGGATGCCGCCGGACACGCCCCTGGGCCTGGTGATGGTGATCGTGTTCCTGATGGGCGCGACCTGCCTGGCGAGCCCGGGGCTGTTCGCGGTCCTGGTGGCCGAGCAGGCGGGGCCGGGCCTGACGGGAACGGCCATGGGGTTCGCCATAACCATCACGAACCTGGGCGGGTTCGCCGTGGCGCCCGTCTTCGGCTACATCGTGGACGAGACGGGCTCCTACGACAACGGGTGGCTGATGATGGTCGGGCTGGCGGTGGTGGCCACGGTCTTCCTGCTTCCGCTGCTGCCGGGAGCCCTGGCCAAGAAGGGAGGCCGTCCCCTTGTGCAGGGGGACTCGGGGACCGTGGCGCGGCGTTGACACGCCGGGTGTCGCGGGGTACGATGCGGGCCCAAGGCACCATGCTGGTACGGTCCAGACCCGGATAGACGGGCGGGAGCCAGACGGACGGAGAGCGAAGGAGGGGGTATCGTGAGGCCCAGGGAGTTCAAGGACGCGTTGCGCAGCGGCAGGGTGCTGGTGGGGTTCCAGCAGTTCATGCCCTCCGCGACCCTCACCGAGATGGCGGGCATCGCCGGGTTCGACTGGGTGTTCCTGTGCACCGAGCACGGCTCCATCACCATAGGCTCGGAGCTGGAGCACATCACCCGAGCGGCGGACGCCGCGGGCATGACCTCGGTGGTCCGCGTGACGCACAACGACTATCCCATCATACTCCGCTGCCTGGAGCTGGGCGCCAAGGGGGTGATGGTGCCGAGGGTGAAGAGCCGGGCGGAGGTGGAGCAGACGGTGTCGTGGGTCAAGTACCCACCCGTGGGGACCCGGGGCATCTGCGGCTACACCCGGGGCTACAGCTACGGAGAGGAGTCGGTGGCCTCGGACCGGGTCAACGAGGAGTCTCTGGTCATGCTGCTGATCGAGGAGCTGGATGCCTTCGACCACCTGGACGAGATCCTCTCGGTGCCCGGGGTGGACTGCGCCGTCTTTGGGGCCGGAGACCTGTCGATGCAGCTTGGAATCCGGCAGGAGATGGGCACCCTGGACTCCGGGGCGCTGGAGACCCTGAGGAGCTACCGGCGCCAGTTCGGGGACGCCTGCCGCCGGCACAACGTGCCGGTGGGGGACATCATCCGCGACCTGGGGGGGATGCCGGCCCTGCTGGAGGAGGGTGTAACCGTCTTCGCCAGCATACCGGACACGGGGCTGATCCAGGGCGCCATGACCTCCGTGGTCAGGGGCGCCCGCCAGGCGGCGAGCCGGGCCGAGGGCGGCGTTGCCGTCTCGTAACCCGGACCCGTCCCTGGTTGCCGGGACCGCGGGTAGGATCGGACCGGCCGCGGTGCGGGGTGTAAGGGGGGAGCTTGGCCTTTGAGGCGATAGTCTACGAGAAGCGGGAGTCGGTGGCGTACCTTACGCTCAACCGCCCCGAGAAGATGAACGCCCTCAATGCCCAGCTTCTGTCGGAGCTCCGCGAGTGCCTGGACGCCATAGACGCCGACTGGGAGGTGAGGGTGGTGGTCCTGACCGGCGCGGGACGGGCCTTCTCCGCGGGGTTCGACCTCGACCGTTCGCCCGGCGACCCCGAGCCTCACGGCTCGGCCCCGGACCTGTGGCGGGAGCACCTGAAGGGCCACATCGACACGTTCATGAAGGTATGGAACCTGAGGGCGCCGGTGATCGCCGCCGTCAACGGGTTCGCCCTGGCGGGTGCCTGCGAGCTGGTGCAGGTCTGTGACATCAAGATCGCCTCGGACCGGGCCGTCATGGGGGAGCCGGAGATCCGTGCGGGGGTGGGCCCGCCCCTGCTTATCACCCCCTTCAGCGTGGGACTGGCCCGGGCTAAGGAGCTGCTGCTGACCGGAGATACCGTCGACGCCCACGAGGCGGCCCGCATTGGCCTGGTGAGCAGGGTGGTGCCCCACGACGAGCTCATGGCCGAGTGTGAGAGGGTGGCCCGGAAGATAAGCCTGATCTCGCCCGTGGGCGTCCAGATGAGCAAGGCGGCCGTCAACCGGGCCCTGGAGGGCATGGGCCTGCTGTCGGCCATCCAGCACAATCTGGAGCTGATGGTCCACTTCGACACCAGCACGACCCGGGAGCAGACGGCGTTCAACGACATCCGGCGGGAGAAGGGGCTTCGGGCCGCCCTGCAGTGGCGCGACGCCCGGTTCGAGGGTCTGTGAGGGCAGCAGCATTCGGAAGGAGGCCGGTCCGCAATGAGCGCCGCTGAGGAGAGACTGGCCGAGCTGGGGCACACGCTGCCCCCGCCGGCGCCGCCCGTGGCCAACTACCTGCCCGCGACCCGCAGCGGCAACGTGATGTGGATGGCCGGGGTGGGGCCCCAGCTTCCCGACGGCTCCACCATCACCGGCAAGCTGGGCGAAGGCATGACCACCGAGCAGGGATACGAGGCGGCCCGTTGGTGCGCCCTGAACCTGTTGGCCAGGATGAAGGCCGAGCTTGGAGACCTGGACCGGGTCGTCCGGGTGCTCAAGGTGGTGGGCATGGTCAACAGCGCGCCGGACTTCGACGGGCAGGCGGAGGTGGTGGACGGGGCATCGGACCTCTTCGTGGCCGTCTTCGGCGAGGGCGGCCGGCATAGCCGGTCGGCTCCGGGCATGGGGGCCCTGCCCCGCCGGTGCGCCGTAATAGTCGAGTGTGTGGTGGAAGTTACCGATTGACCGGCGTGAGGGTAGAAATCCGCGCCTGCACCACCTACAATATAGCCATTCTTTTGAGGGAGGTGTCCCCATGGAGGCCTACTGCGTGAAGTGTCGAGCGAAAGTCGAGATCCAGGGCGCCCAGGCCATCACCATGAAGAACGGTAGGCCGGCGACCCAGGGAAGCTGCCCCGTCTGCAAGACCAAGGTATTCAGAATCGGGAAGGCCTAGGCGCTCCCCGCCCGGCGCATCGGGCCTTGGGTACTCCCCAGGCGCCGGCAATTGTCCTTCCCGCCTGGCTTACGGCCTTCGGGCATTGGAACGGGGGGTTGGGTGTTATAGTACGATCCATATAGGTTCCGGAACGGCTGCTTTCACGGATGGAACCCACGAAAGCAGCCGCGTTACGTCTTATTCCCTGCGACGGGTGCTTCGGCCCGTCCATCGGGCGCCCGGGACCCTCTCCCGACGATCGGAACCGGATGTTTCCTTGGTTGTTCCATTGATACGACATGGGCCCGGAGGTGACTGGTCATGGTGAAGCTCCACGTACTGGGAGCCGGGACCCCAACGCCGACTCCCACCCGGTTCGGCTCGGCGTACGCCGTCGAGGTGGGCGGCCAGTACCTGATGTTCGACTGCGGTCCGGCCGCCACCCACAAGCTGGTGCAGGCCGGCCTGTTCCCTACCATGGTGGACTACCTCTTCTTCACCCATCACCACTTCGACCACGACGTGGACTACCCGTGCTTCCTGCTGTGCCGCTGGGACCAGAGCGTTGGCAGGGAGGAGGAGCTGCAGGTGTTCGGGCCGACCCTCACCGAGCGCATCACCGAGGGCATTCTGGGCGAAGACGGGGTGTTCGCCCACGACTGGAAGGCTCGGGTCAACCACCCCCTGAGCCAGCGCATCCACGTCAACCGCGGGGGCAGCCTTCCCCGTAAGCCGCCTTCGGTGCGGGCCACGGACGTGGGCCCCGGCCCGGTGCACAGCGCCGGGGACTGGCAGGTGACGGCGGCGCCGGCGGAGCACGTCCAGCCGTGGCTGGACTCTCTGGCCTACCGGCTGGACACCCCCGACGGCAGCATAGTGATCACCGGCGACACCCAGCCGTGCCGGAGCGTGGTGGACCTCGCCCGGGGCGCGGACATGATGCTGTGCATGTGCTGGGACAACCAGGAGGTGATGGTCGCCGACGGAGAGTCCACGGGCCAGTGCGGGACGGTGGGCGCGGCGGAGATGGCCCGGGACGCCGGGGTGAAGCGGCTGGTGCTGGTGCACATAGGCCCCCACCTCTCATCGCCGGGCCCGATGGAGAAGGGCATCGGCGACGTGCGGGCCGTGTTCGACGGGGAGCTCATCTTCGCCAGGGAGCTGATGCCCCTGGAGCTGTAGTCGGCAGCCCGATGGCCTGGAACGCGGCCGCCACCTCCGGCCTGGGAATCGCCCGCCCCCGGATTCCGGGACGGGTAGGCCTTGACAACGCCGGAGTTGTGGTCTTAGAATCCGAACCAGGCTGCTTGCGCGGTACTCTAAGAAGGCTAAGGCGCTTACGCGACCCGTGCCGGGAGGTGATAGATGAGTGATTATTTAAGTAGTAGGGGGCGGTGGTAGGCACCTGTCTGGACCTGAAAATTAATCAGTCCCCATAGAGTAGTTCGGTTGGTCGGGCCCAGGCGAGTGCCTACCATCGCCCGATGGCGGGAGTGACCTGGAAACCCAGGGTCTCCAAATGGGCCCGGCCCAACCGGGACTTTCAACGATGTCCGGCTGAGGTTACCTCGCCGGGCTTTTCGTTTTGTGGCTGCCGGCGGGGGCGGTTCCCCGGTTTAGACGGACGCTACCGCCACGCTGATGACGTTGGACGCACCCTCGGGCAGCGGGTGCTCCTTCCAGGAGCCGCCGCCGTCGTGGGTGCCGAACACCTGGCCTTGCCGGGTGCAGAAGTAGACCTGCTCCGGGCGCTGGGAGTTGACGCCGATGCCGAAGGTCGTGCTCCTGGCGTCCACGCCGTGGTCGAACCGCTCCCAGGTGTCTCCCAGGTCCGTGCTGCGGAGCATACCGCCCTCGGCGCTGCCAAAGTCCTTGCCGACGCAGGCGTAGACAACGTTGGGATCGTTGGGGGCCACCTGAACGCCCCGGGAGTACCTTATGGGTGAGAACCGCTCCAGGGCCAGGTTCTCCCAGCTCCCGCCCCGGTCCCTGCTGCGCCATACACCCACCCGGTTGGAGACGAAGACCGCGTCAGACTGGGCCGAGCCCACCGCCACGCCGTGCATGTCCAGCAGGTCCACGTCCCCGCCGAACTGGCCGTTGACCACCTCCCAGGACCGGCCGCCGTCATCGCTTCGGGCCGCGCCTCCCACCTCCATGGCCGCGTACATGCGCTGGGGGTTCTCCGTCTCCATCGCCAGACCCAGGATGCGGGTGGCGAAGGACATCTGGTACGCGTTGCTGACGTCGATGCTGCCCTGGAGCTGCCAGGACTCGCCCGCGTCGTCGCTGCGGTAGACCTCGCTTCCCTCCGTGCCCAGGTACATGGCGCCGGGGTAACCGGGATGGAACCGGATGGACCACACGATGCGCCCTTCGGGCATGTCCATCCGCTCCCAGTGGTCGCCCCGGTCTTGGCTGCGGTACACGCCCCTCTGGGTGCCTATGAACACGGTCTCCGGGTCGTGGGGATGGAACGCGATGGCGCGCGCCTCGGGGCTCGGCGGGAGGCCGTTCGACACCATGTCCTCCCAGTTGGTCTGGCCCGCTTCCTTGCGGTAAAGGTGGCCCGCCTCGGCTCCCACGTAGATCAGGGTCTTGTCCGCCATGGTAAATCACCTCCGTGTCGATGGCCCAAGGGGTCGATGGCCCAAGAGCCCCCCTCGTGTTTCATCCGCGATGACGGCGGATTACAGGGCAATTCCATCAGAAAAGCGGCACGTTGTCAACGGGGCCCGTCGCGAAAGCGGGCAGCTACGGATGCTCTTGACAATAGATGGCCTCGATAGTAGTATCGCCTCATTCTGAACGGGCCCCGTTCCCTCCGATTTGTGTCTCCCGCAGGAGAATCCGCCAGCCTTGGCTTAACGTATGAACTGGCGGCGCCGAGGACGTAACCGTGAGTGACAACCAGCTCTCCAAAGCCCTGGACATCGGCTCCCGCATCGTCGACAACGTCAAGAAGGTCATCGTGGGCAAGGACGACGTGGTCACCCTGGGAGTGGCGGCGCTGTTCTCCCGGGGCCATGTCCTCATCGAAGGCGTGCCGGGCGTGGGCAAGACCATGTACGCCCGCAGCGTGGCCAAGTCCATCGGCGTCTCCTTCAAGCGGATCCAGTGCACCGCCGACCTCCTTCCCAGCGACATCACCGGGGTGTACGTCTTCGACCAGCGGGACCGGGAGTTCACCTTCAGGCCCGGCCCCGTCATCTCCAACATAGTGCTCGTGGACGAGGTGAACCGCTCCTCCCCCAAGACCCAGTCGGCGCTCCTGGAGTGCATGGAGGAGCACCAGACCACCATCGACGGAGTGACCCACCCGATGCCGGTGCCGTTCCTGGTCCTCGCCACCCGGAACCCCACGGAGCACGGCGGGACTTTTCCCCTGCCGGAGACCGAGCTGGACCGGTTCCTCCTCAGGCTGAAGCTGGACTACCCCAGCAACGAGGAGGAGGTGTCCATACTGGAGCGCCAGGTGCCGGCCCACCCCATCGACGACCTGGACCAGGTCGCGGATACCGAGGACGTGCTCCTGGCGCAGAGCGCCGTGGCCGACGTGTACGTAGACCGGCTGGTCAAGGAGTACATCGTCGCCATCGTCAGCGCCACGCGAGAACATCAGACCATCTACCTGGGCGCCTCTCCCCGGGCCTCTCTGGGTCTGCTGACCCTGTCCCAGGCGGTGACCCTGCTGGACGGGCGGGACTACGTGGTGCCCGACGACGTGAAGGCCGTGGCTCCCGCAGTGCTGGGACACCGGCTCGTGATGGCCGGCGACGGGCGCACGGGCCTCAGCGAGGACGAGGCCATCGCCCAGATCATCGAGACGGTGCCCGTGCCCGGAGGCGCGCCCGTCGACGGCGTGCCCCTGCCCTCCCTCGGACGGCGAGATGGATAGCCCTTCCAGGCCGCCCCGGCGGCCTGCGGGGCCTGCGGGGATTCCCAGGGGCAGGGCCATCCGTCTCGGCCTCGGCGTCCTGGGCATCCTCATCCTGGCCATGATCACCGGCTTCCAGCCGCTCTACTGGATCGTCTATCTCATGGTGGCGGGGGCGGTCATCGTCTACGGATGGTCCTGGGTACAGAGCAGGGGCCTGGAGCCCCACGTCCAGGAGCTCAGCCGCCGTCCGCAGGTGGGCGACCCGGTCCGGCTTCGGGTCACGGTGCGGGAGAAGGTCGGCCTCCCCCGGGTAGGCTTGAGGGCGCGGCTGGTCAGCGATTTCGCCACCATGGAGGAGGACGACTTCGGGCTGGTGCCCCGGGGCACCACGAGCTGGACCGTTTCGGGCCAGTGCCAGAGGCGGGGCCTGAACTCGGTGGGCTCCCTGGCGATCTTCTCCAGCGACCCCACGGGCCTGCTGGGCATGGAGTGTCGTATAGGGGAGCCGCAGAACGTGCTGGTCTACCCGCGCACCGTGGAGCTGGACCGGGTGACGGTGGAGGGCCAGGTGGCCGGCGGCGAGGCCGGGGAGGTCGGGCTTCTGACTGGGCACAGTCCGGTGGCGTCGATGGTGCGGGAGTACACGCCGGGGGACGGTCTTGCCCGCATCCACTGGCCGACGACGGCGCGCCTGGACACCCTGATGACCAAGGAGTTCGAGGGCGCGGGCATAAATGAGATATGGCTCTGGGTGGACATGCAGGGCTCGGCCCACACGGGGGAAGGGGAGGACGGGACCGAGGAGTACTGCATCACCATAGCAGCGTCGCTGGCCAGGAGCCTTATAGGCGACGGACACGCGGTGGGCATGGTGGTCCACGGCGACGAGTACTACAGGTTCCTGCCCAGGCGCGACCAGGACCACATGTGGTCCATGATGGGGGCCCTGGCAACGGTGCGGGCCCGGGGCACCAATCCCATCGCCACCGTCATGTCCCAGGAGGGGGCGAGGCTGGGGCCCGAGACGGTGGCCATAGTCGTCGCGCCGTGGTCGGGGCAGAGCATGACCCCCCTGTTCCGGTTCCTCATCAACCGCGGCGTGCTGGTCGTGCCAATACTGCTGGACACCCCCAGCTTCGCCAGGATCGCGTCGGACCGCCCCGGCCCCCGGGGGTTGCAGCAGGAGCAGTACGCCGTGGTCGTACGTAAGGGCGACGACCTCTCCCGGATATTGGGCAACGTTCTGGACCGCATCGCCACCTACTGACGAGCAGCCGATGAGAGAAAGAGCAACCGCAACCGGTCGCGGGAGGCTCCTGTCCAGGAGGGAGTTGTTCGTCCTGGCCCTGGTCGGGCTGCCCTTGGTGGTGCCCGGCGCGGTGATACAGGCGGCCAACTGGGTGGAGGGTCTTCCCTCCCTCATTGCCCTCTTCCTGGTGCCCCTGGTGCTGTGGGCGTACATCGCCCGGAGCGCCTTGCGTTGGTGGACCGCCCACGCTGCCGCGCTGGGCATCGGCCTGATCGTCGCCATCATAGTCGGCGGCCTCTCCTTCTCGGAGACGGCGGGACTGTCGGACCTGGTCACGACCGTCGGCGAGTGGTTCGGCGCCATCGGCACCGCTGAAGGGCACAAGGGGGAGACCATTACGGGGCTCCTGCTCATCTGCGTGGCCCTGTGGACGGGGTACGCGTCGGTATGGCTGACCTACCGGCGGGAGCTCTCGTTGCTGGCGGCCCTTCCGGGCCTGGGTGTGCTGCTGGTGGTGCTCACCTTCCTGCCGCCGGAGGAGTACTGGTACTTCTTCGCCTACCTGCTGGCGGCGGCCCCCGGGGTCGCCTACCGGAACAAGGGAGTGTGGAGCATCAGGGGCCGGAAGGCCCCGCTGATCGGGACGCTGGTGGCCGGCGTCGTGCTGATGGCCATCACCCTGGTCCCCGTGTCCAGGACGCCTGCCCCCCAGGGAACGGTGATTCCCCTGTCCTCGGTGCTGGAGGACCCGTGGCTGGACTTCCAGCAGAGCTGGTCGAGCCTGTTCTCCGGGGTGCCGAACCGGAGGAACTGGCCCTCTATCACACTGCCGACGAACCTCCCCATAGACGGTCCGCTGCCCTCCAGCGAGGAGCTGATGTTCTCGGTGGACTCCTTCGAGCCCCATCGGTGGCGCATGCAGGTGTACGAGACGTACACGGGCGAGGGGTGGGAGCGGCCCAAGGCGGCCGTCTACGCCGGCCCGGAGGAGGCGGAGCTGGTCTCCAACGCGGCGAGATACGGGCCGACCCGCCGGCCGGTAGAGGCCTCGGTCAGGCTGTACTCCAAGACCAGGAACATCGTGACCGTGGGGGAGCCGCTGGACGCGGGCACGCCCCACCGGGTGCAGCTGTCGCCGCCTCCCAGCTTCAGGATGGACCTGGCGGACTCCCAGGAGAGCTACCTGCCGCCCAACCTGAGCTACTACCGGGAGGTGCTGGTGCCCTTCCTGGACTCCACGCCGGGAGCCGACCTCTCCAACGTGCACGTCCTGAACCGCACCACGGCCAGGGCGCTGGACATACAGCCGGGAGCCCTGCTGGGGGTGTGGGGGTTCGAGGTGACCGCCGCCACCGAGCCGGTGGCCGGGGTGGACCTGGACCCCGTCAAGGACGACCACCGGTACGTGGACGTGGTGCGCACCGAGGACGGGCTGGGCCCGCCCCTGGCCCTCATCGGCAAGCACACCCTCCTGCCCCCCTGGCGGTATCCTGTGGCGGGATCGGTGTCCATGGCCAGGGCCGACCACCTCCGCAGGTCCGTCGGCAACTACCCCAAGTGGGTCACCGACAGGTATCTCCAGCTTCCCCCGGATTTCTCGCCGCGGGTGAGGCGGCTGGCCAGGGACCTGACGCGGTTCGAGGTCACGGCCTACGACGCCGCCGAAGCGATCCGCCAGTACCTCGTTACGCTGCCCTACAGCGAACAGCTGCTGAGGCCCCCCGAGGGAGCGGACTGGGTGGACTTCTTCCTGTTCGAGCACCAGCGCGGCTATTGCCAGAACTTTGCCACGGCCATGATCACCATGCTCCGTTCGCTGGGCATACCCGCCCGCCTGGCCGTGGGGTTTGCCCCGGGGGACTGGAACGAGGAAAAGAGGGTGTGGGAGGTGCGGGCCCAGCACTACCACGCCTGGCCCGAGGTGTACTTTCCGGGGTTCGGCTGGATCGAGTTCGAGCCGACTCCGGCCGACGTCCAGCCCTCGCTCCAGGAGCTGGGCTTCCAGTTGGTAGGGCGGGTGGATGGCGAGGGCCAGGTGACGGACCCGTGCGTCTTCGCACAGGACGATCCCACGGCGGCCGACCCCGAGCTGTGCCCCGAGATCCTGGACCCCAATGCTCCCCGGCTGCGCGGGGCCTTCTCCGAGTTCGAGGACGATCAGGAGGTTCCGCTGGTCGGGACGGGCTCCGCCTGGGGCCCTTGGACCCGACCTGGACCCTGCTGGGAATAGGGCTGGCCATGGGCCTGGCGGTGCCCGTCGGCACGGCGTCCTACATGAGATGGAGCGTGCGGCGCTTCGGATACCCGACCGTGGTCTACGCCTTGACGTGGTTCCTAGGACGCCTGAACGGGGTGGGTGCCCGCCCCCACGATACTCCCTGGGAGTACTACTCGAGGCTGAGGGTCGCTTTCCCGGACCACCAGGCGCCTCTCCAGGACATCATCAGGGCCTTCGTGGACTGCCGCTATGGGCCCAACGGCCACCTCTCCGACGGCCACAACGGGAGCGTCCGCACCGCGTGGCGGAGGGTCCGCTGGGCGATGCTGCGCAGGATGGTGCGGCGGCTGTTTCCCCGGTAGGCCCTGTCCCCGATTGCCCAAAGGCGGTCGCGAGTGGGGTCTAGCCGTACCGCTCCCTCAGGACTCGCTTGAGGACCTTGCCCAGGGGGTTCCTGGGCAGCTCGTCCACGAAGATGACGGACTCGGGCCTCTTGAAGCCGGCCAGCCGCTGGCGGCAGTGCTCGATGATCTGCTCCTCGCGCACCGCCTCCTCCCGCCGCACCACCACCGCCCGCACGCGCTCTCCCCAGTCCAGGTCCGGGACACCGATGACGGCGGCGTCGTCCACGCCCGGATAGGACATCAAGACGCGTTCCACCTCCTCGGGGGACACCATCTCGCCTCCGCGCTTGATGAAGTCCTTGGCCCGGCCCGCCAGGTATATGTACCCGTCCGGGTCCTGGTAGCCCAGGTCGCCCGTGTACAGCCAGCCTCCGCGAATGGCCTCCCGCGTGGCGGTCTCCTCGTGCCAGTACCCCGTCATGATCCGGGCCCCCGTGGCCACGATCTCCCCCACCTCGCCGGGGGCCACCGCGGCGCCGTCCTCGTCGACGATGGCAACCTCCACGTCGTCCAGGGGCTTGCCTATGGATGTGAGGCGCTTCAGCTTGCGCTCCACCTCATCCTGGGAGCCCTCCAGGACGTGGTCGTCGGGGGGCAGCATGGTTATCGTCGACGCCGTCTCCGTCTGGCCGAAGGCGTTGATGAATCGCGTGCCGGGAAACTCTGCTATAGCCCGGCGGACCACCTCCAGGGGCATGGGGGCGGCCCCGTAGGTCAGCACGTCCAGGCTGGACAGGTCGTAGGCGTGGAACCGGGGGTGGTCCATGAGCTGCTTCAGCATCGTGGGGACCATCATCGCCCTGTTGACCCGCTCCTTCTGTACCAGATCCATCCACCCCTCGGGCTCGAACTGGCGCATGATTATCAGGGTCCGGCCCCCGTAGACCGACGCCAGGACGGCCTGCAGTCCGGCGACGTGATAGATGGGGACGGACAGCAGGTTGCGCTCCTCCACGTCGGGATCGGGGGGCAACGCGTTGGCGAGGAGGAAGGAGGTGAAGCTCTGGTGGCTGAGGACGACGCCCTTGGCCTCTCCGGTGGTGCCGGCTGTGAACATCAACACGGTGGTGTCCTCGTCATCGCCGGCGGGAAAGCGGGTCTCCTCGGGGGAGGACGACCGGATAAGGTCGTCGTAGAACAGCCACTCTCCGCCCTTGCGGTCGTCCAGGGAGACCGTGTAGTTGGATGGGACTACCCGGTTCTTGATGTCCTCCAGCAGGTCGACGTATCTGCCGCCCGCCAGCAGGACGGCGGGTTCCGCTGCGTTGAGCATGTGGGTCAGCTCGGGGCCCCGCGCCCGGAAGTTGAGGGGTACGAAGATGGCGTCCAGCCGGGCGGCGGCGAAGTATATCTCCGCCATCTGGTGACAGTTCACCTGGACGGTGGCCACCCGGTCTCCCTTGCCGACGCCCAGGTCGGCCAGGGCGTTTGACAGGCGCACCACCCTCTCCTGTAGCTGGAGGTAGGTGAGGCGCTGGTCCTCGAAGACCACGGCCGTCCTGTCGGGGACGATGGCCGTGGCGATGGTGAGCAACTCGGTAGTGTTCACAGGGAACATTTTACCAGAGACGATAGAACCCTGGGCAGAGAGGGTAAAACCCCGGGCAGAGGGGCCAGAACATGGACGGAGGGTGGCAGCCGGGGTCGGGGCCTACGCCACCGGTCCTGCCATCGTCCGGGCGGCCAGTCGCGCCTCCAGTGCCAGGGCCTCGGCCAGCGGCAGGTCGGAGCCGCGCCGCACTGCGTCTCTTGCGGCGACGACGGCGTGGCGCGGGGCGGACGCCAGCCTCTCGGCCAGGGTCCGGGCCTCGTGGTCCAGGCGTCCCGCCGGCACGACCCGGCCCACCAGGCCAAGCTCAAGGGCCTCGGGGGCGGTTACCCTGCGACGGGTCAGCAGGAGGTCCATGGCCGCGGCGGGCCCGACGTGCCGTGGGATGGTCTGTGTACCCCCGGCCGCTGGAATCATTCCCAGGTCGGCCTCGGGCATCGCGAAGACGGCGTCCTCCGAGGCGATGCGAAGGTCGCAGAGCAGGGCCATCTCCAGGCCCGACCCCACGCAGTACCCGTGGACCGCCGCGATCATCGGCACCGGGACGTCCAGAAACGCCTGCCACACGTCCCGCTCCCGGCGTACCTGCCTGGCGATCACCGGGGAAGGCGCCGTGCCGAACTCGGTCAGGTCGGCGCCGGCGCAGAAGGCCCTCCCCTCGCCGCGCAGGACTGCGGCGCCGACGTCGGGGTCGTCGGTGATGGCCAGGAGCACTTGGTACAGATCGTCGCGCATCTCCAGGTTGTACGCGTTCAGGGACCGGGGCCGGTTGAGGGACACGTAGGCGACGGCTCCCGCCTTCTGGTACTCGATGGTGGCGAACCCGGCCATGGTACGATCACTCGCCCCTGAACTCGGGCTCTCTCTTTTCCGCGAAGGAGCTCAGGCCCTCCTCCCGGTCCTGGGTGGTCTGCAGGACCACGCTAAGGTCCGCCTCCAGCCCCAGCCCCTGCTCCAGGGTCACGTCCATGCTCTTCAGCACCGCCTCCTTGGCGTAACGGAGGGCTATGGGAGCGCCCGAGGCGATGACACCGGCCACCTCCAGCGCCCGGCCCATGAGCCGGGAGGGCTTCACGACCTCGTTGACCAGCCCCCTGCGGCGGGCCTCTTCGGCGTCGACAAGCCTGGAGGTCAGGAGCATCTCCAGGGCCAGGCCCTTCCCCACGAGCCGGGGGAGAAGCTGGGTGCCGCCGTCCCACGGGATGGTCCCCCTCTCGATGTCGGTGAATCCCAGGGAGGCGCCCTCTGCCGCCAGGCGCAGGTCGCAGGCCAGGGCCAGCTCCAGCCCCTGGTCTATGGCGTCCCCGTTGAGGGCGGCGACCAGGGGGACCTCGACCCCGGCCAGGGCGACGGCGGCGCGCCGCCGGCACAGCCAGTCTGCCGGCGCCTCCTCCTCCGGGGAGGGCCCGTAGGTCTCCCGCCCCGAGGAGAAGGAGGCGCCCGAGCCCGTCACGATGGCCGCGTGGATGCTGTCTTCGCGGAGGCGCTGGCACGCATGGCGCAGCTCGGCCGCCATGGCGTCGTTCACCCGGTTGCCGGCCGTGGGGCGATGCAAGGTGATGGTGGCGATGGGCGGGGAGAGGTCGTATATGAGGGTGGTGTATCGGGTCTTCCGCATGGCTGCAAACCGCCCATCCTGCCACCTGTAGGAGTGAACATCCGACCTCTTGACAGGGTTTGGGGCCGGGTTTACTATATTACCAGTTTTGGCACTCCAGGGTCGAGAGTGCTAAGATCGACGCCGAAAACAGCAAAATCACGGGTCTAAGGAGGTCAAGGTGACAAAGTTTACTCCCCTCGGGGAAAGGGTCGTAGTGAGGCCCTCGGACAAGGATGAGGTCACGACGTCGTCTGGGCTCATTCTTCCCGATACAGCCAAGGAGAAGCCCCAGGAGGGCGAGGTGGTCGAGGTAGGCCCCGGGCGGTCGACGGAGGACGGCAAGGGGCGCATTCCCATGGAGATCAAGAAGGGCGACCGGGTCATCTACTCCAAGTTCGCCGGGACCGAGTACAAGGACGGCGACGAGGAGTACCTGATCCTCAGGGAAAGCGACATTCTGGCGAAGATTTCCTAGTCTAGAGAGGAGAGCAACAGGAATGGCGGGTAAGCAGCTAACCTATTCTGAGGACGCACGCAAGTCCCTCAAGACCGGCATCGACACCCTGGCCGACGTGGTCAAGATCACCCTGGGCCCCAAGGGCCGGAACGTGATTCTGGACAAGAAGTTCGGCCCTCCGCAGGTGTGCAGTGACGGGGTCACCATCGCCAAGGAGATCGAGCTTCCGGAGCCCTTCGAGAACATGGGCGCCCAGCTCCTGAAAGAGGCGGCCAGCAAGACCAACGACGCCGCCGGAGACGGCACGACCACCTCGGTGGTCCTGGCCCAGTTCATCATCACCGACGGCTTCAGGAACGTGGCCGCCGGCGCCAACCCCATGGCCATCAAGCGGGGTATCGACCAGGCCGTGGACGCCGTGGTGGACGAGCTGAAGAGCATGTCCACGTCGGTGGAGAGCAGGGAGCAGATAGCCCAGGTGGCGGCCCTCTCGGCCCACGAAGACGCCATCGGCCAGACCATCGCCGACGCGATGGAGAACGTCGGGAAGGACGGCGTCATCACCGTAGAGGAGTCCAAGAGCCTCAGCGACGAGACGGAGTACGTGGAGGGGATGCAGATTGACAGGGGCTACATCTCTCCCTACTTCATCACCAATCCCGACCGGATGGAGACGGTGATCGAGGACCCGACCCTCATCATCACCGACAAGAAGGTCTCGGCGGTGGCCGACATACTGCCGCTGCTGGAGAAGCTGCTCCAGGTGGGCAAGAAGAACGTGGTGCTGATCGCGGAGGACGTGGAGGGCGAGGCGCTGGCCACCCTGGTCGTCAACAAGCTGCGCGGCACCCTCAACGTGCTCACCGTCAAGGCGCCGGGCTTCGGCGACAGGCGCAAGGCCATGCTGGAGGACATCGCCATCCTCACCGGCGGCGCGGTCATCAGCGAAGAGAAGGGCATGAAGCTCGACTCCGCGGCCATCACCGACATGGGCCAGGCTCGCAGGGTCTCGGCGACCAAGGACGAGTGCACCATCGTCGAGGGCAGGGGCTCCGAGGACGCCATCAAGGCCCGGATCAACCAGATCAAGACCCAGATCGAGGAGACCACCTCGGAGTTCGACCGTGAGAAGCTCCAGGAGCGGATGGCCAAGCTGTCCGGCGGCGTGGCCGTCGTCAAGGTCGGCGCGGCTACCGAGATCGAGCTGAAAGAGCGCAAAGCCCGGGTGGAGGACGCTCTGTCGGCGACCAGGGCGGCAGTCGAGGAGGGGATCGTCCCCGGCGGCGGAGTTGCCTTGGTGCGGGCCCAGCGGGCCCTGGACGGTCTGAAAGTGGGCGGCGACGAGGCCGTCGGAGCCCAGATCGTGCGCAGGTCCCTGGAGATCCCCCTCAGGCTCATCGTGCAGAACGCGGGGCAGGAGGGAGCGGTCGTCCTGGACGCCGTCAGGCAGCACCAGGACGACTACGGATACGACGCCGAGGTCGGCGAGTACTCCCACATGCTCAACCAGGGAATCGTCGACCCGGTCAAGGTGACCCGCTCGGCGCTGCAGAACGCGTCCAGCGTCGCCGCCATGGTCCTGACCACCGAGTCGATGATCACCGAGATACCCGAGAAGGCCCCCGCCATGCCTCCGGCTCCCCCGATGGAGTACTAGAAGGCGGGAACAGGCGGAGAACCAGGGCCGCGGCGCAAGCCGCGGCCCTTCTCTTTGCCCGTCACGTCGGGCCGGACCCGCGGCCGCGCCCCCCGTGAGCGGGGCCGGCCCAGTGACCCGGTCCGGCCCTTGTATTTATAGTAGAATGGCGGCTAGTGGGGCCGGGCCGCATCCTGGGGTGGGGAGGGTAGGTTGATTCCCCTCAAGCTTACGCTGAAGAACTTCCTGTGCTACGGGGACGCCGCGCCGACCCTGGACCTGGAGGGGCTTCATGTGGTGTGCCTGTGCGGCCCCAATGGCCACGGTAAGTCCGCCCTCCTGGACGCCGTGACCTGGGCCCTGTGGGGCAAGGCCCGGGGCCGCACCCAGGACGAGCTGGTCCACTTCGGCCGCGACGAAATGCTCGTGGACCTGGAGTTCTCGGCCCGGGACGCCCGGTACCGGGTTGTGCGGAGGAGGGCTGTGGCCGGGGGGCGGAGACGGGCCGGCGCATCGGACCTGCAGCTCCAGGTGTGGGGCGGCGACGGGTTCCGTCCCATCACCGGCAACGTCATCCGGGGCACCCAGGCCGAGATCGACCGCGTCACCGGCATGGACTACGATACCTTCGTCAACAGCGCCTTTCTGCTCCAGGGCAGGGCTGACGAGTTCACCAACAAGACCCCCGCGGACCGCAAGGAGGTGCTGGCCAAGATACTGGACCTGGGGTACTACGACCGGCTGGAGGAGAGGGCCAAGGAACGCAGGGACGAGAGAGCGGGCAGGGCCAGGGGCGTTCAGGACGAGCTGGACCGCGCGGGCCAGGAGCTGGCCAAGTCCGGAAGGTTCCGGGCCGAGCTGGCGACAGTGGAGATGGACCTCCGAGGGGTGGCCGCCGAGGTGAAGTCCCTGAGGGACTCCCGGGACGAGCTCAAGGCCAGGGTTCTGGGCCTGCAGGACCTGGACACGGAGCTGCAAGGGTTGCGCAGGAGGATCCCCGAGCTGGAACGGGACATCGACGGTCTGGACCGGGAGACCCGGCAACGCCAGGAGCGGATCGACGGCTACCGGGAGACCATCACCCGTCGAAGCGAGGTCGAGGAAGGACTGGCTGCCCTGGAGAGGGTCCGCGTCCGCTACGATGAGATGACCTGGGCCCGGGACCGGAGGGACAGCCTCTCCAACCGGAGCTCGGACCTGGAGCGGCTCATCGACCGGGAGCGTACCAAGCTGGAGGCGGATGTCAGGCGGCTGGAGGGCGAGGTCGGCGACCTGCGTCCGAAGGCCGAGTCCGCGCCCGCAGCCGAGGCTGGGCTGAGGGTCCAACGGGAGCGCCTGGAAGGCCTTGGCGAGCAGGAGCGGGAGGTGGAGCGGGGGCGCGGGAGGCTCCAGGCCTTGGCCGCCTCGAAGGGCCAGCTACAGGCGGCGGCCGAGGCCCTCAAGAAGGAGGGGTTGGAGCTCAAGGACAAGCTGGACATGGTGCAGCGCTCCCCCCTTGACGCCGTCTGCCCCCTGTGCGGGTCCGAGCTGGGGTTGGACGGCTGCGAGCGTCTGTCCCACAACTACGACCAGCAGATACGGCTCAAGCGGGACGACTACCGCCGGAACGACGCGTCCCTCAAGTCTTCGGAGGAGGAGCGGGCGAGGCTGGAGGCGGAGGTGGTCCGGCTGGAGGGGTGGCTCAGAGGCGAGCAGAAGGAGGCCCAGCTCGCCATTGCCGCCCGAGAGCGGGAGATCCGCGACGCCCGGGAGGCGTCGGTGAAGCTGGAGCAGACCTCGCAGGCGTTGACGGAGCGGCGCGGCCAGCTCCGGGAGGGGCGGTTCGCGGTGGAGGCGCAGGCGGAGCTCGAGGCCCTGAGGCAGGAGATCGGCAGCCTGGGCTACGATGCCCAAACCCACGCGGAACTAAACCGGGAGAGAGAGCGCCTGGACCCCGTTCGCGAGGCCTACGCGCTCCTGGGAGAGGCGCTGAAGTCCCTGCCCTCCGAAGAGGAGTCGGCCCAGCGCGGCCGGGAGCTGCTCTGCAGGCTTCGTGAGGAAGTCCAAGCTTCCAGGGAACGTCTGGAGGCCAGGAGCACCGACCTGGAGGACCTCCCCGGGCTGGAGGCGGCGCTGTCGGCCCGGGAGGGCGAGGTCCGCTGTCTGGAGGACCGGCAAAGCGAGCTGATCCGGCGTCAGGGCGAGCTCCAGGCCCAGGTCAGGCGCGTGGCCGACCTGGAGCGGCAGATGGGCGACAGAGAGGTCCTGCTCAAGTCCCTGAGGGAAGAGGAGGGCGTCTACAGGGAGCTGGCGGAAGCCTTCGGCAAGCGGGGCATTCAGGCCATGCTCATCGAGACGGCCCTGCCACAGGTGGAGGAGGAGGCCAACGCCCTGCTGGGGCGCATGACCGACAACCGGATGCACGTGAAGCTGGAGACCCAACGGCAACGCCGCACCGGCCGGGGCGAGCCCATCGAGACCCTGGAGATAAGGATTAGCGACGAGTTGGGGCCCAGGAGCTACGAGCTGTTCAGCGGCGGAGAGGCCTTCCGGATAAACCTGGCCCTGAGGATCGCCCTATCCAAGGTGCTTGCTCACCGCAAGGGGGCCCCCCTGCCCACTCTGTTCATCGACGAGGGCTTCGGCACCCAGGACGCGCCGGGCCGGGAGCGTATCCTGGACGTCATCAACGCCATCCAGAGGGACTTCGAGAAGATCATAGTCATCACCCACCTGGAGGACCTCAAAGACGCCTTTCAGGCCCGCATCGAGGTCCAGAAGAACGGGGACGGCTCCACCTTCTGGATTAACTACTAGTCCCGGCGGGCGACCACCGACCCGTGGCGCCAGAGGGCGATGCAGGCCTTCTCCATGGGCAGGGGCGGCCTGGGCACCACGAAGTCGGTCTGATCCACCAGCGCGACCCCGTACTCCTCTTCGGCCCCTGAGACGGCCTGGCTCCATGCCTCGTCCCCCATGGAGCACGGGTAGGCGATGGTGACCAGGGCCGCCCGCTCCTTCAGGTCGTTCATCCAGCGGAAGAGGGACGGCAGCTCGGCGGCGAAGTAGTGGGAGTGGTCCAGCTCTCCGGCGATGGGCATGGACTTGATGGACAGCTGGTGAGACTGGGCCCCGATGCGCACCTGCAGGTCGGGATCGAAGCCGCCCTCGCCCTGGGAGCGTCCTCTCACCTCCTCCACCCGCAGGACGTGGGAGGCGGTGGAGTTGGTCAGGTAGTGGAGGGCCTCCATGGCGAACCACCCCTCGGCCCGCAGGCCCCGGGCGATGAACTTGGCGACGTGGCCCGCCTTCTGGCCGTAGGACACGGCCAGGCGAGACAGGATGTAGTCGAATGCCTGGTCCACCCGGGGGTCCGGAGGTCCGTCTGCCGACGTCATGGGTATCCTCCTAGAGCTCGATGTCTTTCAGGTCGGGGGAGAGTGAGAGTGTGGGCTCGGTGAGCGCCTGCACGTCCTCCGCGGACCATCCCGGCGCCGCCTCCAGAAGCACCATGCCCCGGGGCGTCACCTCTATGACGGCGATGTCCGTGACCACCAGGCTGACGCAACCCCGGCCGGTGGGCGGGTAGGTGCACCGGCGCACGATCTTGGGGTTGTCCCGGCGGTCGGTGTGCTCCATGGCCACGATGATGCGCTTGGCGCCGGCGGCCAGATCCATTGCTCCGCCGATGTTCCCGACGCCCCTCTGGGGCAGCATCCAGTTGGCGAGGTCCCCCTTCTCCGAAACCTGCAGGGCGCCCAGCACCGTCACGTCGATGTGGCCTCCCCGGATCATGGCGAATGCCTCGGAGGAGCTGAAGAAGGACATGCCGGGGACCATCTCCAGGAACTGGCCCCCCGCGTTGATCAGGTCCACGTCCTCCTTGCCCTCCTCGGCCAGGGGGCCGCAGTTGAGCACGCCGCTCTCGCTGTGGTACAGGACGGTGCGGCCCTCGGGCACGTAGTTGGAGACCAGGGTGGGAATGCCGATGCCCAGGTTCACGTAGGCCCCGGCGGGCAGCTCTTTGGCCACCCGCATGGCGATCACCTCACGGTCCAGCCGCTCCTTCGTCACTATCCCCTCGGTCCGGCCCCGTTGCCGGGAGTGGTCGACGCCCGCATATACTACCGTGTACCGGCGGCCCGGGCAACGGGTCGACCGGCGCCCGGCTACAGCTCGGGGGAGAGGTAGGCGTTGGGGATGATGACGCTTCCCGTGCCGGCGCCCGCCACGTTCCCATCCTGGTTCGTGACCTGGACCTCCACGGATACCCTGCTCCCGTTGGGCTCCCGCTCGACGGCGGTGACGGCGCCCGTGAGAGTCAGGGTGTGGCCCGGGCGGACGGGCCTCAGGAACCGGAGGTCCACGACCCCCGTGTGATTGAACACTTCCGCCCCGAAGTGTCTCCTGAGGAGCTCGATGGCGAAGGTCAGGGACATCCTGCCCGAGGCCACGGTGCCCTCGGTGCCCAGGGTCTCCCGGGCGGTCTCTTCGTCGGTGAACTGGGAGGGGCCGGTCTGGCCGGCGCTGCCCTCGAACAGGTTGATGGCCTCCTGGGTGACCCGCTTCACCAGGGGCCCCACCTCGCACCTGTCCGTCAGCTTTCCCACTTCTTGCCCACCTCCGCCGGCTGTTTCAGCTCGTGGGTTATCACCCTGTCTATGAGGCGGCCGTCCTCGTCCACCGATACGGCCTCGGTAACGATGTAGCTCTTGCCGCGCCTGAGGTACTTGTCCGCGATGCGGGCCGTGACCGTTATACGCTTGCCCGGGATGGGAGGGTTGTAGCAGTGGAAGGCGCAGCGGGCGTTGACGGACCCGTTGTCCCGGTACTTCTTCTGGTACTGCCTGACGTCCACCTTGTGGGAGATGGTGGGGAAGGCCGCCTCCGGGTCCATCACCCCCCTCCGGTACATGTCGATCATCTCCGGCGTCAGGACGTAGTCGTACCTATCGAAGGTCTCCCCTACCTCCAGGGCATCCCAGTCCAGCAGCTCCCGTTGGTCTTCGGCCATCGTCTTGCGCCTCCGCTATTCTTCCAGGCTACCGGCCCATTCTACACCCGGGGCGCGTCCCTGGTGTAGGGAACGAAGCCGGGCGGCCGGACGACGATGCGCTGGACGAAGGGGCATGGAGTGACCACCGACTGGGGGTCCAGGTCACCCGGTTGGACTACCTCGTCCACCTCGACGATGGTCACGTCGGCCGCGGGGGCCATGGTGGCGTTGAAGTTGCGGGAGGTGCCCCGGTACACAAGGTTGCCCAGGGTATCGGCCTTGTGGGCGCGCAGCAGCGCGTAGTCCGCCCGCAGGGCCCGCTCCAGGATGTACTCCCTGCCGTCGAGGGTGCGTGTTTCCTTGCCCTCTGCTATGGGCGTTCCCGCTCCCGTGGGCGTGTAGAACCCGGCCACGCCCAGGCCGCCCGCCCGGATGCGCTCGGCCAGGGTCCCCTGGGGCACCAGCTCCAGCTCGGCTTTGCCGGCCCTGTAGGCCTCTTCGAAGGGGCTGGGCCTCGACGGCGAGGGGGAAACGGGGAAGGAGGCCACGGCCTTGCGTATCTGCCCGTTTTCCACCAGGATGCTGTGGTCGATGGCCGTGAACCCCGAGGGGGTGCCGAAGTTGGCGACCCGGGCGATGCCGGCGGTGTTGCTTATCACGGTCAGGCCCCCGGCACCCTGGTCTCTCAGGGCCAGGACAAGGTTGTGGGCCATGCCGCCGGGCCCGCCGAAGCCGCCCAGCATCACCGCCGCCCCGTGGGGGATGTCGGCGACGGCATCGGCGGCGCTCCGGAACACCTTGGACGGCGCGGCGGCGGCGGTGGTGGAGGAGTCCATCTCCCGCAGGCCGGTGGCAGGGGTGAGCGGGACGCCCGTGAGGGCCCGCACCCGGTCGACGGTCCAGCCGGGGGCCAGCTCTTTCAGGACCAAGCCCCCGCCGCCCACCTCCAGCACCGCCAGGTCGGTCACGATCACGTGGGCCCTGCCGCAAGGGGTGAGAGTGGGCGACTCCACGATGCGGGGAGAGCCGTCGGGGCCGGTGTGCTCCATCATGACCACGACCCGGCGCGCCCGGACCATGGTCTCCGAGGCAGCGGCCGCCCCTGCTGGGCCCGCGCCCCGGACCGCGACGCTTCCGTCACTGGATACCTGGATGCCCTGGACGACGGCGGTGTCCAGATAGCCTCCCCTGACCAGGCCCCTGGCGTCGGCCTGGTCCAGGTCCGCTATCACGGTCCCCGGCGCCACACTGAGGAGACCGTCCTCGGAGAGAAGGACCACGCCGCCTGCGGGAGACAGGCGGTCGGCGACGCGCTGGGGCAGGCCGGCGCCCAGGCTCGCCACCCGGCCCGCCAGGAGCTCGGCGGCGACTCTGGCCGCCATCCGCTCCAGGCCAATCGCCGCGGTCATCCGGCACGCACCCCCAAGGGCACGACCCTGTTCACGTACACCCCCGGGGTTATGACCAGCTCCGGGTCCAGCTCCCCGGGCCGGACCACCTCCTCCACCTCGGCGATGGTGGTCCGGGCGGCGGCGGCCATGACCGGGTTCCAGTTGCGTTGGGACGGACGGTAGACCAGGTTGCCCAGGGTGTCCGCCGCGCGGGCGCGGAGCAGGGCGAAGTCCGCGGCCAGGGGGGCTTCCAGCGCGTACACGGCGCCTTCGATGGTGCGCGTCTCCAGGCCGTCCTCTGTAGACTCACCGTCATCCAGGGGCAGCAGGATGCCCCCCAACCCGGCGCCGGCGGCTCGGACCCGCTCGGCCAGCGTCCCGCGGGACACGGTCTGTACCTCAATGCCTCCTGAGCGCCAAAGGTCGCCGGCGGGTCCTCCGCCCTCCGCGTTCGCCGGCGGGACGGTTATGAGCCTGCTGACGCGGCCCTGGGCCACCAGCACGGAGGCGTCGTGGACGCCGGCGCCGCCACCCTCCCAGGGGCCGCAGATGCACGTCAGGCCCGTGACGCTCCTCTCCAGCAGCGCCCGGACGAGGCCATCGGGCGCCCCGGTCCCCAGGTGTCCAGCCACCATCAGGCTGGACCCGTTGGGGACGTCGGCGACGGCATCGGCCGCCGTTGCGTAGACCTTGTTGGGGGACAAGGGCACCTCCCTGGCTCCTTCCCGGATTCTAGCAGGTGCGCCGCCCTCCGTGAACCATGTCCGCCATGCCTCACTCCCCCGTTCCTTGACCCCCACGGGGGGCTACCGTAGAATCGAGCCAGGAGGTTGGCCATGTTCGAGGCTCTGACCGACAAGCTGAACGGGGTGTTCCAGAAGCTCACCGGCAGGGGAAGGCTGACGGAGAAGGACGTCGACGACGCCCTCCGACAGGTCCGCCTGGCGCTGCTGGAAGCCGACGTGAACTTCCGGGTCGCCAGGGAGCTGGTCAACCGGGTCAAGGACAGGGCCGTGGGAGGGGAGGTGCTGGAGAGCCTCAGCCCCGGGCAGCAGGTCGTAAAGATCGTCCACGAGGAGCTGACCGGCGTGCTGACGGGCCATGACCACAAGCTGGCCCAGGGGGACGCCCAGCCCTCGGTTGTCATGCTGGTGGGACTACAGGGATCGGGCAAGACGACGACGGCAGCCAAGCTGGCCCGGCACCTGGCCCAGTCGGGGCAACGCCCGCTGCTGGTGGCGGCGGACCTGCGCAGGCCGGCGGCCATCCAGCAGCTCACCGTCCTGGGGAAAGAGCTGGGCATCCCCGTGTACCAGGAGGGGACATCGTCGACCCCCGTGAAGGTGGCCAGGGCGGGCTTGAAACAGGCCCGGGAGTCGGGGGCCGCCTGGGCCATCGTGGACACCGGCGGGCGGCTGCACATCGACGACGATCTGATGGAGGAGCTGGAGGAGGTGCGCCGGGCCCTGTCTCCCCAGGAGGTCCTCCTGGTGGCCGACGCCATGACGGGCCAGGACGCGGTGCAGTCGGCCCAGCAGTTCCACGAGCGGGTCAACCTGACGGGGCTGGTGTTGACCAAGCTGGACGGCGACGCCCGGGGGGGCGCGGCGATATCCATCACGCACGTCACGGGGGTGCCCATCAAGTTCACCGGCGTGGGAGAGCGCTCCGACGCCCTGGAGCCCTTCTACCCCGAGAGGATGGCCTCCCGCATCCTGGGCATGGGGGACATCGTGTCCCTGGTGGAGAAGGCCCAGCAGGCCGTCGACGAGAAGAAGGCCAAGGAGCTGGAGCGGAAGATACGCCACGCCACCTTCGACCTGGAGGACTTCCTGGAGCAGTTCCAGAGCGTGCGCAAGATGGGGTTCGCCCAGGTCCTGGAGATGATACCGGGGTTTTCGCAGATGCGCGACCGGCTGCCCCAGGACTTCGACGAGAAGCAGATCGTAAGGTTCGAGGCCATCATCCACTCGATGACGCCCCAGGAGCGCCGCGACCCGGACATCCTCAATGGGCGCCGGCGCCGGCGCATCGCCCTGGGCAGCGGCACGACGCCCAAGGACGTGAACCAGCTCCTAAACCAGTTCCGCCAGGCGCAGAAGCTGATGCGGCACCTGTCCAAGGCCCGCACTCCCAGGGACCTGCAGAGCCTGTTCCGCTAGGGTTACGGACAATGGTCAGTGTCGACTACATCCAGAAAGCCGCGTCCCTATTGCAGGCCGCCTTCGAAGAGCTGAGGGAGTCCCGGGAGACGGGCGACATGGTCAAGGCGCGGGACGCGGCGGGCAAAGCCTGGGTGGCCCTGGTGGAGGCAAGCAGGGCCCTTCTGATGGCCAGCGGGGTGCCGGAGCAGGAGCTGCCGGCGACCCATCGAGGGACGCGCTACCTGCTGCGCAGGCATGGCGACGCCGAAACCAGGGCCCTTTACAACGAGTGCTATCAGGACGTCCATCAGGACGCCTACTACGACGGGCTGATCAACTACGACACGCCCCAGGAGGAGATGAAGTTCCCGTCGCGGTCGAACACCACCACCGAGGAGCGGTTCGCGGAGATTCGGGGACTGATAGACCGGGTGGACGACGCGTCCGTTCGGGGCTAGGGCTTCCTCTTCACGAACTTGTCCACGCACCGCAGCTCCATCTGGGCCACGTACAGGTCCCCGCGGGAGTCGGCGCACACGGCGTGGCCCTCCCCCTCCACGCGCCCCCGGGCCAGGAGGTTGCCCATCTTGTCGAACACGTGGAACCGGTCGGTGAACCGCTCGGTCATGTAGCAGACGTCGTCCCGGTCTATGAAGATGTCCGTGGGGACGAACACGTCGCCCCACTCCCGGACGTACTCCCCCTCGGGGGTGAAGACCTGGACCCGGTTGTTCTCCCGGTCGGCCACGTACACCAGTCCCTCGCTGTCCAGGGCGATGGCGTGGGGCACCCAGAACTGGCCCGGGCCTGTGCCGGGGGAGCCCCAGGTGAACATCAGCTCGCCGTCGGGGGCGAACTTGTGCACCACCGAGTTGGCGTAGCCGTCGGAGACGTATATCTCCCCCGTGGGCGCCACGGCCACGCAGGTCGGGTGGTTGAAGGGGGCCTGAAGGGAGGGGTAGTGCTTCCGGCCCAGGGACATGACCAGCTCCCCGTCCAGGGTGAACTTGTACACCTGGTGCCCGTCCCGGTCGGCGAGATAGGCGTGGTCGTCGGGGCCGATCTTGATGTGATGGGCGTCGTCGGTGATGCGGTCCCCCCAGGAGGAGATGAAGTTCCCGTCGCGGTCGAACACCACCACCGGGTGCTCTCCCCGCTGGTAGACGTACAGGCGGTCCTGGGAGTCGACGCCCACACCGGAAACGTCCCGGAACTCCCAGCCCACGGGCAGCTTGCCCCAGTTCCTCTTGACGTCGAACATGTAGTCGCCGGTGCCCACGACCACCGTAGCCATGGATGCCCTCCCCGTCTCCCGAATGCCCGCTATGATACGCTAGGAGGTGGCGGGGTTCAACACGGCCGCGTCATCGGTAGACCGCCGCATCTCGGTATGACGAATTGCGTCAGTCGATTTGCGACGCCGGCTCTGATAGACCTCTAGAGTGACGGAGACATGAACGAGGCTACGGCGCGCATAGAGATCAACCGGCTGCTGGCCCAATGCAGGCCAACTCGGAAGCATGGAGTTAGCAATGCCCAGACAGTTGACGGCGATCATCGAGCGGGAAGGGGACGGCTACGTAGCCCCATGCCCCGAGCTGGATATCGCCGGCCAGGGCGATTCGGTGGACGAGGCCCGGAGCAACCTGACGGAGGCGCTGGAGCTGTTCTTCGAGACGGCCTCGGACGCGGAGGTTCGACATCGGCTGCACGACGTAGTCGCCGGATGAGACCCTGAGATAATCCCGGCCTCTCCCACCCTGAGCTATTGACTCCCGCCGTGCGATGCCCCTATAATTGTTGCCAGCAGCGGTGATGACTATGGGAAACGTCTGAGTAGACAACTAGCTGGGTGAACCCTGAGCGGCGGCTTCGGGATGACCCAGCCGCCGCTCCGCACGTTAAAAAGAGAATACGGAACGTTTGGAGTTCCTAGCGTGGGTCAAGCTATTAAGGGCCTACGGTGGATGCCTAGGGGCCAAGGGCCGAAGAAGGGCGCGGCAAGGCTGCGAAAAGCCTCGATGAGCCGTCTAGCAGGCATAGTCGGGGATGCCCGAATGGGGAAACCCTCCTCGGTGTTGAGCCGGGGAATTCCGCCATAAAGGCGGAAGGGTAAGCGAGGGAACTGAAACATCTAAGTACCTCGAGGAGAGTAAATCAACCGAGATTCCCTGAGTAGTGGCGAACGAAAGGGGATGAGCCCAAACCACTGCGACTTAGTGGCCCGGGGGCCTATGTCGCAGCGGGGTTACAGGGGTCGCCAGCCCAAGTCCCGGCGCGGGCGAGGAGTTACAAACCCTATCTCTAGTCGAAGGCACCTGGAAAGGACCGTCATAGAGGGTGAAAGCCCCGTAGACGAAAGGGATAGGGCTCCTGGATGACTACCTGAGTACCACGGGACACGAGAAATCCTGTGGGAAGTCGGGGGGACCACCCTCCAAGGCTAAATACCCTTGGCCACCGATAGTGTACCAGTACCGTGAGGGAAAGGTGAAAAGCACCCCGGGAGGGGAGTGAAATAGATCTGAAACCGTGGGCCTACAGAAGGTCGGAGTCCGCCGCAACGGCGG
Source organism: Dehalococcoidia bacterium (assembly GCA_964291465.2). Classification (GTDB taxonomy): domain Bacteria; phylum Chloroflexota; class Dehalococcoidia; order Lucifugimonadales; family JAGWBF01; genus JAGWBJ01. The sequence goes on along the minus strand of OZ219938.1, from coordinate 40,352 downwards.
ATGACGGCGTGCCTATTGAAGAATGATCCGGGGACTTACTATGTGGGGCAAAGGTTAAGGAACTGGAGTTCCGGAGCCGAAGCGAAAGCGAGTCCGAATAGGGCGACTAGTCCCATGGAGTAGACCCGAAACCGGGTGAGCTACCCATGGCCAGGGTGAAGGTTCGATAACACGGACTGGAGGCCCGAACCGGTTGCTGGTACAAAAGCTTCGGATGAGCTGTGGGTAGAGGTGAAATGCCAATCGAACTCGGAAATAGCTGGTTCTCCCCGAAATGCATTTAGGTGCAGCCTCGGGTAATAGGTGGACGGAGGTAGGGCACTGGATGGGCTAGGGGGCGTGAGCTTACCAAACTCAACCAAACCACCAATGCCGTTCTACCGTTCCCCGGGAGTGAGACTGCCGGAGATAAGTTTGGTAGTCGAGAGGGAAACAGTCCAGACCACCGGCTAAGGTCCCCAAGAGCGGGCTAAGTGGGAAAGGAAGTAGGGTTCCCCAGACAGCCAGGAGGTTGGCTCAGAAGCAGCCATCCTTTAAAGAGTGCGTAACAGCTCACTGGTCGAGGGGTCCTGCGCCGAAAATTTAACGGGGCTCAAGCCCGTCACCGAAGCCGTGGATGCCGGATGCTGTTTCGACAGCCCCGGCATGGTAGGGGAGCGTTCCCCGGGCGAAGAAGGTTGGTCGCGAGGCTGGCTGGAGCGCGGGGAAGTGAGAATCCCGGAATGAGTAGCGTTAATCAGGGTGAAAATCCCTGACGCCGAAAGCCCAAGGTTTCCTACGCAACGTTTATCGGCGTAGGGTTAGTCGGTCCTAAGCCGTAGGCGAAAGCCGAAGGCGATGGACAGCAGGTTAATATTCCTGCACCGCCGCTATCACGTTTAAAGCCGCGGGAGGGTGCGGAAGGGTAGGCAGAGCGCGCGGTTGGAAGTGCGCGTCCTCCTCCGTAGGCCATGCCGGGGTAGGCAAATCCGCCTCCGGCGCTACGAGCTGAGGGTTGAGGGGAACTGGACCTTAGGGTCCGGGAAGCTGTCGAGCCCATGCCGACGAGAAAAGCCTCGCGAGCTATGTGGTAAGGGCGTCCGTACCGCAAACCGCCACCGGTGGGCTGGGATAAACGTCCCAAGGCGTTCGGGCGAACCTCCGCTAAGGAACTAGACAAAAGGGCCCCGTAACTTCGGGATATGGGGCACCCTGGGGGGTGAAGCTCCTAGCGAGCGGAGCTCCCTGGGGTCGCAGAAAAGAAGGCCGGGCGACTGTTTAACAAAAACATAGGTCTCTGCTAAGGAGAAATCCTAAGTATAGGGGCTGACGCCTGCCCAGTGCCGGAAGGTTAAGGGGAGCGGTTATTCCGAAAGGAAGAAGCTGCGAACTGAAGCCCCGGTGAACGGCGGCCGTAACTCTAACGGTCCTAAGGTAGCGAAGTCCCTTGTCGGGTAAATTCCGACCTGCATGAATGGCGTAACGACCTGGCCGTTGTCTCGGCGGAGGGCCCGGTGAAATTGCGGTGCCCGTGAAGACGCGGGCGACCCGCGGCAGGACAAAAAGACCCCGTGGAGCTTTACTGCAACCTGGTATTGGTCTGGGAGCCGGGATGTGTAGGATAGGTGGGAGGCTTGGAGATCCTCACGCCAGTGAGGAAGGAGCCGCCGTTGAAATACCACCCTTCTCTGTTTTTGGTTCTAACCCGTCACAAAACGGGGACAGTGCCTGGCGGGCAGTTTAACTGGGGCGGTTGCCTCCCAAAAGGTAACGGAGGCGCCCAAAGGTCCCCTCAGGGCGGATGGAAATCGCCCACAGAACGTATTGGCATAAGGGGGCTTGACTGCGAGGCCAACAAGCCGAGCAGGGACGAAAGTCGGGCAAAGTGATCCTACGGCTCTTTGTGGAAAGGCCGTGGCTTAACGGATAAAAGCTACCCCGGGGATAACAGGCTTATCTCGCCCAAGAGTTCATATCGACGGCGAGGTTTGGCACCTCGATGTCGGCTCGTCCCATCCTGGGGCTGAAAGCGGTCCCAAGGGTCCGGCTGTTCGCCGGTTAAAGGGGCACGTGAGTTGGGTTCAGAACGTCGTGAGACAGTTCGGTCTCTATCCGCCGCGGGCGTAGGAGGTTTGAGGGTGTCTCTCCCTAGTACGAGAGGACCGGGAGGGAAGGACCTAGGGTGTGCCAGTTGTTCCGCCAGGAGCATTGCTGGGTAGCCAAGTCCAGTGTCGATAAGCGCTGAAGGCATCTAAGCGCGAAGCGCTCCCCAAGATAAGACCTCCCATCCGGCGCAAGCCGGAAGTAAGGCTGCAGAGAGACTATCTGCTTGATAGGCCGGAGGTGTAAGCGAGGCAACTCGTTCAGCCTACCGGTACTAATCGGCCGAGAGGCTTGATCCACGCTAAGAACTCCAAACTTCAGCACCCGGACGCCCCCGGAGGCGCTGGGAGGCCGCTGCGAATCGGCCCCCAGGTCCCGCTGTCGGGAATGGCGGGGGCGCCGGCAGGGCTTATACTCTGTTGTGGAGGATAAAGTGGCTGGAGGAAAGTGTAACCATTGCCGAGGTTCCGGTACCTGTAGGATATTCAACTGCCCAAGCTGTGGCGGCACGGGCGCACCTCGGGTGTGCAAGAGCTGCGCCGGCAAGGGGTCGTTGGAGGCCTAGCTCCCAGACGTCCAGGGTCCCTCATCGCGGGGTGGAGCAGTGGCAGCTCGTCGGGCTCATAACCCGAAGGTCGTTGGTTCGAGTCCAACCCCCGCTACCAAACCCTCAACAAGGCCCCACCGCATGGTGGGGCTTTTTCATGTAGCATCAGCGGCTTGGACGCCGGCAGCCCGTCTGGAGTACAATGGCCGAAGTACGGACGCCAGCGGAGAACGTGTCATGGAAGCTTCGATTCACCTGACTCCCGAAATCGAGCAGCGCATCGCCGCCCTGGCAGAGAAGACCGGTCGCAGCAAGGCCGATTTGCTGAGCGATGTTATAGAGAACGGGCTTGACGACGTGGAGGACTACTACGAGGCCACCGAGACTCTTGAGCGTATCCGCAACGGACAGGAGAGAGTGTATACGGAAGCGGAAGTGATGGCCCGCTTTGGTTTGGACAATTGAATACTCCGCGACGTCGGATTCTCAGCGAAGCCGGGCGATGTCCGGTCAATTGGCCGGATGCTGGCGTTATAGGGTAGGGCATTACCGGGTCATCTGCGACATTCAGGACAAGATACTGCGGGTCTTGGTGGTGCGGGTTGGGCACCGGGGCCAAGTATACCGTTGAGGGCCGGAGCAGTTGCGAATGGGCAGCAGGTAATTGGTTCGATTTCAACCCCTCACTGGCGAAAAGACGGGGCTAAACGCGGCCATCCGCAAAGGTGATGGGAGGAACCGTGTTCAAGAGGGTCTTGATTTGGGGTGGCATAGGGCTTGTGGCCCTCTTCATCCTGCTTGTAGTGATAGTCAGTTTAGTCGGCGAGGGTGAGGGCGATGGTGAGTCCGCGCCGACTTCCATCTCGTCCGACATCGAAGAGCCGACTCAGATCCCCACGGTAAACCCAACCACAACTCCGGCTCCAACGACGAGATCTGAGGTTCCCACCGCTACTCCGGCGCCGACTCCTACGCCCACGCCAAGGCCAACACTAACGCCAACTCCAATCAAACCAACGCCAACGCAGGCGAGACCAACGCCGACGCCAACGCAAACCGGCCAGCCCTGCCCTACGGAAGAGGAGACCCTATACTTCGACCAAATATCGGTGATTGCAGTGGACTTGGCCCAGGCTATTTTGGATATCGACGCCCAGAGCACCCTCGCCAGTGCTGACCCCATGCTGCTTCTTGACCTAGAGTGGCTCGGCCGAGTGGCGAGTATCACCTTTGACCTCAATTACGAGGCCCGCCGAATCCGCAATGTTGACCCGGTTCCCGAATCGGTCCGCGCCATACATGACGAGTGGCTAGACGTGGCCGATATTACGGATGAGTTCGCCGACCTTTTCATGGACGGCATAGACAATCTGGACCAGCAAAAAGTAACGAGCGCGGGTACGCTTATGTACAATATAAGCGTCCGCGCCGAATTGTTGTCCTTGGAGGTAGAGCGGTTCTGTGGCTAGACCGAGCACCTACGACTAGTTCCTCCCCGGAGACCCTCATCTTGGGCGGATGCCTGGCCGGGGTTCTGGTTGAGACGAAACTCGGAATAGGTGCCCCCAAGTCGGGCTTAATCTTCGCTGGACATCTACGGCTGGGGTCATGATGTCCTAGGGCCGCAGAAACCCCTTGATCGGTAGACTCGGATCATCCGTCTCCATTGGCGAACTATGATGACCATATCGGTCGACTTCGTGAGGATCGTGACATATCGGAGTTTTCTTATTGCGTCAACGACGGTATTCTATGTTGTGCGATAGTTTGCTGGTTGGTCCATGATGCTAAAGAAGATATTCCACGAAATCCGAGACCCCGTTCATGTGTTCATTACTCTCGATTCGGACGAACGCGATGTGTTGGACTCCTTCCCCGTTCAGCGATTAAGGAACGTCCATCAACTGGCGTTGGAATACCTTATTTACCCGGGCGCCACTCACAAGCGATTTGAGCATGCCTTGGGAGTGATGGAGGTCGCCAGTAGAGTTTACGACGTGATAACTCGGAATGATTTGATCGGCGACCGAATCGGAGTGCTGATGCCTCAGATCTTGAACGAGGACCAAAGGCGGTACTGGCGTAGGGTCCTAAGAATGGCAGCTCTTTGTCACGACATTGGGCATCTTCCGTTCTCGCATGCAGCTGAAGCCGAACTGCTTCCCATTGGATGGACCCATGAGACTATGACCGCGGAACTGATTCGAAGCGACGAGATGCAGCAGATCTGGAAAAAGGTCACTCCCCCATTGAGGGCCGATGACATAGTAAAGTTGGCGGTTGGACCGGCAAAGCAACCAGATGTAGAGTTCACGGATTGGGAAGCCGTGTTGTCGGAGGTCGTAGTAGGTGATGCCTTTGGAGCGGACCGCATCGACTATTTGCTTCGGGATTCTCTGCATGCAGGAGTCCAATACGGTAGATTCGACCATTACCGTCTGATTGATGCTCTCAGGATTCTTCCCAAGAGCGAGGACTCGGAGGAGCCGACACTGGGACTAGAACTGGGAGGGCTTCAATCGGCAGAGGCCCTCCTCTTGGCTAGGCATTCTATGTTCACTCAAGTCTACCTGCATCCTGTCAGGCGGGCCTACGATCATCACCTAACAGACTTCTTGAGAGAATGGTTGCCGTCAAGCGCATTTCCCACTTCCACAGCGGATTTCCTCAAACTCACGGACGTCGAAATTCTGGCGGCTATCTACGAGAAGGCTAGAACTGGTTCGGAGATGGCCGCGCGGATCGCCAGGAGACAACATTTCAAAGTAGCTTACTCGCGAAACCCCGACGATCTCAGTCTGAATCCGGAGCCTGGTAAAGCTATCAGCCAAGCCCTAACGACAGAGTTTGGGCAAGATAAGGTCATACTGGACAATTACATCCCGCCGGCACATGTCTTTGATTTTCCAGTCTTGCAATCAGACGGTCGCATAGCTTCTTCATTGGCTGTGTCAGATATGCTTCAGCATATACCGATTGCGGCCATCGACTCCGTTTTTGTGGAACCGGCTATTCGTGACAAGGCAATGGAATTCATAAATCATAACCGGGAGCAGATTCTGGCTGAAACCGGTGTATAGAAGAGGGTATGCAATGCTTACGACAGTCGAACGGTGGGCAATAGTTACTAGCCTTGTCGAGAAAATGCGAAGCAACGGGGGTTGGGCCAGTGAGACCCATATTCAAAAGACAATGTACTTCTTGGGCTCTATGTTGGAGGTCCCGGTGTCGTACGAGTTCGTGCTATACAAGCACGGACCGTATTCGTTCAATCTCCATGACGACCTTGGCAGGATGAGAGCAAACCGGATTCTCAAGATTGAACCCCAACGGCCTTATGGCCCCTCATATGGGCTTGGAACGCTAGGATCGCGATCGATGGATCGGGGCAAAAGGGCTGTCAAGAAATACGAGCCCCAAATGACCTTTGCGACCCAATTCTTGAGTAGAGCAGACGTAAGGACGCTGGAACGGCTTGCTACTGCTTGGTATGTCAAGTCCAAGAATCCCGGTTCTGGCCCCACTGCACTGGCTGAGATAGTCAGTCAACTCAAACCTCATATAGACGCGCCCACAGCCCGTGAGGCTCTTGAATCCATATCCAGGCTTGTGGAAAAGGCGAAGTCGAAAGAACTAATCCAATGAGAATGCCGAAGGCTACCGCGTAGCTGCCACACTGCTTGAGAGCCTCCGCAAAGGTCAATAGGGGACATACTTCGGAGGGGTGTCCAATCTGTAGCCCAATAGTGATGACGATGGGTCGATGCCCGCAAAAATAACACCGAGGCGGCTGCACCGGGGCCTCCGGGGCGCGTTGATGGTGGCCAAGACCCTGGTCTCGACCCGTCATACGGTCCTGGTGCACCTGGTGGTGACGCGGCGGTGCAATCTCTCCTGCGCCTACTGCAACGAATACGACCAGGTCTCCAAGCCGGTGCCCCTGGAGCTGCTGCTGCGGCGCGTCGACGATCTGGCTTCCCGGGGCACGTCCATCATCACCATCAGCGGCGGGGAGCCGCTGCTGCACCCCGAGCTGGAGCAGGTGGTAGACCACATACGCCGGCGGGGAATCATCGCCACGGTGATCACCAACGGCTACCTGCTGACCGAGCAGCGCATCAAGGGCCTCAACGGGGCGAGGCTGGACTACCTGCAGATATCCATCGACAACGTAGACCCCGACGAGACCTCCATAAAGAGCCTGAAGGTGCTGGACGGCAAGCTGGTACTGCTGGCCAGGCACGCGGAGTTCGGGGTCAACGTCAACGCCGTCCTCGGGTCGGAGATAAAGAACCCCGAGGATGCCCGGGTGGTGGTGAACCGGGCCCGGGAGCTGGGATTTCCGACCTCCCTGGGCATCATTCACTCCGGCAACGGGCAGGTAAAGCCGCTGAGCGCGCTTCAGCAGGGCATCTACCGGGAGATCGTTGGAGGGAAGGGGCCCGGAGTCTTCGCCTGGCTGGACCGCTTCGGGGAGAACCTGGTCCAGGGACGCCCCAACCGATGGAGGTGCCGGGCCGGGGCCCGCTACCTCTACGTGGACGAAGACGGCCTGGTGCACTGGTGCTCCCAGCAGCGGGGCTACCCCGGGGTGCCCCTGGAGGGCTACTCCAGGGAGGAGATGCGCCGGCAGTACTTCACGGAGAAGCCCTGCGCCGCCTACTGCACCGTTCAGTGCGTGCATCGGGCCTCCATGATGGACGGCTGGCGCCATCCCCAGGTCCCGGCAAAGGCTTCCGGCGGCGGGAGACCGGCCCAATGACCGGCGCCCGCCTGGTCTTGTTCGTGGCCCCAGAAGAGAGTGTCCCGACGGATGAGTAGACCCGTCGCCGATCGCCGGAGGCTCTGGGCCTGGCGGAGACCAGCTCCAGATTGGGGAGAGGTCTACTGCAAAGTGGCGGCCCTGCTCCATGGGGCCAAGCGCAGCCCCAAGGTCTGGGTTCTGGCGGGCACCCTGGTCCCCGCCCTGGTATGCACCCTGCTGGCCTGGGTCTTCTACCCTCCCCTGTGGCAGCTTGTGCTGTACTTCTGGTACTCCATACCATCCAACAGCTTCGTGTACCTGCCCAACGAGCCCGGCGTGCTCTTTGCCGCGGCCATCTACGAGCCCTGGGTGGTGGCCGTGGTCGGGGGCGTCGCGACGATGATAGCCTGCATCATAGACTACGTCGTCATCAAGAAGGTCTTCGAGTTGCGTCCCGTCGCCCCGGTGAAGCAAACAGCCCTCTACAAGAGGGCGGTGCGCTACTTCTACTGGCGGCCCTGGCCGACGATCGCGATTCTGGCCGTCAGCCCTTTCCCGTTCTATCCGGTCAGGGTGCTGGCTCCCAGCTCCAACTATCCCCTCTGGAGGTACACCTCGGCCAGCGTCATCGGCCGCATGGGCCGCTACTATCTCCTGGCCATAGGCGGCTCGTGGATGCACGTTCCTCACGAGTATCTGATACTCATGGTCGTGGGCTTGCTGTGTACGCCCCTGCTGGCGGTCCTATGGGCAAGGTGGAAGCTCCGGGCCCACCACAGACGGGCGGAGGCCGCCGCGCCCCCCGCCCCGTGACCGGGCGGCGCTGTTCATCTTGACGAGCCACCTATACAATCGAATGCATGAAGGTTACCAGACACTTTCAGGAACGGCTTCAAAGGAGCCGTTCATATATTGAGCTTGCCTGGGTTGCCCAAGTCATCGAACACCCTGTTCGGCGCGAAATTCAACCTGACAGCCGCATCCGATTCTGGGGAGTAGTTCCTTATCCGAATCACGAGAACCCACATATTTTGCGAGTAGTGACCCTGGCCGATGGAGAAACGGTCCTTACTGCCTTCATAGACAGCGGATTCAGAGGGAGGGAAGAATGAAACTGCATTACTACCCGGAAACCGACAGTGCTTACGTCGAATTCAGTACTAAGCCGGGTGTAGAAACCAGGGAAGTTGCCGATGGGCTGAACGTAGACCTCGGCGCTAACGGTGAACTCATCGGTATTGAAATCGAACACGCTTCCAAACACTTGGACTCAGCAGTAATCCAGGCCAGCAACCGAGAGAGAAACCGCTACGCCCAAGCTTAAACCAGACACTATTCAGACTGCACCTGAAGAAGCGCCTATTGGTTCGATGCCTAATGGTTCGGCGACAACCAAGCCAAATCGAGAGGAGCCCCGTTGCTGTGATAGGACGAATCAAGAATTCGATACGGGCTCTGTTCGGAGCTTCGCATTCTCCAACCAAGGCTGCTCCCATGTCGACCGCAGATATTGTCGCAGCTTCTAGGCCAGCTATTGTGGAGATTGGCAACGTAGGCTCTGGCTTCCTCGTTGACAAGCATGGGTGGGTAGTTACGAATGCGCATGTGGTAGAGGGTGTCGATGAAGCTGTCGTCATCTTGAATGACGGCTCGCAATTGGAAGGGAGAGTAGTCGGGAGAAATGAACTCGTCGACTTGGCCGTGATTCTTGTCGGGGGCAGGAGGAGGTCTTTCAGAGCACTACCCTTGGCGGACTCTGACCAAGTTGATGTAGGAGACGATGTGCTGGCGCTGGGATTCCCTGCCAAGGGTGCTCCCGGAACGGTGACCGTTACGAGGGGCATCGTGTCCGCGGACCATGTATTGTTCGACAACGTAGAGCATTTCCAGACCGACGCTGCCGTCAACCCCGGCAATAGCGGTGGCCCGTTGGTCAACACTCAAGGCCAGGTGGTTGGGGTCAATACCCTTCGGCCGGACTATACACCATCTGGCCGTGGCATCGAGAACATCGCCTTTGCTATCACATCGAATGACGTGCGCAAATGGCTGCCTGCCCTAAAGGCGGGCTTCGTTGCCTACCGCCCCCGAACCTATCGAGCCGATTTCGAAATCAAGGCGGGAGATACGCTTGAGCTACCGCTTAACCTCGCCGTTGCTACTAGGCTCTCCTATGAATTCACGGCCAATCTCGACCTCAGATACCGCATTTCAGACCCGTCGGGCCATTGGGTGATCCGGGTAGACGAACCAAGGGTAGGGCAGGCGAAGGGGGAGCTGGCAGCCGCCGATTCCGGGCAGCACACCTTGGTGTTCGACAATGCATTCTCGGTCTTTGAGCCGAAGACAGTGAAGTTGACATATACGATCGTACTGCCAGGCCATCCTGTGCCAGGCGCATAGCCGAAACCCAAAGCCGGGACGTCGTCTTACGTTTTGAATCCCAACGCCAGCGCGGCCGCTTGCTGTCGGGCGTCCAAGGCGATGAAGGCAAGTTCGCCCGGATCGGTTGCTACGTACAGGGCCATCGCCACGTGCCAGAGGTGGGCTCCCCGGAGATAGCCGGCCGCCGCGGCGGTTTCCAGCTCTTGGCTCAGCGGCCGATCGGGTGTTACCCACTCGATGCCGCCCAGGATCCCGGCGTCGAAGGCCAGCCCCTCGCGTGCGAAGGCAGCCCGTGCTTCGGCTTCCAGGAGGTTGGAAGACAAGAGGGTGGAATACGCTCCCCGGGGGGCGGCAACCTGACCGTGGCCGGAATCACCCAGCGCGGCAGCGAGGAACGCCGAAGTATCGACGTACGCGCCGCTCACTATTCGCGCTCAGCCAGGAACCGCTCGACTGCCCCGGGCACATGGGCCACGGGCTTGAATTCGCGACGGGGCCCGCCGGCAGGGTGCAAGATGCCCAAGCGTCTCAGCTCTTCGAGGCGGTCCTCGATGGTTTGCGGCGCCTTCTCGATGGCGCGGACCTCCGCCACGGGTTCTCCGCGGTAGGAGATGGTTACCGTCCTGCCTTCTCGGACGTGTCTCAAGACCTCTGAAAAACGCGCCTTGGCTGCGTGTGTCGAGTAGACTAATTTCATGGCCGTACTATGCTAGTCAGACTGGTTAGAGTCAATCCTGCCCTTGCTCGGCATGTTGCCCAGGACGACGCCTACAACGGGGCCCTCGGAATTACCCGTGGGCCTTCTCTTGGTCGCCGGCCCGATCCTACATCATCAGCCCATCCGCCGGGACCAGCTTCTGGGCCACGGGGTCGACTGCCATGAACGCGGTCTCCAACGCCAACGCTCCCAGAAGCGGTACCGTGCCCTCTTCGTTGAAAAGCACCAGCGTAATCCTCTCCCTATCTTCGACGCGCACCCAGGTCTGGCCCACGTCCATCAACCGCGTCTCGCGCTGGGCAAAACGGAACCGTTCCTGCGCCACCGGTCTCACCCCGAGCTCTCGCAGCACCGAAGCGGGCACCGACGTTATTGACGCGCCTGTGTCCACCAAGGCGTCCAGTGTAGTCCAGCGCTGCCTCTCATGGTCTCCAATGGCGATCTGTACCGAAAAGGTGTCCACGAAAGTTACTCTTTATGCCCTAGACCGGTCTGGCAGACGGACTAGGTGCCTCGCATCCACATTGTACCATTCCCCTTCGTAGACCCCCCTGCCCTCTGGCCGGGAGTGCGTCCCTGGACTCGTATGCGGAGGGATGTTAGTCTAGCGGCAGCCGGGAGCGGTGGTCTGTGAGGGCGTCTCGCGAGGCCTAGGCGCCCCCAACTTCGGCCGAGGAGGGGATCGCCGGTGAGATACGACGTGATCGTGGTCGGCGCGGGATCCGCGGGGTGCGCGCTGGCCAGCCGCCTCAGTGAGGACCCGGGACGGTCGGTGCTCCTGCTGGAGGCCGGTCCCGACTACGCCGACCTGTACGCCCTTCCGGGGCCGGTGCGGGACGGCAACGACCAGAGCCCCGGGGACGAGGACAGTCCCCACAACTGGTCCTTCGTGGGCAAGGCCACCGGCCGGCGAGACAGGGTCATGCCCGTGCCCCGGGGCAAGCTCATCGGCGGCTCCTCCTCGGTCAACGGGCAGGTGTTCCTCCGGGGCATCCCAGAGGACTTCGACTCCTGGGAGTCCCAAGGCAACGACGAGTGGGGGTACCTGAAGGTCCTTCCATACTTTCGCAAGATGGAGCGGGACCTGGACGTCCGTGACGACTTCCACGGCACCGACGGCCCCATCCCCATACGCAGGCACAGCATGGACTCCCTGGCGCCCGTCCAGCGCGCCTTCCTGGAGGCCTGCGTCGGCGCCGGCTTCCCCCAGGTCGCGGACATGAACAGCCCCCAGTGCACCGGCGTCGGCCTGATCCCCATGAACCAGGCCAACGGCGTGCGGATGAGCACCTTCCTCACGCACTTGGAGCCCTCACGGCACAGGCTGAACCTGACGGTGCGTGGAGACGTCCTGGCGCGGAGGGTCCTCTTCGACGGCAAGCGGGCCGTGGGGATGGAGGTGGAGAGCGGCGGGGAGACCTTCACCGTGGAGGCCTCCGAGACCGTGTTGAGCGCCGGGGCCATCGGCTCGCCGCACCTGTTGATGCTGTCGGGCGTGGGGCCGCCCGGCGACCTGGCCGCCGCCGGAGTGCCCCTGGTCCACGACCTGCCCGGCGTCGGCGAAAACATGCGGGACCACCCGGCGGTGGACGTACGGGCCAGGGTGAAGGACGACGTCATCCTGCAGGCGGCCACACCCCGCGTGCAGTTCATACTCAGGTTCACGTCGCGTGGGTCCGGCACGCGGAACGACATCCACCTGCTGCCCCACTCCTTCCACGGGCCCCGCATCGGCGCCGACGCGGGCTCCGGGGGGTTCATGATTGATTGCCAGGTCCAGCTGGAGCTGGCGGCGGGCGCCGGCCGGATGCGTCTGGTGTCCGGCGACCCCAGGGTACAGCCCGAGCTGGACTACCACTTCCTGGAGGACCCCTGGGACCTGCAACGGATGAGGGAGGCGGTCCGGCTGGCCGTGGGCATGCTGGAGCACCCGGCCTACCGGGATATCGTCCGGGAGCGGGTGTGGCCCGGGGACGAGCACCTGCAGTCCGACGACACCCTGGACGCCTGGCTCCTGGAGCACGTGACCACCTGCCAGCACATCTCGGGCACCTGCAAGATGGGGCCGCCGTCGGACCCCATGGCGGTGGTGGACCAGTACGGCCGCGTGAGGGGCCTGGAGGGCCTCCGGGTGGCGGATGCGTCCATCATGCCCGACGTGGTGCGGGCCAACACCAACGCCACCAGCATAATGATCGGCGAGCGGGTCTCGGACTGGATGCGCTCCGCCTAGAGGCCGTTCCCATGATAATGGGCTCGGATGACTCCTCCGTCACTCCCGCGAAAGCGGGGGCTCAGGCTGCCCTGCCCCTGGGTCCCGGCCCTCGCCGGAACGACGCCGAGGAGGGGGCATCCGGGCCCGGGAATGACGGAGAGAGGTGCTCAGAGCCATGGCAAGACCTGTAGTAAGACGAATGAGAATCGCGGGGAAGATGCTGGTGTCCCTGCTCCCAGCGATGTTGGCGGCTGCGTCCGGGGGCGGCGGCAGGCCGGCCCAGGGGGCCGGTGACGCCGTGGAGTGGGGATACGAGGGGCCGGGCGCGCCGGAGAACTGGGCCTTCCTGTCCGCCGAGTTCGCCCTGTGCGGCGACGGCCGGCAGCAGTCGCCCATCGACATAACCGGATACGAGAAGGGCGACGTCGGGCCCATCGCGTTCTCGTACGGCGGAGACGCGACGGCGGTGCGTAACGACGGCAAGTTCGTCCACGTCGACTACGGCCCGGGCAACACGTTCAGCGTGGGCCGGCGGGCCTTCGAGCTGAGGTCGGCGCACCTCCACTCGCCCTCGGAACACCGGATAGACGGCGCGAGCTACGCCGCGGAGATGCACCTGGTCCATGAGGGAGCGGACGGCGACCTGGCGGTGGTGGGGCTGTTGTTTCGACTGGGCGAGCCCAGCCCCATCGTGCAGGGGGTACTGGACGCCGCTCCGGCTGCCGGAGCCGCCGCGGCCGGGGGCGTTGGGCTCAACGCCGGCCTGGACGCGCCGGGCGGCGGCTGTTACAGGTACGACGGCTCCAAGACCACGCCGCCCTGCGACGAGCCGGTGGACTGGTACGTGATGCGCGAGCCCAAGACCATTTCCGCGGAGCAGGTCGACGGACTGCTGGCGCTGAGCGGCGGCCCCAACAACCGACCCGTGCAGCCGAGAGGCGGCCGGAAGATCATAGACTGCGCCCGGGCGACGCCCTAGTCCGCCGCCAGATCCCGGGCGGTGGCCTCCACCGCCTCCAGGGTATCTTCGACGTCCTTCGCGGAGATGCCGTAGTGGGTGAAGAACCGCAGCTTCCTGCCCTCCTGGTGGTCCAGGAAGACGCCCCGGTGCTCCAGCCCCTGGATGAACGCCCCCACGTCGTAGTCCATCACCTCGAAGACGGCCACGTTGGTCTGGACCGCGCCGGGGTCGACCGACAGGCCGGGTATGCCCGCCATCCCCTGGGCCAGACGCACGGCGTGGGCCTGGTCGTCGGCCATGCGGTCCACCATGGTGTCCAGGGCCACGATTCCGGCTGCGGCCAGGAAGCCGATCTGCCGCATGCCTCCCCCCAGGTCCTTCTTGTGGACCCTGGCGCGGGCCACGGTGTCGTGGTCGGCGCATAGCATGGACCCGGCAGGGCAGCCCAGGCCCTTGGACAGGCAGAAGGCGACGGAGTCCGCGCTCATGCACAGGTCCGACACCGGCACGTCCAGGGCCACGGCGGCGTTGAACACCCTGGCCCCGTCCAGGAACAGGGGCACGCCCCGGCGGTGGGCCACCTCGGCCGCCGCCGCGATGTCCTCCTGGTCCAGCACCAGGCCACCCTTCAGGTTGTGGGTGTTCTCCACCGAGAGCAGGGTCACCTCCTTGCCGTCCCTCTCGCACTGGCGGAAGGAGGCCTCGAGGTCGTCGGGGGCCAGCACGCCGTCGTCCTGGGTGGGCACGCCGACTATCTCCATTCGTCCCAGGGCCTCCATCACTCCTCGGCCTTTGTGGAATATGTGGGAGTCGTCTCCCACCAGCACCGCCGTCCCCGGGCGGCTGTGGGCCAGCACCACGCCGATGTTGGACAGGGTGCCGCTGGGCATGAAGACGGCCGCCTCCTTGCCCAGCATGGCCGCGGCCTTGGCCTCCAGCCGGTTCACGGTGGGGTCCTCGCCGTAGATGTCGTCGCCCAGCTGGGCCTCGTTCATCGCGGCCCACATCTCGGGCGTGGGATGGCTCTTGGCGTCGCCCTTCATGTCTATCTTGCGCATCACGCCTCCTGGGACCCATAGAACGCCGTTGCCGTGAGTATAGGTTCGCGCCCAAATCCGTGTCAAACAAGGCGGGCCCGCTACTGGGCGCCACGGTTGACAAGCCGGACACGTTCTGATGGAATTGTCGTATCCACCGAGGCGCCGGACGGGCTTCGTTATCGGTCCGGAGGTCCGGCGATGAGAGGAGCATACCATGAGCAGCGGCAAGTCCTACGTGTACGTCGGTCTGGCGGGCGAGACGGCGCCGGGCCGCCCCATCAGCTCGGGACTCTACCGGATGGCCGAAGACAACGGCGGTTGGGAGTCCCTGGCCAACGGCCTCCCCGAGTCGCCGGCCGTAAGGGCCATCACAGTGCATCCCAGCAGGCCAGGGGTCGTCTTCGCGGGCACGCAGGACGGGCCCTACCGCAGCGAGGACCATGGAGACCACTGGGAGAAGGTGTCCGTGCCCGACCACGGCCTGCCCGTCTGGTCCGTCATGTTCCATCCCAGGGACCCCCAGGTGATGTACGCGGGGTACGAGAACTGCGAGATCTTCCGCAGCGACGACGGCGGAGAGCGCTGGACCCAGCTTCCCGTGAGCGTGCGGTTCCCCGAGGTGACCGTGGGCCCCGGAGCCAACCTGGCCAAGCGTGTCCTGATGATGTCGGGCAGCGCCTCCGACCCCGACGAGATCTACGGCGCCATCGAGGTCGGAGGGATCATCCGCTCCCTGGACGGCGGGGAGCACTGGGAGAACCTGAGCCATGGCCAGTACATCAACGACGACTACGTGGACATGCACGGCATCCTGGCCAGCACCTTCCACCCCGAGACGGTGCTCAGCATCGGCCGGGCGGGCATGTTCCGCAGCACCGACCGGGGCGACCACTGGCAGGCCGTGCGGATAGACGCGTTGAACGCCAAGGGGCAGACCTACTGCCGCTGCATCCGGGAGGTGCCCGGCGACGCCAAGAGCATCTGGGTGTCGGGCGGGGGCAACTTCCGGAGCGACGTGGGCGCCCTCTTCCGCAGCGGAGACGGCGGAACGAGCTGGGAGCGGGTGGACATGGGCTTCCAACCCACCGCCACCATGTTCGGCATAACCTTCGACCAACGGCGTCCCAGCCGGGTCTACTGCGCCACCAGCTCGGGCCAGGTGTACGGCAGCCGGGACGGCGGCGACACCTGGACAGAGCACCTCATGCCCGAGGGAGTCGACCAGGTCTACGCCCTGGCCTGCGGGTAAGGCGGCCGGCCCCGGCGCGGCCCCGAGTGCCCGTCGGGCAGGAGCGGGACTCCTGGAGAGAGCCCCGGCAGACCGGGGGCTGCGCACCTGTTGCCTATGACGGCGCTTGCCCATACAATGGGCCTTGGCCCGCGTGGCTGACGCGCGGGGCCCCGGGAGGCGCCGTTGGTCGAGCAGAAGGAGTTCCCCAGGATTACCGAAGAGGCCTTGGCGCCGTTGCGCCAGCGCCTCGGCATACCCCTCGGGATAACCGACGCCTTCAACCGGAACGCCACCTCGGACACGATACGCCACTTCGCCCACGGCATCGGCGACACGAACCCCCTGTTCACCGACGACGAACACGGCAAGGGGACCCGCTGGGGAGCGATGGTGGCCCCGCCCACGTTCCTGTTCACCTGCTTTGGGCGGGGCGCGCCCATGGGGCTGCCCGGAGTCCATGGAATGTGGGCCGGAGCCTCCTTCGAGATGAAGGAGCCCATCCGCGAAGGCACGGCCATCCGCGGTACGGTCACCCCCAGCGGCCTGACACCCAAGGAGACTCGGTTCGCGGGCCGCGCCATACTCCAGGAGCAGACCTACGACTACACGACTCCCGATGGGCTGGGCCTGGGAAGGGTCAAGGAGTGGAACCTGCGCACCGAGCGGGACGCAGGGCGAAGCAAGGGCAAGTACAACTACCTGGAGCCCGCCAGCTACACGACCCAGGAGATCGAGGACATCTTCGCCGACTATGGCAAGGAGGTCGTAAGGGGCGCCGTCCCCCGATACTGGGAGGACGTAGCCGTTGGAGACGAGCTGCCCTTCGTGGTCAAGGGGCCCCTCCGGGTCACCGACAACGTGGCCTGGAAGGTGGGCTGGGGGTTCCGGCCCTTCGCCTACGCCCACAAGGTTGCGGTCGACTTCTACAAGAAGGCCCCCAACGCCTTCATAGTCAATGAGCAGGGCATCCCGGACGTGCCGGAGCGGGTCCACTGGGACCCCGACTTCGCCCGCCGGGTGGGGGTTCCCGGCGCCTACGACTACGGTCCCCAGCGGGTGGCGTGGCTGGGACAGGTGGTCACCAACTGGATGGGCGACGACGGCTTCATCCGGGAGTACTGGGCCGAGGTGCGCCGCTTCAACCTCAACGGTGACACACACTGGCTCAAGGGAAGGGTGACGGAGAAGCGTCGGGACGGGGACGGCCCCGTCGTCGAGCTGGAGCTCTGGGGAGACGACCAGCGCGGCGAGACGACCATCAGGGGCGGGGCCGTGGTCCTCCTGCCCTCCCAGGGCAGCCCCTCTTTGAGGTAAGGGGTCCTCCGGCATAAGCGAGTGCCGGCCTCCCCTTCATCCCCGTGCTGCCGGGAGCAAGGGGAGGTCCGGCGGTGAGGAGACGTTCATGGTAAAGGCCCTCGATGGCTGCCGGGTGGTGGACCTGACCAGAGTCCTCTCCGGCCCCTGGTGTACCCTGATGCTCAGCGACCTGGGGGCCGAGGTGGTGAAGGTGGAGGAGCCGGGTAGGGGAGACATCACGCGCCAGTACGGCCCCCCCTTCGTCGGCGACGAGAGCTCCTATTTCATGACCTACAACCGGGGGAAGAAGAGCATCACCCTCAACCTGAAGGAGCCGCGGGGGAAGGAGCTGCTGCAGGGCCTGGTGGCCAAGGCCGACGTCCTGGTCCACAACTACAGGAGGGACTGGGTCTACAGGGCCGGTCTGGACTACGACTCGCTGGAACCCCTCAACCCCCGCCTGGTCTACTGCTGGCTCAGCGGCTACGGCGAAGACGGGCCCTACGCCGACAGGGGGGCCCTGGACCAGATGATAATGAGCCTCAGCGGCTCCATGAGCGTCACCGGCGAGCCCGAAGGACCGCCCATAAAGTCGTCCATCTCCTACTCGGACTTCTTCACGGGGTACAACGCCGCCCTGGGCATCGTGTCGGCCCTGCGGGTAAGGGACCGCACTGGGGCAGGCCAGCGGGTCAGCGTGAACCTCATGGACTCGGCGATAGCCTCCCTGGGCTCCCTGGCGGGCATCTACTTCGCCACCGGGGAGCCGCCCCCGCGGGTGGCCCCGGACTCCCACCCGTCCCTCGGCGCCTCCGGAGCCTACAAGACGGCGGACGGCTACATCAGCATAACCGCCGTGACCGACAGGGAGTTCCCCAACCTGTGCAGGGCACTGGGCTTGGAGCACCTGACCGAGGACCCCGAATTCGCCACGAACCCCGACCGGGCCAGCCACAGGAAGCGCCTGCGGCAGACGCTGGAGCCGGTGCTGGCCACCAAGACCACCTCGGAGTGGACCCGGGTCTTCGGGGACCACGGCGTCCTCTCCGAGCCCATCAATGACATCGGCCAGGCCTTCGACCATCCCCAGGTCGTGCACAGCGGAATGCGGCAGACGGTGGAGCACCCGTCGGTCGGTACGGTCAGCGTGATGCGGACGCCCATCAGGCTGTCGGCGTCCCCCCTGGAGATCCAGGGCCCACCCCCCCGGCTGGGAGAGCACACCCGGGAGGTGCTGGAGAGCTACCTGGGCATCTCCGGCGAGGAGTTCGGCCGGCTGCGGGAAGAGGGGGTCGTTTAGCTACAGGAGGGACTTCAGCAGGTCCCTGGCCTCCTGCCTGGACAGGTCGGTGGGCATGGTGGCCAGGCGCTCCCACGCAACCACATCCAGGAACCGGTCCAGGTCACCCTCGGAAACGCCCAGCTCGCCCAGGCGCGTCTCCAGCCCGCAGCTCCGCATGATCTCCGTGACCCGGGCCACGGCCTCGTCCAGGCCGCCGACTCCCAGGGCCTCCCACAGGGGCGGTAGCTTGTGCGAGATGGCCGGAGCGTTCCTCTCCAGGAAGGCGGGGAGGGTTACGCCCACCGCCTGGCCGTGGGCCACGCGCCAGAAGATGGTCAGGGGTCGGGAGAAGGCGTGGCACACGTTGGGCGGGCAGTTGCTGTACCCCACGCCGGACATGGTGGCCGCCAGGGCGCAGGCGGCGCGGGCCTCGCGTCCGCCGTCCCTGCACGACGCCTCCAGGTTCTCCGCGAACATGCGCACGACTCCCAGGGCCAGGGTGTCGGTCATGGGTTGGGCACCCGTTGCCCAGTAGGACTCGAAGGCGCTGCTGAAGGCGTCGACGCCCGAGGCGGCGGCCAGGTCCCGGGGCATGGACATGGTCAGGTCCGGGTCCACCAGGGCGACCGTGGGGAACATGTAGGTGTGGCGCACATTGTAGGACGTGTTCTCGTCCCACTGCCACATGGCCATGCCCGGGGTCACCTCGCTGCTGCTGCCCGACGTGGTGGGGACGGCGATGAAGGGCAGGCCGGGCTGCTCTATGGCGCGCAGACGCTTGCCGTACTCGATGGAGGGCCCCGGGTTGGCCATCAGCACCGCCGTCAGCTTGGCCAGGTCCATGGCGCTGCCGCCGCCGATGGCTACGACCACGTCGGGGTCCGCCCGGCGGCAGGCCTCCAGGGCCCTGTCCACGTCCTGGGACGCGGGGAACGGGACGGCGCCGTCGAAGTGGGTGACGTGGAGGCGGCCAAGGGAGGCCAGCACCCTGTCCAGGATGCCCTGGGCCTTGAGGCTGTGCTTCCCCGTGACCAGGAAGACAGAGGCGCCCGTGCCCCCGCACACCTCGTCGATGACCTCGGGCAGCCGGGCCAGGGAGCCCTCGCCGAACACTATCCTGGTGGGAACGTGGAATCCGAATTCCGCGGGAAACCTGGTGGCCATTACTACCTCCGGCGTCGGGGCGCGGGTTGAGTCACGCTGCCCCCGGCCTGTGGTCCGTCCTCATTGTACACCACGGGGCATTGTACACCACCGGGCGGCCGAATTTGCTCCCCTCGTTTGCCATTGCCTGCGGCCCGCGGAAGCAGTACCATGTTGCGCGTGACCGACGAGAGGGCGAAATAGCATGCCTGGAGCCATCGAAGGAGTCCGGGTCCTCGACCTGACCGACCGGCCGGGGCACATGTGCGGGCGCCTCCTGGCCGACCTGGGGGCGGACGTCGTCAAGGTGGAGACCCCCAGCGGCGACCCGTCCCGACATATGCCCCCCTACGCCGACGGCCGGCCGGGCCCGGAGCGCAGCCTCGACTTCCTCAATCTCAACGCCAACAAGAGGAGCGTCGTTCTGGACCTCGAGTCCTCCCGTGGCAGGGAATCCTTCCTTGGGCTGGTACGGAACGCCGACGCCGTGCTGGAGACGTTTCCCCCCGGCGTCATGGAGGAGATGGGCCTGGGCTATGAGGTCCTGGAGAGGGCCAATCCCGGCCTGGTGGTGGCGTCCATCACCGGGTTCGGCCTCACGGGCCCCTACAGCTGGTTCCAAGCGCCGCCCATAGTCTGCAGCGCCATGGGCGGGGTGATGGCCCTCTGCGGCTCCCCCGACCGGGAGCCCCTGTCCGAGCCCGGAGACGTCCCCTACGACCTGGCCGCGTCCTTCGCCGCCTACGGTGTCCTGCTCGCGCTGAGGCAGCGGGACCGCGGCGGCCGTGGCCAGCGGGTCGAGGTCTCCTGCCAGGAGGTGCTGGCGGCCCAGCAGCACGTGGTCGTCAACTACAGCTCCAACTCCACCTTCCTGGAGCGGGCGGGCAGCCGCACACCCCTGGGGGGAGGGATGCCCTACGGCATCTACCCCGCCAGCGACGGCTACTGCCACCTGGTGGTCATCTCCACGCCCCACTGGAGGAGCTTCGTCGAGTGGATGGGGAGCCCCGACGTGCTGGTGGACCCCCTCTGGGACAACCGGCACATCCGCATCGGCAGCCAGGAGCTCATAGAGTCCTTGGCCATGGACTTCACCCGGCAGGCGCCCAAGGACCGGCTGTTCAGCGAAGGGCAGGCGCACCACATCACCGTGGGCCCGGTGAACCGGCCCGACGAGTTCACCCGCGACGCTCACTTCCTTGAGCGGGAGATGTTGGAGGACCTCCGGCACCCCGTGGTCGGGGACCACAGGCTGGTGCGGCCCCCCTTCAGGCTCAGCGAGACTCCGGGCCGGCTCGTCACGGCGGCGCCGGAGCTGGGCCGGCACACCGAAGAGGTCACCAGGGCCTGGGGCCCACGGCCGTCCCCCGGCGGCCGGAGCGAGCCCGGCGCCGCGGCCCTGCCCCTGGACGGCGTCCGCGTCCTGGACTTCACCCAGGCCATCGCCGGCCCCTACCTGGCCCGCCTCCTGGCCGAGAACGGCGCGGAGGTGATCAAGGTGGAGTCCCGGTCCCACCAACAGCGGGGACGGGCCAGCCCCAACCTGGACCCCCGGGTGGTGCTGCAGCAGCGCGTGACGTTCAACGAGATGAACCGCAACAAGCGATGCGTCACCGTCGACATGGGCACCGAGGAGGGCCGCCGCATCGTGAAGGAGCTGGTCCCCCACTGCGACCTGGTGCTGGAGAACTTCAGCCCGCGGGTCATGGACCGGTGGGGCATGGGCTACGAGGACCTGAAGGAGCTGCGCGAGGACGTGATCATGGTGCGGCTGCCCGGGTTCGGCATCACCGGTCCCTACCGGGACTACGTGGGCCTTGCCGCGGTGGCCATGGGCATCACGGGCATGTACCACCTGTGGTCGTACCCCGACAGGGACGAGCCGGAGGGCCCGCCGGTGTGGACGCCCGACTACCTTAGCGCCGCCTTCGGGGGCGTGGCCATCATGGCCGCGCTGCACCACAGGGACCGCACCGGCCGGGGACAGCTCGTGGAGATGAGCCAGGTCGACGCCACCGCTTTCGCCCTGGGCGCCGTGTACCTGGACTACATGACCAACGGACGCGTGCCGGAGCCCATGGGCAACGGACACCGGTTCTTCGCGCCCCACGGGGCCTTTCGCTGCAGGGGCGAGGACGCCTGGTGCGTCATCGCCGTCCGGGACGAGGGGGAGTGGCAGGCCCTATGCCGGGCGCTGGGGTCACCGGCCTGGTCCTCCGACCAGCGGTTCGCCACGATGGACGGCCGCCTGGAGAACCGGGACGAGCTGGCCGGGCATATCCGGGAGTGGACCCGGGACCACACGCCCCACCAGGCCATGCGCATCCTGCAGGGGGCGGGCGTGCCCGCGGGGGCCGTCCAGAACGGAGAGCAGCTGTTCCACGACCCACACCTGCGGGAGCGGGGCTTCATCGTGGGCGTCCAGGAGAGCGACGTGGGGGTCGTGGAGTATCCCGGGCTCTTCGTCCGCCTCTCGGACACCTCGGGCCGCATCGGCCGTTGTCACGGCTTGGGCGAGGACAACGCCCACGTCTTCGGTACGCTGCTGGGGATGCCCGACGAAGAGATCAGGAGGCTGGAGGAGTCGGGCATACTGGCCTGACGCCGCCTCAGGGTACGACCTGTATACCCCGCTCGCCGCCGTCCAGCACCTCGCCGATGACCCGGGGGTCGGGCACGCCCCGCGCCGACATCTCCTGCAGGAGCCGGTCCACGCGGTCTCCCGCCACCGATATCAGCAGACCTCCCGACGTCTGTGCGTCGCACAGGAGGAGCCTGGACTCCTGGGATACCTCGTCGTGCCAGCGCACGTGGCTGCCCACGCCCTCCAGGTTGCGGTGGGTGCCGCCGGGGGCGATGCCCTGCTCCAGCAGCTCCAGGGCGCCGGGGAGCACCGGCATGGCGGACATGCGCAGCCGGCAGCCCGCGCCGCTCTCTCTCATCATGGAGGTCAGGTGGCCGACGAGGCCGAAGCCCGTGACGTCGGTGCAGGCGTTGACCCCCACCTCCACCATCGCCTCCGAGGCGGCCCGGTTCAGCGTGCTCATCACGGCCACCGCCCCGTCCAGGACCTCCATGGACGCGGTCCCCTGCTTGCCGGCGGTGGTTATGATGCCGGTGCCCAGGGGCTTGGTCAGCACCAGCGAGTCCCCGGGCTTGGCCCCGGCGTTGGTGGTCTGCTTGCCCGGCTCGACGAGCCCCACGGCGGCCAGGCCGTACTTGGGCTCCCGGTCGTCCACGGTGTGTCCGCCGATTATCAGGCATCCGGCTTCCTGGGCCTTCGCCTGGCCCCCCTGGAGTATCTTGCCCAGGATGTCCTTGGGCAGCTCCACCGGGAACCCCACGATGTTCAGGCCAAGCAGGGGCTTGCCCCCCATGGCGTAGATGTCGCTGACGGAGTTGGCCACCGCGATGGCCCCGAAGCCGATGGGGTCGTCGACGATGGGCGGGAAGAAGTCCACCGTCAGCACCAGGGCGGTGTCATCGCCCAGGCGGTAGACGCCGGCGTCGTCTCCGGTCGCGGTGCCCACCAGCACATTCGGGTCCGAGACGACGGGCAAGTGACTCAGGACCTGGACCAGGTCCTCGGGACTGAACTTGGCGGCTCACCCCGCGCAGTGCGCAAGGCTGGTCAGCCTGACGGGCTCCGTTACCATGTGCTCCCCTTCATGACGTGTCTATGTAGTCCACGGCAATTATAGCACGGCGCTACGGCAGCCAGGCTTCGCTTCTCCGCCCGCCGCCCGGTACGTGGGGCCGGGCCTCCGGGTATAATGGGTCCCGAAGGCGGCCCCGCGTTGGGGCCCGTGTGGAGTTGGAGGGCAGAATGAGAGTCAAGGGCCTGGACCACATTGTCATCAAGACCGAGGACGTGGACCGGTTGCTGGAGTTCTACCGGGACGTGATGGGCCTGGAGGTGCTCCGGGAGGAGGAGTTCCGCCAGGGGAAGGTGGGGTTCGTGTCGGTGCGCGTGTCCCCGGAGATCATCCTGGACCTGAGCCCGGCGTCTGAGGTGGACCGGGCCACCCCGAACATGGACCACTTCTGCCTGGTGCTCGAGCCCACGGACATGGAGGAGGTCCGTCAGAGGCTGAGGTCCCTGGGCGTCCAGGTGGAGGCCGACGTGCGCCCGGCCTTCGGCGCCCAGGGCATGGGCCAGCAGTTCAAGATCGTGGACCCGCTGGGGAACAAGATCGAGCTGCGCAGCTACATGGCGGCGGGCTAGCTTCCCTCGACGGTGGGCGAGCCGCCCACGCGGGAGGCTAGCCGCCTACGGGCGGACGATCCCCGTTCCGTCCCGGACGTCGATGCGGGTCCCGTAGGGCTCCGAGAGGCGGCCCACCCTGGACAGGGTCTCGGCCGCTACCTCGGCGCTGGCGAGAACGGGGCGGCCGTTGCGGGAGCGGGGCTGACGGTATCCCAGGTCCGCCACGTGAAGCCTCAGCTCCTTCAGCTCCCAGCCCTGGAACACCGGCTGGGCCACCAGCCCCCTCCAGTACTTGGGGTCCGAGTAGAAGCTGACGGTGCCCCCCAGGGTGCGGGCGTCCCAGGCGTCGGCGGTGGTGTTGTCGTAGCCCAGGCCGTGGGCCTCGTAGGTCTCCTGGGGCGCCCACCGGTAGGTCTCGTTCTGGAAGACGAAGTTCCCCAGGCCGTAGAGGATGGGCTTCCCCCTGTATATCTCCACTCCGCGGGCGAAGTGGGGGCCGTGGCCTATGAACACGTCCACCCCCTCGTCGATGCACCTTCTGGCGAAGGTCTCCAGGAAGGCGGGGGCCGCCTCCGGGTCCGCGTCGTGCTCGTGGCAGTGGATGCTCAGGAGCACCCAGTCGGCCTGCCGCCTGGCCTCCCTTACCCACCTCAGTATGTCCTCCGTGTCGGCGGGGTCTGGCTCCGACGAGACCGCGAACTCCTCGCCGCGGCGGAAGAGGCGCCGGTAGGCGGGGCGGCCCCTGTCGATGAAGTAGAACTCGTCGTCGGTGTCTTGGGGCACGTCGCCGTAGGAGACGAATTGCCTCAGCGCGTCCTTGTTGGCCTCCAGGCCCAGCCCATGGCTGATGCGTCGGAGCTCCTCGAAGGCCTGGGGGTCCACGGTGTAGATGGGATGGTGGTGGAGTCCGCTGATGCCCGCGCGGCCCTTGTGGTCGGGCCTCTGCCCGGTGGCCAGCCCCGCCTCCACGAAGGTGCTGGCGCAGGCCAGCAGTGCGATGCGTCCCTTGGGGGTCTCAAGGTAGGCGGGGGCCCGGGCCTCGGCCAGGTTCCGTCCCGCCCCGGCGTGGACCAGCCCCGCCTCCTCCACGTGGCGCTGGCTGGTCAGCAGGCCGTCGATGCCGTAGTCGTTGTGGTGGTTGTGGGCCATGGTCGCCAGCCGGAAGCCCATCCACTTGTACTCCTCCAGGTGGGCCGGGGTCGTGGCCGAGTAGGCCACGCTGGTGGACAGGCCGGGGGCCGGCTCCCAGTCGTGGAAGGTCATCTCCAGGTTGGCGAAGGCTGCGTCGGCGCCCCGGATAAGGTCCATCAGCTCCAGGTACCGGGGCTCCCGGTAGACGGACAGCTTCTGGGTGACCATGGCGTCGCCCACGGCGACAAGGTCCAGGTCTCCCGCCTCGGCTTCGTAGATCAATACGCCCTCCCGAAGAAGTCCCTTCCCCACCGTGGTTCGCCCAAGCGCGGTGGGGGGAAACCTGGTTGGGGTGAGGCCCGGGCCAGACCGCCAGGGGGTCATGCGGCGGGCCGGGCCAGAACCTCCGAGGATATCTTGCGCTTCAGGAACCGGCCGTGCTGCGGGCTTCCCAGCAGCTTGCCGTCCTCCACCACCACGGAGCCCCGGAGGATGGTGGTGACCGGCCATCCCTGCACCTGCCAGCCCTCCCAGATGCTGTAGTCCGAGTCGGCGTGGAGGTCCGACAGGGCGATGGTCTTGCGCACTTCCGGGTCCACAAGCACGATGTCGGCGTCGCTGCCCGCGGCCAGGGTCCCCTTCTGCGGGTACATGCCCAGGAGGCGCGCCGCGTTGGAGGAGGTGAGCTCCACGAACCGTTGCAGGGAGATGCGCCCCTTGGACACCCCCTCGGAGTAGGTGATGATGAACCTGGTCTCGATGCCGTTGTGGCCGCCCTGGATGGTGTCGATGGTCGTGCCCTGGAGCTTGCTGGCCTTGTGGGTGGTGTACTCGTCGGTGGCCACGGTGGAGATGCCCCCCCGGATGGTCTCCTGCCACAGGGCATCCCTGTCGTCGGAGAACTTCAGGCCCGGGTTGGTGTGGTACAGGTTGCCCTCGGGCTTGAGGTAGTCCTCGGATGTGAAGCAGAGGAAGTGGTGCAGCACCTCTCCGTAGATGGGGAGGCCGTCGGCCCGCCCGTGCATGATGGCCTCCACCCCCTCCTTGGCCGTGACGTGGACGAAGTAGACCCCGGCCCCGGTGCTCCGGGCCATGCGCACCGTCTTGTTGAAGGTGACCTCCTCGGAGAGGTTGTTGTGGGCCAGGTGTATGTTGTGGGCCTGGTCCCTGCCCTCGCGCCTCAGCTTCTCCGTCATGTAGTCGGTGATGGCCTGGTCCTCCCCGTGGACGGCGACGATGCCGCCGTGGCGCGCCACCTGGTCCATCACCGCCCACAGGTGCCCGTCGTCGGTGGCGGGGTTGGGAGGGTCTCCCGGGCGGGTGATGGTCCACACCTTCATGGAGGCCACGCCCGAGGAGATGAGCTCCCGGATCTGGGCGATGTGGTCCGGCGGGCTCACACCGTTGAACACGCAGTGGAAGGCGAAGTCGATGTACGAGTGGCCCGAGAAGCGCTGGACCCGCTGCTCCACGGCCTCCAGCGGCATGGCGCCGTGGATGGGCCGGGCGAAGTCCACCATTGTGGTCGTGCCGCCAAAGGCTGCGGCCCTGCTGGCGTCCTCGGGCGACTGGGTCTCCACCCCCGGCCTCCCCGTCCATAGCTGGGGCACCGGCGTGGCCACGTGAGCGTGGGGCTCGATGCCCCCGGGCACGACGATCTTCCCCGAGGCGTCGATGACCCGGGCGGCCTCCGCCCCCAGCACCCCGGGCTCCGTGACGGCCACGATCTTCTCTCCCTGCACCGCCACGTCCATCACGGCCACCCTCTGGCCTGTTACCACCCGACCGCCCCGGATAATCATGTCCAGCATGGCGACTCCTTGTCGAGGCTTACTTACATCCCCGCCGTGAGGCCGCGGACGGGGCCGTGGTTCAGGGCCCTTTCATACGTTCGAGCAGGACGCTGATGGTCCGGGCGAGGAGGCGGGGGCGCTCGGCGTAGTCGGGAGTGGGCCACCACTCGTAGTCGAAGCTCCGTAGGACCCTGCCGTCGATGCTGCAGTTGAGCTCCGAGACCACCACGGGGAATCCCAGGGCCTCCGACGCCTTCCTGGCCAGCAGCTCCAGGACCGAGTCGTCCTCGTCGTAGACCACCAGGAAGCCGCCCTGCCGCCCCGATTCGTCCTGGACCCGGGCGCGGACCACCTGTCCAAAGTCGTCCACGTCGACGACCTCGTAGGATACCGGCGGCCGCCCGAAGTCGGGCCAGCCGATGTCGACCCGCTCCCCTATCTCCCACATGGCGCTCTCCGGCCGGGGCTCAGGAGGATTCTAACCAGCCGCCGGGTGCGGGGTCAACCTGGGGCCCCGGGGGCCGGAGACGGCGTTTGATGCGCGGCATCCCGGCTGCTATGCTATCAGCTGGCGCAGCGAGACCAGACTTGCGAGGAGGCCGGGATGGCGGGTATCGATCGGAAGACCGTAAAGCCCCAGGATGTGGCGGACCCGCTGGGGCTGTACAGCCACGTGATGACCGTCCGGCCGGGACGGCTGGCGTTCGTAGCCGGGCAGGTGGCGGTGGACGAGGAGGGTAACACCGTGGGGGCCGGTGACCTTCCGGCCCAGACCCGCCAGGTGTTCCGGAACGTGGAGCGGGTGCTGGCCAGCGTGGACGCCACCTTCGAGAACGTGGTGAAGTTCACCACCTACATCGTGGCGGGTCAGAGCGTGGAGGAGTTCATCGCCGGCAGGACCGAGGTGTTCGCCCGCATATTCCCCAATGGCGACTACCCGCCCAACACCCTGCTGTTCATCGACCGGCTGGTGCACGACGACCTGCTCATCGAGATCGAGGCCATCGCCGCCCTGCCGTGACGGCCGCCCGTCCTTCCCGTGCAAACGGGAAATCCACGTGTCGCCACCCCTGGGTCCCGGCCTTCGCCGGGACGACGGTGGGGGGCGTCGCCGTTATCATCCGCCTACGTGGCTTTCGCAAGACCTTGACTGAAGGCTGACACCATGACCATTTCCGCCGACGTCCGGACCCTGGTGCAAGACATCCACGATTCCCCCGGCCTCGCCGTGGTGGCCCTGGCCGGCGCGGGCACCCAGGCCCTGGCGTGGGTCCTGGGGGTCTCGGGGGCGTCCCGCACCCTGCTGGAGGCCGTCGTACCCTACGCCGAACGGTCCATGATCGACCTGGTGGGCCGGGACCCCGGCCAGTTCGTGTCGGACGACACCGCGAGGGAGATGGCCCGCCGTTGCTACGAGAGGGCTCTGGGGCTGCGGGAGGGCTCCCAACCCGTGCTGGGGCTTGCCTGCACCGCCACCATCGCCACGGACCGGCCCAAGCGGGGCGAGCACCGGTGCCACGTGGCCACCTGGGACGAGGCCGGCGTGGAGTGCCTGTCCCTGGTGCTGGCCAAAGGACAACGGGACCGGGCGGGCGAGGAGGAGGTGGTCAGCAGGCTGGTGCTGTCGGCCCTGGCCGGGGCCTCGGGCATCGACGGGGCGCCTGAGCGGCACGCCTTCCTGGGCCTGCTGGACTCGGAGCAGGTGCGCGCGGACTACAGCGACCATCCGGGGCCCGTCGCTTCCCTGCTGGACCCTGCCGGCGGCGTCAGCCGCCTGGTCGTGGAGCAGGACGGTGGCATCCGCGAGGGCGCCCCGGTGCACGGCGCGGTCCTGGCGGGCTCGTTCAGGCCCTTGCACGACGGCCACAGGGAGCTGGCGGCGGCGGCGGCGGAGACCCTGGGGACGCCGGTAACCTTCGAGCTGTCGGTCACCAACGTGGACAAGCCTCCGCTACAGGGCAGGGATGTGTTCCGGCGCGTCCGCCAGTTCAGTGACGTGGGCCCGGTGGTGCTGACCAGGGCTCCCACCTTCAGGGAGAAGGCCGAGCTGCTCCCGGGGTGCACATTCGTCATAGGATGGGACACGGCGGTCCGGCTGGTCCACCCTCGCTACTACGGAGACGACCCCGAGGCCATGGGCCTGGCCCTCTCCCACATCCGCGACCTGGGGTGCCGTTTCCTGGTGGCGGGACGCACCGACGGGGGGACCTTCCGCACCGTGGAGGACGTGGCCGTGCCGCCGGAGCTCGCCGGCCTGATGGAGGGCCTGCCCGAGTCCAGGTTCAGAAAGGACGTCTCGTCTACGGAGCTGCGTTCGGCCTAGCTGCCCCAGCCCCCCCTGTCATAGGGGCGACTAGGCGGCGTCTCCTCCGGGCAGCGGCCGGAACCGCCGCGCCAGCTCGCGGACCCGCTGGGGGTCCACCGGGTTCGAGACGATGCCGTCGACCTTGAGGCTGGTGCCCACGATGGCCCCGTCGGAGTACTCCAGCAGCGCGGCGGCGTTGTCCTCGTCCACGCCGCTGCCCACCAGCACCGGGACGCCCGGCGGCGCAGCCTCCCTGACGGTCTTCAGCTCTTCCACCGACGCCGAGACGCCCGTGGCGGACCCGGTGACGATGAGGGCGTCGGCCAGCCCCCGCAGCACCGTCTCCCTGGCCACGTGGGCCGCGTCGTCGGCGCCCAGGGGAACGGCGTGCTTCACCAGCACGTCGGCGAACAGCTTCACCCGCTCCTGGACGTCCAGGAGCCGCCGGTAGCGAAGGGTTTCGTGGGCCGCGCCCTGGACCAAGCCCTCGTCGGCCACCATGGCGCCGTAGTGGACGTTGGCCCGGACGAAATGGGCCCCGGTGGCCGCCGCGATGGCGATGGCCGAGCGCGGGTCGTTGCGCAGGACGTTGATGCCCACGGACACGTCGACGGTGTCCGTCACCGCGCCCACGGCCAGGGTCATGGCCGCCACCGTCTCCGGGCCGACGGAGCCGGGGTGAAACGGGGCGTCGCCGAAGTTCTCCACGATGATCCCGGCGGCGCCCTCGGAGGCGAGGATGCCGGCCTCCCTGCGGGCGCGCTCCAACACCGGCCCCATGTCTCCCCCCCACCTGGGGGAGCCGGGCAGGGGGAGCAGGTGGACGACCCCGATCAGGGCCTTGCCGCTCCCGAAGAGGGGCGAGCTCACTGGGTCTTGGGGGTGATCACCACTTTGCGGCTGTCTCCCATTCCCGTGCTCTCGGTGCTCACCCTGGGGTGCTCCGCCAGGGCCATGTGTACCACCCGTCTCTCGGCGGCGGACATGGGCTCCAGGGATACGGCCCGTCCCGTGCCGGCTACCTTGTCGGCCACCCGCAGGGCCATGTCCGTCAGCGAGTTGTTCCGCCGCTCCTTGTACCGCTCGATGTCCAGGACGACCCTGACGGCGTCTTCCTTCAGGCTGTTCCTGACTATCAGGTTGACCAGGAACTGGAGGGCGCGGAGGGTCTCTCCCCGGCGGCCTATGAGGAGGCCCGAGTCCTCGCCGGTGATGTCTATGGACGGTCCTCCCGCGTCGGGGTCGTGGGCGCTCTTCAGGGTCGTAACAGTGTGGGCGCCCGTCGCGGCGAGGATCTTGTTGACCACCGACATGGCGAGGCCCGCGGCCCCCTGGGCCTCGGAGATCTTGCGGACGCGGACCCTGGCGGGCTCCGACCGGATGCCCAGGAAGCCCGGCTTACCTGGGCTTAGTGTTTCTATTTCTACCTCGGTTCGGTCGGCGTCTAGCTCTTTCAGCGCCACTTCGATGGCTTCGTCGACGGTTTTTGCGGACATTTCCTTCCACTGTGGCTGTTCCATCACTCTCCAACTCCTTTGGCTCTGCCTCCCGCTCCTCGGGGGCGGGAGGGGCCGGTTCTGGCGCGGGCTTCGGTTTGATGAAACTGGGGATTATGGGGCTCCAGTCCTTGGTGATGAAACCCTGCATGGCCACGCCTATGGCGGCGGAGATCACCCAGTAGAGGGCCAGGCCGCTGGGGAAGGTGAAGGCGAAGAAGGCCAACATCAGGGGCATCATCCACAGCATCATGTTGTTGGTGGACTGCTGCCTGGGGTCCGCCGTCGGCATGGTGGTCATCTTCTGTTGGGCCCAGGTCGAGAGCCCCACCAGGAGGGGGAGGATAGGCGTGGGGTCCGGGTTGGCCAGGTCCATCCCGAAGAAGACCGAGTTGAGGGGTACGGCGGTGTCCGCCACGGGGTTCCACGAGTAGAGACGCTGGGAGAGGCCGACCAGGTCATCGGGGTTGGTGCCCAGGCTCTTCAGCAGGGCCTGGTACAGCCCGATCCATATGGGTAGCTGTATGACCATGGGGCCCAGGCATCCCAGGGGGTTCACGCCCGCCTCGCGGTAGACGTTCATCATCTCCTGGGAGCGCTTCCGCGGGTCGTTGGCGTAGCGGGTCTGTATCTCCTTCATCCGCGGCTGGAGCCCGGTCATCGCCCGCATCTGCTTCGTCTGCTTCAGGGTCAGCGGCGTCGTCAGCAGCCGGACTATGACGGTGAACAGGATCAGGGCAAGGCCGAAGTTGTCGAACACCATGGTGTAGAGCCACACCAAGATGTTCAACATCGGGTTTACCAGTATGTTGTCGAAGAAGAAGATTAAGGGTCCCATAGTCTAATTCTTGGTAGAAAACTCCCACGCCCACGCTCCCCAGCGTGTCACGTTGATACCTCTCACCGTGCTGTCGTCGGCGCCCACGAACACGGCGGCGCCGTCGACGCTTAGGGGCGCCTTCACCCGGGAGCCCAGGTCCATCAGCACGGCCAAGCCCTCACCGCTGCGGGTCCCCACCAGGTGCAGCTTGCCCGAGTCCGCAGCCACCACCAGGACCTTGCGCTCCAGCGCCTCTTCCACCACCGCGGGTGTAGCGACTATCGGAGAGTCAGTCTTGAAGGGGCTGCTCCAAACGGGACGGCCGCCCCGGTCCAGGGCGTACACCGTCCCCTCCATGGACGCGGCGATGATCCGCTCGCCGTCGAAGACCGCCCCCGCCCAGAACCAGTCGTCTCCCTCGAAGGACCACACCACTTGCCCGGTGGCGGCGTTGAGCCCGTACAGCCTCTTGTCGAAGGAGCCGACTATGACCAGGTCGTCCAGCAGGAGGGGCGTCGACACGACGGCCCCGCCTGTCTCGTACCGCCACAGCATCTTGCCGGTCTCCGTCGACAGGGCGTAGACGTGGCGGTCCATGGACCCGAAGTACAGGGTCCCGTCCCGGACTACAGGGGTCGACCACACCTGGCCGTCGGTCTCGAACCGCCACCTGGCCCCCAGGTCGTCGCCCGTGGTGGCGTAGGCGTACATGCTCCCGTCGTCCGAGCCGACGAACACCAGGTCCTCGGACTCGGACAGGGCAGGGGCCCCCACGATGCCGCCTTCCAGCTGCTTGACCCACTCCCCGAGATCCAGGCGCAGGTTGGCGCTGTGGCCCCGGGCCCTGTCCCTGAGGATCGCGTACAGCCTGCCCTGCTCGCCGTCGCTGTTGCCCTTGTCGGCCACGTAGACGTACTTCTCGCCCACCGCCATTCCGCCGAAGACGCCTCCCAATTCCTGCTCCTCAGGTGGGGAGAACCGCCACAGGAGCTGCTCGCTGGGGGTCAGCCTGCCGTTCTTGTTGGCGTCCAGGGCGAGCACCTCTCCCTGCCTGGTGCCGACGTAGACGGTCACGTCGTCGCCCGAGGCGCCGACGGCGGTGGCCGACCAGCCGGAGCTCCACCCTATCAGGTTGCCCGGCCTGCAGCCGGCCAGAAGGAGGGCCAGGGCCATCGTCAGGAGGGCGTAAGACCACGGCGCCGGGAGCCGTTTCGGCGATAGGACCCGGGGCGCCTTGCTTTTGCTGCTGGCCCCGGCCCGCGAGTCAATGCCGCCCCGTTCGTCGGGACGGGGGAAAGGCCGGGGCGGCCCATCTCCCCGCCAGGGAATCAAGTTAAGGTACAGGGTCGTAACCTCTCTGACCCAGTGGGCGGCAACGGGCCAAACGCTTCAAGGTGAGGTGTAGGCCCCGTATCGCGCCGTACCGGTCGATGGCCTGGTGGGAGTAGTGGGAGCACGTGGGCAGATACCGGCAACTCGAGGACAGGTACGGCGAGACTGCTTGCTGGTAGAAGGTGATGGACGCCAGCAGGAAGCGTTTCAACTCCCGGTCTCCCGTGCCGGGTCAACCGCCGCCTGCTGCGAGTCTGGGGGCTTGGACAGGACCTTCGACCTTCTGAGCAGGTCTTCGGTTGCCCGGCAGAGGGCGCTGTAGGCGCTCACGGGCGCGTCTCTTCTGGCGATGAGGACAATATCCCACCCGGACTCCACCGGCGTGAGGCGGACGGCCTCCCGAAGCCGCCTCTTGACCCGGTTCCTGACTACGGCGCCACCGACCCTCTTACCCACCACAAAGCCGAACCGGCTCGTGTCGAGGCCGTTGGGCACTTTCTTGAGGACCAACAATCGGTTGGACCACGCACGTCTCTCTTGGCGTAACCTGGAGAACCGCTTGTCCCCGGTCAGGCGCTGCTCTCTCCGCATCCTGCGCCGAGACGGCTAGACCGCCGCTTGGTGACGGCCCTTGAACCTGCGGCGTCTAAGCACAGCCCGGCCCCCGGGAGTGCGAGACCGGGCCCTGAACCCATGGACGCGCTGACGGCGGCGTTTCTTCGGCTGATAAGTACGTTTCGGCATAATGATCTCCCGGCAGATGGATTATAATTCAACCACGAGAAGGGTGTCAATTTGATTCGACACCATCGAAGGGCCGAAGAGAAGGCCCCACGGCCGGGAAACGAGGGGCGCCGGAGCGGGGGATGACGAAGCGAAGGAGCCGGATACGGGCCGACGTGCTGGTGGTCCAGCGCGGTCTGGCCGAGACCCGGGAGCGGGCCCAAGCCCTGATCATCGGCGGCGTGGTCCACGCGCCCGGGGGGAGGGTGCTGAAACCGGGAAGCCTCCTTTCGCCGGACACCGCCCTGGAGGCC
Organism: Dehalococcoidia bacterium; assembly: GCA_964291465.2. Lineage (GTDB taxonomy): Bacteria > Chloroflexota > Dehalococcoidia > Lucifugimonadales > JAGWBF01 > JAGWBJ01. Next base: position 6,587 of record OZ219938.1, on the reverse strand, counting down.
AAGGCGCCCCTGCCCTACGTGGGCCGGGGCGGCGTGAAGCTGGCCCACGCCCTGGACGCCTTCCCCATCGCGGTGGACGGGCAGACGGCCCTGGACGTGGGGGCTTCCACCGGGGGGTTCACCGACTGCCTGGTCCAGCGGGGCGCCCGTAAAGTGTTCGCCCTGGATGTGGGCCACGGCCAGATGGACTACCGGCTGAGAAGCGACTCCAGGGTCGTGGTGATGGAGAAGGTCAACGCCCGCCACCCGTTTTCCCTGGGGGACGAGGGGTCCTCCGGGGAGGTGAAGGTGGACCTGGCCACGGTGGACGTGGCCTTCATATCCCTGACCAAGGTCCTGCCCCAGGTCGCCCTCCACGTAAGGCCCGGGGGGCCGCTGATCGCGCTGGTGAAGCCCCAGTTCGAGGCGGAGAGGGGAGAGGTCGGCCGGGGAGGCGTGGTCAAGGACCCCAGGGTCCACGCCCGGGTGCTGGGCAGGATGGTGCTCTGGGCCGTGGAGGAGGGCTTCCGGCTGGGCGGCATCGTCCCCTCACCCATACTGGGGGACGCGGGCAACCGGGAGTTCTTCCTGCTCCTGCGCAGGTGGGCCCGGTTGTCACCGGCCGGGTGTCGCGGGTATTATTGACGGGGCGATTCAGGCTGCAGCAGTGGACAAGCTATTCGATCTGAAGGGCAAGGTTGCAATCGTCACCGGCGGTAACGGCGGCCTGGGGTTCGGCATGGCGGCCGGCCTGGCCGAAGCGGGAGCCGACGTGGCGGTGGTGGCCCGCAACAGCGAGAAGACCTGCCGGGCAGTCTCCCAGGTCCGGTCCATGGGCGTGAGGGCTGTCGGCGTGTCGGCGGACCTGCGCCTCGACGCCGACGTGAAGCGGGCGGTGGACCAGACCGTGCGGGCCCTGGGAGGGGTCGACATCCTGGTGAACAACGCCGGCACCGTCGTCCGCAAGGAGGTGCACGAGATCACCTCCGAAGAGTGGGACCGGGTGTTCGACATCAACCTCCGGGCTGCCTTCCTCATGGCGAAAGAAGTCTATCCCCACATGAAGGGCCGGGGCGGCGGCAAGGTGGTCAACGTCGGCTCCATGACGTCTATCTTCGGCGGCGGGGGCAGCGGGGCGGCCTACTCGGCCAGCAAGGGCGGGGTCGTCCAACTGTCCAAGAGCCTGGCCGTGGGATGGGCCCGGGACAACATCCAGTCCAACGCCATATTGCCCGGCTGGTTCATGACGGACCTTACCTCCGACATTCCCGTGGACCAGCCCGAGCGGTTCGACCTGATCAGCCGGCGTATACCAGCCGGGCGTTGGGGCGAGGCCCGGGAGCTCCAGGGCGCCGTCGTGTTTCTGTCCAGCAGGGCTTCCGACTACGTTACCGGGGCCGTAATCACCGTGGATGGCGGATACTCCGTGCTGTGAACCGCCGCCCCCAAGGCGCGTCTGGCGTCGCCGGTGAAACAAGAGACCAGGAGAGGCACCGTGTTCCAACCGGTATCCAGCAGGGTCAGCTTTCCGGAGATCGATAAGAAGGTCCTCCAGCTCTGGAAGGACAGGGACGTGTTCCGTCGCACGGAAACCGAGCGGGAGGACGGCCCTCTCTTCATGCTCTACGAGGGTCCGCCCACGGCCAACGGCAGTCCCGGGGTCCACCACGTCCTGGCCCGGGTCTTCAAGGACATAATCTGCCGCTACAAGACGATGAAGGGGTACCGCTGCGTGCGAAAGGGCGGCTGGGACACCCACGGGCTGCCCGTGGAGCTGGAGGTGGAGAAGGAGCTGGGCCTCGGGTCCAAGCGGGACATCGAGGAGTACGGCATCGAAGAGTTCAACAAGAAGTGCAGGGAGAGCGTCTTCCGCTACGTCAAGGAGTGGGAGAGCATGACCGGCCGCATCGGCTTCTGGGTGGACATGGACGACCCGTACGTGACCCTGGACAACTCCTACATCGAGACGGGCTGGTGGATACTGCGCCGGCTATGGGACCGGGGTCTCCTGTACCAGGACATCAAGGGCACGCCCCACTGCCCCCGCTGCGTCACCAGCCTCAGCTCCCACGAGGTGGCGCTGGGCTACCGGGAGAACACCCCGGACCCGTCGGTATACGTGAAGTTCAGGGTCTCCCCTTCGACGGAGGAAACACGGGACTGGGGCGAGACCCCAACATATCTCCTGGCCTGGACCACCACGCCTTGGACGCTGCCGGGCAACACCGCCCTGGCCGTGGCCGAGGATGCCGAGTACTCGATGGTGGAGATGGAGGGCGCCCAGGGCGTCGAGCGCCTGGTCATGGCGGCGGCCCTGCTGGAGACGGTCCTCCAGGGCCCCTACGACGTGGTGACGACCCTGCGGGGCCGCGAGCTGGTCGGGCTGGGCTACCAGCCCCTGTATGACCCGCAGCTCGCCGGCGTCGAGGTCCGCAGGTTCCAGAAACGGCCGGCCAACGGCCCCGGGCCGGTGGGCGCGCCGGAGCCGACCACCGAGGTGGGCCACAGGGTCGTGAGCACCGGCTTCGTGTCCCTGGACGACGGGACGGGCATCGTACACATCGCCCCGGCCTTCGGCGACGAGGACCTGTCGGCCGGCAGGGAGCACGGGCTGGGCTTCGTCCAGTCGGTGGACCTCCAGGGCGTCGTCACCGGCGGCTACGCCTTCTCCGGCAAGTTCGTCAAGGACGCCGACGAGGAGATCATGGCCGACCTCGAGGCCCGGCACCTGCTGTACCACCGCGGCGTCTACCGCCACACCTACCCCTTCTGCTGGCGGTGCGACGCGCCCCTTCTGTACTACGCCAAGACGTCCTGGTATATCCGGACGACGGCGGAGAAAGAGGGCCTGGTAGACGGCAACCGGAGGATAAACTGGTACCCCGGATACATCCGGGACGGGCGGTTCGGCGAGTGGCTGGCCAACAACGTGGACTGGGCCATCTCCCGCGAGCGGTACTGGGGCACCCCGATACCCCTGTGGCAGTGCGCGTCCTGCGGGCACCGCCACTGCATAGGCAGCGTGGCCGAGCTGAAGGAGATGGCGGTCCCCGAGCACAGGGACATGGTGGACGGCCTGGACCTGCACCGCCCCTACGTGGACTCCGTGAGCATACGGTGCCCCCAGTGCGATGGCCGGATGGCCCGCATACCCGAGGTGATGGACGCCTGGTTCGACTCGGGCGCCATGCCCTTCGCCCAGTACGCCACGGGCAGCGACGGCGACGTAAGCCGCCTGCAGGAGCAGGGACGGCTTCCCGCCGACTACATCTGCGAGGCCGTGGACCAGACCCGGGGCTGGTTCTACAGCCTGCACGCCCTGTCCGTACTGCTGACGGGCCAGCCCAGCTACAGGAACGTCATATGCCTGGGCCACATCCAGGACGGCAAGGGCCGGAAGATGAGCAAGAGCGTGGGCAATGTGGTCGACCCCTGGACCGTGCTGGACGCCCAGGGCGCCGACGCGGTGCGCTGGTACCTGTTCACGGCGTCGCACCCGGGAGAGTCCCGACGTTTCTCCGAGAAGCTGGTCAACGAGGTCGTGCGCAGGCACCTGCTGACCCTCTGGAACGTCTACTCCTTCTTCACCACCTACGCCTCCGTGGACCGGTTCCATCCCGACCAGGTCCCCGACGGATGGAGGCCCTCGTCTGAGCTGGACCGGTGGCTCCTGTCCGAGCTCAACACCCTGGTGCCCCAGGTGGACGAGCTCCTCGCCGGCTACGAGCCCACCGACGCCGGCCGTCGCATCCAGGAGTTCGTCGACCGCCTGTCCAACTGGTACGTGCGTAGGAGCCGCCGCCGGTTCTGGAAGAGCGAGAACGACGAGGACAAGCTGTCGGCGTACGCCACCCTGTACACTTGCCTGACCGCGCTGTGCAAGCTGATCGCCCCCTTCACTCCCTTCATGGCCGAGGAGATGTACCAGAACCTGGTGGCCTCGGTGGACCCTGGGGCCGCCGAGAGCGTCCACCTGGCCCCATTCCCCACCGCCGACCGGGCCCTGGTGGACGAGACGTTGATGGAAGCCACCAGGCTGGCCATGAGGGTCTCCAGCATGGGCCGGGGCGCCCGCTCCCGGGCCGGGCTGAAGGTGCGGCAGCCCCTCAGCCGGGTGGTCGTAATCCCCAGGAACGAGGGCGAGGAGCGGCACATCGCCGAGGTGCGCACCCAGATCCTGGAGGAGCTGAACATCAAGGAGCTGGAGGTCGCCCCCGGCTCCCCCGACGGCGACGGCGGGAACGGGCTGTACCGGAGGGCCCTGGAGGCCGCCGGGGGCGGCGAGCGCCGGGGCGCCGGGGATGCGCCCCAGGCCGGGGCCATCGTGAACGTTGACCCCTACTGGGTGTCCATCGAAGGCGGGTACATGGTGGCCATAGACTCCACCATCACCCCGGAGCTGGCCGACGAGGGCCTGGCCCGGGAGCTGGTCCACCGGGTCCAGGGCCTGAGGCGCGGAGCCGGGTTCGACATCACCGACAGGATAGTCATCTACTGCCAGGGCCCCGAGCCCGTCCGAGACGTCAGCGACAGGTTCGCCGACTACATCCAGCAGGAGACCCTCTCCGAAGGGCTGGTCCATGCCGAGCCCGCCGCCGACGCCCATGCGGAGACCCAGGTGCTGGAGGGCATGGAGGTGGTGCTGGGAGTGAAACGGGTCTAGGACGACGTCCCGTGCGGCGCCAGATGGGTTTAGAGGCTGACCTTAGTGGCCTCGGATGCCGATAATCGATTGCAGATGAATATCGCCCAAGAATAGGAGAGTCCGCTCACCACCCAGAGGGTTTGATGATGTCTCCATTTCGGTCCGATAACCGCTCAGGGAATTGACTTTCCGCCAAGTGGCGCTTGCGAATTCTCTTTATGTAAGTGGCAGCCCTCTGTAGGTCCTGTGGAATGTACCTGTTTTTCAAATCCGGATCAATCAGAGTCACTTTGCGGTTCAGCTCATCTCTGACGCATCGCATCGCACCGGCAAAGTCAGCGTCATTGGATACTATTACCGCCTGCTCGTAATTCCCGGTGATCGCATCCATCAAGAGCCGAGTAGCCAAGTTGACATCTGATCCCTTCTCCTCTGAATCCAAGACATCAACATACTTGGACGGACACTTCGCCAATGGGCGAGTCTTGGTACGCGTTCTGAAGCTTCCTAGATGAACCGTTAAGCGCGGTATAGTGTTTAAGGCCCTCAGATACACAAACTGCCGGAGCCGCGCACCTTCGTTGCCTTGTTGCTCGCTAAGTGGGCCGTAAAGTATTCGATGGCTTGTATGTCATCATTGGGTAACAGATTCTGTATCAGCCTACCAAGGTCTAGCCACTTAAACTCGGTTGACCTCACCGCACGATAGTATAGGTTAAAGCCATCGATGTAGGCGTAGGTGCGCATGGGCGTAGTAAAGACAGAGACCGCCCTGCGGGCGGCCTCGACCCTAGCGCCGAAGAGCTAGGGGGGGTACATGGAAAACACTAACATGATCAACTGGTTGTGTCAACCTCATCGCCTCTCCTTCGGGCATCTGAACACCTACGGCCGCCCAAGCAAGTCACCGGCCGGGGCGCTCCCCCAGGACCACCTCGAAGGTCATCTCCTGCTTCTCGCGGAAGACCATCACCTCCACCTCCTGCCCGGGGTGGACGTCCAGACGCAGCAGGCGGATGAAGTCCCTGACCGTGGACACGCTCCGGCCGTCTACCGACGTGACCACGTCGCCGGCCCGGACGCCCCCGTTCCACGCGGGCCCGCTTGGGAGGATGTCGGCGATGAGCACCCCCTCCCGCAGGGGCACCCCCACGGCGGCGGCCCTCTCCGGGTCCAGGTCGTCCAGGAACACCCCCATCCAGGCCCACTCCACCTGACCCTTGTCGATCAGCTCTTCCGCCACGGGGACGGCCGTGTCCATGCCCACGGCAAAGCCGATGCCCTCGATGTCCCGCCCGGCGGCGTCGCCGCGGGCCACCACGGTGCTGATGCCCACGACCTCGCCCCGGAGATTCACCAGCGGCCCGCCGCTGTTGCCTGGGTTTATGGAGGCGTCGGTCTGGATCAGGCCGTATAGCTGAAGGCTGCTGCTCACCTGGAAGGGCCTGTCCAGGCCGCTGACGACGCCGACGGTGACCGTGGGCCCTCCCGGCAGGGCCAGGGCGTTGCCGATGGCTATGACCCAGTCCCCGACACGTACAGTCGCCGGGTCGGCCAGGGGCGCCCACGGGAACTCCTGGCCATCTATCTTGAGCACTGCCAGGTCGGTGAGGGTATCCGAGCCCACCAGCTCGGCGTCGAACTGGCTACCGTCGTCCAAAGTGACCGTCACGCTGCTGCCGCTGGCCACCACGTGATTGTTGGTCAGCAGGTAGCCCCGGGAGTCGAAGATCACCCCCGACCCGCTGTGGGGGTCGCTGAACACCCTCCCGAACAGGTCCCTGGTCGGCACCTCGGACACCACCGACACGACCGCGGGCCGGACCCGCTCCACGATGTCGACGACATTGGGTAGCGCAAGGCCCGGGCCGGGTTGCGACGCGGGGCCGAGAGGACCCGGGGGCGCCGTCGGAGGGGTCGTGGGAGCGGAGTCCGGCGCTGTGGCCGAGTCCGAGGAGGGCCT
>OZ219937.1:0-207874 GCA_964291465.2 Dehalococcoidia bacterium | reverse complement strand
TTGGTGCCCAGCTCCACCACCGCGGCGCGCTCGCGCCGGCGCAGGCGCAGCAGGGTCAGGGGCAGACCCACGAGGTTGTTGTAGTTGCCCTCGGTCTTGAGCACCCGGCCGCGCAGCGGGCGGTGGTCCAGGCGCGCACGTTGCAGAATCGAGAACAGCATCTCCTTGGTCGTGTCTTTCCGTTCGAACCGGTAATCGCCAGCACCCGCGGCGCCAGCTTCCGGCGATGGGAACGGGCGACGTCGCCCAGTGCCCGCAAGGTGTCGCGCACGCGAATCACCGCCACCTCCGGCGGCACCGCCACGTTCCCTTGCACGATCACGCAGCCGCTCCCGCTCCGCGCCGCCTCGGATACGAACGCGTGTCCGTCGTGCAGTTCGCCCCGGAGCGCCACGAACACACCGTCGGGCTCCACCCGGCGCGAGTCCGTGCAGATCTCCCCGACCCGAAGCGCAGCGCCACGCTGGACGACGGTGCCCTTGGCCGCCCGCGCCAACTCTTCGATGGTCCAGTCCATGATCCTTCGCGCACCGTCATCCCTCGGCCGCCCGGACACCGGCGGCTTCCTCCCGCAGCACTTCCCTGTCGTCGAAGTGTATCCTGCGCTCACCGAGGATCTGGTAGTCCTCGTGCCCCTGGCCGGCCACCAGCAGCACGTCGCCGGGGTCCGCCAGCGACAAGCCCAGCCGAATCGCGGCGCGCCGGTCCGGTTCCACCCGGTAGCCGCGCCGTCCGCGCCCGCGGCCGATGCGGCGCATGCCGCCGCGACGCACGCCGTCCTCGATGCCGCGGATGATCGCCAGGGGCTCCTCGCCGCGCGGGTTGTCGGAGGTAACCACCACGGCATCGCTCGCGCCGGCGGCAACTTCCCCCATGAGCGGACGCTTGCCGGGATCCCGATCGCCGCCGCAGCCGAACACGGTGATCAGCCGTCCCGGGGTCAACGGCCGCAAGGCGTGGATGACCTTGCCCAAGGCGTCCGGCGTGTGCGCGTAGTCCACCACGAGGGTGACCCCCAGCCCGTTGGGCACGCGCTCCAACCGCCCCGGCACGCGTTCAAGCCGGGCGAGCCCGGCACCGATGGCTTCCGGCCCCGCCCCCAACGCCCACGCCGTCCCGGCGGCCGCCAGGATGTTCTCCAGGTTGATCTCGCCCATGAGCGGCGATGCGAACTCGACCTCCTGCTCGCCGCATGCCAGGGTTCCCCGCAAGCCGTCCACGTCACTGTCCAGACGTATCGGGTGCACCTCCCAACGGGGCGAGCGGCCGTAGGTGAGGGCCGCCAGCCCGGCATCCCGGGTCAGCCGCGCCAGTTCCGCCCCGCGAGGGTCGTCCGCGTTGATGACCGCGAAGGGCCGGTCCTTGACGCTGGCGGGCAGGCACTCCGTGAACAACCGCGCCTTGCTGCGGAAATACGAATCCATGTCTCCGTGATGGTCCAGGTGGTCGCGCGACAGGTTGGTGAACACCGCCCCGTCGAAATCCAGCCCGTGGGCCCGGTCGAAGTCCAGGGCGTGGGAGGAGACCTCCATGGCAACAAAGCCCACCCCGGCGCCGGCCATCTCCGCCAGCAGCTCCTCGATCTCAAGGGACTCGGGCGTGGTGAGGGGCGCGGGCTGCTCCCGTTCGCCGTAGCGCCGGCTGATGGTGCCGATGACGCCGCAGGTGCGGCCCGCCGCCCCGAAAATCGCTTCCAGCAGGTAGGTGACCGTGGTCTTGCCGTTGGTTCCGGTGACGCCCACCAAGACAAGCGAGCGGCTCGGACGGCCGAAGAACACCGCCGCCGCGTGAGCCATGGCGCGGCGCGCGTTGGAAACCCTCACGCAGGCGGTCCCGGACGGCACCGTCACCGGCCGCTCCACCACCACCGCCGCCGCCCCCTCGACCGACCGCGTCGCCGACGAAGTCATGGCCGTCGGCGCGCTGCCCCGACAGGGCAAAGAAGACGGAACCGGCGCGAACCCGGCGTGAATCGCACGCGAGCCCCTGGACTGGGCGGTCCACGGGGCCCCATTCTTCCCGGACATCCGGGGTATGCAGCAGCTCCCGCAGCAGCATCGGCGTCATTCCTTGAGTGTCAGGAAGAGGCGCCGGCCGCCCCGCTCCATCCTTGTGCCGCGACGTAACCGTGCCCCTGGAGCACCACCGAGAGCCGGAGCTTTCTGGCCTCGTCGACGGCTTGGCGCATGCTCATGCCGATGAGGTTCGGCTTCCCGCCGGAACCGTTTCCCTTCCCGCCCCGGGTCCGTCCGCGCGACACGCGGACGACGCCGACTCTTCCCGCGGACGGCGTCACCTCCAGCAGGCGGCGATCGGGTTTCTCCCCGAGCGCGTGCAAGGCGGGACCGGCGATGCGCTGGAAGAGCGGCGCCGCCACCAGGCCGCCGTAGACCTCCTTCGTCGGCTCGTCCACCAACGTCAACAGCACGAAGCGAGGCTCGTCGGCGGGCACGAAGCCGACGAACGAGGCCACCCGCTTGGTCTTGGAGTAGCCTCCCTTGACGAGATCGGCTTTCTGGGAGGTGCCGGTCTTGCCGGCCGTTTCGAATCCGGCCACGGCGGCCCGGGTGCCGGTGCCGCCCGCGGCCACGACGCCCTTCAGGATGTCCACCACCGCGCGGGCGGTGTCACGGGAGACCACGCGGCGCAGCATCTCGGGCCTGTTGTGCAACAGCACCCGGCCGTCCTCGCCCATCACCCGGTCCACCAGGTAGGGACGCATGAGCCAGCCGCCGTTGGCGATGGCGGACATGGCCATCACCATCTGCAGGGGCGTCACCGCGATGGACTGCCCGAAGGAGACGGCGGCCAGGTCGATGTTGTACCACTCGTGGTGAGGACGCACTTCCCTTTCACCTCCCCGGAAGGTCGATGCCGGTCTTCTGTCCGAAGCCGAAGCTGCGAATGTAGCGGTAGTAGCGCTCCTTGCCGAGCTTCTCCGCCACCTTGGTGACGCCGATGTTGCTGGAGAGCTGAAGCACCCTGGCGAACGACAGCCAGCCGTATTCCTTGAAGTCATGGATGGTACGGCCGCCATAGAAGTACCGGCCGTACTCGCAGAAGATCAGATCCTCCTGCTCCACGGCACCGTCCTCCAGGGCGGCCGCCGCCAGCACGGCCTTGAACACGGAGCCCGGCTCGTAGGTGTCGGTGAGCGCGCGGATGCGCCAGCGGCTCCGATCCTGGGTCAGAAACTGGTTGGGATCGAAAAACGGGTAGCTGGCCAGTGCCATGATCGCTCCGGTGTACGGGTCGACCATCACCACGGTGCCGCCCTTGGCGCGGTAGCGCCTGACGGTCGCTTCCAGGTGCTTTTCCGCCAGATGCTGGAGCGCGGTATCCAGCGTCAGGTGCACATCGGGTCCGGGCTGGAGCTTCAACTCGTCCAGACCCGCCACCAGCATGCGGCGGCCCAGCGCGTCGCGTTCCACGACCCACGAACTCGTCTCTCCGCGTATGTAGCGGTCGTAGCTGCGCTCGACCCCTTCCAGGCCCTGGGCGTCCCTGCCCACGACCCCCAGCGCCTGTCCGGCAAGGCGCCCTTGCGGGTAGTACCGCCTGGGCTCATGGTAGAATCCGATTCCTTCGATCTTGAGGCGCCGGACCCGCTGCGCCTCGCGCGGCGTCACCTGCCGCTTGAGCCATACGAAAGGCTCGCCGGCGGTCATCCTGCGGCGCACGTCCTTGGGCTTCATGTCCAGCGCGCGCGCCACGTCGGCCACGACCTTGCCGGTGACCTTCAAGCGCCGCGGGCGTACGTACACCGACTGGGCCTCGATACTGATGGCCAGCGCGTCGCCGTCGCGGCCGAAGATGGTGCCGCGCTCGGGCTGGACGATCCACTCCTGGAGGTGCTGCTTCTCGCCCATGCGCGCGAGCCGCTCCCCGTCGAAGGCCTGGAGCTGTATGGCGCGAAGCGCCACCGTCAGCAACAACGCCAGGAGCAGGCCTCCGGCTATCCGCAACCGAAACCGCATTCTCGCGGCTGGATCCTGTGGCTTGTCCTTGCTCATGGCACCACGACGATCTGCTTACGCTCCGGGTCCTTGAGTCCGAGACGCTTGCGCGCCATGGTCTCCAAACGATCCGGAGCGGTCAGCGATCCCAACTCCAGTTTCAATTCACGATTCGTTTGCTCGAGGCGGCGCTCCAGCTTGGCGGCGGTGGAGAGCACGTACCCCAGTTGCACGACGCGCAGCCGCTGCCACACCAGCAGCAACGCCAAGGCCACCAGCAGACAACTCAACAGGATGGGCAGCAACGCGTCGCTGCGCCGCGCCGCGGCCCGGGCATCGGCCACCTCCTGCTTGTCGAGAACGCCGTTTCCCCTGGTCGGTTCCTGCCCGGTATTCAACTTTGCACCTCCTCGAGGTCCGCGCCGAAGCGGGCGTTCCCTTGTGCCGCTACACCCTCTCGACCGCCCGGAGCCGGGCCGAGCGCGCCCGGGGGTTGGCCCGCACCTCCGCTTCGCCGGGTACGCGCGGCTTGCGCGTCAAGGCGGTGGCCTTGCGGTTCCAGCCGCAGGCACACCCGGGGAGGCGCGGCGGACACACGCAATCCAGACCCCATTTGTGGAAAGCGCGCTTGACCAGCCGGTCCTCCAGGGAATGAAACGAGATGATGACGAGGCGGCCGCCGGCGCGCAGCATCTCGTACGCCGAATCGAGAAACGTCTCCAGGTTCTCCAGCTCCTGGTTCACGGCGATGCGCAGCGCCTGGAACGTCCGGGTGGCCGGATGTGTCACGAACATGCGTGTCCCGCGGCGCCGGCCGCCGCCCGCGGCCCGGGCCACGGTCTCCGCCAGTTGCCGGGTGGTCTCGATGGTCCCCTTGCGCCTTTCGGCGTCAATCTCCCGCGCGATCCGGCGTGCACCCGGTTCTTCGCCGAATTTTCGGATCAGTTTCTCCAGCTCACCCACGGACAGGGTGTTCACCAGTTCGTGCGCGTCCGGCGAACGGCGCCGGTCCATGCGCATGTCGAGCCGCGCATCGCTGGCAAAGCCGAAGCCCCGGTCGGGAACGTCGAGGTGATGCGAGGACAGCCCCAGGTCCAGCAGCATGCCGTCCACGCCCGTCCAGCCCAACTCCCCCAGCACCGCTCGCGCCTCGGTGAATCCGGCCCGGCGCAGGGTCACGCGCCCGCCGTAGCCGGCCAGGGCGCGGCCCGCGGCGTCGATGGCGGCGTCGTCCCAGTCGAGCCCGACCATCTCGCCGTCCGGGGACGACCGGCGCAGGATCGCGCGCGCGTGTCCGCCGCCTCCCACGGTGGCGTCCAGGTACCGCCGCGCCGGCGCCGGCGCGAGTATCTCCAGCACCTCATGAAGCATTACGGGCTCGTGCGCGTAGCTCATGGCGGCAGCCGGTCAATGACAGGTGGCCGCCCCCTCCCAATCGTCGTCGAAGCTTTCGATGGCCTCGTCGAGCGAAGCGTAGTATTCGAACACCCCGTCCATGCCCACCACGCGGAAGATGTCCTTCAGGTAGGGGCTCATGCCGGAGAGCTTCAGGTCGCCGTTCATCTCGCGCAGCAGCTTGAGGCGATCCAGCAGGACTCCGATGCTCAGGTAGTTGATGTGGTCCACGGCCTTGAGGTTCAGCACCACCTTGTGCCGTTCCTTCTCGATCAGGCCGCCGATCATATCCTTGATCCGCACCATCTCCCGGAGGTCGATATCGCCGTTGACGTCGATGACGGCGATGTCCTGAATGGCCTTTCGGTCGAGTCCGATCATGGATCGCTCCTTTCTTCCGGTACCGCCTCGCGACTCACAGGCCCAAGTCCGAGGAAAGCGCCCGGATCCTCCATGAGTTGCTCTTCAGCCTCCGTGAACACCTGATCCCAGGCGTCCTTGTCCCAGATGCGAAACTTCTCGCCCGCGGACACGACCATGACGTTGCGCTTGAGGTCCGCGTACTTGCGCAGCGCGGGTGGGATGAGAATGCGTCCGTGCGTGTCCACCTCACAGTCCATGGCCCCACCCAGGTAGTAGGTCTGGAACCGCACCATGTTGGGGTCGAACTTGGGGCGCTGACGCACCGCCTCCTCCAGCGCCGCCCATTCGTCGAGCGGGTAGACGTCAAGACAGCGCTTGGAGCTGACCACAAAGTTTGTGATAATAAGGCGGTCATCTCCCTTGCCGAGGAGGACTTCGCGATACTTGGCCGGAATGCTCAGGCGACCCTTGGTATCGACCGTATGCTCGTAACGTCCGCGAAACATGGATCCACCGTGGGATTTTATCCCACTTTATCCCACCTGACGGGACTATACCGTCGCACCAAGCCGTCGTCAACACGAAAACGTCACATTTTCGGTGTTTGACGAAGAACCGCACGGACCCGGAAAAGCACAGGGTCTTTCTATATCTGGGTATCAGAGCGCCGAACGGGGCAGGCCTGCCACAAGATGTGGGTTTGAGAACTCATTCTCGCACGTCGGCGGGCGAAAAAATCTCGGGAGCCTCACGGAACAGGCAGGTCGGACGCCGCCGCGGGAAGGGGTGGAACGGTGTGGCCGTGCGTGGCGGTCGGCGTAGCGGCGGGAGGGGGACCAGCGGACCGGTAAGCCGGATTCTGTCGCGCTTCCCAACGAGAAGCGGGACGGTCATTCATCTAGCCCCGCGATTGCTCGCGGGGTCCAGCGACCTTACCCGAGGGCTTCAGGCGGACGACCCAACCCTCCTATTTGGTCTTGCTCCGGGTGGGGTTTACCAAGCATCCGCCATCACTGGCGGACCGGTGAGCTCTTACCTCGCCTTTTCAACCTTACCCGGAGGACCGGCGTTAAGCCGGAACCCGCCGGGCGGTGTGTTTTCTGTGGCACTTTCCCCCGATCGCTCGAGGCCGCCGTTAACGGCCACCCTGTCCTGTGGAGTCCGGACTTTCCTCCTCCACGAAAGCCGCGGAGGCGACCGTCTGGTCCGCTGGTCCAAGCCGCAGTTTCCCGTCTGCACGGCGCGGATGCAACCCCGGGGAAGCTGGTTCGTGCAAGGTTACGGCTGCCCGCCGTGTTCCGGCGCCGGCGGGTTGTAGAAAAGAATGCGCTGGCAACTCGGACAGAGGTTCACGCGCTCGTTGCGCAGCACGTCATTCCAAAGCTGCGGCGGGATGTTCATGTAGCAGGCCTGGCAGATGGCTGACGACACCACCACCACCGCCGTACCGCCGCGGCGGTTGAACAGCAGCTCGTAGCGGCCCACCAGATCGTCGTTCAGACGGGACGCGGTGGCCGCGCGCAGGTCGCGGGTCTGGTCGATCTTTTGCTCCAGGGCCGCGATCTCCTGCTCCAAGGGAGCCTTTCTCTCGTTCCAGTTGTCCTGGAGAGCGCTCAGCTCCTCTTCCTTCTGCTTGAGTATTCCCTCGTGCTCCTCCTGGTCGGACATCACTTCGAGCAGTTCCTCTTCCAGGATGGCGTTGGACTCCTTGATGACGCCGATCTCCCGCTGGAGCGCCTGGAGTTCCTTGAGGTTCTTCACGTGGCTCATGCGCATGCGCTTGTCGGTAGCCTTCCGGTTGGCGTCGTGGATGACCTGTTCCTTGTCGCGGCGCACGCGGTCCCGCTCCCCCCACGTCTCCCTCAACGTCTTGACCTCGGCCGCCAGTCTGGCGATATCGCGCTCACGCCTGTCGATTTCCTGGCGCCGTTCGGTCTGCGCGTCCTTGTGCTCCTTCACTTCGAGATCGATGCCTTGAAGAACCGCGAGTGTTTCCAACTGCTCACGCAACACGATACCCTCCGTGTCCGACAAAAAAAGGAACCGCCCCCGTGGGTGCAGTTCCTTCTTCGCCGTTCAGGCTGTCCGCCCGTATCCGATAGGTTTGTCGTTTCATTCCTGAACCGGAGGGTATCGACATTTCGCGAAATTGTCAAAGCCGGCGTGCCGGACACCCAAGGGTCGGGTTGCGTCACAGGCCCAACTTCCCGGGATTCATGATGCCGTTGGGATCCACACACTGCTTGAGCGCGCGCATCAGCTCCAGGCTTTCGCCATGCTCGCGGGCCATGAAAGGAGCCAGCTTGACACCCACGCCATGGCAATATTCCACGGACCCGCCGTAGGCGTGGACGCGACCCAGCAGCGCGGTCACCGTGTCGCCGAGCTCGGCCCGCGCCCGGTCGCCGCCCTCCTTCGCGAGGCGCACGGAAAACAGTGACGGGCCGGTCCACAGCCCGCTGTCGCGGAAACGCACCCCGCGGGCCGCGGCCAGGGCGATGGCCTCCCGCCGGAACGTCGGCACCCGCGCCGCCGGCAGGGCCACGTGGACCCAGTCCTGGTGCACGCCGGCCAGGCCGCTCTTGCGGCGCTCTCCCCGGTTCGCGGCAAAGCGCCGGGCCGCGGAATGGCGTTCGCGCCAGAAACGCTCCGCCCATTCGGCCGCCAGTCTGCGGGCGCCCCGGCGCCGACAGGCGTCCAGCGCCACGCCCTCTTCCGCGGCCACGAGATCGGCGTTCCCTTCGAAACCCAGATACAGGATCGAGGTCCCGTCCGGATCCTCGGTCTCGTCGCCGTAGTCGAGGAGAATCGGCCGGCAGCCCGCCCGGGTCAGGTCGCACACCGCCTCGAAGCCCGCGCCGAAGGAGTCGAACCGCAGGGCATGAAGGGAGCGCGTCTCGGGGACCGGGAAGACCCGGAGCGTCACTTCGGTGAGGACTCCGAAGCAGCCCTCGCCGCCGATGAACAGGTGCTTGAGATCGAGTCCGGTGGAGCGCTTGTTCACGGCCGGAGTGCGGCAAACCTCCCCCTGGGGCAGCACCGCCTCAAGGCCCAGCACCTGGCTGCCCATGGAGCCGTACTTGCCGCCCCGATAGCCGAGACCGTCGGTGGAGACGGTGCCGCCCACCGTGGCCACCGGCAGGGTCCAGGGGTCGTGGCCCAGCATGAGGCCCGAGTCGTGCAACTCCGCGTCGACGCTCTCCAAGACGGCCCCGGCCTGGACCCGGGCGGCAAGCGAGTCCGCGTCGATTTCCAGGACGGCGTTCATCCGCCGCAGGTCCACGACGATGCCCGGCGTGAGGGAGGCGGCCGCGCCCATGAGTCCGGAGCCGCCGCCGTAGGGCACCAGCGGCACCCGGACCTCGTTGGCCAGCCGGACCACGCCCTGGACCTCGGCGGTGCCGGCCGGAGTGCAGACGCACAGCGGAGGAACGGGGGCGATGGGGTGCGCGGGGTGGATGCGGCCGTGGCTCAGAGCATCCCAGGCGTGCAGGTCCAGTTCGGCGGGGTCGGTGAGGACGGCGGCCCGGCCGAGCAGCTCAACGAGCCGGCCGATGGTGCCGGCGTGTCTTGACACAGCCTGTTCCGCGGGAGCGACAGAGAAGGCCGCGGTCAGTGCATGTTCTGGCCGCCGTCCACCACCAGGGTCTGGCCGGTCATGAAGTCGGCCAGAGGCGAGGCCATGAACAGCACGCCACCGACGAGGTCCTGGGGCACCTGGACGCGCTTGATGGCGCGCACGCCGATGTTGCTCTGGCGCATCTTGAGGATCTCCTCGGTGGGGTTTTCCTCGGACAGGGTCGAGCCGGGGCACAGGATGTTGACCTGGATGTTGTCATCCCCCACCTCCCGCGCCAGGGTGCGGCTGAAGCCCATGACGCCGGCCTTGGAGGCGACGTAGTGAATGCGTCCGGGAGGGCCGGAGAGCGCGGTGCCGGAAGCCACGTTGATGATCTTGCCGGACTTCTGCTGGCGCATCTGCGGCAGCACCGCGCGGCAACAGAGGAACACACCCTTCAGATTCACGGACATGAGCTTGTCCCATTCCTCGATGCTGATCTCCTCGATCAGGCCCCGGTTCATGGGAATGGTGGCGAAAATCGACGCATTGTTTATCAGCACGTCCACCCGGCCGAACTGCTCGACGGTCTTGGCCACCATCTGCTTGGTGGAGTCGTCGTCGGACACGTCCACTTGCACCGCCAGGGAACCGGCCTCGCTCATCTTGCCCAGGTCGGCGGCCACCTTCTCCGCCGCGGCGCCGTCGATGTCGGCCACCACCACGCGCGAACCGGACTTGGTAAAGCCTTCACAATAGGCCTTGCCGATGCCGTGCCCTCCACCCGTGACGATCACCACTTTCCCCTGCAAACCTTCGATCATGAGTGCTCCTCTCCGGCCGCCGCGTCACCGCGGCGGATCCTGTGGCCGCGAAGTTTTCTGGCACTGCTCTATCGGGAAACCGCGGCGACTGTCAA
Source organism: Dehalococcoidia bacterium (assembly GCA_964291465.2). GTDB lineage: Bacteria > Chloroflexota > Dehalococcoidia > Lucifugimonadales > JAGWBF01 > JAGWBJ01. Next base: position 197,682 of record OZ219937.1, on the reverse strand, counting down.
GCAGCGCGGAGAGGTGAAAACCCCGCCCCGCGGCGCTCGCGCGTCGGCCTTCCGGCCTTCCGGCACCGTCGCCGGCGCGGAAATTGAACCCCCCCACAAATCATGTTAACGCAACTCCGATGGCCCGATATCGAGTAGCGGTGGACACCGGCGGAACCTTCTCCGACTTCGTTTTCTTCAACGAGGACAGCGGCGAGATCAGCATCACCAAGGTGCCCTCGACTCCGAAAGAACCGTTCCAGGCGGTGCTCAACGGGGTCCGGGAACTGCTCGACCGGGGCGTCCCGGCCAGTGACGTGAGCTTCTTCTCCCACGGCACCACCGTGGGCACCAACGCCCTCCTGGAGGAAAAGGGAGCGGTCACCGGACTGTTGGTGACCGAGGGCTTCCGCGGCATCTACGAGGTCATGGAGCAGAGCCGGGGCTACGGGCCGGTGACCTACGACCTGTTCTTCGAGAAGCCGCGCCTCCTGGCCGCCCCCTACACCACCGAGGAGGTGCGCGAGCGAGTGGATTTCCAGGGCAACGCGCTCACGCCGGTGGACCCGGGACAGGCGGCGGAAGCCATCCGCCGGCTCAAGGCCAAGGGCGTCGAGTCCGTGGCCGTGTGCTTCCTGTTCTCCTTCCTCAACCTGGACCACGAGCTGGCCGTCAAGAAGATCATGGCCGAAGAGTTCCCGGAGGCGAGCCTGTCGCTGTCGTGCGAGGTGCTGCCGCAGATCCGCGAGTTCTACCGGATGAGCACGACGGTCATCAACGCCTACATCGCGCCGGTGATGAGCCGCTACCTGGGCGCGCTGGAGGACCGCCTGCGGGAGATGGGGGTCACCACGCCGCAGCTCTACATCATGCAGTCCAACGGCGGCGTGTCCACGTTCAAGACCTCGGCGCGCATCCCCGTGGCCACGGTGCTTTCCGGCCCCGCCGGCGGTGTGATCTCGTCCCTGGGCGCCAGCGGCAAGGTGGGCATCGACAACATCATCACCTTCGACATGGGCGGCACCAGTTGCGACGTGGCGCTGATCCACCAGGGGCGCCCGGTGGTCACCACCCAGGGGCGCATCAGCCAGCGCCCCATCAGCCTGCCCATGCTGGACATCCACACGGTGAGCGCCGGCGGCGGCACCATCGCGCGCATCGACTCGGTGGGGGCGCTCCAGGTGGGACCCGACAGCGCCGGCGCCGACCCCGGCCCCATCTGCTACGACCGGGGCGGCGAGAACGCCACCGTCACCGATGCCAACGTCATCCTGGGCGTGCTGGACCCCGACCATTTCCTCGGCGGCCGCCTCCAGCTCGACAAGAACAAGGCCGAGGGACTGGTAGAGGAGCGCATCGCCGGGCCCCTGGGGCTGAGCCTGCACGAGGCCGCCGACGGCATCCTGCGCATCATCAACGTGAAGATGGAGGAGGCCATCAAGGCGGTGTCGTCCCAGCGCGGCTACGACATCCGGGAGTTCACCCTGGTGGCCTTCGGCGGCGCCGGCCCCATGCACGCCTGCCGGCTGGCCCTGGACCTGGGCATCCCGACGTTGCTGGTGCCGCTGACGCCGGGGGTCAACTCGGCGCTCGGCCTGCTCATGTCGGACGTAAAGCACGACCACGTTCGCTCCAAGCTGGCGCCGATGCAGGAGCTTGGGCCGGTGATGTCGTCGATCATGGGAGTCTGGGTCGAGCCCGGGCACACCGCGTTGATCCTCAGGCCCGAGGCGGCGTACTCCAACGCCGCGGACTTGGTCAGGCCGATGACCCCGTGCTTGCTGGCGACGTACACCGGCTGCCCTTCTATGCCCACCAGCCCGGCCGCCGACGAGGTGTTGACGATGGAGCCGCCCCCGGCTTCCAGCATCCGCGGGACCTCGTACTTCATGCACAGCCACACGCCCTTCAGGTTGACCGCCAGCGTCCGGTCGAACACCTCCTCGGTGCAGTCGGCCGACAGCGTGCCGGCGCCCCGTTGGACCTCGAGCTGGACGCCCGCGTTGTTGAAGGCGCAGTCCAGCCGCCCGTAGGCGTCCACCGCCCGGGCGACCATCGCCTCGACCTCGGCGGCGCTGGTCACGTCGGTCCTGACGAACAGGGCTTCTCCGCCCCGCTCCCGGACCATGGACGCGGTCTCCTCGCCTCCCTTAGTTGCCACGTCCGCCACGACCACCCTCGCCCCCTCGGCGGCCAGCGCGAGGGAGGCCGCCCGGCCTATTCCCGAGCCTCCGCCGGTAACCAGTGCTACCCTGCCGTCCAGCGCTCCGGTCAACTCCACCTCCCGGATTCCAGGCTTGGCATTTAGAAGGGAATGGTCCCTGGACCCGTGCCCCTGTGAAGAGAAGATAGCATAGGGCTCATCCTCCGTCCAGGGAGTCCGACCGCCCGGTACCGGCCGCTATCCCTCGGGCTGCTGCAGGAGCTGGAGGACGTTCCCGTCGGGGTCCAGGAAGGTGGCCACCCACCCTCCCCAGTGCTCCTGCTCCGGCTCGCGGATGAACCGCACGCCCAGCTTGCCCAGCCTGCGGCGCTCCTGGTGGATGTCCCGGACTCCCAGGTTCACCATGATCCGGTGGGGGTCCCTGGACCGGCCCTGGACACCGTCGTGAAGGCCGAGGTTCAGCCGCACGCCCCCGAAATCGAAGTTGGCGAAGTCCCCGTGGTGGCTGCGGAGCCGCAGGCCCAGGGTGTCCCGGTAGAACGCTACGAGACGCTCCAGGTCCTCGGTCCACAGGGTGACGCCCACCAAGCCTTCGATCAAGACGCCTGTCCTTTACATAACGCGGCTGGCCGGGACCTAGGGGCCGGCCAGCTCCCTGACCCTTGCCCCCGCGTCGGGGGCCGTCACGATGGCCTCGCCCACCAGGGCGGCGTGCACGCCCAGGCGCCGGAGGGCCCGCATGTGGTCGGCCTCGCTGATCCCGCTCTCGCTCACCACCACCCTGCCCCTGGGAACGCGGGGGGCAAGCTCCTCCGTCACCGAAAGGCTGGTGTGGAAGGTGCGCAGGTCCCGGTTGTTGATGCCGATTATCTCCGCGCCCGCCTCCAGCGCCGTCTCCAGCTCGTCGGCGCTATGCACCTCCACCAGGCACTGCATCCAGGACCGGCGGGCCAGGGCCAGCAGCTCCTTCAGGTCGGCGGGGGACAGGATGGAGACTATCAGCAGGATGGCGTCGGCGCCGTGGGCCCTGGCTTCGTACACCTGGTACGGGTCGAAGACGAAGTCCTTGCGCAGCACGGGCGCGCCAAAGGGCGCCAGGGCCGCCTTCACCGCCGCCAGGTCATCCAGCGTGCCCTGGAACCTGGGGTCCGTCAGGACTGAGACCGCCGCCGCCCCGTTCTCCACGTACGTCGTCGCCAGGCGGACGGGGTCAAAGTCCGGGGCGAGGAGCCCCCGGGAGGGGGACGCCTTTTTCACCTCGGCTATCAGCCGGACCCTGTCTCCCAGCAGCGCCCCCGACAGGTTGAGGGCGGGGGGCTGGCAGGCTATGTGCTCCTCCAGGGTCTCCAACGGCGTTCGCCCCTTGCTCTCCTCCACCTCGCGCCGCTTGGAGGCAACTATCTCGTCCAGTATGGCGGCCATCCTACCGAAGTCCCGCCTCGTTCATGTCGACCGTCCGGGCCATGGGTGTCACGCCAGCCGCCGGCTCGCCTCCACCAGCCCGTCGACCTTGCGGAGGGCCTCGCCCCCGTCGATGGTCCTCTGGGCCAGGCCGACCCCCTCCCTCAGGCTGCCCGCAGCGCCTCCCACCATCAGGGCCGCCGCGGCGTTCGCCACGACAACGTCCCTGATGGGGCCCGGCTCTCCCTGGAACGTGCGGCGCAGCGTCGCCGCGTTCTCCTCCTTGGTGCCCCCCGCGATCTGGTCGATGGTCACACGGGGCAGCCCCAAATTCTCCGCCGAGAAGCTGAAGGAGCGGACCGAGCCGTCCTTCAGCTCCCAGGCCCGGTTGACGGCACCCAGGGAGACCTCGTCCAGGCCGTCGTCCCCGTGGACCACCAGGGCGCCCTGGCACCCCATGAGGGCCAGGACCCGGGCCATCTTCTTGCCCAGTTCCGGCTCCGCGACGCCGATGAGCTGCCTCTGGGCCCTGGCCGGATTGGTCAGGGGGCCCAGGATGTTGAAGGCGGTCCGTATTCCGATCTCCCGCCGCACCGGCCCGGCGTGGCGCATCGCCGGGTGGAATGTGGGGGCGAACATGAACCCGATCCCCACCTCCAGTATGCACCGCTTCACCCCTGCGGGGTCCAGGTCCACCTCTACGCCCAGCGCTTCCAGCACGTCGGCGCTCCCGCATATGCCCGAGGCCGCCCGGTTCCCGTGCTTGGCCACCCGGAGGCCGGCCCCGGCCGCGACGAAGGCCGCGGCGGTGGAGACGTTGAAGGTGCCCTTTCCGTCCCCGCCCGTTCCGCACGTGTCCACCAGGGGCCCATCCACATCCAGGGGCAAGGCCATGTCCCGCATGACCGTGGCCATGCCGGCAATCTCCTCCGCTGTCTCTCCCCTGATCCGGAGGGCCGTGATGAAGGCTGATATCTGGGCCGGAGTGGCCTCCCCGTCCATGATCTCCCGCATGGCGGCGGCCGACTCCTCCATGCTGAGGGAGGCGCCCGAAACGACGGTCTCTATGGCTTCTCTGATCAACGGTCGGCTCGACTCATTCTAGCACGCGGCCCGGGGAGGATGGCCGCCTCATGGGCCCCGCTCCACCCTGTCCAGGTAGTTCCGGAGCAGGTCCTTCCCCACGGCGGTCATGATGGACTCGGGGTGGAACTGGACCCCCTCCACCGGGTGCTCCTTGTGCCGCAGCCCCATGATGGTCCCGTCGTCCGTCCACGCGCTGACCTGCAGGGAGTCGGGCAGGCTGTCGGGATGGACCGCCAGGGAGTGGTAGCGGATGGCCTCGAAGGGATTGGGCAGGCCGTGGAACACCCCACGCCCGTCGTGGTGGACCATGGAGGTCTTGCCGTGCATGATCTCTCCGGCGCGGCCCACCCGGCCCCCGTAGGCCTGTCCCACGCACTGGTGGCCCAGGCAGACCCCCAGGGTGGGTATGCTGGCCCCGTACCTGAGGATCACGTCCTTGGAGATGCCCGCCTCTGTGGGCGTGCACGGCCCCGGGGACACCACGATCCCCGCCGGGGACATGGCCTCCACATCCTCCGCCGTGATCTTGTCGTTGCGCCTCACCGTGACCTGGGCTCCCAGCTCGCACAGGTACTGGTACAGGTTGTAGGTGAAGCTGTCGTAGTTGTCGATGAGCAGTATCATTTGAACAGCTCTACGAACTCCAGCCAGTTCCCGTCCGGGTCCTGGGCGTAGGCCGCCTTGCGCATCACCTTGCCATTCTCCACCAGCGTGGCGGGGGGCCCGATGAACCTCAGCCCCCGGCCCGACATGGCGGCGTGGTACTCATCCATGTTCTCCACGAAGAAGGCCAGATGGGACGCCCCAAGGTCGTTGCGCTCGAACCTGGCCTGGGAGCCCTCCGGCACTATGTACTGCACCAGCTCCAGGTGGTGCCCGTTGTCCATGTTCAGGAAGGCGATCCTCAGGTGGGCGTCCTTGAACCCCACGACCCTCTCGGCGAACTCGCCCGTGCGCTCCGAGGTGAACTCGTGCTTCAGGCCCATCACGTCGCGGTAGAAGGCCACCGACGTCTCCAGGTCCTTCACCACGAACCCCGTATGGAAGAAAGACAACAACATATCTATCTCCTAGAGCGATACAACACGTACCCAATTGTACCTAGCGCACCGCGCCACTGGCAACAGATTCAATCCCAATGGCGACATTGGATGGCGACAAGAAAAGCTCCCAGGCTGACGGGCCCTGGGAACCACACAACATCCTGGGTTGGAGAAGGGGGGAGTGACGGCAACAGGATACCATAGGTGCTACAGGGCGGCAGACTCCGGGCAGCTTATCGACGCCAGTATTTCCGGGAAAGGGCCAAAGGCGACAATGACCAACTCGCCATACTCCAGGAAATCCGAGATTCCAATCACTGGATTGGATCCGCTACTTCGTAGAGACCAGGCCCTATTCAGCGCGAGAGTGGGCCAGTAGTGGCACACAATGTCGCCGCCCGTGACAGACGGCATGGGGTCATCGCCCGCCGTGGGCCGGAGCAGGTGGTCCTCACCGGCCAGATGAGTTCCACCCAGTTGGCATCCAGGCAATCTGCCGTTGGATCTCCACTCACGCCCACTGCCTCGTCATTGTGGTGAAGGGACACTCCGTCAGGCCGCTCTGATCAGAGGCGGCCGTCCGCGCTAAGGAGCGACGAATGCGTATATGCTGCCGTCCAGGGAACCCACGTACACCACATTGCCGTCCTCTGTGTAGGACGGAACGCCGTCGAAGTATCCCTTCTGGAATTTCCAGAGTTCTTCACCCGTCCCCGCGTCCAGAGCTGTCAGATTTCCATCGCTGGACTCAGCGTACAGCACGCCGACCACGACCGCGGGCGACGCCAGGCTCGAACCCGTTCCTTCACGACTCCAAACAAGCCTGCCGGTCGCGGCATCCAGAGCGTAGAACCGGCCGTCTTCCGACCCCGTGTACACCATGCCTTCAGCGACCAGGGGCTTTGTGTTTATGAGCTCGCTCGCCCGGTAGGACCAGACGGGTTCGCCTGTTGACGCATCAAGGGCGTAGAGGATGTTGTCGGGCGAGAAGTAGTAGACGCCGTCCTCCACCACCGCCGGGAAGTCCCTGGCGGGGAATCTCTCCGTTCCATAGCTCCATATGGTCTCCCCGGTCTCCTCATCAAGAGCATGGGCGGTGTTGACAGCCGTAAGGTACACGACTCCCTCCACGACTGCGGGTGCCGATTCCGCCCCACCCCCTGCACTGAAGCTCCAGACCGTCTCTCCGGTGGATGCGTCCAGGGCGTGAGATTCGCCGAACTCGCCCGGCACGTAGGCCTTGCCGCCGACCACCGCAAGAGCGAACTCATCAATGTAGGGATAGGGGACTTCGGAAACCCACAGACGCTCCCCCGACAGGCCGTCGAGAGCGTGGAGCTTCTGGTCCCCGTCGGCCAGCGCCCTGATGTAGACGACCCCGCCGCTTGCCACAGGGGAATACTGGACCCAATTGCCCGTGTCGTAGCTCCACAACTCGGCTCCGGTCTCTACATCCAGGGCATATACGTGATTGTCGTTGGATCCCACGTACACCACACCGTCGACCACGGTCGGGGACGAACGGACCACGTCTCCCGCCTCGAATCTCCACAGCTCCGTTCCCGTAGCGGCGCTCAGGGCGTACACGTGGTTGTCGTCGGACCCCGCATATATGACGCCGTCGATCGCAGTGGGAGCGTTGACGACAGAGCCTCCCGTGGGATGGCTCCAGAGCATGTTCCCGCTCGTCTGTACGCCCCTTATCAGGTCGGGAGGAACACATGCCAGCACGCCTATCGTGAACGCCGCCCCTATTGCCTGAGCGTCGTTGGGACTCGCATCGGGCAGTGACGCGGCGACTATCATGGCCACGTCGACCTCGGACAGCAGATGCCGCAGGCACTGCTCAGCATGCTCGCTCAATTCGGACATGTCTTCTAAGAGGGCGGACAGCATGAGCTCGATGGCTGTTCCCTGGGACAGGCAGCCGAACACCTGCGGCTCCCACGGCTGTGTCCCGCCTTCCGACATGACGAGCCGTTGCGATGCTGTTGTAAACAGCTGGGCGCCCAGCTCCATGCGAATGCAGTCCAGCTCCGATTCGGTGAATGCGTCGAACAGGTCCTGCCAACGGGTCTCAGGGGTCAACTCGACGCTGAGCTCCCCGGTGACGGGCAAGGCAGTCGGCTCCGGAGTAGGGCTAGGGCTTGGGGGGGCCGGCGTAGGTGTCGACACAGGCGTTGCTGCCGGTTCCGGGATTGCGGTCGGGAGAGTGGTGGCTGCAGGTATGGCCGTTGATGTCGGTTCCGGGGTTGTGGTCGGGGAAGTCCTGGCTGCAGGCTCGTCCCCGTCGTCACAAGCGGTCAGCAGCGCGGCTGCTGTCAAGCACAGCAATGCCGTCAGTAGGGTCCGATGTGCCAGTCCTCCAACTCCATGGATGGCAGGAAGTGCGAACCCCATCAAATGCCTCCGGTCAGATGTAGTCTCCTAAACTGACTCTGGGCCAGTGACACATCTCTGCTAGAAAGTCGCCTTGGCCCGCAATCACACCTCCTATCCCAGTCCCTCGGCCCGGTCGATGGCCCTCAGCAGGGCACCGGCCTTGTCCAGGGTCTCCTGGTACTCGTCCTCGGGGGTGCTGTCGGCAACGATGCCGCCGCCCGCCTGGACGTAGGCCACCCCGTCCTTGATCACGCCGGTGCGCAGGGTTATGGCGGTATCGATGTTGCCCGAGAATCCGAAGTATCCCACCGCACCCCCGTAGGGGCCCCGCTTCTGGCCCTCCAGCTCCGCTATTATCTCCATCGCCCGGACCTTCGGGGCCCCGGACAGGGTCCCCGTGGGGAAGCAGGCCCTCAGGGCGTCGTAGGGCGTGTACTCGGCGTTCAGCTTCCCCGACACGTGGGACACCAGGTGCATCACCCTGCTGTACCGCTCCACGTCCATCAGGCTGGTCACCCGCACGGTGCCGATGTCGCTTACCCGGCCCACGTCGTTTCTGGCCAGGTCCACCAGCATGATGTGCTCGGCTCTCTGCTTCTCGCTGGTCCTCAGCTCCTCCTCCAGCGCGGCGTCCTCGGCGGGGGTGGCTCCCCTGGGCCTGGTGCCCGCAATGGGGTGCGTGACCACCGTGCCGTCCTCCACCCTGCCCAGGGTCTCGATGGAGGCGCCCACTATGTGGAAGTCGTCCAGGTGGAGGTAATACATGTAGGGCGAGGGGTTGGTGGCCCGGAGGGCCCGGTACACCTGGAAGGGGTGGGCGTCGGTCCTGCGCTCCAGCCGCTGGGACGGCACCACTTGGATGACGTCGCCGGCGTATATGTACTCCTTGGCCCGCTCGACGATGTCGTAGAACTCCTCTCGGGCGAAGTTGGAGGTGACCGGGTTGCCCCGCTGCCCGTCCCCGGGCGCCTGCATCCCCGGGGGCATCTCCAGGGGCGCCTCCAGCCGCTCCACCAGCCGGTCGATGCGGGCGGTGGCCTCCCCGTAGGCCCGCTCCAGGTCCCCGTCCAGGCGGACGTGGCTGACCACCTTGATGTTGTGCTTCAGGTGGTCGAACACCAGGATGGTGTCGTGGAACATCAGCATCGCTTCGGGCAGCCCCAGGGGATCCTCGGGCGGCGCGGGCACCCTGGGCTCGAAGTACCGGACCACGTCGTAGGCCAGGTACCCCACCGCCCCGCCGTGGAACCTGGGCAGGTCGGGTATGGGGATGAGCCGGTACCTGTCCAGCTCCCTCTTGATGGGCGCCAGGGGGTCCACGGCGCCGTCGGGCTGGCCCGGGCCCGTCTTCAGCACCGAGTAAGGCTCGGTGCCGATGAAGCTGTACCGGGCCAGCCGCTCGCCTCCCTCCACGCTCTCCAGCAGGAACGAGAACGGAGGCCGGACTACCTTCAGATAGGCGGTCACGGGGGTCTCCAAGTCCGCGTCGATCTCCCGGTACACGGGGAGGAGGTTCCCCCGGTCCGCCAGCTCCGCCGCCTGCTCTAGCGTGGGATAGTACATGGCCCCCCTGAAATGACGAGCTCCCCGCCCACAAGGGACGGGGAGCTCCCGCGGTGCCACCCTTCTTATCCGGCGGCGCGCCTGAGCGTGGGCCGCCGGAATCTCTTTGGCCGGAGCGGGGGCCCGTGCACGGTGCCGCCGCTCCGCCGGCCTGTAACGGGGCCGAACCGGCTCGGCCTAGGTCCTCCTCCGGGGCATGATGCGCTTCCGGGAGTGGGACATCGGCCTGCGGCTCCGGGGCCCATTCCGCCGCGGCGCAGGCGCCGGCTCACAGCTCATCCGGCTCTCTGAGCCCCGCTTTGCGGCGTACTACTCCCCTTCGCAGCCGTTTCCGTATCTGGTTCGAGTATACGCGGGCGACGAAAGCGGCGTCAAGGCGTCGGGCGTGTCTCTGGGGCCGGCTATCCCCCCGCGGGCCCTGCCCCCAGCCCCGGCTCCGTCATCTTCACCGGGTCCAGCAGCTCGTCCAGCCGGTCCTCTCCCAGGTCCGCCTTCTCGCGGGCCGTCTGCCGGATGGTGCTCCCCGTGGCCGCCGCCTCCTTGGCGATCTCCGCGGCCTTGTCGTAGCCGATGGCCGGCGACAGGGCGGTGCCCAGCATAAGGCCCTTCTCCACCATCGCGGGGCCCGTGTCGGTGGCCCGCAGGCCCTTCACGCACTGCTCGGTGAAGTTGTCCGCCGAGGTTGTCAGCAGCGAGATGGACTGCAGCAGGTTGTACGCCGCCACGGGCATCATCATGTTCAGCTCGAAGTAGCCCCCCTGGCCCGCCATGGCCACGGTCGCGTCGTTGCCCACCACCTGGGCCGCCACCTGGATGACCGACTCGGCAATGACCGGGTTCACCTTGCCCGGCATGATGGAGCTTCCCGGCTGGACCTCCGGCAGGACCAGCTCCCCGATGCCCGCCCGGGGCCCCGACCCCATCCACCGGATGTCGTTGGCGATCTTGTTGAGGCTTACTGCCACCGTGCGCAGCACCCCCGAGGCCTCCACCACGGCGTCCAGGGCGTTCTGGGCCTGGAAGTGGTTCTCCGTCTCCCGTACGTGCACCTGGGCCAGGTCTGAGACAACCCGGCACACCCGGGAGGCGAACTCGGGATGGGTGTTTACGCCCGTGCCCACGGCCGTCCCGCCCAGGGCGACCTGGGACAGCTCCAGCTGGGCGTGGCCGAGCCGCTCGACGCCCATCTCCACCTGCCCTGCGAAGCCCAGGAATGCCTGGCCGAGACGTATGGGCGTCGCGTCCTGCAGGTGGGTCCGGCCCGTCTTGATTATCGGCCAGAACTCCTCGGACTTGTCCTGCAGGGAGGCCTGGAGCCTCTTCAGGGCCGGCGCCAGCTCCTGGGATATCTGGGTCAGCGCCGACAGGTGTATGGCCGTGGGGATCACGTCGTTGGAGGACTGCCCCATGTTGACGTGGTCGTTGGGGTGCACCAGCCTGGACCCCTTCTCCCCGCCCATGATCTCCGTGCCCCGGTTGGCGATCACCTCGTTGGCGTTGGTATTGGTGGACGTGCCCGACCCCGTCTGGAAGATGTCCACCACGAAGTGGTCGTCCCACCGGCCGTCGGCCACCTCCCGGGCGGCGGACTGTATCGCCTCGGACACCGGGGCGTCCAGCAGGCCAAGGTCAGCGTTGACCCTGGCCGCCGACAGCTTTATCAGCCCCAGGGCGCGGATGAACCCCCGGGAGAATCGCAGGTCGCTGATGGGGAAGTTTAGCTGGGCCCTTCGGGTGGAAGCGCCGTAGTACGCGTCGATGGGCACCTCCATCGTGCCCATAGAGTCTCTCTCGACGCGGACCTTTCCCTCGGTAGACATAAGTGGACCTCCTGCCGTCTAGTCAAGATGTGATTCTAAGGGCAAAGAGGCGCCTTGTGTAGCCCCCAGGGGCCTCGGCGGGAGGTCCGGGACGGGACCGGAGCGCGGGGAACGGTGGGGACGGCAGGCGGGCCGGCCCTTACCGGACGCCCACCAGCTCTCCGCTGACCACAAGGCGGTTGTCGTAGACCAGCCTTGGGACGCATGTGACCATGTGGATGTTCGACCCGGCCGGGTCCAGGTGGGCGTACTCGGGCTTCAGGTTCTTCAGGTACGAGTAGTCCATGCGAAGGTCGTCGGCGTGGACCACGAAGGCCTCGGTGATCTGGTAGAGGTAGTCTATGCCGCCGCTCTCCACCACCGTGTACACGGCCCTGCCCTGGCGCAGCATGTCGGGGATCTTGGGCAGGTTGTAGAAGACGTTGCCCTCGCTGGCTATGGGGCTCTCCAGGTGCCCGAACATCCAGACGCTGCCCACCTCTCCCGGGTTGCTGGACTCGGGTATGTGGCCCACCACGTGCTTGGGCGTCTCGTAGGCCCGGCTGTCCCCGAGGTCCAGTATCTGCAGCGCCTCGACCTGCGTCTCTACGTTGATGGCCGGAATGTATATCCCGGTGGGCGGCGCCAGGGTCCCCGTCGGGGCGAAAGAGGTGGCGTCGACGGCGAGGAACCCCTCCAGCATCTTGGCCTCCACGTAGGGAAGAGGCTCGTAGGAATCCAGGCTCCCCCAGTACGAGGGAGTGACTGCCTCTGCCGGATACAGGGTCCGGTCGGAGATGGACGAGGTGGTCACCAGCGGGCCCACCAGCTCCGGCTCCGTCACCAGGGTGGTGGTGGTGTCGACGGGAGGCGCGGGGACCTCCACGCTCGGCAGCAGCGGCGCGACGGCCGGCTCGGACTCGGTGGCCGGGACGGAGACGGCGGGCGGGCTCTGTACGGCCGGGCTCGTCGTCTCGCTCGAGGGCGCCGGAGGCTTGGGTTGGACCGCCGCCGGGGGACCGACGGGCTCGGCCGGCGTCACGGCGACGTTCAGATCGTCCAGGTCGGAGCGGGCCTTGCCAGCGTAGATGAAGTAGGCGACACCCGCCGAAAGGAGCACGGCCCCGGTGACCAGCAGGAAGATCGCCGAGGCCCGGATGAACTTTTGCTGTAGGCTGGATCTGACAAGTAGGTAGTCGTAACCTGCATCCATTGTGTAGACAGCCTTCCTAAGGAGTGGGACCTGAAACCGGGAAGGGACGCGCCGGCGCTCTGGCCGGACCTTGGACTTCTAGCGCACTCGCGGGGAGTGCATGCTGCCGCTGCTGATGGGCTCGTTCAGGTAGATGTCGCCGTTCCTGATCTTGATGTTGAAGCCGCAGTCCGGGTTCACACAGACCCAGGCCTTGTAGTGCACGGCGGCTCCCTGGCTCCCGTAGTCCGAGAGGGGCACCAGCTGTCCGATTTCGCAGGTGTGACACTTGGGAATTACATGCTCTTCCACAGGGACATCCTCCTCACCAAACCAGGTCGGCCCGGAGTATATCACCGTGTATCAACAAGCTCCAAGGCTCGTGGAGAACCGGTTTTGAGCATTCCTTGACGGCCCATGACACCACCCGTCCCGGTGGCGTGCTTCATCCTGCGGGCGCCTATTCGAGAAAGTCCTTCAGCTTGCGGGAGCGGGTGGGGTGCCTCAGCTTGCGCAGGGCCTTGGCCTCGATCTGACGTATGCGCTCCCTGGTCACCCCGAACTCTCTGCCCACCTCCTCCAGGGTGCGGCTGCGCCCGTCCTCCAGGCCGAAGCGGAGCTGCAGCACCCGGCTCTCCCGGTCCGTCAGGGTGTCCAGCACCTCCTGGATCTGCTCCTTCAGGAGCTGGAAGGAGGCTGCGTCCGACGGGGCCGGGGCGCTCCGGTCCTCGATGAAGTCCCCCAGGTGGCTGTCCTCCTCCTCCCCGATGGGAGTCTCCAGGGACACGGGCTCCTGGGATATCTTCAGGATCTCCTCCACCTTCTCCGGCATCACCTCCATGGCGCTGCCGATCTCCTCGGGAGTCGGCTCCCGGCCGTACTCCTGGAGCAGGCGCCGGTGCTGCCTCATCAGCTTGTTTATCGTCTCCACCATGTGTACGGGGATGCGTATGGTCCGGGCCTGGTCGGCGATGGCCCTGGTGATGGCCTGGCGTATCCACCAGGTGGCGTAGGTCGAGAACTTGTACCCCTTGCGGTAGTCGAACTTCTCCACGGCCCGGATCAGGCCGATGTTGCCCTCCTGGATCAGGTCCAAGAGCGCCATGCCCCGGCCGATGTACTTCTTGGCCACGCTGACCACCAGCCGCAGGTTCGCCTCGGTCAGGTGCCCCTGGGCCCTCATCCCCTCGGCCCGGATGCGCCCGAAGAAGGCCTGGAACAGCCTCTCCATGGACTGGAGCTGGAAGTAGCAGTCTGACGTGTCCACCGCCTCCATCATCTCTTCCAGGGTGCAGTCTTCCAGCACGTCGATCACGTCCGTCGGCAGGATCCAGCTATCCAGTGAGAGCTGGATGACCATCCGGGTCACGTCCGTGACCTCCACCTCCAGGTCCGTTGCGATGCTCTCCATCAGCTCCGGGTTCAGCTCGGCGTCGATGGCGGCCCGCAGCTTGGGGTGGTCCGTTATCTGGGAGAGGGTCAGGTGCCTGGGCAGGCCCAGGTTCTCCCCAAGGGAGCCCACCAGGGGCGCCGACTGGCTGAGACGCTCCAGCAAAGCGATGCAGGCCTCCCAGGCCTTGGGGGACCTCCCCTCCAGCTCGGTCAGCTCCTTCACCAGGTTGTCCAGGTGCCGTCCGCCCTCCATCTTACGGGCCAGCACCCTCTCGTCCTTGGAGGTCAGCAGGTGCACCCGGCCGATCTCCCGTAGGTACATCCGCACCGGGTCGTCCAGGACCTCGGTCCCCTCCACCTCCTGCTCCCATTCGGCCTCTTCGTTCTCCTGAGTGGCCTCCGGGGCGCCCTCTGTCTGGGTCGCGGTGGCCGTTGCTTGGCCCCAGGCCTCCCTGGCGGCGGCCTGTACCATCGGCGGGGACTCGTCCGAGAGCTTCTTGGTGCCCGCCGCCGTGTCGACCCCGCCGACCACGCTCAGGAGCTCCTGCTTCCCCAGGTTCCTCTCGCCGTTCTCGACCTCCGCGGCAGCCTCGATCAGCTCGTCGGTGGTATCTTGTCTTCCCCGTCTTCGCTTAGCCATTGCCCATCCTTACGCGCTTTTGGTCAGGCCGCCGGGCCTGTCCTCTGCTCCGTTAGTACGTTCTTCAAGCGCTCGTTGATCTCCAGTATACGCTCTCCCTGCTCCGGGTGTTCGCTCAGCTCCTCTCCCGAGAGGCGGAGAGCCTCTTCGCGGTTCATCTCCCGCAGGTGCCGCTCCTCCAGCCTGCGCACGCAGAACCTGAGCTCCTCGGCCCGGGCCTTCCGGTCCGTCGGCGGCAGGCCCTTGGCGAGGATTCGGTCCAGGTGTTCCGCAATCTCGTAGTCCAGGTCCTCTCTCAGAGCGTCAAGTTTGGAGCATTTCAGGAGGCTTGTAAACACTTCTCGGTTCTCGACCCGCCGGAAATGCTCCAGCCTCAAGCCTCCCGTCCCCGGGGATTCCCATTCCGCCCCGGGCCCGGATGCTTCCCTCCCAGGCGCGCATGAGTCTCCGCTGCCAGCCAGCTCGGGGTGCTGGAGGAGCAGCGCCAGGGCCTGCTCCTCCAGGGGGTCGTGGTCCATGCGAGAGAAGGGCGACGCCGATGCCTGTTGGGCCTCGTTGGCCCGGCCCGTCGACGCCCTCCGCCGGCCTCCCGCGGCCCTCAGACGCCCCAGGCTTGCCTGTAGGGCGTCCGCGCTCACCTCCAGCATGGAGGCCAGGCGCTGAAAGTAGTAGTCCTGCTGGAAGGGGTCCCGGGTGCCGTAGATCATCGGGGCCAGCAGCTCCGCCATCTCCCTCTTCCCCTGGGGGGCGGCCAGGTCCAGGCGCGCCGACAGGGCCGTGAACAGGTAGTCCATCAGCGGGACCGCGCCCTCGACCAGGGCCGGCCACTCATGGGGCGCCTCCCGGATGACCTCGTCCGGGTCCTTCCCCTGGGGCAGCGAGGCCACCATGAGGGTCAGGTCCTGCCGGCGGTCGTACAGGCTCGGTCCTCCGCTGCGCGAGACGGCCCTGGCCTGGAACACCTTCCATGACGACTCCATGCTCCGGAGGGTGGCCTCCTGCCCAGCCGTGTCCGGGTCCAGGGCGAGGACGACCCGCCGGCTTGCCGCGGGCTCGCCCCTGCCCAGCAGGCCATGCACCAGCGCCACCTGCTGCTCCGTGAGGGCCGTGCCCATGGAGGCGACCACGTTGGTGAAGCCGTGTTGGTGCGCCGCGATGGCGTCCATGTAGCCCTCGACGATGACCAGGCCCTGCGCCCGCGCCGCCTCCTTGGCCTTGTGGGCTGCGTACAGTATGCGGGACTTGTCGAACACGGGGCTGCGGGGCGAGTTGAGGTACTTGGGCCCCCCGTCGCCCAGGGCGCGGCCCCCGAAACCCGACAGGCGGCCCTCCCGGTCGCGGATGGGGAATATCAGCCGTCCCCTGAACAGGTCCCGGTATCCTCCGTCCCTGCCCTGGGTCACCAGGCCCGCCAGGGCCAGGTGCTCCTGGGTGTATCCCTTGGATGTCAGGTAGCCCTTGAGGGACGCCCCGTCCCCGGGGCTCATCCCCAGCTCGAATGCCTCTATCGTCGCCTGGTCCAGGCCTCGTTTCTCCAAGTATGCCCGGGCCGGGCCGCCCGTGAGCTGTGAGGCCAGCGCCTCCACGAACATCTCCAGCGCGGCCTCGTTCACCTCGTATATGTTGGCGTGGGCCTTGTCCCGCTCTCGCCGGTCCTGGAGCTGCACCCCCGCCTGTTGGGCCAGCCGCGCCAGGGCCTCCTTGAAGTCCAGGTTCTCCACCTTCATTACGAAGGAGAACACGTCGCCCCCCGTGGCGCAGGCCCCGAAGCAGCGCCAGCTCTGGCGCTCGGGGAACACGAAGAAGGACGGGGTCCTCTCCGAGTGGAAGGGGCACACCGCCTTGTAGCTCCGCCCGGAACGTTGCAGCCCCACGTAGTGGGATACCACGTCCATGATGTCCAGGCGGCCCTTTATGTCATCGACGGCCGTCATGTGCCTCCCGCGGCCCCATCAACATATACGGTCCTGCACCTCCAAATCATCCAACCCGTCGTTCCGGCGCGGGCCGGGCCCAGGGGAGGGGAGCGGCGCAACCAGCCGCCGAGCAAGCCATTGGCGATTCCCGAAGAGGCGTACACATCTCCCGCAAGGGGGTGTGTAGAACACCCATATTGTACACCTTCCGGGCCCTGGTGCGCATCTCTTCAGGACCCGATCGGCGCCCCCGTGTGCAGTCCGATGTCGCGGACCCGGTGGTTGGTGACGGCCACCACCAGGGCCAGCGTCGCGACCGCCAACCCGCCGATGGCCACGGCGATGGGCGGGCTGACGTGGTGGGCGATCTGGCTGGCTTGCAGCCCTCCCAGGGGGATCATGCTCCACGTGATGGTGTAGAAGCCCATGACCCGGCCGCGGAACTCGTCGGGCACCAGCGTCTGAAGCGTGGTCATCACCATCATCAGGTGGACCGACACCGACAGGTCCGCGGCGAAGAGGGTGACCATGGACAGCCGGTAGTGCCCCGCGTCGGACACCAGGGCGAACAGCACGAGGCAGCACCCGTGGGCGGCCGCGCCGCCCAACAGCAGCCAGCCCTTCCGGGGAAACCGCCGGGCGTTGGCGGCGAGCACGATGCCCAGCAACGCCCCCGTCCCGGCCGCGCCCATCAGCAGGCCCAGCCTCTCCGGGCCCACGTCCAGCACGTCGGCGGCGAACACCGGCATCAGGAATATGTAGGACATGCCGAACATGCCGTTGAAGAAGGTCATCCCGATCAGGGTAAGGAACAGCGAGTGACGCCGCAGGAACCCGAACCCCGCTGCCATCTCCCTCAGGACGCTGCCGTGGGCCCGCTGCACCACCGACAACTGCAGGCTCCTCGCCACCAGGGCCATGGTGAAGAACCCTGTGGCGGTCGCGAAGATCGCCACGTAGGTGTCCGTTCTGCCTATGATGATGCCGGCGGCCAGGGGGCCGAAGATCCGTGTGCCCGTCCAGACGGACGAGTTCAACGCCACGGCGTTGTACAGCGCGTCCCGGGACACCAGCCTCGGGAAGATACTCTGGCGGGCGGGGTTGTCGAATGCCTGGACCGACCCGATGATGAACGCGGCGACCAGGACGTGCCACTGTTGGATCTTGTCCAGGGCCACCAGCAACCCCACCGCCAGGACCACCAGCCCGGTGGCCGACTGGGTGGCGAAGAGCAGGTGCTTGGGGCTCAGCTTGTCGGCGAAGACGCCGCCGAACAGGGTCAGGAGGATGGCCGGTCCGGCCACCGCGGTGCTCATGTATCCCAGGGACCGGGCGTCCCCCGAGAGCTCGTGGGTGATGAGCCATCCCAGGGAGAAGAGCACCAGCATCTGGTACCCCGTGACGGAGACCAGCAGCCCCGCCCAGTAGTTGCGGAACTGGGGGTATGTCAGGGCCTCGGGCATCCGGAAGCGCCGCCTCAGAGGAGCGGCGGCCTCCGCGAACCCCCGCGGTGGAGTCCAGAACAATCCGCTAGTCTTTCAGGGGTATCCTGCCCCAGACCAGCTCGTCGGCGTTGGAGACCAGCTTCTGCTCCTGCGCCAGCTCGCGGACGCGTAGGAGGGTCGCGTTGACCTCCGGGGTGAGGTACGTCCAGTCCGGCTCCTCAGGGATCCAGTACGGAGAGTTGATCCGGACTACCGTGCCTTCTCTGGCGTTTACATAAATCCCGAACTTAGACCCCTGTGGCATCGTAGGTCTCCTTTGATGAGAGGTGGGTGGGTGTATACCCCCCTGTTTGACAATACTCAGGCCTTCGTCGCCGGCTTTGCCGGGGCGTAGTGCCCGCGGTACTCGGGCGGCAGCAGGGCCGCCACCCTGGACATGATCATCGTGGTCAGGTCGTCCAGCACCGGTCGCGGCGGCCTCCCCTCCAGCATCGGGAGGGTGAAGGGCTCCCCGATCTTCACCCTGACGCTGCACAGGGGCATGGGGAGCCGGGCGTAGCTTCTGATCTTCTCCGTCCCCGTCAGGGCCACGGGCAGCACGGGCGCCTGGGACTTGATCGCCAGGTAGGCCGCCCCCCTCATCCCCTGACGCATTCCCGGCGTCCTGCTCCGGGTCCCCTCGGGGAACAGCACCACCACCCCGTCGTTCTTCAGCAGGTCCAGGTTCCAGCGCAGCGCATCCACGTCCACCCCCTCCCTGTTCATCGGGTGCACCCCGATGGCCCTCATCAGGGTCCCCACCGGCGGGATGGCGAACAGGTCGCGCTTGCCCATGAAGTGCAGCCGCCTTGGGATGCTGGCGGCCAGGAAGGGCGGGTCCGCGTTGCTCAGGTGGTTCGACGCCACGATCAGGGGTCCCCTGGGCGGCACCGCCTCCTTGCCCTCCACCCTCCAGTCGGCAAAGGCGGTGAAGCACACTCGTGCCAGCGCCGCCCCCGCCCCGTAGGTTACTCCCATCGCCCTGCCTCGACGATCCGCACCACCTCGTCGACTACGCCCTCCACCGTCAGCCCGTCGGTCCGCAGCACTATGGCGTCCTCGGCCGGTATCAGGGGCGAGTCGGCGCGGCTGGAGTCCAGGGCGTCCCGCCGCTCCAGGTCCCGCAGCACGCCCTCATACCCGGCCTCCGCCTCCGGGCCGTGGACCTCCAGGCTACGCCTCCTGGCCCGCTCCCCCGCCGAGGCCTCCAGGTACAGCTTCACGTCGGCGTCGGGCAGAACGACGGTGCCTATGTCCCGGCCCACGACCACGATGGCGGCCCCCCGGGCTATCTCCCGCTGGAGCCGGACCATGGCCGAGCGGACGCGGGAGACCCGGGCCACCAGGGAGACGACCCGGTCCACCCGGGCCTCCCTGAGCTGCGCCCCCAGCTGCACTCCCTCCACGATGACTTCCACGTCCTCCGAATCGCTCACCGACATGGACGCCCCCTCGGCGAGGAGCCCGACGGCCTCCTCGTCGCCGGGGTCCACACCCCGTTCCAGGGCGAGCCATGCCACGGCGCGGTACATGAGGCCGGTGTCCAGAAAGCGGTACTTCAGGCGGCGGGAGACCCCCCTTCCCACCGAGGTCTTCCCCGACGCCACCGGACCGTCGATGGCTATCTTCCGTCGCGTGGACACGTGTGTGAGGGCCCGGCTGCACAGTGCCCGCCTTCCGCCGCCGGGCCGGTTCGATGATGCCAAGAAGTATAGCCTACGCGGGGTATACTGTATAGGCGATGAGCTCTTGGAACGCGCCGCCACGCCGGGTCGCCATCTTGGCGGCCCTGGCCGTGTTCGGGGCCGTGGCCTATCTCGCTGCCAGGTTCGATACCTTCATCGGCGACCGGGAGGGCCTCGCCAGGTTCCAGGCCGTGGACAGCGGCTGGCTGGAGGGCGCCGCAAGGGCGGTCACCACCCTCGGCGATCCCCTGGTGGCCGCTCTGTCCATCCTCGGGCTGGCCGCCGTCCTCCTGGTGTTGAGGAAGAGGCGCGACGCCCCGGTGGCCCTGCTGCTCTTCATACCGGAAGGGCTGCAGCTTGCCGTGAAGGAGCTCGTGGCCAGGCCGCGCCCCGAGTTCTCCCTGTTGGACCACGCTCCCAACAACCCGTCCTTCCCCAGCGGCCACGCGACCCACGCCGTACTGTTCTTCGGCTGCGTCGCCGTGCTGGTCGCGGGGCTGGTCCGCCCACTGTGGCTGGCCCGGCTGCTGCAGGTGCTGCTCTGGCTGACGGTGCTCGCCGTGGGCGCGTCCCGCGTGTACCTGGGCGTCCACTGGCCCAGCGACGTGCTGGGCGCATATCTCTTTGGGGGCATTTGCCTCGCCGTCCTGCTCGGCCTGCGGAAAAGTGGGGCAACCATGCGCCCGAATCGGTTCTTTCCGCCCTTCTCCCGGTGCTACAGTGGCCCCGGACCAGGGGAGCGGGAGGCGGAATGAGCTGGCTGGACGCGATTATCCTGGCGGCGTTCGGGTTCGCCGCCATGGTGGGCCTGGGGATCGGCGGCATCCACGTGGCGGTGACCGGCGTGGCCGTCCTGCTCGGCACCTCCCTGGCGGGGCACTATCACGGCCTGGTCGAGCCACTGGTCTCCCGGTTCACCGACGCCGAGAACCAGGCGCAGATCATCTCCTTCGCCGTCATTATGGTCGTCGTCATACTCGCCTCCGTGGCGGTGGGCGTGGGCGTTCGCGCCTTCATGAAAGGGCTGAAGCTGGGGTGGGTCGACCGGCTGCTGGGGTTGGGCCTGGCGGTGGTCATCACCGCGGCCGTGGGCTCCGCCCTGCTGTCCGTCGTCCAGACCTATCCCGTGGGCGGCGCCGACGGGGTCATAGACGACTCCGTGCTGGGCACCTTCCTGGCGGACAACTTCGACACCGTCCTGCGGGCCATCAGGTTCATCCCCAAAGACCTGGGAGTCTGAGCCTCCGTGACGGCCGTACCGCGCCGTCCTCCCCTGGTAACCGTGCCCCTCTGGAGGAAATCGCCGCCGACGTATTATAATTGCCCATGCTGACTTCTCCGGTCCTCGTACTCAACCTGAACCACGAGCCGATAAACGTCTGTCAGGTGAGGCGGGCCGTGGTGCTGCTGGGCAAGGGAAAGGCGGAGCTGCTGGAGAACGGGCGCGGCGAGATATCCACCCCCAGTACGAAGATTGCCGTGCCCTCGGTCATACGCCTGGTCAACCTGGTGCGGCGTCCTTTCGTGCAGCGTAAGCTGTCCAAGAAAGAGATATTCATGCGCGACCGCCACACCTGCCAGTACTGCGGCCTGCAGACCAAGGAGCTGACCCTCGACCACGTCAAGCCCCGGCGCCAGTACGGCGACCATACCTGGGAGAACGTGGTCAGCGCCTGCATACCTTGTAACCGCGTCAAGGCCGGGCGCACCCCCGCCGAGGCCGGAATGGCCCTGCTGCGGCGGCCCAAGGCCCCCTACCCCAATCCCTACTACGTCCTCTACAACCGGACGATCCTCGACGAGTGGCGCAAGTTCATCCCCTGGGTCGACGTCGGCTAGGACCCGCCGGCCCGGTCCGGTAGGCCCAGCATCAGCACCTCCAGGGCCAGCCTGGAGTTGGCGTTGTCCTCCAGGGCCTCCAGTTTGTCCATGAGCGACCTGATGACCTCCGCCGCCTGCCGGCTGGTGATCCGGGAGGCCTGGGCCTCCAGGCTCTCCATCCACTCCTCGTGGTAGACGAGATCCCGCGCCCCCGCCGTGACCAGCAGCAGGTCCCTCCACCACCTCAGCCACGTGTTCAGCGACTCCCTGGCACGGGCGCGGTTGCCGAAGTGCTGGGTCGCGACCTCGGCGGCGTAGGCGAACCGGGCATCCAGCTCTCCCATGGAGAGGTCGGCGACCCGTTCCACCGCTTTCTGGTGCTCCTCCTCCAGGGATGGGTCCTCCAGCGCCGATACGGCCCACCCCAGGCGTCCCATGGAGAGGCGGGCCAGCCGGTCCGCTTGTGCCTGCTCCGTCGAGTGGCGCTCCATCAGGAAGCAGGCCACCCGGGGCACGGCCATGGGGCGGAGCTCCAGGCGGCGGCACCGGGAGCGCACCGTCGCCAGCAGCGCGTCCTCCTCCGAGGTTAGCAGCATGATGACGACCTGCTCGGGCGGCTCCTCCAGCGTCTTCAGCAGGGCGTTGGCCGCCTGCTCGCTCATGTGCTCGGCCCCGTCCACGATGAAGACCCTGTGCGACCCTTCGTACGGCTTCAGGTTCGCCTGGTGCTGTACCTCGCGGATCTCGTCGATGCCGATCTCAGTCCTGGAGGCCCCTTCTGGTCTGACCTCCAGGCTGAGGACCCGGACGTCGGCGTGCTGCCCGGCGGATATCCTCTGGCACTGGGTGCACGTACCGCAGGGCGCCTCCTCCCGGGACCGGCAGTTCAGGGCCCGGGCCAGGTCCAGCGCCAGGGTGCCTTTTCCCACCTGCGACGGTCCGGCGATCAGGTAGGCGTGGGCGTACCTTCCCTCCCGGACACTCCGGTCCAGCCGTTGGACGAGGGCGTCATGGCCATGCAGCTTCCACATTGCGCGCTCCGCCGCCGGCGGCTACACCAGGTCGCAGCTCAGGATGTCCCGGTAGCTCTCCCGCCGCCGGATCAACCGGGCCTCTCCGTCGTTCACCAGCACGATGGGCGGCCGGGGGTTCAGGTTGTAGACCGACGCCATGGGCAGGCAGTAGGCCCCCGAGGCCGGCAGGGCCACCAGGTCGCCCGACTCCAGGGGTGGCAGCAGCGCGTCCCGCACCAGCACGTCCCCTGACTCGCAGTACTTCCCGGCGATGGTCACCGTCTCCGACGGCTCGACGGCCATCTTGTTCGCCGCCACGGTCTCGTAGGCCGCCTCGTAGAGGGCCGGCCGGATGTTGTCTCCCATCCCCCCATCCACCGATACGTACTTGCGCACCCCGGGAATGTCCTTGATGGCGCCCACCCGGTACACGGCCACCCCCGCGGGCCCGACGATGGCCCGCCCCGGCTCCACCACAAGGCGGGGCGCCTCCATCCCCAGGTCGCGACACGTCTCATGGGTGGTGGAGACGATGGCCTCGGCGTACTCCGCCACCGACGGCGCGTTCTGCTCCCTGGTGTAGTTGATGGCGAACCCGCCCCCGGGGCTGAACTCCCGCAGCGCGAGTCCCTCCTCCCGGAACCGGGAGGCCAGCTCGAGCACCAGCTTCGTGGCGACCCGGTACGGCTCCACTTCGAACAGCGGAGACCCCAGGTGGAAGTGGAGGCCGACCAGGTTCAGGTTGCGGCTTGCCAGCGCACCACGTATCGCCTCCTCCGCGTCGCCCGTCTGCAACGAGAAGCCGAACTTGCTGTCCAGCACCCCCGTGGTCGTGTACACGTGGGTGTGGGGGTCCACCCCGGGGGAGACCCGGACCATGATGTCCTGGACCCTTTGCGCCTCTGCCGCCAGCCGGTCCAGCAGGCCCAGCTCGTGGAAGTTGTCCACGACCACCCGCCCGATGCCGTACTCCAGCGCCTCCCGCAGCTCCTGCTCCGTCTTGTTGTTGCCGTGGAAGTAGACGTTGTCCGGCGGGTAGCCGGCCGCCGCGGCGATGGCCAGCTCTCCGCCCGAGACCACGTCCAGCCCCAGGCCCTCCTCCATCATGATCCGGGCCAGGGCCGGGTTGATGTAGGCCTTGCTGGCGTAGGCCACCGTCGTGTCGGCGTGGCGTCCCCGGAACTCCCGGACGAACTCCCGGCAGCGGCCCCTCAGCGTCTCCTCGTCGAAGACGTACAGGGGTGTGCCGAAGCCCTCCCCTTCGGCCAGCTCCACCACGTCGCAGCCCCCAATCACCAAGTGCCCCTGATGGTTGACCTCGGCCGTGTCCGGCAGCACCCTCTTGACCGTAGCCAGCATCACGTATCCTCCGCTAGTCGCTCTTCTTGGCCCGCTTGCCCATTTGCCTATTTGGAAGACCGTCTGCGCCGCCTGACTGCCGCGTAGGCGGCCCCCGCCAGAACGACCACCCAGATGGGGCTCAGGATGCCCGCCCAGATGGCGGCCTGGCCAAGCCCCCTGCCGATGGCCCCCAGGGCGCCGACGGCGTCGCCGGATATGCCCCCGGGGCTCCATCCCGGCGACTCCAGCACCAGCACCCGCGTGGAGTCCTTGCTGGTGATCGTCCCCGCGTCCCCCGTGCCCGTCACCGTCAGTGTGGCCGTGAAGGGCGTGGGGCGCTCGTTGACGTAGGTGTGGACGGCCTCCGCCGTCGTGTCCCCGGCCTCCAGGGTCCCCGTGACGGGCGAGGAGCCGTCCCCGAACTCCCACTTGTACGACACCTGGGACATCTCCTCGGGCCGGGTGAAGGAGCCGCTGAAGCGCACCGGGTCGCCCTCGTCCACGGTCATGTCCCGGCCCGCGAACACGTCGATGCGCGGGAGTCTCGTCACGACGACGGTGAGGGTGTCCTCCCCCTCGGCGACGCCGGCCTCGCCGGTGCCGGTTATCTCGAAGGTCACGATGAAGGGCGAGTCCGTCTCGTCCTCGTAGAAGTGGGTCACGGTGGCCGTGCTCCGGGTGACGCCGTCGGCGTTGGGGACGGTGCGGTTGCCGGCCACCGGGCCCGACCCGTCGCCGAAGTCCCACTCGTACCGGAAGTCCTCAATGCCCTCTGAGGCCGTGAAATCAGCCCTGAACCGGACGGGCTCCCCCAGGCTGGCCGTCCGGTCATCCCCGCGTCCGTCTCCATCGCGGCGGGCTCCAGCTCCAGGACCACGTTGATGAGGGAGAAGGCCGCGGTCTCCTCCAGGAGCTTGATCCGGCCCTCTATCTCCTCGATCTGCCCGCGCACTTTGCTGAGCTCCTGCTGCACCAGCAGCAGCTCCTCCACCTTGGCCGTCTGACCCAACAGCTCCAGCAGCTGCTCCTCGCTGGCGGTGAGGTTCCTCAGCCGAGACTGGTGGTCCACGTACTCGTCGGTAACGTCCCGGCTGGAAGACACCTCCGAGTCCACCTTCGTCGCCAGCTCCCGGAGGCGTCCAATCGTCTCGTCCACGCGCTGAGCGGGCACCCGCACCGATATGAACGCCCGGTGGTCCTCCTGCCTGCTGGACTGGACCACCCAGCCGTTCATCCCCTCGGCCAGGTCCTGGACCTCCTGCAGCGCCCCGGCCAGGTCCCCCACCGTCAGCGCCATGTCCACCGTCCGGACGATCATCCGCGTCTGGACCTCGGGGGCCGCCATGGCGGCGGGCGCCGGGGTCGGGACAGCCATGGACAGCGTCGCTGCCGGGTCCACCGCCTCCGTCTTGACGGCCGTCTTGACGGCCGCTGAAAGGTTGGTAGGCGCCGGCATCGGCGTGTCTGTAGCGGTCGAGATGGCCCCCGCGGCCCCCGCAGGCCCCGCGGCTCCCTCGGCCCGCAGCGCCAGCACCTCCGCCTCCTCCATGTATTCCTCGGACTCCCACCCGCCTTCATACACGTCGATGGAACGATCGTCCATGGAAAGCGCCCAGTCCCCGTCCACGCTCTCGGATTCGCCAGCGCATGCCGCCAGTGACAGCAGCATTACCAGGACGGCGATAGTCAGGTACCCGGCTCGTCTCGTCATTGCCCCGACCTCCGACTTTGGTGAGGGCCGTGTCCGTCCGCTGCGTCCCCGGCCCCTACTACCGTTGACGGAAGCCGATAGGAAAAAGTTCCCGGAGTGGGTGGAACGCCCACATGGTAGATGGGCCCCTCCGGCAGTGTCAACCCATATCCGCCTTCTCCCTCTCCCCCTGGGAGAGGGCCGGGGTGAGGGTAAGTCCCCCCGGTCGAGGAGAGGGAGAATCCGAAGGCCATCCCTACTACCCACGAGGCTTTTCTGCTAATATGGGTGTAGCTAGCTAGCTAGGGGGCCAGGTGCCAGGTCCCCTGGACATACAAGGAACGGGCGACCCGCCGGCGGGGAGGCCCGTGGCAGGAGGTAAGGATGCCGGTCCAGTTCGAGGACTCCACGACGCGCATAGTGAAGGTCCCCCATATGGGTCCCATAGACAACAACAGCTACGTCCTGTCCTGCGTGGAGACGGGCGAGGCCGTTATCATCGATGCCCCCGAGGAGCCCGAGAAGCTCCTTGCCGAGCTGGGCGACGTGAAGGTGAAGGCCATCATCATCACCCACCAGCACGGCGACCACACCGCCGGCCTCCGGGAGATGACCGAGAGCACCGGCGCCCCCGTCGCCTCCCACACCGAGGACGCCCCCGCCATTCCCGTCCCCCCCTCCATACTGCTGGAGGACGGCCACGTGGTGCAGATTGGGAAGCTGGAGTTGCTGGCCAAGCACACCCCCGGCCACACCCCCGGCGCCGTGTGCCTGCTCACCGGCAGCCACCTCTTCACCGGCGACACTCTGTTCCCAGGCGGCCCGGGCAAGACCCGCAGCCCCGAGGCCTTCAGACAGGTGAAGGACAGCATATCCAGGCATATTTTGCCCCTGCCCGACGACACTGTGATCCTGCCCGGCCACGGCAGCAACACCACCGTCGGCCGGTCCAGGGAAGAGATCCGCGACTTCGACTCCGCGCAGCACCCCGACGACCTGTACGGTGACGTGGAGTGGCGCAAGAGCTAGAGAGTCGTTCGTCGCGGGGCAGCCCGGGCGCGGGGGACCCATCATCCATCGGGGCCTGCGCCGATGGCCCGGTGATTTGTAGGGAGTGATCATGTTTCAGCGTACCCTCATGGACAACGGACTTCACGTCCTCACGTCGTCCATGCCCCATACCCGCTCCGTCTCCGTGGGCATCTTCATCGGCGCCGGGTCGCGGTACGAGTCCGACGAGGTAGCAGGCGTCTCCCACTTCCTGGAGCACGTCCTCTTCAAGGGCACCAAGAGCTGGCCCACCGCCCGGGACGTCAGCGAGGCCATCGAGGGCGTAGGCGGCATCATGAACGCCAGCACCGACCGGGAGATGACCGTCTTCTGGTGCAAGGTTGCCAGGCCCCACTTCGAGCGGGCCCTCTCGGTCCTGGTGGACATGATGCTCAACCCCCTCCTCGATCCCGTGGAGATAGACAAGGAGCGGGAGGTGGTACTGGAAGAGCTCCGGATGGTCAACGACTACCCCACCAACCGGGTCGAGCTGCTCATCGACGAGACCCTGTGGCCCGACCAGTCCATGGGCAGGGACGTGGGGGCAGCCAGGAGTCGGTCAGCGGGCTGACCCGGGAGCACATCCTGGACTACGTCAGACAGCAGTACACTCCCTGCAACGCCGTGGTCTCCGTGGCCGGGGACATATCCCACCAGGAGGTGCTCGACCTCCTGGGCGACGCCCTGGAGGGCTGGGAGCCGGCGACACCCATGCAGTGGCAGCCCGTCGTCGACGGCCAGACCTCCCCGCGGGTGCGGGTCGAGCAGCGGAAGACCGACCAGGCCCACCTGATCGTCGGGCTTCCCAGCCTGCCCATGGGGCACCCCGACCGGTACGCCTTGGGCTGATGAACGTGGTCCTGGCGAGGGCATGAGCAGCCGCCTCTTCCTGGAGTTGCGGGAGAAGCAGGGCCTGGCCTACGATGTCCACAGCTCCCTCAACCTGTTTCGGGACTGTGGCTCCCTCACCGTCTACTGCGGTGTGGAGCCCCGGAAGAGCGCCCAGGCCATCGGCGCCATCCTCGAGCAGCTCGCGGGCCTTCAGGAGCCCATCCCCCAGGCGGAGCTGGACAAGGCCCGGGAGCTGTCCAAGGGGAGGATGCTCCTCCGCATGGAGGACAGCCGCAGCGTCGCCATGTGGATGGGCGCCCAGCAGACCCTGTTGGGGACCGTCCGCACCGTCGACGAGGTCGTGGAGAGGATGGACGCCGTCACTACCGACGACGTACAGCGCGTCGCCTCAACCGTGGTTCGCCTAGTCGACCTTCGCAATTTGCCCTGAACCTGGCGGTCGTGGGCCCCTTCCGCAGCGACCGCCGCTTCCGCAGCCTGCTGAAGATCAAGTAATGGTCTGAACGGTGCCCGCTGGCCCTCCGCCAGCACACCGCAGAGCCGTGGGGGAATTCCTTATCCCCCGGGCGGAATGCTCGTCCTTTGCGGGCTCCGACTTACCCGCGCGGAGCACGGGGTGGGAGGACGGGCTCAGCAACCGGGGAGGGGATTGGGGGTTGAGTCTGTCCAGCGAGTTTCAGGAGTCTATGCCGGCTTGAAAAAGGGGACGCTAACCTGGTCCGTCGCCCGGATGAACGTCACCTCCACCGGCATCCCTATGGCGACATCCCCCGGGTCGCACTCCACGATGTTGGTGAACATCTTGACCCCCTCCTCCAGCTCCACCAACGCCAGGACGTAGGGGACCTCCTCGGCGAACCCGGGCGTCCGGTTCTGCCGGGTGACGGTGAAGGTCCAGACCGTGCCCCTGCCACTGGACCGTACCCACCGGACCTCGCCGCTCCAGCAGGCCGCGCAGATGCCCCGGGGGTAGAACTGGTAGGCCTGGCAGGCGTCGCACTGCTGCACCAGGAGCTCTCCCCGGCGGCACGCCTCCCAGTAGGGGCGCGTCTCCCCGGAGATGGTCGGCAGGGGCTTCTTCCACTCCGTCAACGTCTAGTCCCTCCCCAGGATGACCGTGCCGCCGCTGTGCCGGGAGCCCAGGCCGCCCCCCGTGCCGTGGCACAGGGCTATCTTGCAATCGGGCACCTGCCGCGGGGTCCCCTCGAACTCGTGGCGTAGCTGCCTGGTGGCCTCCATCAGCAGGAAGATCCCCCGCATCCCCGGGTGGTTGGACGACAGCCCGCCGCCGTCGGTGTTGATGGGCAGCTCTCCGCCAAGCTGGAGCCTGCCCCCGGACACGAAGTCGCCCCCCTCCCCCTTCTCGCAGAAGCCCAGGTCCTCCAGGGTCGTGAGGACGGTGATGGTGAACGAGTCGTAGATCATGCACATGTCGATGTCGCCGTGGGTCACCCCCGCCGTCGCGAAGGCCGGCTGCCGGGTCTGGCCCGCCGCCATGTACGCCAGGTCCCGCTTTCCCGCCCCCTGGTGGGCCACGCCCTCCCCGGTCCCCAGCACCCACACGGGCGGCCGCCTGCACCCCCGGGCCACCTCCGGCGAGGTCACCACCACCGCCCCTCCCCCGTCGGTGATGACGCAGCAGTCCAGGATGTGCAGAGGCGACGAGATCATCCGGGACGTCAGCACGTCCTGGACGGTGATGGGGTTGCGGAACATGGCGTGGGGGTTCATGGAGGCGTGCTTCCGCACCGCCACGGATACCTCGGCAAGCTGCTCAGGGGTCGTGCCGTACTGGTGCATGTGCCGCTGGGCCACCATGGCGTACAGGCCCACGGTGGTTACCCCGTACAGCTCCTCGAAGCTGTCGGGGGACGGGTCCAGCCGCGGGTGTCCCAGGCGGGCCGCGCCGCCGGTGCCCACCGCTATCCCTCCCGAGCGGGCCAGCGTGCAGTAGGTGATCACCGCGCAGTTCATGCGCCCCGCCGCGATGGCCGTCAGCGCGTGGGACAGGTGGAACTCGAAGGACGCGCCCCCCACCGACGTGTTGTCCACCATCCGGGGGTTCAGGTCCAGGTAGTCCGCCAGGTTCAGGCCGCTGTTGCGCACCGACATAGAGGACGTGAACAGCCCGTCCACGTCCCCCTTGGAGAGTCCGGCGTCCTCCAGGGCCTTGATGACGCTCTCGCCCTGGACTTGCAGCTCGCTCTTGTCCGGCGCGTACCTGGTCGGGTGCTCGTGCACCCCCACGATGGCCGCCGCCTTCCTGAGATCGACCACTCTAGCCGCTCCCTCCCACCGCTGCGGCCTTCCGCCGCCGCGGCCGTTCGGGGGGAGGCGGCGCGGCGCCGTTGAGGACCCCCTTCAGGTACTGGCCCGTGTGGGAGTCCTCGACGGCCATCACCTGCTCGGGAGTGCCCGTGGCGATGACGTGGCCGCCCCGGTCTCCCGCGCCGGGTCCCAGGTCGATGATCCAGTCGGCGTTCTTTATCATGTCCAGGTGGTGCTCGATGAGGACCACCGAGTTGCCCGCGTCCACCAGCCGGTGCAGCACCCGCAGCAGGGCGGCGCAGTCCTCGAAGGAGAGGCCGGTGGTGGGCTCGTCCAGGATGTACAGCGTCTTCCCCGTCGCCCGGCGGGACAGCTCCGTGGACAGCTTGACCCTCTGGGCCTCTCCCCCCGACAGGGTGGTGGCCGGCTGGCCCAGGCGGATGTAGCCCAGGCCCACGTCCCGGACCGTCTCCAGCTTGGCGCGGATCTTGGGGAAGTTCCAGAAGAGCTCCAGCGCCTGGTCCACCGTCATGTCCAGCACGTCGGCGATGCTCTTCTCCCGGAAGGTCACCTCCAGCGCCTCCCGGTTGTAGCGCTTGCCCTTGCACACCTCGCAGGGCACCGTCACGTCGGGGAGGAACTGCATCTCGATCTGGTTGTACCCCTCTCCCTGGCACGCCTCGCACCGGCCCCCGCGCACGTTGAAGGAGAACCTCCCCGGCGCGTAGCCCCGCACCCTGGCCTCGGGCAGGTTCGAGAAGAGGGTCCGGATGGGCGTGAACGTCCCGGTGTAGGTGGCCGGGTTGCTCCGGGGCGTGCGCCCGATGGGAGACTGGTCGATGTTGACCACCTTGTCTATCTCGTCGAGGCCCAGGATGGTCTTGTGCCTCCCGGGTCGGTCCTTGCCCCGGTAGAACACCTGGGCCAGCTTCTTGTACAGCACCTCGTTCACCAGGGTGCTCTTGCCTGAGCCCGAGACTCCCGAGACGCAGACCAGGAGGCCCAGGGGTATCCGGACGTCCACGCCTTTCAGGTTGTTCTCCTCGGCCCCCTTGATGAGCAGGCGCCTCTTGTTGGCGTGCCGCCGTCGCGGGGGGACCGGGATGGTCCGCCTGCCGCTCAGGTAGTCCCCGGTGATGGAGTTGGGGCTCTCCATCACGTCGTCTATGGTCCCCGTGGCCACCACCCGGCCGCCATTCTCCCCCGCCCCGGGACCCAGGTCCACTATGAAGTCCGCCGCCCGCATCACCGCCTCGTCGTGCTCCACCACCACCACGGTGTTTCCCAGCTCTCGCAGCCGCTCCAGCGTGTCCACCAGCCGGGCGTCGTCCGCGGGATGAAGCCCCACCGTCGGCTCGTCGCACACGTACAGCACCCCGGTCAGCCCGGAGCCGATCTGGGTCGCCAGCCGGATCCTCTGGGCCTCCCCTCCCGACAGGGTCTGGGCCGTCCGGTCCAGGGTCAGGTACTCCAGGCCGATGTTTACCAGAAACCTGAGCCGCGCCTCGATCTCCTTCAGTATCTGCCGGGCGATGGTCATCTCCCGCTCCGACAGCACCGCCCCCTGGGGACCGCTGCCGTTGGACTGGTCCTCCGCGGCCAGCCGGCAGACCCAGGACAGGGAGTTCTCGATGGTCAGGGCGCAGATGTCCATGATCCCCATGCCGTCGATCTCCACGGCCAGGGCCTCGGGCCTCAGGCGCTTGCCGCCGCACGACGCGCAGGGCTGGGCGGCCATGTACCGCTGTATCTCGCCCCGGGTGTAGTCCGACTCCGTCTCCCTGTACCGGCGCTCCAGGTTGGGTATCGCCCCCTCGAAGTTCGTCTCCCAGTTGTACACGTGCCCCGAGTGCGTCTTGTGCGTGATGGTCACGGGCTCGCCCTTGTTCCCGTACAGCAGCAGCTCCATGGCCCGCTTCGGGAGCTTGCGCACGGGCACCTTGGTGGAGAAGTCGTAGGCGTTGGCCACCGACTGGATCAGGCTCAGATACCAGCCGCTGGAGGAGCCCGACCGCATCCACGGGACGATGGCCCCCTCGGACAGGGACAGCTCCTTGTTGGGGATGATCAGGTCCGGGTCCACCGTGAGCTTGAAGCCCAGCCCGGTGCACTCGGTGCACGCCCCGTGGGGGCTGTTGAAGCTGAAGGTCCGGGGCTCTATCTCCGGCAGGCTGACCCCGCAGTGGACGCACGCGAAGTGCTCCGAGAACACGTGCTCGTCGCCGTCGTCGACGGCCACCTGCACCACCCCGGAGCCGTGCCTCAGGGCCGTCTCCACCGAGTCGGCCACCCGGGTCACCTCCATCTCCTCGGCCACCACCAGCCGGTCCACCACGATCTCGATGTAGTGCCACTTCTGCTTGTCCAGCCCCAGGTCGCCGATCTCGTCCAGCAGGTGTATGGCGCCGTTGACCCGGACCCGGACGAACCCCGCCTTGCGCGCCTCCTCCAGCACGTCCTTGTGCTCGCCCTTGCGCCGGCGCACCTTGGGGGCCATGACCATGATCCGGGAGCCCCCCGGCAGCTCCAGGATGGCGTCCACGATCTGCTGCACCGTCTGCCTCTGGA
Organism: Dehalococcoidia bacterium; assembly: GCA_964291465.2. Classification (GTDB taxonomy): domain Bacteria; phylum Chloroflexota; class Dehalococcoidia; order Lucifugimonadales; family JAGWBF01; genus JAGWBJ01. The sequence continues at coordinate 165,353 of OZ219937.1, read as the reverse complement.
CCGGCCGGCCGCACTTCGGGCAGTGGGGGTGTCCCACCCGGGCCATGAGCAGCCGCAGGTAGTCGTATATCTCCGTGACCGTGCCCACGGTGGACCGGGGATTGTGGGAGACGCCCTTCTGGTCGATGGAGATGGCGGGGGACAGGCCCTCGATGTACTCCACGTCGGGCTTCTCCATCCGGCCGAGGAACTGCCGGGCGTAGGCCGACAGGGACTCGACGTAGCGGCGCTGCCCCTCGGCGTAGATGGTGTCGAATGCCAGGGAGCTCTTGCCCGACCCCGAGACGCCGGTGATCACCACCAGCTTGTCCCGGGGGATCGTCACGTCGACGTCCTTAAGGTTGTGCTCCCTGGCGCCCTTGACGTGGATGTACTCCTGGGGCATGGACTGTCACCTGAAGGATATGGATGCCCCTATTGTAGCACCGGCGCCGCCCCCCGGGGGAGACGGGCTGGACCCGAGACCGGACCCGGCCCTACTCCAGCTCCACCAGGGGCTGGTCGCCGGTCACCTGCTCCAGGGGCTGCACGTGTATCGCCTTGATGACCCCGTCGGCGGGGCTCCGGATGCTCTGCTCCATCTTCATGGCCTCCACCACCGCCACCTCCTGTCCCGAGGAGACGGCGTCCCCCGGTCTGACGGTGACGGACACCACCCGCCCGGGCATGGGAGACCGTATGACCTTGTCGCCGCTGCGGGCTGCCCCGGCCTGCTGCCCCGCGGGCCGCGTCGCGGGCTGGGCCGGAGGGGCGCCCGGCGTCGCCGGAGGGGCGGCCGCGCCGGGAAGGCCCTCCACCTCCACCAGGAATGTCTCCCCCTCCACGTTGACCCTGACCGGCGACGTGGAGAGGTCCTGCACCTCCACTGTGTACCACTTGTCGCCCACCCTTACCCGGATGCTCTTTACCGCCAACCGCTTCTCCCGATGGACCGCGCCAGCATCTGGTCCCTGCGTCCATTGATCTTCCACGCGTCGTAGCGCCCATCCGACGGGCGCGCGCTCGTTACGGCGGAGCCGTTCATGGACAGCAGCGTGCTGACGGCTATGGCCGCGGCCAGCTCCCTGTCGCTGCCCGCGCCGTTCTCGTAGCCGTCGGCCTGTCCGTTCCCGGGCCCGTTGGTCGCCGACGAGACGAATCCCGTCGTGTAGGTGCTGTCCATGAAGCTGGGGTGGCCTATCAGCCGACGGATCGCCGGGATGTTGGAGTTCGTCCCGGTGATGCGGAACCGGCCGAGGGCCCTGTCCAGCCGCTTCCTGGCCTCCTCCCGGTTGGAGCCCCAGCACATCAGCTTGGCCATCAGCGAGTCGTAGTCGGGCAGCACCTCGTACCCGGAGAACAGGCTGCTGTCCACCCTTACGTGCTTCCCCGAGGGGTGGCGGAAACCCTCCACCCTGCCCGGCATCGGGATGAAAGTCTCCGGGTCCTCCGGGTAGATCCGGGCCTCCATGGCGTGCCCGTCCACCCGGATGTCCTCCTGGGACACGGGCAGCGGCTCTCCGGAGGCCACCCGGAGCTGCAGCTCCACCAGGTCCAGGCCCGTGACCATCTCAGTGATGCCGTGCTCCACCTGCAGGCGCGTGTTCATCTCCAGGAAGAATATCCCGCCGCCGGGGGCGACCAGGAACTCCACGGTCCCGGCGTTGGTGTAGCCGATGTGCCGGCCCAGCATCAGGGCGTACTTGCACAGTCTGGCCCGCTGCTCTTCGTCCAGTTTGAGCGCCGGGGTCTCCTCCACGATCTTCTGATTGCGCCGTTGCACCGAGCAGTCTCTCTCGAACAGATGGACCAGGTTGCCGTGCTCGTCTCCCAGGATCTGTACCTCGATGTGTGATGCCCCGGGCACGTAGCGCTCCAGGTATAGCTGGGCGCTCCCGAAGGCGTGCCGGGCCATCGCCCGTTCCTGCTTGATGATCGCCGTCAGGTGGTCCAGCGACTCGATGATCCTGATCCCGATGCCCCCGCCGCCCTGGGTGGCCTTCAGCATCAGCGGGAACCCCAGCTCCCAGGCCGCGTTGCTGGCCGTGGTGTCTCCCACCGCCGTCCGCGTCCCGGGCAACACCGGGAGCCCCGCCTTCCGGGCCAGGTTGCGCGCCTTTACCTTGTCGCCCATCGCCTCCATCACGTACGGGTACGGGCCGATGAAGCGCACGTCCGCCTCGTGGCACGCCCGGGCGAACCCCGGGTTCTCCGACAGGAACCCGTATCCCGGGTGCACCCCGTCGGCGCCCGAGGTCCCGGCCGCCTCCACGATGCGCTGGGTGTTCAGGTAGCTCTCCTTGGGCGACGATGGACCCAGGAAGTAGGCCTCGTCGGCCATCTTCACGTGAAGCGCCTTCTTGTCGGCCTCGGAGTAGACCGCCACCGTCTTCACGTTCAGCTTCCGGCAGGCGCGGATCACCCGGCAGGCGATCTCGCCGCGGTTGGCTATCAGCACCTTCTTGAGCACGCCACCTCCTCGGCTGTCCCGGCTCGCGGCCCTTGGCCCCCCCTGGCGGCCCCCAGCCGTGGGGGCCGCTCCAGGTGCTCCAGGAACCTCCTGGAGCGCACCTCCCGGTCCAGCCAGTATTTCAGCGCGGCGTCCAGCAGGTCCTTCAGCTCCCGCCGGAGCGGGGGGTCGATGCGTAGCCGGGCCAGCTCCGGCATCTCCCCACGGTCGATGAAGCGCAGCACCTTCATGGCCTGGAGGGAGAGGCCCATGATGCGGGGCCCCGGCGGCGTGCAGGCGAGGCACAGGGCTCCTCCCGCCTCGGGACTGAAGTGGTGCCTGCCGGCCTCCAGGGCCCCGCGGCATTCCACGCACCCGTACAGCTCAGGCATGAACCCCGAGCACTTGAGGACGTGCAGGTCGAAGTACCGGAGCGCCAGCTCCGGGTCCGAGTCTCCCTGGAGGGCCCCCACCGTCTCCAGCAGCAGGTTGTACAGGTCGGCGTTCGGGCTGCCCTCGGCCCCGAACCCGTCGGCCAGCTCCGCAACGTAGATGGCCCGCGAGATGCTCTCCAGGTCCGCCTTGAGCCCGGAGTGGCTGTCCAGCGTCTGCACCTGGGTGACGGTGTCGATGCCCCCCGGCCTGGACGTGGCCAGGGACAGGTGCACCAGGTTCAGGGGCTCCAGGTGTCCGACCATCTTGCTGGTGGGTTTTCGGCCGCTGCGGACCATCGCCTTCAGCTTGCCCATGTCCCTGGTGTAGAGGGTGGCCATCAGGCCCGCCTCGCCCAGCGACACGGACTTCAGCACCAGGCCCTGGCACTGGTACGACCTGGGTCTCGCCATGCTACAGGTCACGCCTTCCCTGGAACGCCCGGCTGAGGGTGAGCTCGTCCGCGTACTCCAGGTCTCCGCCCACGGGGAGGCCCCGGGCCAGGTGGGTCACCCGCGTCGCCTCGGGCACCACGTGGCGCCGGATGTACATCGCCGTCGCTTCCCCCTCCAGGGTCGGGTTGGTGGCTATGATCACCTCCGACACCTGGTCCTTCTCCAGGCGCCCGGCCAGCTCCTTGAGCCTCAGGTCCTCGGGCCCCACGCCGTTCATGGGGGATATCACCCCGTGCAGCACGTGGTACAGGCCCCGGTAGCACCCCGTGCGCTCCAGGGCCAGCACGTCCAGCGGCTCCTCCAGAACGCAGATCTGGCTCCGCTCCCGCCTCGGGTCCTCGCAGATGGCGCACGGCTCCGTGTCCGTCAGGTTCTGGCAGATGGAGCAGAACAGCACCCGGTCCTTCACGTCCACGATGGCCTGGGAGAGGGCCCGGGCCTCCTCCTCCGGAAGCCTGACGACGTGATAGGCCAGCCTCTGGGCGCTCTTGGGCCCCACGCCCGGGAGCTTGTTCAGCTCCCGGATTAGCCGGGCCACCGAGGGCGCTGCCGCTGGAATCGGATTGGTGGTCATGGCGGCTATGTCAGCCCCGGAATGTCCAGACCCCCCGTGAGCAGGCTCAGCTTCTCCGAGGCCATCTCTTGGGACTTGCTCAGGGCGTCGTTCACCGCGGCCGTGACCAGGTCCTGGAGCATCTCCACGTCCTCGGCCGCGTCCGGGTCGATCTGGACCGACTCGACGGTCTGCTTCCCCGTCATGATGACCTTCACCACCCCGCCCCCGGCGCTGCCCTCCACCGTCATCGTCTCCAGCTCTTCCTGCATCTTCTGGAGCATCGCCATGGGCGGCTGCTGGGCCTGGGCGTTGGGCCGGCCCTCGCTCTTGGCCTGTTGGCGGCGCGCCGCCCGCCGCATCTGTCGGTTCATCACTGTTCCCGCTCCTCCACGATTCTGGCCCCCATGCTGAGGGCGGCCCGGACCAGGCTGCTCTGGGCGGTCACTGACACGCCGCCCGAGCCGTCGTCCCCCGCCAGCATGAGCTTGAGCTCGTAGGGCGACCCGAAGGCGCTCACCAGCGCCTCCTCCACCCGCCTCCGGCCCTGGGGGTCGTCCAGCTCCTCCTCCATGCGCTCCATGTGGGACTTGTGGGCGAAGGTCAGCACCAGGGTGTCTCCCAGAATCTCCTGCTCCCTGCAGTCTCGCAGAAGGGCGCCGATGTTGAACCGCCTTCCCTTGTAGCGGCTGAGGGACTTGACCAGGTCGCCCCACTGCTCCCGCATCGGAGCGTCTCCGTCGGAGTCCCGGCCGTCGGTCGCCGGACGGACGGGCGGTGGGGCCGCGGCCTGCCGCGCCGGCTGGGACGGGGTGGCCGGGGGCGCCGTGCGCCGGTCGTCCCCCGCTCCCGGGCTCCCGGCGGGCTGTGCGGCGGGCGCGGCGGCTGCCGGCGCTGCCCTGGGGCGCGTCGGAGCGCTCCGGGACGCCGGGGCCTGGGCAGTCCGCTCGGCCGGAGCAGTCCGCTCAGCTTGAGCCGTTCGTTCCGCTTGGGCCGTTCGCTCAGCTTGAGCCGTTCGTTCCGCTTGGGCCGTTCGCTCAGCTTGAGCCGTTCGTTCCGCTTGGGCCGTTCGCTCAGCTTGAGGAGGAACTTCCAGGCACGCTTCCACGGCGGCAAGCTCCAGCGGCAGAGTCAGCGACGCGTCCTGTCGCAAATTCGCTTCGCCGAACAGCTTGAGGCACCTGACCACCCGGGCACTGGACGTGCCCGCCGCCATCTCCTCCAGGGCCCTGAGCCGCTCCGGGGCCACGTCCACCGACTCCCCCGCGCCCGCCTGTATCATCATTATGCCCCGCAGTAGCTGCAGCCCCTCGCGGTGAAGCTGCCGCAGGTCCTCCCCGTCCCACGCCGCCCGGTTGATGGCCCCCAGGGCCGCGGTCGCGTTCCCGGCCGCAACGTAGCGCACCAGCTCCATCGCCCTCTCGCCCTGCGCCTCGCCCAGCAGCTCCCTCACCTGCTCCAGGCCTATCTGGCCGCCGAAGGCCACCACGAGCTGTTCCAGCAGGTTCTCCGCGTCCCTCAGGCTTCCCGACGAGGCGTGCGCCAGGGTTGCCAGGGCCGCGTCGTCCACCGTGGCGCCCTCCTCGGCGCAGATGGTCTTGAGCCTCTCCAGGATGTCCCTGGAGGAGAGACGGCGGAAGTCGAACCGCTGGCAGCGGGAGATGATGGTCGGCAGTATCTTGTGGGGCTCCGTGGTGCACAGGATGAAGATGGCGTGGCCCGGCGGCTCCTCCAGCGTCTTGAGGAAGGCGTTGGAGGCGTGCTCCGTGAGCATGTGGGCCTCGTCTATGATGTAGACCTTCCGGCCGCCCTCCACCGGGGCCAGGTTGACCCGGTCCCGGATGTTCCGTATCTCGTCGATGCCCCGGTTGCTGGCCGCGTCCAGCTCGATCAGGTCCATGAACCTGCTCTCCTGGATGGCCCGGCACCGGCCGCACTCGTTGCACGGGTCGCCCTCCCAGGGCTCCAGGCAGTTCACGGCCTTGGCCAGCACCCGGGCCGTGCTGGTCTTGCCCGTGCCCCGGGGCCCGCACAGCAGGTACGAGTGGGCCACCCGGTCGCGCTGTATGGCCCTGCGCAGCGTCGCCGACACGTGGTCCTGGCCCACCAGGTCCGCGAACCTCTGGGGCCTCCACTTCCTGTAGTAGACCTGTACCGTCACGCCGTACTCACCCTGGCGGGCGTCGAGGCGAGCACCTCCCGCTCCTTGGCCCGCATCTCGGCCTCTTCCCCGGCTTCCATATGGTCGAACCCCAGCAGGTGCAGTATTCCGTGCACCACCAGCAGCGCCAGCTCACTCTCCACGTCCCGGGGCCCGGCCTCTGCCTGCCGGACGGCCTGGGGGTACGAGATGATAACTTCCCCCAGGTGACGGGGCTCCCCGGCGGCATCACGAACGGGTCCTCCTCGGGAGGTTGGGGACCGTCGCCCTCCCCCTCCCAGTGTCCCTGGTGAGTCATGGAGAAGGAGAGCACGTCCGTGACCTCGTCCAACCCCCGGTACCTCGTGTTCAGGTCCCGCAGGGTGTCGTCGTCGGCTATCACGATGCCGAGCTGGCAGCCTTCGCCAGGCAACGCCACGTCCAGGGTGCGCGAAGCCATCTCTCTGAGCCAGGCGCCGGATACGTCGCCTCGGAAGGGCGGTTGGACGCCGATATCCACTGTTCGGCGTGGTCGTCTAGGCATAGATTACCTGCACGGGGATGATAGCACAGGCCCCCTGGCCCTTCAAGGAATCCATGACGCCCCGCGCGCCCGGCGTTCCAGCCCGGCGCTCCAGGAGAATCAGGAAGCCGGGACCGTCCCCGCCGCGGGCTCGGAGGCGCCCCCAGGAGCCCCCTCCAGGGACGACACGTAGTCGCTGAACTCCTGGATGTTGCCGAACCGCGACATGGTCCGTATGAAGTCGCCCACCGACGCGCTGCCCTCCCGGACCCGCTCCACCTGGCCGCCGATGGGGCTTACCGAGGCCGGACTGTCCGCGTAGCTGCCGTGGAAGGCGAAATAGGCCTGGTTCAGCTTCCGGATGTTGTACCCGTGGTCCACGAACACCCGGCGGCGCTGCTCCATGTACCCCTCCGCCTCGTCCACCCTGCCCTCCTCCAGCAGCCGGTCCACCTCCAGGCGCGTCTCCCTCATCTCCGCGTGGAAGTCGAACCGGTCCGGGTCCTCCTCGCGGGGAGGGGGCGGCGGCGGGTCCTCTATGGCCTGCCCCGTCACCGCCTCGAAGACCCGGTCGCCCACCTCGTCCCCCGCCAGGCTCGCCGCCGTCTCGTTCAGGGTGTTCATCTCAGGGCTGGAGAAGATGTTCCAGCCCAGGGGGCGAAAGAACCAGTACGCGTGCAGCCACTCATGGACGGCGGTCCTCAGGGCGAAGCGGAGGGACGTATTGTCCGTGACTATCGTCGGGTAGGTCGCCACGCCCCCTATGTTGACCACCAGGGCCGCCATGTCCTGCTCCCGGAGTATCTTCTCCTCCAGGGCCTCCATGGCGTCGATGCCCATGTCGGCCTCCAGCAGGACTCCCTCCGACCGCTCGATGGTTGCCCTCGGCGAGACCACCAGCACCCTGGGCGGTCGGGTCAGGGCCACGTCCACCGGCGGGAGCAGCAGTCCCACCTGCGATTTCAACCCCTCTGCCGACAGCGCGTTGCCGACCTCCGTCTCCAGGGTCTCCTCCACGTCCGCCCTCAGGGCGGACCGGGTCCTCCGCAGCTCCCGCAGCCTCTCCGACAGGGCCGCCGCCCTGTCGGCCTGTTCCCCCCATCGACGGCCTCCGGACCGTCCCTGATCCTGGTCTGCTCCTGCTCCCGTTCCAGGCTTCGAATCTCCTGGCCCAGCCGGAAATAGCGCTGCAGCTCCTCCAGCCGTCCCTCCCGGCTGCTCGGGCCCATGGGAAGGATGCTCCGCAGCTTGTGGGCCCACTTGTCCGGCAGGTGGGATATCTCCCACTCCAGCAGCGCGTACCGGTACGGGGCGGAAGCCAGCTCCACCGGCGACAGCCGCAGCGCGTCCCCCGCCACCAGGAAGAGCAACAGGGCGAGGAAGAAGGCGGCTGGGACACGTGTCAACCGGCGCATATCCTGCTTCCAGCATAGCACACCGCAATTCTGGGCCTTCCCTCGTCGCGCCGAGCCCCCACACGTCGTCCAAAGCCCCCGAACGTCACCCCGAGCCCCGCCCATTCACTCGCCACGCCCGGGGACGAACATCGCGGTCCCCTCCATGCCGTCGTTCCGGCGCAGGCCGGAACCCAGGTGTGGGGGGCCTCACCCGGATGGGCCGAATGCAGGACCAGCAAGAATCGGCGGCTGGCTATCGACGCCCGCTTCGGCCCACCACCCCTTCGACACTTCTCCCTTGACAGTCCCGAGGGCCAATCCCTAAATTGACTCCATGGACGCCGGACGCCAAAGGACCGCCGTCGGCCGTTCCCACAGGAGCGGGCCCTATGTCAGATTCGTTCCCATTTGTTCCAGAGACAATTCCCGTAGCTGGCGGGCCCGTTTTCACGCCTGGGGCCGAATTGACCCTTATTTGTTCCAAACAGGAAACGAATGTCGCCTTCGCCTCCGCTCTTTCGCCCGCGGAATCTCGCGACGCTCTGGCGCCCCGGCCGACCGTTGCGCTGCATCGGGGCTTTGGCTAAAATAGGCCCAGATGGCACACGCCCGGATGGTATACGCCCAAGTGGCACAATGACGGCCTTGAGTCCCATCAGCGGGTCCGGCCCGGTGAGCGGGACACTCGGCTGTAGGGGGGTTGGCAGTATCCATGACTGACGCCGGCAAGATTCGCAATATAGCTCTCGTATCTCACAGCGGGGCGGGAAAGACGTCCCTGTGCGAGGCGTTGCTCTTCAACGCCAAGGTCGTCACCCGCATCGGCAACGTGGAGGAGGGCAACACCATCTCCGACTACGAGCCCGAGGAGAACAAGCGGGCCAGCAGCATCCAGACGGCGTTGATTCCCCTGACCGCCGGCGGCTACAAGGTGAACCTCCTGGACACCCCCGGTTACGACGACTTCATCGGCGAGGTCGTGTCGGCCTTGCGCGTTGTGGAGGCCGTCATAATACCCGTCGCCGCCCCCTCGGGAGTCGAGGTTGGCACCGACCGCGGCTGGAACCGCTGCGAAGAGGCAGGCCTGCCCCGCATGTTCTTCGTCAACAAGATGGACCGGGAGAACGCCGACTTCTACCGCACCCTGGACCAGATCGAGGCCCAGTTCGGCCGCAAGTGCGTCGCCTTCCAGGTTCCCATCGGCGCGGACCAGAGCTTTGAGGGCGTGGTCGACCTGTTGGACCCGCCCGCCGACCTTCCCCCTGAGGTGTCCGACCGGGTCCAGGAGGGCAGGGAGCGGCTGGTGGAGGCGGTGGCCGAGACCGACGACGATCTGGCCACCCGGTACCTGGAGGGCGAGGAGATCTCCAACGCCGACCTCGTGGCCGCCGCTCGGAAGGCCGTGGTCGCGGCCGACCTCGTCCCCGTGCTCGTCGGGTCCGCCGCCATGAACCTGGGGGTCGAGGAGCTCCTGAAGGCGGCCATAGATTATCTGCCCTCCCCCGCCGAGGCCCCGGCCCCCGCCGCCTCCGGCCCCTCCGGCGACGAGGTGGACGTGTCCCTCAACCCCGACGCGCCCCTGGCCGCCTTCGTCTTCAAGACTACCGCCGACCCCTTCGTCGGCAAGCTCTCGGTCTTCAGGGTCTACGGCGGCACCCTGAGGAGCAACTCCGAGGTGTGGAACCAGGCCCGCGACCAGAGCGAGCGCATCGGCCAGGTATACCTCCTCCGGGGGAAGACCCAGGAGCAGGTCACCGAAGTCGGTCCCGGAGACATGGGGGCCATCTCCAAGCTGAGCGCCACCGTCACCGGGGACACCCTCTCCCAGCGGGACGGCTCCCTGGCCTTCGAGCCCCCCACCTTCCCGGTGGGTTACTACACCATGTCCGTGTATCCCAAGACCAAGGCCGACGTGGACAAGATGTCCATGTCCCTGGCCCGCATCGTGGAGGAGGACCCCAGCCTTCGCATGTCCCGGGAGCCCGACACCAACGAGACCCTCATCTCGGGGCTTGGCGACGCCCACTTGGAGGTGGCCGTCGAGCGGGTGAAGCGCAAGTTCGGCACCGAGCTCGGCCTCACCCTTCCGAAGGTCCCCTACAAGGAGACCATCACCACCGTCGCCAAGGCCGAGTACAAGCACAAGAAGCAGACCGGAGGCCACGGCCAGTACGGCCACGTCCTCCTGCGCCTGGAGCCCTTGGAGCGCGGCGAGGGCTTCCAGTTTGGCGCGGAGGTCGTGGGCGGCTCCGTGCCCAAGGAGTACATAGGCCCCACCGAGAAGGGGATAGCCAAGGCCCTGCAGGAGGGCGTCCTCGCGGGCTATCCCGTGGTGGACCTGAAGGCCGTCCTCTATGACGGCAGCTTCCACGACGTGGACTCCTCGGGCATCTGCTTCGAGATCGCCGGCTCCTACGCCGCCCGGAAGGGCGTGGCCGACGCCCAGCCCCTGCTGCTGGAGCCCGTGATGAAGCTCACCGTCAGGGTGCCCGACGTGTTCACAGGAGACGTCATCGGGGACCTGAACAGCAAGCGCGGCAGGATCATAGGGATGACCCCAGAGGACGGCGACACCATCATAGAGGCCGAAGCGCCCCAGGCCGAGCTCCTTCGCTACGCCACCGACCTCCGCTCCCAGACCCAGGGGCGCGGCACCTACTCCCTGGAGTTCGACCACTACGAGGGCGCCCCCGCCCAGATGACCCAGCGGCTGGTGGAGGAGGCCAAGAAGGCCAAGGCGTAACAATGCCCTCCAAGACCAGGGCCAGGACCCTGGGGGACCTCAAGCGCAGCCGGTACAGGGTCCTGTCGGTCCGTGAGGAGATGCGGAAGAACCTGGTGAGGAAGCTCGCCAGGAGGGAGCTTCTCTTCCCTGGCATCGTCGGGTTCGATGACACCGTCGTCCCTCAGGTCGAGAACGCCATCCTCGCCGGCCAGGACATCGTCCTCCTCGGCGAGCGGGGCCAGGCCAAGACCCGCCTCATCCGCAACATGGTCGCCTTGCTCGACGACCAGGTCCCCGTGGTGGCCGGCTGCGAGATCAACGACAACCCCCGGTCTCCCATATGCCGGGCCTGCCGCGACAGGGTGGAACGGGAGGGCGACGGCCTGGAGGTCGACTGGCTCCCCCGGGACGCCCGCTACTCGGAGAAGCTGGCCACCCCAGACATCTCCATCGCCGACCTCATCGGCGACGTGGACCCCATCAAGGTGGCCGAGGGCCGCTACCTCTCCGACGAGCTCACCATCCACCACGGCCTCATCCCCAGGACCAACCGGGGGATATTCTCCATCAACGAGCTGCCAGACCTGGCCGAGCGCATCCAGGTGGGCATGTTCAACCTCATGGAAGAGCGGGACGTGCAGATAAGGGGCTACCGCGTCCGCCTGCCTCTGGACATCTACGTCATCGCCACCGCCAACCCCGAGGACTACACCAACCGGGGGCGCATCATCACCCCCCTCAAGGACCGTTACGGGGCCCAGATAAGGACCCACTACCCCAGGACCGTCGAGGAAGAGATCGCTATCATGGAGCAGGAGTGCTCCCCCCTCCTCCGGGAGGCGGGCGCCACCACGCCCCGGTACATGCGCGAGGTGGTCGCCGAGATAACCTCCCTGGCCCGCCGCAGCCCCGAGATCAACCAGCGGTCCGGGGTCAGTGTGCGGGTCTCCATCGCCAACTACGAGACGGTCATCGGCAACGCCCTCCGCCGGTCCATTATCCTGGGAGAGAAGCTGGTCAGCCCCCGTTTGAGCGACCTGCCCTACATAATCGCCTCCTTCACCGGCAAGGTCGAGCTGGAGACCTTCGAGGAGGGCCGGGAGGCCAGGGTTATGGACGACCTGTGCCGGCGGGCGGTCCTGAACACCTTTGGCCGGTACTTCGACGGCGAGTCCCTCGGTCCCCTGGAAGACTTGGTCCAATCCTTCGAAGAAGGCCTGACCGTCGAGACCGGCAGCGAGCTCCCCTCTGGGGAGTACGTGAAGCTGATGGACCAGGTCGCTGGGCTGTCCGGCGCCGTCGGCCGCCTGGGCGTCGGAGACACCCCCGAGGAGATAGCCTCCGCGGCGGAGTTCGTCCTGGAGGGCCTGCACCTGAACCGCCGCCTCAACCGCGACCGGGTGGGCAAGGGGTTCCGGTACTCGGGCTAGGGCGTGTTCACCCTTGCCGGCGCTCCGCGAACCCCTCAACCCGTCGTTCCGGCAAAGGGCGGGACCCGTGGGTGGGGCAGCCTGGCCTCCCCTTTCGGAGACCGTTGCATAACCGTCATACCCGCGAAAGCGGGTATCCAATCCCGGAGCCTTGGGCGCGGCCGCATCCAGTCCAGGGGCCGAGAATGCTATAATAGTAACGTCGGCCTGCGTCGCAAACCCACCTCTACTGCATCGAGGTAAGCAACCGTGAACACCATCAAGACCTTTGTGCTGATGCTCGCCCTCAGCGCCGTGCTGCTGCTGGCGGGCTACTTCGCCTTCGGCGGCAGCATCGTGGGAATCATCGTGTTCCTCTTCATCGCCCTGGCGCTGAACTTCTTCGCCTACTGGAAGAGCGACCAGCTCGCCCTGCGCATGGCCGGCGCCCACCAGGTGTCCGAGCACGAGGACAGGGAGCTGCACGCCATCGTGGACGACCAGGTCCAGAAGGCCGGGATACCCAAGCCCAAGGTGTACGTCATCAACAACGACTCTCCCAACGCCTTTGCCACCGGACGCAACCCCAAGAACGCCACCATAGCCGTGACTACGGGCATCCGCCGGCTCCTCAACCGCGACGAGCTGGGGGCCGTGATCGCCCACGAGCTTGCCCACGTGGGCAACAGGGACACCCTGATAATGACCATGGTCGCCACCATGGCAATGGCCATCGGGCTCATTGCCATGGTGGCCCAGTTCGCCATGTTCTTCGGCGGCTTCGGGGGCCGGGACAGGGGAGGCGGAGGAGGAGGCTACGGGGCCATCGTCGGCATCGTCGGCCTGCTCGTCGTCATAATCGTGCTCCCCCTCGTCGCCACGGTGATCCGCCTGGCCATATCACGCGCCCGGGAGTACCAGGCGGACTCCACCGGCGCCCACACCTCGGGGAATCCCCTGGCCCTTGCCAACGCCCTGGAGAAGCTGGAGACGGGGACCATCCGGCGCCCCATGAAGGTGAACGAGGCCGTGGCCCACCTCTACATAGTGAACCCGCTGAGGAAGGACCCGGACTCCGGCGCCGGCATGGCGGCGCGGGGAGGCATGTCCGGCCTCTTCTCCACTCACCCTCCCATCGCCGACCGGGTGAAGCGGCTCAGGGCCATGAGCTCCGGGTGGTAGGCGCGCCCCTTGAGACAGAGGACCGTCCTAGTCACGGGCGGGGCCGGCTTCATAGGCTCCCACCTGGTTGACAGGTACGTCGAGCTGGGTCACCGGGTCGTGGTCGTCGACGACCTGACCACGGGCCATCTGAGGAACCTCAACAAGGCCGCCAAGTTCTACCACACCAGCATCACCCAGCCCGCGGTGGAAGAGATATTCCAGCGGGAGCAGCCCCAGGTCGTAAACCACCACGCGGCCCAGATAAGCGTGGCCGACTCCGTGCGGGACCCCCTGAAGGACGCGGCCATCAACATACAGGGCACCCTGCGCCTCGTTGAGTTGTCCCGGTCCTATGGGGTGGAGCGCTTCATATTCTCCTCGTCGGGCGGCACCATATACGGGGAGCCCGAGCGTACCCCCTGCGACGAGTCCCACCCGGTCAATCCCCTGTCGCCCTACGCCCTCTCCAAGTTCGCCGCGGAAGCGTACCTGGAGCTGTACCGGAAGACCTTCCGGCTCAACTACGTCACCCTGCGGTACGGCAACGTGTACGGCCCCAGGCAGGACCCCCATGGAGAGGCCGGGGTCGTGGCCATCTTCATCAGGGCCATGCTGGAGGGCGGGCAGCCAAGGATCTTCGGCACCGGGGAGCAGGAGCGTGACTTCGTCGCCGTGAGCGACGTCGTGGAAGCCAACATGCTGGCGATGGAGAAGGGCTCCGGCGCCTACAACGTGGGGACGGGGGTGGGCACCTCCATCAACCGGATCTTCGAGCTCCTGAAGGGCATCACCAGGTACAGGTGGAACCAGGTGACCGCCCCCGCCAGGCGCAACGAGGTGTTCAAGGTAAGCCTGGACAGCTCCCGCCTGCGCCGGGAGCTGGGGTGGGAGCCCGCGCTGAGCCTCGAGGACGGGCTGGCGGCCACGGTGGAGTACTTCCGCTCCACCGTCCGCCCTCCCGGCTAGTCATCCCCTGGGGGGTGCTCGCATGGACACCGACTACGACCTGGTGATCCTCGGCGGAGGGGCCGCCGGCCTCAGCGCCGCCATCTACGCTGGCAGGGCCATGCTGAAGACCCTCGTCCTCGACGGCCTCTCTTGCGGCGGTCAGATACTGGTCACTGACGTCATAGAGAACTACCCCGGCTTCCCCGACGGCGTCAGCGGCCCCGAGCTGTCGCGTCTGCTGTGCGAGCACTCGTCCAAGTACGGCGCCGAGATGAGGCACGAGCAGGTCACGGAGGTGCGGGACTTGGCGGGGCCGGTCAAGACCGTCGTCACCGACGACGGCTCCCTCTCCACCAGGGGCCTGATCATCGCCACGGGCGGGTCCCACAGGAAGCTCGGCGTCCCCGGGGAGGAGGAGCTGTCGGGCAGGGGCGTCTCCTACTGCGCCGTGTGCGACGGGAACTTCTTCAAGGGCGAGGACGTCGTGGTCGTGGGCGGGGGCGACGCCGCCCTGGACGAGGGGTCGTATCTGGCCGGCATCGTCAACCGGGTGACGGTGGTCCACCGGCGCGACGAGCTTCGGGCCAGCCGCATTCTCCAGCAGCGGGCCCTGGAGAACCCCAAGTTCGAGTTCCTGTGGAGCCACGTAGTGGAGGAGATAAAGGGCAACGGCGTCGTGGAAGCCGTGAGGGTCAGGGACCTGAAGACCGGCGACGCCTACGACTATCCGGCCTCCGCGGCCTTCATCTACATCGGGTTTACGTCCAACAGCGACTTCCTCCAGGGCCAGGTGCCCCTCGACGAGACCGGGCACATATACGTCGACGCCAACATGCGGACTTCCATACCCGGCGTCTACGCGGCCGGCGACATCCGCGTAGACTCTTACCGACAGCTCGGCACCGCCGTCGGGGACGGCATCACCGCCGCTCTCTCCGCCTACCGGGACATCGGACAGGCGTAGCCCCAGGGGCCCGGTTCCGGCCCTCAGACCCCCGCCGCCTCCCGGCCCAGCAGCGCCACGCTGGAGGCGATTATCACCACCAGGACGATGCGCCGCAGCGCTCTGTCGTTGGTGCGGTCGACCAGCTTCGACGCCGCCAGGAATCCCAGCACCGCCACCGGCGCCATCTCCGCCAGGAGCAGCAATCGCTCCACGGGAAGCAGCCCGATGACACCGTAGACGACGAACGTCACCGACGCCACCACCAGGTAGTAGGCGGCCATGGAAGCCCGCACCGCCCTGGCGCTCAGACCCTGGTTGGTCAGGAACAGCGCCACTATCGGCATGCCCACCCCCAGGGACATGGTCAGCACCGAGCCCGCGAAGCCGAAGGCGCCGCCGATCACCGGGTGGCGCGGCAGCGGCCGTCGTATGTCTAGAATGCTGATCGCCGCCAGGCACAGCACGATCACGGCGATGGTTATCCTGAGCACGTCCGGAGCGGCGGAGTCGAGCAGCAGCACGGCTGGGGGCAGCCCGGCCAACCCTCCCACCGTCAACGGCACTACGTCATGGCCCTCCAGCTCACGTCTCGACTGCAGTCGCACGAGGCCCAGCGTGGGGATCGACAGGCCGACCACGGTGATGACCACCGTCTGGGGCTCCATGAACAGCAGGAGCACGGGGGCGATGACCATTCCCATGCCAAACCCCGCCAGGCCCATGACCGTAGACCCCAGCAGGACGATGCCCAGGGCCGCCGCCAGCTCAGGCGCGGAGAGCAAATGCGAGTCCTTCCGGGACGACGGCGCGCCCAGGGTCCGGCCAGAAAACGGACGCCGGGCATGAACGAATATCGTTCATGCCCGGCGCTGCTCTGTCACGATTAGGCAACCAGCGAGGCCAGTAGCTGCTAGCGTTGCCTAGAGGTTCACGGGGGCGTCGACGAAGTCCTGCTCCTTGACGTATATCTGCATCCTGCCGGAGTTGGTCTCCAGCACCATGATGCGGCCTTCGTCGTCCACGTTCACCGCCACGGGCCGGCGGAACAGGTACTCGGGCGACAGGTCCACCCTGCGGCGGGCCTTCTGGTAGTCGGGGTTGGCGTCCACCGAGTCCTGGCTCCACTTGGCCAGCTTGTCGGCGTCTCCCACGAAGCTCGTCAGGAAGTCGCCGTCCCCGGTGTAGACGTTCAGCCGGTTGTTGCCCCAGTCCACCACGTAGACGTCCCCGTCCTTGTCTATGGCCACGCTGCTGGGCCGGTTCAGCTCCCCGGGCCCGTTTCCGGAGCCCAGGCCTATACTGGCCACGTACTCGCCGTCGGCGGTGAACTTCTGCACCCGGTCGTTCTTCCAGTCGGCCACGTAGACCTGTCCCCGGGAGTCCACGGCAATGCCCCAGGGCATCTGGAACTGGCCCGGGCCGCTGCCCTGGCTGCCCCACCCGGACTGGAATGCCCCGTCCTTGCCGAAGACCTGGACCCGGTTGTTCAGGCCGTCCACCACGTACAGGTTGTCGTTCGCGTCGAAGTCCAGGCCCGAGGGGCCGTTGAGCTGGCCGGGGGCCGAGCCCTTCTCACCCCACTGGCCGGTGTAGTTGCCTTCCTTGTCGTATATATCGATGTGGCTGGTGTAGTCGTCGGAGACGTAGACGTTCTCCCCGCTGTCCACCGCCACCGAGGAGGGCCAGGGGGAGTTGCCCCTGGCGAAGCCCGGGCCCCGGTCCTCCCAGATGAACTCGCTGTCGATGGTGCACTTGGTCAGCCCGTGCCCGGCGTTGAATTCGTTGCCCTTGTTGATCACGTATATGGACCTGCCGGAGCCAAGGGCGAAGTCGGCGGGCTGGGCGAAGCCTGCGCCGGCAAAGGCGTTTCGTCCGACACAGTAGTCGTAGTTGTAGATACGGCCGGATATGTACCTGGTTAGCATGGCTGCTACCCCCTTGCGTGCTTGGGATCCGGGGGCCGGCGATGGGGCCGACAAGTTGGGGGGGAACCGGGGAACGTTGCCCCGATTCCCCCCTCCTATTGCCGGTCGTACCGGCGGGAGCCTTCCCGGCGGAAGGGCTATCCCTTCTTGATGAAGCTCAGCTTCTCGAAGGAGCCGCCCACTATCGGGTTGGCGTCCAGCCCCAGCCAGTCCTCCAGCAGCGTGGAGTACACACCCCGGAAGTCGTGGTTGGGCACCAGGTCGCCGAACTGCAGGTCCTCGGCCTTCCGGCTGGGATACTCGCCGTGGTACCCGGCCACCACCGGGTCACCTATGGCGAAGCAGGCCCCCGCCGCACCGTGGTCCGTACCCGACCCGTTGTCGTGCACCCTGCGCCCGAACTCCGAGAACAGGAGCACCACCACGTTGTCGGCCGCGTCGTGCTCGGCCAGGTCCTGGTAGAAGTCCGACACCGACTCGGACACTTCCTTCAGCAACTGGGAGTGCATCCCCAGCTGGCTGGCGTGGGTGTCGAAGCTGGAGTGCTGGGTGTAGAACACCCGCGTCCCGAACCCCGCCAGGTGCACCTGCGCTATGTCCCTCATCTTCCGGGCTATCGGGCTGGCAGCGTACTCCACCGAAGACGTGTACTTGTCCGGCGCCGTCCTCAGGATGTCCGCACCCTTCAGCGCGTCCAACCCCGTCTGGCTCAGGTAGTCCATCACGAACCCAGTGCCCACCGCCGGAGCGTACATCCGTCCGAACCTCTCCAGCGCCGCGGCCCTCTGGTCCGCCTCCAGACCCGTCAGTATCCCGTAGGTCGACAGGTCCGATACCGACGCCACCGACACGCCCGGCAGGGCCAGCGCACGGGGCAGCCCGTTGCCGAAGTTCACCGCCGTCAGCACGTTCTCCTTGTTCGGGTCCAGGTCCCGCGTGGCACGTCCCAGCCATCCCTCGGTCCCCACCTTGTCCGGCTCGCACGTGTGCCAGATGTCCATGGACCGGAAGTGCGACCGGGGCGAGTTCTCGTACCCCACCCCGTGGATCACCGCCATCTTCCCCTGGTCCCACATGTCCTTCAGCGCAGCCATGCTCGGGTGGAAGGCGATCTCGTCGTCCACCACGATCATCTCTTCGTCCTTGATGCCCACCGCAGGACGGTTGTCCTTGTACAACGGGTCGTTGTACGGGATCGTGCTGTTGAAGTAGTCGTTGCCACCCGTCAGCTGCAGTATCACCAGGACCGGATCCTTCTTTGCCATCTACTCTCCTCCTTTTCTCCTTGTACCTTTCTTGGCCCCTTGGCCTGCTCCCCGGTATCTACTCGAACTGGTACTCCCGCGACGCCGCTATCAGCGCCAGCATGTCCGCCACCCTCTGCTCCGACTGGGCCGCTCCCTCGCTGCCCCAGTCCAGCTTGCCTCCCTGCTTCGCCATCGTCACCAGCTCCTCACGCGTCTGCCCGCTCACCTCCAAAGGCCCGATGATGTCCAGCGCACTCTCCACCAGCTCCTCGGGCCCCAGCTCCCCCTGCTCCTTCACCCTCATCACCATGGCACGCACACCGGGCATCTCCAGGTTCGACAGTCGGTCCGCCGCGAAGTTGATCCGCCTCACCAGCGACCCGCTGTCTATCCACTCCGCGCCCGTGTGCCAACCCTCCACGCTGGGCGGGTTCATGATCTCCTGCCCCTGGTACCCCGGCTCCTCACCTATCGCCTGCAACCCCGGCCGCGGGAACTGGAAGTCACCCACCAGCCTCATTATCCCCGCCACCACCTCCGCGGGACTCTTCACCTTCTGCCACCGGATGGACTCCGCCTTGAAAAAGTCCGAGTTGAACATCACCCTCAGCGTCGACCTCATGTCGTACCCCGAGCTGATGAACGCGTCCCCTATGATGTTCACCGCCGCCGGGTCCAACGGCGGGTTGATCTGCCACGCTGGCACCTGCGGCTCGTCCGCTACGAAGAAGTTGTACAGGTGCCGCGCCACGAACCGCGCCGTCGCCGGCTGCCTCACCACGATGTCTATGATGTCGTCCCCGTTGAAGTTCCCTCGGTGCCCCAGGAACACCTTCTCGCTGTCGTCGTGGTCCTCCTCGTGGTACTCGAAGCTCCACCAGAACCGCGCCAACGGCAGCCTCGGTATCCTCTGGGAGATGGTCCACCCCGTGAACGCCCTCGACGCCTCGAATACGTCCTGCTCCGTGTAGTTCCCAACTCCCATGGAGAAGAGCTCCAGCAGCTCCCGGCCCCAGTTCTCGTTGGGCTCGTCCTTGTGGTTCTCGTTGTTGTCCAGCCAGTAGATCATCGCCGGACTCTTCGCCACCTCGACCAGCAGGTCCCGGTAGCTCCCCATCCCCTTCTCACGGAACATCTTGATCTGCGCCGTCATCTCGTTGGGGTTGTCTATCTTCGAGTTCCCCGTCGCCAGCACCTGGTGCCAGAACAGCGCCATCTTCTCTTCCAACGGCCTCTTGGTGTTGATCATGTGGTAGATCCACTCGGAACGCCCGTTGGGCGGCGCCCCAGGTATCTCCAGGCTCGGGTAGTACCTCAGCAGCACGTCCGTGTCCACCTTCGGTATCCCGAACCGGTCCGGGTCCACCAGCTCCTCCACCGTCTCCTCGTACCCACGGGCCACACGCTCCTCCAGCTCGTCCCGGCTGGCTCCGAACCCCGCCCGCCTCATCAGATGCGCCATCAGGGCTATGTCCCTGTCTGCCATCGCGCCGTCCTCCTACTCTATTCTCCGCTCCTCGCTCACCACGCGCACCTCCACCCACAAACGAGGCAGGTCAATTCTATTACCCGGCCTCACCCCTGTCAATCCGAACCCACACCCCCCAACGACCCCAATTCTACCCACCACCATACCCCCTGTCAACTGCTAAACGTTTCCACCACCACCATATGCCTTCCTCATAATCATTATTGAAAACGTCGTCCTCCTTGGCACAGGGCCGGAAGGACAGGGCCGGAAGGACAGGGCCGGAAGGACAGGGCCGGAAGGACAGGGCCGGAGCATCGCCTTGACACCAACCGACGCCGGGCAACATAATTGCGTGGCAACGGCCGCCCGGCTGCCTACGCCAGCATGCGCGGCCCATAGCGCTACGTCGGCCGATACCGGCACGCTGGGAGGATACCGGCAAGGTGTGGCAGGGACCCGGTCGGCGTTGCGCGGCGGACTTCTTTGATGGCGGAGTGATTGGACCATGAGCCTTGCGCCCGATACTCTAACGTCCAAGGGGATGGAGGTCACGGGGACCCTCGACGACGCCGTGGAGTACTGCTACCAGCAGGGCTGGACCGACGGCCTCCCAGTGGTCCCTCCCACCGAGGAGAAGGTGCTGCGGTTTCTGGAGGTGGCCGGCAGACACCCCTCGGACGTGATAGGGGTGGAGCCCGTGCGAGGCCGGGTGATCAGTGCCGAGAAGGCGGCCATAGGCGCGGTCATGGCCGGGTGCAGGCCCGAGTACGTGCCGGTGATCATGGCGGCGCTGGAGTGCATGGTTCAGCCCGAGTTCAACCTTCATGGGAGCTCCGCCAGCACGGGCGGGTCCGCCCCGCTGCTGCTCGTCAACGGCCCGGTGCGTCACCGGTTGGGGTTCGCCAGCGGGCACAACCTGTTTGGCCCCGGGCCCGACCGCCGGGCCAACGCCACCGTGGGCAGGGCGATACGCCTCATCCTCATCAACGTGCTGGAGAACCACCCCGGGGTGCTGGACCGTTCGACCCTGGGCCACCCGGGGAAGTACAGCTACTGCATCGCCGAAGACGAGGAGAACAGCCCCTGGGAGCCGTTTCACGTGGAGCGTGGGTTCGACCCGGAGGCCAGCACCGTGACCGTGATGGCGTCCCTGGCGCCCTGTCAGATTGATCTGGTGGGCGCCGGCACGCCCGAGAAGATACTCTCCGCCGCGGCGGACACGCTGGTGGGCATCGGCAGGGGACACGGCGAGATACCCCTGGTGGTCGGCCAGGAACACGGTGGCATCATCAAGCGGGCGGGGTGGGACAAGGCCCGGGCCCGGGAGTTCATCTTCGAGAAGGCCCGCCGCACGGCCGCGGAGTGGGCCGCGGCCAGCAAGGCCGAGGCGCCGGCGGCCGGGCACGAGGATGACGTCTTGCCGGCCTGCCTGTCCCCCGAGTCGGTCGTACTCCTGGCCGGCGGCGGCGACGGCGGGCCCTGGTCGTCCCTGATACCCCGGTGGGGCAAGGGTGTAGGCTCCCGTTCCGTTATCCGGGAGATCGATACCAGCCGGATGCCCTAGAGCTCCCCGCCCAGCCGCCCCGTACCAAACGCCGGGAGACCCTGTCCAGCAAACGGTGGATGCAATCCTTATGGAGCTAGCCATTGGGGGTGCCATGGAGCTTGAGACCATCATCGTGAAGAAGGAGGCCGGGGTCGCGGTGCTGACCCTGGACCGGCCCGACGTCCTCAACGCCATGAACTTTCAGCTCGTCACCGAGCTGGACGCTGCCGTCACTGACGCCGAGGAGGATGACGACGTGAGGGCCGTGGTCCTCACGGGCTCGGGGGACCGGGCCTTCAGCGCAGGAGGGGACATTCACGAGCAGAGGCGCGACGCCAATGAGCTGTCCCCCGAGGAGGACCAGCGGCGCAGGTCGGTCCGCTCCCAGTACGCCTGGCACCTGGCCGCGTGCCGCAAGCCCACCATCGGCGCCCTCAACGGCCTCTCCTACGGGGGCGGCAGCGTCCTGGCGTCGTCCCTGGACATACGCGTGGGGTGCGAGCGGTCCCGCTTCCGCTTCCTGGCGGCGGCCTACGGCCGTCTCAACTGCACCTGGACCCTGCCCCAGCAGGTCGGCTGGCCCTTGGCCAAGGAGCTGCTGTTTACCGGCCGCGTCGTGGAGGCCGACGAAGCCTACCGCATCGGACTGCTGAACCACTTAGTGGAGCCGGACCGGGTGATGGAGAAGGCGATGGAGATCGCTGCCACCATCGCCGAGAACCACCCGGACTCCGTCCAGGGAGTCAAGCAGCTACTAGTGGAGGATATCGGCCTGCCCTGGCGGGAGATGTGGGAGCGGGAGATCGACTACATGAACACCCGCGTTAGCCACGTGGGCGTCGAGGACGCCTTCAAGGAGTTCATCAGCCGCCGGGGACGCTAGGCCCGCTATCGACGGCCTAGCGGAAGTGGGGCAGGACCTCCTCCGCGGCCTGTTTCATCTGACGCCAGGCATCCCCGGGCTCTGGGGCGATCCACGAGAACACGATGTCCCGTGCACCGGCCTCTATGCGTTTCTCCACCTCCCTGATGCAGTCCCGTGAGGTCCCCGTGATGCACAGGGCCTGGGCTATGTCCTCGGCGCTCCGGCTGGGAGTAGCGTATCTCCGTCCGATGGAGGCGGCGGCCATGGCCAGCGCCTCCTCCTTGGTGTCCGCGATGCAGGTGGGCTGCAGCAGTCCCCAGTGGAAGCCGTTCATGTCCCGCCGCGCCTCGGCGGCCCGTTTAGATATCTTGTCTACGCTGGCCCGCAGGCGGCGCACCGTGTACAGGTACGGGTACCATCCATGTCCCTGCCGGACGGCGCGGTCCATGGCCGCGTCCTCTCTGCCCGCCACCCACACAGGCGGGTAGGGCTGCTGGACGGGCCGGGGGCGCAGGGTCACTCCCTCGCACCGGTAGTACCGGCCCTCGAAGGACACCCTGTCCTCGGTCCAGAGGCGCGGTAGAAGCTCCAGCATCTCGTTGGCCCGGCGGCCCCGCTCCTCCACCGGCACCCCGATGGCGTCGAACTCCACCCGGGTGTTGCGCTGCCCCCCGATGCCGATGCCGAAGTCCAGGCGCCCCCCGCTGATGACGTCCAAACTGGCGACCAGCTTGGCAAGCAGGACCGGCGGGTAGAGGGGGATCAGCACGATGCCGGTGAGAAGCCGGATGCTGCGGGTGGCTCCCGCCGCCGCGGCCATCGCCGTGATGCTGAGCACCGTGGGCCTGGGCGGGTCTCCGTCCATGATGTGCTCGCCCATGCTCAGCCGGTCGAATCCCAGGCCCTCGGCCTCTGCGGCAAACTGGGCGATGGCGCCGAAGTCGTCGGGGATGGCCGTGCCGAAGCTAAGGTCGTCTGGCTGTGTCATGCCTCCCACCTTCCATGGGATCTCGGGCCCCCATAGGATCTCGGGTCACAGGGGATGCCGGGTCACAGGGGATGCCGGGTCACAGGAGATGCCGGGTCACAGGGGATGCCGGGGTGCCCCATCGCCCCCTCACTCCATTATATCCTCATGTGTGGGGTCAGTCTGCCCGGTCCCTGGGCTAGTACGGGGACCCGGGGGCTGCTATGATTAGTGCCGGTAGTTGGGAGCTACAGGCAGATAGGGGAGGTGCTTGCCTTGGAGACTGGCGTCAAGATAGCCATGGAGGGCCAGGAGCCCTCGAGCGCCCGTTACCAGCAGGAGGGCGGCGGTTCCAGCAAGCTCAAGACCGTCGGCCTGACCGTCAGGTACGGGGACGCGCTGGCCCTCAAGGACGTGGACCTCAACGTGCCGGCCAACCGGGTCACGGCCATCATAGGGCCCTCGGGCTGCGGCAAGAGCACGCTGCTCCGGTGCTTCAACCGGATGAACGACCTCATCGGAGACGCCCAGGTCTCGGGCCAGGTGCTCTTCAACGGCAACGACATCTACGCCCCCGGCGTCGACGCCACCGACATCCGCTATCGCATCGGCATGGTGTTCCAGCGCCCCAATCCCTTTCCCAAGTCGGTGTACGACAACACTGCCTTCGGGCCCAGGGTCAACGGGTTCCGCGGCGACCTGGACGAGCTGGTGCAGAGCTCCCTCCAGCGGGCCGCCCTCTGGGACGAGGTGAAGGACCGTCTCAAGAAGAATGCCCTGACCCTCTCCGGAGGCCAGCAGCAGCGGTTGTGCATTGCCAGGGCGCTGGCCGTGGAACCCGAGGTCATCCTGATGGACGAGCCCTGCTCCGCCCTGGACCCCATCGCCACACTGGCCATCGAGGACCTCATTCGTTCCCTTTCGGGCCAGTATACGATTCTAATTGTCACGCACAACATGCAGCAGGCCGCCAGGGTGTCCGACGAGACCGTCTTCCTGACGGCGGGGCCCGACGGCGCGGGCTTCGTGGTGGAGCATGGCAACACTCGCCAGATATTTACCAACCCGACGGACGAGCGCACAGAGGCCTACATCACCGGCCGGTTCGGATAGTTGGAGGACGCCGCCCAGCGGCGGAAGGGGGCCCAAATGCGAGTGAGAGCGGGACTGGACCTGCAGCTCAAGATGCTCGAAGACGACGTGGTGGTGCTGGGCGGCATGGTGGAGAAGTCCATAGCCCGCGCCTTGGACGCCCTCTCAAGGAGGGACCTGGAGGCCTCGGAGCAGGTCGTCCGCGAGGACGACTTCATCGACAGTAAGCGCTTCGAAATCGAGGAGAAGTGCATCGACATAATCGCCACCCAGCAGCCCATGGCGGGCGACCTGCGCGCGGTGGTGACCATACTCCACGTCATCGTGGAGCTGGAGCGCATGGGCGACTACGCCGAGGGCATCGCCAGGATCAGCCTGCTCATGGGCAACCAGCCGACCCTCAAGCCGCTGATCGACATACCTCGCATGGCCGAAAAGGCGACCGCCATGCTGCACCGCAGCCTGGACGCCCTGGTGAACCGGGACACGGTCACGGCCCTCCAGGTCTGCAGCCAGGACGACGACGTCGACGCCCTGTACGACCAGGTGTACCGGGAGCTGCTCCTCTTCATGATCGAGGACCCCAAGGTCATCCAGCGGGCGACGTATCTGCTGTGGGTGGCCCACGACGTAGAGCGCATCGCCGACCGGGCGACCAACATCGCCGAGAGGGTCGTCTACCTGGTAACGGGCAAGATGGAGGAGATCAACGTCTCCAAGTACTAGGTCCGCGGCAGCCGAGGGGCGCAGCTAGAGCGCGTTGAGGAAGCGCCGCAGCTCGATGAGGGCGGTGGAGGCGGCGCGGCGTTTGACCACCTGGCGCCGCGGGGGCAGCCGGCTGGGGAAGTAGCTGACCCCGTCTTCCGCGGCGATGGCGATGTGGATGGCTCCGGCAGGGGTGTTCTCGTCTATGGAGTCGGCGCCCGCCAGGCCCGTCAGTCCCAGACCGATGTCGGCCCTCATCCTGGTCCTGGCCGCCTGGGCCATCGCCTGGGCGGCCTGCTCGCTGTAGACCCCGTAGCCCTCGACGACCTCCCGGGGGATTCCCACCTCCAGCCATGCTGAGGGGTCGTCGGAGTGAAGCACCATCCCCCCGTTGTAGTAGCCGTCGCTCAGGGGCTCCTCGGTAATGTTGCTGGCTAGCAGGCCCCCGGTGCACGACTCCATCGTGGCCAGGGTCAGCTTCTTCCGGGCCAGGAGGAGGCCCGCCGACCGCTCGGGGGTCTCGTCGTCGTAGCCCCAGATGTAGGGACCCACGATGGAGGTCAGGCCCTCCTCCACGGGAGCGATCAGGCCCCAGGCCTCGTCTTCGGTGGATGCCCTTGCGATGATGCGCAGGTGGATGCCGTCGGACTTGGAGTACAGCCCCAGGTATGGGTTGTCCCGGCCCAGGTACTCGGCCACCATCTCGTCCAGCCCGCCCTCGGAGACCCCCGAGGTCTTGATGTTCCGGCTCACGATGACCTCGCCCCGGGCCTCCCTCCGTAGTCTGGGCAGGACCTCCTCCTCCCAGATGCCGCGCAGCTCCCCGGGGGGACCGGGCATGCATATGATGGTGCCGTCGTTCCCGGCGGCCCACCACCCGGGCGCGGTGCCCCGGGCGTTGGGGAGGGAGACGGCCGAGGGGATCAGCGTCGCCTGCTTTATGTTGGTCGGGGGCATGGGCATGCCCCTGCGTCGGAACCCCTCTTCCAGGTGCTCGAGCAGGTCTGCCTGGACGGTCATCTCCTCCCCGAAGGTCTTGGCCACTGCCTCGCGGGTCAGGTCGTCCTGGGTGGGGCCGAGGCCGCCGGTGGTGAAGATGATGTCCGACCGTGAAAGCCCCCGCTTGAAGGTCTCGACGAGCACGTCCAACTCGTCTCCCACCTGGGACACGAACTGGAGCTCGATGCCCAGCGGGGGCAGCCGGGAGGCGATGAAGGAGGCGTTGGTGTCCGTTATCTCTCCCATCAGCAGCTCGGTGCCGATGGAGACAATCTCGGCTTTCATTTATCGGATTCCCGTAAGGATCATGCCGCCGAGCTCCTGGCCGGCTGCGGCACGCATCGCAGTATAGCGCGCCCGCCCCGCCAGTTCAACGCGCCGCATGGCGATGGCGCGGCTAGGAGTCGGGCCAGCCGGTGCCGGGAGGGAACGGCGGCGACGTGACCAGCTCGGCCAGGGAGGAGGCCCAGTCGGCGGGCACCGAGTAGAGGCTCTCCGACCCCAGCAGGTAGGCATAGACGGCGTCCTCGTTGGGGACCGGCTCCCCCAGCAGGTACTCGATGACGTCGTCGTCCTTGTTGAGCATCTGCACCCGCGTCGTCGGCTCCAGGAAGCCGTACACTCCGGGGTCGTCCACGTAGGTGGCCAGGATCCGGGTCCCCTCGAGCCCCTCCAGCAGCAGCTCCGGCCCGGGCCAGGTATCCTCGAACACCGGGGTGTTCTTGCCGTCCAGGATGACCCACTGGCCGTCGAGGACCTTGTACTCCATCCGGTCCGGGCCGTGGTCGATGCCGATCCGGACGATGTCCTCGGCGGTAACGTTCAGGTCTCCCAGGTCGGGCGGGACCGGGGGCTCCAGCACCAGGCCGGAGACCACCTCGCCCCACACCGCGGCCAGCGAGCACAACCGGGTGTCGTTCTCCAGGCGCGCGTACCACGCTTCGCCGTCGGGCGTCGGGTTGCCCAGGTGGAAGACCAGGAGCTGTCCGCCCTTGATGGTGAGCTGCACCGTGGTCTGGGGGTCGTCCAGGCCGTAGATGGCCGGGTCTTCGATGGTCTCGGAAACGGCCCTGTCGCACCGGGGCCCGCTGAGCAGGAAGGGAATTCCGCTCCACTTCTCTTGGAAGACAGGTGTGTCCTGGCCGTCCTTTATGACCCACTTCTCCCCGTCCTCGCTGGCGAAGGCGATCTCCTCTCCCGCGTGGGCGACGCGTATCGCCTGGATGTCCTGAAAGTCCACCTTGAACAGCCAGGGGTCTTGCTCCTCGGGCTCCTTGTCCCGGAGGCCGTAGGTGATCCCCACGGAGCCCCCGATGAGTATCAGGACCACTACCAGAAGTATGGAGAGTCTTACGTTCATGGAATCAACCGGATTACCAGGTGTCCGCCGCTAGCGTCTCCG
Organism: Dehalococcoidia bacterium; assembly: GCA_964291465.2. Taxonomy (GTDB): domain Bacteria; phylum Chloroflexota; class Dehalococcoidia; order Lucifugimonadales; family JAGWBF01; genus JAGWBJ01. The sequence goes on along the minus strand of OZ219937.1, from coordinate 138,014 downwards.
GTACCACACGAAAGCCCCTGAGACCGCCATCAGGATCGGCAGCAGCAGCCAGCTGGAGTACCTCATGAAGTTGAACTCGTTCCTGGTGAGGACCAGCGGCCGGAAAGGCGACGACTTGGGCCGGATGCTGGCCAGCGGGGTGTCCCCCACCAGCCAGTTGACCGAGTTGAGGAACAGGTCCTTGTTGTCGAAGCCGTCGAAATGCCGGTTGCTGGCGAAGTCCGAGTCGCCGAACACCACCAGCGACGCCGTTCTCGCGCTGACGACGTTCTCCGGCGGCGGCTCGTCCACCCGTCCCACCGCCCGGACGACCACGCCGGGATAGTATACGTCCCGCACGTCGCCGGCGCTCTCGTCGGGCTCGTTCCGGGTGGGCTCCTTGATCAGCCAGCTATCGGGGGAGGTGAACCCCAACGCCGTCCCGAAGACGGTGGGCGTCCTCTCCTCCTCGTCCTCCTCCGGCTGCTCCATAAGGATGTCGGGGAAGAACAAGGCGCCCTCCTCCGCGGGGCCCACGGAGGTCACGCCCGGGTAGTAGGTGGTGTCCAGAAGCCCGGTGACCTGTCCGACGGCCAGGATGCGGTCCAGGTCGGGGTCGGGAAGGAGGTTGATGTACTGGTCACGGGCCAGGACCGCGATCTCGTTCTGTCCCGTGTTGCGCTGCTGGTCCACGATGTGCCCGTCGCCCAGGACCACGCCCCAGCTCGCCAGGAAGTCCCTGAAGCTGGGGGGTGTGTCCGGGTCTCCCAGGAACATCATGCCGCCGCCGGACTTCAGGTACTGGTGGAGGAACTCCGCCTCCTCGTCGGGAAGGTTGGTCTTGGGCGCCGCGATCACCAGCATGCTGACGGGGGCCGATGGACTCTCGTCCTCGCCTTCCCCGGCCTGCTGGGCGGCCCCGGCGGCCTGCTCCAACACCTGCCTGTCGTCTGCAAAGCTCAGGTTCAGGGTGGAAACCGCGTAGTTCTCGTTCTCGATGCCCCGCCTGGCCAGGCCGTACCCCTCGGTGTCCCGCTGCTCGTTGGATGGGTCGGACTCTCCGTGGCCGGACAGGAAATAGACCTGCTTCTGCTCCTGTCCCGTCACGATGAGAAGGGCCGTCACCAGGTCCTGCTCCAGGGCGAAGGTGGGTGTAAGCTGGTGCCGCCTCCCCGACTCCAGCTCCTCCAGGACCAACACGGGGAAGCTGGTGGCACCATACTCGTTGGCGGTGAGGGGCTCCACCACCGGGTCTATGAACTCGTACTCGAACCTGCCCGAACGCGCCTCGAACTCCCGCAGGAAGTCCTCCGTCTGGGCTATGAGGGCCTGCAGGGCCAGCTCCTCTTGGACGTTGCGCCCTGGTACGAAGAAGACCTTGGCCTCCACGTCCTTGTCCAGGCTTTCCAGGAGGCTCAGGGTCCTAGGCGCCAGGCTGAACTGCTTGGACGCAGTCACGTCGACCCTGGCGGAGTTCTCGAAGGCCAGGAAGTTGACGATGGCGGCAATGCCGACGAAGGCCAGTATCATCAGGGCGGTATTGGTGCCGTATCTTCCTCGCCTGCTGGTGATGCCCTCGACGACCGCCTGGAAGGAGATGAGCATCGCCAGCAGCAACGCCGCGCCCCCGGCGATCAGGACGATGTACCCGTAGAATCGCAGGTCGGCCAGGAATATCAGCAGCACTACGCCGACGACGATGGCGAACACGCCGACTGCCGCGAAAGTCGTGCTGAGGCCGCCCAGGGTCGCCGCGACCCCCTGGACACTCCCGAACAGGGTCCCGGAGAGCTCCTCGTCTACGGGTTCTTCGGGTGCGGGGTAGCTGCGGGGGTCTTGGGGCTGCCCATTTTCGTCCTGCCCGTCCTCCGGTTGCCCGTCCCGGGGCTGCCCGTTCTCCGGCTGCCCATTTTCAGGCTGGACGTCGCTGTCCTCCGTCCCGCCGTTGTCCCTGGGGTCCTGGCTCAACCTCTGCCTCCCACTAACATGTCAATCCGAGACTCGCACCAACATGTCATTCCGAGCCACGGGCGAGGAATCATCTCCATCGACGGGTCTCCAGCGACCGTACGGTAAGGAACAAGAAGACCATCGTAAAGGTGATGTAGTAGACGATGTGGGTGGTGTCGATCACGCCCCGGTAGAAGTCCTCCAGGTGGGTGGTCAGGCCTATCTGCGAGAGGAGGGTCGCCCACACTCCGTCCAGAAGCCTGGACGCCTGCTCGATCAGGGTGAGGACCAGCAGTATGCCCAGCCCCACCACCAGGGACACTATCTGGTTGTTGGTGAGGGAAGAGGCCAGCAGGCCGATGGAGAGGGCCGTGGACCCGTACAGGATCAACCCCAGGTACCCGCTCCAGACCGGGCCGGAGTCGGGGTCTCCGAAGGCGTACAGGAGCACCACGTAGTACAGGGTCAGGCTCATGGTCGCCACGAAGAACACGAAGCTGGCGGCGAACTTGCCTAGCACCACCTCCCAGTCCCGGACGGGGGAGGTCAGCAGAAGCTCGATGGTCCCCAGCTTCTGCTCCTCGGCCAGGAGCCGCATCGTCATGGCCGGGGCCAGCAGGATTAGCAGGAAGGGGGTGTTGCGTATGTACCCCTCGGGACTGGCCTCGGGAAAGAGCCCGCTGATGCTGAGCCCAAACCAGAAGCCGCTGGCGGCCAGGTAGACCATGGCCACGATGTAGCCCATGGGGCTGGTGAAGTAGGTCTGGACCTCCTTGATCGCTATAGCGGCGGCGCCCCTCATGCTCAGGAGGGACTGGATGTCCTTTACGGCTGCCGGGGCTCTCATCAGCGGCTCTCTGCCGGGGTCTCTTCGCTGGTGGTCAGCTGGAGAAATATCTCCTCGAGACTCATCCCGACGAGCTGGATGGTCAGCAGCGCCCAGCCGTTGCTGACCACCATCCTGGAGATGGTGCTCCTCAGGTCCAGGCCGCGCTTGGCCTCCACGGTGTAGACGGTGCGGTCCCCGTCGGCCAGGACCGACACGCTCACTACGCCCCGGATGTCGTTCAGGGCCTTGGTCACCTGCTCTTCAGGCCCTCGTATCTCAGCCTGGACCCTCTCCACGCCCTGCAGGCGGTCAGCCAGGTTGCGAGGGCTGTCCTCTGCGATGATCTGGCCCTCGTGGATGATGAGCACTCGACCGCACACCATGCTGACCTCGGGGAGTATGTGGGTGCTGAGAATTATGGTGTGCTCCCGGCCTACGTCCTTTATCAGGTTTCGGGTCTCAACGACCTGGATGGGGTCTATGCCGATGGTGGGCTCGTCGAGCACCAACACCTGGGGCTCGTGGAGGGTGGCCTGGGCGATGCCGACCCTCTGCCGGAACCCCTTGGACAGCTTCCCGATGAGGCTCTTCCGGTAGTCCCCCAGGCGGCAGATATCTATCACCTCATCGATACGGGTCCTCATGCGCTTCGGATTCATGCCCCGCAGCGTACCCATGAAGTTCAGGTACGACTGCACGGTCATGTCGGTGTACAGGGGGACTGTCTCCGGCAGGTAGCCGATGTACTTCCTGGCCTCCCTGGACTCCCTCACCACGTCGTGTCCGGCTACCTTGGCGGTGCCGCTGGTCGGGGGCATGAACCCCGTGATCACGCGCATGGTGGTGGTCTTCCCGGCACCGTTGGGGCCCAGGAACCCCACTATCTCTCCCTTCTTCACCTCGAAGCTCACGTCCTCCACCGCCGGGTAGTTCCCGTACCACTTGCTGAGCTTGTTGACCTCGATCATTCCGGCCATGTATCTGTTCCCATTCCTCTCGGCGTGACCCTACTGTAGCCGAACGGCCCGAAAAGCCGTATACTTGTTAGCCGGCCTGCGAACCTGACGAACGTTCGACGGTCCCTTCCGGATGACACTGTGGATGATATTCTATGATGCCGGTTTTGCCAAGATGTGCGGAGGCCGAATTGCACCGTAATCGTTGGCCGCGCCGTATCGTCCGGTGGGGAAACCGTCGCCGCGGTGCCGGGAGTCGCCGGGCCAAGCTATACCAGGAATAGACAAGCATGCACCTGCTCATAGACGGATACGGCGGCGTCCCCGACAAGCTGTGGGATGCCCAGGGGCTCAAGCGCTTCCTCGACGAGTACCCCCCGACCCTGAACATGACCAAGCTGTGCGAGCCACAGGTCCTCACGTACCGGGGACCCAAGGTGGAGGACCACGGCGTCTCCGGGTTTGTGGTCATCGCCGAGAGCCACATCAGCTTTCACACCTTCCCCAACAGGGGCTACGTCAATATCGACGTGTTCTCCTGCAAGTCCTTCGACAGCGACAGGGTCATAGGGGACGTGAGAGAGCTCTTCGGCCTGTCCGAGGTCAGGACTTGGCTCCTGGACCGGGGGCTGGAGCACCTGGACCGGGCCGTCGAGGCCTCCGCCAGGGCGGCTGACTAGGGCCTGGGGCGCCTCCCGTGACACACGACCCGTCCGCCGGCGCCCCGGATGGTGGGGACCCGACTCCCGTGTGGACCCCGTTCTCCTTCCTGGGCCTCGATGGGGAGGCTGCCGCTCTGGACGGCGCGCGTGTGGTGCTGCTCCCAGTCCCCTACGATAGCACCACGTCCTTCAGGTCGGGCGCCCGCCATGGCCCCGGGGCCATTATCGAGGCATCCTACCACCTGGAGGACTACGACCCCGAGTTGGATGCGGACGTGTCCGCCGTGGGGATACACACCGCGCCCTTCCTGGAGCCGCACATGGACGGCCCCCGCCCCATGCTGGACCGGGTCCGGGCTGCCGTCACCCCGTTCCTGGACATGGGCAAGCTGGTGGGATTGCTGGGGGGCGAGCACTCCCTGACCGTGGGCCACGTGGAGGCCCTGGTGCGCCGATACCCAGACCCCCGCTCCGACCAGGGGCTGACAGTGCTGTACTTGGACGCTCACGCCGACCTCCGCGACGAGTATATGGGCACCAAATGGGGTCACGCCTCGGTGGCCAGGCGTATTGCCGAGCTGTGCCCGGTGGTACAGGTGGGAGTACGAAGCCTCAGCGAGCCCGAGATGAGCTTTACCAGGGATGGCGGGGTCGCCGCGACCTTCTGGCCTCCCCTTGGGACATGGATGAGCGGCGGCTCGGGGCCGGACCTCGTGTCCGATATCGTGGACCGCCTGGCCGGGGACGTTTACATAACCGTGGACCTGGACGTGTTCGACCCGTCGGTGCTCCCCGCCGTGGGCACTCCCGAGCCCGGGGGCATGAGCTGGGGCCAGGTCACGGCGCTCCTGCGGGCCGTGGGCGAGGCCCGGCGCATCGTCGGGTTCGACGTTACCGAGCTGAGCCCCGAACTGGGACCGCCCGCGTCGGCCTACGTGGCGGCGAAGCTCGTCTACAAGCTTATCGCCTACGCGACCCTGTGCTACAATATCAACCGGTGTCCGGGCGCTCCGGGCGTGTGACCGTGGAAGCAGGACTAGGACGATGGCGGCGGGCAAAGAGATAATCTACATGGACCACGCGGGCACGACCCCCGTGGACCCCCGTGTGCTCGACGCCATGATGGTCTGGTTTACCAGCCGGTTCGGAAACGCGTCCAGCATCCACACCCTGGGCCAGGAGGCCAAACGGGCCCTGGACGAGTCCCGGGAGACCGTGGCCCGCGTCCTTGGTTGCAGGCTCAGCGAGGTTGTGTTCACCAGCGGAGGCACCGAGTCCGACAACGCCGCCATAAACGGAGCGGTCGCCGCGTTGCAGCCCACGGGCAACCACATAGTGACCTCCAGCATCGAGCATCACGCGGTCCTTCACACCTGCCAGTACCTGGAGAACATGGGGTTCGACGTCACCTACTTGCCCGTGGACAGGTTCGGCATGGTGGACCCCGGCGACGTGGTACAGGCCGTCACGGACCGCACCATCCTGGTCACCGTGATGTACGCCAACAACGAGATTGGCACCATCCAGCCCATCCAGGAGATCGCCCGGGGGGTCAAGGACCGCGCCCGGGCCATGGAGCGCACGGTGGTGGTGCACACCGATGCCGTGCAGGCCGCCGGGTTCCTGCCCCTGGACCTGCAGGCCATGGGCGTGGACATGCTGAGCCTGTCCGCCCACAAATTCAACGGGCCCAAGGGCACGGGCATCCTGTGCATCCGGCGGGGCACGCCGTTCCTGCCCCAGCAGCTTGGGGGCGGTCAGGAGAGGGAGCGCCGGTCCGGTACGGAGAACATCCCCGGCATCGTCGGGACCGCCGTGGCCCTGGACCTGGCCGATAGGGAGCGGGAGAGTACCGCCGCCCACTGCGCCGCCCTGAGGGACAGGCTCATACGGGGGATTCAGGACCGCATTCCGGGGGTCCACCTGAACGGGCACCCCACGTTGCGCCTCCCCAACAACGTCAACTTCTCCTTCGATCACGTGGAGGGGAGCCCGTGCTACTGGGGCTGGACATGTCGGGCATCGCGGCCTCCAGCGGCAGCGCCTGCAGCTCGGGCACCCTGGAGCCGTCCCACGTGCTGCTGGCCCTGGGGCAGTCCGCGGACCTGTCCCGGGGAAGCCTCAGGCTGACCCTGGGCAGGGACAACACCGTCGAGGAGGTCGACTACGTTCTCACCGTCCTGGAAGACCTCGTGTCACGACTGAGAGAGATGCCCTCCTTGAGCCCGGCCGGCTCTTAGGGCGAGGTGACGATGCCTGTGATGCTGTCTGCGGGTTATCAGTTTCGGGAACGGGTGCGGCGTGTCCTTCCGCACTCCCCGTTCCTGGCGCTTCCGGCGTTGCTTCTCCCGTTGTTGCTGATGGCCTGCACTGACTCGGGCTCACTCCCCATCGGCCGGGGGGCCAAGGGCGAGTCCCTCATCGTCACCATCGAGCTGGTGCAGAGGGTGCAGGAGATAAGGTTCCTGGGCAACGACGGGGTTCATTATCTTGTGACCCCCGAGGCCGGAGGGAACGAGCTGATAGCCGCCCGGATCCAGGTCCACAACGACGAGGCGACGAGGGTCCTGTTGACCGTGGACGACGAGGCGGCGGAGCTGCGCGGGTTCGAGCGGGCAGAGAGGTACGCACCGCTGGACATGTACGACCTGGAATCGCTGATTGGGACTCACGTGCGGATCGTCGAAGAGGGCCATCCCTCCGAGAACCGTTTCGTACCCTTCCTGGCGGGCCCCATCAGTGTGGGGGGAGTCAACGGCCTGCCCGAAGGCCACTCGGTCACGGGCTGGATGGTGTTCGAGGTCCCCCAGGGTACGAAGCTCAAGGAGCTGCGCTGGGGGGCCGGGGACGTGGTGTATGTATCCAGCTAGGGTCCGATGCCGGAGATGCCGGGGCCTTCGCTAAAGGCCGGTCCGGGCGACCCGCCGCCTCCAGTGTGGAGGCGGTTTTTTCATGCCGGGGCCTGCAGCACCATACCCCTGGTGGGGATCTACGCGTCGGGCCCCCTGATGGTGGTGCTGCTCTCCCTGATGTCCGGCGCCGCGCTGGCGGTGGAAGGCCTGAGACTATGGGCACCGGGCCTGAACCGGTACCTGGTGTCTCGCTTCAGGTTTCTGCTCAAAGAGTCTGAGGAGCGGAGAATCACCGGGGCTACCTATATCGCGCTGTCCGCGCTGGTGGCCTTCCTGGTGTTCGACAAGCCGGTGGCGGTGGCCGCCATGTTCTTCCTGGCGTTGGGCGACCCGGCGGCGGCCCTGGTCGGAGCCCGGGTCTCAGGCCCGCGGGTATTCGGGAAGTCACCCTTGGGCAGCCTGGCCTTCTTTGGAGCGGCCCTGGCCGTCGCCGCGGTCCTGGCCGCGGGGGGCGTCGTGCCCTTCGGTGTCGCCGTCGTGGCCGGCGCGGCCATCGCCGCCCTGGTGGAGCTGCTGCCCCTGGGAGTCGACGACAACGTGGTCGTCCCCCTGATCAGCGGGGCTGCCATGACCCTGATGGGGCTGTGACTCCGTCTACTCCGCCCCGCCGTCGAAGTCCATTACCGCGGCCCTTTGCCTCTGGAACGATATGTACTGGTCCTTGGTCATGCTCGGGCGGGACTCGGAGAGCACCTTCCTGGCGCCCCGGGCGTTCTCGGACAGCAGGTCTATGACCACCATGGCCATGATCTTCGCCGGGTTTATGACCGCCTGGTCGTAGTCCCGGACCAGGTAGTCCTTGCTGTGCCCCGGTCCGGCGGCCCCCGCCGTCCAGGGATGGCATATGGGCATTATCTGGCTCAGGTCCCCCATGTCCGTGGAGCCCCCGCGGTTCCGCGACGTGGATATGACGAGGACCTTGTCCCGGCCCACCACCTCCTGGGCGTTGGACCTGAAGAGGTCCCTCAGAGTGGGGTCGTGGCGCAGGGGGAAGTAGCCCGGTATGGTGGTGATGCGTACCTGGGCCCCCACTGCCAGGGCCCCGGCCTTGAAGCAGCGGTCCACCCGGGCGCCGTTCCTCACCAGGGCATCCGGGGTGGACGAGCGCACCCTCCACTCCAGGCGGACGTCCGAGGGTACGGCATTGACCACGTCGCCCCCCCGGTTGACCATGCCGTGGACCCTGGCCGTCTCCTCCTCGCGGAAGGTCTCGCGGTTGGCGTGGATGGCCGCCATGGCGATGTTGGCCGCGTTCAGCGCGTTGATTCCCAGGTGGGGGGCGGAACCGGCGTGGGCGCCCCTGCCTGTGTACTCCACGAACTTCACCACGTGGCCGTTGCTTGTGCCTCCGATGGAGAACCGCCGCGCGCCCATGTCGCTGGCGGTGTGGCACATCATCGCCATGTCGATGTCGTCGAACTCCCCCAGGCGTATGAGCTCCTGCTTGCCGCCCAGGAACTCGATGTCTCCGTTCTTCCTGAGGGCCAGCCGGCGCTCCACCTCGACGAACTCCTCGGCGGGCACCGCGAAGGGGACGATGGTTCCCGAGAGTTGGCCCAATACGTCGGGGGAGAGGAGGCCCGTGGCGGCCCCCAGCATCATGCCGATCTGGGCGTGGTGGCCGCAGGCGTGGGCCGCCCCGGTGTCCGGGTCGGCGAAGGGGTGCTCGAAGGCGAGGAGTGAGTCCAGCTCACCCAGGATGCCGACGGTGGGCCCCGGGCCTGCGCCGCCTTCTATGCGGCCCTTTATGCCCGTCCTGGCGAGCTTGCCCCGGTAGGGGATGCCCATCTTCTGGAACTCGTGGGTGACCACGGTGCCGGTGCGCCTCTCGTTGAACCCGGTCTCCGGGTTCTCGAGGATGCGCTTGGACACCCGTACTATCTCGGACTTCCGGGCGTCGATGGCGGCGCAAGCCTTGCGCTTTAGCTCCCCTATGTCGGTCATAGTCTCGGGCCGGGCTCCCGCCGGGCTGCTAGGCCTCCGTGAAGTCGAAGAGCTGTTCCTTGGCCAGGCCCCGCATGAAGTTGAGGTACTCCCTGGTGGTCATGGCCGCCTTGTGCTGGGAGGCGATCTTGCCGCCCAGGGAGGCGCCGTTGGCCAGGAGGTCGACCACGGTGGATGCCAGGGCCTTGGCCGCGGCGATGACCGCGATGCCGTAGTCCTGGACCACGTAATCGGCGCCGTGCCCCAGCCCGGTCGCCCCTCCCACGTAGGGGTGGATGACGGGCATCAGGTGGCTCACGTCTCCCATGTCGGTGGAGCCGGTGCGGTGCTCCACCCGACCCACGTTGTCCTCGCCCACGATGGATACCGCGTTGGCGCGGAATACGTCGGCCAGGGCCCCGTTCTGGCGCAGGGGCAGGTAGCCGGGTATCGTCTGGATGTTCACCTTTCCGCCGATGGCCATGGCGCCGGCCTTCAGCGCCCGGTCCAGCTTCTGGTTCGCTCCCATCACGGCGTCCAGGGTCTTGCCTCGGACGAAGGTCTCCATCCGGACGTCGGCGGGTACGGCGCTGACGGCCTCCCCGCCCTTGGTGATGATGGGGTGCACCCGGATGGTGTCCTCGTCGCGGAAGGTCTCCCGGTTGGCGTGGATGGCCATCAGGGCCAGGGAAGCCGCGTTGAGGGCGTTGATTCCCAGGTGAGGGGCGCCCCCGGCGTGGGCCCCTCGGCCCAGGAACTGTATCCTTTTGGCGACGATGCCGTTGTTGGTGCCGCTGATGCAGAGCTGGCCCTCTTCGGGGTTGCTGGTGGTGTGGCACATCATGGCGATGTCCACGTCGTCCAGTTGTCCGAGACGTATGAACTCGGGCTTTCCGCCGAGGAACTCGATCTTGCCCTGCCGCCTCAGCTCGTCGCGGTACTCGATCTCTATGTACTCTTCCGCGGGCACTGCGATGAGCACCACGCGGCCGCTCAGGGAAGGCAGCACGTCCGAGGCCAGCAGGCCCATGGCGGCCCCCAGCATCATGCCGATCTGGGCGTGGTGGCCGCAGGCGTGGGCCGCGCCGGTGCCGCTGTCGGCGTGGGGGTGCTCCTTGACGATCAGCGAGTCCAGCTCGCCCATGACCGCCACCGACGGGCCGTTGCCCCCTCCCCGCAGCTCGCCCTTGATGCCGGTGAGGGCGATGTTCTCCCGGATGGGGACCCCCATCTCCTTCAGGGTGGCTGCCACCAGGGCCGACGTCTTGGCTTCGCGGAAGCCCGGCTCCGGGTTGTCCAGGATGCTCTTGGAGATCCCGATGATCTCGCCGGCCCTGGAATCGATCTCCCTGAATACGTTGGCCTTGATCTCTTCGACGGAGGGCATCTCCACCTCCCAGGACTGCGGCCGCGCGGCGCTCGCCTCGGACGCTGGCCGCATTTTAGCAGAGGCCCGGTCAAAAGAATACACCCGGACCTCGGGTGTATAATACGCTCCGTTGTGAAGGTCGTGATAGCGCCCCAGGCGTTCAAGGGCGGCCTCTCCGGGCTGGAGGCGGCCTCCGCCATCGAATGCGGTGTCCTGGCCGCCCTTCCCGGCGCGGAGACGGTCAAGGTGCCGGTCGCCGACGGCGGCGACGGCACCCTGGACGCCCTGGTGACATGCACAGGCGGCCGGATGTTCACCGCGAGGGTCACCGGCCCCCTGGGGGAGCCCATCGACGCCCAGTGGGGGGCCATGGGGCAGGGCCAGGAATCCTCGTCGGCCGGCCCGCCCCCGAATGGACCCAAGACCGCAGTCATCGAGATGGCCCGCGCCTCGGGCCTGGCACTGGTCCCCCCCAGGCGTCGGGACCCCCGCCTGACGACGACCTACGGCACGGGCGAGCTGATAGGCGAGGCCATCGACAAGGGATACGACAAGATCATCGTGGGCCTGGGCGGAAGCGCCACCAACGACGGCGGCGTAGGCATGGCCCAGGCCCTGGGCGTGAGGTTCCTGGACTCCAACGGCCGGGACCTGCCCTTCGGCGGCGCCTCTCTGGTCAGGCTCTCACGGATCGATATGTCGGGCCTCCGAATGGGGCTCATGGGGGTGACCATCACGGCCGCAACGGACGTGGTGAACCCCCTGTGCGGGCCCACCGGCGCCTCGGCGGTGTACGGTCCGCAGAAGGGCGCCTCACGCCGGACGGTGGACTCGTTGGACGCCGCGTTGGAGAGGTTCAGCCGGGTGGTGGAGCGAAGCCTGGGCATCGACGTGAAAGACGTGCCCAGGGCGGGGGCCGCGGGCGGCCTTGGGGCCGGCCTCATCGCCTTCGCCAACGCCCGGGTGGAGTCGGGAGTGGACCTGGTCTGCAGGGTGTTGGGCCTGAGCAGGCTCATGGAGGGCGCCGACCTGGTCATCACTGGAGAGGGAAGGGCCGACGGCTCCACCGCCTACGATAAGGCCCCGGTCGGAGTGGCCCGGGTGGCCAAGGCCTCGGGGATCAAGACGGTGGTGCTGGTCGCCGGCAGCCTCGGCAGGGGTTACGAGGAGCTGTACAGGCACGGCATCGACGCCGTAGTGCCCATCCTGAACCGGCCCATGAGCTTCGAGGAGAGCCTGACCCGCTCCCGGGACCTCCTGGCCGAGGCCACGGAGCGCACCATGCGTCTTCTGCTGGCGGGGTCCGGGCTCCGTGTGGGGGGCGCCGCCTAGGTCCAGGGGCGGCGCCTTACTGGGTCATTTCCCCTCGCTCTATTCCACCATCTGCACCTTGACGAAGGAGATCACCTCCTGGGCCAGATAGACCGCCCGCTCGCCGTCCTCGGCGTCGTAGGCCTCCGATGGGATGCCTCCGGGCAGCAGGTGGGGATACCTGGTAAGGTCGTGGTACTTGTCAAGCAGGATGGCCATGGACTTGATGACGTCGAACATCATGTTCAGCAGCTTGGCGTCCTCGCAAAGGTCGGCCAGCGAGTGGCCCCACACGTCCTCGGCCCCCTGGTGGTAGAGGTACGCCTTGACCGCCTTCTCACCGGCCTGCTGCCCCATGAAGCAGGCCAGGTTGTGCCGCTTGCCTTCCTGGAGAAACCGGGCGTCCTCCAGGTCCTGCTCTGCCTGCCGAATCCAGCGAGCGCCCTCCGACTTGGGATCACGACTCATGGATCAACCGTCCTTTCTGTAGGGCGGACCGGAGGAAGGCGTTGGTCTCCCTCAGCGTCTCGAATTCCTCGGGAGTGTATACGAGGAAGTTAGCGCCCACCATCGGTCCCAGGTGGCTGGTGAAGAAGTCGCTGCGGCGGACGAAGTTGCCCGGCAGGTCGATCACCATGACCATGTCCAGCGTAGTCTGGGGGCCCGCGGCGTCAGTCGCCAGGTCTCCGATGAGGAACGCCCGGTCCACGCCGAGCTGGGGCAGCATCTGGGTGATCCGCTCCAGCTCGGCCTCCAGCGACTGTCGCCGGAAGCTGCTGAACCCTATCCTGACGGGCATGCTCCTCCTCTCACTCCACCAGGACCAGGTGGGCTTCCTTGGGTCCGTGGACCCCGACGACCAGCTTCTGCTCGATGTCGGCAGTCCTGCTGGGTCCGGTGATCAGGTTCAAGTACCGGTCCATGTCCATTCCGCCTTCGTAGTAGGCGGCCCTCCGGAGGACCAGAAGGTCGTCCAGCGTCTCGATGACCTGGTCCGGGAATACTATGGCCACGTGGACCGGCGGCGCCAGGGACACCAGCCGGCTGGTGTCGGGCCGCGACAGCAGGACCACCGAGCCGGTCTCGGCGATGGCGTAGTCCGCTCCCGTGATCCCGATTCCCGCCTCGGCCGCGACGGCCCGCTGCTCCTCGGCGGAGCAGCCCGACTCGCGAGTCATGACCGTGACGCCCACGCCCATGCCGTCCAGGACGCCGTCGACGGCCACAGTGGCAAAGACGTTCTGGTCGGTGCGGACCACGTGGGATGCCCCGGTTGACAGGGCCAGCTCGCGAATGGAATCGACTGCGCCCTCGGAGCCCTCGACGCGCCGTACCTGCCATCCCCGCGCTCCGGCCACCTGGGACAACCTGTCAGTCAGACTGGCCGTGTCGCCGGCCAGCCTCGCCCAAACGGCGGCCGCCCGCTCGGAGGCGTCGTCGGGCATCACGTCAAGACGTGCCCCGTCCTCGGGTGGGCGGACCCGTTCCCGGCCCAGCGCCCTGCTGACGCTCCGTATGAACTTGTCTCTTTCCAATCTTCTTTCAGATAATGCGCGGCGTGCGAAGGTGTTCGACGTAAGCGTGGCTCACGGGCCCCGGGAGAGGTCCTCCTCCCAGATCTTGCGGAAGGGCTTGGGCGCCAGCGGCGGGAGGTCCCGGTGCTGGGTCCACTTGGACAGGGGAGGGAAGGGCGCCTTGCGTATCATGCCCGCCCTCACCAGCGGGGTCTGAAGGGCGCGTCCGAGGCCTCGGACCGCCGACAGGAGCCTGGGGCCGCTCATCAGGGTCGCGTACGCCGAGGCCGAGAGCTTCTCGAAGAGGTCCGTGTGACGCTCCTCCGGCGATTGCGACTCGGCCAGCCGGTTGCGGAGGGCCAGCAGCATGTGGGGAATGTTGATCTTTATGGGGCACACGTCGCGGCAGGCGCCGCACAGGCTGGAGGCGTTGGGAAGGTCGTGGGCCTGGGAGAGGCCGACCAGGACGGGAGAGACCACCGCCCCGATGGGGCCTGGGTAGACCCAGCCGTAGGCGTGGCCGCCCACCTTGCGGTACACGGGGCAGATGTTCAGGCACGCCCCGCACCGGATGCAGTAGAGGGCCTCCCGGAGCTCGGGGTCTGCCAGCAGCCGGGAGCGGCCGTTGTCGACGACCACCAGGTGGAACTCCTCGGGGCCGTCCGCGTCTTCCGAGCGCCTCGGTCCCGACACCATGCTGACGTAGCTGGTGAGCCGCTGGCCCGTGGCCGACCGGGGAAGGAGCCGCAGGAAGAGGGCCAGGTCCTCCAGGGAGGGAATGACCTTCTCCATGCCCGTGATGGCCACGTGGAGCGGCGGGGCCGAGGTGCAGAACCGGCCGTTGCCCTCGTTGGTGATGATGACGAGGGTGCCCGTTTCCGCCACCAGGAAGTTGGCCCCGGTGATGCCCATGTCCGCCTGGAGAAAACCGGGCCCTCAGGGCGTTGCGGGCGGCCTCAGTCATGTCCTCTATCGCTTCCATGCTGGGAGTGCCGATCTTGTCGCTGAACAGGTCCGAGACCTGCTGGCGAGTCTTGTGCATGGCCGGGGCGACGATGTGGAAGGGGGTCTCCTCGGCGAGCTGGATTATGTATTCGCCCAGGTCCGTCTCCACCGCCTCGACTCCCACCTCCCGCCAGGGGCGTCGTTCAGGCCGATCTCCTCCGAGACCATGGACTTGCTCTTGGTGGCCAGCTTGACGCCGTGGGAGCGCGCCAGCTCCGTCACCACGGAGTTGGCTTCCTTGGCGTCCCGGGCGAAGTGGACCTGGCCGCCGTTGCTGGTGATGCGGTCCGTAAGCAGGTCCAGGTAGTAGTCCAGGTTGTCGAGGGTGTGGCGTTTGATCTCGCGGGCCTTCTCCCGCATTTCCTCCCACCGGGCGGACCCCATCTCGTCGATGGCTTCCAGGCGCGCCGTGTTGAAGCCGCCGCCAGCCCTCTCCAGGGCGGCCTGAAGGCCCGGGTCGGTGATAGCGCTGAGAGAGGCCTGGGGGAACTCGGCTGTCTTGATCTCCGCCAAGGGCGTTCTCCTGTGGGCCTAGTCTTCCGGCCCTAGTCTCCTGGACGGAGAAGCTGGGCCAGGTGCATGGGCCTGACCGGCTCTCCCCTCCGGCTCAGTCCGCCCCCGATGTGCATGAGGCAGCTTATGTCGCAGGCCACCAGGGCGTCTGCCCCGGACTTCACCACGTCATCCACCTTGTCGTCCAGCATGGCCCCGGAGATGTGGGGGTACTTCACCGAGAAGGTGCCGCCGAAGCCGCAGCAGGTCTCCGAACGCTCCATCTCGATCCGCTGGGCCCCCTTCACGCCGTCTATCAGCGTCCGTGGCTGCTCGACGACCTTCAGCTCCCTCAGCAGGTGGCAGGACGGGTGGTAGGCCACCCTTCCCTGGAACGGCGAGCCCACGTCGGAGTCCTGCAGGACGTCCACCAGGAACTGGGACAGCTCGTAGACGCGGTCCGCCAGGGCGAGGGCCCTCCGGTGCAGCGCCGGCTGGTCGCGAAACAGGTGCCCATAGAAAACGCGCATCATGGAAGTGCACGACCCCGAGGGCGCGACGACGTAGTGGTCGGGGTCGGACCTCTCCTCGGGCTGGAAGGCGTCCAGTACGGCGGGTGGCCAGTTGTCGCGCCCTCCCGGCGAACCCGGCGTTGTACAGCGGCTGGCCGCAGCAGGTCTGGCTGGGCGGGAAGTCCACCTCGACTCCCAGGTCTCTCAGCAGCCGTACGGTGCTCACCCCCACCGCTGGAAATAGCTGGTCGACGAGACAGGTTACGAACAGGGACGCCCTCTTGCCCTGGGCAGCGGCCAACTCGCCTCCATATTGGACCTGGGCCCGCGAGACCATCTCGAATCGCCGGTTCAGGGTATCAGAGAAGCCCACTGGTGGCAACTTGACGGCGGCCGACGCGAGGTTGATTTACCCGTTGCGCTGGGGTATTCTGCTGCTAGCCACGAGCGACAGAGGAGTGCCATGAATGCGGCGGATATACCGTTCCTGTCCACCGGAGAGCTGTCCAGGCTGATCGAGGGCAAGGAGGTCTCTCCGGTCGAGGCTACCGAGGCATACCTGGCCCGCATCGACGCGCTGGACTTCAAGTTCAACGCCTACCTGACGGTCAGCCGCAAGCAGGCTCTGGCGGCGGCCCGGGATGTCGAGGGCGCCATCCTTCGCGGCGAATACCTGGGCCCGATGCACGGCATTCCGGTGGCGGTGAAGGACCAGCTTTGGACCAGTGGCGTTCGGACCACGGGCGGCTCCAGAGTCCTGGCCGACTTCTTTCCCGAGCAGGACTCCACGGTGGCGGCCAACCTCAAGAAGGCCGGGGCTGTCATCCTGGGCAAGACCAACATGACCGAGCTTGCCATCGGCGGCCCCCACCGGTACAGCCAGCCCCGTAACCCTTGGGACCTGGACGCCTACCCGGGACGCTCCAGCAGCGGCTCGGGCGTGGCCACATCGGCGTACCTCTGCTCCACGTCCATAGGAGAGGACACGGGTGGCTCCATACGCATTCCCGCCGCCTTTTGCGGGGTCGTAGGGCTGCGACCCACCTGGGGGCTGGTCAGCCGCTACGGACTGATGCCGGGGGCCTGGTCCATGGATACCGCGGGCCCCATATCCAGGACGGTGGAGGACGCGGTCATAACCCTGGGCGCCATCGCCGGACACGATCCCATGGACCCGTACACCTGGACAGCCCCGACGCCCGACTTCAGGCAGTCGCTCAACGGTGACGTAAAGGACCTCCGCATAGGTATCGTAAAGGAGCAGATCGACGCCGACATCGTGGAACCCGAAGTGAGGGCGGCGGTTCTCAAGGCGACCTCGGTGCTTGGCGAGCTGGGAGCCGCGGTCGAGGAGGTGTCCATCCCCCACACGGCGTACGCCAACTCTCCAGCGTGGGGAGCGATGGCCATCGAGCCGGCCATAAACTACAGGCAATGGGCCAGGGAGCGCCTCCACGAGTTCGGACGGGGCAACCGGGCGGGGCTTCTCCTGGGAAGCATCATTCCGGCCCAGGCCTACTACAAGGCGCAGAAGCTCAGGGCCCTGCTTCGGGACCAGGTGCTGGAGGCCTTCGAGAGGTACGACGTTCTGG
Source organism: Dehalococcoidia bacterium (assembly GCA_964291465.2). Lineage (GTDB taxonomy): Bacteria > Chloroflexota > Dehalococcoidia > Lucifugimonadales > JAGWBF01 > JAGWBJ01. Next base: position 121,008 of record OZ219937.1, on the reverse strand, counting down.
CTCTGCCCACCACCGGCAGACCCGCCGCCCACATGGACGACGACCCGGTGGTCACCGACCGTCTCCCCTCGGTCCAGACCGCGCTGTTCAACCTGGCTAGCTGTCCCGCCGTGTCGTTGCCCTGTGGCCTGAGCTCCCGGGGCATGCCCATCTCCCTCCAGATGGGCGCCAAGCCGGGGGCCGACGGGACCATCATCAGGGCGGCCCACGCCTACGAGCGGCACACCGACTGGCACACCAAGAGGCCTCCCTTCGCATGAGCCGCCCAGGGACGAGCGCATGAGCCGCCCAGGGACGAGCCCACCGGCGGGGGACCCTTGAAGATCAGCCGGGTGGAGGCCACGACCCACAGCGTCCCGGTGGAAGTGCCGATGTTGGCCCACGAGATCATCCGGCCGGTGGTCTTCGTCGCGGTGGAGACGGACTCGGGCGTCACCGGATATGGACTAACGGGGCACGGCCAGCGGTTCGGCGTCGCGGAGTTCATCAATCGTGAAGTGGGCCCCTACCTGGCGGGTAGAGACCCGACAGAGACGGAACGCTTGTGGCAGGACCTGTACTCCCGGTTCAATCCCCGGTCCCAGACGGGGGTTTGGAGCTCGGCGGTCAGCGCCCTGGACATCGCTTTCTGGGACATCAAGGGCAAGCGCTACGGCGAGCCCGTGTGGCGCCTGCTGGGGGGCGCCCAGAACCCGGTCCCGTGCTATATCACCTTTGGACTGCTGGAGTTCAACCTGCCGCAGCTCTTGGAGATGGCCGAGTACTTTGCGGACCAGGGGGAGAACAGGCTGAAGATGGTGGTGGCCATCGACGGCGGAGAACGACCCATGGAGGACGCTGCAAGGGTAGGGGCGGTGAGGGACATCCTGGGGGAGAACGTGGAGCTAATGGTCGACGCCAACTACGGGTTCTCCTTCAACCGGGCCCTGGAGCTGTGCAAGCTCATCGAGCCCCACCGGATCACCTGGTTCGAGGAGCCGGTCTACCAGAACGATGCCCGCCTGCTGGCCGAGCTGCGCCGCCGCACGTCGATACCCATATCCGCCGGCCAGAACGAGGGCCACAGGTTCCGGCACCGGGACCTGATAGTGAACGGTGCGGTGGACATCGTCCAGCCCAACGTCTGCTACGTCGGGGGCTACACCGAGGCTGTGAAGGTAGCCCACATGGCCCAGGCCTTCAACCTGCCCATCGCCAACGGGGGCGGCTGGCCTCACCACAACGCCCATCTACAGGCGGCAATGTCCAACGGCTGGCGGGTGGAGTTCCACTACCTGATGTGGCAGGTGGGAGAGACCATCTACAGGGACCCGCCAGGGCCCAAGCGGGGCTGGGTCACGCTTACCGAGGAGCCTGGCCTCGGCCTGGATCCCAACTGGGACGCCCTCAGGGAGTACGGGGACCGGTAGCCCTCACTCCAGCCTCAGTCTAACCTCGAGGAGGCCACCATGTCGGACAGAGACCTGGCTTTCACCCCGGCCTACGAGCTCGCGGAGATGGTCACAACGAAGGCAGTCTCTCCCGTGGAGCTCACCGAGCTGTACCTGAGGCGCATAGAGGAGCTGGACCCCAAGCTCAACGCCTTCCTGACCGTAACCGGGGACGAGGCGATGGCCGCCGCTCGCGTCGCCGAGCAGGCCCTGGGCGGGGGCGGGAGTTTGGGCCCCCTGCACGGGATACCCATCTCCGTCAAGGACCTGGAGGCGACGGCGGGAGTCAGGACCACCTTTGGCTCCCTGATCTTTGAGGACCACGTGCCGGACAGCGACTCGGGCACTGTCGAGCGGGTGCGGGCGTCGGGGGCCATCATGTTGGGAAAGACCAACACCCCCGAGTTCGGGATGCGCGGCACGACGGAGAACCGCCTGGGCGACGCCTGCCACAATCCCTGGGATACGGCCCGCACTCCTGGAGGCTCGAGCGGCGGGGCCACCGCCGCCCTGGCCGCCGGACTGTGTCCCCTGGCCACGGCCAGCGACGCCGGTGGCTCGATCCGTATCCCCGGCAGCTTTACCGGCGTCTACGGCATCAAGCCCACCCTGGGCAGGGTGCCCCGGTTCGGCGGCGTCGCCAGGCCCGCGCCCAACCCCGTGGCCCAGCCCGGCCCCATGGCCCGCACGGTGCGGGACACGGCCATGCTGTTGCAGGCCATGGCCGGGCCCCACGACCGGGACGCCAACATGCTCCGCCAGGCCCCTCCAGACTTCTTGGATGGCCTGGACTCGGGTGTAAAGGGGCTGCGCATCGCCTGGAGCCCCGATCTGGGCTACGCCACCGTGGACCCCGAGGTGGCTCGGGTCACGGCCGAGGCCGCCCGTGTGTTCGAAGAGCTGGGCGCCTTGGTGGACGAGCCGGGCGTCTCAATGGCGCAGCCCTTCGGGAGGATGAGCGCCATCGTGTCGGCCAACGCCTACGCCTCCTACGGCGACCACCTGGAGAAGAGGGCCGGCGACCTGACGGACTACGCCAGGAGCAGGCTGGAGAAGGGCAAGCAGGTAACGGGAGTCGAGTACGCCGTGGCCCTCCGAGAGCTGGAGCTGCTCAAGTTCCAGATGGCGACCCTCCTGGAGACGTACGACCTGCTCATGACTCCGACAATGGCGGTGCCCGCCTTCGAGATCGGCCAGCACCCGACGGAGATCGGCGGACGCGCCGTGGAGCGGGACTGGGGGTTCAACCCCTTCAACGTGGTGTTCAACCTGACGGGGCAGCCCGCCGCCAGCGTTCCCTGCGGCTTCTCCTCCGACGGCCTCCCCATCGGCCTCCACGTAGTGGGTCGGATGTGGGACGAGACGACGGTGCTGAGGGCCTCCGCGGCATTCGAGCAGGCCCGGCCCTGGGCGGACAAGCTGCCTCCGGTATCCTAGAGGCCGGAAGGCCCCTTCCGGAATTAAGGAGCGTCGGGCGGCCATCCCCGTTGGAGGAGGTCATTTGGACAGGATATCCCGATACCTGGCCGAGTACGCCTTTTCTTTGGATTTTGGCCATCTGCCGGGGGACGTGGTCCACGAGTCCAAGCGGAGGGTCATGGACTCGCTGGGCATCGCCATGGGCGGGTACGACGAGGAGCCCTGCAGGATAGCCCGGTCCCTGGCCCTGGAGACGGGCGGCGCCCGGGGCGCCACCGTGTTCGGCACCCGGCACAAGGCCACGCCGGACATGGCCGCCTTCGCCAACGGGACCATGGTCCACTCCCAGGACTACATGGACACCTACCTCTCGGCGGAGGCGTGCCATCCCAGCGACAACCTGTCCGCCGTCCTGGCCGCCGCCGAGCACTCGGGCGCGCGCGGCAGTGACGTCATCGCGGGCGCGGTCCTGGCATACGAGGTGATGTGCCGGTTCTGCGACGCGGCGGGCGTCCGCGAGCGGGGGTGGGACCACGTGGTGTATGGGGCCGTCTCCAGCGCCCTGGCCGCCGGGAAAGTGCTGGGGTTGGGTGTGTCCGAGCTTGCCGAGGCGGCGTCGCTGGCGGCCACCTCCAACGTCGCGTTGCGGCAGACCAGGGTGGGCGAGGTGTCCATGTGGAAGGCCTGCGCCCCCGCCAACGCCGCCCGCAACGGACTGCTGGCGGCGCTGCTGGCGGCGCGGGGACTTGAGGGGCCCGCCGAGGCCTTTGCCGGGGCGAAGGGCTTTCTGAACCAGGTCACTGGCCCGCTGGAGCTGCCGCAGTTTGCAGGAGAGGGACGCCCGTTCATGATCGGCAGCACCCACATCAAGCTCTGGCCCGTGCAGTACAACACCCAGGCCGGCATCCAGGCGGCCCTTCAGTTGAGGGAGGAGTTGAAGACCGGTGTCGGCTTCCGGTCGATGGCCATAGACATAGCGGACGTGGGCGCGGACCTGAGCGCCGATACCCGGGACAAGTGGGACCCCCGGACCCGGGAGACCGCTGACCACAGTCTCCCCTACATCGTCGTGTCCGCCCTCATGGACGGAGAGGTGGACCGTGGCACCTTCGACATGGAGCGCATCAGGGACCCGGAGCGGCTGGCGCTCCTGAAGCGGGTGACCGTGCGAAGGGACCCGGAGTTCAGCAGGGCGTATCCCCAGGTCCTGTCCGTGAGAGTCAGCGTGGAGACGGCGGCTGGCGAGGTGTTGACCAGGCAGGTAGACTACCCGTTGGGCCACTGCGAGAGTCCTATGAGCGATGCCCAGGTGGAGGGGAAGTTCAAGAGGCTGACCACCGGCCGGGTCCCCGAGGTCCAGGCCGACGAGATTCTCCGGCGGTTGTGGTCCTTGGAGGAGGAGCAAGACATCGGCGGATTGGTGGGGCTGCTGGCGCCGCGCGCCGCGTAGGGGCTGCCCCGGCTTCGCGGGTGGTGCGCCGGCCGGACGGGCCGTCCCGTCCAAAACGAATCAGGAGGTACCCACAGCCATGAACGAGGTCCGAGGAGTGATAGCCAGGCAGAAAGGCGCGCCGGTGACCATCGAGCCGGTCATGGTGCCCGATCCGGGGCAGGGGGAGGCGCTGGTCCGGGTCCAGGCGTGCGGCGTATGCCACACGGACCTGCACTACCGGGAGGGGGCCATCAACGATGACTTTCCCTTCCTGCTGGGCCACGAGGCCGCCGGGGTGGTGGAAAGGGTCGGCTCCGATGCCGATGGCCTGGCCCCCGGCGACTTCGTGATCATCGCCTGGCGGGCTCCCTGCGGAGGCTGCCGGTCCTGCCAGCGGGGCCGTCCGTGGTACTGTTTCGCCAGCAGGAATGCCAAGCAGCCCATGACCCTCCAGGATGGCACGCCCCTGAGCCCGGCCCTGGGGATCGGGGCCTTCGCTGAGCTGACCCTGGTAGACTCGGGCCAGGCGGTGAAGGTCGACCCCGCCGCCCGGCCCGAGGCGGCGGGCTTGGTCGGGTGCGGCGTCATGGCCGGCCTGGGGGCGGCCCTGAACACCGGCGGGGTGAGCCGCGGCGACTCGGTGGCGGTCATCGGATGCGGAGGGGTCGGTGATGCAGCCATTGCCGGCGCGCGCTTGGCCGGGGCCCATACGATAATCGCCGTGGACATCGACGACCGGAAGCTGGGGTGGGCCAGGGAGTTCGGCGCCACCCATACCATAAACGGGGCCCAGACCGACCCGGTGGAGGGCATCAGGGAGATTACCGGCGGGAACGGCGTGAACGTCGCCATAGAGGCCGTCGGAACGCCCGGGACCTACGAGCAGGCCTTCTACGCCAGGGACCTGGCCGGAACGGTGGTGCTGGTGGGGGTCCCCAGCCCCGACATGAAGATCGAGCTTCCGCTGCTGGAGGTGTTCGGACGGGGCGGGACCCTCAAGTCCTCCTGGTACGGGGACTGCCTGCCCAGCCGTGATTTCCCCATGCTCATCGACCTGTACCTCCAGGGGCGGCTGGACCTGGACCGGTTCGTGTCCGAGACCATCTCCCTGGACGATGTCGAGTCGTCGTTCCACAAGATGGAGCAGGGAGAGGTCCTCAGGTCGGTGGTCGTCTTCTGATGGACGCCGTCACCTTCATCCGCCACAGTCTGAACCAGGTGCACCAGAGGCTGACGGAGACCTGCCGGGGCCTCACCTACGAGCAGGTCTCCTGGAGGCCGGCGTCCCACGCCAACAACATAGGCTTCATCCTGTGGCACGTTGCCCGGGCCGAGGACCGGACCGTGGGCGCTGTGTTGAGCACACGGGGCGAGCTCTGGGTGACCCGACACTGGCACCTGCAGTTCGGCAACTCCGTCGAGTCTCCCCCACCGGGCGACAGGATGGGACTCCTGAGCATGGCGATTCCCACTCCCGACGTCCTGATGGGCTACCTGAACGACGTGCACCGTAACACCATCCGCTTCCTGGAGAGCCTGACCCTGGAGGACCTGGACGCGGCGCCCTCCGCCGACCAGCCCCAGCGCACCGTGGCGGCGCTGCTCCGCCATCAGATAACCCACAAGAACAACCACCACGGCCAGGTGGACTACATCCGGGGCCTTCAGGACCCGGACTGGGACCTGCCGCCGGGCACCGGCGTAGTACAGGAGTAGCGCCTGGGGCCCGTGATGCGGTCCCGTTCCAAAGAGATAGAATCTCGGGAGGTGTCATATGACTTCAACTGACCCGCAGGAGAAGCATGTAACGGTCAACGGGGTGCGGCTCCGTTACCTGGACTGGGGCTCCGAGGGCAAGATGCCCCTGGTGTGCCTGCACGGGCATACGGGCCAGGCGCGCATCTGGGACGAGTTTGCCGAGGCCGTGCGGTCCGACTACCACGTGCTGACCGTGGACCAGAGGGGTCACGGCGAGAGCGAGTGGGCGGCCACGGGATACGACAGGGACAGGTTTGTAGAGGACCTGGCGGCCTTCGTCGACGCCCTGGAGCTGGACCGGTTCGTGCTGGTCGGGCTATCCATGGGCGGGTGGCACTCCATGCTGTACACCCCGGACCACCAGGAGAGGGTGGAGCGCATCGTCATCGTGGACATCGCTCCCGAGCCCAGCCCCGAGTACATGGAGCAACGGGCCAAGCGTCCGCCGGTGCCCATGGAGTTTCCCAGCCTGGAGGCCGCCGTGGAGTGGGCGCGGCGGGACGACCCGTGGGCCACCGACGCACGCATCCGCCGGGACACCGAGGACAAGACCCGCCAGCGGGAGGACGGCCGGTGGGTCTGGAAGGCCGATCCGGTCCTGTTCAACAGGGTGCTGCCCGACATGACGGACCCCTCCCACGTGGCCCGGTACTGGAAGGCGTTCGAGGCCATCGAGTGTCCCCTGCTGGAGGTGAGAGGGCTGGAGAGCGGGCTGGTGTCCGACGAGACGGTCCGGCGCATGGAGCAGGTGGGGAAGCGGTTCAGCTCGGTGGACGTGGCGGGCGCCGGCCACATAGTGACCGTCGACAAGCCCCAGGAGTTCATACAGGCGACGCGGGGGTTCCTAGGTGTGTCCGGGTAACTAGGTCTGCGGAACGGTCCAAGGGCGCCGGTGGGATGGCGGAGTCGGCCCGGAGACCAGACTGGCCGGGGATCAGAGCTGGCCCGGGATCAGAACTGGAAGGAGTCCATGATCTCCTGGGTGGTGCGCACCGGGGCCTTCTTCTGGCTCTCGTGAAGCCTCTGCTGCAGAGTGGGGCGGCTGGTGTCCCTGTAGATGACGCCTATAGGCAGGCCGCCGTCCTGAATGCGGGCGTAGGCCATGGACCGGTCCGAGGGGTCGTGGTCCTCCGGTATCGTCCACATGGTGCCCTCGATACCCTTCTTGCGGTTGCCCTTGATTATCTCGTAGGTGTCGTTGTAGGTGGTGCATGGCGACTGGACATGCACCACGGCAAAGCCCTGGTGGTCCATGCCCTCTCCGATGAGCTTTCCCAGGACCCGGGGCTGGGACGAGAACCCCGAGGCGATGAAGGACACGCCCAGGGTTAGGTACAGCTCCAGGGGGTTCAGGGCGTCCTCTATCTTGCCGTAGGGAGTCGAGCTGGTCAGCCCTCCCAGCTCCGTCGTCGGGGAGCTTTGGCCCTTGGTCAGCCCGTACACGCCGTTGTCCATGACTACGGCGGTGATGTTCAGGTTGCGGCCGGCCTGGGGGGCGATGTGCTCTCCGCCGATGCTGAGGAAGTCCCCGTCCCCGGCGACGACCACCACGTTCAGGTCCGGCTGGCCCATCTTGACTCCCATGGCGATGGGCAGTGACCTTCCGTGGATGCCGTGGAACCCGTAGGGCTGCGGACCCTCCAGGAGGTGGACCAGGTTGCCCGAGCAGCCGATTCCGGCCACCACCACGTTGCTCTCCATGAGCCGGTCGGTGCCCTCTATCCGCTCTGCCATGGCGAACTCCAGCGCGCGGCGGACTCCGAAGTCCCCGCATCCTGGACACCACTTGAAATCGTACTCAGGGTTTTTGGTGGTCACGCCTCAACCATCCCTTTCCTCAGGGTCCCGGCCTTGTCCCGGATCTTCTCCACAAGGTCGCCGACCTTGAAGGGCAGTCCCGTGTACTGGGTGATGGACTCCGCTCGGATACCCAGCGACCGCAACACGCCGGAGAACTGTCCCTGGTAGTTGAGCTCGGGGACTATGACCAGATCCTTCTTTCGGAGCTCCTCGACCAGCGCCGCCGGAAGGGGCTGAAGGAACATGGTGTAGTACCAGGCGAGGGGCTCTCCCTGCCCCGTGAGGACCTTGTAGGCCTCCCAGGTTGGTCCCTTGGAGCCCCCCCAGGTCATGACCGCTATGGGCTCGTCGCCGTTCTCCTGCTCGTACGCCTCGTTTTCCAGCAACTTCAGCTTGCCGAAACGCCGCTGGGTCATCTGGATGTGCCGGCTTGGCAGGTGGGTGGTGTCCCCCATGGCGTCGTGCTCGCTGCCGTTGGCCACGTAGGCGCCCGGGGTGCCGGGTATGGGCATCGGGGACAGCTCGTAGCCGTCGTAGCGGAGGTATCCGTTGCCGCCCCGGTAGACCTGCCGGTCCTCCACCTGGAGCTTGCTCAGATCGGGCTTGGGGATATTCTGGGCCCGCTCGGCCATGGACATCTCGCTCATCAGGATGACGGGGCCCTGGTAGCGTTCCGCCCAGTTGAAGGCCATGGCGGCGGCGTAGAAGCACTCCTCCACGCTGCCGGGGGCGATCACCGGCATGGCCACGTCCCCGTGGGCCGGGTGCATGCACGCCAGCAGGTCCGACTGCTCGGTCTTGGTGGGCAGGCCGGTGGCGGGGCCGCCCCTCTGGACGTCCACCACCACGCACGGTATCTCCGCCATCCAACCCAGGCCCAGCCCCTCGCTCATCAGTGAGAACCCCGGGCCCGCCGTGGCGGTCATGGCCTTCTTTCCGGAGAACCCGGCGCCCAGGATGACGCTTATGGACTCTATCTCCGAGCTCACCTGGTAGGCGAACTTGCCGGGTCCCACCAGGTTGCGCTCCATGAAGACCAGGATGGTGGTGGCGGGCGAGATCGGGTAGCCCACGTAGAAATCGAGCCCCGCCGCCAGTGCGCCCAGTGAGACGGCCTCATTGCCCTTGATCATGAGCTGCTCGTGGTCGGGCTTGATGGGGTCGTCCAGCGCGCCGATCTGGATCTCGCTTGAGGCGGCGTGTTCTTTGCCGAGGCTCAGGGCGGCCACGTTGGCCTTGATGATGGCGTCGCGGCCCTTGAAGCGCCGCCGTATGAAATCCTCGAAGTAGTCCAGTGGCATGTTGACGAGGTGCGCCAGGGCCCCGATTATCACCATGTTGGCCGACCGGGCCTCTCCCGCTTCCTTGGCCAGCTGGTCGAAGGGTATGCCTATGTCCCCGCTGTCGTGGTGCGCTTCGAAGCCCGAGTCGTGCAGCACGACCCCGTCACTGCGCACCTCGTCCTTGTGGTTGACGTAGGCTTCCGGGTTCAAAGCCACCAGCACGTCCAGGGCGTCTCCGGCGCTAAGGACGGGGTCGATGGAGATGCGTGTCTGGGTCCACGTGGGTCCACCCATGATCTGGGAGGGGAAGGTGGAGAAGGTCTGTACGTGGTAGCCTACCGCAGCGGCGGCGCTGGCCAGCATCTCGGCGGCGGTAACGACTCCCTGGCCGCCCTCTCCAGCGAACCGGACCACGAAGTCCTGCTTTTTCTGGATGGGGGGCGACCCGGTGGCCGCCTCGGAGCCCGGCCTTGCCTCGTTGGTCCGCAATTTCTACCGTCCTCGGTCCGGGGATTGGTGTTCCGTCCCGGGGGCAGGGCCGAAGCCCAGGTGGAGGGATTGCGATGTTGCTCCCCCGCTAACGCCCGGGGAGACTGTCCCCTTCACCTTCAGCGTATGAGATGACACTTTGGCAGCCGCACTCTCCCCCACTCGCCTGGCAACACTACGCGGTTCCCCGGAAGGAGTGTACGCCGGTTCAATATAGCATCCGACCCCATCAATGTCAATGAGAATCGGCGTGCCTGGACCCCTGGGGCCCGGCCGCCCCTGCCCGGCCGCCTTCGATTGACTTATGCGTTGTCCATTGACTACAATTCGCGCCGTCGGGGTCAACATAAGGGGAATGGGAGGCAAGGCGTTGTTCATGGTTAAGTATTGGCGTATCTCCGTTGCGGCACTCCTGGCGCTGGTGTTGGCGCTGGCCGCGTGCGGCGGCGAGGACCCCACCAGCGCCCCTGTCCCTACGGCTACCACCGCTCCCGCAACTCCCGCTCCTCCCCCCGCCACCACGGCGGCCCCCGCCACCACGGCGGCCCCCGCCACCACGGCGGCCCCCGCCACCACGGCGGCCCCTGCCACGGTCGCCCCGGCTCCGACCATGGCCGCCCCCCCTGCCACCAGCCCCGCTGGTCCCACCGCCATTCCCGGTCCCACCGCCACGCCCGTGGGGGCCCCTGACACCGAGGCGGCCCCCAGCCCCACGGCGACGGCGGCCCCGCCCTCGGAGGCCGACATGCTGGCCCAGTACGCGGCGCAGCACGCCGGCGGCCCCGGCGCCATCTTCGTGGGCGACCCCATGCAACTGATCGGGCCGCCGCCCCACGAGGGCCTCATGCTGCAGGTGCCCGAAGGGGAGTACACCCAGGCATCGACGGCGGCGCTGTTCGGCGTCCCGGCCTTGGGCATCCCCGACCACCTGTTCATCTACAGCAGCGACTACTACCAGAGGCTGATACAGAAGGCCAACCTGACCAATCCCACGCCGCTGACCTCCTCGGGCGAGAGCATCGAGATACAGCATACCTGCATAGATCGCAGCCTGCCCACCTGCGTGTTGATCCAGGCCTACTGGGCCCCCAATCTGGCCAAGCGGACCAACGGCCAGGTCAAGCTCTCGGTGGTCTCCTTCGTGGAGCTGGGGTTGTCCGGCCCGGAGACTCTTGAGCAGGTGAGCAGGGGCACGCTGGACATGGTGAACATCTATACCGGGTACGTGGCCGGACAGCTCCCGGCCCTGGAGATACAGTCCCTCTGGGGCATGGCGGTGGACTGGGAGAGCTCGTATCTCATACTGACGGAGCTGGACCAAGACATCGATACGACAATGGTGGAGGCCACCGGCGGCAGTCACGTGCTGAACCGAAACTGGTTCGCCGGCTCCGACCAGTGGTTCTTTGGGGACCGGCCGCTGCAGACGGTGGAAGACTTCCAGGGCTTGAAGATCCGCTCCCACGCGGCCTCCATGTCGGACTTCATCAGGGGGATGGGGGGCGAGCCCGTGTTCCTGGGCCCCGCCGAGATATACCAGAGGCTGGAACGGGGCTTCGTCGACGCCGCGGCCACCGCCGCCATCCTGGCCATTCCCGACCGGCTGTTCGAGGTGGCCGACTACATGTCCGGCCCCGTGATCGGGTTTGGGTACACCAACAACGTGATCAACAAGGACGTGTGGGACGAAATCCCCGCGGACCTGCAGCAGATAATCACCGAGGAGGGCGCCAAGGCCGAGCTGGAGGCCCTCCGCCTGGCCCCCTTCCAGAACCTCATCGCCATCCAGATCAACCAGACCCTGGGCATACAGCCGGTGCCCTTCTCCGAGGACATAGTCCGGTACATCCAGGGCGTGGTGCTCCCGGAGTACGTCATCCCGGGCTGGTTGAGGCGCATCGGGTACCCGGAGAAGGGCGCGGACATCGTGGCCGCGTTCAACGAGAAGGTGTCTCCCTACCTGGGTCTGAGGATCACCGAGGACGGCTCCACCGAGCGGGTCCCCATCACCAAGGGACCCCACGCCGGGTAACTCCCCGCCTGGGAGGGCCATTGCACCGGCCGGGCGCCTAGGGACCGCAGCGGCCGCATACCGGCCCGGAAAGGCGTTCCATGGCCTTTACGAGCTTGTCGGCCTACACCGGACGGAGGACCCCGGCCCTCTACCTGCTGATGGGCTTCCGGGCGGCGGCGCGGAAGGCCGACCGGCTGTACCTCCTGATCGGTTACGTCTGCGGCGTGCAGCTCCTGCTCCTGGCCTTCTTCATCACGTACCAGGTGGTAGCCCAGAACCTGGACTGGGCCCGAGCTCCCGGCACCGACGCCATGAGTGGCTACGTCCTGGCCATGGCCGCCACCTGGGCCCTGGCCTACTCCCTGCGGTCCGACGCCCATGTGCGCATCGACGTTCTGCTGCCCCACATGGGCCGCCGCGTCAGGGCGGTCGCCGACTGGCTGGCCCTCTTCGCCCTGGGCTTCTTCGCCTGCGTCACGGCCTGGAAGGTATGGGAGAGCGTGATTAGCGACTACCAGCGGGGGTCGGTAACCAACGACTATCCCCTGACCCCCCTGTTCATCCCCAAAGCCGTGGTCGCCGTCGGCTTCACCCTGCTGGTGGTCACCGCCGCGCAGATGATGCTGTCCATGATAGCCGAGAGGTGGCTGCCCCGCCTCCACCGGGCGATGGGCGGCGATGATCTAGAGGGGCCGGCGAGGGCCGGCGGGGAGGGGACTCCCCGCGTGGGGGCGTCGGATGACGCCCGGGGGGCCTAGCCGTGGCCATTGGAGTCGCCTTCGGGTTGATGGGGACCTTCTTCCTGGCGGGCATGTACGTCGCCGCCGCCCTGGGATGCCTGTCCCTGATCATCATGCACTTCTTCTCCGACCGTCCCCTGTGGTTCGTCATGGCCGACAAGGCCTGGGGGGTGAATACCAACTTCATACTCGTGGCCGTGCCCCTGTTCGTCTTGATGGGGGAGCTGATGAACCGCTCGGGCATAGGGGAGCGCATGTACACCGTCATCTCCCGTTGGATATGGTTCCTCCCCGGCGGCCTCATACACACCAACATCGTGTCCTGCGCCATCTTCTCCGCCTGCTCCGGCTCCAGCGTCGCCACCTCGGCCACCATCAGCCGGGCGTCGCTGCCCTCCTTCCGGCAGCGGGACTACTCGGAGAGGATGGTCATCGGCTCCCTGGCCGCGGGGGGCACCCTGGGCATCCTCATCCCTCCCAGCATAAGCCTCATCATCTACGGCGTGGTGGTGGACGAGTCCATCGGCCGCCTGTACATGGCCGGGTTGTTTCCGGGCCTCCTGCTGGCCCTCTCCTTCATGGTGATGATCGGCGTGGCGGCCATGGTCTGGCGAGGTATGGCCCCCCGGGAGCATGGCGAGAGCTTCTCCACCTGGGAGGGCTGGCGGCTTAGGCTGCTGGGCACGCTCCAGATACTGCCCATTGTGGCACTGGTCGCCCTGGTCCTCGGGGTGATCTACTCGGGAGTCGCCACGCCCAGCGAGGCGGCAGCCTTCGGTGTGTCCGGCGCCTTCGTCCTGACCGTCCTGCTGAACTCCAACGAGGTGCTGACGCCCCTTCTGGGTGGTATCCTCAGGCGCACCGGCCTCATCCTCCTCTTCACCAGCAGTACCCGGACGACCCTGCGCCAGGCCCGGATGCCCTCGAGGCAGATGGTCGAGGCCGTGGTCAAGCGAAACGTGCGCATCGTCATGGACTCGGTGATCTCCACGGTGCGCACCACCGGGATGATCTTCCTCATATTGCTGGCCGCCCTGACCCTGAGCTTCGCTTTCGCCCGGTTGGGCATATCCCAGCAGGCCGCGGAGATCATCTCGGGCCTGGCCCTGAACGATTGGCAGCTCGTGCTGGCCCTGGTCCTGTTCTACTTGGTCCTGGGCACCTTTATGGAAAGCTTCGCCATGATGGTCACCACCGTGCCCGTCCTGCTGCCCGCGTTGCAGCAGGCTGGGGTCGACCTGGTCTGGTTCGGCGTCATAGTGGTGCTCCTGGTGGAGGCTGCCCTCATCAGCCCGCCCGAGGGCATCAACCTGTACGTGCTGCACGGCGTGCGGCAGGACGTGGACCGGGAGCAGGCGGAGAGGGCCAACGAGGCGGTGCGGCAGACCACCATCAAGGACGTGTGGATAGGCGTGCTGCCGTTCATGGCCTGCATGGCCGCCACCACGGGGCTGGTGCTGGCCGTGCCTCAGATCGCCCTCTGGCTGCCCGACCTCATTTACGGCTTGAGATAGGGTACGGCTCTTGAGATAAGGTCCGTTTGAGTTAGGACTGGGGCTTGCGGGCGGTGGCCTCGCCGAAGGCGAAGGCTCCGCACGCCCCGGGGAGGCCCTTCCACTCGTCGAGGCCCTGGCGCCACCGGTCGAACTGCTCCTGGGTTGCCAGCCCGTATTTCGTGGCCGTCCCTATTACCGTCGGGGATAAGAACCAGTCGACAATGAAGGCGTGAAGGAAGGCGACGTCTTCGGCCGCGCTGAAGAAATCGAAGGACGCGCCGGCCCGCACCTCCGAGAACCCGGCTTCCAGGAGTATGTGCTTCAGCTCCCTCCCCATCTCGGGGTGGCCGCCGTTGGCCGTGAGAAGGTTGGCGAAGGTTGCCCAGGCGGCGTCGGTATCGTCTATGCTGGGCTCCAGGAACGAGGATGAGACGAAGACCTCCCGACTGGCCAGGATGCCGCCGGGTTTCAGGACCCGCTTCACCTCGGCCAGCGTTGCCTCCGTGTCCGGAACGTGCATGAGGACGGCGTGGCAGTGGGCGACGTCGAAGGAGTCGTCCTCGAAGGGCAGGTCGGTCACGCTGCCCACGTGGAACGTAGCGTTCCGGTGTCCACCCGCTTGGGCGGCGGCCCGGGCCAGGCCGATCTGCGACTCCTCCACGTCGATGCCGTGCACCTCCCCGGGCTCCACGGCCCTGGCCAGCCCGACGGTGATGGTCCCCGGTCCGCAGCCAAAGTCCAGCACCTTGAGGCCCGGTCTGAGGTGTGGGAGCAGGTGTCTGGCGTGGGTCTCGGCGCTGCGCCGGTCGAGGAGCTGACGGAACTCCTCGCTGTAGCCCATGGTGTAGCTGGACGACGATGTCTGGTCGGGCATTGGGCCTCCCTCATCAATGCTGGCTGTCCGCTGCCGCCGGGTCTGCGTCGTAGATTCGGCAACATCAGTCTACCCCTCATGTCCAGTATCCGAGAAGGGCAGCCCTACTCGAATCGTCGAGCTTGGACCGCACAGATACGGTCCGCGCCGCTATGGGAACCATGCTCCCTGTCGCCAACAGCCGTCGGCCACGCCTGTCTTGGGAATAGGGACAGCGCCATCGTCGCCGAGGGGTGACGCTGCCTCCTGTGCTAGATTCCCCATTTGGAATATAGTACACTCGTGCCTTGGGAGGACCTCGAAACTCCCGACCGAGAGGTCGGCTCGAGAACACAGCCTTCGACTAGGCTCGCCAGCTAGACCTGTTGGGAGGGGCGATACGTCGAAAGGAAGTGGAACCGACGATGTATCAACCCAATCAACCAATTACCCTGGCCGAGGCAGCCATTCTATTGGACGTTCGCGGAGAGTTCATGGAAACGCCAGGAAAGGCTATCCTTCGGCTATCGCCCAGCCCTCGTTTGGTGATTGAATGCACGGATGGCTTGAGCACCGAAAACATACAACTTGATGTATCCGGCTCTCCCGTGACAGTCTCTCTGTTCAATACTAAGATCAATTGCCTCGTCATTGAAAAAACCGTACATATCGGAGAAAGTTCTAGGATTAGCCTGATTCTGGTACCCAAGCGTGAGCCTGTGTCAATCCATCGAACGGAAGAACGGTTATCGTCCGTAGAATTCGGAGTCCTCAACTTCCCTGAATTCCTCCGTGGTCAGGACAAAAAGGTGCAAGTCAGTAATGGATGGAGGTTGCTAGGTTCGGTACGCTTGCGAGCCGGGTGTTGGGAAATTGAAGTCTCTGCTGTAACAACCCTCCACGAAATCGAGAAGAGGTTGAAGGCTGAAGGCGGATATGCCATCACCCATATGGGGACTGTCCGACGCTTAGACGGAGGTGACTTCGCTCCACAGGATGTTGACCCCCTACTCTCGGCGCTTCGCTGGTTCCTGTCCTTTGCTCGTGGCGCTTTCTGCGGACTGACACTTGTGGTTGGCAAGGACGCCAAGGGACAGCCAGCCTGGGAACAGTGGGGAACTCAGAGAGTGACGGAATGGTTCGATCCACCTGCCTCTTGGTTCGACAGCATGAACGGCTATATCCTTGCAGATGTGTTCCCTGGTTTCTGGACGCTGTTCCAAGAGCAGGAGGGCTTCGTACGCACGGTTCTGGGGCTATATCTGAATGCTAACCTAGGCAGTCGCGGCGTGGGGTACGACTGTGGCCTGATACTCACTCAAGCGGCGCTGGAACGCTTCTCCTGTAGAGACACACGCCTAAAGACCGGGGAGCAGATCAGGAAAGGCCTGAGGACGACTGGACTATCGGAGGAGGCCCTTCGTATCCTGTCCGAAGCCTGCCCGGAGTTGGCCGAGTTAGGGCGCAAGCATGGTTGGAAGCATGGCCCTCATGCGCTGGTGGAAATGCGCAACAACGTAGTCCACCCACAGGATAAGTACGTCGACGTTTCTTCCAGGGCCTACTACGAAGCGTCGAATCTTGGGCAGTGGTACGTGGAACTGGCTCTCTTGAGGTCATGTGGGTACGAGGGTCAACTTGGGAATCGGCTGACTCAGGAGTGGGTGGGGAACATTGAGCCACTGGGACAGTGGCTGGTCGAGAATGTGCCCAGCGTCAACGACCTCGAAGAATCTCCATGAGTGTCGACCTCGTGCTCTGATACTCCGTCGGACAGCGTCCACCTAACCGACCAAGCAGCACAGCTGCCCGAGATTGAGAGCAGGGGATTCGGCTTGAGCAACTTGGGGAAGTGCCGCTGGTCTCGATTTGCCGTATCCTTACTCTTTGGACGTCCGGGGTTCATGCCACGGAGTCATGCGAGAGCTTCGAGTGCAGACCTGAGGCAGGCCCATCAGGGTCTTTTGAGCTTCAATCCGAGGAGAATGTGAATACTGCTAGTAGACGAAGACAAGACGGGCAGCGAGCGGTTCTACGAGGAGTACGTGCCGATCGCTGACGGCTCTACAACGAGCATCTTGATGAATTGCCACAAGGAGGGGCTGATCGAATGAGTGGACGTCATCGGTCCAGTAAGCTGACCAAAAACCTCACTCCGGAGCGTCGTCAGCGGATCCAAGGTGTCAAGGGAGAGTTCCTTGCCGAGATGCCATTGCACGAGTTGAGGCGGGCACGTGCCCTGACCCAGCGGGACATGGCAAAGGCGTTGAAAGTGAACCAGCCCGCCGTCTCCAAGCTGGAGCAGAGGGCAGACGTGTACGTGTCCAGCCTGCGGTCCTACGTCCAGGCGGTGGGCGGGCGGCTGAGGATCGTGGCCGAGTTCCCTGAGGGGGAGATAGCGATCACCAACTTTTCGGATGTACATGAAGACGAAGACGTTCTACGTGAGTCCTGACCATCTAGCCAGCTATGATCCGATCACTACTGGAGAGACGAATGTAAACTTTGGAACTGACAATGTGGCCAGTGAAACCATGACAAGTACATCAGAACTCTGACGGAGGCCTCATGCAGAAAATACTGGGAGATGCCAAGTCTGTTCGTTCGCTTCTCGGCCAAAAGTACCGTATTGACTATTATCAGCGTGAATACAAGTGGGAACCGAAGCAGATCAGAGAACTCATAGAAGACCTCACGAATAGGTTTCTCCAAGATTTCAACAAACAGGATCCCCGAGAGAAAGTGTCTGAGTATGGGCAATACTTTCTTGGTTCAGTGATCATTAGTGGCAAAGACAACGAGTTGTTCATCGTGGACGGCCAGCAAAGGATCACCTCTTTAACGCTCCTCCTGATATACCTCAATAACCTCCAGCAGAGCCGAGAAGACGCCCATAGGGTAGGAGTTGATGACCTCATCTATTCCACCAAATTCGGGAAAAAGTCCTTCAATCTTAACGTTCCGGAACGGAACAGTTGTCTACAGGCAATAATCAATGGCGAGAGTCCTGACCCTGCGGACCAGCCACCTTCAGTCCAGAATCTGATCAATCGCTACAACGATATCGTTGAAGTATTCCCTGACGACTTACGAGAAGACGCTCTTCCCTATTTCCTTGACTGGTTGATTGAAAAGGTCATGTTGGTTGAGATCACTGCGTTCTCCGATCATGACGCCTACACAATCTTGAGACGATGAATGACCGGGGACTGTCCTTGACACCCACCGACATGCTCAAAGGATACATGCTAGCTCACATCACTGACAGCCATTGCCGAGCCCGCTCGGATGATGTGTGGAAGAATCAGATGGCCACGCTGCGTGACTTGGGCAAGGAAGAGGACGCCGACTGCATCAAGGCGTGGCTGCGGAGCCAGTACGCCAACAGCATAAGGGAACGTCGAGCTGGCGCAATGCCTAAGGACTTTGACAGGATAGGTACGGAATTCCATAGATGGGTGCGGGAGAATCAGAGGCGGGTTGGCCTAGACCATAGCGCGGACTTCGAGTCTTTCGTTGGCAAAGGCCTCCCGTTCTTCACTCGCTGGTATAGGTTCGCACGTACAGCTGCTGAAGCCTACACGCTCGATTTTGGGTCGATCTTCTTCAATGCCCAGAATAACTTCACGCTTCAGTATCCGCTAATGCTCTCTCCACTTCGATTGACCGATGACGAAGAGACTGTGAAACGTAAGATGCGTCTAGTAGCGACGTTCATCGAGATTATGCTTGCCCGTCGCATGTGGAACTTCAAAGCAATTGACTATTCCACACTGCAGTATCGCGCGTTCCTGATAATGAAGCGCATTCGTGGGATGGACACAGAGCAATTGCGCGACGATCTCGTAAGACAATTGTCACGGGAAGAGATAGGAGGGGAGGACTATATCGACTTCCGTACCGAAGAGGCGTTTCGCCTGCACGGTACTAATGGCCCTCAAGTACATCGGCTGCTAGCCCGACTGACAGAGTTCATTGAGGTCAAATCAAGACGTGCTGCTCGCTATCCTGAGTATGCTAGGCGGTCCTCAAGGAAAGGTGGCTACCAGATCGAACACCTGTGGGCAGACCACCCGGATCAACATAAGGACGAGTTCACCCACCCAGCCGACTTTTCGGCACATCGGAGCCGCGTTGGTGGGCTCGTCCTACTTCCTGGGCCAGATAACGCCAGCCTTTCCGATACGGTTTACTCAAAGAAGGTCAAGCACTATGCCAAACAGAATCTATTGGCTTGCTCCCTTCATCCGATAGCCTACGAAAACAACCCAGGCTTCTCTCAGTTCCTCAAGACGACTAGCCTACCTTTCAGACACATGCAGGAATTTCGGAAGGCGGACTTAGATGAGCGTCAAGAGCTTTACACGGATCTCGCCAGCCTTTGTTGGTCCCCAGATAGGCTGAAGGGGATATAGCCTAGGACACCCGTCTTAAGCGAGAGTAGCCAGGCTCTGTGGTCGATACGTCTACCTGCCACACAGTGGGGATCGTGACGCCTTGCGGTACAAGTTACACACAGGCTCAGTGGGTCGGTCCTAGAAGCCACTGGGCGTCCCTGGCGGGCCATGAGATTCGCGAGCCGGTTCAGTAATGTCAGGTCGGCACTCGGCTGGTGTGGTCGAAGGAAGGGATCAAGACTGTTTAGGCTGCCCCCGGCGGCCAGGAGGTAGGCTATGAATGACACCCGCACGTCCGGCGCCCCCGTGGGTGAGACCGTAGTGGACTTTCTCCGGAGAGCGGTCGACAGGCACGGGCCCCGGGACGCCCTCCTGTTCAAGCCGGCCTTCCGATACCAGCGTTGGAGCTACTCGCGTCTGTGGCGCGAGTCGGGCCAGGTCGCGACCCTCCTCCAGCGCCGAGGCCTGAAGAAGGGGGACCAGGCCGTCCTGTGGGGGCCCAACTGCCCCCAATGGGTGCTCATCTTCTTCGGATGCATCAGGGCGGGGGTCGTACTGGTCCCCCTGGACCTTCGCAGCGCCCCCGACTACGTGGCCAGGGTCGTATCGAGGATAGACCCCAAGCTGGCGTTCACGTCGCGGCTCACGCCCAAGGACGACGTGGAGCTGGGGGTGCCCGAAATCACCTTCGAGGAGCTGGAGGGCGCAATCAGGGACCTGCCCCAGCCGGAGCAGATGGAGGTGGAGCCCGACGACCTTGTCGAGATAATGTTCACCTCGGGCACCACGGGCGACCCCAAGGGAGTCATGCTCACCCACCGGAACCTGACGGCCAACATAGAGGGAGTGTCCCACTACATCTCCTGTGACCCCTCCAGCCGTCTTCTGTCCATCCTTCCCCTCAGCCACATGTACGAGCAGATGGGCGGCCTGTTCATCATGTTGTACCAGGGCGCCAGCGTCACCTATCCCACCAGCCGCCAGCCCACCGTCCTGGCCCGGACCATGCGCGAGCGCAAGGTAACCATCATGCTCCTGGTCCCCCAGGCGCTGGAGCTGCTGATGAACGGGATCGAGCGGGAGGTGAAGCGCCAGGGGAGGGAGGCCCTGTGGTCCCGGCTCCTCAGGATAGCCGAGTCCACGCCCTTTCCCCTCAGACGCATCCTGTTCCGCCGCGTGCACAAGCAGTTCGGCGGGAAGCTCGACTTCATCGTGTCCGGAGGGGCGGCCCTGGACGAGGAGCTGGGGCGCAAGTGGGAGCTGCTCGGGGTCAAGATCGTGCAGGGGTACGGGACCACCGAGGCCTCCCCAGTCATAAGCAACCACAGCCTGGAGGAGCGCCGCCTGGACTCCACCGGCCGCCCCCTGCCCAACGTGGAGGTGAAGATCAGCGCCGACGGCGAGATCCTGGTGCGCGGGGACAGCGTCAGCCCGGGTTACTGGCGGGCGCCCGACGAGACGGCCGCGGCCTTCGTCGACGGGTGGTACATGACGGGGGACCTGGGTTTCTTCGACGACCAGGGGTTCCTCCACATCCAGGGCAGGAAGAAGGACATGATCGTCCTGCCCAGCGGCCAGAACGTGTTCCCCGAGGACATCCAGGCGGTGCTGGCCAAACACCCGAAGGTCACTGACTCGGCCGTCGTGGGGCTGACCAGGGGGCCCTCGGTGGAGGTGCACGCTGCCCTGATCCTGGAAGACGCCGGCGCGGCCCAGGAGGTGGTCTCCTGGACTAACGGCCAGCTTGCGGAGCAGCAGAGGATACGGGGCTTCACCGTCTGGGCCGGCGAGGACTTTCCCCGCACCCACACACTGAAGGTGAAGAAAGGGCTGGTGATCGATACGATCCTCGGCAGGATGCAGCCTGACTCCCCGGCCGCATCACGGCCGGGAGGGGGCTCAGCCGCGGGGTCGCGCACCCTGCTGCAGATCGTCGCCGAGGTGAGCAAGCGGGCCGCCGAGGACGTGCGGGAGGACGCGACCCTGGGGGGTGACCTGGACCTGGACTCCCTTGGCCGCGTAGAGCTGCTGTCGGCGATGGAGGCGGAGCTGGGGGTCTACGTGGACGAGAGCCAGCTCAGCCCGGAGATGACCGTCGGCCGCCTGACGGCCCTGGTCGAGGAGGGGTCTAGGAACCCGCCGATGGTGGCCTTTCCGGCCTGGGGCATGCGGTGGTGGTGCCGCATGCTCCGCGGGTTCCTCCAGCGGTCGGTGGTCTTCCCGGTGGTGGCCCTCTCCTACGGGCTGAGGGTGGCGGGCCGGGAGAACCTGGAGGGCATAACGGGGCCGGTGCTGTTCGCGTCGAACCACAACCTGGGCCTGGACAACCCGCTGATAATCAAGTCGGTCCCCCTCAGGTGGCGGCGGCGCATGGCGGTGGCCGGGGCCGCCGACCTGTGGAAGAACCCCGTCTGGTGGATCGTGAACCCCCTGCTGGGGAACGCCTTCCCGTTGGCCAGGGAGGGCCCTGTGAGGCCCAGCCTGGAGAACATGGGGAGGATCATGGACGACGGCTGGTCGGTCCTGATATACCCCGAGGGCGAGCTCACTGTCGGCGGGCCCATCAAGCCCTTCATGAACGGCACCGGCCTGGTGGCCGTCGAGGGGCAGATTCCCGTGGTCCCCCTGCGCCTGCACATCCACAGGCTGGGCTTTCCCGCGCGGTTCCCTGTCCTCCGGCGGGGGAGGGTCGAGGTCCGCCTGGGGGAGCCGCTGAGCTTCCCTCCGGGAACGGACTACCAGGAGGCGACGTCGACCATCGAGGACGCCGTCAAGTCCCTGTGAGGGAGTCTCGGTTACTTCAACGCCCGCGGGCCGGGTCCGGGCGCGTCATGACCGGGAGGCTTCGCACCAGAGGCGGCAGCCCGTGACGCCCAGGACCAGGGGCACCATCGTGTCCACGGCGGCCCATATGACCCAGGCCTGGTGGTTGCCGTCCAGGCTGTCCTCGCCGAGGGCCAGCAGGGAGAACCAGTTGTGCAGGAACAGGATCGTGATAGCCGCGGTCAGGTAGAAGGCCACGTGGACCTCCAGGTACGGTCGGGTGATGGGCCCCTCGGGGTCCCGTTTCCCCAGCTCATGCTTGCGGATGAAATTGAAGACTAGCGCCAGCCCCAGCCCGATGACCATCAGCACGTCCAGGACATACCAGACGGTTATCACGTCGAAGGACTCGCTCAGGAACGGGTTGATGATGAAGTACACCGCCACCGCGGTCCCTACCGCGGCCATGTAAGCCCCCGCCGGTCTCTTCAGCCCTGCCATAGCACCTCCGTCGGCCATATATGAATAACCCCCAATATAGAAAGAGAGCGCCGGGGGAATGTCAAGGGGGGCGGGCCTGGGGAGCCAGGAGACCTGTCCTGGGACCCTAGCACACTCGGACGATAACAGCTATGCCCAGGACCGTGTCTGCTAGGGCAAGCATGAGGCCCTGAAGGGCGAGAAAACCGACCGGCGGAAGGGCTGGGCAGCGCGTCTCCGCCGCTTTATCTTCGGCCTCTCAGTCCGCAGACGTTCGACAGCTTGTCCTATCGGCATGGCCCGGCAGGCCTGCTTCGAGTACCAGGCTGGGGGATGGGTCGAAGTAGCCGGTGCCAAAGGGGCAGAAGATCAGGTCGATGATGTCGTACGTAGTCGGCCTAAACAGCGGAGGAGTGGGCGATGCAGAAGATAGTCACCAACCTATGGTTCGATGGCCGGGTCGAGGAAGCCCTCGAGCTCTACACCTCATGCTTTGAAGATGCCCGCGTCACCAGCATCACGCGCTATCCGGAAGCAGGCGTCGGCGAGACCGGCGACATTATGACCGCCGTGTTCGAGCTGGCCGGTCAGGAGTTTTGTATCATCAACGGCGGTCCCCACTTCGAGCTCACTCCGGCAATGTCGCTCCACGTCAAGTGTGCCGACCAGGAGGAGGTCGACAGGTTGTGGGGCCGCCTGACGTCCGACGGCGGCGAGGAGAGCCGATGCGGCTGGCTCGCCGACCGCTTCGGCGTCTCCTGGCAGATCGTGCCGATAGCCTTGGGAGAGATGCTGGCCGGCGATGATGCGACGGCGGTGGAACGCGTCACCGAGGCACTCTGAAAATGAACAAGCTGGACATCGCCGAGCTGGAGAGGGCGTTTCGAAACGAGTAACGGCGTCCGGTCAGCAATCGCACCTGGTCCCTGCCTCTGTGCGCCCCTCGTCGCCATGGGTGGCGTACCCGTCGCGCTTCCACCAGTCGAGTCCGCCGATCAGCTCGCGTACCTGGAACCCATGTGTCAAGAGCGTGAGAGCCGTCTTGGTCGAGGCATTGCACCCGATGCCGTCGCAGTAGCAGACATACAGTTTCGACTTGTCGAGCGACTTCGTGCTATTGGAGCTGATCTCTCTGTGAGGGAGGCTGACGGCACCCGGGATATGCTCCTTGGCATGGGCGATGGCGGAACGGCCATCGACGACTACGATTGGCTCGTCCCTCTGTAGAGCCTCGTACAGGTCTGCCGAGTCCATTTCATATGCGAGCTTGCGCTGGTAGAAGTTCATTTGATCGCTGATTCCGTCGGCGGCGCGCGGCGGGTGATTCGGCCAAGCAAGTTGGCGATGCTCGGCGGGCCCGAGGCGGGCCGCGGCGGCGGCGATAGCGACGGTTGGAAGCACGCTCTAGTGCCGGCCTCCGCGGTCGTGTCCCCTTCTGTAGCCGTGGCCCCTTCCGTCACTGGATGCAGGCAGCGCCTCGGGCTGGCCCTCATGCCAAGTGCCGAGGGCGTCGGACTCCGCCTGGGTCAGTCTCTCCGTGTCCACTAGCTTGGACAGGTAATCGCCTACGGTGTCCGAGTCTGAGACCTTCACCAATTTCAACGCGATCAGCCCGGAGTCCTCGGGGCGGTCGTCAAACCAGTCATTGGCTTCTGTCGCCTCGTCCGGCGTAAGGGACTCGTCGTCGACCAGCCCCTGGACCCATTCCTCGAATCGAGCGTTGGCCTGCCAGTCGTAGGCCGCCTCGAAGGCGTCGTCCAGGGCCTGGCGAGGTACTCCCAGCTCCGCCGCTACCCGGTCCAGCACTTCGTCCTGGCCTCCTCGGTGTCCTCCACCTGCGAGAACGGTCCCGAATGTCAGTGCTGCCACCAACAGCGCCACCGATGCGCAGACTAGCAACCAGCGCCTCCTGAGAATCCTGTTGATCAAGTCTTGCCTCCTCGATTAGCCTGACTGGGGCCCTTGGGCCCGCTGCTGTGTCAGCACAATACCCGGAAAAGGTCAAGAAATTGTGAATGCTCCGAGATGGTGGTCTAAGCCAAAGCAACACTCGAGCCTCTGTTGGGCAACAGACCTCCCTTGTCTGGCCACCTTGCCGGCATTGAGGTGAACCGAAATTCTCTGGTATTCTGTCCCTGTCCGACGCAGCTCGGAAACTCAGGCGAGTAGAGTGCATCTTTGGCATCCAAGTACTTAGGGAAGCTGTTCACCATCCTGGGAATCGTTCCCTCCATCACGCTGGCGTTCGCGCTTGTGTTGAGTGGCGTAGCAGCCGCTATGAGCAACGATAGCATGTCGGAAAAGGTCGCGGCCATTCCACGCACTGCCTCCTCCAGTGATGAAAGGCAGAGTGACGACGACGAAGATGGTGATGATGACGGGGTAGACGCCTCCGGAGATGACGAAGAGGTCTTTGGCACCGGGGTCAACACCGCCGGCGCCGGTGCCGAGTCCGACGAGGTGGACACGCCGACGCCCACGGACAACGACGGGACGGACTCGGACGAGGTGGACACGCCGACGCCCACGGACAACGACGGGACGGACTCCGACGGGGTGGACACGCCGGAATCTGTGCCTCGGGGCTTGACCTCTACCCAGACCGGCAAGGATCAGAGCCCTATCCGGGACGACGATAACGACGGGGTGGACACGCCGACGCCCACGGACAACGACGGAACGGACTCGGATGGCGTCGACACGCCGACGCCCACGGACAACGACGGGACGGACTCGGACGGCGTCGACACGCCGACGCCCACGGACAACGACGGGACGGACTCGGACGGGGTGGACACGCCAACGCCCACGGACAACGACGGGACGGACTCCGACGGGGTGGACACGCCGACGCCCACGGACAACGACGGGACGGACTCGGACGGGGTGGACACGCCGACTCCCACGGACAACGACGGGACGGACTCGGACGGCGTCGACACGCCGACGCCCACGGACAACGACGGGACCGACTCGGACGGGCTGGATACGCCGACTCCCACGGACAACGACGGGACGGACTCTGACGGCGTCGACACTCCGACTCCCACGGACAACGACGGGACGGACTCTGACGGCGTCGACACTCCGACTCCCACGGACAACGACGGGACAGACTCGGACGGCATAGACACGCCGACGCCCACTGACAACGACGGGACAGACTCGGACGGCATAGACACGCCGACGCCCACTGACAACGACGGGACGGACTCGGACGGGGTGGATACGCCGACGCCCACTGACAACGACGGGACGGACTCTGACGGCATAGACACGCCGACGACGCCGCAACTTCAATCACCGGAGTCCGACGACACGGACGACAGCTCGGATGAAGACTCCGGCGACAGCGGAAGCTGAGCCGTCATGGTCAGCTCAGTATCGCCGCCGCCGCTATATCCCACAGTCGATTTCCCCGAAGACCCTGGCCTGAGCGACTTGCAGAAGCTCTTCAGCCCGGAGTGGGTCTACTCGGCTTGTTCCTCGCTCTTGGGAGAGGACTACCCAGTTCCGGAGCGGTTTCGCGTTCGCCAGGTCAGCCACACACCAGGCAGAGTGGACATCGTAAGCTACTTGGTCGAATGGGGTCCGGAGACTTACTTGCCCTGGCAGCACTTCATTGCAAGGGTCGAGCGGGGAAGACCCGCTGAAGTCTTCCAGTTCCCTCACGACCAAAGCCTGCCCGGACTGGGCCAGGCCGTCGATCCCGAGGCTGCCCTCAGGTTGGTCAATAGGCATGTCCTCGCGGTCGGGGCACGGAGAATGCGGGTGGAGATAGTGCGTTACCGGCCTGGTAATCGGGCGGTGTTGCGGCACCACGTCGGCAGGACGAGGTTCTTTGCAAGAGTGATGAGACCGCACACCCTGTCGCCATTTCTCGGTGGCTGGGAAGTCATCGCCCGGTCGCGCTTCGTGGCGCCTCGAATCGCAGGACATTGGACTGACGGAGCTGTGGTATGGATGTCAGAAATTCCAGGCAAGAACCTGAGGCGCCTCATTCGCCGGGGTGCGCAGCCCGGTCCCATTCCCATTCTTGACCGGCTCGAGACCCTGTGGGCCCAGCCTGACGAGGGTCTCGCGAGGCAGCCCTTCAACCTGTCCGGCGCCTATCGCAGGGCCAAGAGGAGTTTCGTACACCTCGTCCGAGACACCGACGCGGCGTCAGTCTCGTTGAGGAGAATCACCAAGCTGCTGGACCCGTTTGTGGAATCATGGCGTCCCTCCGCCCTTGGGCACAACGACTTCTACGATGACCAGATTCTGGTACTACCAAATGAAGACATGGCGCTGGTGGACTTCGAAGAAGCCGGTCCGGGTGACCCCATGCTTGACGTGGGGAATTTCATTGCCCATCTGCGGTGGAGGTCGAGGTTCGGCCGTCAGAGAGACGCCGACGCTACCCCGCATTACCTGGATGAGTTCAGGTCCGCCGCCCTCGACCGGTTCGGGTGGCATGAGCAAGAACTCAATCTGCGAGAGGCAGTCTGCCTGTTTCGCATATGCACCAACGCCGTGCGCCACCCGCAGGACGACTGGCGCGCTAAATTGGAATCCGGGCTCTCTCTGGTGGATGAAATCCTCGGATAGGCCTAACGACTCTTGCCCATCATTGGGGCGCCTTCAACGCTGGGGCTAGGTGGGCAAAGTGTTGGCTACCGAAGAATGGACACGCCGAGCCCAGAAAGCGCCCTTCACCGACTGTAGGAGGAAGAATCCAAGTTGCTATGAAGGACCAGGCGCCGAAATGCCGGTAAATGGTACCCCCGGGGAGACTCGAACTCCCGCACCTGACTCCGGAGGCCAGTGCTCTATCCTCTGAGCTACGGGGGCGGACCAACGACTAGCATAACACGCGCCCAAGTTGGCGAACAAGCCGAGGGCCCGACCCTGGGACGCTAGATCTTGCTCCCCCGGGCCTCCCAGCGGGCGCGTAGGGTGATCCAGAGGGACAGCAGGATCAGCCGGGCGTCCATCCATGGGCCCTGGCTCCCGGCGTAGACGGCGTCGAACCTGTACTTCTGCTCCCTGGGCACGTCCCTGGAGGCGAATATCTGGGCGATGCCCGTGAGGCCCGGTCGCAGCCGCGAGCGCGCCTCGAAGCCGGGTATCGCCTCGTCGGCCAGGTCCCCCTCCTCCTGCACCTGCACCTCGTCGATGGGCAATGCCCTCGGCCCCACCCAGCTCATGTCGCCCTTCAGGATGTTCAGGAGCTGGGGCATCTCGTCCAGGCTGGTGGCCCTGAGCAGACGCCCGACCCGGGTGACCCTGGGGTCGTGTTCCTGGGCCTGGACGTTGCCGAAACGCTCCACGGCGTTGGGGACCATGCTCCGGAACTTGTACACGCGTATCCTGCCCATGTCCCTGCCCCACCGCTCCTGAGTGAAGTAAACGGGGCCCCGGTCCTCCAGCTTGATGGCCAGGGAGAAGAGTATCCACAGGGGTGCGGCGATCATGAGGCCCACCAGGGCCAGAAGGGCGTCGCAGGGCCGCTTCAGGAGGTAGCCGGCGGCTTCCTTTTCGGTGATGGCCAGGGTCTCGCGGGAGTGCCCCCGCTTGCCGTAGACCCAGAGGGGCAGCTCGGGAAGGTCGTCCTTCACCGGCCGCTCAGAGGACCTTTCTCAGCAGCCGAAGGGCCCGCTGCCGGACCGCCTGCCGGTGGGTGGAGCCGTAGGCGGAGGCGGTGTCGGTATACTCGCGAACGTACCAGTCGTAGGAGTCGATGAACATGCCGGCGTTGCTGTCCTGGGGCTGCCAGCCGAGCTCCCGCTTGGCCTTGCCAATGTCGAAGTAGAAGGGCTTGTCGGCCACCTTGTACTGCCAGTCCATAAGGGGGGAGAGCCTCATCAGGTCCAGCACCTGGAGGGGAGCCTTGGCCATGAGGGCTGGGATGGACACGACCCTGGAGCCCGACCCGGCGTGGCGCACCAGGGACTCCAGGTCGCCCCGCACGGTGGAGAACTCTTCGGCGCCGATGTTGAAGTCGTCGTCGGCCTGCTTCTCCGCGGCCAGGATGGACGCCGAGACCACGTCCCTGGCGCTGATGAACTGGAACAGGTTGTCGCCGGAGCCGATGATGGGGATGCGCTTGCCGGCCTTGATCCAGTCGAACAGGATGTGGAAGATGCCCAGACGCTCGGTGCCGATGATGGTGCGCGGCCGCAGGATGCTCACCTTCAAGCCCTGCTGCCGGGCTCTGTATACCTCCAGCTCGCCCTCGTGCTTGGCGTTGCCGTAGTAGCCCATGGGCCGCAGCTCGGTCTCCTCGGTGACGGGCAGCGTCTTGGGGATGCCGTAGATGGCGCTCGTCGAGATGTGCACCACGTGCCGGACGCCGTGGTCCATACAGGCCCGCAGAACGTTGCGCGTCCCGCCGGTGTTGATGGAGGTGTAGTTGGCCTTGCCCCGGGTGGGCAGCACGGCGGCGGCGAGATGGAACACGGTGTCCACGCCCCGGGTGACCTGGGACACCGTGGAGGCGTCCCGGACGTCCCCCCTGGTGAAGTCGATGCTGTCGTCGACGCGGGGGTCGTTGGGGTCGTTGATGTCCAGGACCCTTGGCCTGAGGCCCGCCGCCATCAGGGTCCGCACCAGCTCCATGCCCAGGAAGCCGGCGCCGCCCGTGACCAGCACGTCCTTCAACGGCCCGCGCTCCCGATGGGCACAGGCTGGCAATACCATGTGTCGCCGTCAGGGCGGACATTGTCGGACGACATGGGTCGAGGTTGGGCGTTCATGGAAGGCGCGGGACGGTGAGGGAAAAGGGCTGACGGGCCGTCAGAACCCGGCCGCCTGGAGCGCCGCGTCCAGCTTGGGCGGGCTGTATCCCACCACCTTCTGGTCTTTCATGGTGGTCACGGGAGTGCTCCGGTGCCCCATGGCCAGCAGGTTGTTGCGCGCCTCTTCGTCCTGCGAGATGTTCTTCTCGATGAAGGGTATTCCCTTGCGTGAAAGGTACACTTTCACCATGTGGCAGGGGCCTCAACCGTCGGATGTGTAGACGATGATGTCGTCCATCAGGCTTCTCCCTCTTTTGATCGTTGCCGGCCCTTCCGGTCGGCCTTGGACTCGTACTCCTGGTCGAACAGGCCCTCGCCGGGCTTGACGGCCTCGTCGATGGTCTGGACTGTCTCTTCACCCTCTTCGTACTTGCGAAGGAACTCCTCGCTGACGAAGAACATTCAAATGCAGAAGCCGTCCCTCTCTATGTCCTCGTGGTGCCTGTCGCAGGGGCAGATCTTCTTGCGATCCTCCACGGGATCGCCGCTCAGGGGCATTCAAGGGCAGTAGCGGTAGCCGTGCTCCACCTGGTTCTTGGCCAGGCCCTCCTGGACGACCTTGACCACCTCGGCTTCGGGGAAGAACTCGTACTCGCCGCGCTCCACGTACCTCTCGGAGAACTTTATCGTGCCTTCGAGGGCCTTCTCGTAGCTCAGCTTCTTCTTTTCCGTCATGCGCCGGCTCCCGTTGCGGGCTTGGCCTGTGTCTTGCCGGTCCTCATCATGGAGTGCATCTCGCAGGACATGGCCTGGAACTGGTCGACCTTCCTCTTCAGGTGCTCCGTCAGGCCCGGGAGGGCCTCTTCGACCTGGGGCAGGCTCTTGGCACGGTCCACCTCCACGCTGAGCAGGGCGGCGGTCCCGCAGTCGCACCGGGCCGAGAAGTACACCTTGTGGAAGTCCGGGTTGCCGGAGAAGTCCAGCTTGAAGCCGCGGAGCATCTTGAGCCGCGGCTCCCCGGGCAGCGCAGCCCTGAACAGGTCTTGCACCTGGGCCAGGCTCGCCGGCTCTCCGACGTCCCCAACGGTTTCGGCGACGCTGGAGTGGACTCCGGACCCTTCCATACGTGTATGGTCTACCATAATTCTATGTATCAGTCTACTCCACATGGGGAGCCGTTACAAGATGTGCTCTCGTCCCCCTCACCTAGCCGAGCCGGGGAGTGGGGTAGCACCGGGACCAGGGGAGGAGGGTGTGGAGGAGGGTATCGACGTCGGGCTCGGCGCCCCGGCCGAGACACCTCTCCAGGTATTTGTGGACCGCCATGAAGGTGGGTAGCCCGTAGCCGGCGGAGACCACCCGGTCTATGAAGGCGCGACCGTCGGGCGGGGCGAGGCGCTCGACCAAGGCGGCGTGGTACTGGATACAGTACTCGTAGACCAAGCGATAGAGGCGCAGGACGGCGAGGGGGCGGGCCATTTTCCTGCGGAGTGCGTAGACGCGGGCTCTGATGGCATTCATATCGGTGTTCTCCTGGATGGGTTTATCGTTGCCGGAATTTTCGGTTTCCCTCTCATTTCCTCTCATTTTCTCCCATTTAGCCCTCACCCATGCCCTTAGCCCTCACCCCTGCCCTCTCCCCCAGGGAGAGGGAGAACTAGCCCTCACCCCTGCCCTCTCCCTCGGGGAGAGGGAGAATGGATAGGCACTATGGTAGGGCGAGGTTGGGGGGTTGGGAAGGGGCGGGTGTCACCGGGACGACGGTCTGGAGGGGAACGCTGCTCGTGCCTAAAGCCCCGGAATTGGATACCCGCTTTCGCGGGTATGACGGTTATCCAGGTGTCTCGTTTCGCGGGAGAGAGACGGAAGCCAGGCAAAACCGAGTTGTGCACTTCGCTCCAGGCCTCGGTGCGTGCGCAGGTTCCGTTTGCTTGTAGCGGATGCTAGGCCTTAGTATGTAGCGGATGGGATGGCGTCGCAAGCCATTGGGAGGGATAGAATGGCTCTTGAAACACGAAACTATCAGCCCTTTCGGTCAGGCATTGTTAAGCGAGCTCTCAATAATCTACTCTACGTTAAACAGTCTTACGACGACGACCCCAAGAAGGCAATCCATCCAGTGACTCAACTGGTGACTTCACTCTATGGGCTTGTCGTCTTGCCATATGAGAGCAAACCCCCATTGGCGACAGACTGCCTGCTTAGCGTACCCTTGGATGACCTTTACAGTGAATGTTGGCCTGAATGGAAAGAAACCCAGAATGATCAGGACCCCCACGCCAAATCAGTAACGTTGTTCCAGTTGGTCAAGCACATACGGAACGCAGTGGCGCATGGGCATATCTGGTTCTCTTCAGACAGCCGAGAATTCTCAGAAGTGACAATAAGAATGCGCCATGCTACTTCAGCTGACTCCGAAACGTACGTATGGCGGGCTGAGATTCGAGCAGACGAACTTTACAGGTTCTGCATCAAGTTTGCCAACTACGTAACGACGGGGGCAATATGATGATTTTATCTATGAAGCTACCGTAGCCCCTGGCTGCATGAACTCCAAAGCGTAGGTAATCAAGACGAAATTCAGCGTTACTCAGGAGTATGAGGTTCACTGCCCAGCTTGTCAGTCGGACAAGGTGGTGAAGGACGGGCGCAAGTTGGTAAAGAAACACTCACCGGCGCCGTGGGCTGTCAAGCCCCGGTTGCCGGGGAGAAACTAGGACAGCCGCCACCTGGCGACTGTCCTCCAGTGTCGCGAAAATGAGCATCCTCGACAAGTAAACGGAACCCCTGCTGCGCGTACTCGGTTGCACGTTCAGGTCTCCCCGGAGCGTGGCCGACGGGTTTGCGATGGCTACCAGGTCTCGCAGGGTACCAGTGTGTTGAACATGGTGTGCGAGGGCGTGCCGTCGATGGGTTTCCAGTCGCCACATATAGTCTTCGGGTCGAGTGCCCAGATGGCGTTGCGGTAGGCGATGGGTATGCCCAGGTACAGGTCGTACAGCTCCTGGCCCATGACTTGGGCAACCTTCCTGCGCTCCACCGGGTCCATTATCGCCGCGTAGTCCAGCATCTTCTGCTGCCACAGGTCCGGCTCGGGAATGTTGCACACCGAGCCGCCCTGGCTGGCGCAGAGCCCGTGGACGCGGATCTTGTCGGCGAAGTTGCGCGCCCCAAGCTGCCAGTGGGAGCCGCTTACCGGCGGGCCGTCCGCGGCGCCGAACCTCTCTTGCAGCCTCTTTTGGGTTATGGGGACCGGGTCGATGGGGACGAACTCTGCGTCGATGCCGACGCCCTGCAGATAGGTGACGATGGCGTCGGTCATGTCCCTCATCTCGGGGCCCTGGGCAAAGGCGTAGCCGTAGGAGATGAACTTGAAGCCGTCGCAGCCGGACTCCTTCAGCAGCCGCCTGGCCTCATCGGGGTCGTAGCCGTAGGGCTGCAACGTCGGGTTCCAGCTCTCGTCGTGGGGGCTGGTGAAGGCGGTGATGGCCCGCTCCGCTGTACCCGGAGGCCAGAGGCCCGTCATGATGTCTTCGGCGTCCACGGCCAGGTTCATCGCCTTGCGGACCTCCAGCTTGTTGGTGCAGTGGCCGGGGTCGTAGGTCTGGTAGAAGCCCTGGTAGACGATGTCCACCTTTTCGGGCCCGTCCACTATCAGGCCCGACGATCGTATCTCCTCCACGTACGGGCCGGACATGTTGGCTATGTCCGCGGCTCCCGTCTTCACCAGGGCCAGGCGCGGCGCGTCCTCGGCCGCCAGGACGGTCTCCATCTCGCGGAACTTGAAGTGGAACTCCTCGTCGGCGTAGTAGTCGTCGAACCGTTCGAGACGCCAGAACTGGCCGAGCCTGCGCTCGACGAGCTTGGCGAACCCGGTCATCGGAGCGCCGATCTCCTCGAACTTGGCGTCGTCGCCACCGGCTATCTCCACGTACCCGCGCTTGGGCCAGGCGTACAGGTCCGCCCCGCCGATGGGCGGGAGAATGTTGAACACGAAGGCGTAGTTCTGCTTCAGGTGTATGCGGCAGTGGTACTTGTCCAGGGCCTCGGTGCGGTCGAAGATCACTCTCCAGCCGGGGCTAATGGCGCCGCCGGGGGCGTTCCCCTCATCGGAGGCCCAGTGGTTCGTGATCCAAACACAGTCCTCGGCGTCGACCTCGAAACCGTCGTGATCGACGATGTCCTGCTTCATGATGATGTCCCAGGTGGCGCCGTCGACCTGCTCCCAGGAGTCGGCCCATCCCCAGGCGTTGGAGAGGACGTTGTCCGGGGTGACGCCCATGAGGAAGTCGGACATGTGGATCAAGCCGCCCATGCCGCCCTCTTTGGTGGCGTTGTTGGGGTTTATGCGCTCGTTGCCGAAACTGTTGATGGCCACCGTCAGCTTACCGCCCAGCTTGGGCACAATTGCCTCGGGCGTTGGCCTACGTGTTGGTATCGGCGTTGCTGTGGGCGTCGCGACACTGGGGCGGCCTGCCCGAAGGGCGGCGACATGCTGTTGTACCGTCTGCGCCGATATGGCGAAACTCAGCCCCTCGAGGGGCCTCCCGCTCTCTGTCTCATCGTATCCGAAGGTGTTGATGCCCAGGATTCCTCCCGACATGGACATCATGGGCCCGCCGCTGTTCCCCGGGTTTATGGCGGCGTCGGTCTGAATCACGTAGCTGTTGTGCGCCGAGCTGTAACGTATTGCCGACACGATGCCCCGCGTAATGGTCGCCTGGCCCGGAAGATCAAGGGCATAGCCAATGGCCATTACTTCATCGCCGGGTTCTAGGGCTGAGGTGTCGCCGAAGGCCAGAGCTTGGAAGCTTCCACAACATATCCGGACGACGGCCAGGTCACGAACACTGTCCGTTCCCAGGACCGCGCCGGTATAGTTGGCGTCGTCGTTTACCGTCACTGTGACGGCGGACACACCTTCGACGACGTGGTGGTTGGTAAGAACATACCCGGTTTGGCCCTCGATATCGAAGATCACCCCGGAGCCAGACCCCCAGCCAGTCTGGATTCGAACCACGGAGGGCCTGACCTGCCGCACCAGCCCGGCAATGGACGCCAGTTCTGAAGCTTCCAGCTCTTCCGGCGTGAACGTGGGCCCGGGTGTTGGCGTCGGGGTGGATGTGGGTATGGTCGTGGGGGGTAACTCCGGTGGTGCCGTGGGCCCTGGCGTCACGGTGGAGTTGGTAGCAGGCATGGCAGCGATGGTGGCGGCCGTGCGGGCCTCGACGGTGGCATGGATGTCCGGCGTCGGGGTGGGCGTTGCCGTGGGCAGCGCGGCGGCCACGGCGGCCTCGACTGTTGCCCCCAAGTCTGCTGTGGGCGACAGTTCTGGCTTGGGAGTTGGGGCGGGTGTTGGAATCTCGGCAGTGCAAGACACTGCCACCAGGACCAGGGCGGCCAGAGCCGATAGGCGCCAGATGTTCACGTCGCTTTTCTCCCAATAGCTGTCCCCGGCAGATTTACGATATTATGGTAGTATAGTCTTTCTTACGATTTCAACGGTATACGATGGTGCCGGGGCATGCGCCCGCGGCGAGGCTGGTGAAGGCATGGCGACCACCGTTTCCCTGGGAGAGCAGTACCTGGCCCTGGACCGGAGGCTGCCGGCCAAGGACGAGGACTCCCTGGAGCCCGAGTGCCTCCTGGCCTTCGACTACGAGTACCCGGAGCAACCCCAGGAGATCGCCATAGACACCGACGAGTTCACGGCCCTGTGCCCGTGGACCGGGCTGCCCGACTACGGCACCCTCACCGTCGCCTACGTGCCGGACCGCCGGTGCATAGAGCTCAAGTCCCTCAAGTATTACCTGCTGTCCTACCGCGACGTGGGCATCGTCCAGGAGCACGCGGCGGCGCGCATCCTGCAGGACCTGGTGAAGCTGTCCGACCCCAAGTGGATGAAGGTGACCCTGGACTACAAGGTGCGTGGAGGCATCCACACCTCGGTGTCGGTGGAGCACGGGAGCCGCGACCGGGCCCTCGGAGGCTGAGCGGTGGGGGACCGCTACCAGGTGCGGATCGAGCTCTCCTTCGCCAGCGGACACAGGCTCCTGGAGCACCAGGGCAAGTGCGTCCATCCCCACGGGCACAGCTACCGCGCCGAGATATGGATGGCTTCGGAGACGCTGAATGGCATCGGCTTCGTCGTGGACTTCACCGACGTGAAGGACAAGGTCGGCGGCTGGATCGACGAGCACTGGGACCACGCCTTCCTGGTGAGCGGCCGGGACGAGGAGATGCTGGCCGCCCTCCGCGGGGTGAGGGGCAGCCGCATCTTCGTGTTCCCCGACGCCAACCCCTCGGCCGAGGTGATGGCCCGGGAGCTGTACCGGACTGCCGAAGAGCTCTGTGGCGTCACGCCGTCGATGGTGCGCGTGTGGGAGTCCCCGACCCAGTATGCCGAGTACGGCGCCGTCTGAGCGGCCGGCGGCGTGATGAGGCTGGCCGTAACCCTGCTCTCCGGCGGGCTGGACTCCACCACCGTGTCCGCCTACGCCAGGAGCAAGGCAGACCGGCTGGTGGCCCTCACCTTCCGGTATGGCCAGACCCACGAGCGGGAGGTGCGCAGCGCCGCCCAGGTGGCGGAGGCCCTCTGCCTCCGCCATGAGGTGGTAGACATAACCGGCTACGCCAGGCTGGCGTGGTACTCCTCCCTGACCAACCCCCATCGGTTTCAGGTGCCCGCCGACCGCTTGGCGGGAGGGTCGGGCGAGGCGCAGGAGGGCGGGGACATCCCCAACACCTACGTGCCCCTTCGCAACACCTTCTTCCTCACCCTGGCCGCGGCGTACCTGGAGAGCATGGCACTGGAGGCCATCGAGGGCGAGGGAGCGCCGAAGGACGATATCGACGCACGCATCTACATCGCCCCCAACGCCATAGACTACTCGGGCTATCCCGACTGCAGGCCCGAGTTCTACGAGAGGGTCCGGGAGACCCTGATGTACGGCAGCAAGCTGTGGACCCAGTACGGCGTGGCGATGGAGATCGAGACGCCCATCATCCACCTGTCCAAGGCCGGCATCGTCAGGATGGCCATGGACTTGAAGGCGCCCCTGGACAGGACCTGGACCTGCTACCTGGACGGCCCGGAGCCCTGCGGCCGCTGCGATAGCTGCGTCCTGAGGGCCCGGGGGTTCGCCCAGGCCGGGCGCCGGGACCCCCTGCTGGCAGGCCCGGGGAGAGGCTAGTGTCCTGTCTCTGAAGTTCGTTGTAGCGTCAGGCCCCTCCCCGGGTTATTCGACCCACCCTCCCACCCCGCGCTCCGCGCGGGCAAGGAATCCCCTTCCACCGGTAGACTGGCACTTGCCTGCCTGCCGCAGGCAGGGCAGAAGACGGACTGGACTTATTCGACGAACCTGTGAGACGGTACACTAGGGTGGCTTCTCCGGCCGGGACTCTCAGGGTGAGCCGCCGTCCCGGCGGGCCCCCGGAGATATTCTACTCCCTGCAGGGGGAGGGCCCTTCCCAGGGAACGCCGTCGGTGTTCCTGCGCCTGGCCCTGTGCAACCTGATATGCACGTGGTGCGACACCAAGTACACCTGGGACTGGCGACACCACGACTACCGGCAGGAGGTGGTCGAGATGACCCGGGCGGATGTCATGGATGCGGTGGAGGGCCACGGCTGCCAGCACCTAGTCGTCACCGGAGGGGAGCCGCTGATACAGCAGAAGGCGCTGGCCCCCTTGGTGGACTCGCTGAAGGAGCGCGGGTTCTCCTTCGAGGTGGAGACCAACGGCACCATCGCGCCCCTGGAGTCGCTTGCCCGGGCCGTCGACCAGTGGAACGTGTCTCCCAAGCTGGCCGGCTCGGGAAACTCCCCACGCAGGCGGGAGGTCGCCCCCGCCATGGCGGCCTTCGCCGGGATGCGCAACGCCTTCTTCAAGTTCGTGGTCGTGGACCGTGGGGACGTGGAGGAGGTAGAGTCGCTGGTGGGCGCCTACGGCATCCGACGGGGCCGGGTGCTCCTGATGCCCGAGGGGACGTCGAGGGGGGAGATACAGGACCGGAGCGGGTGGCTGAGCGAGCTGTGCGTGGAACGGGGGTTCCGCTTCACCACCCGCCTGCACATCCTGCTGTGGGGCGACGAGCGGGGACGGTAGCCGGCCTCGGTGGGCCCTATCCCGCTTCCAGGGGGCCCACCAGGATGTCGCCGTCCTCCACCCGGACCTGGTAACGGGTCAGGGGCTGGCTGGCCGGCGGGGACAGGGCCTCCCCTGTGGCTATGTCGAAGGTGGCCCCGTGAAGGGGGCACTCGATCTCCTCGCCGACGATGTCCCCCTCGGAAAGGGCCGCGAAGGCGTGGCTGCAGGTGTCGTCCATGGCGTGGTAGCTGCCGTTGAGGTTCACGATCAGGACCCGGTCATCCCCCACGTCCACCGCCTTCATCTGGCCTGGCTTCAGATCGTCCGTCCGGGCTACCTTGACAAAGTCGTCGGGCATCTTCTTCTCCTGGATCAGCGAGTGCGTGGAGAGCCACCGGTCCGGGCATCGCCCAACGGCTCAGCGGGCGTTTCGCATCTCCGAGGCGACCTTGGCGATGCGGTCCACGGCCGTGTCGACGTCTTCGGCGTTGACCTCCCGGTGGGTGACCAGCCGGAACCGGCCGCCTCCCCGGTAGGCCGTCAGCACGCCCTCTTCCTTCATGCGGTCGGTGAACTCCTCGGTGCTGCCAGTGGTGGGGTCGACCTCCACGAAGACGATGTTGGTCTGGAAGTCGTCAGGGTCGACGTTGATGCCGGGGACGTGGGAGAGCCCCTCGGCCAGCCGGCGGGCGTGGGCGTGGTCCTCCACCATCCGGTCTATCATGGTCTCCACGGCCACCACGCCGGCGGCGGCGATCACGCCGGCCTGGCGCATGCTGCCGCCCACGATCTTCCGCCAGCGGCGGGCCTCCTCGATGAAGTCGGCGGAGCCGCACAGCATGGAGCCCACGGGCGCGCTGAGTCCCTTGGAGAGGCAGAAGCCCACGTCGTCAACGTCCTTGCACAGCTCGTGGGCGGGCATCTCCAGGGCCACGGCGGCGTTGAAGATGCGGGCCCCGTCCACGTGGACGGGCAGGCCGTGGGCGTGGGCCACGTCGGCCACCGCCTTCATGTCCTCGTTGGTGAGGACGCTCCCGTTGCACTGGTTGTGGGTGTTCTCCAGGCAGACCAGGCTGGTCCTCGGGGCGTGTACGTCGTCGGGCCTGATGGCCGCTTCCACGTCCGCGGGGTCGATCCTGCCGCCCTTGTCGTTGGGCACAAGCTGCACCTGGACTCCGCCCAGGGTGGACACGCCCCCGGCCTCGTTCCAGAACATGTGGGCCTTGCTGCCCATTATCACCTCGTCCCCCCGGTTGGTGTGGGCGAGGGCCGCCACCAGGTTGCTCATCGTGCCGCTGGCCGTCAGGATCGCCGCCTCCTTGCCCAGCAGCGCGCAGACCAGGTCTTCCAGGTGGTTGACCGTGGGGTCCTCGTGGGCGTTGTCGTCTCCCACCTCTGCGTCGTACATGGCCTTTCTCATCGCCTCGGTGGGCGTGGTCACGGTGTCGCTTCGCAGGTCGATAACCTTCATCGACAGCCTCCTGTCCCCTAGAGAGTCCCGACTATTCTAGCAGCAGCGCTTGTCAAACACCAGATTGAATTCTAATATGGAACTGAGACTGGGATGCGTCAGAGCGCCATAGGCTTCAAGAGCAAGGGCCTGATGCTGGAAGGGGTCATGGCGGGTCCCCACGGGGTCGCCGGGTCGCTGCCGGGGGTTGTGGTATGCCATCCCCATCCCCTGTTCGGCGGAAACATGGACAACGCCGTGGTGCTGGGGTTGTGCCAGGCCCTGGCCCGGGAGGGGTTCGTGACCCTGCGGTTCAATTTTCGCGGCATCGGCAACAGCGAGGGAGAGTTCACCAAGGGTGAGAAGGAGCAGGAGGACGTGAGGGCGGCCCTGGGCCTGCTGCGGGAGTGGCCGGGAGTGAACCGGCGCAAGATCGGCCTGGCGGGATACTCCTTCGGCGCGGCGATGGTCCTCACGGGGCTCTCCAGGTACAAGGGCGCCGGCGCCCTGATGCTGGTCTCTCCCCCGCCCAGCGCCTTCGACGCCCCGAAGCTTGGAAAGGACGGACGCCCCAAGCTCCTGGTAACGGGAGACAGGGACAAGCTGTCCCCCTACGACTCCATTGCCGATAAGGCCAGCACGCTGGGAGGAGACGTGCAGGTCAGCCTGGTCCCCGGGGCCGACCACTCATGGAGGGGCCACGAGGCCGAGGCGGGCGATCTTGCCGCCGACTTCTTCGCGGGCGCCCTGGCCGGATAGAGCATTGGAGAGGATTGAGAGCCAGGACCCCGGGCCCGAGGAGCTCGAGGAAGAGCCGGAGGAGGAGCTCTACAGGCCGTCCCTGCCGGACTGGGTGTCCCGGCTGGCCGACCCCGTCCTCCTGGTGGCACTGAGCGGCGTTTTCGCCGCCGACCAGGTGTCCAAGGCCGTGGTGCGCAACAGCCTGCTGGTGGGGCAATCGGTGCCCTACGACGGCCCGGTACGCATAACCCACACATTCAATACCGGGAGCGCCTTCGGCCTCTTCCCGGACCAGACCATGTTCCTGGTGCTGGCGTCCTTCGTGGGAATAGGGGTGCTGCTGGCGATCTACGGCACCCAGGCCTTCCGGACCTGGCCCCTGAGGCTCAGCATCGGAATGCAGCTTGGCGGGGCCGTGGGCAACCTTCTGGACCGGCTGAGGATGGGCCACGTGACCGACTTCATGGACATCGGGCCGTGGCCCATCTTCAACGTGGCCGACAGCGCCATCGTCATCGGACTTATCATCATCGGCTGGGTCTTCCTGTCCCCGTCGGGCCGCCGGGCCGCCGTCCCGGCCGCGGGGCCCGGGGTCTACGTGGACGGCCTGATGCCCGGGCTGCCTTGCCCCATCTGCGACTCGGAGATGGCGGCGGTGCCCCGCGGGCGGCGTTGCTTCGAGTGCGGGGTGGAGGAGCGGGTGGACCGCGGCGGAGCGGGTCCGTGACCGTCAGGGTGCACCTGGTGGAAGCCCCGGACGAGCAGCGGCTGGACGTGTACCTGGCGGAGCGGGAGCCAGAGCTGAGCCGGTCCCAGCTAAAACGCCTGGTCGGCGAGGGGAACGTGCTCCTCAATGGCGGGCTCCCCAAGGCCGGCAGCCGCGTCCGGACGGGAGACCTGGTCTCGGTCACCGTGCCAGCGCCGAGGCCCACCGAGGTGGTCCCCGAAGACATACCCCTGCAGGTGGTCTACCAGGATGGGGAGATGCTGGTGGTGGACAAGCCCGCCGGGCTCACGGTGCACCCTGCGCCGGGCCACCCCTCGGGCACGCTGGTGAACGCCCTGCTGGCCCTGTGCCCCGACCTGAAGGGCATCGGCGGGGAGCTGCGCCCCGGCATCGTCCACCGGCTGGACAAGGACACCTCCGGGCTCATGATGGTGGCCAAGAGCGGGCCCGCCCACTCCTCCCTGTCCCGTCAGATCAAGGACCGGGCCGTCAAGAAGGGTTATACGGCCATGGTGATGGGGCGCGTAGCGCTGGATGAGGGACGGATAGACTCCCCCATCGGCCGGGACCCGCGCAACCGCAAGCGCATGGCAGCGGCGCCGGGGGGCCGGGACGCCGTCACCCGCTACCGGGTGGTGACACGTTATGAGCGGCACACCCTCCTGGAGGTGTTTCCGGAGACCGGGCGGACCCACCAGATACGGGTCCACCTCGCCCACGCCGGCCACCCCATCCTGGGGGACCCGGTCTACGGCGGGCGCAGCGGCCTCCTGCCGCGGCAGTTCCTACACGCCCACCTGCTGGGCATGCGTCACCCATCCTCCGGAGAGTACATGGAGTTCAGGTCGGACCTGCCCGAGGACTTGGAGCGGACCGTTGAGGCGGTTGCGGGCTAGGGCGGCGTGGCTGGTCCTCCCCGCCGGTCTTCTAGTGGGAGGGGCGATGGCTTCCTGCGGGGGGGAGAGCTCTCTGGTCATAGGCGACGCGCCGGCGGTGGTGGTCCACACGGACCAGGCGGACATCGACGAGGGGCGCCTAGACCTGGACGACCTGATCGAACGGGGACGGGCGTTGATGGTGGCCAGCTTCAATACGCTGGACGGCGCCGGGCGGCCCGAGAGCACCGGCCTGGGAGTGCCTCGTCCCCGGAGGGAAGCGCCCGACAACTTCAACCGCATCTCAGGCCCCGATTCGGGCTCTTGCTTCGCGTGCCACAACATGCCCAGGGCGGGGGGAGGGGGCGACAACATAGCCAACGTCTTCGTCCTCGCCCAGAGGCTGCCCCTGGTCAACTTCGACGGCGGCGACGGGGACGGCTCTTCGAGCCAGACCCTGAAGACCGTGGGCAACGAGAGGAACACCCTGGGCATGTTCGGGTCGGGGTTCATCGAGCTGCTGGCGCGGGAGATGACCGCCGACCTTCAGGCCATTCGGGACGAGGCGATAGCCCTGGCCACGGATACGCGGACGTCGGTGTTCCTTCCCCTCACCTCCAAGGGGGTGTCCTTCGGGTGGATAACGGCGCTGCCCGACGGGTCGGTGCAGACGGACCGGGTGGAGGGGGTGGACACGGACCTGGTCATCAAGCCATTCCACCAGAAGGGCGTGGACGTCTCCCTGCGGTCGTTTACCGTCGAGTCGTTGAACCACCACCACGGGATGCAGCCGGCGGAGCTGTTCGGCGACGGGATCGACGCCGACGGGGACGGGGTGGTCAACGAGATTACCCGGGGCGACGTGACGGCCCTGGTCGTGTTCCAGGCGACCCTCCCAGTCCCCGGTCAGGTCCTGCCCAGGGACGGCCGGGCACGGGCCGCCGTGGAGCAGGGCCGGCAGCTCTTCGACGCCGTGGGGTGCGCTGTATGCCACGTTCCCGAGCTGCCGCTGAACGACCCGGTGTTCACCGAGCCCAGCCCGCTGAACCCTCCGGGCAACCTCCAGATGGAGGACGTGCCCGGGCCCTTCAGGGTCGACCTGACCAGGGAGGGTCCGGGGCCGCATCTGGAAAGGAATGACGAGGGCGTCGTGATGGTGCCGGCCTTCACGGACCTGAAGAGGCACCGCATGGGAGACGAGCTGGACAACGAAGTCCTGGAGCAGAACGGCGTGCCCACCGACGCGTGGCTGACACGCAAGCTGTGGGGCATGGCCAGCGAGCCGCCCTTCCTACACCACGGCCGGGCCACCCTCATATCCGAGGCGGTGCTGGCCCACGGCGGGGAGGCGCGGGAGTCCCGTGACGCCTTCCGTGGCCTCTCCCACGACGAGCGCGCCGCCGTCATCGAGTTCCTCAAGTCGCTGCAGGTGCTGCCCGAGGGCGAGAACGACCTGGTGATCACGGCCGGGGAGTAAGGGTCCCTACCCGCCTCGGAGCGTCCTCTCGATGCGGGCCCAGGTGTCCCTGAGGGTAACGGTGCGGTTGAAGACCGGGTTGTCGGGCGTCGAGTCCTTGTCCACGCAGAAATAGCCCAGCCGCTCAAACTGGTACCGCTCACCTTGGGACCGGCCGGCGAGGCCAGGCTCCAGCCGGCACCCCCGGAGGACCCGCAGAGAGTCGGGGTTCAGGTTGGAGGTGAAGTCCAGGCCCGGCTCCATGTCGTCGGGGTCTTCCCTGGTGAACAGGTGGTCGTACAGGCGCACCTCGGCCCCCACCGAGTGGGGAGCGGAGACCCAGTGTACGGTCCCCCGCACCCTGCGGTTGGCGCCGGCTGAGCCGCTCCTGGCGTCCGGGTCGTAGGTGCACCGCAGCTCGGTCACCTCGCCGGTGGCGGGGTCCTTCACCACGTCGACGCACTTGACGATGTAGGAGTAGCGCAACCGGACCTCCCGCCCCGGGGCCAGCCGGTAGAACTTGGAGGGAGGGTCCTCCCGGAAGTCGTCCCTCTCGACGTACAGCTCACGCGAGAAGGGGACCAAGCGGGTCCCCGCCGACGGGTCCTCGGGGTTGTTGACCGCCTCCATCTGCTCCACCCGGCCCTCCGGGTAGTTGTCTATGACCACCCGCAGCGGGTCCAGCACGGCCATGGCCCGGGGGGCCGTCCTGTTCAGCCGGTCGCGCACGCAGTGCTCCAACAAAGCGAAGTCGACCGTGTTCTCCCTCCTGGCTATGCCCACCTGGTCACAAAGGTCGCGTATCGCCTCGGGCGGGTAGCCGCGCCTCCGCATGCCGACGAGGGTGGGCATGCGGGGGTCGTCCCATCCGGAGACGTGGCCGTCGGTGACGACCTGCAGCAGCTTCCGCTTGCTCATCACGGTGTGGGTCAGGTTCAGCCGGGCGAACTCGTACTGCCTCGATTGGAAGATGCCCAGATGCTCCAGGAACCAATCGTACAGGGGACGGTGGTCCTCGAACTCCAGGGTGCAGATGGAGTGGGTGACGCCCTCCAGAGAGTCTGACTGTCCGTGTGCGAAGTCGTAGGTCGGGTAGATGGACCAGGCGTGTCCGGTCCTGTGGTGGGGCGCCTTCAGGATACGGTACATCACCGGGTCCCTGAGGTTGATGTTGGGCGACGCCATGTCGATCCTGGCCCGCAGGACGTGGGCGCCTTCGGGGAACTCCCCCTGCCGCATGCGCCGGAAGAGGTCCAGGGTTCTCCTCCACGGACCTGTCTCTCCAGGG
Organism: Dehalococcoidia bacterium; assembly: GCA_964291465.2. GTDB lineage: Bacteria > Chloroflexota > Dehalococcoidia > Lucifugimonadales > JAGWBF01 > JAGWBJ01. The sequence goes on along the minus strand of OZ219937.1, from coordinate 77,309 downwards.
GCTGTCCTTGCCGGGCTCCGTCAGCGTCCCGCGGTACTCCCTCATCTCCTCGGCGCTGAGGCTGTCCACGTAGGCCTTGCCGTCTCGGACCAGCTTGACGGCAAGCTCGTACAGGCTCTCGAAGTAGTCCGAGGCGTAGAACTCCCGCCCCTGGAAGTCGAAGCCCAGCCAGCGCACGTCTTCTTTTATGGCGTCGACGTACTCAGCCTCTTCGCTGATGGGGTTGGTGTCGTCGAAGCGCAGGTTGCAGACGCCGCCGAACTCCCGCGCAATCCCGAAGTTGAGGCAGATGGACTTGGCGTGGCCGATGTGGAGGTAGCCGTTGGGTTCCGGCGGAAAACGGGTCACCACGCGGCCGCCGTTCTTTCCTTGCTTGACGTCTTCGGCGACGATGCTGCGGACGAAGTCCGGTCCGGTGGTACTGGCGGCGGTCAGTGGGGGGTCTCCTGTAGCTCGTATTGGTACATTCTAGTCTAGCATACGCCGCCAACCGTTCACCTTGGAGTGGGCCGGAGTGGGCCGCTCGAAATGTTACAATGTAGCCCGGAGGTGCCCCTTTGGCTACGGACGGAGACATCCGGGTGAGGTTCGCCCCGAGCCCCACTGGGGAGCCCCACGTGGGCAACCTGAGGACTGCCCTTTTCAACTGGCTCTTCGCCCGCCGCCACGGGGGGACCTTCGTGCTCCGCGTCGAGGACACCGACCGGAACCGGTACGTGGAGGACGCCCTCGGCGTCATCCTGGAGTCCCTGAAATGGCTGGGACTGGAGTGGGACGAGGGGCCCGGGGTAGGTGGGCCCTATGCCCCATACCTCCAGTCCGAGCGGCTGGACTTCTACCACGGCGTGACCGAAGACCTTGTGGACCGGGACCTCGCCTACTGGTGTCACTGCCCGCGTGAGAGGCTGGACCGGGTGCGCAAGGAGCGCCAGCGCGACGGGCTTCCCGGCGGGTACGACCGCCACTGCCGTGACCTGGGCCTTTCCAGGCGGGACGGCGAAGGCGACCCGGTGGTGCGGTTCAAGATGGCCCTGGAGGGCGAGACGGCCGTGGACGACCTGGTGCGGGGCCGTGTGGGTTGGGACAACGGCCTGCTGGACGACTTCATCATCCTCAAGTCCGATGGCTTTCCCACGTATCACCTTGCCAACGTGGTGGATGACCACCTCATGCGCATCAGCCACGTGCTGCGGGCCGAGGAGTGGCTGTCCAGCACGCCCAGGCACCTGCAGCTCTACGACGCCCTGGGATACACGCCTCCCCTCTTCGGCCACCTGCCGATGATCCTTGGCCCCGACCGGGCCAAGCTGTCCAAGCGCCACGGGTCCACGTCGGTGCTGGAGTACCGTTCCCAGGGGTTCCTGCCCGAGGCGATGGTGAACTTCATGGTCCTGTTGGGCTGGTCCCTTGACGACAAGACGGATGTCATCTCCAGGGATGACGTGGTGGAGAGCTTCTCCCTGGAGCGCATCGGCAAGGGGGCGGCGGTGTTCGACATGGACCGGCTCCAGTGGATGAACGGGGTGTATATCCGAAGCCTGGGGGACGACGACCTGGCCGAACGGATGCTGCCGTACCTGGGCCGCTCGGGCGGCGTCGACACGACATACCTACGGCGCATCGTGCCCCTGGTCCGCCAGCGGCTCAAGACCCTGGCCGAGGCGCCCGAGTGGACATCCTACTTCTTCGAGGAAGACCTGCCCTACGATGCGGGGGAGCTGGTGCAGAAGGGCATGGACCCGGACTCGACCCTTGGCGCCCTCGAAGCGGTATCGGATGTCCTGGAGGGCTTGGACGACTTCTCCGCCGAGCCCCTGGAGGGCGTGTTGAGGGCCGTCGGGGCCGAGCTGGACCTGTCGGGCCGGAAGCTGTTCGGCGCCATCCGCGTGGCGGTAACGGGCAGGACCGCCTCCCCGCCCATCTTCGAGACCATGGAGGTCCTGGGCCGGGAGCGGTGCATCCGGCGAATCGCGGGTGCGATAGGGAGGCTGAGGAAGGAAAAAGTGGGCTCCACGGGGCAGCCGGCCTAGGGGTTTTTGCTTGCGCTGAACCTATGCCTGTGGTATATTCGCTGCGGATTCCAGGGGGTTGACCGCCAGCAGGTATGCTAGACGACTATTTTCGGCAGTACGGCCTCATAGCCATATTTGCCGTCGTAGCCGTGATCGTCCCCTCCAGCATGATGCTGGTCTCGTGGCTCGCCTCCCGGGTCCGGATACGCCCCAGCAAGCCCGATCCCGTCAAGCTGGACGTGTACGAGTGCGGGATGCAGACCATCGGGGGGCGCTGGGGACAGTTCAACTTCCGCTACTACATGTACGCCCTCCTCTTCGTCGTCTTCGACGTGGAGGTCATATTCATCTACCCGTGGGCGGCCAAGTTCAACCAGCTCCCCCTCTTCGCGCTGGTGGAGATGGTCGTATTCATCCTGATATTAATGGTGGCCTGGGCCTACGCGTGGCGCAAGCGTGACCTGGAGTGGAGGTAGGATGGCCGCGCAGATCGAGCCGGGCGAGGGGCCTCTCTACACGCGCACCCTGTCGCTGGACCGGGAGGAGGGGGTCACCGTTGAGACCCTCCGGCAGACCCGCACCAGCCCCTACCCCGAGCCCCTGATCCAGGTGCCCGACGACCTGGAGCGCAACGTCATGGTCACGTCGGTGGACGCCCTCCTGAACTGGGGCCGCAAGGGGGCCCTGTGGCCGGTGGCCTTCGGCCTGGCGTGCTGCGCCTTCGAGATGATGGCCACCGCCATGGGCCGGTTCGACATAGCCCGGTTCGGTATGGAGGTGTTCCGGGCCACTCCCCGGCAGGCCGACCTGATGATCGTCGCCGGCACCGTCACGTGGAAGATGGCGCCGGCCATCCGGCGCATCTACGACCAGATGGGGGAGCCCAAGTGGGTCATCTCCATGGGTGTCTGCGCCACCAGCGGCGGCCCCTACTACTCCTGCTACAGCGTGGTCCCGGGAGTCAACCACATCGTTCCCGTGGACGTGTACGTGCCCGGCTGCCCGCCCCGCCCCGACGCCCTTCTGTACGGGATAATGCAGCTCCACGAGAAGATCAAGAAGTACAGTATCAAGGGCCGGGTTGCGGGGCAGTAATGACTAGGGTGCTGGGGGGAGCCGAGCTCGTCCAGCGTCTCCGGCAGGAGCATCCGGACGCCGTCGAAGAGGAAGGGGAGTCGGCCGTCTGGGTGAAGCCCGATAGCCTGGTCGACGTCATGACCTTCCTCAAAGGTGACCCGGAGCTGCGGCTGACATACCTCAATGCCGTCACCGCCGTGGACTACATCGACCACTTCGAGATGGTCTACCACCTGACGTCCCTGGAGAAGAACCACGGCGCCGTGGTGAAGGCGCGCCTCTACGGCCGGGACGAGCCCACCGTCCCTTCGCTGGTGGGAGTCTGGCCGGGCGCGGAGCTCCAGGAGCGGGAGGTATGGGACCTCATGGGCGTCCGCTTCTCGGACCATCCCAACCACAAGCGCATCATGCTGTGGGAGGGCTTCCAGGGGCACCCGCTGCGCAAGGACTTCGAGGACGTGGTGCAGTACTAGCCATGCCCATCAGGACCGAGCCTGTCACCGTCAACATCGGACCCCAGCACCCCAGCACGCACGGCGTGTTCAGGCTGAGGGTCACCTTCGACGGCGAGGTCATCGTGGACGTAGAGCCGGTGTTCGGCTACCTGCACCGGGGCACGGAGAAGCTGGCCGAGGAGCGCAACTACGTCCAGGTGGTCACCCTGACGGACCGTCTGGACTACGTCGCCTCGATGACCAACAACCAGGCCTACTGCCTGGCGGTGGAAAAGCTGATGGGCATCGAGGTGCCCGAGCGGGCCAAGTACCTCAGGGTCATAGCCGCCGAGCTCCAGAGGGTCGCCAGCCACCTGGTGGCCACCGGGTTCTTCCTGCAGGACCTGGGGGCCCTGGGGACGCCCCTGATGTACTGCTTCAGAGAGCGGGAGCGCATCCTGGAGCTGTTCGAGGTGCTGTGCGGGGCCCGCATAACCGTCAGCTACATGCGTCCCGGGGGGGTGTTTTTCGACGCGCCGGAGGACTTCTGGCCGCGGTTGCGCCAACTCCTCACGGAGCTGCCATCCTATATCGGCGAGCTGGAGCAGCTACTGCTGGAGAACGAGATACTGCTGGTGAGGACCAGGGGAGTGGCGCTCCTGTCCCCAGGAGCGGGCCATCGAGTGCTCCACCAGCGGCCCGGTGCTGCGGGGCAGCGGCCTGCGTTGGGACTGGCGCAAGGCGGACCCCTACGACGTGTACGACAGGGTGGAGTTCGACGTCCCGGTGGGCAGCAACGGAGATAACCTGGACCGGTTCTGGGTCCGCATGCAGGAGATGCGGCAGAGCCTGCGCATCGTGGACCAGTGCTTGGACCAGATCCCCGACGGCCCCGTCAGGACGGAGCTTCCCCTGGTGCTGAGGCCTCCGGCGGGCGCCGAGGCCTACGCCAGGGTCGAGTCGCCCAAGGGAGAGCTGGGCTTCTACCTGGTCAGCGACGGGGGCATCTCCCCCTACCGGTGCAAAATACGCTCCCCGTCCCTGCTTAACCTCCACGTGACCAAGGACCTGCTGGTGGGGTGGAAGCTGGCGGACATGATCGTGAGCCTGGGCAGCGTCGACATCAACATGGGGGAGGTCGACCGGTGAGCCTTCCCCTCAACGTGGCTCTCAGTCCGCTCAGCCTGCCCAACGGCTGCGCCCTGGACAGCGGCTCGGCGCTCTACGACAGCGTCCTGTTCCGTCAGATATACAACAACGTCGGCAAGCTGCTGCCCGAGCAGCTATGCGCCCTGGACTACTTCATATCCGGCTTCGCCATCATGTTCATCCTGGTCAACGGCGTCCTCCTGGGGGCCGCCGTCTTCGTGTGGGGCGAGCGGCGGTTGATGGGCAGGGTCCAGAACCGGGTCGGGCCCAACCGGTGGGGCCCATTCGGCCTGCTCCAGCCCATCGTCGACCTGGTCAAGCTCATTACCAAGGAGGACCTGGTCCCGCGGGAGGCGGACAAGATCGCCTTTGCCCTGGTCCCGATAGTCATGATGGTGCCAGTGCTGCTGGGGTTGGCCGTGGTGCCCTTTGCCAGGAACACGTTCCTAGCGGACCTGAACGTGGGCGTACTGTATATACTGGCCGTGACCTCCATCGGCAGCCTCGGGGTGTTCATGGCGGGCTGGGCGTCGGGCAACCGCTACGCCTTGTTCGGGGCCATGCGAGGCATCGCGATGCTCATCAGCTACGAGATACCGGCAGTGCTGTCCCTGGTCGGAGTGGTGCTGCTGGCAGGCTCCATGAGCCTGGTGGACGTTGTGGAGGCCCAGACCATCCCATTCATACTGGTGCAGCCCCTGGGCATCATCGTGTTCATGCTGGGCATATCGGCGGAGCTGAACCGCACCCCCTTCGACATCGTCGAGGCCGACTCGGAGCTGGTGGCGGGGTTCCACACCGAGTACAGCGGGACCAAGTTCGCCCTCATCCAGGCCGCCGAGTTCGGGGGAGTGCTCGCCGCCTCGGCGGTGATGGCGACCCTGTTCCTGGGAGGATGGTCGGGGCCATTCCTGTCGGGCCAGCTGGGCGCGTTGTGGTTCTTGAGCAAGGTCGTGTTCTTCGTGCTCCTGTTCGAGTGGATTCGGTTCACCTTCCCGCGTCTGAGGGTCGACCAGATCATGGCCTTCGCGTGGAAGTTCCTGTTCCCGGTGAGCCTGCTCAACCTGTTCGTCACCGCCATCCTGGTCTACTGGCTGCGGGGCGACGGCGGACACCTGACCCGGGCGGACTTGGGGATCATGGTAGCCATCAACATGTCGGTGGCCGTCGTGGTGCTCTCCTTTGCCGGCAACGTGATCAAGGAGAGGGTCAGGCCGCCCCAGCGCACCGCCCAGGTGGTGCCTCTGAGGGCCGGCGCGGCGGGCCCCGGAAGGCGCGAGGAGGGGTAGCGAGTGTACGGTTTCGGTCTTGCCAAGGGCCTGGCGGTCACCTTCAAAAACCTGTTTCGTAAGCCCTTCACCATCCAGTACCCCGAGGAGCGGGTGCCGCAGCACCCGCGGTTCCGCGGCGAGGAGTTCGCGTGGTACGAGGAGCGGTGCACGGGGTGCGCCTCCTGCGCCAAGTACTGCCCGCTGGGCATTATCAAAATAGTAACGGAACCCAGTGGCACCGCTCCCCAGGAGGGTGACAAGTACAACCTGGAGGTGTTCGACATCGACATCGGCCGCTGCATGTTCTGTGGCCTCTGTGTCGAGGCGTGCCCCTACGACGCCCTCTTCATGGGCAGCGGATTCGAGAGGGGCAGGTACGAGCGGAGCAAGCTGGTGATCCCCATCGACGAGCTGCGGCAGGCCGAGAAGCGGCCCAGCACCTGGTTCCGCCCCCAGCTGGAGGGGTCCGGGTACAATCCCCATGAGGGCCAGCCCCAGTCGTGGCGGGAGGTCGGCAGGGAAGGCTGGACCTGGCACCAGGACGAAAAGGCGGGCGGAAAGTTCCCCGAGAACGCCAGGAAGCCCCGGCCCCTTACCCGGCGCATAGGCGTGGGCGCCGGACCGGGCGCCGCCGAAGGCGGCCGGGAAGAGTAGCGGGCAGAATGCTCTTTCAGGACGTCATCTTCTGGATACTGTCCGTTGCGGCCATCGTGTCGGCCCTTGCCGTCGTGCTGCTGCGGGACGTGTTTCGGGCGGCCCTGATGCTGGTGGTGGTGTTTCTGGCCGTGGCCGGGCTGTACGTCATGATGAACGCGGAGTTCCTGGCGGTGGTGCAGGTGCTGATCTATGCCGGGGCCATCGCCATCCTCATCATATTTGCCATCATGCTGACGAGAGACGTGCAGCTTGGGAATTTGCCCAACCGGCTCCAGCCGGTGGCGGTGGTGCTCCCCGCCCTGATACTGGCGGCCCTGGTGTTCGTGGCGGTGGACACGGACTGGAGCCTGCTGTCGGACCGCACCGAGCTTGCCGAGAGCATCGAAATGGTGCAGACCAACTCGGTGGGGGGCATACCCGACGACGAACGGGCGAGCATCGGACCGGCGGCGGACCGGTCCGGCCTGGGAGAGCTGCTCATCAACGACTTCGTGCTGCCCTTCGAGATCGCGTCCGTCCTGTTGCTGGCGGCGGTGATAGGCGCGCTGGTCCTGGTGCGGGAGAGGTGACGCGGGAATGGGCCTAGAGCAGCTCCTCATCGTCTCCGCGGTGCTATTCTCCATCGGCCTCTACGGGGCGATGGCCCGGCGCAACGTCATCACGGTGCTCATGTCCGTCGAGCTGATGTTCAACGCCGTCAACGTCGCCCTGGTTGCCTTCGCCAAGTACGTGGAGCCCGCGGGAGTGGACGCGCAGCTGGGGCTCATACTGACCGGGCAGGTGTTCGCCCTGTTCATAATAGCCGTGGCCGCGGCGGAGATAGCCCTCGGGCTGGGCATCGTCATCGCCCTCTACCGGAACAGGGAGACGGTGGACGTTAGCCAGGCCAACCTGATGCGGAGGTAGGGAGCCCTCTCTCATCGCCGTCCCCACGGGAGGCAGGAGCCTGCCTCTCTTTTCGGGGAGACGGGGCGACGGAAGCAGCGCAGATATGTGGACAGAGTTCAAAAGGGTGACGAGCCTGATAACCGCCGAGATGTGGAAAGAGGTGTTCGAGGGCGAAGGCCTGCCTGTCCGCATACTCAACGACGGAGACATCCTGGACTGGAGCGAGCGGTCTACCTTCCGCATCATGGTGCCCCGGGGCAGGGAGCACGTGGCAGAGGAGATTCTCAGGAAGCTATGATCGACTTCGGGTTTTGGCTCCTGCAGGGGCCCCGGTCGGGCATGCCGGCCCAGTCGTCCCCGTCGTCAAGGATAGACGGGTGATCTCCGAAGGGGCCGTCTGGGCTATATTCTTCCTGCCGCTGGCGGCGTTTCTTCTGATTTCGCTGGTCATGCGGCCCTTCCTCAAGGGTCACCCCCAGCAGAGCGCCTACGTCACCATCCTGGCCATCGCCGGGTCCCTGGGCCTGTCGTCGTGGCTGCTCTACTCGGCCATCGAGGGTCGCGCGGACCTGGAGTTCGCCTCCCACCCGTGGCTCACCGTCGGGGCGTTGGAGATACGGGTGGGGCTGATGGTGGACCACCTCACGGCGGTGATGCTGGTGGTGGTGACGGGCGTCAGCCTCATGGTGCAGGTCTACTCCATGGGCTACATGAAGGGCGACCCGGGCTACCCCCGCTACTTTGCCGTGATGTGCCTTTTCACCGCGTCCATGGTGGGCCTGGTGGTGTCCAGCAACATCGTGCAGCTCTACGTGTTCTGGGAGCTGGTGGGAGTGTGCTCCTACCTGCTCATCGGGTTCTGGTACAACCGCCCCGCGGCCGCGGCCGCGGCCAAGAAGGCGTTCCTGGTGACGCGGATCGGGGACGTGGGCTTCCTACTGGCCATCCTGTACCTGTTCTTCAACGGGTCGACCTTCAACGACGCCGGGTTGAACCCCCTGGAGATCGCGGACATCCACCAGGGGATCGGGATGGGCCTCCTGGGCAGCATGGCCGTTACGTGGCTGGCGGTGGGCATCTTCGCCGGGGCCGCGGGGAAGTCGGCCCAGTTCCCGCTGCACGTCTGGCTGCCCGACGCCATGGAGGGCCCGACCCCCGTCAGCTCCCTCATACACGCCGCGACCATGGTCGCGGCGGGGGTGTTCCTGGTGGCCCGGTTCTTCCCCGTGTTCGAGGCCTCCCAGGACGCGATGAGCGCGGTTGCCGTCGTGGGCGCGTTCACGGCCATCTTCTCGGCCACGATGGGGTTGGCGTCCAACGACATCAAGCGCGTCATGGCCTACTCCACCGTGAGCCAGCTCGGGTATATGATGGCGGCCCTGGGCGTGGGAGCCTTCGGCGCGGCCATCTTCCACCTGTTCAACCACGCCTTCTTCAAGTGCTTGCTGTTCATGGGCGCCGGGAGCGTCAACCACGCGGCCGGCACCTTCGACATGCGGTACATGGGCGGCCTGCGGCGGGTGATGCCCTGGACCTACGCCGCGACCCTGATAGGGGCCCTGAGCCTGGCGGGCATATTCCCGCTGTCGGGCTTCTGGAGCAAGGACGAGATACTGCTGCACGCGTGGCGGGGCCACGGGACGGTGGACGCCGTGGTGTTCTGGCTGCTGATAGTCGCCGTGTTCCTGACGGCCGTGTATGCCTTCCGCATGATATACATGACCTTCCACGGGCAGTTCAGAGGCGGCGCGGAGAGGGAGCTCCAGGAGCAGGGGGAGGGCGCGCCCGCGGCGGGTTCCCATGACGTGCACCTGGCCGAGTCCCCGCCGTCCATGGTCGGGCCCATGCTGGTCCTGGCCCTGGCGGCCGTGGTGTCGGGCTACCTGGTGAACCCGCTGGGGTTCAAGGACGGGTTCCTGGGGGTCGCTCCCCACTGGTTCAACGACTTCATCGTCGGCCCCGGGGTTGCGGCGGTGGCGTTGGAGAAGTTCAGCTTCCCCCTGGCCTCCATCTCGGTGTTGGTCGCCGCCGGGGGAATCGGCGTGGCGACGCTGCTGTACGTGTGGCCCAGGGTGTCGCTGGACGGGCTGGGCTGGCCCTTCAGGGCGACGCAGCGGCTGCTTGCGGAGCGGTACTACATGGACCATCTGTTCGAGGGGCAGGTGGCCTACCGGCTGTTCTACAGGGCCATCGCCGGCACCCTGGACTGGTTCGACCGGTGGATCGTGGACAACGTGGCGGAGTTCGCCGGCTGGTTCTCGCGCAACATAGGCCGGGCCATCAGCCTCGTCCAGGCCGGGCAGGTCCAGGGGTACGCCGCCGTCGCCACGGTGGGGGTGGCGGTGATAGTGGGGGCATACCTGATTTGGGGGTAGGGAGCATTGCCCGGCCGGCACTGGGCCGGGGTATGAACGCCTAGCGCAATGGAATTCAACGGGCTACTGACTGCCACCGTGTTCGTCCCCTTGCTGGGGGCGCTGGTCATCGCCGCCGTGTTGCGGAGCGACGTGCTGGTGCGCGCGTTTGCCGTCGCCGTGGCGGTGGTGGAGCTGGCGCTGTCCGTCACCGTCTTCTCCCTGTTCGACCGCGGCGAGGGGGCCGAGCGGTTCCAGCTCGTCGACCGGCTCGACTGGATAGGCGTCGGCACCTTCTTCAGCAACGATACGTTCTCGGCCAGCTACCACCTGGGGGTGGACGGCCTCAGCGCCCCGATGGTGCTGCTGACCGGGTTGTTGGGCTTCTGCGCCGTGCTGGCGTCCTGGAACGTCAAGCTGCGCGTACGGGAGTACTTCATCTGGCTCCTGGTGCTGCAGACGGCGGTCCTGGGGGTGTTCGTGTCCCTGGACTTCCTGCTCTTCTTCCTGTTCTGGGAGCTTGAGCTCCTGCCCATGTACCTGTTGATCTCCATCTGGGGGACGGGCCGTAAAGAGTACTCGGCTATGAAGTTCCTGATCTTCACCATCCTGGGAAGCGCCTTCATGCTGGTGGCCATCGTCGCCGTGTACGCGACGCCCATCGACGGCACCTTCGACATGGTCTATCTGTCGGAGAACGGCATCGACGCCGCCCGCACCGTCATACCCATCGGGGTCCTCTTCTGGTTCTTCGTGGCCGCCTTCGCCATCAAGCTCCCCGTGTGGCCCGTCCACACGTGGCTGCCCGACGCCCACACCGACGCCCCGACGGCGGTGAGCGTGATGCTGGCGGGGGTGCTCCTGAAGATGGGCGGATACGGGCTGATCCGTGTCTCGGTGGGCATGTTCCCCGACCTGGACGGGGCGGAGGCCTTCTCCTGGGCGCTGGTGGTGCTGGCGGTGGTAAGCGTGCTGTACGGCGCGGCGGTCACCATCCGCCAGACGGACCTGAAGCGGCTCATCGCCTACAGCAGCGTGAGCCACATGGGGCTCGTCATGCTGGGCGTGGCGGTGGCCGTCGGCGGGGGGCCGGCTTCCAGCGTGGCCCTGTCTGGGGCCAACATGCAGATGTTCGCCCACGGCACCATCACCGGGCTCCTGTTCCTCCTGGTCGGGCTGGTGTACGACAAGGCCCACACCCGCTATATCCCGGACCTGGGAGGTCTCGCGGGCCGGATGCCCGTCATAGCCACCGTGTTCCTGATAGCGGGCCTGGCGTCGCTGGGACTGCCCGGGCTCAGCGGATTCGTGGCCGAGGTGCTGGTGTTCCTCGGCTCCTTCGAGGCCTTCCCGTGGCCCACGGTGCTGGCGGTGTGCGGGATCGTGCTGGCCGCCGCGTACATACTGTGGATGATCGAGCGGGTCATGTTTGGACCCGCCAGGGAGCGCTTCTCCTCCATCGGCGACGCCGCGCTGGTGGAGGCCATACCCCTGGGGGTGCTGGTGGTCAGCATCGTGGTTGTGGGGTTCTACCCGGCCCTGATCACCGACGTGTTTGACGCAGGCGTAGAGCCCATCCTACAGGTGGTGCAGGGGTTGGAGGCGGTCCGATGACCTGGGAGGACCTGCGACTCCTCTCCCCCGAGGTGGCCATGGTTGGCGTGGCGACCTTCGTCATCCTCCTGGACCTGGTGGTGAGCCGGAAGGGCTTCCTGGCCCTGGCATCGGTGCTGGGCCTCCTCATCCCCCTGGGACTGAGCATATGGTTGTGGGTGGACGTGAGCCAGGCGCCGAGCGGCCAGCTGGCGGGCATCTTCGATCTCGCCGAGTCCAGGGCAGCGTTGACGGTGGACCAGTTCGCCCTCTTCTTCAAGTTCCTGGTCATCGGCGTGGTGGCCCTCATCGTGCTGGCGTCGACGGACTACGTCGGGAAGATGTCCCGCTACCAGGGAGAGTACTACGGGCTGATCCTCATGTCGGCCACGGGGATGATGCTGCTGGCGGCCGCGGGAGAGCTTATAACCCTCTACATCTCCCTCGAGCTGACGGCGCTGCCGCTGGCGGCCCTGGCGGCCTTCCTGATGACGTCCCGGTCCAGCGAGGCGGGGATCAAGTTCCTGGTCCTCAGCGCGGTAAGCTCCGGGCTGCTGCTTTACGGTATGGCCCTGGTGTTCGGCTTCACGGGCAGCACGTACCTGCCGGACATCGGCGAGGCGCTCTCCGCCTCCATGTCCGACGGCACGCCCTTCGGCAGCTACGCCATGCTGGTGGGCATAGTCCTCATGATTGCCGGCTTCGGCTTCAAGATCTCCGCGGTGCCCTTCCAGATGTGGGTCCCCGACGTGTACGAAGGGGCGCCGACCCCGGTGACGGCCTACCTCTCGGTGGCCAGCAAAGCGGCGGGGTTCGCCGTGCTGCTTCGCGTCTTCTACACCAGCTTCGGGGCCTTCGAGGTGGACTGGCACATCCTGTTCGCCGCCCTGGCCGCCGCCTCCATGACCGTGGGGAACCTGGTGGCGGTGTCCCAGAGCAACATCAAGCGCCTGCTGGGGTACAGTACCATCGCCCACGCCGGCTACCTGCTGGTGGGCCTGGCCGCCGTGGCGTCCCGGACCTCGGGCGACCCCGGGGACAGCATCCTGGGGCCCAGCAGCATTCTCTTCTACCTGGGCGCCTACGCGGCGACCAACCTGGCCGCCTTCTTTGCAATCATTGCCATTTCCAACAAGACCGGCAGCGATCAGATAAGCGACTTCGCGGGGATGGCCCGGAGGGCCCCTTCGTGGCCTTTGCGCTGGCGCTGGCGCTGGTGGCTTTGGTGGGGGTGCCGCCCACGGGCATCTTCATCTCCAAGCTGTACATCTTCACGGCTGCGGTGAACAGCGACCTGGCGTGGCTCGCCATCGTCGGCGTGGTCAATAGCGTGGTGTCGGCCTACTACTACCTGCGGGTCGTGCGGGTCATGTACCTGGACGCCCCGGCCTCGGAGGAGCGGCTGCCGTCCTCCCACCCCTTCCGGCTGGCCCTGGGGCTATCGGTGCTGGCGGTGTTGTTCGTGGGGGTCTACCCCGGCCCCCTGCTCCGGCTGGCCGAGATCGCCGTGGGCAACCTGGTCTAGGCGCGGGCTGGCGATCGGGCTGCCCCTTGCGCGAGGCCCGTTTTGTTGACACCCGTTCGTACCGATGCTAGACTGCCGGTGGCCTGCCGCCGGGGGTATTCCAAGGCCGCTCCCGGGCGGATGCGGCGCCGACGATCGAGGTCTGAAGGGGCGGGGTGACGTCGAAGTCCACAGGTAAGGTAGGGTTTATCTATAAGTACGGTCAGGCCGAGGCCCTGGAAATGGCGTCGGCCCTGATCGAACGGTTGGACCTCCAGGACAGGTCGTGGGTCTGCTCGACCTCCGACGTGAGCCCCGGCATGCCCGATGTCCGGGGCACGGACATTGTCGTCACGGTCGGCGGCGACGGGACCATCATCCGCGCGGCCACCGTCACGGCGCCCAACGAAATACCCATCCTCGGGGTCAACATGGGGCGCCTGGGGTTCATGACGGAGCTGGAGGCCGACGAGGCGCTGGACTCGGTCCCCAGCTACCTGGAGGGGACGGCAAGGGTCGAGGGACGGTCCATGCTGAGGGTCGAAGTCGCACGGGCGGGAAGGACGAACGGGGCCGGGGCATCCAACGGGGTGTACCATGCCCTGAACGACGCCGTCGTGGGCAGGGGCGCCACCTCCCGGGTCGTGCAGGTGCGCACTGCCATAGACGGGGCCCACCTGACGGACTTCCGGGCCGACGCCGTGATCGTGTCCACCGCCACGGGCAGCACGGGGTACAACCTGGCCGTCGGCGGACCGATCCTGGCCCCCCATGCCACCGACATCATACTCAAGTCCGTGGCGCCCCACGTGGGGATGGCCCCGGCGCTGGTGCTGCCCGGCTCCTCGGTGGTGGAGCTGGAGGTGGACACGGACCACCAGGCCATGCTCAGCGTGGACGGGTTCCAGGACAGGGAGCTGCTGGCGGGAGACGGCGTGCTGGTGCAGCAGAGCCACCTGAGGGCGCTGTTTCTCCGGGCCCACCCGGCCACCCACTACTACGAGACCCTCACCAGGCGCCTGGGGTTCGGCGGCGGCCAGAGCAGCACGAGGGCCATACAGTACTAGCCTTGCGCAACTCCTCTCCACAAGACGAGCCGTCAGTTGACAGCCGGGTTGCTTACGAAGGCAAGATCGTGAACCTGCGCGTGGACACCGTAAGCCTGCCCCAGGGAAGGCTGGCACCAGGGAGATAGTCGAGCACGTCCCCTGCGTGTGCGTCGTCCCGCTGGACGACGACGGCAACGTGGTGATGGTGCGGCAGTACAGGAAGCCCGTGGAGGAGACCCTTCTGGAGGTGCCCGCGGGGGGGATGGACCCCGGGGAGAGCCCGCAGGACGCGGCCCAACGGGAGCTCCGGGAGGAGACTGGGTACGTGGCCGGGGAGCTGGCGCACCTGTGCAGCTTCTGGACGACCCCCGGTTTCTGCACCGAGCTGATGCATGCCTACGTGGCCAGGGGCCTCCGGCCGGGGGCCCTCAGCCCGGACGAGGACGAGAACATCGAGGTGGTGAGAGTGCCCTTGAGCGGCGCGCCCGACCTGATACGCCGGGGCGAGATCAGGGACGCCAAGAGCATCGCGTCGCTCCTGCTGGTCCTGGACCGCCAATAGCCTCTTGAATCCAAGGAGAAGCCCATGCTTGAACACGACGTACTGGTGATTGGCGCGGGCCTGGCGGGCATGAGGGCCGCCCTGGCCGCCGCCCAGTCGGGCGCCGACGTCGGGATCATATCCAAGGTGTACCCGGTGAGGAGCCACTCCAACGCCGCCCAGGGGGGCATCAACGCCGCCCTGGTGGACCGGGGCGATAGCTGGGAGGAGCACGCCTTCGACACGGTCAAGGGCAGCGACTACCTGGGGGACCAGGACGCCATCGAGCTGATGTGCAAGGTCGCCGGCGAGGAGCTCATCTCCATGGAGCACATGGGGGTGATCTTCAACCGGGACGACGAAGGGCGGCTGGGCACCAGGTCCTTCGGGGGCCAGCGCCGGGCCAGGACCTTCTTCGTCGCCGACTTCACGGGCCAGGCCATGCTCCATGTGCTCCACGAGCAGCTCATGAAGTCCCAGGTCGCCAGCTACGAGGAGTGGTTCGTCACCAGGCTCGTCCTGGAGGACGGCGAGTGCTGCGGCGTGGTGGCGATGGAGATACGCACCGGCCGCCTCTACGTCATCCGGGCCAAGACGGTTATCCTGGCCACGGGCGGCGTGGGCAGGGCCTACGAGCCGAGCACCAACGCCCTCATCGTTACGGGGGACGGCATGGCCCTGGCCTACAACGCCGGGGCGCTGCTCATGGACATGGAGATGGTCCAGTACCATCCCACCACCCTGAAGGGCAGCGGCGTCCTCATCACCGAGGGCGCCAGGGGCGAGGGCGCCTACCTGCTGAACCGCCACGGCGACCGGTTCATGGAGAGGTACGCCCCCAACATGATGGAGCTGGCCTCCAGGGACGTGGTCTCCCGCTCCGAGGCCACCGAGATCGCCGAGGGCAACGGCGTCGACGGGTGCGTGCTGCTGGACTGCCGCCACCTGGGCGAGCAGGTGATACGGGAGAAGCTTTCCCAGATATACGACATCGGCCTGGACCTGGTGGGAGTGGACATAACCAAGGAGCCGATCCCCATCACGCCGGGCATGCACTACATCATGGGCGGCATCAAGACGGACGTGGACGGCCTCACCAGGGTGCCGGGGCTGTACGCCGCCGGGGAGTGCGCCTGCGTCAGCGTCCACGGCGGGAACCGGCTGGGGGCCAACTCGCTGCTGGACACCATCGTCTTCGGCCACCGGGCGGGAAACCACGCCGCCGCAGTCGCCTCGGAGAAGGGGTACCGGGACCTGGACATAAGGGCGCTGGTCGCCGAAGAGGAGGCCAGGCTCCGCGGCGTGCTGGACCGGCCCGCCAACGGCGACCGGGTGGCATCGGTGCGCCGGGACATGGGCGTGACCATGGACCGGCACCTGGGCGTGTACCGCAACGAGGAGGGAATGACCGCGGCCCTGGCTGAAGTCCGCAAGCTGAAGGAGCGGTACGCCTCGGTGCCCGTAGAGGACAAGGGCAGCGTCTTCAACACGGACCTGATCTTCGCCCTGGAGCTGGGGTTCATGCTGGACTGCGCCGAGGCCATCGTGCTCAGCGGCCTGGAGCGGAAGGACAGCCGCGGCGCCCACTCCCGCACCGACTTTACCGAGAGGGACGACGAGAACTGGCTGAAGCACGTGCTGGTCTCCCACTCTGACGAGGGGCCCCATGTCTCCCACCTTCCCGTGGTGATAACCCAGTGGACGCCCGAGGAGAGGAAGTACTGATGGAAGTCAAGTTCAAGATAAAGCGATACGGTCCCGAGGACGAGACCCCAGAGTCCTACTGGGCCGACTACCAGGTCGAGGTGGACCAGTATACCACCGTCTTGGACGCGCTCATCAACATCCGCGAGGACATGGACGGCACCCTGTCCCTCAGGTGCTCCTGCCGCAGCGCCATATGCGGCTCGTGCGCCATGCGGGTCAACGGCCACGCCGCCCTTGCCTGCAAGACCCGGGTGACCCAGATCTCCCCCGAGGGGGAGGACATCACCATCGAGCCCGCGGGGGTGATGCCCGTGGTCAAGGACCTGGTGGTGGACATGACTCCCTTCTGGGACAAGGTGAAGGCGGTGGAGCCGTGGCTGCAGCCCAAGGGCCCGGAGCCCGAGGGGGAGTACCTGGCGCCCAACGAGGACATGCTGCACCTGGCCGGGGTAATGGACTGCATCATGTGCGGGGCCTGCGTCTCCGACTGCACGGTGCTGGAGGTGGACCCCAATTTCCTGGGGCCCGCCGCCCTGGCCAAGGCGTACAGGTTCGTCGCAGACCCCCGGGACGGCGAGGACAGCTACCGTCTGGGCGGCCTGAGCCAGGAGACGGGCATCTGGGACTGCACCCGGTGCTACGAATGCGTCGAGGTGTGCCCCAAGGGAGTGGCGCCCATGGACCGCATCATGGCCCTGAGGGACCGGGCCATCCGCGCCGGGTACGACGACAACACCGGCGCCCGCCACACCGACGCATTCGTGGACATCGTGGGGCACAGCGGCTGGTTGGACGAGCTGAAGCTGCCCCTCAGGACCTTCGGCGTCTTCAACCTGCCGGCCATGATCAGCATGGCGCCGGTGGGGCTCCGGGCCCTGCTTCGGGGGAAGATGCCGCCGGTGCTGCACACGATGCTCCCCAACGTTCAGAACGTCCGCCGCATCTTCAGGAGGTTGGGACACCTGGGCTAGGGGGCCCGCGTGCGCCGTCCCGGCCGCCGGTAGTAGTCAAAGAGGAGAGGAATCCGATGCCCAAGTATGCTTTCTTCCCGGGATGCGTCTCAAGAGGGGGATGCCCCGAGCTCTACCCCGCCGCGATGGCGGTCTGTGACAAGCTGGACATCGAGCTGGTGGAGCTAACGGGCGCGTCGTGCACCGGCGCCGGGGTCCTCCAGGAGAAGAACCAGCTCCTGGGCGACGTGCTCAACGCCCGGACCTTCGCCATGGCCGAGCGCCTGGGCCTTCCCATCATGACCATATGCAGCACGTGCCAGGGCGTGATGAGCCAGGCCAACAAACGCCTCACCGACGACGCCGGCTATCTGGCCACGGTGAACGAGCACCTGTCCGAGGAGGGCCTGGAGTACAAGGGCACGGCGGTGATCAAGCACCTGCTGTGGGTGATAGTCGAGGACGTGGGAGTGGAGAAGCTGGGCTCACTGGTCACCACGCCCCTGACCCACCTGCGGGTCGCCCCCTTCTACGGGTGCTACATCATCCGGCCCAGCGACGCCCTGGGCTTCGACGAGAATCCCCAACGGCAGACCTCCCTGGAGACGGTGATCGCCACCCTCGGGGGCCAGGTGGTGGACTTCCCTGGAAAGACCCGGTGCTGCGGATTCCCCATCCTGACGATCAACGAGCGGAACTCGGTGGCGATGGTGGGCAAGCACACCTCCGAGGCCGCCGATCTGGGGGCCGACGCGATGGTGACCCCGTGCCCCCTCTGCCACCTGAACCTGGACGGCTACCAGCCCAAGGCCATGGCCCAGACCCGGCGGGGCATAGACCTCCCCATCCTCCACCTGCCCCAGCTCATCGGCCTTGCCATGGGCCTGGACCCACTGGACCTGGGGCTGCAAAAGCACATCATATCTCCCAAAACCGTGGTGGAGAAGGTGGGCGCCCCCGGTGTAGAGGGTCAGGTGAGGGGCAGAGGAGGCTGCCACCATTTGCCCGTGTCGTTTACCTCCACGGCCGTCACCCACTTGACCCAGTCGTAGCCGCGCTTTCCCGGCGCCACCAGGCGCAGGGGAAAGCCGTGGCGGTGGGACAGGGGATCCCCGCCCACCCGGGTGGACAGCAGGTAACCCTCGGCCTCCTCCAGGGAGAACCGGCGGGCGTATCCCGTCACCGACCGGACCGTCACGCTCGCCGCATCGGGTCCGACCCCGCCCGCTCCAGGACCGTCTTGAGCCTTACGCCCTCCCACTCCTGGGTGGAGTACCATCCCCCCGTGCAGTCCAGCGTGGCCGTCAGCCGGTCCCGGTAGCCCTCGACCTGCCGGTGGTCCAGACGGAGATGACCCCGGACATGGCCGCCGACCGCCAGGGACCAATCCTCGGAGTCCACCGGCCGTGGGTCGTCGTTCAGCCATGAGGTCGAGGGGAAGGCGTTGCCGGAGAAGCTGCCGCGCTCGTAGGAGCCGGTGAAGCGCCGGTCCTGTCCGGGAAGGGCCAGCACCTGGTTTGCAGCTTCACTCACGCGCCAGAGGGCCAGGCCCGCCACCGCCAGGCCCGCCAGTCGCAGGGCAAAGCGGCGTTCGGCCCAGAAGCGGGGCCGCAGGGTCCAACGCTGGCGGAGGGTGTGCCACAGGAGCAGGGGCCCCATGGCCAGGGACAGGTAGATGTGCCAGGACACTCCGCTGAACCCGGCGAAGCTGAAGCGGCCGGCGTGGCTCCAGGCCAGTCCCAGGCCCAGGGAGACCAGGAGCAGGGAGAGGAGCACCAGGGAGCCCAGGTGGGCGGCGGGGATGCCCTTCCGCCGGCGGAGGCCGGCCAACGACGCCAGGATGTTCCGGCCTTTCCACAGGAGCAGCGCGACGAGGCCGAACCCGCATACCCGGTGGATGTTCAGCGCCGAGATCCACCCGGGCGTGCCGTGCATGAGGCCCAGGAGACCGGTGGAGACCTCGACGGCGCCCAGCAACAGGATCAGGACGTTGGCCCATGGGTGCTTCATAGGACGGGGACACCTGCTGCTCGTTCATACGGTCCAAACGGGCGGCCGGATCACTCTGGCGGGGACGTCGTCTCCACCGCCGGATCTTCTCATGGACATACCGAGGGACAGGGGAGGGCCTGCGGTCCTACTCTTCTTCGCTGCCCTCTGTTGGAGTATCTCCCTCCGTTTCCGCTATTGGCAACTCCTGCAGACGGGGCTCGAACACTTCCTTGAAGAGGAAGAACTTATTGATCATCCATTCTTGGTATTCGTCCCACGAATCCTGGTTTTTGTGTATGCTGTCGCTTCGATGAACCGACATACGGCATTTCTTGCCAGCTCCTTGGGGTGTCCAATGGCCCCGCTCGCCCAAGCTGGAGTCTACCAGTTTCCCTTCAATGATTGCTTCATCCTCCCTGAGTCGTTGCAAGATAAGCTCGTTCTGTTCCGGCGTAGACTTGTCGATCCACAGATTGACTCGCAGGTCACTGGCAAAATCCACTGAGAAGTGGCCAAGTCTGGGGATACGTTGAAGGACGCACCAGGAGCCGGAATGTGCCTTGCTACTGACGAAATGGCCACGTTCCCTTAGCCTTTCCTCCAGTTTGTCTCGGAACGAGCGATTTCGTTGTTTGAGGCCAGGATCCCTCGGAGTGCGGCTAACGTTTTGCTTCCGCCAATCGTTGGGAGCTGCCGCGACCCTGAAATACGGGGCCGGCTTGGAGTCTTCAATTCTCCACAACTCGACTATCACTCCGAAGAACTGGACGTTTTCGTCGGTCCGCTGGTTGAGCCAGTCTAGGACTTGCCGGTGCTCGTCATCAATCCCGCCCGAAACCCAGATGACCAGTTTGGCGTCCTTTCCGGCAGCGTAGATTAGAAGCCTGCTCAGGTGGTCGTTATCCGTATACCCCAGCTGGTTCTCAATGATCACCGGACGACCGTCGCGGTCCATGGCCAATATGTCCAGCGAGCGGGTGCCGACCCCTGATTCGGTTTCTTGCAGTTCAAGCTCCACTTCGAGCGCATCGCCTAACTCTGTCAAGTTATCAGCCAGCCACGGGGTAAAGTGTGTGGCTTCATGAGGCCAGGCTTTGCGCAGTTCGACTTTCTCGATCCTAGCTAGGTTGGTGGCCATCACAATCCCCCTAAAATCTGGCTGGACGCTGCCGCGGTGGGCATCCCCCACCCCTGGGTTCCGGCCTTCGCCGGAACGACGGGTTGGGTGATGTCGGCTCGGGGGCCGGAACGACGGGCTCCTAGCTGCGCGCCGGCCCGGCCCTACCCCGTGAGCTTGTCGATGGCGTGAGAGAACACCTCGATGGTGCGGTCTGCGTCCTCGTCGGTGATGGCCAGGGAGGGGTAGAACTTGTCCGGTAGGCTCTTCAGTATCCCCTCCTCCAGCAGCGTCGTGTTGAAGGAGGCCATCATGGCCGAGTCCGCCAGGAGGGTGTCCCTGTAGTTGACCATGGGCCGGTCGGAGAAGTAGAAACCGAACATCACGTCCTCGCCCGAGGGCTGCATGGCGATGCCCGCCTCGCCGCAAAGCCTCTCCAGGGCGTCCCGCAGCTTGCGGCCGGTGCCGTGGAGACGCTCGTAGGCGCCCTCCTTGCGCATCTCCGCCAGCGTGGCCAGGCCGGCCGCACAGGCGACGGTGGTGCCGTTGAGGGTGCCAATCTGGGGGATGTAGGAGTCCTGGTCCACCATCGACGAGTCGAAGGTCGACATAAGGTCCTCCCTCCCCGCCACCACCGCCAGGGGATAGCCGCCGCCCACGATCTTGCCGTAGGAGGCCAGGTCGGGGGTCACCCCGTAGTACTCCTGGGCCCCGCCGTAGGCCAGCCGGAAACCGGTGACCACCTCGTCGAAGATCAACGGTATGTCGTAATGGGCGGTGGCGTCCCGCAGCGCCTGCAGGAAGCCGGGCTTGGGGGCCAGGATGCGTTGCATCGGCTCGACGATCACCCCGGCCAGCTCGTCGTGGTGCGTCTCGATGATGGCCGTGGTGGTCTCAATGTCGTTGAAGGGGGCCACCAGCATCGTTTCACCTATGACGCTGGGGATTCCCGCCGAGTTGGCCACGGGCTCGGGGTACTCGGGCAGCTGGTCGGGCCGCGGGAATATGCTCATGAGCCCGTACTCGCTGGTCCCGTGGTATCCCCCCTCGAACTTGAGGATCTTGTCCCGCCTGCGGTAACCCCTGGCGATGCGCATGCACTGGAGGTCGGCGTCGGTGCCGCTGGTGGTGAACCGCACCTTGTCGGCGCAGGGGACGGCCTTCACCACCTCCTCGGCCAGCAGCACCGCCTGCTCGTTGGTGGCGAAGAAGGTGCTGCCCTGCTCCGCGGCGGCGACCACCGCCGCCACGACCGCAGGATGGGCGTGGCCCAGGACCATGGGTCCCGAGCCGTTCAGGTAGTCGATGTACTCGTTGCCGCTGACGTCCCAGACCTTGGACCCCTTGCCACTCTTGATGATGAAGCGGTGGGCATCGTCCAGCGCCAGGTTGCCGGTGTACCCGCCGGGGAACACCTCGGCCGCCTTGGCCAGCAGGTCTCTCTCCGCCTTGGTTCGCTCGGGCATCTACGTCCTCCTGAGGGTAGTCGGTCCTTGGGGAATGGGGCGGGCGACAGGCGCCCTAGGAGAGGCTCCTGAGCAGCCTCCCATACCCGTCTATGGGCTCGGTCCATCCGGCGGTCCTGAGGGCGTTCCAGATGGTGGCCTGGTTCACTGTTATCACCGTCTTGCCCAGGCGTCGCTCCAGCTCTTCCGCCGCCTCCAGGGCCCGCCACGCCGTGCCGGGCAGAAACACCGTGTCCGCCTCATCCCTGGCGACGGTGAGGGCGAAATCGACGATCACTTGGGGCTCCTGGGTATCGATGTCCCTGGGGTCCATGGACTCCTGCATCCAGGGCTGGCCCTCGGCGTTGACCACCTGGAACTCGGCCTCCTCCAGAAGGGGTTTCAGCCAGGTGTTCAGGTGGTGGTTGCGGTAGGGCCCCGCCACGCTGATCTTCTCCGTCCCCACGTGGCGCATCGCCTCGATGCAGGAGGTCACGGCGGTGATGGAGGGTACACCACTGGCCCGCTCCATGTGCTCCGCCATCTGGCGGTCGAAGGCGAGGCTGCCCCTGTGCCAGGTGCCGCCGGTGCAAGCGTAGGCGAGGACGTCCAGCTCCACGTTGGCCAGGGACCTGACGCCCCGCTCCACGTCCTCGTTCATCTTGGTCTGGTTGGTGCCGAACATGACCCACTGGACGGTGTCGGCCTCCTGGGGCGTCATGTTGACCTCGTACTCCTCGTCCTCGGGCTTCTCCGGCTGGTTTCCCCACCGGCCGTTCCACATGCGCTCGAAGTGCACGGTCACGTCCCGCGGGACCACGGTGTAGAAGTCGGGCTCCACCACCGGGTTGGTGGCCGGCAGCAGTGCGCCTATGCGTTTCCTCTTGGACATCCCCAACCGTCCCTCTCGGTCAGCCCTTGGCAGCCGCGTTGCGCATGACCTCCACCATCTCCCTGGTGTTGGCCGCGGACTTGTCCAGGGCGGTCCGCTCCTCGTCGGTGAGGCTGATCTCGATTATCTGCTCCAGCCCGCCGGCGCCCAGCTTCACGGGCACCCCCACGTAGAGGCCGTCGATCCCGTACTCGCCCTGCAGGTACGCGCAGCACGGCAGGATGCGCTTCCGGTCCAGCAGCACAGCTTCGGCCATCTGCGTGATGGCCGCAGAGGGCGCGTAGTAGGCGCTGCCCGCCTTCAGCAGGGCGACGATCTCGCCGCCCCCCTGGCGGGCGCGCTTCACCAGGCGGTCGATGGTGTCCTGGGGCAGCAGCTCGGAGATGGGGATGCCGCCCACCGTCGTGTACCGGACCAGGGGGACCATGTCGTCCCCGTGGCTGCCCAGCACGTAGGCCTGCACGTCCTCGCCGGAGACTCCAAGCTCCTGGGCTATGAAGGTCCGGAACCGGGAGGTGTCCAGGATCCCGGCCATGCCGAATACCCTCTCCCTGGGGAAGCCGCTGACCTCGTAGGCGTGCTGGACCATGGGGTCCAGGGGGTTGGTGACCACGATGATGATGCAGTTGGGGGAGTGGGCGGCCACCCGGGACGTGACTGAGCCGACGATCTTCATGTTGGTCAGGAGCAGGTCGTCCCTGCTCATGCCGGGCTTCCGGGCGATGCCGGCGGTGATGATAACCAGGTCCGAGCCGGCGGTGGCCTCGTAGCCGTTGCTCCCGGTGATGGAAGCGTCGCTGCCCAGCACGGGGCCCGACTCCAGCATGTCCAGCGCCTTGCCCTGGGGCAGGTCCTCCACCACGTCCACCAGGACCACGTCGGCGTATCCCAGGCCGTGGATCCGCTGGGCCGTGGTGGCCCCGACGTTTCCGGCGCCGACCACCGTTACCTTTTTGCGCATGCGTATCTCCTTTGGCGTTTCTGACCGCCGGCCGTCAGCCGCTCTTCCCGGGCGGCGCGGCGGCTACCCTTTGACGTACCCATCCCACCGGGAGTCCAGGTTCGGGTCCTCGACGGTGGCCATGATGTACTCGCCGAGCTCCTGGCTGGTGCAGCCCGTGTCGCGGCCCGTGATGGCGATCTTCCGCTCGTACTGCCCGCAGATGTCCAGGGCCTTGTGGAGCTTGTCGCCCTGCTCCTCGAAGCCGATGTGGGTCAGCAGCATTGCCCCGGCGCGCATCATCGAGCTGGGGTCGGCGTACTGGGCCCTTCCCTCCCGGACCATGCGGGGGGCGCTGCCGTGGATGGCCTCGAACATACCGTAGCGCTTGCCCACGTTGGCGCTCCCGGCCGTGCCCACGCCGCCCTGGATCTGGGCTGCCTCGTCGGTGAGGATGTCGCCGTACAGGTTGGGCAGCACCAGCACCTGGAACTGCTTCTGCCGGGCGGGGTTGATGAGGGCCGCGGTCATGATGTCGATGTACCAGCCCTCCCAGCCGATGTTGGGGTACTTCTCGGAGACCTTCCGGGCGATATCCAGGAACTTCCCGTCGGTGGTCTTGACGATGTTGGCCTTGGTGACCACCGTCACCGTGTCCTTCCCCGTGCGCTGGGCGTGGGCGAAGGCGGCGTCGATTATTCGCTCGGAGCCCTGGCTGGTGATGACCCGGAAGTCTATGCCCAGGTCCTCGGTGACGTTGACGCCCTGGCTGCCCACGGCGTACATGTCCTCGGTGTTCTCCCGGAAGAAGGTCCAGTCGATGCCCTCCCGGGGGATGCGCACCGGCCGGATGTTGGCGAACAGGTCCAGCTCCTTGCGCATGGACACGTTGGCGCTTTCCAGGTTGGGCCAGCCGTCCCCCCTCTCGGGCGTGTGGGTCGGGCCCTTCAGGGTGACGTGGCACTGCTTGATCTCGGCCAGCACGTCGTCGGGGATGCTCTTCAGCTTCTCGGCCCGGTTCTCGATGGTCAGGCCCTCGATGGTGCGGAACTCCACCTTGCCGCCGGCCACCTGGTCTTTGAGCAGGAACTCCAGCACCCGCTGGGACTCGGCCGCAATGAACGGGCCGATGCCGTCGCCGCCGATCATGCCTACCACGATGGGGCTGACCTGGCTATAGTTGACCCAGTCTTGCTCGGCCTTGAGGCGCTCCACCCGTTCCAGCTGCTGGGCGAGGACGGTGCCGAACTGCTCCTTGGCTGCCTCTATGGCCTTGGTGTCTGCCATGCCGGCTCCTTTACCTTTCTCCCCCTCCCCTCGCCGGAGAGACGCGCACCGAGGGGGCTGCCGTGGAATGGACCCTACGGCGGAAAAACTCCCGTGCCATTATAGCCCCATTCGAGGCGTGGGGATAGTCCCGCCCGCTAGCCGCCCAGCTGTGCGGCCAGGTCGGCGGGCGCGGTGACTGGAAGCTGGCAGGCGTAGTTCTCACACACGTAGGCCGTCGGCTTGCCGTCGACCATGCCCCGGTCCCGGAGCAGGGGCATCGCGCCGCCGCCGGCAGTCCCGCCGCCGGCGCCCGCCACGACCTTGTTGGGCAGGTAGCGGCCGTAGACCACATCCAGGAGCGCCTGGGTATCCTGCTGGGACCGGTCCCCGATGATGGCGATCTCCCTGGGCGACGACAGGTAGAAGTCCAGGGCGCAGAGCCAGTGGCCCATCCCCAGGGGGGCGCGGCCCAGGTACTCATGCATGGACCGGAGGGACGCCGCGCCCCTCCGGGAGTAGTCGCTCTCGCCGGTGAAGACCGACATGCGCAGCAGGACGTCCACCGCCACCGAGCTCCCGCAGGGAATGGCGTTGTCGAACACGTCCCTGGGCCTGACTATCAGGGCCTCGTGGTCGTGCCCAGTATCGTAGAAGGTGAGGTCCCCCTCGTCCCAGAACAGGCCCAGCATGGTGTCGCACAGGGACCGGGCCTCCTCCAGCCACCGCTGGTCGAAGGTTGCCTCGTACACCGCCAGCAGGCCGTCGGCGACGAAGGCGTAGTCCTCCAGGTAGGCTTTCAGGGAGGCTCGTTCCTCCCGCCACGTGCGCAGGAGACGGCCGTCCACCCGCATCTCCTCCAGAATGAAGGAGGCGCAGCCTACGGCGGCGTCCAGGTAGTCCCTCCGCCCCAGGGTCGACGCAGCCTCAGCGAAGCTCCGCATCATCAGGCCGTTCCAGGAGGAGAGGACCTTGTCGTCCAGCGCCGGGTGGACGCGGTCCTCCCGGGTCTCCAGGAGCGGGGGCCGGGCCGCCGCGATCCTCTCCTGCAGCTCGGCGACGGACATGCCGGCCTCGGGGGCGAAGGAGTCGGCCCCCTGGGGGACGTTGAGGATGTTCTTCCCCTCGAAGTTGCCGGCTTCGGTGACCCCGAAGTACCCGGCGATGAGCTCCCCTTCATCCTCTCCCAGCACGGCCTGGATCTCCTCCAGGCTCCAGATGAAGAACTTCCCCTCGACCCCCTCGCTGTCGGCGTCCTGGGTGGAGTAGAAGCCGCCCCTGGCATCGGTCATCTCCCGGAGCACGTAGTCCAGGGTCTCTTCGGTGATGCGCCGGTAGAGGGGGTTGCCGGTGGCCTGGTAGGCATGGAGGTAGAGCTTGCTCAGCAGGGCGTTGTCGTAGAGCATCTTCTCGAAGTGTGGGACCAGCCAGTAGGCGTCGGTGGAGTACCGGTGAAAGCCGCCGCCGATCTGGTCGTATATGCCCCCCATGGCCATCTTGTGGAGCGTGTCCTCCACCATTTCCAGGGCCCTGGGGCTGTTGGTGGCCCCGGAGTACCTGAGAAGGAACTCGTAGGTCATCGCCTGGGGGAACTTGGGCGCCATGCCGAACCCGCCGTTCTGGTAGTCGTAGCTCTGGGCCAGGGACTGGTAGGCCTGGTGCATCAGGTCGGGAGACAGGGGCTCCAGGCTCCGGACGGGCTTGGAGAGGTGCTGCATGTGGGAGAGGAGCTGGGAGGTGGCCTGGACCACGTCGCCCCGGCGGGTCCTGTATGCCTGGGATATTCCCAGGAGCACGCTGGGGAAGCCGGGCATCCCCCGGGTGTCCACGGGCGGAAAGTAGGTCCCGCCGTAGAAGGGCTTTCCCTCGGGGGTCAGGAACACGGTCATGGGCCAGCCGCCGCTGCCCGTAAGGGCCTGGACGGCGTTCATGTACACGCTGTCCAGGTCCGGCCTCTCCTCCCGGTCCACCTTGATGTTGACGTAGTGCTCGTTCATTATGCCGGCGATCTCGTCGTTCTCGAAGGACTCGCGCTCCATGACGTGGCACCAGTGGCAGGCTGAGTAGCCGATACTCAGCAGGATGGGCTTGTCCTCGTCCCTGGCCCGCTGGAGGGCCTCCTCCCCCCACGGGTACCAGTCCACGGGGTTGTGGGCGTGCTGGAGGAGGTAGGGGCTGGTCTCGTTTATCAGGCGGTTGGCCATCTGAAGCCTCTTTCTGCCGAAGGCGCCCGCAGGGGTCAGCCGTCGTCCTGTGGCAGCCGGGGCCGGGTCGGCGCCCCCCATTGTGCCCCAATACGCGCGGGAATGCCAGCCCGACCGGGGACGTCCCCTCTACCGGGGGAGAGGAATTGGGATGAGGGTGACGACTCAAGGCGGAGCGGGTGTCTGGTATACTTGTTGCACTGCGGCTTCCCATCCGGGCCGCGGCGCTTTGACTGGAGGTGCCGGAGATGAAGTGGGCTTCAGCCGTATCCGAGAGCCAGAACCTGGAGGAAGCGCTGCGGGAGTGCGCCGCCCAGGTCCGCGGCACCCTCGGCGAAGGCCCCCCTGACCTGGCGCTGGTCTTCGTGTCGGGCCATTTCGCCGCCCAGTACGAGTCGGTGCCCACCATGGTCGGAGAGCACCTGGGGTCCACCCTGCTCCTGGGGTGCTCCGCCGGCGGGGTCATCGGGGGAGGCCGGGAAGTCGAGCAGCGGCACGGAGTGTCCCTGACCGCGGCGACCCTACCCGGCGTGGAGCTGTCCGCCTTTCACCTACGGGGCGAGGACCTGCCCGACCTGGACGCCGGCCCGGACGCCTGGGAGGACGCCTTCAGCGTGACCTCCCAGGACGACCCCGGGTTCGTCCTCCTGGTGGACCCCTTCAGCTTTCCGGCCCAGAATTTTCTCCTGGGCCTGGACTACGCCTTCGCAAAGAGCGTGAAGATCGGCGGCCTCGCCTCGGGGGGCCGCAGGTCTGGAGAGAACGCTCTCTTCCTGGGGGACAAAGTGCACCGGGAGGGGGCCGTCGGACTGGCCCTGAAGGGGAATATCATCGTGGACACCGTGGTGGCCCAGGGCTGCCGGCCCGTCGGCAAGCTGATGAGCATAACCAAGAGCAGCCAGAACCTGTTGCAGGAGCTGGACGGGCGGCCTCCCCTGGAGGTCCTTCGCGAGTTGTTCTCCGAGTCGGAGGAGAGGGACCAGGGCCTGATGCAGCACTCCCTGTTCCTCGGGGTGCTGATGGACGACTTCATAGACAACCCCCAGCAGGGCGACTTCCTGATCCGCAACATCATCGGAATGGACGCCCGCAGCGGGGCCATGGCGGTGGGCGAGCTGCTGCGCGAGGGCCAGAGGGTACGCTTCCACCTGCGGGACGCCCTCACCTCCGCGGAGGACCTGTCGGCCCTGCTGGCCCGCTACGGCTCGGCGGAGAGGGCGAGCCCATGCGAGGGCGCGCTCCTGTTCTCCTGCCTGGGGAGAGGTCAGTACCTGTACGGCCGGCCGGACCACGATACGGAGCTGTTCGCCGACAAGGTCGGGGTGATACCCCTGGGCGGGTTCTTCTGCAACGGGGAGATCGGCCAGGTGGCGGGCACGACCTTCCTTCACGGATACACCAGCTCCTTCGGCATATTCCGGCCCGTGCACGGCGACAAGTAACGACTCCCTGGAAAGCCGTCGAGTCATGCATCCGTCGAGCGATGGCGTACGCGTGGGGATGGCGGTATCCCTCACGGGACAGTTCGGCTCCCAGGGCAGGCAGGCCCTCATGGGGGCTTCGGCCTGGGTGCAGGACACCAACGCCGCCGGCGGGATGTACGTCCCATCCGCCGGGGTCAGACTGCCAGTCCACCTGACCCACTACGATGACGGGAGCACCGTCCATGGGGCCCGGTCCATGACCGAGCGGCTCGTCGCGGAGGACGGAGTGGACATCCTCCTGGGACCTTACTCCAGCGTCCTCACCCTGGCCGCCTGCGACGTTGCCGAGAGGCACGGCGCGGTGCTGTGGAACCACGGGGGCGCCTCGGACCGGATTTACGAGCAGGGGTTCCGCTGCTGCGTGGGGGTCTTGGCGCCCGCCAGCCGGTATCTCGTGGGGCTGGTGGACCTGCTCCTGGAGCGGGACCGCAAGCTGGGCCGGGGACCCGGGCCCCGGCGCGTGGCGATACTCCACGCCCAAAGGGGCACCTTTCCCGCAGCGGTGGCCGCGGGCCTGGAGGAGGAGGTCTCCCGGCGCGGGTCGCGGGTCGTCCTCAAGCGGGCCTACCAGGTCCCCGGCACGGACTTCCCGGCGTTGCTCGACGAGGTGGAGGCCGCCGGGCCCGACCTGGTCGCAGGCGTCGGGCGCATCCAGGACGACCTGGCCCTGGCGCGGGAAGCCAGGTCCCGAGGGTTGCGCGCCGAGGCCGTCGCCCTGGTGGCGGCCGGCGTGGCCGAGTTTGGCCGGGAGCTGGGAGACCAGGCCGAGGGGTTCATGGGTCCGAGCCAGTGGGAGCCCGCGGCGTCCTACACGCCGGAGTACGGCCCCACGGCGGACCGGCTGGCCCATACACATCCCGGCTTCGCCTCGGGTGAGGCCGACTACGCCATGGCCCAGGCCTATGCCGCGGGCCTCGTGGCGGCCAGGTGCGTGGAGCAGGCCGGGAGCCTGGAGGCGGGCGCCCTGCGGGAGGCGGCGTCGACTCTGGACTTCACGACCTTCTACGGGCGGTTCAGGATAGACCCGGACACGGGGCGGCAGGTGGGCCGCTCTGTGGTAATCGTCCAGTGGCAGGGGGGAAGAAAGGCCGTCCTGTGGCCGCCGGAGGTGCGGGAGGCCGCGCCCGTCGACTTCGCCCGCTAGCCGTTACAGCAGCGTGCCCCAGTACTTGTGGAGAAGACGCCCGCAGGAGCCGCAGTAGAGGAAGCCAAGCAGGCCGGAGCTGTCGACCTCCTCCAGGGTGGCCGGAGGGTCCGACGGAACCCCGCACCCGGGGCACGCCTCGCCTCCGTCGGGGGAGGGGGTGTACAGGGGGATCTGGTACGAGCACGAGGGGCACCGGTGCTCGACCACTCCGTCGGGCATCGTGCCCTCCGCGGGCGAGTCGATGGCCGCCCTGCACTCAGGGCAGTGGGGCAGGGCCGGCACCGTCAGTCGTCCGGGGTGACGATGGACTCGGGCGGGTCGCCGGCCACGACGCGGCGCACGTTGTCGTAAGCGAACTCGGCGGTCCTGACGCTGGTCTCGTAGCTGAAACCGGCCATGTGGGGCGTGATGATCACGTTGTCCAGATCGAACAGCGGGTTGTCCGCCGGTGTGGGCTCCTGCTCCAGCACGTCCAGGGCGGCGCCGGCGATGCGCCCGTTCTTGAGCGCCTGGTAGAGGGCCTTCTCGTCCACCACCGCCCCCCGGGCGTCGCTGATGAGGAAGGCGGTGGGCTTCATCATTTCCAGCTCCCTGTCGGAGATCATGCGCCGGGTCCTCCTGGTCAGGGGCACGTGGAGGCTGACGAGGTCCGATTCCCTTAGCAGGTCGTCGAAGGGCACGGGCTCGGCGGCCACGTACTCCTGGACTTCCTTGGACATCTCGACGATGTCGTAGTAGATGGTCCTGGTGTCGAAGCCCTTGAGGCGCTTGGCCACCTGCTTTCCGATGCGGCCCAGGCCCACGATTCCCACGGTCTTTCCGGTGATCTCCAGAGGGTCCATTGCCGACAGGTCGCCCCTCCACCGCCGCTCCTTGGATGCGTGGTACCACTGGAGCATCATCTTCTTGCAGATGCCGATCATCATGGCGATGGTCTGCTCGGCGACGGCGATGGCGTTGGCGCCGCCGTTGTTGGAGACGGGTACGCCCATCTCGCCGATGGCCTCGAGGTCGAGCAGCTCGTATCCGGCGCTGAGGCACTGGATGAGCTTGACCTTGGGGCACTGCTTCAGGAGGTCTATGGGCACGTCGGCCGGGATGGCCAGTATGGCCTCAGCGTCCCGGCAGAGGGGCAATATCGCGTCCAGGCCCAGGCGGGGGTCCACCAAGGTGACGTCCATGTCCTCGGGAGCGAGGTTGGCCGTGAACTCGGCCCGGTCGCGGTAGGGGCTCAGCAGGACTACCTTGGTCTTGGGGGTCATGGGCATCGACGCTCCTTTCGGACGGGGATGGCTTCCGGTCTTGCTTCCTACTTCCTGAACAGGTCCTTCACCTTGTCCATGAAGGACTTGGTGTTCACTTGGGACAGGAACTTGTCCCACTCCGCCTCGGCGCTGGAGGAGCGCTTCAGGTCCTTGAGGCGCTGCTGCATGATCTCCAGCACCCGTTTCTCCTCGCCCTTGTCCAGCCAGAAGCCGTGCTCCGCCTCGCAGAAGTCCAGCTCTAGGTCGTAGTGGCGGTACCTGAACCACTGCATGGGGGTCTGGCACTTTGGGCAGCTCAGGTCGCTGCCCTCTGACCGGAACATCATGGTGCCCTTGATCTGGTCGTCGTCCATCACCGTGTCTTCCAGCTCGTCCAGCTCGTGGTGGTCGAGCCACAGGCCCTGGCACTGGGTGCAGCGGTCGACCTCGATTCCCTTGTGCTTCTCGGTCCGCAGCGGCGCCCGGCACCGGGGGCAGTTCACGGCGACACCTCCGTAGTCTTGGTCACTCTTGGTCCGACTTCCACACGGATGCGGCTATCTTGGCTACCTTACTGAATACCCATTCTGAATACCCATTCGCAGTGTAGTCTGGGCAAGGGAGAGAGTCAATCCCTGGCCTGCCCGGCGGCTCTGTGGCAAGGGGCGGCTCCGGGTGATATATTGGGGCCGCCCGGTATCCACTGGACCTACTTCGAGGAGGCAGCATGCCCATCCTGTTTCGCGCAGTAGCGGTCTATCTGGTGTTGTTGGCCGTTGCGGTGGCCGTCAACTTCATCGTCACTCCCCTGTACCATCCCGGTGGGGACGAGCCCTACCGGGTGTGGGATGTGCTGAACTACTTCATGGCGGTGGGCATAGTGCTCACGGTGGCGGCGGGTTACGTGGAGAAGCGGAGCGTCTCCGGCGAGGGGACCGAGTACCTGCGCCGGTACATACGGGCCAACACGGTGTTCTACGCCTCGGTGGCCGTGCTCCTCCTGTTCTTCTGGAACTGGTTCAGCAACCTGTCCGCCGACAACGAGGCCGACGGCCAGGTCTGGGTCGTCATCGATACCCTGATGCCCATCGTGGTGGGCATCACAGGCTGCCGGGTCTGGCGGTGCGCCGGCAAGTAGGCCCGGGGGAGCCGACGCCCGATGCGCCCAGTCCCGGCAGAGCCGGGCAGGAGTCGCCGCATCCCGTGACGGGTAGGCTGATATGGTCTATAATACGCCGGTGAAACTTTGGCTGCTGGCTCTCCTCGGCGCTCTTGCGGTCCTGGCATTCGCGGCCTGCGACGAGGCCGAGGACCCGGTCCTGGTGCGGTCAACGCCGGCACCGACCGCTGAACCGACGGCAGCCCCGCCTCTCGAGGCGACGTCGACCCCTGAGAGCCAACAGTCTGGAGGAGGGCCGCCCATGACCGTAGCTACCATCGATACCAACCACGGCGCCATCGTGATTGAGCTGTTTCCCCAAGAGGCGCCGAAGACCGTGAACAACTTCGTGACCCTCTCCCGGGACGGGTTCTACGACGGCGTCATCTTCCACAGGGTCATCCCCAACTTCATGATCCAGGGCGGCGACCCCACGGGCACCGGCACAGGCGGCCCCGGCTACACGTTCGAGGACGAGTTTGACCCATCTTTGAGGTTCGACAAGGCGGGCCTCCTGGCCATGGCCAACGCCGGCCCGGGGACCAACGGCAGCCAGTTCTTCATCACGACCGTGCCGACGCCCCACCTGAACGACAAGCACACCATCTTCGGCCGGGTCACCCAGGGGCAGGACGTGGTGGAGGCCATTTCCAAGGTGCGGACGAACCCGCGGGACAAGCCCCTGGAGGACGTGGTCATCCAGGGGGTCCAGATAGAAGAGAGCCCCGGAGGTTAGGGATGGTTGGGATGAACCCCGCCCAGTCTCAGCAGGAGATCGCCCGGGAGCTCTTCGCCAAGGCGACGGAGCTGTACGGGGCACAGCGGGCCGAGGCGATCCGCGCCACGCTGGAGGAGGCCGCGGAGCACCTGTGGGTGATCTCCCAGAACCTCCCGGACAAGGAAGAGGAGCCCGCGTTCTTCCTCTAAAGAGGGGTCTCCAAGAGAGCACCCCCTGGGGCGACGGCCCTGTACCCCCGGCCAATCATCTGAGACGCACGGCATATCCTTACCAGGAGGAGCATCATGGCCGAGCTGCACGACCTGACCGCCGCCCAGGCGGCTGACCGCATACGCGACGGCGAGGTGTCCTCCGTGGACCTGTGCCGGGCGCTCCTCGACCGCATCGACCCCATGGAGCCGACCCTCCAGGCCTGGGTCACCATCGACCGGGAGGATCTGCTGGAGGAGGCCCGCCAGCGGGACCGGGAGCTGGGGGAGAAGGGCCCCCGCGGCCCGCTGCACGGCGTCCCCGTGGGGCTGAAGGACATCTTCTACACGGCCGGCATGAGGACCACCGCGGGATCGAAGGTGTACGCCGACTTCGTCCCCGACTACGACGCCACCTGCGTGGCCCGGCTCAAGGAGGCCGGGGCCGTGGTGCTGGGAAAGGCCGTGACCACGGAGTTCGCCACGGGGGACCCCTCGCCCAGCCGCAACGCCTGGAACCTGGCCCACACGCCGGGGGGCTCCTCCAGCGGCTCGGCGGTGGCGGTGTCGACCAGGATGGTGGCGGCTGCCCTGGGCTCCCAGACGGGGGGCTCGACGTGCCGCCCCGCCTCCTACAACGGGATCGTGGGTCTCAAGCCATCCTACGGGAGGATCAGCCGCTACGGGGTAATCCCGGTCAGCTGGTCCGTGGATACCGTCGGGATACTGGTCCGGACGGTCGAGGACGCGGCCGTAATGCTGGGGGCCATGGCGGGCCACGACGCCAACGACCCGGGCTCGTCCTCTGAGCCGGTCCCCGACTACAGGGCCGCACTGGGCAGCCTGGGCGGGCCGCCGCGGATCGGGCTGCTCCGGGAGTTCTTCCTGGACTACTGCGACGACGAGGTCCGCCGCAACACCGAGGAGGCGGCCGAGAAGCTGGCCGCGGCCGGGGCGACGGTTACCGAGGCGGCCCTGCCCAAGAGCTTCATGTCCAACTACGCGGCCCACGGGATCATCCAGGCGGTGGACTGCGCCACCTTCCACGAGGAGTTCTTCCGCCGCCAGCCCGACGACTACAGCCCCAAGCTGAGGGCCTCCATCGAGATGGGGATGATGGTCCCGGCGGTGCGCTACATGCAGGCCCAGAGGATGCGCCGCCGCTTCGCCGTGGAGATAGCCCAGGTTGCCAGGGGGTTCGATGCCCTTCTCACCCCCAGCACTCCCGCCGAGGCCCCCAGGGACCTGACCACGACGGGCGACCCGGCCTTTCAGCGCCCCTGGACCTCGTCGGGACTGCCGACGGTCAGCCTTCCGTCGGGCCTGAGCGCCAACGGCCTTCCCCTGGGCGTACAGCTCGAGGGGGCGCCCTTCGACGAGGCCCACCTGCTGGCCGTCGCCTCCTGGTGCGAGAAGGCGCTGGACGTGAGCCTGGTCCCGCCGGACTCCTGGTAGAGAGCGCGGCCTCGCTAGGGGCGCAGGACCACCTTCCCGAACTGGCTGCCCTGGGACACGTAGCGGTGGGCCTCGGACGCCTCCCGCAGCGGGAACACCCGGTCGACTACCGTCCTGAACCTTCCCTCGCCGAAGAGGTCCATGATGCGGACCAGCTCGGGCATCACCCCGCCGCGGACCATCTGGCCGGCCAGGGTGAACCCGTGGACGGTGAGGGTCCTCTGGAACAGCAGGCCCGAGTCGATGGTGGTGGGCAACTGGCTGGTGTTCCCCACGGTGACCAGCCTGCCCAGGGGGGCCAGACAGGCGATGCTCACGGCCAGGTTCTCGCCGCCGACCCCGTCCAGCGCCACGTTCACCCCGTTGCCGTCGGTCAGCGCCATGACCCGGTCCAGCACGTCCTCCTCCCGGTAGTTGACGGCCTCGTCGGCCCCCAGCTCCCGGGCCCTGTCCAGCTTGTCCCCGGAGCTGGACGTGGTGATGGCCCGCGCCCCGACGTATTTGGCGATCTGGATGCCGGCCATCCCGACCCCGCTGCCGGCCGAATGGACCAGGGCCGTTTCGCCCTCCTGGAGGTCCGTCACCTTGAGGAGGGCGAACCAGGAGGTGAGGAAGACGATGGGTATGCTGGCGGCCTCCTCGAAGGAGAGAGTGTCCGGAAAGGGCACGGTGCCCCGGGCGCTCACGGCGGCCAGCTCGGCGTACCCGCCGGATGCCAGGGTCGCCACCACTCTCTGGCCTACGCAGCGGTCCCGCACCTCGGCGCCGACTGACTCGATGACGCCCGAAACGTCCCAGCCGAGGATCAGCGGCAGCTTGGCCGCGGCAGTGACGCCGCGGTAGGAGCCCTCCCTGCGGCCCAGGTCGCCCCGGTTGATGGAAGCGGCCTTGATCCGTACGAGGACCTGCCGCGGCCCCGGCTGCGGGTCCTCCACGTCCTCGTAGTGGAACACCTCCTCGGTCCCCAACTCGTGAATGACGGCTGCCTTCATCCAGCTTGTCTCCTCTATGACACCGCGGCGGGTGCGGGCTATTGTCGACCTGGTACATCCTACCACACCTGGCCACGGGCCCCGGCGGCCCCGCTTTGACGCCCCGATGCCGTTGGAGTAATATACCCTACGTCTTGCGATGACAATATCTGGCGGTGCCGGTGTTCGCGCCCCCAGCCCAGGGTTCCGGCTCGGGGGGCCAGGATGACTGTCCGAGGACACCGGGAAAGGAGCACACGATGAAGTTCGCGCGGTACCTGGCCCACGGCCAGGTGAGCTACGGGGTGGTGGACGGCGATACCCTGAGGGAGATCACCAACACGCCATTCGAAGAGTATGAGGTCACCGACCACACCCATCCGGTCTCCGAGGTGAAGCTCCTGGCGCCGACCCAGCCGTCGAAGATGCTGGCGGTGGGACTCAACTACTCCAGCCACCTCCACGACCGTCCGGCCCCCCAGCAGCCCCTGATCTTCATCAAGACCACGTCGTCCATGATAGGGCCGGGGGACGCCATCGTCCGTCCCAACGACATAGAGACCCTGGACGAAGAGGCGGAGCTGGTCATCGTCATCAAGAGCCGTTGCCGGAACGTGTCCAAGGCGGAGGCGGCCCGGTACATCCTGGGGTACACCTGCGGCAACGACGTGAGCGGGCGGGAGTGGCAGCGGGGCGACGGCCAGTGGTGGCGGGCCAAGTCGTCGGACACCTTCTCGCCGGTGGGGCCCTACATCAGCGACGAGCTGGACCCCAGCAACGTGATGCTCCGGGCGCGGGTCAATGGCAAGGAGGTGCAGGCCGAGAGCACCTCGTACCTGATCTTCGACATACCCACCATCATCGAGTGGACGTCCCGGCGCATGACCCTGGAGGCGGGGGACATGATCTTCACGGGCACGCCGGGCTCGCCCGCACACCTCCAGGCCGGGGACACGGTGGAGATAGACATCGAGGGCATCGGCGTCCTGTCGAACCCGGTGGTGGCGGAGAGCTAGCCACCGGGGACCGGGGCCGGGCTGCCCGCCGGGTAAGGCCCGACTAGGAGGGCCTGGGGAAGAAGTCCGGGCCGTTCATGATCTGGTTCCGCTGGGCGACCAGCAGCGGCTGGACGCGGGGGACGTACTCGCCGAACCAACGCGGGTCCTGGCGGACCTCCTCGGACTTCTTCTCGAAGTCGGCCATGTCGGCGTACTCCCATATGTGTATGACCTGGTTCAGGGTGCCGACCTCGCCGTAGTACCATCCCGCGAGCCTGATGCCGTGAGACTCGCGGATGGGCAGTCCCAGCTCGCGGACCGCGGCCATGTACTGGTCCACGGTGCCAGGTTTGAAGTCGTAGATACGCACGTCGTAGATCAACTCTCCGTCCCTCCTGCGGTACTGTCGTCGGGCGTGTCCGGCCGGTGCGCCGTCGCACGAGAAGACTAGCACATACATCCTCGTCGGAAAAGGGGGCCGGGCAAGGGGCCTCTCCGTCGGCGAAGGGGGCGGGCATTCCGCCTGGCGTGGCGCCGGTCCCGCGTCTCGCGTTTCCGTCGAGTCCCGTGACGGCGGGGTGCTGTTGCAACCGGGTGCTGTGATAGAATGAGTCCGTCGCTCCCAAGGCGTCGCGCAGCCATGGACGTTCATATCCGCCCGCTGAGGCGCGAGGACATAAGCCGGGTCTCGCAGATCGAGAGACAGGCCTTCCCCACCCTCTGGCCCGCCACTCCGTTCAAGCGAGAGCTGGAGAACCGCCGGGCGAAGTACCTGGTGGCGATGGACACCAACTCCCTCCGGGAGGCCCACGATGACCGGGAGGCCGTCCCGGCCCCGCCGCCGGACCCGACCTCAGGCGGGTTGCTGGGCCGGGTCCTGGATGGTCTGAAGGCCAGGCTGACCAACGGTGTCGCCGATCCCGCCGCGGGACCGGAGACGGAGTCCATCGTGGGGTTTCTGGGCCTGTGGTTCATGGCCGACGAGGCCCACATAACCGCCGTGGCCGTTTCCGAGTCGTGGAGGGGGAGGGGTGTGGGCGAGCTGCTCATCATAGGCTGCCTGGAGCTGGCGATGGCCAGGCGATCCTCGGTGGTCAGCCTTGAGGCCCGGGTCTCCAACCACGTGGCCCAGTCCCTGTACCTGAAGTACGGCTTCGAGAAGGTGGGCATTCGAAAGGCGTACTACACAGACAACCGGGAAGACGCCACCATAATGACGACGAGCCCTATCAACACGGAGCAGTACCAGGCCAGGTTCCGGCGTCTCAAAGAGTGCTATATGGAGCGCTACGGTGAGGTCACCATACGCCTGGGCGAGGGGACCGCGGTTGACCCGCCCAACTAGGGTTGGTAGAATGTCTGGAGCCTCCCAGCCCAAAGGGAAGATATGCTAGTCATAGGCCTCACGGGAGGTATCGGCACGGGAAAGAGCGAGGTTTCCCGCATCCTGAGAGAGCTGGGCGCGGAGGTCATAGACGCCGATCGTGTGGGGCACGAGGCTTACACGCCCCACACCGCCATATGGCGCGAAGTCGTGGATACCTTCGGCGAGCGAGTACTCGGCCCCAACGGGAAGATAGACCGGAAGCGGCTGGGCGCCATCGTCTTCAACGACCCCCAGGCCATGAGCGCCCTCAACGCCATCATGCATCCCAGGATGGCCGACATCATCCGGGAGCGGATCGAGGCTCTTCGCGGGCAGGGAGTGGACCTGGTGGTTCTGGAGGCGGCCCTGTTGGTAGAGGCTGGGTGGGAAGGCCTCGTGGACGAGGTGTGGGTCACCCATTCCACCGGCGAGCAGGTGGAAGAGCGGCTGAGGCTGAGAAACGGGCTGACGGCAGAACAGGTCCGGAGCCGCGTCCAGGCGCAGATGCCCTTCGAGGAGAGGTCAAGGCACGCGCAGGTTGTGGTGCACAACTCCGGGAGCCTGGAGGAGTTGAGGCGCGAGGTTGAGGCGCTGTGTCGAAGCAAGGTAGGCGGAAAGGTCGGTTAGGCATGGCAAGTGGAACCAGCACCGCGTTCAAAGAGTTCGCCATCGAAGAGTACACCATCCAGCAGGAGCCCTACTATCGGGCCGTCGGGGACGAGGTGGAGCTCTTCGAGGCGGCCTACGCCGCCCAGCTGCCCGTACTGCTGAAGGGGCCCACCGGGTGTGGCAAGACCCGGTTCATAGAGCACATGGCCTGGAGGCTGGGACGCCCCCTCACGGTGGTCAAGAAGAGGAGCAAGGCGGCCTCCAACGGGAGCAGCATACCGCTGGTGACCATCGCTTGCCACGAGGACCTGACGGCCAGCGACCTGGTCGGAAGGTACCTGCTGGAGGCCGAGGGCACCAAGTGGATGGACGGCCCTCTGACGAAGGCGGTGAAGTCCGGTGGCATCTGCTACCTGGACGAGGTGGTGGAGGCCAGGAAGGACACCACCGTACTCATCCATCCCCTTACCGACCACCGGCGCATCCTTCCCATGGACAAGAAGGGCGAGCTACTGGAGGCCAGCGAGCGGTTCCTGCTGGTGATCTCCTACAACCCCGGCTACCAGAGCGCCTTGAAAGACCTGAAGCACAGCACGCGCCAGCGGTTCATCGCCCTGGAGTTCGGTCCTCCTCCAAGGGACGTGGAGGCTGAGATCGTCCAGCGCGAGAGCTCGTGCAGCAAGGAGGACGCCGAGCGGCTGGCCAAGCTGGGGGAGAAGGTCCGGAACCTGAAGGAGCATGGCGTGAAGGAGGGGGCCAGCACCAGGCTCCTGATATACGCTGGGAAGCTCATCGCCCAGGGAGTGGCCCCCAGAAGGGCGGCCCACGTGGCCATAGTGTGGGCGTTGACCGATGACGAGGAGATCCACAGGAGTGTGGAAGAGGTCGTTTCCTCGATATTCGAGTAGGGATGCACGGGGTGGCCCCCAGGCGCTTGCCGTCTCCCGCCATGGATGATACGACGGACCCCACCATCGAAGCTGTAAGGCAAGTCCTGTCGGGGCGTGAGAAGAGGTCGGTGGACGACGAATCTCTCATGCCCGCTGCGGTCATGGTCCTCCTCTACCGGAAGGAGGGCGAGTACTGCATCCTCCTGAACAAGCGCACCCAGGACGTGGAGCACCACAAGGGCGAGATATCCTTCCCGGGCGGCGCCCGAGATCCGGAGGACTTGGACTTCCGCGACACGGCTCTCCGAGAGACCAGGGAGGAGATGGGAATAGACCCCGACGACGTGACCGTCCTGGGAGAGCTGGACGACATCGCGACCAGGAGCCGGTTCGGCGTCCGGGTGTACGTGGGGACCATTCCCTACCCGTACCCCTTCGAGCCCAGCTCCCTCGAGATAGCGGAGGTGCTGGAGGTGCCGGTCCAACGTTTGCTGGACCCGGACAACCGGCGACAGGAGGTGCGGTGGATGAACGGCGCGACCGAGAGGCGGTACTGCTACACCTTCGGGGACCACATGATATTCGGGGCCACGGCACAGATAGTGGAGCAGTTTCTCGACCTCTTTCCCAGGGACACGGCGAAGAAGGGGGTAGCGAATTGAGTACCGGCCCCGGAGACGCCCGGCCCGCGACCCTAGCGGAGATAGAGGCCGACCTGGCCAAGCTCCCCGCCTCGGTGATGGAGGAGTACAGGATAGCCAGGGAGGCCATGACCCTGGCGTTCAAGGAGGAGGAGGTGCAGGCCTGGGCCGTGGAGGGCGTGACCATAGCCAGCCAGACGGCCCGGTCCTGGGAGGCGGCGGTGGAGTACCTGCGCGCCGGCCCCGAAGTGGCCAAGTTCCTGCCCTTCCTACCCTTCATGCAGTGGGCCCGGTGCGGGACATACCTGGCCCAGGACTCACCCGCCCTGGCCTGCTCCTACTTCAAGGCCAGCCCCGAGGTGGCCGCGAGCCTCAGGACCCAGTACATCCCCCGGTGGGCCGGATTGGGCCGGAGCCTGTACAAGGGAACGTGGAAGTCCAGCACGCTGGCCTCCAGGTTCTTCGACGTGAGCCCCCAGCTCATCCGGAGCCTGCCCTTCTGGGACGTGGAGGTGTTCGCCGCCCTGGTGGAGGCCCTGTCCACCAAGTCCTACGACGTGGCGTCGGAGTGCCTGGTCCTGGGGCGCAACGTGCTGCCCCAGATGGGTCGGGAGCGGGAGGCCTTCCTGTCCATGGGGAGGGCCCTGGCCGAAGGGAGCTGGCGGGAGGTGAAGGCGTGCCTGGAGGTGTCGGGCCGGGTCCTTCCCCAGATCGAGGAGAGCCAGAGGAGCAGGTTCCTGCGGCTGGCCGAGCGGCTGACCAAGGGAGGGCAGCGGGAGACGGCGTCGTTCCTGCTGGAGGGCTCCCAGTCGCTCACGCAGGTCAACAATCAGTCCCAGCGGTACATCCTGGACCTGTGCGAGACCCTGCTGGCCATAACGCCGCAGGCCGTGCCTCACTTCCTGAAGAGCCTGAACACGGTATTGAACCGGGTCACCCTGAACCAGCTCGACGTGTGGTTCCAGGAGGGTGTGCGGCTGCTAAAGGAGAACCCCGACGGAGGGCTGGCCTACTTCAAGGTCGAGTCCAACACCTCGGAGCAGCTCCTGGAGACCCTGTCGTCCAGCCAGGAGCTGGACCGGGTCAAGGGCGTCATGCGCCTGTACTGCCGGATGCTGTCGGGCTCGTCCATCGAGATAATGAGCAGCGCCGAGCTGGCCAACAAGGGCATAGGCTGGGTGTCGGAGTCGGCCGCCTCCACCGAGGGGAGCAAGGTCTACCTTCCTCCCGTGGTGGACCGGTATCCCTCCAAGGGTGAGAACTTCGGGTGGTTCAAGGTCGTGTCCACCCACCAGGTGGCGCATCTGGAGTTCGAGAGCTTTGGGTTCAACTTCGAGCTCCCCTCGCTGCTGTTCGACGACCTGCGGCCGACCATGGAGAAGGAGTCGGTCGCGGGGGCGGTGCAGCGGCTCCAGGAGGCCCTCGGCCCCGTCGTCGAACAAACCGAGGAAGACGCCGGCAGCGCCGAGCGGGGGTTCGTAACGGACATGGGCCGGTTCTTCAACCTCTTTGACGACCGGAAGCTGGCCCTGGACGTGTTCACCATACTGGAGGACGGCAGGCTGGACTACCGGGTCAAGGCCGAGTACGCGGGCATAGTGCGGAGCTACAGGCAGGTCCAGGGAGACGCGCTGGCCGAGAGGCCCGCCATAGACGAGATGCCCCTGCTCCAGTGCATGGTGGAGCTGCTGGTGCGCCTCAGCCTGGAGCAGCTCAAGGCCGTGCCCGTTCCCAAGAAGCACGTCAAGACGGCCCGGGTACTGGCAAAGATATTCAAGAGGCTGCTCCACGTCGACGCCACCGTCGAGGACACCGCCGAGGCTACTATACGCGTCTACAAGATACTCTCCGAGCTCCCCAACGAGCCCCAATCTCCCGAGGAGTTCGAGCCCCAGGACTTCGATAACCAGGAGGAGTTCTCCGAGGAGGAGTTCCAGGAGTTGATGCAGCAGCTCCAGCAGGACAAGGAGGGTTCCCAGGAGGAAGGCGAGGGGCAGGAGTCGGAGGAGGAGGAGTACGAGTCCCCGGAGCAGGTTGACTTTCGCGGGGACTTCAAGCCGGAGTTGGTGCAGCTCCTGAACCGGCTGCGCATGGAGCCGTCCCAGGACGTGGACGGGGAGTCTCAGCCGATAACCAAGGAGATGCTGGAGGAGCTGCTGAAGGACAACCCGGAGCTGGACCTGGACCCCGAGGCCGCGGAGCTCCAGGACGCCATGGGGATGTTCGCCCAGAACATAATGAAGGAGGCGGGCGTGCCTCCCCCCTCGTCGCAGCCAGGCCAGGGCCACGGGCCCATGGTGCACGAGGACGAGCAGGGGGGCGCGCTGGAGGCCAAGGAGCCCAGGTCCCAGGTGTACGACGAGTGGGACTTCCGGGCCGATGACTACAAGCCCAAGTGGTGCATCGTCCGCGAGAAGAACGTGGACGAGGGCGACATAAACTTCTACAACGACACGGTGCGCAACTTCGCCTCCCTGTCCAGCGACATCCGGCGCCAGTTCGAGCTGGTGGTGCCCGAGAGCTTCCGCAAGGTCAAGCGGGTCATCGACGGCGAGGACCTGGACCTGGACGCGGCCATCGAGGCGACCATCGACCGCAAGCGGGGCACCACGCCCTCGGAGAAGATATGGTGGCGCCGGAACAAGCTGGAGCGGGACGTTGCGGTGGTGTTCCTCCTGGACATGAGCGCTTCCACCGCGGAGGCCATCGACGAGGGCCGCCCGACGGTGGACGACCACGACGCGCCCGACGACCCGGTGGAGTACATGATGTGGCTCAGGTCCCGCCGGGAAGGCTTGGTGCGCCGCCACTACAAGCGCATCATCGACCTGGAGAAGGAGAGCACCGCCCTGCTGATGCAGGCGCTGGAGACCATCGGCGACACCTATGGCATCTACGGCTTCTCGGGGTACGGCAGGGAGAACGTTGAGTTCTACGTCATAAAGGACATCGACGAGTCCTTCCATGACAAGATCAAGCGCCGCATCGACAAGGTGACGCCGATGCACGCCACGCGGATGGGGCCGGCCCTGAGGCACGCCACCTCCAAGCTGGAGACGCAGGAGGCCAAGACCAAGATACTGTTCCT
The DNA here is from genome assembly GCA_964291465.2 of Dehalococcoidia bacterium. GTDB lineage: Bacteria > Chloroflexota > Dehalococcoidia > Lucifugimonadales > JAGWBF01 > JAGWBJ01. Next base: position 34,288 of record OZ219937.1, on the reverse strand, counting down.
CATCAGCGACGGCCGGCCCCAAGACAGGGGCTACAGTCGCGAGGGGGTCGAGAAGGAGTACGCCGTCCACGACACCCACATGGCGCTGGTGGAGGCCAAGCGGAAGGACGTTACGCCCTTCTGCCTGACGGTGGACAAGGCGGGGCACGACTACCTGAAGACCATGTGCGGGGACATGAGCTACGAGGTGCTGGACAACATCTGGACGTTGCCCGAGCGCCTGCCCACCATCTACCGGATGCTGACCACCTAGGCTTAGTCAGCCCCTCTTGTAGAACATGTGCAGGAAGTCCCGCTGGTGGGCCCAGCCGTGGGCCCGCCGGAGCAACGGTGTGGGTATCTCCGCCCCCCCGTTGGCGATCCTGATGGTCTCGTAGCCCTTGCCCACTGGGCTGGCTCCGGCGGCCGTCAGGTCCACGTCGCATCCCTGGGCCTCCAGGGTGGACTTCAACGCCGTGTAGCCCTTGATCTTCTTGCTGGGGTGCCGGTAGATGTACAGCTCCACGGTGCCTATCATCTCATCGAAGTGCTCACTGGCGACCTCGGCCCCGGCCCCGGAGCCGCCGCGAATGTCCCTTCTGGTGAACCCGCGGTCCCTCATCGACATGGACGAACCCCTATTTCTGGCAGCGCCGCGCCGGGGCGGCGGACCTGCGTCGCTCCCGCGCTCAGGGGCGTGCCTGTAGACTAGCACGACGAGGGGCGTCTTGGAAGATGTGAGGCCGGCGTCCGGGGGGGTGGGTTTGCCCCTGTCATCTGGCCGTTGACGGATGCGAAATCCGGTTGACAAGGGCCGGCAATGTTGTTAAAGTACCTAGACGGCGCAAGGTGCGTCGAAGGAAGTGGTATGCCAACCGTTAGTCAACTGGTAAGGAAGGGACGCAAGAAGGCCAGGTCGAAGACCAAGGCGCCTGCGATGCACTGGCTCCAGAACTCGCTCCGCAATCGAGTGGTCTGGGGTCCCGGCGCTCCCCAAAGGCGCGGCGTCTGCGTCCAGGTCCGTACTATGACGCCCAAGAAGCCCAACTCGGCGCTCAGGAAGATCGCGCGGGTGAGGCTTACCAACGGGTTCGAGGTCACCGCGTACATCGGGGGCGAGGGCCACAACCTGCAGGAGCACTCGGTGGTCCTTCTGCGGGGCGGCAGGGTCAAGGACCTGCCCGGCGTACGCTACCACATCGTCCGAGGCGCCCTGGACTGCGAGGGCGTGCAGGACCGGCGGCGGGGACGCAGCAAGTACGGGTCCGAGAGGGGCAGGGGAGCAGCCGGGATCTGATACGGCCCTCCACGTAATCGCGTAGGCGCCGCTCCCCCTTCCAGGTGCATCGATGTCCAGAAGAAGACGCTCAGAGAAACGCCGTGTGCAGGCCGACCCACGCTACAACAGCGTGGAGTTGAGCCGTTTCATCAACAAGATAATGATGAAGGGCAAGAAGACCGTTGCCCAGCGCATCGTTTACGGAGCCCTCGACCTGGTGGAGGAGAACACCAAGAGGGAGCCGTTGGAAGTGTTCAACCAGGCGATGAAGAACGCCACCCCCCTGCTGGAGGTGAAGCCCCGGCGGGTGGGAGGCGCCACCTACCAGGTGCCCACCGAGCTGCGGGCCAACCGCAGCGAGGCGCTGGCCATCCGGTGGATCATCCGATCGGCCAGGGCCCGCCAGGGGATGCCCATGGTGCGCAAGCTGGCTGCCGAGCTGTTGGATGCCTCCAGGGGAGAGGGCGCCGCCGTAAGGCGTAGGGAAGAGCTGCACCGTATGGCAGAGGCCAACCGGGCCTTCGTGCACTACAGGTGGTAAGGGTCTCTCCTATGGCATTCGTGGGTCCCGGGTCCGGTTAGCCGAGGTACGGAAACCATGTCCGAGAGCTTTCGCATAGGCGACATACGCAACATAGGCTTCATAGCCCACATCGACGCGGGCAAGACCACCGTGACCGAGCGGGTGCTCTACCTGGCTGGAAGAATCCATCGAGTCGGCGGGGTCGACGAGGGCACCACCGTCATGGACTGGATGCCCCAGGAGCGGGAACGAGGCATCACCATAACCGCCGCGGCCACGACCTGCCACTGGAACGACCGGCGCATCAACATCATCGACACCCCGGGCCACGTGGACTTTACCGCCGAGGTGGAGCGGAGCCTGAGGGTGCTGGACGGCGGCATCGTGGTGCTGGACGCGGTGGCGGGCGTGCAGCCCCAGTCGGAGACGGTCTGGCGCCAGGCGGACAACTACAACGTGCCCAGGATATGCTTCGTAAACAAGATGGACCGGGCCGGGGCCAGCCTGGAGAGGACCGTCGACACGGTGCGCCACAGGCTGAAGGCCAATCCCGTGCCCGTTCAGTTTCCCCTGCTGGAAGACACTGTGTTCAAGGGTGTGGCCGACCTCCTGGAAGGCCACGCCCTCTTCTTTGATGGAGCCAACGGCAAGAGCAACGGGTCGCGGCCCGAGCCGTCGCCGATACCCGCGGAGGACCGGGAGGAGTTCGAGTCGCACCGGGAGGCGATGATCGAGAAGATCGTCGAGACCGACGAGGGCCTGATGATCCGGTACCTGGAGGGCGAGACTCTCCCCGTGAACGAGCTCCGGACGGCCCTGCGGAAGGCGACCATCGGCGGCCACCTGGTGCCCGTGGTATGCGGCAGCGCCCTGGCGGGCATGGGCATCCACGCGCTGATGGACGCCATCGTGGACTATCTCCCCTCCCCGACCGAGGTGCCCGCCGTCACCGGCACCCTCGTGGGCAAGGAGCAGGAGGTGGTCAGGGAAGCCAGGGCGGACGCTCCCCTGTCGGCGCTGGCCTTCAAGGTGACCACCGACCCCTTCGTGGGGCGGCTCGTCTACCTGCGGGTGTACTCCGGCACGTTGAAGGCCGGGTCCTCGGTGATCAACACGACCCGGGACCAGAGGGAGCGCATGGGCCGGGTCCTGCAGATGCACGCGAACCACCGGGAGGAGTCCGAGTCGGTGGAGGCCGGGAACATCTGCGCGGCCGTCGGGCTGAAGAACACCTTTACGGGGGACACCATCTGCACCCGGGACGGGCCGGTGGTGCTGGAGCCCCCACAGTTCCCGTCGCCGGTGCTGTCGGTCTCCATTGAGCCCATGACCAGGGCGGACCAGGACCGTTTGACCTACGCCCTTACCAAGCTGGCCGAGGAGGACCCCACCTTCGAGCTGCGCTACGACCAGGAGACCGGCCAGACGCTGATCTCCGGCATGGGCGAGCTGCACCTGGAGGTGCTGGTGGACCGGATCCGCCGGGAGTTCAACGTGGACGCCCACGTGGGCAAGCCCAAGGTCGCCTACCGGGAGGCCATCACCGCCCCCATCCGAATCGAGGGCCGCTTCGTCCGCCAGACGGGGGGCCGGGGCCAGTACGGCCACGTATGGCTGGAGATCGAGCCCAGGGAGAGGGGAGAGGGGTTCCTGTTCGAGAACCTGATCCACGGGGGGGCGATACCCCGGGAGTACATACCGGCCGTCGAGCGTGGCGTCAAGGAAGCGGCCGAGAACGGCCCCCTGGCCGGGTTCCCGTTGATCGACGTCAAGGTCAGCCTGGTGGACGGGACCTTCCACCAGGTGGACTCGTCGGAGATGGCCTTCAAGGCCGCCGGGACCATCGCCTTCAGGGACGGCGTGCGGAAGGCGAGCCCCATACTCCTGGAGCCGGTAATGGAGATGGAGGTGGTGACCCCCGGGGAGTTCCTGGGCGACGTGCTGGGGGACCTGAGCTCCCGGCGGGGCCAGATCAGGAACATCGAGGGCCAGGAGGGGATACAGGTCATCAGGGTGCTGATGCCCCTGGCGGAGACCTTCGCCTACACCACGACCCTTCGGTCCGTCACCCAAGGCAGGGCGAGCTATACCATGGAGTTCCGGGACTATGAACCCGTGCCGGAGAGCATCCTCGGGGAGATGGTCCACGGGGTCAAGCTGGGCGTGTAGAGATGACGACGAGCCAGAAGATAAGGATCGTACTAAGGGCCTTCGACCACAGGTCACTGGACCTGTCGGCGGGGCAGATCGTGGAGACGGCTGAGCGTACGGGGGCCATGGTTGCCGGGCCGGTGCCCATGCCGACCCACATCCGCCGGTTCTGCGTAATCCGCTCCCCCCACGTGGACAAGGACTCCCGGGAGCACTTCGAGATCAGGACGCACAAGCGGCTGATCGACATCGTGGACCCCACATCCAAGACCATCGACGCTCTGACCAGGCTGAACCTCCCGGCGGGCGTCGACATCTCCATCAAGCTGTAGTGAAATGACTTTCTCCGTAGACCATATACACTCCTTAGACCATGCACGGGCCCGCCTGGATACACGGGAGCCGCTGGAGGTCTCCGCGTGATCAAGGGGATGTTGGGCAAGAAGGTTGGCATGACCCAGGTGTTCACCGCCGAGGGCCGGGTGGTGCCCGTGACGGTGATACAGGCCGGCCCGTGCGCCGTCACCCAGGTCAAGACGGTTGACCGGGACGGCTACGAGGCCGCGCAGGTGGGCTACGGGTCCGTAAAGCGCCTGAACAAGCCCATGAGGGGGCACCTGGGCCGGGCCGGGCTGTTCCGTCACCTGCGGGAGTTCGCGGTGGACGGGACCGAAGACTTGGAGGTGGGCCAGCAGATCAAGGTCGACCTGTTCGAGAGCGGGGAGAAGGTCGACGTGGTGGGCACGTCCAAGGGCCTCGGATTCCAGGGCGGAATGAAGCGGCACGGGTTCCACGGCGGGCCGCGCACCCACGGGCAGTCGGACCGGGCGAGGGCGCCGGGCTCCATCGGGGCCGGGACGTATCCCGGCCGGGTGTTCAAGGGCAAGAAGATGGCGGGCCACACTGGCGCCGTCCGGGTCACCGTGAAAAACCTGGAGGTGGTGGACGTGGACGCGGAGCGGGACCTCCTGTTCCTGAAGGGCGGGGTGCCGGGCGCCCCCAACGATCTGATCATCATCAAGAAGGTGAAGTAAGAGGCTGCGTTTTGCAGTCCCTTGCCGTTAGGGTGGAGAATCTTGGAGCTGCCGGTTAGAAGTCAGCGCGGCGAAGTCGTCGACACCGCCGAGGTGAGCGACGACCTCTTCGCCGCGGAGATGAACAAGGCCCTGGTCCACCAGGCCATGGTGATGTATGGGCTGAACAGGCGTCAGGGCACCCACGCCACCAAGACCCGGGCCCAGGTGTCCGGCGGGGGCCGCAAGCCCTGGCCCCAGAAGTACACCGGCCGGTCGCGGCAGGGCAGCATCAGGGCGCCCCAGTGGCGGCATGGCGGCGTGGTGTTCGGGCCACATCCCAGGGACCACCGCCGGGACATGCCCAAGAAGATGCGGCGGCGGGCCCTGCGGTGCGTTCTGTCGGACAAGGTGCGCGCGGACAAGCTGATCCTGGTGGACGACCTGACCATCGATGGCCCCAGCACCAGGGGGATGTCGGAGATACTGTCCAGCCTGGGAGCCAGCAGGTCGACGCTGATCGTCACCGACGGGACGGCCACCAACGTGGTCCTCTCGGCGCGGAACCTGGAGAAGGTGTGGACCACGCCGGTGAACCTGTTGAACGCCGAACAGCTCCTGAGAAGGGACCGGGTGGTGATGACCCTGGACGCCGCCCGGCGGGCCGAGCAGCTCTGGGCGGGCGACCGTCTCCGCCGTCCCCGGAAGGGCCGCGGCGGGCAGGCCGAGGGTGAGTAGATGGAGACCAGCGAGGTACTGATAGCCCCCCTTATAACTGAGAAGAGCACCATCCTCCAGGAGCGGGGGAAGTACGCCTTCCAGGTTGACCGCAGGGCCAACAAGGTGGAGATAAGGAGCGCGGTGGAGGCGACCTTCAACGTGAAGGTCGTAAGCGTGAACGTCATCAAGGTCCGCGGCAAGTCCAAGAGATATGGTCCCCGGTTCAAGAAGCAGCCCGACACCAAGAAGGCGCTGGTGTCCCTGCGGCCTGGGGACAGGATCCAGATCATCGAGGGTGTGTAGAGAATGCCTCTCAGAAACCTGAGGCCCATGACCCCCGGCACCAGGCGCGCCGCGTGGCCGTCCTTCGAGGAGATAACCCGGAAGAAGCCGGAGAAGTCCCTGCTGAGCCCCCTGACCAGCAAGGCGGGGCGCAACCGCAATGGGAGGATAACCGTCCGGCACCGGGGCGGCGGCAACAAGCGGGCATACAGGGTCATCGACTTCAAGCGGAACAAGGACGGCATCCCCGGCAAGGTGGCCTCCATCGAGTACGACCCCAACAGGTCGGCGCGTATCGCGCTCATCCACTACGTGGACGGCGAGAAGCGGTACATCCTCGCTCCCATCGGCCTCACTGTGGGGGACCGGGTGGAGTCGGGCCCCCGGGCGGAGATCAAGCCCGGGAACAGCCTGCCCCTCCGCCACATCCCCGCCGGCACTCTGGTGCACAACATGGAGCTTACGCCGGGGCGCGGCGGCCAGATCGTCAGGAGCGCCGGCGTGGCGGCCCAGGTGCTCTCCCGGGAGGACCCCTACGTGCTCATCCGCCTGCCCTCGGGAGAGATCAGGCGGGTGCTGGTGGACTGCCGGGCGACGGTGGGACAGGTCGGGAACCCCGACCACAAGAACGTGAAGCTGGGTAAGGCGGGAAAGAACCGGTACAAGGGACGCCGCTCCCAGGTGCGCGGCGTCGCCATGACCCCCAGGGACCACCCCCACGGCGGCGGCGAGGGCAGGTCCCCGGTGGGAATGCCCGGCCCCAAGACTCCCTGGGGCAAGGCCGCCATGGGTCTGAAGACCCGGCGAAAGAAGAAGAACAGCAGCGGCTTTATCGTACGAAGGAGAGGGAGGAGGTAAGGGATGTCCAGGTCGACTAAGAAGGGCCCCTACGTCCACCCCAAGCTGGAGAAGAAGGTGCTGGCCGTCCAGGACGCCGGCATCAAGACGGTGATACGCACATGGTCCCGGGCCTCCACGATAATGCCCGAGATGGTCGGGTTGACCATCGCGGTGCACGATGGCCGGAGGCACGTGCCGGTGTTCATCACGGAGAACATGGTGGGCCACAAGCTTGGTGAGTTCGCGCCCACCCGCACCTTCCGCGGCCACGTGGCCCGGTCGGAGCGGACATCCTCGCTGGGACGCCGGTAGTCGGAGAGAGCGCCAGTGCCCGAAGTCAAAGCAGTATCCAGGAACGTGGGGGCCTCTCCCAAGAGGCTCAAGCCCATAATGGACCTGGTCCGGGGCATGAAGGTCAACGACGCCCTGGACACCCTGGGGCTCCTGCCGTCCCCCTGGGCGAGGGTGGTGGCCAAGACGGTGCGCTCGGCCTCCGCCAACGCGGAGAACAACCTGCTGATGGACCCTGACGGCCTGGTGATCGTAAAGGTGGTGGCCGACCAGGCGCCATCCCTCAAGAGGTTCCGCCCCAGGGCCCGGGGACGGGTGGGGCGCATTACCAAGCGCTCCAGCCACGTGACCGTGGTCGTGGACGAGGAGGAGGTCTCCTAAGATGGGCCACAAGACCCACCCAATAGGGTTCAGGCTCGGCATCGTCAAGGACTGGCAGACCCACTGGTACGCCCCCAACGGCCGGGACTACCGCACCCTGGTTCTGGAGGACCTCCAGATACGCCACGCCATCGAGAGCGAGTACCGCGGCTTTTCCAACGCCGGGATCGCCCGTACGGAGATCGACCGAGGCGCCCAGGACATCGTGGTGAACGTCCACTCGGCCCGCCCCGGCATACTCATCGGCAGGGACGGGGAGCGGGTCAAGAGGCTCAGGAGTAGGCTGGAGGGCATTACAAACAAGCGGATACAGCTCAACATAATGGAGATATCCCAGCCCGAGCTCAACTCCTACCTGGTGGCAAGGAACATCGCGGACCAGCTGGAGCGCCGGGTCTCCTACCGAAGGGCCATGCGGCAGGCCGCCCAGCGGGCGATGCAGGCGGGAGCCCAGGGCATAAAGGTCATAGTGAAGGGGCGCATCACCGGGTCGGAGATCGCCCGCCGGGAGAAGTACATGGAGGGCCGGGTGCCCCTGCACACCCTCCGGGCCGACATCGACTACAGCATCACCGAAGCGCGCACGATGATGGGGTGCATCGGTGTGAAGGTGTGGATCTACAAGGGCGACATCCTTCCGCCTCCTCCCGAGGAGCGGGCCGAGGAGCTGGAGACCATCGAGGTGACCATCCCCTCGGACGAGCCCGAGGACGAGGAAGGCGCCACCGAGGAGGCAGTCGATGTTGCAACCTAAGCGGGTGAAGTACCGCAAGATGCACCGGGGACACCGACGGGGAAAGGCCACCTCCAACAACAGCCTGGACTTCGGCGAGTTCGGGCTCAAGGCCCTGGAGGCCCACTGGATAACAGCCCGGCAGATCGAGGCCGCCCGTATCGCCATAACCCGCCACCTCAGGAGGGGCGGCCAGGTATGGGTGCGGCTGTTCTCCGACAAGGGGGTCAGCAAGAAACCCGCCGAGACCCGCATGGGCGGCGGGAAGGCCGCCGTGGACCACTGGGTGGCCGTGGTCAAGCCCGGACGGGTGCTCTTCGAGGTGGGCGGAGTCCGGGAGGACCTGGCCATGGAGGCGCTGCGCCTGGGCGCCCACAAGCTTCCCATTGCAACCAAGGCCGTCAAGCGGGACGCCGCTCTCGCCGGGGCGGGATAGGCGGGTAATATCGCAGGGCCGGAAAGGTCCTGGAGTAGAGTCACATGCGAGCCCACGAGATAAGACAGCTGACCGACGAGGAGCTCCAAAAGGAGCTGGAAGACTCCCGAAAGGAGCTTCTGAACCTCCGTTTCCGGGTGGCGACCAAGCAGCTCGGCAACACGGCGCAGATACGGACAGCCAGGAAGAACATCGCACGCCTCATCACCGTGGCACGAGAGCGAGAGGCAGGGGTGAGATAGATGCCCGACGGGAGGCGTAAGGTACGGCTGGGCGAGGTCGTCAGCGACAAGATGGACAAGACGGTGCTGGTCGCCGTGAGATGGCAGCAGCGCCACCGGCTCTACAAGAAGAGCATACGCCGCATCACGAGGTTCTTCGCCCACGACCGGGACAATGAGTGCCGGATCGGGGACATGGTCCGGATCGAGGAGACCCGGCCCCTGTCCAGGATGAAGAAGTGGCGGGTGGTGGAGATCGTCCAGAGGCGGGAGGTCGCCGAGGTGAAGCCCGCCGAGCTGGACGAGGGCCTGCTGACCGAGGAGCGCGAGCAGGCCGCGGTCCAAGCCATGGCGGCCGGGCCGGCGGACACGGCGGAGGACGCCCCCGAGCCCGAAGACGCGCCCGCGGCGATGGATGACGAGGAGTACGTCGACGAGATGGATGAGGAGGCTGACGCCGGCGAGCCCGACGACGACTCCGAAGAGGACGAGGACGAGATCCAGGACCTGGCGGAGGATGAAGAGGGTCTGGAGGAAGAGGACCTCGAGGACGAAGAACCCGAAGCCCAGGAGGCAGAGGACGAAGAGCCCCAGGCCCTCCACGAAGAAGAGTCTGTCGAAGAGGAGCCCGAGCAGCAAGACGAGCCCGAGGCGTCGCTGGAAGATGAGGTCCCTGAAGAGGACGGGGCGGACGCCGGCGGAGTCGAGGACGGGGCGGCCCCCGTCGACGGCGAGGGAGACGCCGCGGAAGAGGAGGAGCGAAAGTGATCCAGACCTTCTCCCGTTTGGCGGTCGCCGACAACAGCGGCGCCAAGGAGATCATGTGCATCAACATCCCGGGAAGCAGCCGGAGACGCTACGCCTCCCTGGGAGACATCATAGTGGGGTCGGTGAAGGAAGCGGCGCCCATGGCCCAGGTGAAGAAGGGCGAGGTGGTCCGGGCCGTCATAGTGAGGGTGGCGCAACCGTACCGGAGGCCCGACGGCAGCTACGTTCGCTTCGACGACAACGCCGCCGTGCTGGTGGTGGAGAGGCAGAGCACCCCCCGGGGGACCCGCATATTCGGGCCCGTGGCCCGGGAGCTGAGGGACCGGGGCTTCATGCGCATCGTGTCCCTGGCCCCCGAGGTGGTGTGAGACCCGGGGCAACGAGATGCCCGAGGTAGTGAGATGCCCGAGGTAATGAGATGAAAGTACGGAAGGGTGACACGGTGATGGTCATAGCCGGCAAGGAGAAGGGCAAGACCGGCCGGGTGGACAGGGTCCTGAGCCCCCAGGACCGTGTCACCATCGAAGGCGTCAACATGGTGGTCCGCCACATGAAGCCACAGCCGGGTGTGAGGCAGGCGGGGCGGATACAGAAAGAGGCGCCGATCCACATCTCCAACGTGATGCTGGTGTGCAACAAGTGCGACAAGACGACCAGGGCGACCTTCAACGTCCTGGACGATGGTAGGAAGGTAAGGGTATGTCTGAGGTGCAGGGAGACGATCGACTAGAGGCCCAAGCCCCGGCCGAAGCGGCTCCCGAAGCCAAGCCCGCGCCAAAGAAGAGGAGTACGGCGCGGCAGAGTGAGGGGACCAAGGGCCGGCGCCGCACCAAGGCCGCGGCCAAGGAGCCCGCGCCCGAGGCGCAGGCCGCCGCAGACGATGTTGCGTCACAGGACGGGGCGGCCAATGGCGCCGCTCCGGCCAAGCCGATGCCCCGGCTCCTGGAGCTGTACCGCTCCCAGGTGGTCCCGGCCATGCTCAAGGAGTTCAGCTACAAGAACGTGATGCAGGTGCCCAAGCTCACGAAGATCGTACTCAACGTGGGGCTTGGGGAGGCGCTGACCAACGCCCGGGCCCTGGAGAGCACGGCAGCCGACCTCACGGCCATGACAGGCCAGAAGCCCATCGTCACCAGGGCGAGAAAGTCTATCGCCAACTTCAAGCTGAGAGAGGGGAATCCCATCGGGATGTGCGTGACCCTTCGCGGGCACATGATGTACTACTTCATGGACCGCCTGGTCAACACGGCCCTGCCCCGCATCCGGGACTTCCGGGGGGTGCCCTCGTCCAGCTTCGACGGCCGCGGCAACTACTCCATGGGAATCCGGGAGCAGATCATATTCCCGGAGATCGACTACGGAGGAATAGAGCGCATCCGCGGCTTTCAGGTGACGATGACCACCACATCTAGGACGGATGCCGAGGCGTCCCGGCTACTCGCGCTGCTGGGAATGCCTTTCGTCCGTCCGGAATAGAGAAGGGCGTTGGCCAAGACTTCGAAGATACAGAAGTGGAAGAGGACCCAGAAGTTCGCGGTGCGCCACCACAACCGCTGCCACCAGTGCGGCAGGCCAAGGGCCTACATACGCTACTTTGGCCTGTGCCGCATCTGTTTCAGGCAGCTAAGCCTGAATGGAGAGCTGCCCGGGGTCAAGAAGGCCAGCTGGTAGCCGGAGAATAAGCAGACATGCCCGTTACCGACCCAATCGCCGACATGCTTACACGCATACGCAACGCCCAGGGGATGAGGCACGACTCCTTGGTGATGCCCGTGTCCAAGATCAAGCTGGGCATCGCCCGCATCCTGAAGGACGAGGGCTTCATCAGGGACTTCGACATGCTCCGGGCCCAGCCGCGCCCCATGCTCCGGGTCCATCTGGCCTACAGGGAGGGACGGGAGCCCGCCATCAACGGGCTGAAACGGGTCAGCAAGCCGGGCCTCCGGGTCTACGTCGGCAAGGGGGAGATCCCCAGGGTCTATGGGGGCTTAGGCATCGCCATCCTGTCGACCTCGTGGGGGCTCAAGACGGGCCGGGAGGCGTGGCGCCAGGGAGTCGGAGGGGAGCTGCTCTGCTATGTCTGGTAACGGTACGAAGAACGGTCCCACCAGGACCCTGTCCAGGCTGGGCCGCAAGGCCATACCCATCCCGGCCGGGGTCGAGGTTGCCGTGAACTACGCGGAGGTGACCGTCAAGGGACCCAGGGGGATCATCAAGCAGCCCATACACCCCGAGGTGAGCGTCAGGGTCCAGGACGGAGAGGTGATGGTGGAGCGCCAGTCGGCCAGGAAGTTCCACCGCTCCCTCCACGGCCTCACGCGGACCCTCATCGCCAACGCCATCACCGGCACCACCGACGGATACCGGAAGACGCTGGAGCTCATGGGGGTGGGCTACAGGGTCCAGCAGTCGGGCGCCGGCATAACCCTCAACGTCGGCTTCAGCCACTCGGTGGACGTGCAGCCCCTGGAGGGAGTCACCTTGACCGTGGAGGGCAACAACCGCGTCCACGTGGAGGGCAACGACAAGCAGAAAGTGGGCCAGGTGGCGGCCGTCATCCGAAAGGTGCGGCCCCCCAATGCCTACAAGGAGAAGGGTATCCGGTACGCCGGCGAGGTGCTGAGGCTGAAACCCGGGAAGGCGGCTGCGAGGAAGAGCTGATGCCCAGAGACAAGGACTCCAGGAAACTTCGGCTGGCACGGCACGCCAGGGTGCGTCGGAGGGTATACGGGACACCCGACAAGCCCAGGCTGTGCGTGTTCCGAAGCCTCCGGCACATCTACGCCCAGGTCATCGACGACGTGCACGGCCACACCATAGCGGCCGTCTCCAGCAACGAGCCGGAGCTGAGGCCCTCGGGGAGCGTCCCCAAGACCGACGTCGCCAAGATTGTCGGCGGCGTGATCGCCACCCGCGCCATGGCCAAGGGCGCCACCAAGGTGGTGTTCGACCGGGGCGGGTACAAGTACCACGGCAGGGTCAAGTCCCTTGCCGACGGCGCCAGAGAGGGGGGCTGGTCTTCTGATGGTTTCCATAGGTCCACGGCAGACTGGTGACAGGACCGACGCCAGCGGGCTCAACGAGCGGGTGGTATTCACCCGGCGCATCGCCAAGGTGGTCAAGGGCGGGCGCAACCTGCGGTTCAACGCGCTGGTGGTGGTCGGCGACGGCGAGGGCAGCGTGGGAGCGGGCCTGGGAAAGGCCTTGGCCATCCCCGATGCGGTCCGGAAGGGGAACGCCCTGGCCAAGAAGGGGCTGATCACAGTCCCATTGAAGGGCAGCACCATACCCCAGGAGACCTCGGGCAGGAAGGGCGCCTCCCTGGTGCTTATCAAGCCGGCGCCGGCGGGTACGGGCATAATCGCCGCCGGGGTCGTCCGCGCGGTCCTGGACCTGGCGGGCGTCAAGGACGGCGTGGCTAAGTGTCTTGGCTCGAGGAACCACATCAACGTGGTGGCGGCGACGTTGGACGCCCTTAAGAAGCTGCGTAACCCGGCGGAGGAGCTGGCCAAGCGCAAGGTCACTCCCAGGCCGGACAGGTAGACTTTCCTGGAGATCGTGGGTGTAAGATGGTGCTTCTCCGCATAACGTGGACCAAGAGTCAGATCGGCTATCGGGCCGGACACCGGGAGGTGGTCCGGTCCCTGGGTCTGAGGCGTCTCAACCAGACCGTGGTGCACCGGGACAATCCCTCCATCCGGGGGATGGTTCATAAGGTTGCCCACCTGGTGACCGTCGAGGAGATAGAGGAGCCCGAGCCGGCCGGCCGGTCCAAGGGCCGAAAGCGCACCGTCAAGAACAGCGGAGAGGAAGAGCAGGCCAAGAAATGATGGCACACCAGGTGTCCTCGCCCAAAGGGGCGAGGCGCTCCCGCAAGCGGCTGGGCCGCGGCGACGCCAGCGGCCACGGCGGCTACTCCGGCCGGGGCATGAAGGGCCAGAAGTCCCGGTCGGGCCGGGGCATACGCCCGGGCTTCGAGGGCGGGCAGCTCCCCCTGATAAAGGGACTGCCCATGAAGCGGGGCTTCACCAACATATTCAAGACCAGGTATCACCTCATCAAGATCGCCGACCTCGGCTCCTTCCCCGCGGGCTCCAACGTGACCCCAGAGGCGTTGGTGGAGTCGGGGCACCTGCGCAAGCTCAAGTACCCGGTCAAGGTGCTGGGCGACGGTGAGCTGGGCGTAGCCCTTCAGGTCAAGGCGAACAAGTTCACGCGGTCCGCCCAGGACAAGATAGAGGCGGCCGGGGGCGGGGTCGAGGTAGTCTAGCGATGGTAACGCAGGAGGTGGAGGAGAGACCACGGCTACTACAGGCCGCCATCGACTCCTTCCGCATCCCCGATCTCCGGGCGAAGATCCTCTTCACCCTGTTCATCCTGGCCGTCTTTCGCTTCATGGCCCAGGTCCCCATCCCGGGCATCGACCAGGGCCGGCTGGACAACCTATTTGCCAACAACCAGCTCCTGGGATTCCTTGACCTGTTCAGCGGGGGCGCCCTCCGTAACCTGAGCGTCGCGGCCCTGGGAGTGTTCCCCTACATCACCTCCTCCATTGTGATGCAACTCCTGGTGCCCGTGATTCCCAGCCTGCAGCGCATGTCCCGGGAGGGTGAGTACGGGCGTCAGAAGATAAACCGCATAACCCACTGGATCACCGTGCCCATAGCGGCGGCCCAGGGCTACGGGCAGCTCCAGCTCGTCCAGCAGGCGGGGGTGATAGACGGGGTATGGCCCAGTGCGGGCGGCGACGCGATCGCCACCGTGGCGATGCTAGCGTCCCTGGTGGCCGGCACCATGTTCCTGGTGTGGCTGGGAGAGCTCATCACCGAGCGGGGCATCGGCAACGGCATCTCGCTGATAATCTTCGCGGGTATCGTCGCGGGCTTCCCGACCCTCATACAGAACCTGACGGACCAGGCCAGCTTCTGGGGGGTCGTGGCCCTGGCGATAATCGGGCTCGGGATCATCGCCCTCATCGTGATCTTCACGGAGGCGCACCGGAGGATACCTGTCCAGTACGGGCGAAGCATCTTCCGAGGGGGGAGGATGTACCGGCAAACGGGGGCTACATACCTGCCCCTCAGGATCAACTCGGCCGGGATGATTCCCGTGATATTCGCCTTCTCCATAGTGATCCTGCCGGGGACCATAGCCAACTTCCTGGGGGTCAGGGACGACTGGGTGGGGTCGGTGGCCGTCATGTTCCAGAGCTGGTTCGCGCCCGAGCACGTGCTCTACTGGGTCCTGACCTTCGTGCTGGTGGTGGCCTTCACCTTCTTCTACACCCTGGTAGTGTTCCAGCAGCAGCAGCTCGCCGAGAACCTGCAGAAGAACGGCGGGTTCGTCCCCGGCATCAGGCCGGGGCCGCCGACCCAGGAGTACCTCAACCGGGTCATACTCCGCCTCACGGTAGGCGGGGCGCTCTACCTGGGATTCGTCGCGGTCGTCGCCTATCCCGCGGCGCTGCTGGCGGACGTGCAGGCAGCGCTCCTGCCCAGTATCAGCATGCTCATCATGGTGGGAGTGGCCCTGGACACCCTGAGGCAGCTCGAGGCCCAGCTCATGATGAGAAACTACGAAGGCTTTCTGAGGTAGTCGGGGGAAGTGGGCGGCAGAGACGCAAAGAGCCTACCCCAGCGGCTGATCATCCTGGGCCCCCCGGGGGCGGGGAAGGGGACCCAGGCTAAGAAGCTGACCGAGGTGCTAGGCGTGCCCCACATAGCCTCCGGGGACCTGTTCAGGCACCACCTGCGCAAGGGTACGCCCTTGGGGATCAAGGCCAGCGAATACATGAACAGCGGCCTGCTGGTGCCCGACGAGATTACGACGGCGATGGTGCTGGAGCGGATACAGCCTCCGCTGGACATGCAGGGCTACCTGCTGGACGGGTTCCCCAGGAACATGTTCCAGGCGCAGGCCCTGGACGACATGGCGGCCCGGGGAAAGCCCGTGGACTGCGTCGTCCTTATATCGGTGCCCGACGACGAGCTGGTCTCACGGCTGAGCGGGCGGCATATCTGCGGGGTCTGCCAGACGTCCTATCACATCAACACCGCGCCGCCCTCCACGCCCGGGCGTTGCGACGGCTGCGGGGGCGAGCTGCTCCACAGGGAGGACGACCGGCCCGAGGCGGTGCGGGTACGCATCCGTGTCTACAACGAGGAGACACAGCCCATGCTGGACCACTATGCCCGATCGGGCAAGCTGGTGGAGGTCGACGGCGTTGGCCGCATCGACGAGGTGGCGGATCGGCTGCTGAATGCCATGCACCTGGAACCCTCTGTGGGAGGACGCTAGAGACGCGGTTTCCGTGACCGTGCCGGCCTGTGGCCGCGTGTATGCGAAAGTGGTAGAATGAACATCGAGAAGATCGAAACGGCCTCCAACTCACCGTCGCCCTACGCGGGAGGGATAACCATCAAGTCCCGCAAGGAGATGGACGCCATGCGGAGGGCCGGAGCGATCGTCGGGGCGACCCTGACGTTGCTGGAGGACTCGGTCCGGCCCGGGATCAGGACTCGGGACCTGGATGCCATCGCCGAAGGGGAGATAGTCCGCCTGGGGGGTAAACCGGCCTTCAAGGGTTACCGGGGGTTCCCCGCGACCGTGTGCACCTCTGTGAACGAGGAGATCGTCCACGGCATACCGGGCGACAGGCAGCTCCGGGAAGGCGATCTGATCAAGATGGACGTCGGGGCCGTGGTCGACGGGTTCATCGGCGACGCGGCCATTACGGTGGCGGTGGACGAGGTTTCCGACGAGGCCAGGGCCCTGATGGACGCCACGAGGCAAGCCCTGCAGGAGGGTATCAACGCCGCGAAGAACGGGGCCAGGGTCGGGGACATAGGCTGGGCGGTACAGACCTTCGCCGAAGGGCGGGGCTACTCAGTGGTCCGCGAGTACGTGGGCCACGGGGTGGGCCGCTTTCTGCATGAGGACCCCCAGGTCCCCAACTACGGGACGGCGAAGAAGGGTCCGTTGCTCCGAAAGGGGATGACCATAGCCATAGAGCCGATGGTGAACATAGGTGACTGGCACACCAGGGTGCTGGATGACAACTGGACCATCGTCACGATGGACGGCAGCCTCTCATCCCATTTCGAGCACACCATCGCCATAACCGATGGAGAGGCGGAGGTGCTGACCGCCCAGAGGTAGCCCCCGGCGGGTGTCGAGCCGGGGGCGGCATACCCATGTGCGGACCGATGTAAGGAGGTCCATGGCCAAGAAGGAAGCTATCGAGGTAGAGGCAACGGTCTCGGAGGCGCTCCCCAACGGGATGTTCCGGGTGGATCTGCCCAACGACCATAAGATCCTGGCCCACGTCTCGGGGAAGATACGCCTGCACTTCATCAGGGTACTTCCGGGGGACCGGGTCCTCGTGGAGCTTTCCCCCTACGATCTCACCCGCGGACGCATAACCTACCGGTTCAAGTAAGGTGAAGCCGGGTCAAGTAAGGTGAAGTATGAAGATCAGAGCGTCGGTTAAGCCGCGCTGCGACAAGTGCAGGGTGATAAGGCGCAAGGGGTCGGTGCGGATTATCTGCTCCAACCCAAGACACGCCCAGAGGCAAGGCTAGAGGCCGAGGAGGACAACGATGGTCCGAGTAGCTGGTGTCGACATACCCGACCGAAAGAGGGTCGATATAGCCCTGCAGCACATCTACGGCATCGGGCCGACGGTGGCGGGGGACATCCTCCGCAAGGCGAACATAGACGGCGACCCGAAGCCCAAGATCGTAGAGCTCTCCGAGGGCCAGATCGACAGGCTGCGGGAGCTCATAGACCGGGAGTACAAGGTGGAGGGTGACCTTCGCAGGGAGGTCACCATGAACATCCGGCGTCTCATCGAGATAGGCTCGTACCGAGGGCTGCGCCACCGTAGGGGACTCCCCCTGAGGGGCCAGAGGACCAGGACCAATGCCCGGACCAGGAAGGGCCCCAGGCGCACTGTGGCGGGCCGGGGCCGCCGGACGGGTGCAAAGAAGTAGCAGTAGAAGCAGTAAAGGAGCTCCATGGCCAGACCAAGAAGCCGTCGGAGGGAGAGGCGGGTAGTGCCCAGGGGCAAGGCCCACATCCATTCGACCTTCAACAACACACTGGTGACCCTCACCGACCCCCAGGGCAGCGTGCTGGTCTCCACCAGCTCGGGCGCCTCGGGGTTCCGCGGCTCCCGCAAGGGGACGGCCTTCGCCGCCCAGCGGGCCGCCGAGCAGGCCGCGCGCCGGGGAATGGACCAGGGGTTGCGGCAGGTGGACGTGTACATCAAGGGCCCCGGTGCGGGCAGGGAGGCGGCGATACGGTCCCTCCAGGCCGCCGGCCTCACCATCACCAGCATACGGGATATAACGCCGATCCCTCACAACGGGTGCCGGCCGCCCAAGCGAAGAAGGGTATAGAGGAGAGCCAATGGCAAGATATACCGGACCGGCATGCAGGCTGTGCCGGAGAGTCGGAGAGAAGCTGTTTCTCAAGGGGGAGCGGTGCTTTACGCCCAAGTGCGCCATCGAGCGCCGCCGGACGCCGCCGGGAGACCGCTCCCAGCGCAGGCGCCGCATCTCGGACCACGGGATCCAGCTCAAGGAGAAGCAGAAGGCGCGCTACATGTACGGGGTCATGGAGCGCCAGTTCAGCCGGTACATGGACCAGGCTTTCAAGAAGCCGGGCGTCACGGGCCAGTACCTTCTGGAGCTTCTGGAGCGCAGGCTGGACAACGCCGTCTACCGGCTGGGGTTCTGCGACTCCCGCCGCCAGGCCCGCCAGCTGGTGCTCCACGGCCATTTCGCCGTGAACGGGCGTAAGACCAAGATACCCTCCTATGCCCTGCGCCAGGGGGACGTGATCACCTGGAAGGAGTCCCACAAGGAGCGGGACTTCTTCAAGGCCTTCACCGAGGACATTCCCAAGAGACCCGTGCCCCAGTGGCTCAACCTGGACACGACCCAGATGTCCGGGACCGTGGCCTCCATGCCGGCGGCCGAGGACCTGGAGCAGGCCATCGATACCCGTCTGATAGTGGAGTACTACTCGAGGTAGTTATGACGATGTTGGATACGTCCATCCTGTCCCAGAGCATGCCGGAACGTGGGACGGAGCCCCTGGCGCCCGAGATAAAGATCCTGGAGGAGACGGAGACCTACGGCAGGTTCGCCTTCGAGCCTCTGGAGCGCGGTTACGGCATCACTGTCGGCAATCCCATGCGGCGCATGCTGCTGAGCTCCATCGAGGGCACGGCCATCACCTGGGTCAAGATCGACGACGTACTGCACGAGTATTCCACGGTCCCCAACATGAAGGAGGAGGTCATGGAGTTCCTCCTGAACGTCAAGGGGATATGCATAAGGTCGTTGACGGGGAGACCCGGAAAGATGCGGCTGGAGATACGCGGCGAGGGAAGGGTGTGCGCCGGCGACATCGCCACCTCCGCCGACTTCGAGATCGTGAACCCGGAGCTGCACCTGGCCACCCTGGACTCCGAGGACGCCGTGCTGTCGGTGGAGTTCAACGTGGACCACGGCAAGGGGTACCAGCCGGTGCCACAGGGAGGCGATGTCATCGGAGGCCCCCTGATGGGGGTGCTGCCCATCGACGCCATCTACAACCCGGTGAGGAAGGTCAACTACAGCGTCGAGAGGACCCGGGTGGGCCACGTGACCGACTACGAGCGGCTGGTGCTGGAGGTGTGGACCGACGGCACCATCGGTCCCGTGGAGGCGCTGAGGAAGTCCTCGGACGCTCTCGTCAGCCACTTCTACAGTTTCAAGAACCTGGGCAAGGAGCTGGGCGGCGGCCCCGACAGGCCCACCATCTCCGTGCCTCCAGAGGTGTACCAGACGCCCATCGAGAAGCTGGAGTTGTCTCCCAGGACCCTGAACTGCCTCAAGCGGGCCCAGATTACCAAGGTGGGCCACGTGCTGGAGAAGAGTAACAGCGAGCTCCTGAAGGTGCGGAACTTCGGCGAAAAGTCCCTTCTCGAGCTGATGGACAGGCTGCGTGACGAGGGGATGCTCACCGCCGACGAGTTGGCCGCGCGCACGGGTCACAGCGTGGATACCGCGGAGGGCGCAGGGCCTTCGGACGCGCCTGGGGAGGACGGCGCGGCGGACACGGCCCTGTCCGCGGGTGCGGATGGCCAGCCCGGGCCAGAAGGGGTGCTCACCGAGGACTTCATACGGGCGGCGCAGGAAGCGTTGGGCCGAGTCAGCGCCGACGACGGCGACGTGGTCCCCCAGTTCGAGAGCAACGAGGCCCCCATCTTCCCGGAGCCAGATGCGACGGAGGAAGAGGACGTCGACGAAGAGGACGACGAAGAGTAATGACGGTACACCGAATCGCGGGAAAGAAGCTTGGCAGGGGCAAGGACCAGAGGAGGGCGCTGCTGCGCTCCCTGGCGGCGGAGGTGATCCGCCATGAGCGCATCGTGACCACCGAGGCCAAGGCCTCCGAGGCCAAGAGGACCGTGGACAAGCTCATCACCTACGGGAAGAAGGGCACGCTCCATCACCGGCGCCTGGCCCTTGCGAAGGTCCCAAACAAGGTGGTAATACGCAAGGTCTTCGACGACCTGGCAGAGAGGTACGCCGAGAGGACCGGAGGTTATACCAGGGTCATCAAGCTGGGGCCACGAAAGGGGGACGCCGCTCCCATGGCTTTGGTGGAGCTGGTCTAGCCCCCGGGGCCGTGTCCGAGGACTCCAGGGGACCAGGCCGGGAGGCCGGCTCTTCCGAGGAGGCCCGGAGCGGCGGGAGCCGGAGGCTGGCCCTGCTCCTGGAGTACGACGGCACACGGTACAAGGGGTTCCAGTGGCAGAGGGACGTGCCGACCATCCAGGGCGAGGTCGAGAGGGCCCTGGCCAAGTTCACGGGGGAGAATACCAGGATCAGGGGGGCCGGCAGGACAGACTCGGGGGCCCATGCCCGCGGTCAGGTGGTGGACTTCCTGACCGCCGCACCTTACACCATCGATACTTTCCCCAGGGCGCTGAACGCCCACCTGCCCGAGGACATCCGGGTAAGGGGGGTCTCTCAGGTGGACTTGGAGTTTGACTCCAGGCGGTGCGCCGTCAGCCGGGCCTACCGGTACACGGTGCTGAACACCAGGTGGCCGTCGGCCCTTCTGCGCAACTACGCGCACTGGGTGCCGGGTACACTGGACCTCGCGAGGATGCGCGAGGCGGCAGGGCACCTGTGCGGGACGCGGGACTTCTCCGCGCTGACGGCGCCGCTGCCTCCGGAGAGGAGCCCGGTGCGCCGCGTGACCCGGTGGGACGTGCAGGGGGTCGAGGACAGGGTGCTGATAGATGCCGAGGCCAACGGCTTCCTGCCCCACCAGATACGGCGAACCAACGGAGTCCTGGTGCAGGTGGGACTGGGGAAACTGGAGACGGACATAACGAAAAGGTTGACGGACGGCTCGCTGAGGGAGCTGAGGAACTGTCCCTCGCTGCCCGCCAAGGGCCTCTGCTTGATGCGGGTCGTGTATCCCCAACCGATAATCTGAGACGAGAACGGCGATGAAGCGTATCAAAACATACATGGCCAAGCCCGCCGATGTCGACTCCCAGTGGCACGTGATAGACGCCACGGGACAGACGTTGGGAAGGCTCGCGACCAGGATATCCCGGCGGCTTCAGGGCAAGGACAAGGCCATCTATACGCCCCACATACTGACCGGAGACTACGTGGTGGTGGTCAACGCCGCCAAGGTGAGGCTCACCGGGCGGAAGCTGATGCAGAAGACCTACTATCGCCATACCGGGTACATCGGAAACCTGAAGTCGCACCTGCTGCGGGACATGATGGAGTCCAGGCCGGACCGCGTCGTGCAGCTCGCCGTGCGGGGCATGCTGCCCAAGACCAAGCGGGGCAGGGACATGCTGCGCAGGCTGAAGATATACTCGGGGGACACTCACCCGCATGTGGCCCAGACGGGGGCCGCCTCCGGTGCGGGAGCCGAGGACGCGGAAGGAAGGTAGGGGCTCAAGTGGTCGAGGATCAGGCTTCACAGTACTACTACGGCACCGGCAAGCGTAAGAGGGCCATCGCCAAGGTGAGGCTCTATCCCAACCTGTCTCCCGACCGGGTGGGCCTGGCGGGGCAGGTCCAGGTCAACGGCAAGCCCCTGGAGGAAGCCTTCCCATGGCCGTCCTGGCAGAGCACGGTGCGCCAGCCCCTGCGCGTCACCGACTCCATGTCCCGGTTCACCGTCGTGGCCAAGGTGCAGGGCGGCGGAGTGTCGGCCCAGGCGGAGGCTGTCCGGCACGGCATATCCAGGGCCCTGGCGCTATACGACGAGACGCTGAAGACGACCCTGCGACGGTACGGGTTGCTCACCAGGGACTCCCGCATCAAGGAAAGCAAGAAGTACGGCTTGAAGCGCGCCCGCCGCGCTCCCCAGTACACCAAGCGCTAGTCTCGCCCCGAGGCAGGCGTCCCGCATGCCGGGGACCCTGGGCATGGTGGGCGGCACCACTTCCGTGACCGAGGTCCTGTTGCGTGTTCTGTAGTTTGCTTGCAGACATGGTCAGCCGGGAGGAAGAGGACATCTCCCTGGCCGAGGCCGTTCTCTACATCGCGGGCGACGAGTACCCGGAGCTGGATACAGGGGCTTACATACGGGCGCTGGACCGGATGGCCGCGGAGGCCCTTACCCGTCCCGCCGAAGGGGACGGACCGGCGCCGGTCCTGGAGAGTCTCAGCCGGTACCTGTTCTTCGACCAGGGGTTCGGGGGCAACACCGACGACTACTACGACCCCCAGAACAGCTACCTGAACCGGGTGATGGACCGGAGGCTGGGCATCCCCATAACCCTGAGCATAGTCTACATGGAAGTGGCCCGGAGGCTTGGCATGGTCCTGGAGGGCATAGGCCTCCCTGGACACTTCATCCTGAGGCACGGCCCGCCCGAGTGGGAGCTCTACGTGGACCCCTTCAACGGAGGCAGGCTGCTCTCCCGGGGCGACTGCGAGAGGCTGTTTCAGACGACGTTCCAGGGGCGGGCGGAGTTCCGGGAGGAGTTCCTGACGCCCTGCACCAAGAAGACGATCCTGGTACGGGTCCTATCCAACCTCAGGAACGTCTACGGCCATAGGAAGGACTTCCGAAGGGCACTGGCGGCAACGGAGCGTATTACCATAGTCCAGCCCGACATCTCGCGGACCTTCCGGGACAAGGCGGCGCTCCACCTGCTCCTGGGAGAGCACAGGAGGGCGGCGGAGAGCCTCCAGGAGTACCTGGACTCCTCGCCGGGGTCCGAGGACGCGGACCGGGTGAAGGACCAGATCCGGGCCATCTGGGAGGAGATCGCCCGCCGCAACTGAGGCTTGCGGCGTTAGCCCGGCACCCCCAGCGCCTCCCTGACGGCCTCTCCGATGGGGAACAGCGGATTGTCCTCTCGGGCGCCGTGGGGGAACATGCGGTTGTGAGTGATCATCACGCCCAGGCGCGCGTCCGGGTCCGCCCATCCCACCGTCCCACCGGCGGCGTTGTGGCCGAACACCCGGGGGTTCGTCCCGGCGGGCCACATCCCCGGGCTGCCAGGCACGTGGAACCCCCCGATGGTCCCCTTGTGGGGCACCCCGTGCACCGGGTCCCAGTCCGACGGGGGCCGGGGGACGTTGAACGTCCGGACCCGGTCCTGGGACAGCAGGCGCACCCCGTCCAGCTCTCCCCCGTTGGCCAGCATGGAGAAGAAGCGGGCCCCGCTGCGGGCGTTCATGATCCCCTGGGCGCCGGGGATGCACGCCTGCCTGACGTCTGCCCGCCCGAACACCTCCTGGATGGTGGCGACCTGGGGAGGCATCGCCCGGGGCATTAGGGAGTCGGGGGCCATCCCCGCGCGGGCCGCCGGCATGTCTATGAGGCGGGCCACTCGAGGGTTCACGTCGGCGGGGATTCCCGCCCACATAGAATCGATGCCCAGCGGCTGGCAGATCTCCTCCTGGATGAACACACCGAAGGGGCGCTCCTTGGCGTCCGTCCGGCGCACGACCTCGCCCACCACCCAGCCGAAGGTGTACGCCATGTAGCCGCTCTTGGTGCCCGGCTCGAATAGGGGGTGCATCTCCGCGAGCTGCCCTACCATCCAGTCCCAGTCGCACATCAGCTCCGGCGTCACCGACACCGGCATAAGGGGCACGCCGATGCGGTGAGTGAGGGCGTCGTACACCGTGCCCTTGTCCTTGCCATGTTTCCCGAACTCGGGCCAGTAGTGGGCGACGGGGGCGTGGTAGTCCACCAGCCCCTTCTCGGCCTGGATGTGCAGCGCGGTGGCGGTGACCGCCTTGATCACCGAGAACACCGGGAAGGCCGTAGCGCCGTCCACCTGCCGCCCGGTGGTGTCGTCGGCCACGCCTCCCCACACGTCGACGGCCAGCTCTCCGTCCAGGTAGGCAGCCACCTGGACTCCAACCTCGCCGCCCTCGTCGATGGCGGTATCCACCGCCTTCTGGACTATCTCGTTGGCCTCAGTCGTCATAGCTGCACCTCGTTCTAGCCTGCACCGGCCCACGTTGGCCCGGACCCTTGGGTGGGAGTGGGCCTGCCGTCCCGCCCACGGGACGGAGCGGTTGGAGGAGGGGCCGGTGCTCCCGATTGTGAACGGCCCCCTCGGGGACTGTCAAGCCGCCGGGCCCGCCTCCGGCTTGGTCCCGAATACGAGGCTGGTGGGACCGAAGAGATGTTGCAGTCCTATTCCCACGAACCCGGCCTCCTCCAGCCAGGACCGGTATTCGTGGTAGGTGCGGGTCCCCCCTCCATCGGTCACGACCAGGGCGAGGAAGTTGAACGCCACCGGGAAGGGCGGCCCGGTACGTCCCTGGTCCAGCACCAGCTCCGCGATGACGATCGTCCCGCCCGGCGGCAGCGCGGCGAAGCTCTTCCACAGCAGCCCCCGGCAGCGGTCCTCGTCGTAGTTCTGGAGCACGTTGCTGTACAGGTGCACGTCGGGGCCGTCGGGGAAGGGGTCTTCGAAGATGTCCGACTCGAGGGTGTCGACCCGGTCCGAGAGCCCAGCGGCGGCTATGTACTCCCGCGCCACCGCGCAGGGCACTGACCGGTCCAGCACGGTGGCCCTGAGCCGCGGCGCCCGGCCGGCGGCCCCTATGGACATGGCGCCGGAGCCGCCCCCAATGTCCAGAAGGAGGCGCCTGCGGGCGAGGCGAGAGGCCCACTCCCGCCCGAAGGCAGCCCCCGTGGCGCCGGTCAGGCCGTTCATCCCCCTGGTGAACAGTTCCGACTGCTCCGGCGTCAAGGGGACCCTCCTCCCCTGGGAGTCCACGGGCCACACGGGCTTGTCGCTGCGCATGGCCGCCTCCAGGTCCTGGAAGGGGGCGAAGAAATGGCGTTCCAGGGTCACGAATAGGTCGCCCATGTAGCTCGGCTTGCCCTCCACCAGGTAGGCGGAGGCCAACGGCGTCGTTCGGTACCGCTCCCCGGCCTTCTCCAGCAGCCCCAGCCCCATCATGCCCTCCAGGAGGTATCGGGTCCCCCGCCGTGGAATGGCCAGGGCGACGGACACCCGCTCCACCGTGTCGTTTCCCCATTCGACCAGGGAGAACAGCCGGAGGTTGCAGGCTGTGAGGAACGCCTTGCTTGCCCAGTACGCCGTGCCAAGCTCCAGCAACGGCCCCGGGGATGGGGGGTCTTCCATGCACACGACCTTTCCTGGGCCGGGAGTTGCCGCGGAGGCGGGAGCGTCCGGGCCTTCGTCTCCGGTGCTACGGCTACACGGCCGTCCGGCCGCCGTCGATGACCAGCTCGCTGCCGGTTACGAAGGAGGACTCGTCGGAGGCCAGGTAGAGCACCCCATAGGCCACGTCCCGGGGAGTGCCGATCCGCCCCAAGGGCGTCCGCGCTTCCCTGTCGCGGCGATTTCGCGGGTCGGCGAGGAAGTCCCGGGTCATGGGAGTCTCGATGACGCCGGGGTGGACGGAGTTGGCCCGGATGCGGTCCCGGGCGTACTGCACCGCGGTGGCCTTGGTCAGCAGCCGGATGGCGCCCTTGGAGGCATGGTACGCGGCGGACGTGCCGCCCCCCACCAGGCCCGACATGGAGGAGATGTTGACCACGGACCCGCCGCCGCGCCTCCGCATCTCTGGGACGGCGTGCTTCGTGCCCAGAAACGCCCCCGTAACGTTCACGTCCATGGTGTGCCGCCACACCGCCTCGTCCGTGTCCTCAATGGCGAGCTGCCGGCCCACACCGGCGTTGTTTACCAGCGCGTCCAGCCCGCCGAAGGCGTCCACGGCCGCCGCGATGGCCTGCTCCCACTGGTCTTCCCGGGTCACGTCCAGGGGATGGAAGACGCTCTCTCCCCCCCGGCCCTCGATGCCTTGGACCACCCGCCGGCCCTCGGCCTCCAGGATGTCCCCCACGACCACCCTGGCGCCCTCGGTGGCGAGCAGAGCGGCGACTGCCTCCCCGATGCCCCGGGCCCCGCCCGTGACCAGGACCGTCTTTCCATTCACTCGCCCGCCGCTCATCTTCCGCTGCCCGTCTCCCCGGGAGGAGAGATGCTTGACAGGTACTCGGCGTACTCCTCGGCCGGCTGGTCCTCGGGCGCGGGGACGAAGAAGTGGGTGGCGCCCGCGTCCCGGTACTCGGCCAGACGCCGCTTCACCGTGCCGGCGGGTCCCACGGCGGCCACGCGGGCCGCCAAATCCGCCGGGATGGCCCGCACCGCCGCTTCCAGGTCGCCCACCCGCTCGAAGTCCCGGGTCCAGCCCCCGGCGTCGAGGACCTCCTTGGTGCGCATGGCCTGCCGCACGTTGGCGGCCATCGAAGGGACGTCGTGCTCCGTCCCCGTGACGGACCGCTCCATACCCGGGACGGCCAGGTGAAGGGCCAGCTCCCGCCTGGCGCTGTCGAGGGCCGCCTCGGTGTCCCTGGTCACTTCCACGGCGGTGGACACGATCACGGAGACCTCGTCGGGAGAGCGGCCCGCCGCCGCGGCCTCTCCCCGGGCCTCCTCGGCGGCCCTTCTGACGAAATCGACGGTGGGCCACTGAAGGAGCACGCCGTCGGCCATGCGCGCCGCTAGACGGCGCATCCGGGGGGCCTACGGCCGCCAGGTAGACGGGCAATGACTGCTGTTTCCCGTAGGTGTACCGGGGGAGGTCCCTGACCCGAAAGTGCCCGTCGGAGGACGCCTGGTGGGGCGCACGCCACCATTGGCGCAGCAGCGTCAGGGTCTCCTCCATCACCCTCACGGGCTCGCCGGTGTCCATCCCCAGGAGCCTCCGGTACCACTGGGGCAGGCTGCGCCCCAGGCCCAGGAAGGCCCTACCCTCGGCCAGCCGGTCAAGGGTGGCCGCCGACATGGCCAGCAGGTGCGGGGGACGCAGGTAGGGGCTGGTGACGCCGGTCCCCAGCCTGACCCGTTGGGTGGTCCGCGCCAGGCTTCCCAGGATGGCGAAGGCGTCCCAGTAGAAGGGCGCTTCGGGCACCCACAGGGAGTCGATGCCGGCAGCATCGGTGGTCCGCGCCAGCCGGTCAAGTCGCCCGGGGTGGTCCTGCAGGAGCCTGGTGCCTATCCTGACGCAGAGCCTTATGGCGACCCCTCCAGCGGCGGTTTCCCGGTCCCCCGGCGTGCCTGAATCCAATTGACAGGGGTATGGTTAGCGTATATGATGCCATAGGCGTATCGGGCCTGTATATACGCCTTGCCCGGGGCCTTTTCCAGGCCAATACACGTGTGAGGAGGAGGGCCATTGAAAGACTTCGAATACGCGGCGCCTCATTCCGTCGGAGAAGCCATTTCCCTGCTGGCGGAGAAGGGTAGCCGAGCGAAGGTGCTGGCCGGCGGCACCGACATCCTGGTCCAGCTCAGGAGCGGACGCCGGACGGTGGACCGTCTCGTGGACGTGAAGAACATCCCCGAGACCAACGAGATATCGTACACGCCTCAGGACGGCCTTCAGCTTGGGGCCGCTGTGCCATGCTACAGGATATACCAGAACAACGCCGTCTCAGAGGCCTATCCGGGCCTCATCGACTGCGCGGCCCTGATAGGCGGCATCCAGATACAGGGCAGGGCCAGCCTGGGCGGCAACCTGTGCAACGCCGCCCCCAGCGCCGACGGCATACCCCCCCTCATCGTCCTGGGCGCCACCTGCCAGGTGGCCGGACCCAACGGCAGGCGTACCGTTGCCGCGGAGGACTTCTGCACGGCCCCCGGCCAGAACGTGCTGGAGGACGGCGAGTTCCCTGGTGGCCATCCACCTCCCGCCTCCCGTGGCCCACTCGGGGGCGCACTACCTGCGGTCATCCCCAGGAACGAGATGGACATCGCCGTCGCCGGGGTGGGCTCGTCGGTGGTGCTGGACTCCTCGGGGAAGTCCTTCGTGTCGGCGCGGGTGTCCCTGGCGTCCGTCGCGCCCACGCCCCTGTACGTGAAGGAGGCGGGAGAGCCTCTGGCGGGGGAAAGAGGTCAGCGACGAGGCCATCGAGGAGGCGGCGGAGGCCGCCATGGCCGCGGCCAGGCCCATCGACGACATGCGCGGCACCATCCCCCAGCGCAAGCACCTGGTGGGAGTGCTCACACGCAGGACCCTGAAGGGCGCCATAGACCGAGCGAGGGAGGCTTAGAGAGATGGCCAAGGTCCACGTACAGACCAGGATCAACGGAGAAGACACCGAGTTCCTCTGTGAGGCCAGGCAGAGCCTGCTGGAAGTCCTGCGGGACGTCCTCTCGCTGACCGGCACCAAAGAGGGCTGCAACGACGGCAACTGCGGCGCCTGCACCGTGCTGTTCGACGGCCGCATCGTGGACTCCTGCTGCGTCCTGGGCGTCGAGGCCCAGGGGAAGGAGGTAACCACCATCGAGGGCGTGGCCGACGCCGGCGGCCTCCACCCAATCCAGCAGGCGTTCCTCGAGCACGCGGCCCTGCAGTGCGGGATATGTACCCCGGGGTTCATAGTCGCCTCCAAGGCGCTGCTGGACAACGAGCCGAAGCCCACGGAGCAGAGGGTGCGCCACTGGCTGGCGGGGACCTGTGCCGGTGCACCGGGTACGACAAGATAGTGGCGCGCCGTGCTGGGCGCTTCAGAGGAGATGGAGGCGAAGGCGCAATGACTTCCAACGTGGTGCTGTCCACCCAGGAGTACAACGTCGTGGGCAAGCGTCCCATACGCCACGACGGCGCCGACAAGGTGACCGGGCGCGCACGGTACGGTGCGGACATAAGCCTCCCGGGCATGCTCCACGGAAAAGTGCTCAGAAGCCCCCACGCCCACGCCCCGCATCAAGTCCATCGACTTCACCCGCGCCCTGGCGCTGCCCGGGGTCAAGGCCGTTGCCACGGCCGCGGACCTGGCGCAGCCCGAGGGCCGGGCGGCGGACCTCGGAGAGGGGGCCATGTCGAACCCCAGGTACGTCAGCAACAACGTGCTCGCCGCCGACAAGGCGTTGTACCAGGGTCACGCCATCGCCGCGGTCGCGGCCACCACCGCCGAAATCGCCGAGGAGGCCCTCTCCCTGATAGACGTGGACTACGAGGTGCTTCCCCCGGTTCTCAACGTGGTGCAGGCGATGAGGGACGACGCTCCCTTGGTCCACGAAAGGCTGGCCACCATGGAGGACGCGCACCGTGCGGACGGGGGGCATCCTCGGGGACGACGACGACAGCAAGGGAGCAACGTCGCCAACCGCTTCACCTTCGAGATCGGCGACTTGGACAAGGGGTTTCAGGAGGCCGACGTGGTGGCGGAGAGGGAGTTCGACACCGCGCCCGTCCACCAGGGGTATATCGAGCCCCACAGCGCCACGGCCCTGTGGAACGCCGACGACACCCTCACCATCTGGTGCAGCAGCCAGGGCCACTTCCAGATCCGGGACCTGACCGCCATGTTGCTGGGCCATCCCGTCTCGAAGATCAAGGTGGTCCCCATGGAGATCGGCGGCGGGTTCGGCGGCAAGACACTGGTCTACCTGGAGCCCGTGGCCTCGGTGCTGTCCCGGAAGACCGGCCGGCCCGTGAAGCTGTCCATGTCCAGGGCCGAGGTCTTCATTGGCACCGGGCCCACCTCCGGGAGCCACATGTCGGCCAGGATCGGCGCCAAGAAGGACGGCCGCATCACCGCCTTCGACGTGAGCCTGGTGTTCGACGCCGGGGCCTTTCCCGGCTCGCCCGTGGTGGCGGGCGCCATGTGCTGCCTGGCCGGGTACGACCTGGCCAACGCGCGGATCCGGGGCTACGACGTGGTGACCAACAAGCAGAAGACGGCGGCCTACCGGGCGCCGGGCTCCCCCGGCCGCCTCCTTTGCGGTGGAGGCGGTCATCGATGAGATGTGCGAGAAGCTGGGCATGGACCCGCTGGAGTTCCGGACGCTCAACGGCGCCAAGGAGGGGACCCGCCGGGTCAACGGCCCCAGGCTCCCGTCCATAGGATACCTGGAGACGATACAGGCGGCCAAGGAGCACCCTCACTACTCGACGCCGCTGGAGGGGCCCAACAGGGGCCGGGGCGTGGCCGGGGGGTTCTGGTTCAACGGCACGGGCCCAGCCAGCGCCACCGCCAGCGTGAATGCCGACGGCACCGTGAGCCTGGTGGAGGGGTCGCCGGACATCGGCGGCTCCCGGGCCGTGGCGGCCATGCACGTGGCCGAGGTGCTGGGGCTGGACGCCGAGGACGTTCGGCCCCAGGTGGGGGACACGGACTCGGTGGGGTTCACACTCCATGACCGGCGGCAGCGGCGTGGCCTTCAAGACCGGCTGGGCAAGCTACGAAGCGGCCCAGGACGTGAAGCGGCAGATGATCGAGCGGGCCGCCACCATCTGGGACGTGTCCGCCGAGGACATCGAATACTCCAACGGGGCCATCTCCCACAAGTCGGACCCGGAGCTGCGGTTCACCTTCAGGGAGCTGGCGAGCATGCTCAACGGCACCGGCGGGCCCATCGTGGGCCGGGCCAACGTCGACCCGAAGAGCGTGGGCAGCGCCTTCGCTGTCCACATCGCCGACGTGGAGGTGGACCCGGACACGGGCAAGGTCGACATACTCCGTTACACGGCCCTGCAGGACGCGGGCAAGGCCATCCATCCCGGCTACGTGGAAGGGCAGATACAGGGCGGGGTTGCCCAGGGGATTGGCTGGGCGCTCAACGAAGAGTACTTCTTCAACGACAAGGCGGAGATGGCCAACTCCAGCTTCCTGGACTACAGGAATGCCCACCAGCCTGGCACCTGCCCATGATCGACACGGTCATCGTGGAGGTCCCCAACCCCGGACACCCATACGGCGTGCGGGGAGTGGGAGAGTGCCCATCGTGCCTCCCCTGGCGGCAGTGGCAAACGCCATCCATGACGCCGTGGGGGTCCGGATGAACACCCTGCCCATGTCTCCGGGGGCTGTCCTGGAAGCCCTGTGGAGCAGAACGGCAAGAGCTAGGGTTGCAGCAGGCGGCCGTATGGTGCTGGGCGCGACTGGACTCGTGGGCCCAGGGAGAAGGCGGAGCGGCCGTGCCTAGCGGGACTCTATAGAGCCCCATAGCACCGGCTGTGACGGCGCCCCCTCGGCTCGGCCACCACGACCTGGTGGAAACGTGGATCGGCTGGTTGGGCCACAGGGTGAGGGCCCCCCAGCCGGTGTCGTCGACGGTTCAGGCGGCCCACCATGAACGGCTGGCCCCCCTCCTTGCGCAGCCACACGTAGTAGCCCCGCTCGTCACTGGGCGGCTGCAGGCCCCTGGCCTGAATTGAGAAGGCCGGTGCCCCCCTGGGATGAGATGAGAGCACCACCCTGGGCATCTCCACCCTGGAGGGACACCGTCTCGCTGCCGGCCGACGCCATCATGTAGCTCACGGACCGCTGCTCGTGGAACATGTCCCAGCTGCCGTCCATCTCCTTCAGGTGGGTGATCTGGGACACGAGGGTGGCGTTGTTCTCTGCAGGCTCTCGATCTCGTTGGAGAGGTGCAGGTTCACATGCCGATGCCGACCAGGCTCCGACAACACGGAAAGGGGAAGACGTGGCCGCCAGGGCCACCCGTCCCAGGTGAACCCCTGGAAGTCGAACGTGGGTCGCCGGCGGGGAGCCGTCCCACCCGCTTCAGGGTGGCCGTTTCAGGGACTCGGGCGCAGGACGTTCCCAGAGACCATGGCCAGGGACGCCGCCACGTGGGTGTGCTCCCGCAGGAGCGCAGTGCAGAAGGGGCACGCCTCCAGATGCCTCTCCACCTCCAGGGCCTCGTCGGGGCCCAGGGCGTCTAGGGCGTAGGCGCTTAGGCTATCTTCTACTTCGCGGCAGTCCACGGTCTAGGCCACATCCCTGTCAGGGAAGTTTGCGCGCAGCTTTTGCATGCCAAGGCGCACCCGTGTCTTTACCGTGCCCAGGGGTTGTCCGAGCTTGGCCGCGATCTCCGAATTGGGAATACCCTTCGAAGTAGGCCATGATGATCACTTGGCGCTGCTCCGGGGAAGGCCGGCCAGCGCCTTGAGGACGCTGTCCCGGGCCAGGTTCCGGTAGGCCAGCTCCTCGGTGCCCGGAGCCGAGCTTGGGTGCAGGTCCAGGAGCTCATGGGCCACCTCGTTGGTGGACTGGGCCTGCCGCTTTCTGGACCTGATGACGTCGATGATCCGGTGGTGGGCGATGCTCATGAACCAGCTTGGGCTTGCCCCGTTGTGGGTTGAAGCTGGAAGCCTTTCGCCACAGGTTGACAAATATGTCCTGGGTGACTTCCTCGGCGAGTGTGGCGTCCCTCAACATGTACCTTGCCAGGGAGAGGGCGGAAGACGCGTGGCGGTTATAGAAGGCCTCCAGCGCTTCTTTCTCCCCATTGGAGATCAGCGTGATGAGCTGGTCGCCCGCAGGTCTTCGTAGTCGAGCAACCCAGTCCCATCATGCCTGGAGACAGGGCCCATCCGGTGGTATTTACGAACGGAGGCTTGGGGGATTCTGCGTCCAGACAGGCCGGGGATGTTCTTTCTGCCCTGCGCCACTGCGGCGCCTGAGGACAGTATAGCGGAGCTTGTCGGAGCTTGTATAGGCGCAGGGTCAGGAGGCCAGCTCTTCCAATTCTTCGCGGATGTCATCAGCCAGCGCGGCGAGGACCTAAGAACTCCTCGGCGGGCAGGCGCCCCGAATGGCAGGATTTTTGGACCCTCACTCCGTTTGGGGTGACAATTAAAGGCCGGGTCAGGGGGCCATGGGGTGGAGGGCGTGAACACGTCCCACTGGCCGGTCTCGGGGTCCCGCCTGGAGTTGACGACACTCTCCAGTTGGCGTCGTCCAGCTTCGGATAGTCCTGCCTGTAGTAGTACCCGGGCCAGCGGGTCTCCTGCGGTGGAGCAGGTGGCGTATGTGGATCTCGCCGACCCAAGCCCGGTGCACCAGCTCCCAGCAACGCATCAGCTCGTGGGTGTCGCGGGCCGCCAGGTGCTCCAGGTCCTCCCGGAGCATGGTGAGCAGCTCCAGGCCACGGTTGAGTACGGCGTCGGTGGTCGAGTACTGGCCGACGTGCCCGCCGCATACTCGTCCATGATCTTCTGCAGCCTCACCAGGCCCTGCCGGGTAGGATGTAGTTGGGGTTGATCTCCTGGCTCGTGGACGGCCCTGTGGGAGGAGAAGGTCTCCAGGGGGCGGAGGATATCCCTCTTGATCCGCTCCACCTCGGAGCTGTCGATGCGGGGGGCGTCGGCGTTGTCCCGGACGTAGGCCACGCCGCCTTGGCCGCCAGCCTGCCCTCGGTGAAGGAGCCCGAGGAGAACTTGTGGGGCGCCGCCCCAACCCCGTCTCCGCCGGCGAACAGGCCCTGGACGGTGGTCATGCGGTTGTAGCCCCACCGGTACTCTCCGTTCAGGTCGTCGGGGCCGCTGACCCAGGCCCCCGCCTCCCCCGAATGGGAGCCCATGATGTAGGGTTCGGCCAGAACGATCTCCGAGGGCGTGTCCTCGGGGCGATGTTCTGGGCGGCCCACATCAGGGCTTGGGAGATGGTCATGTCCAGGAAGTCCTCCCACGCCTCTGCCTTGATCTCCTCCAGCCTGGCGGGGTCGGACTGGGCCAGGTTGGCGATGGCCTCCTCCGTCCGGATGTAGATGGGCCCCTTGCCCTCCATGATGTCGAGGAACATCTGGTGGTTCCGCAGCGGGGTCGGCGTGGGGACCGCCGTTCCGTAGGGCTCGTACTCCTTGAGCACGTCGGCCCTGGTGACGGTGTAGTCCTCGCCCAGGGCGTTGGTGCCCGGCCTTGAAGAATTGAACCACATGCCGATGGGCCCGTAGCCGTCCTTGAACCGGCTGGGCACGAAGCGGTGCTCCATCTGGGCTCATCTCGGCGCCGGTGGGAATGACCAGCGTACACGGACCCGGTGTCGAACACCGAGTACCAGGTCCGGCCCAGGCCCTCGGATGTGGACTTGGGGCGGAGACGTTGGACGCGCCGCCGGCGTGCAGATGACGGCGCGGGCCTTGAAGACGTATATCTTGCCGTCCCGTACGCCGAGCCGATGGCGCCGGCGATGCGGTTGGAGTCCGGGAGTCCGTGAGGAGCTGGGTGATGAGGACTCGCTCGTAGATGTTGTCCGGCCCAGGGCATTTCTGGGGCCCTCGGCCACGATGGGCTTGATGGACTCGCCGTGGATGGGTATCTGCCACCGGCCGACCCGCTCGTAGGTGCCGTCGGGCTTCTTCCAGATGGGAAGCCCCCAGTCCTCCCACATGTGGACCGTGGCGT
>OZ219936.1:0-301505 GCA_964291465.2 Dehalococcoidia bacterium | reverse complement strand
TATGGTCTGGCCCTCGCCGGATATCTCCCGCTCCCGCAGGGCCGCGAGGGTACCGATGGCGGCGTGCAGCGCGGTGGTCCGGTCGATGATGGGAACGCCGGCGCGGATGGGAGGCATTCCCTCCTCGCCGGTGATCATCATTATCCCGGACATGGCCTGTCCTATGGGGTCATAGCCTATTCGCTCCTTGTAGGGGCCGAACTGGCCGTACGCCGAGACGTTGACCATTATTATGCGGGGGTTGAGCTCGTAGAGGACGTCGTAGCCGAAGCCCATCTTGGCGATGGTGCCGGGCCTGAAGTTCTGCAGGAAGACGTCGGATACCTTGACCAGGTCCCTCAGGATGTCCTTCGCCTTGTCCTTCCTCAGGTCCATGGCGATGCTCTTCTTGCCGCTGTTGTACTGGACGAAGTAGGCGCTCTGGCCGTTGGCCCAGGGTCCGTGGGTGCGGGTCTCCTCGCCCCCCAGGCGCTCGATCTTGATCACCTCGGCGCCCAGCCTTGCCAGGACCTGTGCGCACCGGGGACCGGCCTGGTGCCGTCCCAGGTCCAGGACCCTTATCCCCTCCAGTGGAGAACTCACCGCTCCCATGCGTACCTCCTTACTTGGGCCTATAGGGTTGGGCCGACAGGGTTGGGCCGGCAGGGCCAGCGGCCCGGGAACGACGCCCAGGAACGTGTAACCCGCCGTTGCCGGTATTCTACGCCGGGCCGTGGAAAAGGGCAACAACAGGAGCGCGCGCAGGACGCCCGATACGGAAGCCCGATGCAGGCCGGTAGGGGCTGTGCTATACTCCCTAGCGAACACGGGAGCACCCTAGCGAACACGGGAGCATTAGGTAAGGAGGCGGAGAATGATAGACCTGATCGTCAGAGGAGGCCAGGTGGTGACTCCGTGGGGCGTCGGGGACTGGGACGTGGCCGTCGAGGGTGAGAAGATTGCGGCGGTGGCCTCCCCGGGCTCTATCCCCGCCGAGGTTGGGAGGGTTATCGACGCATCGGGCATGATCGTGGTGCCGGGGGGAATCGAGCCCCACGCCCACGTGTCCGCTCCAGTGGCGGGAACGAACCTGCTGACCGCGCCGCCGGAGGAGGTAAGCCGGTCGGCCCTCTTCGGCGGGACCACGACCATAACCGACTTCGCCATCCAGGGCCCCGGCGTGGACATCCCGGCGGCCATCCAGGAGAGGACGGATACCTGGAAGGGCCACTCCTACTGCGACTACTCCCACCACGTCATGCTACTGGGGGAGATTCCGCCCGAGATCATCGCCCAGATGAACGACGCCGTCGTGGACGGCTTCCCCACCTTCAAGATATTCACCACCAACATACGCCCGGTGGCGGGCATCCCGGTGGACGAGCGCCGTCTCGTGGGCATGGGCCACCTGACGGGGGTGATGGAAGAGGCGGTGACCCGAGGGGGCCTCATGTTCGTCCACGCCGAGGACGACGATATCGTCCAGTACATGTACAACAAGCTGATCCGTGAAGAGAACACCGAGTGGCACAACATGCACGTCGTCCACAACAACATGTCCGAGGACCTGTCCTTCCGGCGGGTGCTGCGGGTGGCCGAGTGGACGGGCGCGGCCACCTACTTCGTCCACGTCAGCGCCAAGGAGGGGGTCGACGCCATACAGGAGGCCCGGGGCAAGGGCATGCCCATCTACGGCGAGACGTTGCACAACTACGCCTGCTTCAACTCGGACAACTACAAGGAAGAGGACGGGATGAAGTACCATACCTACCCGTCGCTGAAATCCGAGGAGGACCGCAAGTCCCTGTGGGAGGGGCTCATCAAGGGCGGCATCAACAGCATGGCCACCGACGAGTACTGCACCAGCTACGCGGTGAAGACCCAGGGCCGGTCGGTGCTGGACGTGACCGGCGGGCACAACGGCGCCGAGGCCCGCGTCGGCATCACCTTCAGCGAGGGCGTCAGCAAGCAGGGCATGTCCCTGCAGCGGTTCGTGGACGTGACCTCCGCCAACGCCGCCAAGATCATGGGCTACTACCCGCGCAAGGGGGCCCTGGCCCCCGGCAGTGACGCCGACATCGTGCTCATTGACCCCAGCATCCGCAAGACCCTGTCCATGAAGGACTTCCATATCGGCGACTACAGCGTCTGGGAGGGCAGGGACATCATCGGCTGGCCCGTCACCACCATCCTGCGGGGCAAGGTGGTGGTGGAGAACGGCCAGTTCCACGGGGCCGGCGGCGGCGGCCAGCTCATCCCCCGCAAGATCGACCAGGACGTGCTGAACCGCCCGGCCTGCTAGGGTGACGTAACTCTACATGAGGTACACGGTTATACTGGAGGAGGGCAGAGAGTCGGGGTACGTGGCGTACTGTCCCGCCCTGAAAGGGTGCGTGTCTCAGGCGGAGACAAAGCCCGAGGTGCTTGACAATATCAAAGAGGCCATGGAGGCCTACGTTGAGGCCCTGCTGGAAGATGGGCTGCCCGTCCCTACCGAGATCGGAAGAGAAACCGTGGAGGTAGAGGTTCCTCAGTAAGTGGGCCGACTTCCTCGTGACCTGCCGTTTGGCCGAGTAATCCGGGCTCTCGGGCGGGGAGGATTCTACATCAAGCGCCAGAAGGGAAGTCACATAGTCCTGCGACGTGATCGTCCCTTCGCACAGGTGGTAGTCCCAGCTCACCGCAGAATCGACACGGGGACCTTGGCGACGATTCTTGATGGCGCAGGACTGAGCGTTGAAGATTTCCTGGACCTGCTCTGAAGGAGCCGAACGATGATGTGGAGACTGTACTCCGGGGACGACGGCCAGTCCCACTTTGAAGAGCTGCGGCCGCCCACGGGCCCAGTGGAGGCCTCGCCGATGCAGGCGGCCACCGGCATCACATTTCGGCAGTCCGAGCCGGGGGAGTTCATCGACTTTCACGTGGCCCCCAGGCGACAGTACGTCATCACGCTGGCGGGATACGTGGAGATCGGCCTGGGGGACGGCACCTCGAAGGTGCTCGGCCCGGGAGACGTGATGCTGGCGGAGGACCTTACGGGCAAGGGGCACACCACGCGCATCGTGGGCAGCGAGACCCGGCTGTCGGTGGCGGTGCCTCTGGCCTGACCGCCCCGGACTGGGGAAACCCGCCGCGTACAAGGGAGTCTGGAACGTAGGGGCGCATAACCATGCGCCCCTACCTGTAGCCCCTATCAGTTAGGAGGAGCGATGGCCACCTTTGCGAGGATATACGTGGGTGAGGATGGCCTGTCCCACGTCGAGGACATCGAGCCGCCATTCGGGGCGTCGGCGGACCCCGAGGGCGCCCTGGAGGCGACTCCCTTCAGCCGCGCCACGGAGGTGGCCTTCCGCAGGTCTCCCCCGGGCCACTTCCAGGACTTTCACACCCCGCCTCGACGGCAGTACACTGTGACCCTGTCCGGCGAGATCGAGGTGACGCCCGAGGACGGCAAGACACGCCGCTTCGGGCCCGGCACGGTCCTTCTGGTGGAGGACCTCACGGGGAGGGGTCACACCACCCGGGTCGTGGGGTCGGAGGTGCGGGTGTTCATGGTGGTTGCCCTGGATGACTGAGGCGGACTAGAATGACCGGGACCCTCTGGGGAACCTCTAGAGCACAGAGCGGGGAGCCATGACGGAGATACCCAAAGCGTACAATCCGGCGGAGGTCGAGGGCCGGATCTACGACACCTGGCTGGAGCAAGGCTACTTTGCTCCCTCATCCGACCCGGACAAGAGGCCCTTCGTGGTCATCATGCCCCCGCCCAACGTGACCGGCCAGCTCCATCTTGGCCACGCCTTGACCGCGGCCGTGGAGGACGTGCTGTGCCGGTGGCACCGCATGATGGGCGACGCGACCCTATGGCTGCCCGGCAAGGACCACGCCGGCATCGCGACCCAGTGGGTGGTGGAGCAGCAGCTCGCCCGGGAGGGCACCAGCCGCCAGGAGCTGGGCAGGGAGAGGTTCGTGGAGCGGGTCTGGGAGTGGGTCCATGAGTACGGCAACGCCATAGACGAGCAGCACAAGCGCCTGGGGGCGTCCTGCGACTGGTCGCGCTTGCGGTTTACTCTGGACCCGGGGCCCAGCAGGGCCGTCCGCACCACCTTCGTGGACCTGTACGACAGGGGCCTCATCTACCGGGGAGAGAGGATCATCAACTGGTGTCCCCGGTGCTCCACGGCCCTATCGGACCTGGAGGTGGAGCACGAGGAACGAGAGGGACGCCTGTACTACATAAGATATCCCCTGGCCTTGGGCGGCGGACACGTGGTGGTCGCAACCACCCGCCCGGAGACCATGCTGGGCGACACCGGAGTGGCCGTACATCCGGAAGACCCCCGCTACGGCGAGATGATCGGCAAGGACGTGACGCTGCCCATCGTGGGCAGGCCGGTCCCCATCGTCCCCGACGAGGCGATAGACCCCGAGTTCGGCACCGGCGCCCTGAAGGTCACCCCCGGGCACGACCCGGTGGACTTCGACATCGGCCGGCGCCATGGCCTGGCGGTGATAACCGTCGTCGGCCAGGACGGCGGCATGACCGCCGATGCGGGTCCCTACCGGGGCATCGAGCGGTTCGAAGCGCGGGACGCCGTGGTCGCCCAGCTCGAGTCTGAGGGGCTCCTGGAGCGGACCGAGGAGTACACCCACTCGGTGGGCCACTGCCAGCGGTGCAAGACGGTTGTGGAGCCCTTGGTCAGCACCCAGTGGTTCATGGACGTGGGCAAGCACGACGACGCGGGCTCCATAGCTGGCCGGGCCTACGCCGCGGTGCACGAGGGGCGGGTACGGATCGTGCCGGACCGTTTCACCCGCGTCTACCTGAACTGGCTGGAGAACATACGGGACTGGTGCATCAGCCGCCAGCTCTGGTGGGGGCACCGCATCCCGGTGTGGTATTGCGGCGACTGCAGGGCGCTCACCGTCCGGGTCGAGGACCCCGAGGCCTGCGCCGAGTGCGGTTCCGCGAACCTGGAGCAGGACCCCGACGTGCTGGACACCTGGTTCAGCTCCGGGCTGTGGCCCCACTCCACCCTTGGCTGGCCCGGGGACACCGACGACATGGCGCGGTTCTATCCCGGGGCGGGGTTCCGGCCGGAGGACGGCGGCCACGACTCCTTCGTCATGGAGACGGGCTACGACATCCTGTTCTTCTGGGTGGCCCGCATGATAATGCTGGGCCTGGCCAACACGGGCCGGGAGCCCTTCCATACGGTGTTCCTGCACGGGCTCATCCGGGATACCCAGGGCGTCAAGATGAGCAAGACCAAGGGCAACGTCCTCGACCCGCTGGAGCTCATCGACGAGTTCGGGACCGACGCCATACGCTTCGCGTTGACGACGGGGACGGCCCCCGGGAACGACCTGCGGGTGGGCGAGTCGAAGCTGGAGGCCGGCCGC
Source organism: Dehalococcoidia bacterium (assembly GCA_964291465.2). Classification (GTDB taxonomy): domain Bacteria; phylum Chloroflexota; class Dehalococcoidia; order Lucifugimonadales; family JAGWBF01; genus JAGWBJ01. The sequence continues at coordinate 296,120 of OZ219936.1, read as the reverse complement.
AACTTTGCCAACAAGCTGTGGAACGCCGCCCGGTTCGTGATGACGAGCCTGGACGGAGCGGATGCCCAGTCCCTGGAGGGGTGGTCCGACCCGCGCGGCGTGGACCACCGGCAGGACCGCTGGATCCTCCACCGGCTGAACGTGACCATCGCCTCCGTGGGAGACAACCTGAAGACCTACGAGCTGGGCGAGGCCCAGAGGGTCATGTACGAGTTCCTGTGGGGGGAGTTCTGCGACTGGTACATCGAGATGGCCAAGGTCAGGCTGCGCGATGGGGACGGGAGCCCCCTGAGGGTCTTGGCCCACGTGCTGGAGCGCACCCTCCGCCTGCTGCATCCGTTCATGCCCTTCATCACCGAGGAGCTGTGGCAGGCCCTCCTCCGGCGGCTGCCCGCGGAGGGCGACCCTCCGGCGTCCATCATGGTAGCGGCCTATCCTGCGGCGGACCCGGGCCAAGTGGACCCCCAGGCGGAGCGGGAGATGAGGGCCCTGGTCCAGATGGTCCGGGCCATACGCAACGCCCGTGCCCAGCTCCGGATACCGGCGGCCCAGTTCCTGGAGGCCGCCGTGGAGGCCAACGGCCTCCGAGACGTGGTGGTCCAGGAGTCGCCCGCCATCCGGACCCTGGCGCGGGTGGAGCCCCTGCGTATCGTGGACGCGGCGGCCGAGGGGCCGGCGGGGCACTCCATGACCCTGGTGGTGGACCCGCTGGTGGTCCGGCTGCCCCTGGCCGGCGTGGTGGACGTGTCCGCCGAGAGGACCAGGCTGGGGAGGGAGCTGGAGGAGTGCAGGACGAACCTCGGTCGGGTCAGCGGCCTCCTGAGCAACCCGAAATTCAGTGGCAGGGCCCCCGAGGAGGTGGTGGAGCGGGAGCGGGAGAGGCTCGGGTCCCTGCAGGAGCGGGAACGCCGGCTGCAGGAGGTCCTCTCCCAGCTGGGCGAATGACCCGCCGGTCGGCGCTAGCCGGGACGCGCGTGGTCGTAGAGTCTGTCGGCCATCGAGGTGATCTCCGCCGTCATCGTAAGCCGTTGCCGCCATTCCTCCGGGACTCCCGCGGCCCCGTAGTGGGCCCCGGCGATTTGGCCGTAGATCGCGGCGGTGGTATCCGCGTCATCCCCCAGGTTGGCCGCCAGGAGGGCCCCCTCCCGAAAGTCCCGGGACCGGTGAAAGGCCCAGAGGGCCGCCTCCAGCGATTTGACGACGTAACCCGACCCCTCGATCTCCGGAGGCTCCCGGTCCTTGAACGATCCCTCGGCGACCTCGGCAATCTTCTCCGCCAGCGGGCTCCTCTCCCACAGGCCCTCGACAGGGCAATACCCGGGGGAGAGAAGGGTCCCCTTGTCGATGCCGTGCAAGGCGCCCACGAGCAGGCCGGAGAAGTATCGGCAAGCGTCGACCGCCTCTTGGGCCCCGTGGGTGGTCCTGGAGCTGTCGACGCTCCGGCGGATGGCCTCGGCGGGCTCGGCGGCGAAGTACATGGGCACCGGGGCCAGCCGCATCAGTGAGCCGTTCCCCGCGGAGTGGGCGTCGGAGGAGCCCGAGTACGGCTCACCGGTCCGCTGGAAGCGCGACAGGGCGCTTGCGACGGTGTTGCCTATGTCGAAGCATGACCCCGTCGAGGAGAGGTACCCCTCCTCACGCCAACGCAGGTAGCGCCGCATCTGGTCCATGGGGTCGAAGCCGCCGGTCTCGATGAGGCTGGCGGCCAGGCACAGGGCCATCGACGTGTCGTCGGTCCACTGGCCGGGCTTCAGGCCGAAGGGCCCGCCGCCGACCATGTCGTCGATGGGCCCAAATGTGCCGGGGGCCCGGAACTCCAGCGCAACGCCCAGGGCGTCACCCGCGGCCAGCCCCAGCAGGCAGCCGCGAAAACGGTCCCGTGTCGTCGTGGTTGTCGTCAAGAAGCCTGGGCCTCGTGCCTGAGGATGGACGTCCGCAGCGCATCCAGCCTGACCAGGCCCTTCTTGGTGTCCGAGGCGACCCGGGCCGGGTCCCATATCTCCACCCTGCGCTTGAAGAGGCCGTAGGTGAACTCCTTCATCTCGGTGACGTTCACCGACCGGCCGCTGGGCTTGCCCTGTCCCTTGACGTACTCCTTCAGCAGGTCGGTCCTGGTCTCGCCGTACAGCCGCATGAAGGCCTGCTCCACCAGGTCCTCGCTGTCGGGGAAGCCCCGGGCCCGGTGCTGCTTTCGGACCTCCTCCTCCACGGCGAGCTGCAGGGCCTCCTCGACCACCACGCCGTACCAGAAGTTGAGGAAGGCCCGGTGCTTGTTGTAGCCCAGGTAGTCTCGAAACCGGGCGGCGCTGATCCCGTCGGGCAGCTCTCCCTCGAAGAGGAGGCGTTCCTTGTCGTCGTCCGAGACCAGGCCGTCCAGCTCGCCGCACAGACGCTCGGCCAGCAGGAGCCAGTCGAATGCCTCGTCCCGGATCAGGTAGCGGTAGGTCCTGCCCCGGTGGTGCTCCTCGGGGAGGGTCCACATACCCACCGCTTCGAGGAGGGCCTCATGCCAGGGCGTGCCACCGTGGACCGCCCTGCGGAGGTGGACAACGGCCTCGGGCTCGCCGGTGGCCGGCACACCGGGCCTTGGGTCGGGTGCATCCTCGTCGCCGGGGCTCTTGGCCATGAGCGGCTTCCCAGGCTAGCCGTGCCCCGCGAGCAGGGAACGGCGGTGGGGTTTCGGGGTACTCAGGTAGGCCAGGAGGTCCGCCAGGGGAAGGGTGTTGAGGATGTGCCGGGACTCACACCACCCGCGGCGGGCCATGGCGACACCGAACCGGACGTGGGCCAGGTCGGGGATGCAACGGGCGTCGCTCCCGATGGCCAGGGGCACTTCCAGGGCCACGGCTCTCTGTACGTGGCTGTCCTTGAGGTCCAGCCGGTCGGGGTTTCCGTTGATCTCCAGGGCCGTGCCCGTGGCCGCGGCGGCGGCGAACAGGGCCTCCACGTCCACGCCCTCGGACTCCCGGGCCCCGGCCGTGCGGCACGTGGGGTGGCCCACGACGTCGACGTTGGGGTCGTCCATGGCCCTGACGATGCGCCGCGTCATCTCCGCCGGACTCTGGCCCAGGGCGGTATGGACCGAGGCGACGACTATGTCGAGCTGCCGGAGGACTTTCTCGGGGTGGTCCAAAGAGCCGTCGGGGAGTATCTCGACCTCGCACCCCGTCAAGACGTGGATACCGCACCGTTTCCCGAGGGATGTCAGGGCCCGGACCTGCTCCAAGAGGTCCTTGGATGACAGGCCGGCGGAGGTCCCCCGTCCCGGGGAGCGGTCGGTAATGGCGACGTACTCCAACCCCGAGGCGGCGGCGGCGCGGACCATCGCCTCCAGCGAGTCTGCGCCGTCGGTCCAGTCGGAGTGGACGTGGAGGTCTCCCCGGAGGTCGCCAAGCTCGACGAGCCGCGGAAGCCGTCCCTCCCGCGCCAGGTCCAGCTCCCACATCCCCTCCCTGATCTCCGGCGGTATCAGGGGAAGCCCCAGCCGCCGGTAGAAGCCCTCTTCGTCGGCCTGCTTCTCCAGGGCGCCCGACTCCAGGTCGCTGATGCCGTACTCGTTCAGGGACAGGCCCTGCTGGTTGGCGTAGTCCCTGAGCAGGATGGAGTGCTGCTGGCTTCCCGTGAAGTACTGGAGCATTGCGCCCCACGAGTCGGCGTCCACCATGCGAAGGTCGATCTGGAGGCCGGACTGGACCACGACGCTGGACTTCTTGCCGCCGTGGCCCAACACCTCCCGCACCTGGGGAAGCGCCACCAGGGCGTCCATGACGGCCTCGGGGTCGTCGGATGTGCCCATGATGTCGATGTCCCCCACCGTCTCCTTGGACCTGCGAAGGCTGCCGGCGGGGCTGACCCTGTCCAGGCCGGGGCAGGCCTGACGGAGCTGGGAGATGATCTCCTCGGCCATGGGGAGCGCGGCGCCGATGGGAACACGGCTCTTCTTGCTGCGCATGCGGCGCACGTGGAGGAGGATGTTCTGGGCCGTCTTCTCGCCCATGCGAGGGACGTCGGCCAGGCGTCCCTGCAGGATGGCCTGCTCCAGCTCCTCCACCGTCCCGGCGCCCGTCTCCCGCGCTATGAGCACCGCCGTCTTCGGCCCCACCCCGGGAATGTTCATGAAGGTGAGGGACCCCTTGGGAAGCTCGCCCTTGAGGCGTTCGTAGGCATCCACCCGGCCGGTGGTCACCATCTCCTGGATCTTCTTGCTGATGGCGTCGCCGATGCCGGGGATGGCCTTGAGGTCCTCGCCCTCGCGGACCGCCTTCTCCAGGGACATGGGGAGCTGCTCCACCGTGCGCGCCGCCCGCTGGTAGGCGCGCACCTTGAAGATGCTGTCTCCCTTCATCTGGAGAAGGGTGGCCATGTCGTCGAACAGGCCGGCTATCTGGTCGTTGGTGCTGGACATGGGGATCGGGTTGGGGGAGGCCCTATGCGTTGGAGCCGTGGCAGCGTTTGTACTTCTTTCCGCTGCCGCAGGGACATGGCGCGTTTCGGCCCACCTTCTTGCTTCCCGCCGCGACGGCCTCCCGCCTGCGCCCGGCGACGGCCCCCATGGGGCTGTCTCCCACTCCGTTGGAGGCCCGGGGGCCGTTGGAGCCCTGGCGGCCCTGGCCGCCGGCCGGCGAGACCTTGTATATGCTGTGGACGATGTCGTGCCGTATCCGCTCCATCAGGGACCTGAACATCCGGCTTCCCTCGGTCCTGTAGGCCACCAACGGGTCGCGCTGGCCGTAGGCGTGGAGGCCGATACCCTGCCGCAGGTTGTCGGTGGCGGTGAGGTGCTGCACCCAGTGGACGTCGACGGTCCTGAGCATCAGCAGGCGCTCCAGGGTGCGCAGGTTCTCCTCCCCCATCTCGGCCTCCCGGACCTGGTACATCTCCCGGGAGTGGGCCAGCAGCGTCTCGCTGATCTGGTCCCGTTTCGTGGCCGCGACATCCTCCGGGGAGCCGAGGGAAGCCGGCAGGGGGAATATCGTCCTGAGCTCTTCCATGAAGGGCTCGATCTCCCAGTCCTGGGCCTCGCGGCCGGGCAGGTACCTGGACACCAGGGAGTTGATCTCCTCCTCCACCAACGAGAGGATGTTGGCCTTCAGGTCCGTACCGGTGAGGGCCTCCCGGCGTTGCGCGTAGATGACGGTACGCTGGTTGTTGAGGACGTCGTCGTACTCCAGGAGGTGCTTCCTCACCTCGAAGTGACGGCCCTCGACCTTGACCTGCGCGCTCTCCAGGGACTTGGTCACGATACGGTTCTCGATGGGGGTCTCGTCGTCCATGCCCACGAGGTTCATCATGCCCTTGATGCGGTCTCCGCCGAACCGCGTCATCAGTTCGTCCTCCAGGGACGCGTAGAACCTGGAGCTTCCGGGGTCGCCCTGGCGTCCCGACCGTCCCCTGAGCTGGTTGTCGATGCGGCGGGCCTCGTGATGGTCGGTGCCGATGACGTGCAGGCCTCCCAGGGACAGCACCAGGTCATGGTCCCGCTCCCACTCGTCGCCGCTGACCTTGAGGCCCTCGGGGTTGCCCCCAAGGACGATGTCGGTGCCCCTGCCGGCCATGTTGGTGGCCACGGTCACGGCGCCCGGCCGGCCCGCCTGCCCCACGATGTGGGCCTCCCGTTCGTGCTGCTTGGCGTTGAGGACCTCGTGGGGGACGCCCCGCCTGGTGAGCAGGGCGCTGAGCTTCTCCGAGTCCTCGATGGACGTGGTGCCCACCAGCACGGGCCGCCGGCCCTCGTGGTGCTCCTTGATCTCTTCGGCGACGGCGCGCCACTTGCCCTCTTTGGTCTTGTAGATCAGGTCCGGCAGCTCCTGGCGGACCATGGGGTTGTGGGTGGGGATGGTCACCACTTCCAGGCGGTATATCTTGAAGAACTCCTCGCCCTCGGTGGCGGCGGTGCCCGTCATGCCGGCCAGTTTCTGGTAGATCCGGAAGTAGTTCTGCAGGGTGATGGTGGCGTAGGTAATGCTCTCCCGCTGGACCTTCAGGCCCTCCTTGGCTTCGACGGCCTGGTGGAGGCCGTCGGCCCAGCGGCGCCCGGGCTGCTTGCGTCCGGTGAACTCGTCGACTATCACCACGTCGCCGTTGTCTATGACGTAGTCACGGTCGCGCTTGCGGAGCACGTGGGCCGTCAGGGCGTTCTCGATGTAGTGCACCAGGTGATAGTTCTCCGGGTCGTACAGGTTGCCCACCTTGGCCCACTGCTCCATCCGGGCGATCCCAGAGGTGGTGAGGCTGACCGTCCGGGTGCGGTCGTCGATGGTGTAGTTGGTCTCGTCCAGCCGGGGGACGAGGCGGGCGAAGGTGTGATACAGCTGGACCGGCTCCTGGGCCGGGCCGCTGATGATGAGGGGGGTCCTGGCCTCGTCGATGAGGATGTTGTCCACCTCGTCCACGATGGCGTAGTTCAGGTCGCGCTGGACGATCATCCGCGGGTCCACGGCCATGTTGTCCCGCAGGTAGTCGAAGCCGAACTCGTTGTTGGTGCCGTAGGTGATGTCGGCCTGGTAGGCCTCGGCGCGGGTTATGGGCACCAGGTGCCGGTGGCTGGGGTCCCCGTCCTCCTTGGCGGGGTCGTAGAGGTAGGCGGAGTCGTGCTGGAGGCAGGCCACAGAGAGTCCCAAGGCGTGGTAGATGGGGCCCATCCAGACCGGGTCGCGGCGGGCCAGGTAGTCGTTGACGGTGACGGCGTGGACCCCGCGCCCCGACAGTGCGTTCAGGTATATCGGCAGGGTGGACACCAGGGTCTTCCCCTCGCCGGTCTTCATCTCGGCGATCTTCCCCTGGTGCAGGACGATGCCGCCCATGAGCTGGACGTCGTAGTGGCGCTGGCCGAGCTGGCGCTTGGCCGCCTCGCGGACTAGGGCGAAGGCCTCGGGGAGGAGGTCGTCCGGGTCTTTCCCCTCCTCCAGCTCCGCCCTGAGCTCGTCGCTCTTGGCCCTCAGCCCCTCCTGGGTAAGGCGCTCCAGGTCGGGCTCCAGGGCATTGATCTTCTCGACCGTGGACCGGAACTTCTTGACGCCCCGCTCGTCGGAGCCGCCTATTATCTTACCCAGGATGCCAACCATACGGGCTCCCCTACTTGAACATCTCCCCCACCGACTGCCCCTCGTGGATGCGCCGGATGGCCTCGCCCAGCAACGGCGCTATGGACAGGACGTTTATCTTGCCGTTTCGCTTGTTCTCGGGCACGGGGATGGTGTCGGTGACCACCAGCTCCGTAAGCGGGCTCTCCGCCACCCGGGAGGGGGCCTGGTTGGAGAGGATGGGATGGGTGACGCAGGCGTAGACCTCCTTGACCCCCCGCCCCGCCAGGGCCTCTGCAGCCGAGGTCAGCGAGCCGCCGGTGCTCACCTCGTCGTCGAAGGTCAGGGCCGTCATCCCCTCCACGTCGCCGATGACGTTCAGGCTCTCGGCATGGTCGTCGTTGCCGACGCGCCGTTTCTCGATGATGGCCAGGGGGCATTGCAGCAGCTCGGCCATGTCCCTGGCCCGCTTGGTGATGCCGGTGTCGACGGCCACCACCACCGGGTTGTCCAGGCCCTTGTCCTGGAAGTAGCGGCCCAGGGTGGTCAGCGCCGTCAGCTCGTCCACGGGTATATTGAAGAACCCCTGGATCTGCCCGGCGTGCAGGTCGATGGTCAGCAGCCGGTCGGCCCCGGCCGCCGTCAGCAGGTCGGCCACCAGCCGGGCGGTGATGGGCACCCTGGGCTGGTCCTTCTTGTCCGTCCTGCCGTAGCCGTAGTAGGGCACCACCGCCGTGATCCTGCCCGCGGAGGCCCGCTTGGCGGCGTCGATGAGTATCAGGAGCTCCATGAGGTTGTCGTTCACCGGGGTGCAGGTGGACTGGATGATGAACACGTCCCGTTGGCGGATGTTCTCCAGTATGCGGACGAAGGTGTTGTCGTTGCTGAACTTGAACACGTCGGCCTTGCCGATGGGTATGTTCAGGTAGTCGCAGACGGACTGGGCAAGCTTGGGATTGGCGTTGCCGCAGAACACTTTCAGCTCGTCGAATGCGCCCATGTCGTCACCTATCACCTGGCGTTGCCTCTCCTCTCCGGCTTCAGAGCGAGCCCGGCCTGGCGCGCGTTCGAGCCCCGGCGTCCTTGTCCCGACGCGAGGCCACGGTACACCAGAATTATAGCATAGGGCTTTCTGCGGGAGGAAGAAATCACCGTCGTCCGAGGCAGGTGCAAACCTCAACGTGCCCGACTCCGGCACTCCCGCGAAGGGAGACCGCGCATAACAGTCATACCCGCGAGAAAGGAGACCGCGCATAACAGTCATACCCGCGAGAAAGGAGACCGCCCATAACCGTCATACCCGCGAAAGCGGGTATCCAGATCCCACGAGCGCGGCCAGCCGTCCCTCGTAATTTGTCCCACACCGGGAGTTCCGCAAGGGCCTCCGCGCGCGGGAATGACGGTGGGCGCCGCCCTCTCCACGGGAGGGGGCGAACGAAAAGCTCCGCCCCGTTACGCTTGGGGCTTCTTCCCAAGGTTGGGCATTTTTGATATACTCCCCCAGGGTTGCCGGACGGGTGCGCGCCTGCCGGCGACCCCAGGCTTTGTCTGCCAATACCCTGTCGGAGGAGATATGCCCGCCTACGCGGTAATTGGCGCCCAGTGGGGCGACGAGGGCAAGGGCAAGGTGGTCGACTACCTTGCCGGGAAGGCCCACTGCGTGGCGCGGTACGCGGGGGGCAACAACGCCGGGCACACCGTCGTCAACGAGGACGGCGAGTTCACCCTGCACCTGGTCCCCTCGGGGATCCTATGGCCGCAGGTGACCCCGGTGATCGGGAACGGCGTGGTGGTGGACCCCGACGTGCTCCTGGCCGAGCTGAAGGGGCTGTCGGACAGGGGCGTCGACGTCCGGCGGCTGGCCGTGAGCGACCGCGCCCACGTGGTGATGCCGTACCACGTCCGCCTGGACTCCCTGGAGGAGAAGGCCCGGGGCTCCAAGGCCATCGGCACCACGGGCACGGGCATCGGGCCCGCCTACATGGACAAGGCGTCCCGCGTCGGCGTCAGGGTCGGGGACCTGCTGGACCCCGAGTACCTGCGGGGCAGGCTGGACCCGGTTATCGATTTCAAGAACGCCCTCATGACCAAGGTATACGGCGCGGACCCCATCCCCGCCGACGAGGTGCTGGAGAAGTGCTTCGTGTGGGGCAACGACCTGAAGCCCTACGTCCGCCAGACCGAGCTGGTGGTCCAGGACAGCCTGGCCAGGGGAGAAGGGGTGCTGCTGGAGGGCGCTCAGGGCACGCTGCTGGACCTGGACCACGGGACATATCCCTACGTGACCTCGTCCAACCCCTCCATCGGCGGCGCCTGCACCGGGCTGGGGCTGAGCCCCCGGGAGATCACGGGGGTCACCGGGGTCTTCAAGGCCTACTCCACCAGGGTCGGCGGGGGACCGCTGACGGCGGAAATGGAGGAGGACACGGCGGGCCTGCTCAGGGAGAAAGCCTGGGAGTACGGGGTCACCACGGGGCGGGCCAGGCGCATCGGCTGGTTCGACGCCGTCGCCGGCCGGTACAGCGCCACGCTGAACGGCTTCACCTCCCTGGTGCTGACCAGGCTGGACGTGCTGGACGGGTTCCCGTCCATCAAGGTGTGCGTGGGGTACGACCTGGACGGTCAGGCCGTGGACAGGTTCCCCACCAGCCTGGCGACCCTGGAGAAGTGCAGGCCCATCTACGAGGAGATGCCCGGCTGGGACGGTCAGACGGCCAGCGCCACCGATATGTCCCAGCTTCCCCCCGAGGCCGCCGCCTACGTCAACCGCATCGAGGAGCTCATCGGCTGCCCGGTCCACCTGGTCTCCACCGGCCCCCGCCGGTGGGAGACCATCGTGAAGAAGCCTGTGATGTGAGCTGGGGGGCTGGTCCCCACTTCGTCCACCACCATTCCAGCGTGTGGTGGGATAGACGCCCACGATATCACCATTGACGCTCTCATGTAGTAGCCCACGGTTCTCCTGGTGCCATACCTGCCAAGGTTGACGGTCGGGGCCCCGCTGACCGTATCGGTCCATTGGGTCTTTGATGTGTAGTCAACGTGGCGGACCGCTCTGGCGTTGCCTACCGAATGGTTCCCCACGCTGCTGATCGCACGACCATCCGTTTCTTAGGTCAAGGTCGTCGGCGGCATGATGTGAGTCGGGTTCTCGTGTGCCTCGCTGCGGGTTGCATGCTAAAGAACCACGGCCACGGCTGCCAAATCCACAGGCAGTAGGAGGGGCCTTCTCGAGGTGGTCAATTCCTACGCTTGCAACTCCTTCAAACTTCGTCCCTCCGCGTCTTTCCACGCCCTGGGCCCGCTCCAAGGGGCCCCCATCACAAATACGGCTGCCCCAGATGAAGAGCCAAACCGATGATCCTGGGTCAGGCGGTACAGATCTGGCCCATCATCGACCAATTGCCCATTCTTCAACATGGACTCCCTCAGGTCGCCGTAGGTTCTAGCCAGATTCGGTCCCGTCTGCTTCCGTAGCGTGGAGCCAGCCAACAAGATGAAGGCATCGGCCTCTTGGCGTCCCATGGCATTGATCCCGGAGCGCGTTTTGCAAAACACATCCAGCGGGAGTTCCGTAGCGGGCCCTCGCACCGGGGCAGGTTGTGGTTTTTGGGGTGCATCCACGGGCCCACCGATCTGTTCGTTGCTCCGTTCTAGGGCCGACTTCAACCGGGCGTCCAGCAGGTCTTTCACGAAGTTCGAGAATGCCGACTGCACCAGGGGGGTAAACTGTTCGATGCGTTGCTTGGTCTTGAACCCCGGATACTCGATCCGGTCTAGGATGAAGCGGACAAACGGCTCACACGGGCCCTTCATTTCCTCAGATAGTACCCGTTTAACCTCGTTCGTGTACTTGAGCTCTCGGGCGGCTTCGATGGTCTCCGCCAGGTTGAAATTGTCCTTGTGGAACTGTTTCAGTTGGTCAACTTGGCTGTCGGTGAAGTCCAGCATGTTGAACTCGAAGAACGGCTTCGAGTCCATCTTCTTCTGTTCGTCGAGGTCGGAGTAGAACTTGTAAATGATGCCGTCGGTCAGAATTCCGAACCGCGTGTCCGTGGCCGCGAAGTAGCGGAATAGTTGTGATTCTTGCTCCACTCTCAGGGGGGCACCGTACTTCTTGGCCTCAATGAGGAGTATTGGGAGGTCATCTTGCATGATGGCGTAGTCGACCTTTTCGCCCTTCTTGGCTCCGAAGTCGGCTGTGAACTCGGGCAGGACCTCACTCGGGTCGAAGACGTTGTAGCCGAGCATCTGAATGAATGGCATAACAAGGCCAGTCTTGGTGGCCTCTTCCGTGTTCAGGCGGTCCAACCGTTGGGAAAAGCGGCTGGAGCGGGTTCGCACTTCGTCGATGAAGTCCATCCGTACTACTCCTACTCCCTGGCGAAGTAAATCTGGCAGCTAGCCTCCGACTTCACGTGGATGATGTGCTTCCCCAGAGTAAGTGGCGGGCGAGAATCCCTGTGCCCCCGTGTCAGCCGTGTACCGGCAGGTCCATCTCGTAGCGGTCGAGGACGGCGTCGATGGTTGCCGCGGCCTTCTCGTCGGCGGGCACCAGGGGAAGGCGGGGGTTGCCCACGTCGAAGCCGATGCGGTTCAGGGAGTGCTTGACCGGGATGGGGTTGGAGACCACGAACAGGACTTTGAAGAGCTCCAGGAGCCGGCGGTGCTCGGACCCCGCCTGCTCAACGTCCCCCTCCAGCAGCAGGCCCATCATGTGCTTGATCTGGTCGCCCACCAGGTGGGAGGCGACGCTGACTATGCCGTAGCCACCCATGGCCATGATGTAGAAGGTCTCGTTGTCGTTGCCGCTCCAGACCCTGAAATCGCCCCGGGCCCCGGAGATGATGCGGGCGATCTGGTCCATGTCGCTGCCCGCCTCCTTGACCCCCACGATGTTGTCCACGCCGCTGAGGCGTATGGTGGTGTCGTGGGTCATGTTGAGGCTGGTGCGGCTGGTCACGTTGTACAGGATGCACGGGATGTGCACGCTGGAGGCCACGGCCTTGAAGTGCTGGTACAGACCCTCCTGGGGCGGCTTGTTGTAGTAGGGGACCACCAGCAGCAGGCCGTCCACCCCCGCGGCCTCGGCCTCCTTGCTCAGCTCGATGCTCTCGGCGGTGCTGTAGTTGCCGGTGCCCGCGATGACCGCGCCCCGGTCTCCGATGGAGGACTTGATCTCCGAGAAGAGCCTCAGCTTCTCCTCGGTGGACAGGGTGGGCGACTCGCCGGTGGTGCCCGACACGATCATGCCGTCGCTGCCCGAGTCCAGGAGGGCGTGGGCCAGACGCTTAGCCTGGTCGTAGTCCACCTTGCCCTCTTGGTCGAAGGGTGTGACCATCGCCGTAAGCAACCTGCCTATCTCCGTCATAGCGGCCCTCCTCGGTTGTTCTGGTCCTCGGCTGTGGCTAAACCATCTTTACCAGCCTGGGTGTATGCCCGGGTTAGTCACGTCAGTCAGTCAGGCTGGGGGAGGCGATCAGAGCGGGCTTCAGGCAGTCCCGCCTCAGGACCTCCTCGGCGATCTGGATGGCGTTGAGGGCGGCGCCCTTGCGCAGGTTGTCCGCCACCACCCACATTACCAGGCCGTTGGGGTGGGAAGTGTCCCTGCGTATCCGCCCCACGTACACGTCGTCGGAGCCGCCCACGTCCACGGGCATCGGGTACAGGCCCTCTCCCGGGGCGTCCACGACGGTGACCCCCGGGGCCCCGGCCAGGATGTGGCGGGCCTCGTCCGGGTCCATGGGGCGCTGGAACTCCATGTGGACCGCCGCGCTGTGGGAGACGTAAACGGGCACCCGCACGCAGGTTGCGGCCACCGCCAGCTCGGGCGAGTGCATGATCTTCCGCGTCTCCTCCCGTACCTTCGTCTCCTCCTTGGTGTACCCGTCCGGCCCGAAGTCGTCGATGCGGGGAATGACGTTGAACGCTATCTGGTGGGGGTGGGCCTGGGGAGGAGGCGCGCCGCCCTGGAAGGCACCCCGCGTCTGCTCGCTGAGCTCGGTCATGGCCGCCCCGCCGGCCCCGGAGACGGACTGGTACGTGGAGGCGACGATGCGGGAGACGGGGTTGAGCCGGTGCAGGGGCTGGGCCGCCATCACCAGCGGGGTCGTGGCGCAGTTGGGGATCGATATGATGCCCCGGTGCCACTCCACGTCCTCTCCGTTCACCTCGGGCACCACCAGGGGCACGTCGGGCCGCATCCGGAAGGCGGAGCTGTCGTCTATCACCAGGGCCCCGGCCTCCACGGCCGCGGCGCCCATCTCCAGGCTGACCCGGCTGGACGCTGAGATGAAGGCGATGTCGACGCCCTCGAAGGACTCCGGGCCCGTCGCCTGGACCACCAGCTCCTGGCCGCGTACCGGTATGCGCTTGCCCACCGAGCGTTGGGACGCGGTGAGCCGGATGTGGTCTGCCGGAAACTGCCGCTCCTCCAGTATGCGCAGGAACTCCAGGCCCACGGCGCCCGTGGCGCCGATGACTGCTATGTTCACTTCTCTCATCCTGTTCGCTTCCCCGTATCTATAGACCGAGTATCTTGTCCAGGCCGACGACGAGCTCCTTCATGTTCACGACCTCGCGTACGGCCCTCATGACGCCGGGCATGTAGCAGTCCCGGCCCAGGGCGTCGTGGCGAAGGGTGACCGTCTGCCCCGCCGTGCCCAGGACCACCTCGTGGTGGGCGCTGCGCCCGGCCATGCGTATGCTGTGGACCCCGATACCGTCCATCTCGCCGCCCCTGGTCCCGGCCAGGGTCTGCTTCTCGGTCTGGTTCCGCTTGTATTGCCCGGCCGCGGCCACCGCCCGTGCGATGGCCATGGCCGTACCCGAAGGGGCGTCTATCTTGTTCTCGTGGTGGCTCTCCACGATATCCACGTAGTCGAAGAAGGGCGCGGCCTGCTTCGCCAGGTGGAGCAGCAGCACCGCTCCCAGGGCGAAGTTGGGAGCGGAGATGATGCCCACCGAGTACTCGCGGGAGATGCTGTCCATCTCCCGGAGCTGCTCTTCGGACAGGCCGGTGGTGCCGGAGACCAGGGCCACCCCCGACGCGGCGGCCACGCCCGCGGCCGCCGTCGCCACGTTGGCGGTGGTGAAGTCCACAAGCACCTGGGGCCTGGTGGCGCTGAGTATCTCCTGGAGGTCGACGGAGAGGGGGATGCTGCCCGAGCCGTCGGGCAGGTCCAGCCTCTCGCCGTGGTCCCGTCCCGAGACGGCTCCCACGGGCTCCATGTCGGGTTCCCGGCAGAGGGTGGCTACTACCTCTCTTCCCATCCTGCCAGTGGCGCCGTTTACGGCCACCCTCATGGGAGCCACTTCGTCCTCCGCGCCGGTGGTGTTGGACCCGTCTTCGACGGATGGTCTCACCGGGGTTTTCGGAGATGATAATATTCCCCGGCGACCGGGTCAATACACGGTGCCGCCGGGATGGTTACGAATGTCAGCGGCCGGGGCCGCGGAACCCGGGCCTGGAGGGCGGCCGCTGGCCTCCTCCGCCGGGACCGGAACGGGGCGGCCCGCCGCGGCCGCGCCCCATGGGCGGCCGTCCGTTGCCCCGGCCCCCCGGCCTGGGACCCCGGCCTCCCATGGGGGCCATGCCCGGGCGGGGTCCCGCAGGGGGAGCCCCGGCCCTGTGGCCCTCCTCCGAGGGATCGGAGTCGCCGAAGAGGGCGCGGCGGGACAGGTTGATCCTGCCCAGGTGGTCGATCTCTTGGACGATCACCGTGATCTCCCTGCCGATGTCCAGGTCCTCCTCGGCGTCCCCCAGCTCCTCCCTGCGCACCAGGCCGTCCTTGCCCGGAGTCAGCTCCACGAAGGCGCCGAAGCTGGTGAGCCGGACGACCTTGCCGGTGAAGATGTCCCCCACGACGATCTCCCTGGTAAGCCCGTCGACCTGTGCCTGTGCCCTCTTGATCATGGCGTCGTCGACGCCACTTATCAGGACCGTACCGTCGTCCTCGGTGTCGATGGAGACGCCCGTCTCTTCCTGGATGCCCCTTATGGTGCGGCCGCCGGGGCCTATGAGGGCGCCGATCTTGTCGATGGGAATGGTCATCCGCACGACTTTGGGGGCGTAGGGGCTGAGGGCGGACCTGGGCTCGGATATGGCCTCCCGCATCTTGTCCAGGATGAACAGCCGCCCCTCCTTGGCCTGGGCCATGGCCCGTTGCAGCAGCGCGGGGGTGAGGCCCTTGGTCTTCACGTCGAGCTGCAGGGCGTTGATGCCGTCGGTGGTGCCCGCGACCTTGAAGTCCATGTCTCCCAGGTGGTCCTCCATGCCCTCGATGTCGGTGAGGACCGAGGCCTGGCCGTTCTTGCCCAGGACCAGGCCCATGGCCACGCCGGCCACCGGCTTGTGCAGGGGCACTCCCGCGTCCATGAGGGCCAGGGTGCTGCCGCACACGCTGGCCATGGAGGTGCTGCCGTTGGAGCTGAGCACCTCGGACACCAGGCGTATGGCGTAGGGGAACTCCTCCTCGCTGGGGACCGAGGCGTAGACGGCCTTCTCGGCCAGGGCGCCGTGGCCCACCTCCCGCCGCCCGGTGGCTATGCGCTTGGTCTCGCCCGTTGAGTAGGGGGCGAAGTTGTAGTGGTGCATGTACCTCTTGGTCT
The DNA here is from genome assembly GCA_964291465.2 of Dehalococcoidia bacterium. Lineage (GTDB taxonomy): Bacteria > Chloroflexota > Dehalococcoidia > Lucifugimonadales > JAGWBF01 > JAGWBJ01. Next base: position 280,488 of record OZ219936.1, on the reverse strand, counting down.
CCTCGGGGCTGAGGCTGTCCAGCTTCTGCTGCATGCCCGTGGAGGCGAGGGTGGCTATGGTGAGCACCTGGGTCTGGCCCCGGGTGAACAGGCCCGAGCCGTGGACCCTGGGCAGCACGCCCACCTCGCAGGATATGGGGCGGATGTCCGTGAGACCCCTGCCGTCGGGCCGGACGCCCTTCTCCAGGATCCTGGAGCGGGTCAGCTTCTTCAGGCTGGCCTCGAAGGCGGCGGAGACCTCGGCGTCCGAGTACTCCTCGGACAGCTTCTCCCGGACATCCTCCTCCAGCCGCCCCAGCTCCCTGTCCCGCTCCTCCTTGGCGGCGCCCGACTCCACGATGCGGGTGAGGCGGCCGTTCAGCAGGTTGCCCAGCTCCCGGTCGAGGTCGTCGGCCGGGGCGGGGGCCTCCACCGTTATCTTGCTCTTGCCCGCGGCCCTGGCCACCTCTTCGATCATGTCTATCACGATGAGGTTGGCCTCCTGGGCGCGCTCCACGGCCTCCAGCACCGTCTCCTCGGAGACCTCGACGGAGGCCGCCTCGATCATCATGACGGCGTCCCGTATGCCCGCGACGACCACGGACAGGTCGCCGTTGTCGATGTCGGCGTAGTCGGGGTTGAGGACGAAACGGCCGTCCACGTGGCCAACCCTGGTCGCTCCCACGGGGCCGTCGCAGGGTATCTCCGACATGGCCACGGCCGCCGAGGCGCCTATCATGGCCAGGGTCTCGGGCGGGTTCTCCTTGTCGACGGAGAGGACGGTGATGATTATCTGGACCTCGTTGCGCAGGCTCTTGGGGAAGAGGGGGCGCATGGGGCGGTCGATCAGGCGGCCGAAGAGTATGGCCTCCTGGCCGGGGCGTCCCTCACGGCGGAAGAAGCTGCCGGGTATGCGGCCGGCCGCGTAAAGGCGCTCCTCGTAGTCCACGGTAAGGGGTAGGAAATCGATATTGGGTCTGGGACGAGACGACATACACACGGTGGCGAGGACGATGGTGTCGCCGCACCGCACTGTAACGGAGCCGCCGGCCAGCCCGGCCAGCTTTCCCGTCTCGATGGTAATGTTCTTGTCGCCTATGCGGCGTTCCACGGAGTACTGCATGGTAAAAGTTGCACGACCTCTCTGTTGAGTTGCTGAAGGAAGAGGAAAGAGAAATAGCCCCGGTATTCCGGGGCTATCTGCGGAGGCCGAGCCTGGCGATTAGCGTACGGTATCTGGTGACGTCTTCTCGGGTCAAGTAGTTGAGGAGGCTTCTTCTCTGACCTACCAGTTTCAGCAGGCCGGTGCGTGAATGCGCGTCGGTGTGGTGCTGTCGGAGGTGGTCCGTTAGCTGCCTGATTCTCTCCGTTAGAAGAGCTACCTGGACCTCTGTCGATCCTGTGTCACTCTCGTGTAGCTGGAAGTCCCGGATGATCCGAGACTTCGTGTCCGTGTCTATCATGCCCCCCTGGACCTTTTCTCCACTCTTCGCTCTTTTCTTCGGTGAGAATTATAGCATACCGTCAAAGGGGCCCGCAATTGGGCAACATTGACCATCGTCCCGGCCTCCCTAGCGGTCACGATGGTGGCCTTCACAAGCGTCAACGGATTGCGCCTACCAGCAGCCGAATAGAGTGCCTGCGAAGACCAGATCTTCCAGCTCTCCCGCATCGGGCCCGCCGGTCATCTCCTCCATCAACCCGTCGATTTCCATAGCGCTGATCATGCTTTCCGTGTCGGTGTCTGGTGAGGAGATACGCCCGGCCAGGCACTCGGCCAGGGCCTGGCGCCCGGACTCCAGGTCGGTTGGAACGCTCACTTCGCCGAACGATGGAGAGAACAGGCTGCGAAGCTCCAGGATGGCCGTCAGTCCTTCATCCAGCCTGGGGCTGAGCGTTGCCGTGGGATGCGGGGCGTTTAGCATCTCCAGGATTTCGTCTATGCGACCGTCCGGCGTGGCCGTGGGCGCCGGTGTGGCCGTGGGGCGCCTCAATTCAGCCAGGATTTCGTCGGGCCGGGTGTCCGGGGTTGGTGTGGGGGTGGGGGTGGGCTCGTCGGCACACGCCGCCGCCAGGACCAGGACCGCCAGTATTCCGATGAGTAGCTTCAAGTAGGACCTCCGTCTGGACTAAGTGACCCGCCCCGGGGCCTAGGGTATTCTTGCTGAGAAGAGCCAATCGTGGTCTTGGCAACTACGCCCAGAAGTGTGAAAAGGCACGTTGGCTAGATAGGCGGCTGGAGAGCGTACCCGTCCTGAGAGCGATTGGTGGGCGCCGCGGATGCCCGGACTGTTCGGCTTGGGCGCGGCGCCAGGGCCATTGTGCCAGGCCATTGTGAATGAGACCCAATCGGCCCGGTAGTGTACCGTATCGCACTCCTGAGGCGGCCCGCTATTCCTGCGTCTGGTCGCCCGTCAGCTCGGCCCCGTCCCGAGTGCCGGAAAGCTCTTGGTCGACTGCCGGCTGTCCATCGGCGTCCGTCTCCTCTTGCTCGCCGGTCTCATCCGCCCCTCCGGTGGAGGTCGCGTGACCGTCGGCCCCCTGGGCTCGAGGCAGGTGAGGCGTGACGGCATCGTCCGGCGCGGCAGTCTCCTCGGGGCCGGGGTCCTGCCTGAACACGTCCTCCCTGGTGAGGGGCTCTTCGACCTTCGACGAGCCGTAGCGAGTAACGGCGGCCTCGCTGTACCTCTCGGCCTCGAACTCCAGCAGGATGGGATACAGCTTCCGCTTGAGGCTCTGCCCGACGGTCTCTCCCCGGACTCTCATGTTGGCTGGGACCATCTCGCGCAGGTACCAGGCCTCCTGCTCGCTGAGGTACAACTCCTGGTGGCCGCCCCTTTCGATGGCCTCCAGGAAGGCGCCGCCGATCTTCAGTATCAGGCCCGGATAGGCCGGGTTGGAGCCGTCGATCCACTTGTGGCCCGCGGAGACGACCTGCTCCAGGCCCTCCACCTCCTGCGCCGTCAGCTTTATCGGTTTGCCGTTCACTCCCACCCTCTGTGAAGTCCGGCTACGAGGCCGACTGCTTCTTCCATGCGGAGTCGGGCGGGAAGACCGTCGACCCCGACCTGCGGATGACGTCGGCGGCGTGCCAGTCCTTGACCGTCTCCCGCCACTTGAGGTAGTGGGGGGCCTGGCGGTGGGCGTCTATGGCAGCCTGGTCCTTGTAGACCTCGAACAGGTGGATGCGGTTGGGGTCCTCGGCGTCCTCGACGACGTCGAACCTGAGGCAGCCCGGCTCGTCGGTGACGGAGCCGTAGGCGTCCTCCAGCATGGACTTCATGAAGGCTTCCTTGTGCTCCGGCTTGATCTGGATGGTCACGACGAGGGCCTGCATGCGTTCCTCCTTGGCGACTTGGGGCTTTGTTGACCCGGGGCTTGCGCCGTGGGGCAGGGTTTCCGTGCTTGGGCCTCCACCCGAGGGGCGGAGGGCTAGGTGATTATACACCGGGCAAGCCTGGGGCCGTCAAATGCCCGGGCCCCTCGGGCGAACGGGGTCATGGCACTCCCCCCCTTTAGTCGGCTGGCGGGGCCCCCTTGTAATCGGCAGGCGGGGCTGACAAAATAGGGGCCATGGACATCGGGGGTTTTCAGGTAGACGAACCGATACCGGAGCTCACGGAGCCCCACGCCATAGTCTCCCTCAGGCCGTGGGTGGACGTTGGCCGCGTGGGCCGACACGCGCTGATCCGGCTGGAGAGACACCTGGGAGCCCAGGAGGTGGGGCGCCTCGCCAAGCCGGGAAGATGGTACGACTTCACCCGCTACCGGCCCAGGATCATGAACGTGGGCGTCGAGCGCCGGGTGACGATCCCCAACACCACCGTGCTGTGCGCCAAGCGGGAGGACGGTCCCGACTTGCTGTTTCTGCACCTCCTTGAGCCCCACGCCTACGGTGAGGACTACGTGGACTCGGTGCTGGAGCTGCTCAGGCACTTCGACGTCAAGCGGTACACCCAGGTGGGCGGCGTGTCCGACGCGGTGCCCCACACGCGGCCCCTGCTGGTCACCGGCGCGGTGCCGGAGGAGCACGGCAAGCGGCTGGGCATAAGGCACAGCAGCTACCAGGGTCCCACCAGCATAGTCTACATGGTGACCCAGGAGGCCCAGAGGATGGGCATCGAGACCATGAACTTCCTGGTCCACCTGCCCCACTACGCCCAGCTCGACGAGGACTACTCGGGGGTGTCGAGGCTGCTGGAGATAATGTGCGACGTGTACAGCCTGCCCTCGCGGCTGGTGGAGAGTGAGCGGGGGCAGCGCCAGTACCGGCAGGTGGAGACGGCCGTGTCGCGGAACCCCCAGGCCAAGAAGCTGGTCCAGCAGCTGGAGTCCAACTACGACGAAGCTCGCACCAGAGAGAGCAACGAGGACGCGGCCCCCCTGGCGCCGGAGGTCGCGCGCTTTCTCGAGGAGATGGACCGCCGGATGAGCGAGGGGCCGGACCCCTCCTGATCCTCGCCGGTCCACCGCTCCGCACAGGGCCGGCGCGACACGCCCCTGACCAGCCGCCGCGGCCGGCGGTCTCCCGCCACGCTAGCGCTCGAAGGCGAGCCGGGCGTACCTCATGAAGATGCCGCCCCCTGGCTGGGCCAGCGGCCCGTTTACGGCCAGGCAGGCTATGACGTACCTGGCGCCCGGCTGGACGTCCAGGCTGATGGGGACCCGCTGGGGGATGTTGAAGCCCGCGACCGTGCCCCTCTGCCGGTCGCACTCCCCGTCTATCCACACCTCGCCGTAGTCGTCGATGCAGGTCTCGAAGTAGAGCCTGGAGCCCTTCACCTCGGCGCCGTGCACCCGGTCTGGTATGGTGACCGCGATGCGGTACCAGCCGAAGGTGAAGCCCGAGGACACGGTCTGCTGGATGTCGTCGCAGGTGTCCCAGCCCGAGTCGTCGTAGTCCGGAAGCCGCGCCGGGCTCTCGGCCAGCCGCGCGGAAAGGCCCTCGTTGGGCTCGCCGGGGACCAGTCCCGGCGCGAACCGCCATCGCGCCCCTGCGGCGGCCAGGTCTTCCCGGTCTTCCAGGTTCAGGTCCACCCTGATCATCCTCTCCTCCTGACTGCACTTTGCCCCCGTCGCTCCAGGGGCCGCGCGGGCCGAGTGCCCCTCATGAGACGGGCGTGCCTCCGGGAGACCCATTATACATGCGGCGGCGAGACCGGCCAGGCCGGCCCTTACCAACCGGCCCGACTTGGGTTAAGATAAGCGCGCTTGGGTTAAGATAAGCGCGAGTAAGGCCGCTGGCCTTCCACGCCCGCCGGACTTCCAAGCCGGACTTCCGATAAGGAGCTGCCATGCGAGAGAATCGGGTCAAGAGGGTCATGAGGGACGGGGACCTGGCCATCGGGGCCTACGTTTCCTTCGCCGACCCGGCCGTGGTGGAGATCATCGGGCTGGCCGGTTTCGACGCGGCCTTCATCGACATGGAGCACACGGCCATCGACCTGGCCATGGTGGAGACCATGGTCCGGACGGCCGAGCTGGCGGGAGTGGCTTCCCTGATACGGGTCTACGAGAACGACCCCGGGCTCATCCTGAGGATACTGGATATGGGGGCCCAGGGGATCATCATACCCCACGTGGAGGGGCTGGAGGGGGCCAAGCGGGCGGTGGAGGCGGTCAGGTACCCTCCGGTGGGCAAGAGGGGGGCGGCCGGCAGCACCCGGGCCGCGTCATATGGCGCGGTCCCCTGGAGGGAGCACGTCCGCACCTCCAACGAGGAGATAATGCTGTCGGTCATGGCCGAAGACGACCGGGCCTTCGACGACATCGAGGCGATGGCCGGCCTGGAAGGGCTGGACCTGGTTGCCGTCGGCCCGGCGGACCTGACAGAGTCCCTGGGTGTGACCGACCCCAGGGACCCGCGCCTCAAGGCCAAGGTCGAGGAGATCGCGGGCCGTATCAAGGGCGTGGGCAAGGCCAAGTTCTCCCTGCCGTTACGGCACCCGGCCTACCCGCTGGGCGCCAGGGAGCTGCAGGGGTTGGGCGTGGGATACACCCACGTGAACCCGCCTCCCTACTCCCTCGTACTCAATGGGCTGAGGGAGGCGGCGAGCGGTGTACGGGAGGAGAGCGGCCGGTAACGCCCGGCCGCGCCGGTCCGAGAGGAGGTCTGGACACGTTGCATTGTATAGAAGAGCAGCTAGCCAACAGCAAGACCATCGCGGTGGTGGGACTGTCGCCAAACCCCCAACGGGACAGCCACCGGGTGGCGAAGTACCTACAGGGGCAGGGATACAGGATCATCCCGGTAAACCCGATGGTCGAAGAGGTGCTGGGGGAGAAGAGCTACCCGGACCTGGCCTCCGTGCCCGACCCCATCGACATGGTCGACATCTTCCGCCGGTCGGAGTACGTGGCGCCGCTGGTGGACGAGGCCATCCAGGCGGGGGCCAAGTACGTCTGGATGCAGGACGGGGTAGAAGACGAGGCAGCGGCCCGGAAGGCCCGGGACGCGGGCCTTCTGGTGGTCATGAACAATTGAACCCTTCGTGAGCATCGCCGCCGGTCCGGCGGCCGCAGCTAGCAGGGCTCCAGTAGTCCATCCATCGGCAACAAGATAGGGGAGGGTCTCAGACCCTCCCCTATTCTCTAGTGTATGTGCCTGCTCGGGTGTAGGACTAGGGCAGCGGGCAGGGGACGTTGGGGTTGTTCTGCGTGGCGCACCACTCGTTCCACCGGGCCCGGAAGTCTGCCTCTGCCTCACCGGGCGACATCTGCATGGGTATCATGGCCCCCTCGACCACGTCGGCCGGCAGCGGGCAGTTGGCCTGGATGTCTGGGTCGTCCTGTGTTACGCACCACTCGTTCCAGATACTCTCGAACTCCGCCGGATGGGGATTGGGCGTAGGCGTGGGGGGCGGCAGCGGAGTGGGCGTGGGCGTCGCCGTAGGTTCCGGAGTAGGCGTGGGCGTCGCCGTGGGTTCCGGCGTGGGCGTCGCCGTGGGCCGGGGCGTCGGCGTGGGGGTGGGCGTCGGAACCGGCGTCGCCGTGGGCGTCGGCGTGGGTGTGTTCGTGGGAACCGGCGTCTGTGTAGGCTCCGGGGTTGGTACCGGTGTGGCCGTCGGGTCGCTGGGGCATCCCGCGAACGCAAGAAGCGCGATCAAGAACGGTATGAGGACGAGGACTCTCGGCTTAGCTAGCCAGGATTGCACCATACAATTACCTCTTAGAAACGCTTTCCCGCGCGGCGCTGGTTACAAGACATGCGGCGTCGTTGGGAGCGACCCGACTCTAACAAATCCATCATGGCTTTGTCAACGTGTTTAGGCACCGTCTTTGGTTTCGACAATGGGCCGGCGCTACCTGAAACGGGGCATCACTCCAGAGGCGAACAGGCGCATCGCTTCGAGCACCATGTCGTGGGGGACCAGCCCTCCGGGGTTGAACCAGCATACGATCTCTCCGGGGCCCAGGTCCTCCGACAGGGACCGAAGCCTCTCCAGGCACGCTTCGGGGTCCCCGTATACCGCCACCTCGGCGCTCCACCGCTGGTAGGTCATTTCCTTCAGCCTCTCCCTGGACTGGAGGACCCGCGGGTTCTTCTTGGCCAGGGCATCGATGCTGGGGTGGTGGTAGGTGTCGGACAGTATCTTCACGTAGTTCTCGACGCTGGCCCGGAGGGCCTGTGCCGCGCCGTTCGAGTCTCCGAAGGGGAACACCGGCAGGTTGATGGAGAGCTCGCCGCCGTGGATGGAGTTGCCTCCGGCCGCCAGGGCCGCCCGGTAGGTCTTGATCCCCTCGCGGAGGCCTGGGAGGGGGACGATTACGGGTGTGGCGAACATGTTGTAGCCCAGCTTGCCGACCAGCTCGAAGGTGTCGGCGCTGTTTGAGGCGATGCGCACCGGGGGATGCGGCGACTGGACCGGACGCGGAGCGAGGGTCAGGTCCCTGGCCCGGAAGAACCGTCCCTGGTAGGACACCCGCTCCTCGGTCCACGCCCGGATGATGAAGTCCAGCGCCTCCACGAAGCGGTCCCGGCTCTCCCCGATGGGAACGTCGAACCCCTCGAAGTGGCTGGGCATGGCGCCCCGCCCGATGCCGAACTCGGCCCGTCCTCCGGAGAGGACGTCCAGGGTGGCTATGTCCTCCGCCAGCCGGATGGGGTTGTGCAGGGGCAGCAGGTTTACGGCGACCCCCAGGCGGATCCTCTCGGTCGTCTCGGCCGCGGCGGCCGCCAGCATCAGGGGGGAGGGCGTTATGGAGAACCTGGCGTTGAAGTGGAGCTCCGCGAACCAGGCGTTGTCAAAGCCGAGCTCGTCCCCCAGACGGATCTGGTCGAGGGTGTCGCGATACCTCTGGCCCGGGGACTGGTCGTCGGCGCAGGGAAGCTGGTAGAACAGCCCGAACTTCATCGAGAAGCCGCCTAGAGGGGTATGTTGCCGTGTTTCTTGGGCGGGAGGCTGTCCCGCTTGGACTGGAGCATCTCCAGCGCGTCGATGATCCGGGGACGCGTCTCCCTGGGGTCGATGACGTCGTCCAGGAACCCCCGGCCCGCGGCTACGTAGGGGTTGGCGAAGGCGTCGCGGAACTCCCGTATCAGCTTGGAGCGCGTGCGTTCGGGGCTCGAAGCCTGGGATAGCTGCTCCCGGAAGATGATGTTCACGGCGCCCTCGGGGCCCATGACGGCGATCTCCGCCGAGGGCCATGCCAGGTTGATGTCGCCCCGCAGGTGCTTGCTGCCCATCACGATGTAGGCCCCGCCGTAGGCCTTGCGGGTCATGAGGCTGACCTTGGGGACGGTGGCCTCGGCGTAGGCGTAGATGAGCTTGGCCCCGTGCTTGATGATCCCCCCGTACTCCTGGTCCGTGCCGGGCATGAAACCCGGCACGTCCACCAGGGTCACCAAGGGCACGTTGAAGCAGTCGCAGAACCGTACGAACCGCGCGGCCTTGGCCGAGGCGTCGATGTCCAGCACCCCCGCCAGGTACGCCGGCTGGTTGCCCACTACACCCACCGTCCGGCCCTTCATCCGGGCGAAGCCCACGATGATGTTGGGGGCGAAGTCCCGGTGGACCTCCATGAACTCCCCGCCGTCGACGATCCTGTTGACCACGTCCCTGATGTCGTAGGCCCGGTTGGGCTCCTCAGGCACGATCTCCGCAAGGCTGCCGTCTACCCTGCCGGGGTCGTCGGCCGTGTCGAGGACCGGCGGGTCCTCCATGTTGTTGGAGGGCAGGAACCCGAGGAGACGGCGCACGCCGGACAGGCACTCGTCCTCCGACTCCGTTACGAAGTGAGATACACCGCTCCGCGTGCCGTGGGCCGCGGCCCCGCCCAGCTCCTCGTGGGTCACCTCCTCGGAGGTCACGGCCTTGATGACGTCGGGGCCAGTGATGTACATCTGGCTGATGCCCTGCACCATGAACACGAAGTCCGTGATGGCGGGAGAGTACACCGCGCCCCCCGCCGAGGGGCCGAGGATTACCGAGATCTGCGGTATGACGCCCGAGGCCAGGGTGTTTCGCAGGAATATGTCGCCGTAGGCGGACAGGCTCAGCACGCCCTCCTGGATGCGGGCGCCGCCGGAGTCGTTGAGGCCTACGATGGGGCTGCCGGTCTTCATGGCCAGGTCCATCACCTTGCAGACCTTCTCGCCCACGGCCTCCGACACGGAGCCGCCGAAGACGGTAAAGTCCTGGGCGTAGACGAAGACCTTGCGCCCCTCCACCAGCCCGTAGCCGGTGACCACCGCGTCGCCCAGGACCTGCTTGTCGGCGAGGCCGAAGTCCGTCGTCCTATGGGTTACGAAGGGGTCGATCTCCCGGAAGGTGCCCGGGTCCAAGAGGAGGCCGATGCGCTCTCTGCTGGTAAGCTTTCCCTTGGAATGCTGCTTTTGGACTCGCTTGTCGCCGCCACCCGCGAGGGCCCTGTCACGCATGGCGCCGAGCCGGTCCAGGCCGCCAGCGGCCTTCCTGTCCACCGCCATACTCTCTCCACCTGCGCGGCTGGCTCGATTCCGGTTCATGCTAGCAGATGGGTGTGTACGGTGCAAGTGAACTGGGTCGTGTTACAATGGGTCGTTCCCTCGGGACTCCCCACGTATGCCCCAGGCATGACCAAGCAGTCGCACACCGACCAGCGTCGGGTCCCTCTAACCCGCATCGGAGGCGTACCCTTCCATTGGGGAAGCCGCACCCATGTGATGGGAGTCGTCAACGTGACCCCCGATTCCTTCTCGGGAGACGGCGTGGGACACGACGTGGCGTCGGCCGTAGGCCTCGCCCTGCGTATGCAGGAGGAGGGTGCGGACCTGGTCGACGTGGGCGCCGAGTCCACTCGCAGGTACAACGACCGGGAGGGAGCGGTGCCGGTGGACGAGGAGGAGGAGCTGCGCCGGTTGGCGCCTGTGGTGGAGCGCCTCTGCCAGGAGCTCTCGGTCCCCGTCAGCGTGGATACCTATAAGCCCCAGGTGGCACGCCGCTGCCTGGAGGCCGGCGCACACATGATCAACGACGTATGGGGAGTCAGGGCCGATACGGGTATGCTCGAGGTGGTAGCGGAGTTCGGCGTCCCCGTGGTCCTCATGCACAACCGCGACGGCAACGTCTACTCGGACCTCTTGGGAGAGGTGGCCGAATCCCTGGGGGCCGCCGTGGAGAGGGCGCTGGCGTCGGGCGTCCCGCGGGAGAACGTTATCGTCGACCCGGGCATCGGGTTCGGCAAGGTCGCCGACCAGAGCCTGGAGATCGAGGGAAGGCTGGAGGAGCTTGGACGGCTGGGCCAGCCCGTCCTGGTAGGACCGTCCCGGAAATCGCACCTGGGCATGGTCCTGGGCGGGCTGCCTCCCCGCGAGCGCCTGGAGGGGACGGCGGCGGCGGTGTCCCTGTGCGTGGCGGGCGGCGCCGACATCGTCCGGGTCCACGACGTCAAGGAGATGGTCAGAGTGGTCAGGGTGAGCGACGCCATAGTCAGGGGTTGGAGGCCCGAAGGTTGGAGCCGGTAACCGCCTACCTGGGGCTCGGCTCGAACCTGGGGCCTCGCGAGGTCAACATCCGCTCCGCACTGGAGCTCCTGTCCCGCGACGTGACGCTGGAGGTGTGCTCCTCCATCTATGACACCGCGCCCTGGGGGTTCCACGACCAGGGCCGGTTCCTGAACTGCGTGTGCCGGGCCACGACCCGCCTGGAGCCCCGGGCCCTGCTGAAGGCCGTGAAGCGTGTGGAGGGCATGCTGGGCAGGCGCCGCACCTTCGTCAACGGCCCCAGGGTCATCGACGTGGACATACTCCTTTACGGCGACATGGTCGTCAGCGAGCCTGGGTTGGAGATACCTCACCCCCGGATGGACAGGCGGGCCTTCGTCCTGGCCCCCTTGGAGGAGATAGCCGAGGACCTGCGGCACCCGGTGCTGGGCTGCTCCGTGTCGGAGCTTGCCCGGCGCCTGGACGGCGGCGACTCCCAAGGACACGGCGAAGGTGTTCGGCTGTGGGGAGGCCCGATTCCCGTGCTGCGGATATCCTGACCGGGGGGCGGTGGACCGGCATGTCCAGGAATAGAGACACGGGGCCGGCGTGGAGCTACCACGACTCCACCAAGCTGTCCTACATCGACCTTGCCTCCAAACCTCCCCTGTACAAGCCTTCGGGGGGACGCCCGCTGGTTGCCCTGCCGGGGGACCTTCCCCCTCCGGAGATGCCGGCCATCCAGGCTGCGGGCCTCCCTGGCGGCGGCTCGGGCGGGCGCGTGGACGCGGCCGCCGTGGCCCAGCTCCTCCACTACTCCTCGGGGCTGATCAGGAGGGCGGTGGTCCCGTCGGCGGGGGAGGTGCACTACCGCGCCGCGGCTTCGGCCGGGGCGTTGTATCCCGTCGAGGCCTACGTGGTCTGCGGGGACCTGGACGGTTTACCGGCGGGAGTATACCGGTTCTCTCCCCCGGAGGCTGGTCTCTACCGGGTGAGGGAGGGGGACTTCCGCCGGCGCCTCTCACTGGCGGAAGGCGGCGACGGGCCGGCCTGGGACGCGGCGATAGTGTTTACCGCCGTGTTCTGGCGCAGCGCCTGGAAGTACCGGGCCCGCTCTTACAGGTACTGCTTCTGGGATGCCGGGACCGTGCTGGCCAACCTGCTGGCCACGGCCACGGCCCTGGGAGTTCCCGGCCGGGTGTCCGCGGGATTCGTGGACGAAGAGGTAGACCGGCTGCTGGGACTGGATGGCGTAAGGGAGGCGGCCCTCTGCATCGTTCCCCTGGGCGACGGCACGGGCTCACCGCGGGCACCCGAATGCCGCCTCCCCATCGATGTCCAAGAGACGCCGGCCGCTCCGAGCGAGGCCGTGTACCCGGAGATGCGGGAACTGCACGCGGCGTCGCGCCTGGACAGCGTTGCCGAGGTGAGGGACTGGAAGGGCGTGCCGGAGCCGGGGACCGCCGAGGCTGCCGGGATGTCTCACCCGTTGGAGTCCGCCGGGGCCGGCCTGCCGACGACGGGCGGGTTGGGCCGGGTTATCGAGGGCCGGGGCTCCACCCGGCGGTTCGCCAGGGAGCCCATACCCCGGCTGCAGCTAGACGCGGCCCTCCGGGCGTCCACGGGCCGCCTTCCGGCGGACTTCCTGGGTCCGGGGCCGGAGAGCCTCCTGGACGTGTACGTGATCGTCAACGCCGTGGAGGGGCTGGAACCCGGCGCGTATTATCTGAGTCCGGGGCCGGGTCCGGGGCCGAGTCCGGGGGTCCAGGAGCTCCAGCTTCTGCGGCCGGGCCGGTTCCGTTCCGAGGCGGGACACCTGTGCTTCGAGCAAGCCCTGGGAGCGGACGCCGCGGCGGTGGTGTTCCTCATGGCCGACCTCCCGAGGGTCCTGGGCGGGTTGGGGAACCGGGGATACCGGGCTGCCCAGCTCGAGGCCGGGGTCGTGGGCGGGAGGCTGTATCTGGCCGCCTATGCCCTGGGGTTGGGGGCCACGGGGATCACCTTCTACGACGACGAGGTCACCGAGTTCTTCTCGCCCCACGCCCGGGGGAAGAGCGCGATGTTCGTGGCGCCCCTGGGGAGAAAGGCCGCGGAGAACCGGGTGCGCCCTTTCAGGTCCTCCATCGGGGTGAAGCTGGACGCCCTCGCCCGCGGCGCCTACCCGGCCAAGGCCGACCAGTAGCGGGGGTCGGTCAGCCGTCGATGGTCTCTATGACGTAGCGCAGCGTCCCCTTGGGGACGGCGATTTCGACCTCTTCGCCGGGCAGCTTGTCCAGAAGCGCCCTGCCCACGGGGGAGGCGCTGGAGATCTTGCCGCTGGTGGGGTTGGCCTCCCGGGAGTCCACCACCGTGTACGCCGTCTTCTTGCCGTTGACCAGGTCCCGGAGGGTGACCGATGTGCCCAAACGCACCCGCTTCTCGTCGGAGTCCGAGGTCGGATTGGACACCACGGCGTTGGAGAGGATGGACTCCAGCTCCTTGATGCCGGACTCGATCATCCCCTGCCGCTCCTTGGCCGCGTCCAGGGGCGCGTTCTCACGGAAGTCCTTGTCGGCCATGGCCCGCTGGATGTCCCCTACGATCTTGACCCGCTCCCCTTTCAGTATCTCCAGCCTGGCCTGGAGGTTGTCGTAGCCCTCCTGGCTCAGCTCGGCCTGCTCCTGGGACGACTTGAAATGCACCCTCTGGGTCCCTTTCTTGCTCTTGGACACGCGAAGGCTGGGCGCCAGGCTCATTTCGACGTGTCCCTTGTCCTTCAGGTAGGTCAGGAAGGACTTGACCAGCTTGAGCTGGGCAGCCGAGTTGGAGCCCCAAAGGCCCGACTCGGAGTAGCTGGCCACCTCTGAGGGGGTCAGCCCATCTACGGTCCTGTCCCGGCCGCACCACTGGATGAACCTGTTGAGCTCCTGGTGTCCGTCCCGGGAGCTCTTGCCCTTTCGGTTCGACAAGAACTGGGTCAGCGCCTGTGCCAGGGAAGGACTCTGGTCATCCGCCACCGATCCCGTCTCCTTTCGGGGCCTTGGTCTCTGTACCGACTACACGGGCGGCCCCGGGCCCGCAGTTTCGCGGTATCCCCGCCGGTTTTGCGATAACCCGTTTTGCGATAACCCGTTTTGCGATAACAAGGATACCAGTTAGTCCCTGGGATGGTAAAGTGCGGCCCGCCAACGTTTGTTGAGTCTACTCCGGCACTTGCCCGGTTCGTTGAGAGGAGAACGCTAAAGCCTGGTAGAGTGTGGGGGACCCACGTACGGCCCCGCGATTCGTTCGATCTCATCGTGTTGTAATTCGGGAAACATTCCTGCTCGTGGCCTCAGCCCTCTCCCGGCGAGTAGCCGGAGGCGGTGAACCGGTACTCCTCGTCGGCCATCCTGGCGTCGTAGTCGATGCTGGCGTGCGCCGGGTAGCCGATTACGGGATCGTAGCTCACGGTGACCTCCGCGGCTTCCCCGTCTATCCCTTCCTGGATCGTATCGAACAGGTCGTCGATGGTCACGTATCGGCCGAATCCGTCGTGCTCGGGTGCTTTGCCGGACTCGACGTACGTGACCGATGCGACGGTTCCGTCCACGACGCTGATCCTGACCGGCTCCAGCAGGTCTTGGGGGCAGAAGCAGATCGGCGTTAGCACAAACGAGTAGTCTTCAGCGCGACCGGCTTCCCAGAGGGCCCGGTGTTTGTCGAGCTCAGCCTGTGCTTGTCTTAACGCGTCCCCGTTTCCCCCTCCGTTCGGCGAGTAGGCCGAGGCGGTGAACCGGTACTCCTCGTCGGCCATCCTGGCGTCGTAGTCGATGCTGGCGTCCGCCGGGTAGCCGATTACGGGATCGTAGCTCACGGTGACCTCCGCAGCTTCCCGGTCTATCCCTTCCTGGATCGTGTCGAACAGGTCGTCGATGGTCACGTATCGGCCGAATCCGTCGTGCTCGGGTGCTTTGTCGGACTCTACATACGTCACAGATGCGACGGTTCCATCCACGACGCTGATCCTGACCGGCTCCAGCAGGTCTTGGGGGCAGAAGCAGATCGGTGTTAGCACAAAAGAGTAGTCTTCGGCGCGGCCGGCTTCCCAGAGGGCCCGGTGTTTGTCGAGCTCGGCCTGCGCATGTTCGAGCCCGTCCTCGTTTCCCCCTCCATCTCTCGGCGTGTCGGGAGCAGGCGATGCCGGGTTGGTCGGCGTGGGCGCCGGGTTGGTCGGCGTGGGCGCCAGGTCGGTCGGCGTAGGCGCCGGGTTGGTCGGCGTGGGCGCCGGGTTGGTCGGCGTAGGCGCCAGGTTGGTCGGCGTAGGCGCCAGGTTGGTCGGCGTGGGCGCCAGGCTGGTCGGCGTCGGGCCCGGGCTGGTCGGCGTCGGGTCCGGGCTGGCAGGGGTATTCTCGCATGCGATGGACAGGACCATCAGTACCACCGAGAGCAGGGTGATCGTAGCGGTCAGTCTGGCATTCATCTTGCATATCCTCCAGTGAGGTACGTTTTAGTGGCCTTCACAGACTCTGACGAAATCCGACCGGGATTTGTTCCAATACCTGTATCTCCCCAGTATCGTGAGTCGGAATCACTTTGGACTTATGAAGGCCGCACGAGGTGATGAAAACGCGGTCGGAGCCTGGTCGTACAACTTTATTTCAGGTAGTCAACAGCCCAGCGCCGAGGACTGGAAACAGGCAATAGGACGTGACACCTGCTGCTGTTCAATTATCCCCGTATCGGGTACAATATGTTGGTATGCCCACGGTGGCCATTACAACCTGTACGGATGAAAGCGCCAGGAGGTACGCCTCCGCCTTGGGGGGAAACACCGCCGTTCGCACCATCATCCCCGGGCGCGATTCGGGCCCTCCCGAGGTCCTGCTGAAAGGGGTTTCGGGCCTGCTCCTGGCAGGGAACGCGGACGTGGGAGGGTGCGGCTGCGGGGTGGATGGCGACAGGCGGAAGATGGAGCTTGCCCTGCTGGCCGCCGCCCTGGACAGGGACATGCCGGTGCTGGCCCTGGCCAGGGGCATGCAGCTCCTCAATCTGGCCTTCGGGGGACAACCCCTGACCGAGGTGCCGAGTCATGGGGCCGATCCAGGGGACGGCGACACCAAGTCCTCCCGGCACATGGTGTACCTGTCCCCGGGCAGCAAGCTCGCGGCCATACTCGGTATGGGCGGCTTCTTCCGGGTGAACAGCCGGCACCGTCTCGGCGTCAGGGAGGGGCGAAAGTCACCCAGGCTGCTGGCCTCGGCCTACGGCCTGGACGACGGCGTCATCGAGGGGCTGGAGAGCCCGGAACACGACTGGGTCGTCGGAGTCCAGTGCTGCCCCGAACGTCAGAACGAGGTGCCGCCCGCGTTCAAGAACCTGTTCGTTGCCTTCACCGAGCGGGCCGAGCGGGTGGAGCGCGAATAGCATCCGGCCCCAATAGCATCCGGGATGTAGGGCCCCTTACCGGGGTATCGTAGATGCGAGCGGCCGACATTCAAAGGGAGGGACCATGGTAACAGAGGCGGGCAGTATTCAGCCCATCAGGATCGAAGAGGAGATGCGCACGTCGTACCTGGGCTACGCGATGAGCGTCATCGTGTCCCGGGCCCTGCCCGACGTGCGGGACGGCCTGAAGCCGGTGCAGCGGCGCATCCTGTACGCGATGCAGGAGCTGGGACTCCGGCCCGGCACCCAGTACAAGAAGAGTGCCCGTATCGTGGGAGAGGTGCTGGGCAAGTACCATCCCCATGGCGACGCGCCCGTGTACGACGCCCTGGTGCGCATGGCCCAGGAGTTCTCCCTGCGCTACCCGCTGGTGGACGGCCAGGGCAACTTCGGCAGCATAGACAACGACCCCCCTGCGGCCATGCGTTACACCGAGGCGCGGCTGGCATCCATCACCGAGGAGATGCTGGCGGACATCGACCTGAACACCATCGACTTCAGCGAGAACTTCGACGGCACTCTGAAAGAGCCCGTGGTGCTGCCGGCCCTGCTGCCCAACATGCTCCTGAACGGCGCGTCGGGGATCGCCGTGGGCATGGCCACCAACATTCCTCCCCACAACCTGACCGAGATATGCGACGCCGTCTCCTACCTGATTGACCATCCCGACGCGGCCGTCGAGGACCTCATCCAGAGGGTGCCGGGCCCCGACTTTCCCACGGGGGCCATAATCCAGGGCCGGGCGGGGATAGTCGATGCCTACACCACGGGTCATGGCCGGGCCGTCATGCAGGCGAGGACGGAGGTCGAGGAGATCCGCGGCGGAAGGAAGCAGATCGTGGTCACCGAGCTGCCCTTCCAGGTCAACAAGGCCTCCCTGGTGGAGAAGATCGCCCACCTGGTGCGCGACCGGCGGGTGGAGGGCATCTCCGACGTCAGGGACGAGTCGGACCGGCACGGTATCCGCGTGGTCGTGGAGCTCAGGCGGGATGCCCAGGCGGAGATCGTGCTCAACAACCTGTACAGGCACACTCCCCTGCGCTCGTCGTTCAACATCATCATGCTGGCCCTGGTGGACGGCCAGCCCCAGGTGCTGGGGCTCAAGCGCGCCCTGCAGCTCTACATCGACCACCGGCAGCAGGTCATAACCAGGCGGTCGGAGCACCTCCTGAAGGCGGCGAAGGAGCGCGCCCACATCGTCGAAGGCTTGCGGCTGGCCATCGACCGCTTGGACGAGGTCATCGAGATCATCCGGTCGTCCGCCGACGCGGCGACGGCCCGCACCAACCTGGTGCAGCAGCTCGACCTCAGCGAGGTTCAGGCCTCGGCCATCCTGGACATGCAGCTTAGGCGGCTGGCGGCCCTGGAACGGGAGAAGCTGGAGGAGGAGTACAGGGACCTCCAAAAGAGGATCGCAGAGTTGGAGGCGCTGCTGGCCGACCCCGGCAAGGTGCTGGCCCTGGTGAAAGAGGACACCCAGCGGCTGAAGAAACGGTTCGGAGACCAGAGGCGGACGGAGATCAGGGACGGAGAGGTCACGGCCTTCTCGATGGAGGAGTACGTCCTCCACCAGGACGTGGTCATCACCCTGAGCCGCCGGGGGTACATCAAACGGATACCCATGACCACCTACAAGCTCCAGCACCGGGGGGGCAAGGGTGTACGCGGCATGACCACCCGGGACGACGACGTGCTGCAGGACCTGGTGGTGGCGGATACTCACGACACCCTGCTCCTCTTCACGGACCGGGGCAGGGTGTTCCATCTGCGGTCCTTCAACATAGCTGCGGACACCTCCCGCACCTCCCGGGGCACGCCCATAGTCAACCTGGTCAAGGTCGCCGAGGGAGAGCGGGTAAACGCCATCGTGGCGGTGCCCGACCTGGTCAGCGACCACGCGCTGGTCATGGGCACCCGAAGGGGCGCCGTGAAGCGCATTCGCCTGAAGGACCTGGCAAACATCCGCTCGCCCGGTCTGAGGGCGATAAACCTAAAGGCCGAAGACGAGCTGGTCTCTGTGAGATTGGGAACAGACGATCAGGACGTCATGATGTTCACCGAGCGAGGACAAGGGGTCCGGTTCCCTCTCGTGGAGGTGCCCCAGCGGTCGAGAGCCGCGGGCAGCGTTAGGGGGATACGCCTGGCCTCGGGGGACAAACTGGTCGGTATGGAGATCGTCCAGCCCGACGACAATCTTCTTGTGGTGACCCGCAACGGATACGGAAAGCTGGTGCCCGTGGACCGCTTCCGCGGCCAGCACAGGGGAGGCCTCGGACTGAGGACTTACAAAACGGGGCCGAAGGTTGGGCTGGTCTCGGCCGCGAGGGTGGTGAACAAGGAGACGGACGAGGAGCTGCTGCTGGTATCGGCACAATGCCAGGTGTTCAGGACCAGCCTCAACGAGATCTCGTCCCAGGGGCGGATAACCCAGGGCGTCATACTCTGGAAGCCCGACGACGAGGACGAGGTGGTCTCCCTGGCCTGTGTCCCCGAAAAATCACGCGACGGCGAGGCCAACGGCGCCGCCAGGTCCGAGCGGGGGAACGGACGCAACGGCAGCCCGAAGAACGGCGGCGGTGGGGACAAGTAGGGCCCGCTGCCGGCTGGCCCCCCATTGAAGCCTGTCTTCGTCCATGGGGCGGGCGAGTCGAGCCTGTCCTTCCACTACCAGCTTCGCGACCTGGAGGGGGCCGAGGGTCTAGACCTGCCCGGACATCCGGCGGGCCTGCCCTGCACCAGCGTCGAGGGCTACGTGGAATGGGTCCGCGGGTATATCGCGGGCCGGGGATACGAGGACGTGGTGCTGTGCGGCCACTCCATGGGCGGGGCCATCACCCAGATGTACGCTCTGGAGTACCCCGACGAGCTTAAGGGCATCGTGCTCATCGGGACGGGCGCCAGGCTGAGGGTGCACCCCAAGTACCTGAAGGACTGCGAGGACGGCGTCCATGCCCGGGAGGGATGGCTGGCCAACCGGGCCAACGAGTACGCCCGCATCGATGCCGAGATGGCCGCGGCCCTGTTGCAACGCTCTGCCGCGGTCGGTCCCAGCGTAAAGCTGAACGACCTCCTCTGCTGTGACCGGTTCGACGTGATGCAACGGGTCCAGGAGATCCGTGTGCCCGCGCTGATAATCTGCGGGACGGAGGACGTAATGACCCCCGTCAAATACTCCAGCTATCTGGCCGATCGGATCAAGGACTCCAGGCTCACCGTCGTCGAGGGCGCGACCCACTACGTCCAGCTGGAGCGGCACCGGGAAGTTAACCAGGCCATAGCGGAGTTCCTGGCTGGGCTGGGCTGAGCCGGGCCTACATGCCCCCACAGCGCTGGCGGGGGGTCAACCGATGGTGCCGCTGGAGAACCACTTGCTTTGGAAGAAGAGGAGAGGAACGTTGGGCTCTCCCTGCTCGACGGCCTTGACCTCGGCCACGTAGACCGTATGGTCGCCGTGGACGTGGGAGCTCACCACGTGACACTCGAAGGAGACCAGGGCGCCCTTGAGCATCGGCACCCCTCCAGGCGACATGGTGTACTCGTAGTCGACGTCGTCGTGCCGGTCTTCCGGCCTGCGCGCGAAGTATCTGCCGATGTCCTCCTGCTGGGCGCTGAGCACGTTGACTCCGAAGCGCTTGTTCCTCTCGACGAACCCGAAGGTGTTGGTGCTGTGCCCCACGCATATCAGCACCAGGGGCGGCTCCAGGCATACGGAGGTGAAGGAGTTGGCGCTCATGCCGTGGACCTGGCCGGCCTCGTCCAGGGTGGTCACCACGGTGACCCCCGTCGCGAACTCGGACATGCAGTGGCGAAACTCGTCTTTGGCGACCAAGGCCAACCCCCTGCTGCGTTTCCGCCCATTATAGCGGAGACGGCCGCTTTTTGCTCCAGACCCGACCGGCGTGGACCAAATCTCTCTTTGACCCTGATAGGCGTGGCTGATATACTGGCCGCGCCCTTTGCCGTGAGCAGCGTGGGTCGGGAGAGGACTGTCTTACTATGACCGGGTGCGGCGCTTGAGACTGCTGGACAACTACGGCGAGCTGTTCGACACCCCGTACAAGCGCCGCGTCCTCGTCGCCCTCAGCATGGCCTACCTGCTGGTCCAGGTGGCCAGTTTCCCGGTAGCCCTGTCACTTCCCACCATTGCCGACCACTTCGACACCAGCCTGGCGTCGGCGTCGTGGGTGGTGGTGGCCGAGCTCCTGGCCCTGGGGAGCACCGTGTTCCTGGCGGCGCGCCTGGGGGACCGGTACGGGCACACGCGTGTCTTCTTTGCCGGCGCCGTCATCGGCACCGTCTCGGGGGGCCTGGCCGGCTTCTCGGAGAGCCTGGAACAGCTCGTGGTGTTGAGGAGCATCCAGGGTCTCGGCGCGGCCCTCATCGCCGGCAACTCCAACGCCATCCTGGCTGCCGCCTTTCCCCAGGACCAGCGGGCGCGGGCCTTTGCGTTGCCCACCATCGCCGCCAGGTTCGGCACCTTTTTGGGTCTCATCGCCTTCGCCCTCTTCCTTCAGTTCCTGAGCTGGCGGCTGATGTTCTACAGCTACATCCCCCTGGGACTCCTCGCGGTATGGGCCGGCCTGCCCCTCTTGCGGGAGCAGATGGACCGCTGGCAGCGGAGCCAGGTGCCCATGGACTGGCTCGGCGGGACCCTCTTCATAGGGGCCGTGGCGACCTTGATCCTGTCGGGGATGCACCTGCACGAAGGCGAGGAGTCCTTCACCAGCTCCGACGCCCTCAGCTACCACGTTCCCATGCATCTGCTGTTCGTTGCCCTGCTGGCCCTCTTCTTCGTGGTGCAGGTGCGCATCAAGCAGCCGTTCATGGACTTCGGTCTGTTCCGGTTCAAGCTGTTCTCTGCCGCGCTGTTCTCCAACATGACCTTCCATCTGTCCATGCTGGCGGTGATGACCCTCATGCCCATCGTGGTCGAGCGGGGTTTCGGGCTCGACCCGATATACGTCCTCTGGGTGCTCGTCCCCCAGGAGATATTCGGCATGTTCGTTCCCATCGTGGCTGGCTGGTACTACGACAAGTACCGGCCCAAGTTCCTGAGGCCCGTTGCCATGGTCCTCATCGCCCTGGGCATCATCTTGTTGGGAACCCTGGCTCTCAGGGTCTCCTTCTGGCTCATTCCAGTTCTGATGGCGCCGGCGGCCCTGGGCGTGGCCATGTTCCAGAACGTCAACAACGCGGTGATCATGAACTCGGTGCCCCTGATCAACCGCGGCTTCGCCTCCGGCATGATCGAGACCACCAGGCAGGTTGGGCACACGCTGGGCGCGACCATCGCCGCCTCCGCCATGGGACTCGTGCTGCCGGCTGCCGTCGATCTCCTGGCGCCGGGCGAGAGCCAGACCTACTACGTACGGGGCCTTCAGACCGCCGCGCTGGTGGTGACGGGCATCATAGTCGCGGGGACCCTTCTCACCTTCTACGGCCGGCCGACACCCCTGCTGAGGCCGGCGGCCCACCCCGTGGGCGCCGCGTCCGACGACGGTGCGTAGTCTTTTCACCCGCTCTGGTGGGGTGCTATACTCCCATCCAACCCGTTCCCTCCCATTGCTAGGAGGCTGCAGTGGACCTGCTCAGGAGCCTGATCTTCGTACCCGGCAACCGTCCGAACATGCTGGAGAAGGCCCGGTCCTTCGATGCCGACGTCATCGTGGCGGACCTGGAGGACTCGGTGCCGCCGGGCGAGAAGGTCAACGCCAGGGAGATAGTGGCAAGGCTGGCGCCGTCCCTGTCCGGGCGGGGCAGGAAGGTCATGGTCCGGCTGAACTCCCTGGACACCGGGCTGACTCGCGACGAGCTCTCGGCGGTGGTGGGGCCGCACCTCTACGGCGTCAGCATAGGCAAGGGCGAGTCGGCCCTGGACGTCCGGGAGTGCCACCGGCTGGTGGACGTGGCGGAGGCCCAAGCCGGACTGGAACCCGGGACGTTGAAGCTGGTCCCGTGGATAGAGAACGCGCGGGCGGTCATGGCCGTGGGGGAGATGGCTGCGGCCTCCGACAGGGTCGTGGCCTTGGCCTTTGGCGCCGAGGACTACACGGACGACATGGGTATCCGGCGGACCGACGAGGGACAGGAGGTCTACTTGCCCAGGGCGATGGTGGCCATCGCGGCCCGGGCCGCGGGGCTGCCGGCGCTGGACAGCCCATACGTCCGCTACCAGGACCCCGAGGGGCTGAGGAGGGACGTGGGGCTCGTCAGGGGCCTGGGATACAGGGGCAAGTTCGCCATCCATCCCGCGCAGATTGACATAATAAACGAGATGTTCAGCCCCAGCCCGCAGGAGCTGGAGTATGCCCGGCGCGTGGTCCAAGTGTGGGAGGAGGCCGAGTTGGCGGGCATGGGCTCCACTTCCCTGGACGGGAATATGATAGACGTGCCCGTGGTCAAGCGTGCCCGGAACCTCCTCGCCCTTGCCCGGGAGATGGCCGGGCGAAGCGGAGCGGTCGAGGCTTGAGCGCCGTCGATGCCGGCAAACCGGGGGGAGACAGGTGACCACGGGCCCGGATGGGGATGTGAGTGGCCTCTGACCGGATAATTCTGGAGGCGATGTCCTTCTACGCCTATCACGGGGGAGGTCCCGAGGAGCAGTCCCTGGGCCAGCCCTTCCAGGTCGACTTGGAGGCCGAGCTGGACCTGGCGGCTGCGGGCTCTTCGGACTCCAGGGACGATACGGTGAGCTACACGCACCTTTATCGAGTCGTAAAAGAGGTCATGGACTCGGAGCCAAGGAGCCTGCTGGAGTCCCTGGCCGAAGGCATCGCCGGACGTTGCCTGGACCGCTTCCCATTGAAGGCGGTCAGGGTGAGGGTCAAGAAGACCCGCCCGCCCATCAAGGGGGGAGTGCTATCGGGGGCCGCGGTGGAGGTGTACCGCACCAGGTCATCGGGGGATCATAGCCGGTCTACGTAGGCGGTCCCCTCCTTCATAACCAGTTTGACCCGCTCCGCGTCCTGGAGGATGGCAACGTCCTTCAACGGGTCGCCGTCCACGACCACCAAGTCCGCCCACTTTCCCGCCTGGACCGTACCGGTCTCCTTCTCCAGACCCAGGCACTCGGCGGCCCATCCCGTCGCGGCGACGAGGGCCTGCATGGGCGTCATGCCGGCATCCACCAGGCACTTTATCTCCATGGCGTTGTTGGGGTGTCCCCACCCCCCCGCGTCGGTCCCGGCCACCACCTTGACCCCTGCCGCCAGGGCTCTCTGGATGCTCTCCACGTGGTGCTCACGCAGGACGCGGGCCCGCTCCCGTCCGTGGGGCGTGCCCCTGGTGCCGTGGAACACGTAGACGCTGAGGGTGGGCACAAAGAAGGTCCCCTTGTCGGCCATCATCTTGACCAGGTCCGGGTCCTCGTCCAGGTAGGTGCCGTGCTCTATGGAGTTGGCGCCCGCTTCGATGGCGTTGCGGAGGCCGGGTCCGCCCAGGGCGTGGCACATGGCGCGCCTGCCCATGGCGTGGGCCTCCTGTACCAAGGCCTGCACCTCGTCCAGGCCGTACTCGATGTCCTTGGGGCCGTGGCCACGCCTGGAGGCCGCGCCGCCGGTGGTGGCGAACTTTATCACGTCCGCTCCCACTCGGACCATCTCCCTGACCATGGCCCGCACCTCGTCCACTCCGTCGGCGACGCCGTCGGGGAGGCTTGGGTCCGCCTGGATGGGAGGATGGTGTCCCGAGGGGCTGCTCTTGTCCGCCAGACCACCGGTGGCGGATATCGGGCCCACGGCGACCTGGAGGCGCGGCCCGGCGATAAGTCCCTCCTCGATGGCGAGCCTGAAGCCCGCGTCCAGCCAACCGGCGTCGCGGACCGTGGTGTAGCCGCTCATTAGCGTCTGCTCCAGGACCCTGGCGGTCCGAAGATGACGTGTGCTCCCGGGCTCTCCGAGACCCCAACGACCCCACAGGTCGTATTCGTGTACGCCCAGGTGGTCGTGGCAGTCGATCAGGCCGGGCAGCAACGTCTTGCCGGACACGTCGACCACGTCGGCCCCGGCCGGGACCTGCACTCCTCCGGTTCGCCCCACTGCCTGTATACGCCCGTCGTCACCGACTACTACGGTTGTATCCCGCAGGGGACCGGCGCCGGTGCCGTCGATGAGTGTGCCTCCGGTGAACGCTTTCATTTGTCCTCCCTGGCGACGTATGGTCGGGGCGCGGTAATTGTATCAGAGCCACGAGGGGCCGCCAAAGGCAAGGGGCGGGTCCGAGGACCCGCCCCTTGCGGTCAGTTACCTGCGTTGGAGTTAGGTCGTAGCCCTGTTGCGTCGGAGGACCAGCGCGCCGCTGACCAGGAGCGCGGCTCCTATCAGCAGGGACAGGAGGGCCATAGTGGGGACGTTGTAGTCGCCCGTGTCCGGCGGCGGGGCGATGCTGTAAGTGCCCATCGCCTGGGACGCCGTGTAGGCGCCCGAGGCCTCGCCCATGGCCTTGTTCAGGATGTCCCTGGCATTGCCTATGTGTATCTTGCCGACCGCGACGTCCGTGCTGGCCATGGCTGCCATGGCTTCGGCCTTTGCCTGGGTGGCCGACTTGGCGGCGGCATTGGCTCCCTCGATGGCCAGCTGGCCGTTGGCGACTATGACGGCCTCGTCCGGCGCCGCAGCAGCGGCCATCCCGGCTTGCGCCGCCGTGGAGTCGGAGTAGTTGAGGATGCCGGTCCCGTCTCCCGGGTCACCGCAGGCGGCGTCGTAGTTGGCTCCGCCAGCGCCGTCGATGACATTCACGACGTGGCAGGCGTGCTGCTGAACCATCTCAAGCTCGGAGGCCTCGAAGCCCAGTTCGGTGTGCTGGATGGCCACCCCGACCTGCTCTCGGAGACCAACGGCGCTGCCCTTGGGAGTACCTTCATGGAAGTTCCCTGACCCGTAGGCCGGGTTGCCTTCGGCGGAATAGGTCAGGCTCCTGATGTGGGCCATGGCCCCCATGGGCTTCTGGTGAATGGCCTCGATCTCGTCCGAGGGCCCGGGATCGGAGTCGGGCACCGGCTCCACGGTGATAACGAACTTGTCGAAAGCAGCGAACAGGTTCTCGCCGGTCGCCTCGCCGTCGGCCATGAGCCCGAAGGTCTGGCTCACGGCGCCGTTGGCGTCGGTCACGAGAATCCCGGCGCTCTCCTTGCGGCTGCCGTCGTCGGAGACGAGCCAGCCCTCGTAGGCCATGTTGGGGGGAAGGGCATCGAGGTCCATCAGCTCGATAGATAGCTGGTCGCTCAGCCGGTTGCTGTACTCGGTGCTGTCGCTGTCCTGCACGCTGGCCGTGCCGCTGGCGTCCTGGGCCAGCACTATGGACAGAGGAATTAGAAGAGCGAATAGTCCCGCGAGCAGCAGCGCTGTTAGGACCTTGATCCTGGACATGGCACCTCCTTACCGATGAGACCTGTGGGCACCTGTGTTGCTGGGCGCTGTTATCGGTTCCGGCTTGCGGGCGTACCACACCCGACAAACCGGTGACTAAGTATAAGCATTTTTTCCAGTGATGACAAGTGGCTATGTGGCGCGAAAGCCCCCAGATTCATCGCCCCCAGATTCATCGGTTGTAGCTAGTTCTCAAACCCGCTATCATTCTCTCAGCGTATCCCAGGGGGTGCAAGACCCAGGACGCTGAAAGGTGAGACGAGTGAGAGATCGGTACGACGTGGTGGTAATGGGGGCCGGCAACGCGGCCCTGTGCGCCGCGATAGCGGCCAGGGACCGGGGAGCCAGCGTGCTTGTCGTGGAGAAGGCCCCGGAGTACTTCCGCGGCGGCAACACCTACTTTACGGGCGGCATCATACGTTGCGCCTACGAGGGCATAGACGACATCAAGGCGTTGGTGCCCGACATGTCCGCCGACGAGGAGCAGTCGGTGGACGTCGGCTCCTATACCGAGGACGCGTTCTATGACGACCTGATGCGGGTCACCGCGGGACGGGCCGACCCCGAGCTGGCGCAGCTTCTGGTGAGCAGGTCCCACTCGACGCTGCTGTGGCTCAGGGAGAAGGGGGTGCGTTTCGTCCTCTCCTTCGGCCGGCAGGCGTTCAAGGTGGGTGACAAGTACCGGTTCTGGGGCGGGCTGATCGTAGAGGCCGTGGGCGCGGGCAAGGGCCTTTCCGACCAGCAGTTCGAAGTGGCCGAGAGGAACGGCGTGGACGTCGTGTACGGCACCAGGGGGCTGGGACTGGTCCAGGACGCCAACGGGAGGGTGTCGGGGCTGCGTGTCCAGGGTCCCGACGGGTTCGGCGAGATCGCGGGCGGAGCCGTAGTCCTGGCCAGCGGGGGATTCGAGGCCAACGCGGAGATGCGGGCCAGGTACCTGGGCCCCGGCTGGGAGCTTGCCAAGGTGCGGGGTATCCCCTACAACACCGGGGAGGGCATCCAGGCGGCCCTGGAGATAGGCGCCCAGCCCCACGGTCACTGGAGCAGCTGTCACGCGGTGGCCTGGGACCTGAACGCGCCCCCAGTCGGCGACCGGACGGTGACCGAGCTGTACCAGAAGCACTCCTATCCCTTCGGCATCATAGTCAACGTCAATGGCGAGCGCTTCGTGGACGAGGGAGCCGATTTCCGCAACTACACCTATGTCACATACGGCCGGGAGGTCCTCGGGCAGCCCCAGGGGGTGGCCTTCCAGATATTCGACGACAAGGTGAAGCACCTCCTGCGGGACGAGTACCACATACCCCAGGTGACGATGGCCAAGGCGGACTCCATCGAGGAGCTGGCGACGGGTCTGGACATCGACCGCGAGGGGCTGGTCCGAACGGTGGCCGCCTTCAACGCCGCGGTCCAGGACAAGGAGTACAACCCCACGGTCCTGGACGGAAAGGGCACGTCCGGCATACAGCCCCCCAAGACCAACTGGGCCCTCCCCATCGATACTCCCCCCTACCTGGGCTACGCGGTAACCTGCGGCATCACCTTCACGTTCGGCGGGTTGAAGATCAGCGGCCGGGGAGAGGTCCAGGACTGCGAGGGCAGCGCCATACCCGGCCTCTACGCCGCCGGGGAGCTGGTGGGGGGCCTCTTCTACTACAACTACCCGGGCGGGTCCGGGCTCATGGCGGGCGCCGTCTTCGGGAGGATCGCTGGAGACAGCGCGGCCAGGGACGTGCTCGGTGGCTGACGGTTTCTCCCGGTAGCCGTACCTTGTAGTTGTCCGTGCCTCGTGCTAAGCTCGGTTGCTAGTGGGGCTGTGGCTCCGGAAAGGACCGGCGGTTTTTGGGCAGCGAAGGGTCCCGGTCTCCCCTCTTCTACGGTTGGGTTCTGGTCGGCGTCGTATTCTTCATCGCCTTCGTCAGCACTGGCGCACGCAACGGGTTCGGTGTGTTCGTCACCCCCATGGAGGCGGAGTTCAACTGGAGCCGCACGGCCACATCCGTCGTGTTCATGGTCGCGACCCTGGTTGGAGGCGTGAGCCAGCCCTTCATCGGCCGGATATACGACAAGGTCGGCGCCCGCGGCGTAATGCTGGTGTCCCTGGTCGTCATCGGGACCTTCACCGCCCTGCTGGGCCTCACCTTCGACCTCCTGTACCTGATCCTGGTATATGGCGTGATCGTAGCCATAGGGACCAGCGGCGCCTCCATCAACATTGGGGGGGCGCTGCTGGCCCGGTGGTTCCGGCGAAAGAGGGCCACGGTCATGGCCATCGCCACGGCCGGCGCTTCGGTGGGCGGGATGGTGCTGGTCCCCTTCTCGGCCCTCATGATGGATCTGACGTCGTGGCGGATCACCTGGGTCTTCCTGGGAGGAATAGTCCTGGTGCTGGTCCTGCCCCTGGCCTTTCTTCTGCTGAGGGAGCGCCCCAGCGACATGGGCCTGCAGCTCGACGGGGTCGTAGACCCCCCTTCGGAGGATGGGAAGCCGGCTCCCGAGCCCGGCAGGACCCCCCTTGACACCGACAGATGGCTGGAGTCGTTCAGGTCGCTTCCCATATGGCAGCTCTCCTCGGCCTACTTCGTGTGCGGGTTCACCACCAGCATCATCTCCATGCATTTCGTCCCCTGGGCCGAGGATGCCGGGTACTCCAGGTCCATCGCCGCCACCGCCTTTGGGCTCCTGACGGGGCTGAACACGGTGGGAGTCATCTCGGCCGGAGCGCTGGGGGACCGGTTCACCCGCAAGAACGTGCTGGCGTCGGTCTACTGGCTTCGGGGTCTGGGGTTCGTCACGCTGCTGCTGGCGCCGATGCCGTGGAACCTGTGGGGCTTCGCCGTGATGACCGGCTTCTCGTGGATCGCGACCATACCCCTTACAGCCACCCTCACCGCCGACATATACGGGCTGAGGAACCTGGCCACCCTCAACGGGATCTCCTTCATGTCCCACCAGATAGGCGGCGCCATCAGCGTTCTCCTGGCCGGGGCGTTGTTCGACCTGTACGACTCCTACGACATCCCCTTTGCCCTCTGCTGCCTCCTCCTGGTCGGGGCCGGACTGACCGCCTTCTCCATACGTGAGAAGCGCTACTCGATCAAGTACCAGTCCCAGCCGACGCTGAGATCCTCGTCCGCCGCGATGTGACGTGGTCCTGCTGGCGGTCCTTGCCCATCAGTCCGAGGCGGGGCATCCCGAGCTCATGGACTGGGTCAAGCACCAGCTGGACGCCGTGGTTGGGCTGGGCCCCCTCGCGTTCCTTGTCCTCCTGGCGCTGATCATCCTGGCCATTCCGGCGGCGGTGCTGCTGATGTACGTGTTTCAGCGCAAGGGCGGGGGACTGGGGCAGCCCTGAGAAGCCCGCCGCGGCGCAGCGTTGTTTCGTTGACAGTCACAGGGGCCGGTGCTATATTTCAGCTTGGCTTCCAGCCGGTCCCGACACTCAGCCAGGAGTTCCCATGGCCCTCAACATCGTCGTCCTCGCCAAGCAAGTGATCGATCCGGAGATGCCCGCGTCGGCGTTTCAGGTCGATCGGGAGAACAGGCGGGTGGTCACCCCCGCGAACATCCCGCCCGTGGTGAACGGGTTCGACGAGAACGCCGTGGAGGCCGCGCTGCAGATCAAGGACTCCCAGGAGTCCATCGTAGCCGTCATATCCATGGGCAAGGCCTTTGCCATGGACGTGATGAAGAAGCCCCTGTCCATGGGGGCCGACGAGCTGGTCCTGGTGGACGACGAGACCTTCGAGAACCCCGTGGACAGCTACGGCACGGCCCAGGTCCTGGCCGCGGCGGTGAAGAAACACGGGGAGTTCGACCTGATCATCTGCGGGCGCCAGGCGTCTGACTGGGACAACGCCCAGGTCCCCCTGGGCGTGGCGGAGATCCTGGGGACCGCATGCATTACCATCGGGAGGAAGGTGGAGGTGGGGGATGGTCAGGTGTCCGTCGAGCGAATCGTTCCCGACGGGTACGAGGTGGTAGAGGCGGACCTGCCGGCGCTGGTGACGGTGAGCAATGAGCTGGGCCAGCCGCGCTACCCGACCCTGAGGGGGATTCTCGCGGCTACCCGCAAGAAGCCGACGGTGTGGAGTGCCCAGGACCTGGGGATGGACGCCGGGCAGATAACGCCCCGCCTGGACCTGGTGGACCTGTTCGTGCCCGTCAGCGAGATGGAGTGCGAGATGATAGAGGGGGATACCGAGGAGGAGGCCGGGCGCAACCTGGCCTTGAAGCTGCGGGAAGCGAAGCTCATCTGAGCGCCGCCGCCGGTCGTGGACTCCCGTATCCCATGACCTTGGGCGGCCACCCCCGGCCCATGCCATTGGCTTAGCGACGACTGTGGAGGTTCCATTCATGGACGCGAAGGGCGTTCTGATCGTTGGAGAGACCGCGGATGGAGAGCTGAGCTCCACCAGCAAGGAGATGCTGGCCGCGGGCCGTGGGCTGGCCGACAGCCTGGGCCAGGATCTGGCGGTGGGCCTGCTGGGCGGAGCCCCAGGCAGTGCCGCCGAAGAGGCCGCCAGGCACGGGGCCGACCGGGTCTATGCGGTGGCCCATCCCCTGCTGGAGGAGTACCATCCGGACCTGTACCTTGCGGCCCTGGAGAGTCTCGCCAGGGCCGTGGCCCCGGCGGTGCTGCTGGTGGGACGTACGGCGTCGGGCCGGGACCTCGCTCCGCGTCTGGCCTTCAGGCTGTCGACGGGCCTCGCCCAGGACTGCCTGGAAGTACGAATGGACGAGTCCGGCAGGCTGCTGGCGACGCGCCCCGTGTACGGCGGCAACGCCATGGCCACCGTGTCGTGCAACGGGACGCCCCAGATGGCCGCCATAAGGCCCAAGGCCTACGAGCCCCTGGAAGCCGACGAGTCGCGCCATGCCGAGGTGGTCGACTTCGCCGTAGACCTGGACGCATCCATGGCCAGGTCCCGGGTGGTGGAGACCGTCAAGGAAGAGGCCAGGGGCATCAAGCTGGAGGAGGCGGGCATCGTGGTGGCCGGCGGCCGCGGGCTGGGGGGGCCGGAGCCCTTCGACGACCTGCAGGAGCTGGCCTCGTTGATCGGCGCGGGTATAGGCGCCTCCCGGGCGGCGGTGGACTCCGGTTGGGTGCCTTCCAGCTACCAGATAGGCCTCACGGGAGTGACCATCACGCCCGACCTGTACATCACCGTGGGCATCTCCGGAGCCAGCCAGCACATGGCCGGCTGCTCGGGGTCCAAGGTGATCGTGGCCATAAACAAGGACTCCGAGGCCAACATCTTCAGGGAGGCCCGGTACGGCGTCGTGGGGGACTGGAAGAACATCCTCCCAGGCCTGACCGAGGCCCTCAGGGACCTGGTCGAGAGCTAGACCCCGGGGAGGGCTGCGTCCGATGAATCTGGGCTTCATCGGCCTTGGGAACATGGGCAATCCCATGGCCGCCAACCTCATCAAGGCGGGCCACAAGCTCACCGTTCACGACCTGCGGCGGGAGTCGGCCACCAACCTGCTGGAGATGGGAGCGGACTGGGCCGATACGCCCAGGGACACGGTGCCGGGCAACGAGGTGGTCTTCACGTCGCTGCCCGGCCCCAGGGAAGTCGACGCCGTGGTGTTGGGCGAAGACGGCGTGCTCCAGGGGGCCGGGGAGGGCTCCATCTACGTCGACCTGTCCACCAACTCACCCAACGCCATCCGCCGCGTCCACCAGATATGTGCCGAGCGGGGGGTGGCCGTCATGGACGCCCCCGTGAGCGGCGGCGTTACCGGCGCCGCGGCGGGTACCCTCGCCCTCATGGTCGGCGGCGACCGGGCGGTGTTCGACCGTATCAGGCCGGCCCTGGAAGCCATGGGGAGCCACGTGGTCTACTGCGGGGCCATAGGGGCCGGCATGATAGTGAAGCTCTGCAACAACCTGGTGAGCATGGGGAACGGGGTCCTGCTGGCCGAGGCGCTGACCCTGGGAGTCAAGGCCGGGGTGGACCTGGCCGTACTGGCCGACGTCATGTCCAACAGCTCGGGCGCCTCCTACAGGCTGACCAGCAGCTTCTGCAACTCTCTCTTCAAGGGCAACACCGAGCCGGGGTTCGCCACGGCTCTCGCCGCCAAGGACGTCAGGCTGGCCACCGACTTGGGCAGGGAGCTGGGCGTCCCCATGGACCTGTCCAACCTGGTGGACCAGAGACACGTGGAGGCCCTCTTCCGCGGATGGGGGGCCTTCGACTCCGTCGCCGTAGCCTACCTCCAGGAAGAGAAGGCGGGGGTCCAGCTCAGGATCCCGGGGTTGTAACGTCATGTGGACCCCGCTCCTGTCGGCGTTGGCGCCGCAGCCCACCACCGCCTCCCGTCTGGCGGTGTTCGGTCTGGGGGACGCACCCTGGGCGGACGCCGTATTCGCCGCGTCCATATTCGCCGGGTCCATAGTTATCGCCACCATCGTCGGCCTTGTCGTGTTTCCCCTGGTCCTCCGGGCCACCGACTGGACCGCCACCGACCTGGACGGCAAGCTGGCTCTGGCCATCCGGAAGCCCATCGTTCTCGGGGTCGTCCTGCTGGGGGGCTTCCTGGCCTTTTCGATTCCCCTGGACCTGACTGCCGGAGAGCAGAGGGTCGTCAATACGGTCACCGCCGCGTTGGCCATCGCCCTGGGGGTGGCCGCGACCTCCTCCGTCATCTCCAGGACCCTGGACTGGTACGTGGAGACGGCGGACACTGGGGGCAAGTTCCGGCTGGACCCCCAGCTGCAGCCGCTGGTCAGGCGCGTGTCCGCCGCCATCGTCTACGGTCTGGGCGGGTTGCTGGTGCTGGACCAGTTCAACATCAATATCAGTCCGCTGATCGCCGGGTTGGGCCTCAGCGGACTGGCCGTGGCCCTCGCCATCCAGCCCACCCTCTCCAACCTGTTTGCCGGGACCTACGTGATGACCGAAGGTGCCGTCAGTCCCGGGGACTACATCGAGCTCGAGGGAGGGATTGCCGGCTACGTCATAGACGTGGGCTGGCGCAGCGTCCGGATCCGCACGTGGGGAAACAACCTGGTGGTGGTGCCCAACTCCAGGTTCGCCGAGAACATCCTGACCAACTACCAGAGGCCGATCCCCGCGGTGAACGTCTACCTGGAGTGCGGCGTAAGCTACGACAGCGACCTGGTCACCGTGGAGAGGGTGTCCAAAGAGGTGATGGACGAGGTGATGGCGGCCAACCCCGAGGACTCCGTGCCCGAGTACGGCGCGTGGTTCGGGTACGACAGCTTTGGCGACTCCAACGTGAACTTCTGGCTCTTCATGCAGTCCCGGGACCGCCTGGCCAGCTTCCGCCTCAGGACCGAGCTGATGCAGCGCCTGCACCGGCGCCTGAACGACGAGGGGATTGTCATAAACTACCCCGTACGCACTATCCAGCTCCCCAAGGAGCTGGAGCTGGAGGGGCTGGCCGGCGCCAGGGACAAACGGCAGCAGCCCAGCGCGCCGCCCAGCCGGGGCCTGGGAGCCAGGCCCGATGCCGACGACCCGGGCCCCCAGATGCCCGACGGAGGCCCGGAGTAGGGACCCTGGCCGCCGCCGTCAGGCTGGCTGACCCAGGCTATTGCCCATCGCCGGGTCTGGGACTACGGCCCCGGCCTCGAGGCGGAAGAAGGATACGGGGGCGGGTGGTCCGGCCTGGGGTCTCCACACGCCGGCTACGACCTCGGCGTCGGGCGGCTCGGTCATCGTCACGACCACCTGCTGGTACCGGGTGACGCGCTCCAGGACCCTCCTGCGCCGCGACGTGTCCAGCTCCGACAGGACGTCGTCGAGAAGAATGATGGGGGCCTCTCCCCTGGCCGAGTCCAGGTAGGCGGCCTCGGCCAGCCGCAGGGCCAGGGCCACGGTCCGGGCCTGTCCCCTGGAGGCGTAGCTCCCCATGTCCACCTGCCCCAGGCGCATCTGAAAGTCGTCCCGGTGGGGACCGACGGTGGTCGAGCCTACCGCCATGTCCTTTCGGACCGCGGTCTCCACGGCCGACGCCATCGCCCCCTCCACTTCCGCTACGGTGGGAGAGCTCGAGTCCAGGGGCACGTTGGGACGGTACTCCACCGAGAGGCCCTCATCTTCGTCCACCAGGTCCCGGTGCCGCTGGGCGCACAGGTCGGAGAGCGCGGTCATGGCCTGGCGCCCTGGCGTCGATGATGCCGGCCCCGACGGTCACCAGCTCCCCGTCCCAGAAGGCCAGCTCCTTCTCCTCGGCCCGGTGCTCCTGGAGGGCCCTCAGCAGGCGGTTTCGCTGCTGCACCACCCGCTGGTACCGCTGGAGGGACCGCAGGTAGATGGGCTGCGTCTGGGACAGGAGGATGTCCAGGTAGCGACGGCGTATGGAGGGGGGGCCGCCGACAAGCTGGATATCGTCGGCGGTGAATAGCACCGCGTTCACCAGCCCCACCAGCTCCGAGGCGGTGCGCCGCACCCTGCTTACCCTGATCTCCTTGCGTACCCTGGGCCGTCCCGTTGGGGAGGAGGACGCCTGGGACGCGCAGCGGTAGCCGACGTGCACCCTGAGCCGTTCGTCCCGCCGGTCGACGGTCCCGGAGACGATGGCGTCCTCGCCCTCCTCGACGGCGCCCCAGCTCACCAGCTCTATCTCGTTGTCGGCCCGGGAGGACCGGGCGATGGCGAGGATGTACATGGCCTCAAGGAGCGTGGTCTTGCCCTGGGCGTTCCGCCCGTGGATGATCACCACTCCCGGCGGCAGTTCCAGCTCGAGCTGGGAGAAGTTGCGGAAGTTGGTCAGGCTCAGGTGTGACAGCCGCACCCTGCTACTCGCTTCACGGGAGGTCGGGGTCCCCGGCCGCCTACGTGGACGGCTTGAGGCTCTGGATGCGCTCTTCCAGGTCCCGGGCGCCGGCGTCGTCCCCGTTGGAGAGCTTGTAGCACCGGTCCAGGTAGAGCTGGGCCAGCTCGCCGCCGCGCGTGGACGAGTCCATGAGGGCCTGCAGCAGTGAGGGTATGTGGTACCGTTCGGGCAGGTAGCGGCCCAGCAGGCCCACCTCGTGTCTCATCTCGTCCTGGGTATGGGTGTCGTTGCCCTCGACGGCGAACCGGAGCCTGCCGACGATCTTGGACAGCTCCGCCAGCCGGTCCCGTTCGTTCATCAGGCTGTAGAGTACCTCGTTCACCCCGACCGAGTCCTCCTGGACCTCCTCTGCGCTGTCCAGGGGAATGGCGGGCTTGGGGCTGTCTGCCCAGACCTGCGCGTACTCGCCCACCAGGCTCGTGACCGTCTGCATCATGTCCGACAGGCCCGAGGCCGTTACGGTCCCGCCGTCCAAAAGGTCGTCGTCCCTGATCTCCGCCAGGCCCTCCAGCTCCCGGTGGCTGCTCACCTCTTCGGGCACCGGCGGCATGGCGAAGGCCGAGAAATCGCTGAGTGAGACGTTCCCAAGCTGGGAGGCCAGGAAGGGAGGCACGTACTTGCCGATGTCCACCGAGATGGGCAGCACGATGATGTAGGTGGCGTAAAGCTTGTCGGGGTCGTTGGAGGCGCGGAAATAGGCCAGTGCGTGTCCCCTGGGCCGCGCCGGGTCCCCTCTCTCGAACGTGAACGCCATTCCAACCTCGCGCCGCAGGGTCCGACGGCCCGGGTACCTGCGGGGCTACTCTCGCTGACCCGGATCGGTGAACCGGTGGTCCATCTCCTCCAGGAACCGCTCCACCTCGGGCGACAGCGGCGCCGGCGGGTCGGTCTCCTCCGACGCCTGCTCGGCGTCGTACTGGGACTCCAATCGCCCGATGAGCGCCTTCAGCTCCGAGTTGCGCTCGACGGCGCTGTCCAGCTCCCTGTACTGCCGCTGCCCCTGCTCCGGGGGCAAGAGGCCCTGGGGGATGTCGTACATGGCCGACAGTACGTCCAGGAGCCGGGCGGCGCCCGCGTAGTCCTCGTCCAGCTGCAGGTACTGGGGCAGGTGGACCATGAAGCTGACGGAGGTGATCTCCGGCTCCATCTTGGGGACACCTTCGGAGATCAGGTTCGTGATGGACGTGGGGCCCTGGTACGTGCTCTTCCGGGGACGGAGCCTGGCCCCGCTCCTCATGGGGACGTTCCCCGCGTCACCGGTCACGATGAGGGGGCGCGTGTGGGGCACCACGTCGTACATCGCTCCCAGCCTGCAGTAGCGGCGCACTCCGAAATGCTTGAACACCTGGAGGACCGAGTCGGTGTACTCTTCGCTGGAGGCGTGGGGCTCGCGCAGGTGGAAGAATATCAGCGCGGGCCCCTCCTCGGGCTGAGTGTAGTTGATGACACTGTTGGGAACGGACACCTCCCGGCGCCCCTCCACCATGCGCATCTTGGGACGGTACCTGGTGAAGTCGAAGTAGTTCCCGGGCCTGGCCAGCTTCCCCAGCTCCGTGACTCCCAGGTGGCCCTCCAGCCGGGCCAGGGCGATGCTGACGGCGCTGCCCACGTCCACCCACGGGCGCACCATGGTGATGGCATGGGGCTCCCGCAGCTCCGGCACGGGCTCGTGTATCTCGAAGGCGCCTATTCGCATGACTCTATGGTGGCAGACGCGATGGCGTTTTTCAACCTCTCTTGCGACGGATCGCCCGGGCCACGGATGGGCGCATCCATGTGGGCCCTGGGGCCTACCACCCGACGGCGTACCCATCCCGGCGGGGGTCTGCGGCGCCCATCAGCGCGCCGCTCTCCGGGTGGACCTGGACCATCATCTCGCTGCCCGTGCCTCCCCAGTCGCCCAGGACGTTCAGCCGGTGTCCCCGGCCCGACAGGCCGTCCCTGACTTCCTGGGGAAACCGGCCCTCCACGTGGAGCTCGTCGGGGCACGAATGGGGCACCGTGGACTCGGTCCCGTCCTGGGTGCTCCGCCAGCGGGGAGCCTCCACCGCCTCGGCCACGGTCATGCCGAAGTCCAGCACGTGGCTGATCACCTGGAGGTTGGTCTGCACCTGCGTGTCCGCCCCCGGCGTGCCGCACACCAGCAGCAGGCTGCCCGCCGGGTCGAACACCATGACCGGGTTCATCGTGTGGCGGACCCGCTTGCCGGGCTGAAGGCAGTTGACGTGGTCCTCCTCCAGGTGCCAGTAGGTCATCCGGTTGTTCAGCAGGATGCCAGTGTCCCCCGCGATGAGGCTGGAGCCCCACTGGCTCTGGATGCTCTGGAGCTGGCAGACGGCGTTGCCCCAGCGGTCCACCACGCAGAAGCAGGTGGTGTCCTCCCGCTCGCCGCCGACGCGCAGCTTGCGCCGCCCCGGGGACGGCGAGCCCTGGTGCCGCCACGGGTCTCCGGCCTGGACTCCCATGGCCGCCCGCGCCGGGTCGATCAGGGCGGCCCGCTCCCTGGCGTACTCCTTGGACAGGAGGCCGGCGATGGGTGCCTCGACGAACTCCGGGTCGGCCACGTAGGCCTCCCGGTCGGCGAAGGCCAGCTTCTTGGCCTCCACCATGGCGTGGATACTCTCTGCAGAGTTGCACCCCAGGGCCCGGATGTCCAGGGTCTCCACCACGTTCAGCTCCTGGAGCAGGATGTGGCCGCTGGAGTTGGGAGGGGCCTCGTACACGGTGTTGCCCCGGTAGGTGGTGGAGATGGGGTCCTGCCACCGGGTGCGGTGCCCCTCCAGGTCCTTCAGGGACAGCGTGCCGCCGTTGTCCTGGCTGAACCTGGCGATGGCCCGCCCGATCTCGCCGCGGTAGAAGGTGTCCCGGCCCTCGGCGGCAATCTTCTTGAAGGAACGCGCCAGGTCCCTCTGGTAGACTATCTGCCCCGGGGCCGCCGGCTTGCCGCCGGGGGCGAAGACTGCCCGGGATGTGGGGAAGGTCTGGAGGACCTCGTCCTCGGCGATGCTCTGGGAGACCACGTGGCTCACGGGAAAGCCGTTCTCGGCCAGGTCGATGGCCGGCTCGAACACCTGGCCCCACTTCAGGTCTCCGTAGGCGTCGTGGGCCTCGGCCCAGCCGTCCAGCAGGCCCGGGACCGATACGGACCCCGCTCCCTTCATGGGGATGCCGTCGGGCATGTAGCTCTCCCGGGTGGCCGCCTGCGGGGCCGCTCCCGTGGCGTTGACGACCCTGACCCCGGGCTTGCGCCGCCCGTTCCCCGAGCCGTTCCAGTTCACGAGGATGAACCCGTCCCCGCCGATCCCCGACATGAGGGGCTCGACCACGTTGAGGGCCGCGGCCACGGCGATGGCGGCGTCGACGGCGTTGCCGCCCTGCTGGAGCACCGTGACCCCCGCCAGGGAGGCCAGGGGGTGCCCGGTGCACACCATACCGTTGCGTCCCATCACCACGGGCCTGTTGGAGCCGTATCCCGTCCCATGGGGTGTGGCCGTCATGGCGAGCCTCCTTGCTGCTGCGTCAAGCTTCCTACATCAGGTTCCAGCGGGGGTTGGCCGCCGCCTCTTGGCGGAGGCGGTCGGCGATCCAGTCCTTCACCTCGTCGGCCAGGTAGAAGACCGGCCGGAGCAGGTCGCCCTCTCCGGTGATCAGACCCTCCTCCAGGGCCGCCTGGGCCACCGGGCTGCCGGGGAGGACCCTGAT
This sequence comes from Dehalococcoidia bacterium, assembly GCA_964291465.2. Classification (GTDB taxonomy): domain Bacteria; phylum Chloroflexota; class Dehalococcoidia; order Lucifugimonadales; family JAGWBF01; genus JAGWBJ01. The sequence continues at coordinate 242,325 of OZ219936.1, read as the reverse complement.
GCCCACCCGGAGGGAGGCCACGGCGGGGCTGACGCTCTTCAGGAAGGCCAGCTTCTCCTCCACCGTCTCCCTGGTCTCGCCGGGCGCCCCGAAGTACTGGGAGAGGGTGTAGTGGAGGCCCCCCTCCTCGCAGGTGTGGCAGACGCGGGTAAGGTTGTCCAGGCCGCTGGACATGTTGCCGTCGTCGTGGCCCCCCGCCGTCATGATGGCCAGCTTGCAGCCCGCGTCCCGCATCAGGCCCACGATGTCCGCGTCGCACGAGGAGGGTATGGGGGTGAGGCAGGTGTTCCAGTGGAGGTCCAGGCCCGACTCTATGAGGGCGTTGCACAGGGACTTGGCGTGGGCCAGGGGGATGTTGAAGCCGTTGTCGATGAAGAACACCTTGCGCAGCCCGAACCGGGCCTTCATGTCGGCGGCTTCCCGGACCACGTCCTCCACTGGCCGGATGACCCTCCAGGAGGCCTCGTCGGCGTCCTGGTCCGACGTGGGGTAGAAGAAGTCTCCCAGCTTGGTGAGTATGCCGATGCCGAACCCGGCCCGCTCGTAGCGGGCCATGTCGAGCTGCTCCAGCAGCGGCGGCTTCGGGAAGGACGAGGAGGCCTGGCCCCCCGCGATCACCACCTCCCCCTCCTCGCGGTATACCAGCCCCGGCAGGTCCCTCAGGCCGTCGGGGCCCCGGTAGCCGCCGCTGTCCTCCAGCCGGTCGGCGAGCTGGGCGAAGGTCTCGCCGGCATCCCCGGCGACGCCCAGGTCCGGGGCCAGGAACTGGAAGCACTCCCTGGGGAGGATGCTGAAGGCGGGGCCGCCGCACACGACCGTGGCCTTGCTGATCTTGCGGACCAGGTCGATCACGTCCCTGGTCATGGGCAGCGCCCACTGGGTGTCCAGGTAGCTCTGGTTGTCGAAGTTCCGGAGGGATATGCCCACCAGGTCCGGTGCGAAGGAGGACACGGCCCGGTTGGTGTCCTCCACGTAGTCCTCGGAGAACATCAGGTCCAGCACCCTCACGGTATGCCGGTCGGGGTCCAGGTGCCCGGCCACGTAGGCCAGCCCGATGGGCATTGGCCTGGCGTCCATCCTGCTCATCAGGCGGTCGTGGCGGTTCGTCGCGATCAGTAGTACGCGCATGCAGCCCTCCCGTCGTGCACATGGGGCCTAGTGGGTAAAATACCACAGCCACCGTCGCAAGGAAAGGACTGCTCCCCAACCCTGAGTCCCGGCGCCCCATTCAGTAGTCTTGGCGAATCGCCCAACTCGTCGTTCCGGCGCAGGCCCGGACCCAGGTGTGGGGAAGGGATGACACTCGCCTCTTCCTAACCCCCCGGACGTTGCCCTATCATCAATACCTGTCCCGCCCCCCTCCCTTGGAGAGAGGGCAGAGGTGAGGGTAACGTGTCCCGCCCCCCTCTCCCCCTGGGAGAGGGCAAGGGTGAGGGTAAGCGAGGGCATGGGTGAGGATCATGCCCGAATGGGAGAAAATGAAAGGAAATGAGAGGGAGATCGAAAATTCCAGCCTCACATCCTCAACGCCTTCCTCCCCTGGTCCCGGCTCTACCCTCCTCCACGGTTCAGCTAGGGGACCCTGGCTATCCCCCCAATGTTGACGGTAAATTTGGCCGCTGCTACACTTCCTCCCGGACGGTCGGAAGCCCGGTCCCGGGTCGCCTGATCCGGCCCGGCTGCCCGTGACCCTTGGTCTGCGGGGGGATGCTGTAATGAAGTACGACGTGATCGTGGTGGGGGCCGGCTCTGCCGGCAGCGTCATCGCCACCCGGCTGTCCGAGGACCCGGAGCGCTCGGTGCTGCTGCTGGAGGCGGGCCCCGACTACCCCGAGTTCGAGCACCTGCCCGACGACCTGAAACAGGGCAACAACGTCTATCGCTCGGCCTATGGCCCCCACAACTGGGGCTACGTGGCCACGGCCACACCCGAGGCCGGCGAGACTCAGATACCCCGGGGCAAGGTCACCGGGGGCTCCAGCGCCGTGAACGGCCAGGTCTTCTTCCGCGGCGTGCCCCAGGACTACGAGAACTGGGCCGCCTGGGGCAACGACGAGTGGGGCTACACCAAGGTGCTGCCCTACTTCCGGAAGCTGGAGACGGACCGGGACTTCCCAGGCGGCGATTTCCATGGCAGCGACGGCCCCATCCCAGTGCGGCGGTACAGGCGGGAGGAGTGGCTGCCCCACGCCAGGGCCTTCTACGACGCCTGCCTGGCCCTGGGGTTTCCCGCCGACCCCGACCAGAACCACCCAGAGGCCTACGGCGTTGCCTCAAGGCCGTTGAACAACATCGACGGCGTCAGGATGAGCACCGCCCTGACCTACCTGAACATGGCCCGCCACCGGTTGAACCTGACCATAAAGGCCAACGTGACGGCCCGCAGGATACTCTTCGACGGGAAACGGGCAGCGGGCGTGGAGGTGGACAGCGGGGGCGAGCGCTTCACCGCCGAAGGGGAGTTGATACTCCTGTGCAGCGGCGCCATCGCCTCTCCCCAGTTGCTGATGCTGTCGGGCGTCGGCCCCGCGGAGCACCTCAGGAGCCACGGCATCGACGTGGTCCAGGACATCCCCGGCGTGGGACAGAACCTCAGGGACCACCCCTCCGTCTTCATCGTCCTGCGCGGGAAGGGAGACCCCCACGAGCTGCTGGCCCCGGGCATACAGGTGGGTCTCAGGTACACCGTCGAGGGGTCGGACACGCCCAACGACATGCAGATCACCCCCAACCTGTGGACCAGCGAGCACCGCCCCGCCCAGGTCATGGTCGAGGCCGAGGGGAACCTGTTCGGCATCAGCGTGGGCCTCCAGAACGCCGTCTCCGCCGGGGAGCTGAGGCTCCAGTCCACCGACCCCTACGTCCAGCCCCACCTGGACTACCGGTACCTGTCGGACCCGTGGGACAGGGAGCGGACCCGTAGGGCCCTCCGCCTGGCGGCGAGGATCGCCGAGCATGAGACGTACAGGGACATTCTGGTGGAGCGGGTGTCCCCCACCGACGAGGAGCTCGCCGACGATGGCGCGCTGGACCTGTGGATGCTCCGCAACGTGGGCACCCAGCACCACTCCTCGGGCACCTGCAAGATGGGGCCCGGCTCGGACCCCATGGCCGTGGTGGACCAGTACTGCCGGGTGCGGGGCCTGGAGAACCTTCGGGTCGTAGACGCGTCGATAATGCCCGACGTGGTCCGGGCCAACACCAACGCCACGACCATCATGATAGGCGAGCGCGTCGCCGACTGGATCAGGGAAGGCAGGTAGCCGGGAGGGCGTCGATGTCGGGCGACGGTATTCGCATAGGGCTGATCGGGGCCAACGTCAACTACGGCTGGAGCCAGAGGGCGCACCTCCCGGCCCTCCTGCGCCTCCCCGAGTACGAGCTGGCGGCCGTGTGCACCTCCCGGAGGGAGACGGCCGAGGAGTCGGCCAAGCACTACGGCGCGCCGTTGGCCTTCCACGACTACCGGGAGATGGCGGCTCACCCGGACGTGGACCTGGTCTCCGTCTCCGTCCGGGTGCCCATGCACCACCCCATGGTGATGGCCGCCCTGGAAGCGGGGAAGCACGTCTTCTGCGAGTGGCCCCTGGGGATGAACCTGGACCAGGCGCGGGAGATGTCGGCCCTGGCTGCGTCTAGAGGAGTCCGCCACATGGTGGGCCTCCAGGCCCGGGGAGACCCGGCCCTCATGCACCTCCGCAAAGTCCTGGCCGACGGCTACGTGGGCGACGTGTTGTCCTGCAACATGACCATGTTCCTGCCCGGCGCCCTGCAGCGGGACTCGGGCCGGGCGTGGATGGCCGACGGGACCAAGGGCGGCCACACCCTCTCCATAGCCGCCGGCCACTCGGTGGACGTGGTCTGCTTCTGCGTGGGCGAGTTCGTGGATGTGTCGGCCAAGGTCTCCACCCAGGTCCCGGAGTGGACCCTCTCTGATACGGGAGGAAGGGTGGAGGTGACGGCCCCGGACAACGTCCTCATCAGCGGCGTGCTGGACAACGGCGCCGTCGCCTCGGTGCACGTTGCCACAATCCCGTGGCACGGCACCGGCTGGCGGATGGAGGTGTACGGGCGCGAGGGCACCGTCGTCGCGGCCTCGGAGCAGATGGTGCAGTACGCCGACGTGCGGCTGACGGGGGCAAGGGGAGACGGCGCCGCCATGGAGGAGATCCAGGTCCCGAGGGACCTGGCCGCCGTCCCCGCCGATGTTCCCCCGGGCCCTCCCTTCAACGTGGCCCAGCTCTACCGACGCCTGGCCGGGGCTATCCGCGGCGAAGGGGGCTCGGACCCGGATTTCCAGCTCGCCGTGACCCGGCACCACCTGCTGGACGCCGTGCAGCGTTCGTCGGACCGGGGCGTCCGCGTCTCGGTGTAGCGCCGGAGTCGAGAGCCAACGAGCATGAGTACCCTCAGCCAGATGCCCAAGCCCGACGCCGAACGGTTCCGCAAGGGCCGGAAGCTGTACCTGGTCCCCCTGTTCGTCGTCCCCATGGAGGTGCCCGAGGACCTGGGACAGATGCTGGACAGGTACTGGGCGGGCTCCGACCAGCACATCGCCAGTCTGGAGTCGGCCCTGGGCCCCGTGAGCCGCATATACCACGAGACGGTCTTCCTGCCGGGCGAAGAGGGGGCGACCCTCGTGGAGCAGATCAACCCCAGGGGCTACGGGATGCTCCGGCGGCGTCTCCAGGCGGGCGCCCGGCTGGAGGCCCTGGAGGAGCAGGCCCTGGTGGAGGAGAGCACCGACTGGCAACGCTGCCTCACCGTGGGGCTGGTAAGCCAAAAGGTGACGGCGTTGGCCATGCAGTCTTACATAGACGTCACCGGCAAGCGCTACGAGAGCATGGCCTCCAGGATAGACGGGACCCTCGAGGAAGACGAGTCCGCCATCCTGCTGGTGGGGGACAACCACAGGGTCCAGTTTCCCTCGGACATCGAGGTGTTCTACGTCTCGCCGCCGGCCCTGAACGAGATCCGCCGCTGGATAGACGACCAGATGAAGGAGCGCTCCCCAGTCGCCGAGGAGCCCGACGACCCTCCCACCGCCGGCGCTCCGGAGCAGGCCGGGGCCGCAGGGGAGGACGGGGCCCAAGGCGAGGCCCAGGCCCGGGAATGACCCCCGCCGACGGGCGCGGGAGCGGGGGCGATCCGTGGCCGGTCCCATGAACGGGCCCCTCCACGGCCTCAAGGTCCTTGAGCTCAGCGAGATCATTGCCGCGCCCTACGCCGCCATGCTGCTGGCGGACATGGGCGCCGACGTCGTCAAGGTCGAGCCGCCGTGGGGTGAGCCCTGGCGCCTGTTCCGGCAGTTCGTGCCGCTGGAGAGCCGCACCTTCATGGCGGTGAACCGGGGCAAGCGCAGCCTTCCCCTGGACCTGGCCAAGCCCGAGGGACGGGAGATAGTGCACCGGCTGGCGGCCGGCGCCGACGTGGTCGTGGTCAACTACCGGCCCGACGTGCCCGCCCGCCTGGGCGTCGACTACGACACCCTGCGCGCCCTGAATCCCCGGCTGGTCTACTGCGAGAACACCGCCTTTGGCCGCGGCGGCCCCATGGGACACCTTCCGGGCTACGACATCATCGTGCAGGCCACGTCGGGGCTCATGGCGTCGGAGGGCAAGGAGGCCGGCGGCGTGCCGCAGCACCTGTTCAACCCCGTGGTCGACGTGTGCACCGGAGTGGCCATGGCGTGGGCCGTCTGCGCCGCCCTGTACCACCGGGAGAAGACGGGCCAGGGCCAGAGGGTCGAGGCGGCCCTCCTGTCCACGGCCCTCGCCCTGCAGCTACAGCGCTTCCTCAGAGTGGACGTGGAGGACGCCCAGGTCCAGGAGGAGCTGCTCCGCGACTTGACTAGGGCCCAGTCGGGGGGAGCGGGCTACCCGGAGCTCCAGGATCTGTACCGGGGGTTCCACACCAACGCCCCGGACAACATCTTCTATCGCACCTACAGGACCAGGGACGGTTTCCTGGCCGTCGGCTGCCTGAGCGAGTCCCTGCGGGGGAAGTTCCTGGATGCCATGGGCCTGGGGGGCTCTACGGACCCGGCGGCCGTGTCCGAAGACGGTCTCGGAGCCGGGGGCGGGGACCTGGCGGCGGAGGCAGAGGCCCGGTTCCTGGAGCGGACCTCGGCGGAATGGGTGGCCTTCCTGCAGGGGGCGGGAGTCCCCTGCGCGCCGGTGAGGTTTACCGAGGAGCTGCTTGAGGACGGCGGGCTGGACGCCAACGGGATGGCGGTCGAGCTGGAGCACCACCTGGTGGGGAACCTGAAGATGGCCGGCGCCCTGGTGCAGATGGACGGCGCCCCGCTGCGCCCCGGACCGGCCTCTCCCGCCCTGGGCCAGCACACCGACGAGATACTCGCCGAGCTGGGATACGACGAGGCCGTTATCCGGGAGCTGCGGGGCAGGGGGATAACCCACTAGGGCCCCCTGCTCCGGCTAGTCGGCAGCCTCGGCGTTGGCCTTCTCTTTGGCGATGGCCCTTCGCTCCAGCTCCTCCAGCTTGAGGTCCAGAAGTCCCTGGTCCAGGTCGGCGACTATGCCGGGATACCCCGCTCGTTGGATCATGGCCGGCAGCTTCCCGGCCTTGAACTGGTCCAGGGTCCAGCGAAGGGTGTTGGGCACCAGGGTGGTGTCCCAGTAGATGCGGTGGTTCTTGTTCCTCGGCCCGTAGTGGTAGTGAGGGGCGTTGACAAAGCAGTCGAAGGCCAGCAGCTCGACCTCCTGGCCCGCCTCGTCTCCCAGGACGTGGATGGCCAGCCCTCCGTCGTTGGCCAGGTTCCGGTACTCCAGCCCGAACCGGATGACGCCGGCGTCGATGATCTCGTCTCCACGGTTGTGTATCACCGTGCTGCGTTGGGTCCGCGCCATCTCCCGGGCGGTGGCCTCCACCTGCTCCAGCGCGCCGGCCACGGTGCGGCGGTCGATGGTCTCGGCGACCTCCTCGTAGCCGGCCCGGACGATCATCTCGGCAAGCCTCTCCCGGAACTGGGTTATGGTCCAGCCGATGGGGTTGCCCGCGGTGGTCACGTCCAGGTTGTGCCGCTCGTTCTTCTTCTGGGGGCCGTAGTGGTAGTGGGGCACCACGTCGAAGCAATCGAACCGCAGAAGCTCCGCCTCCCTGCCGTTGACCTCGGCCATCACCTGGATGCACACGCCCTGGTCGGGGTTGCTTGCTCCGACCTTGCCGCCGTCGATGTTACGGTGTTGAAGGGCAAACTCCACCGTACCGGCGTTTATCCTGGTGCTTCCGATCTCCATGGTCCCCTCCTTCGCAGCGTCTTCCCGGCATCATTGTCTCAATGGTCATTATAGGCCTGGAAGACGGCTTCCGCAAACGAGGCGGTCCTGTCATTGCCATGAAGAAATGTTTGCAGCAAGCCCCTTGGCGAATGGCCCAACCCGTCGTTCCGGCGCAGGCCGGGACCCAGGTGTGGGGTGGCGTATACGTGGATGCCCGATTTCGCGGGCACGACGGAAAGGGGCGGAGACCCGAGTGTGCCGGGCAGCTATGGCCTGGGGGCCCGGTGCGCGCCTAAGTTGGGGCCAGCGCCTCCACTCCCTTGGAGTAGATGGTGCGCAGGTGGGCCGTGACGAAGGTGCCTATCATCAGCCATATGAAGATCAGCCCGGTCCCGCTCAGGAGGAATCGCGCCGTCATCCATGACAGGTCCATCAGGATCCCGTTCACGGCGTTGAACCCGCCCATGGCGCCTTGGGCGTGCCACGTGTTGGCGCTCATCACCCGCCCCCGCAGCCCGTCGGGCGTGATGAACTGGACCATGCCGTGGCTGAGGGTCATGAACCCCGCGGTCATGGCCCCCATGAACGCAGCGGCGGCCATGGCCGTGGGCACGCTGAAGGTGAAGCCCAGCATCATTGGGGCCGCGCCGCTGAGGAGCCCAAATCCCAGGAACAGCTTGCCCCTGATGCCCGGGTCCTGGACCCGTGCCAGGCTGAGGTTCCCTATCATGGAGCCGCTCCCCACGGCTATCATCAGGTAGGTGGGGCCCTCGAATACCCCCTGCTCCGACAGCATCTTCAGCTCGGTGCGGGAGAAGAATGGGAACACCGACTCGAAGGCCATGGTGAGGGCGCAATGGAGCACCGTCAGGCCCACCAGGTAGAGGAGCAGCGGGTGGGTGTAGATGTACCTGACCCCCGCCACCAGGTTGAACACGGCCCCCCGTCCCATGTCGATGATGCCCCGGGAGACCGTGCCGATGGTGGCCACCTGGAACCATCCCACCGCGTACAGGGCGGCGGGCATGAAGAAGGCCGGCTCGGGGTCGGCGAAGCGGATCACGGGCAGGGTCACCAGGGGGCCCATCATGCGGGACCCCTGCTGCATGAACTGGCTCAGGGCCACGGCGTTGAGCAGACGCTCCCGTGGCACCAGGTTGGGCAGCAGGGCCTGGTTGGTGGGAAGCTCCGTGGCCCGGATGCAGCCGTTGAATACGGCCAGTATCAGGATGTGGTACTCGTTGATGAGGTAGCCGTCCGAGTCTCCACGGAACAACAGGAGGGCCAGCAGCACGGTGTGGCCCAGGTTCAGCGCGTAGGTGACGGCCAGGACTCTGCGCCGGTCGAACCGGTCTGCCAGCAGGCCGGACAGGGGCGTGACCACCAGGCTGGGCAGGAGGGCCGCCATGGTCGCGAACCCTACCCAGGCGTTGGACTCGGTCATCCGGTAGACCAGGGCGCCCCGGAGCACGATGAGCGCCCACGCAGCCGACTGGGAAGTGGCGGTGGCTATCCACAGGCGCCGGTAATCGGGGTAGGCCAGGGATGCGAAGAACCCTGGTTTTTCCGATGGCTGCCGGTTATCGTCTTGTTCCACTCACACCGTCGGGTTGCCGGAGCTTGCCGGTCACAGGGAAAGTCTCCAGGGATTGTACCAGACCGCTCCCAGGCCCAACAACAGGACGCCTTCTGTCCGGTACTCGTCCCGCCGGCGGCTCAGGGCGTGCCGTCGGGCTGGGTGATGTAGCCCGCCAGCAGCATGACCAGCTCCACCATGAGGACCTTGTTCCAGGCCATGCTCGTCCGCAGGGCGAGCTCGGTATCGTCCATCTCCCGGAGGAGCAGGTCTGCGATGGCGGACTGGACGAAGGAGATGGTGCCTATCATGTGCCTCGACGGCACCGGGCCCAGGTGCTCGCGGTGGGCCGGGGGGTAGCCGTGGCTTATCCCCATGGCCAGCAGGTAGCCCGCGAATCGCTCGTCCAGGTCGCAGGCCGCGGTCTCCCTGAGCCACCTGATCAGCGTGTGCTTACGCCGGGCCAGCCTCTCCTCGTCCACCTCGCCGGTCTCGGTCAGGAAGAAATTCCGGGTCTGGGGATACGCCATGAAGTGGTCGTACACCGCGTCGGTCAGGGCCACCGCGTGCTCTTCGATCATGGGCGCGCTGGCCCGGACGAGCCCCTTGGCGTCCTCGTCCAGGCCCACGAAGGAGGCCATCTCCTCCATCCTCGCGGGCCAGTTGACCACGTACCTCATGGCCGGCCCCTATTTGAGGGATAAAGGCGGGAAAGATGGACGGAGGAGAGAGGGGCGGACGGGTCAACGCGGGAGCTGAGAGCGATGGTAGTCATGGTCGGTACCGATGGTAGACCGGGCCCGAAGACGGTGTCAAGGCTGCCCGGGGCCGCCCGAAGCCGCCGCGTTAGCTTGACAATGACTCGCTTCCCGTCCAATACTGTGCTCATCCCAACGCTGTACTCATCCCCGTACTTTACTCATCCCCCGTACTTTACTCATCCAAGGAGGTTGCCGATGGCTACTCAGGGTCCCGGTGGCATATCCATGGACGAGTTCAGGCTGATGGCCGAGAGGGCCGGCCTGGGGCTCACCGAGAGCGAGCTCGAGGAGCTGAAGCCCCTGTACGAGCTGTATCTTCCCCACATCGAGAAGCTCCACTCGGTGGAGCTGGGCGCCGAGGAGATAAGCCTCTCCTTCCAGGCCGACTGGCCATCCTAATGGCCGGGGCGGGGGAGGCCGGCTTCCCAAGTCCCCTCGTGAAGGGGCCTGAACGCCGAGGTCCCTTCTCCCGTCCGGCTGCACCTTGAACGAATTGGGGGTGAAAGGAATGGGCGGCGCCGACACCAACCTTTGCTACCTGACCATAGGCCAGGCGAGTGGCCTGATACGCCGCGGCGAGCTGTCCCCCGTCGAGCTGACGCGGGCGTTCCTGGACCGGATCGATGCGGTGGACGGGAGGCTCCACGCCTTCATCACGGTGCTGGCCGACGAGGCGTTGCAGGAAGCCCGCGCGGCGGAGGCGGAGATACTCAAGGGTGAGTACCGGGGCGCCCTGCACGGCATTCCCCTGGCCCACAAGGACCTGTACGATACGGCCGGGGTGCGCACCACCTCGGGGTCCCGGGTGGACGAGCACCGGGTGCCCGCCGAGGACTCCACCGTCATCGCCCGCTATCGCGACGCCGGGAGCGTGCTGCTGGGCAAGCTCAGCATGCACGAGTTCGCCCTGGGCGGCCCGGACTTCACCACGCCCTTCCAGCCGGCCCGGAATCCCTGGAACCTGGAGCACATCCCCGGGGGCTCCAGCAGCGGCTCCGGCGCCGCGGTGGCCGCCGGGCTTTGCATGGGCGCCCTGGGCTCCTGCACCGGCGGCTCCATCCGTGGCCCCGCGTTCCTGTGCGGCACCGTGGGGCTCAAGGCGACCTACGGCCGCGTGAGCCGGGCCGGCGTAGTGACCCTGAGCTGGTCCCAGGACCACTGCGGCCCCCTGACCTGGACCGTGGAAGACACCGCCCACATGCTCCAGGCCATCGCGGGCCACGACCCCAGGGACCCCACCAGCAGCCGGGCCCCGGTGCCCGACTACTCCCTCTCCCTGCGCGAGGACGTCCGCGGGCTGGTGGTCGGGGTCCCCAGGGACTTCTTCTTCTCCCCCAACCCGGCGGTCAGCGGGGAGGTCCAGTCCATCGTCGAGAAGGTCCTGGTGGACCTGGAGGGCCTGGGCGCCAGCCTTACGGAGGTGAGTATCCCCAGCCTGGAGTACGAGCGGGGAGTTAACTCGGTGATCATGCTCTCCGAGGCCTTCGCCTTCCACGAGAAGAACCTGCAGACCCGGGCCCACGACTTCGGCGAGATGGTGCGGGCCCGGTTCCGCCTGGGCGGTCTTCTCAACGCCAGCGACTACGTACAGGCCCAGCGGGTCCGCCAGGTCATAAAGCGAGAGACGGCCGAGGTGATGAAGGGGGTGGACGTGCTGGTGACCCCCACCATGACCCAGCCGGCGGCGAGGATGGACGTGTACGACCCGGCGTCGACCATGCATGGCCCCAGCTTCACCGCGCCGTTCAACATAACCGGGCTTCCGGCCATGTCGGTGCCCGCGGGCTTTACCGCCGACGGCCTGCCCGTGGGGATGCAGGTTGTGGGGAAGCCCTTCGACGAGCCCACGGTGCTGCGGGTGGGCCACACCTACGAGCGCCACGCCCGCTGGTACGAGCGCCGCCCGCCGATCTAGCGAACCTCTTAACTGAGCGGCGCGCATAATTCGGCCTACGGGCCCGGCCCGTGTGCCTCGGTGATGTCGTGCACGTTGGCCAGCGACGGCAACTGGATATCGCCGCCTTGGCACACGGCTGCTACAATGAGTTGGATGGGTGATTTCCTCTATCTCCCCCGGCAGACAGCTCGCGCCTTAGCGAAAGGCACGTGGTGGCTCGTGTTAGGCGTCCCGGTGCTCTGTACCGTCATCCTTCTTGCGTTGGGTTTGGTGCTTCACCCACTTATGGGTCCAGCCGCTTGGGACCCCGCCAATAACTTCATCGCCGAGGTTTATCCGGTACTACCCGAGCCGGTGTTCTGGCTGGCGACCGCCGCATTTCTCTTCGCCGTGACCGCCGGCTGGTGCCTTCTTGTGAAGTTGGCGGCGCCAAGTGATGCCAAGCTTCAATCGCTGTGGCGCACGTTTGTGACGCATACCTCACTGTCGATTCCCAGAGACCTCCCTGGCAGCCTCGGTCACGCCAAGTGCGGTTCCCTACTGGTTTCCTCCCCCCGCCCAGCGGCTGCGCCAACCGCGGCCGCACTGTCCGGCGCCTCTCCCCGACTGATATAGTCCCCCATTTTCCGCTGTAGGCCGCAACGGTCCGCGACTCTGTGTGGGGTCGCGGTAACCGTTGGTCGCGGCTGGATTTCCCTGTGCCCCTCTGACCCACTGCGGAATGTGTTCATCATTGAACTCTCGTGCCTTGTACGGGAATCGGAGAGGAAGAAGATATGCCTAGAAAACACGGAGCCAAGCGGAAACGTGACCGACGCGGACGGTTTAGGAGATTGAGTCCCTTCGAAAGAGCTAAGAATTTGGGTACCAAAGGCAAAGAGTACTGGAAACGTTTGAAGAGATCCATGGGGGGGAGTTATGACTAGGGCCGTGACCGGCGCACAGGTGAGGGACGCTACACTTGTTGGGGTAGAGGCTACGGTATACGAGGCTGTCAAGGACGGGCGGCTGTGTATAGATGATGATGGGCGGATTTGGAGAGGTACGCGCCCAGGAGATTACCCGTGGGCCGAGGGGCGGTACAGGCGCGTGTCAGTCAGTATTCGCGGCAAGAACGCGAACACCCTCTCACATAGATTGGTATGGCACCATTTTCATGGGCCCATCCCCCCCGGATTGGTTGTCAACCACATTGACGGCGATGGAACCAATAACCACCCGGCGAATCTTGAGCTAGCAACCCGAGGGCAGAACAACCGGCACTCATACCTCGAGTTGGGGCGGAAGCCCGTGAACGCCAACGAGCAGACGAGGCGCCGCCATGGCAGCGTCAAGGCGGCCCGCAGCCCAAGGCCGGGGCCCGGCGAGCCCGCAGCGCATGGACAGGTTGGGTCCGGACCACTTCACCCTTGGCAGCTGAGGTTGCCCATTGACTGAGGCCATCGAGGAGAAAGGAAGGAGATTGTGCAGACCGATTGGTGTTCCGTGAAGACTGTGGGGCACACCAGGAGAGGTCCTTTCAGCGAGCTGAGGCCATCGCAGGATGTCGTTTGCCGCCGATGCGGAAAGACCATCCAAATGAGCGAGCCTTACTGGTACTGCTGCGTGGAGTGTCCGCCGCTGGACGAGGCGTGTTTTCAGGTGGAGATGGACGCGCAGGCGGAGCAGGGGCGTTAAACATACCGAAGCGACTGGAAGGTTGCCGCATAAACCCCCAAGATGAACGAAACCTCGGGAGAAAGGCAGCCTGCGGAACAAAGTGAGATACCACGGTGACATGCGGCGTCGGGAGAAAGCTACAGAACGCGGGTTCCTTCGCAGATTCGGGATGACCATAGCAGAACGCAAGTCTAAGCAACGTGAACAAGGGGGACGGTACGCGATTTGTACATGCGAAGCTGGATTAGTTCAAGACCACGATCATTCCACGAACCAAGTCCGAGGATTTCTATATGGTGATTGTGGTGGATACAACAGCGGCATATCCAATGCGATGCCTTGCGTCCAGGACGACGCAGCGTCCCTCTCCTCCCCAGGCCAGCGGTTGCCTTGGCCCTCCCACATTGGTAGCATTGGCGCAGCAGCGGGCAAAGTGGAGCCCTCTGTCACCTACCAAAGTCAAGGAGGGACCCATGAGACCCACCACCAAGCTGCGACAGATGCTCCGGGAGCCCGGCATCATTGTGGCGCCGGGGGCCTACGATTGCCTCACGGCCAAGATCATCGAGCGGGTGGGGTTTCCCGCCATATACATGACCGGCAGCGGCACGGCCGCCTCCCGGGTCGGCGAGGCCGACCTGGGCATGGCGACCATGACGGAGATGGTCGCCAACGCAGCCAACATTGTCGCTAGGGTGGACCTGCCCGTCATCGCCGACGCCGATACCGGCTACGGCGGCATCCTCAATATCCACCGGACCGTGCGCCAGTACGAGCGGGCGGGCGTGGCCGCCATCCACATCGAGGACCAGGACGTCCCCAAGCGCTGCGGCCACCTGGATGACAAGGTGGTGGTCCCGGCCGGGGACATGTGCCAGAAGATCCGCGCGGCGGTGGACTCCCGCACCGACGACGACTTCGTGATCATCGTGCGTACCGACGCCCTGGCGGTCACCGGGCTGGAGGACACCCTGCGCCGCTGCCAGGAGTACGTCAAAGCAGGCGCCGACGTGCTGTTCATCGAGGCCATCCGCACGCCCGAGGAGATCGACCGGGTCACCCGTGAGTTCGACGTCCCCCTGCTGTACAACTTCGTGGAGAAGGGGAAGTCGCCGCTGATCCCCGCCCCCGAGCTGGCGGAACTGGGGTTCAAGATCGTCATCTACCCCGGCGCCGCCATGTTCACCGTCTGCAAAGTCATCGGCGGCGTGATGGAGCACCTGAAGACCCACGGCACCACCGAGGCGCTGCTGGACGACATGGTAAGCCCGGTGGAGTTCTTCGAGACGGTGGGCCTCTCGGAGATGCTGGCCTTCGACGCCCGGTTCGCCCCCGTGGCGCAGCCGTAGCTTCCTCCGGGGCCGATCAGCCGGACGCCATTAAGCCGATAGCGGTGCGGTTGCCTCTCGGGTCATTCCGCGTTCCCCTACCCCTGGTCGACCAGGGCCGGGCGGCGGCCCCGGGCGGGAGACACGGCCTCGTAGGCGCGGCCCACCCGAAACAGGGTCGACTCGTCGAAGGGGCGGCCGATGATCTGCAGCCCTATGGGCAGGCCGGCCCCGCTGAAGCCGCAGGGCACGCTGATGGCCGGGAAGCCGGTGGCGTTGCTGGGCTGGGTGCACCGGGACACGATCCCCGAGCCCGGACCCCTGACGGGTTGCTCCACGTCGCCGATGCGCAGCGTCTCCTGGTCGATGCGGTGGGCCGGGTTGGGCATGGTGGGCGTCGCGATGAAGTCCACCTGCTGCAGCACCCGTGCGTGCTCCTCCTTCAGCAGGCGCTGCACCTTGAGGGCCTTGGCGTAGTGGGTGCCCAGGACGAACTGGCCCCCCAGGGTGCGGTACAGGACGGTGGGGCCGTAGTCCTCCCGGTTGGACTTCAGGTAGGGCTCGTGGGTGACCATGCTGTCGGCCATGAAGGAGAAGCGCATGGCGCCATGATATTTCAGTGAGGGTATGCTGACCTCCACCGGCTCCGCGCCCAGCTCCTCCAGCGCGGCGATGGCGCGGCGCACGGTCTGCTCCACCTCGGGGTCCAGCAGATCGAAGTAGTAGTTGGACGGGATGCCCATCTTCAGGCCCTTGACTCCCTTTTGCAGGTCCGCGGTGAAGTCGGGCACCGGGACGGGCACAGTGCTGGGCTCCAGCGGGTCGTAGCCCGCCATGGCCTGGAGGACCAGGGCGCTGTCCTCCACCGAGCGGGTCAGGGGCCCGATGTGGTCGCCGTTGAAGCTGGTGACCAGCAGGCCACGCTGGCTGACGCGGCCGAAGGTCTGCTTCAGTCCGACAATGCCGCAGTAGGAGCCCGGCCCCCGCACGGAGCCCCCCAGGTCGGTGCCCAGGGAGGCGAAGGTCACGCAGACCGCGGCGTTGGCACCGCCTCCGCCGCTGGAGCCTCCGGCCACGTGGTCCAGGTTCCACGGATTGTGGACCGCCCCGTAGTGGGCGTTGATGGACGTGGGCCCGGCGGCAAACTCCTCCAGGTTCTCCTTGCCCAGGACTATCGCCCCGGCGTCCTTGCATAGCCGGACGACGTGGGCGTCCTCGTCGGGCACGTGGTCGGCCAGCACCTTGGAGCCCACGGTGGTGCGGATGCCGCCGGTGGCGATGTTGTCCTTGATACCGATGGGAATGCCGTGCAGCGGCCCCCGGTAGTCGCCCCTGGCCAGGGCCTCCTCGGCCTCCCTGGCCTGCCTGCGGGCATCGTCGTGGAGGATGGTGATGAACGAGTTGATAGTCGGCTGGAGCCGGTCGGCCATGGCCAGCGCGGCCTCGGTGACCTCTACGGGGGAGACCTCTCGGGACCTGATCCTCGGCGCCAGCTCGGATATGGTGAGCCTGGCAAGTTGTGTGTCGGCCATCAGGACTCTCCCCCTTCCTGGGCCCTCAGCAACCGGCCCGAGGGCACGGCGGCCAGGTCCAGGTCTCCCAGGGCCTCCACCTCCCGCGTGTAGGCGTCCACCTCCAGCCGCACAAGGGCCAGCTCTTCGTCGGTCAGCTCGAAGCCCTGGTAGTCTCGTATCAACGCCCTGAGGGTCTCGTCAGTGATGTGCATGGATACAACCTCCCAAGTCCCGCCGGACGCTGGGAGTGTAATTCAGGGGCGCAGCCAAGTCAATCGAGGACCGTCCGCGCTGAGGGCCGCGCTTGCCGCTTCCGTGAGGATGGAGTATCTTGTACCAGACTTGCCCCACGCCGGGAGTGGGGCCACACTTCACCCAGGAGTTTCCGACCATGAAGGCAGCACACCTGGCCGGGCCCAAGCGCTTCGAGATGGTGGACGCGGAGATGCCCGTCGCCCGGGACGGGGAGTGCCTCATCAGGCTGGAGTGCGTGTCCATATGCGGCAGCGACATCCGCCACGGGTACGGCGACTTCCATCCCGAGGAGGAGTACCCCCTCATCCTGGGCAAGCCCTGCCACGAGTGCGCCGGGACGGTGGTGGAGAGTCGCACCGACGAGTTCCGGGAGGGGCAGCGGGTCATCGTGCTGCCCGAGTCGGACAAGGGCGGGCTCGTCGAGTACATCGCATCGGCCCCCGGCCGCATGATAGGCCTGCCCGACCACGGGGACCTGAGCGAGTGGGTCATGTGCCAGCCCTCGGGCACCGTCCTCTACTCGTGCCAGCAGATGGGGAGCGTGCTGGGCAAGAACGTGGTGATTATGGGACAGGGAGCCATCGGCCTGTCGTTTACGATGCTGACGGCCAAGCAGGGGGCCCTGAAGGTCATCGCGGTGGACCCCCTGGACAACCGCCTGGAGCTGGCCGGGGAGCTGGGCGCGACCCACACCGTCAACCCCGACCGGGAGAACGTGCTGGAGGCGGTGGCCGAGCTGACCCGGGGCGAAGGCGCGGACGTGACCGTGGAGGCGGCTGGCTACCCGGACACCCTGGACCTGGCCTTCCGGCTGGTCCGCCAACACGGCAGGGTCGTGATATTCGGCATGCAGGCCGACGACATCCTGCCCGTGGACACCAGGCCCTGGATGCAGCTGCAGCCCACCATCATCCCCACCACCGGGGCCCGCACGGCGGACCCCACGCTGCACATCGAGAGCATCGTCGAGCTCACGGACCGGGGCTGGATAGACCCCTCCAGGATGATAACCCACCGGATGGGCTTCAACGCCGAGGACATCAACCGGGCCTACCAGATGTACGAGGAGCACTCGGACGGCATCGTCAAGGTCGTCATGACCCTCTAAGGCCGGGGCCCCTCTCGCCGGCGGCCCGGCGAGTGCCGTTACCCCTCGGAGGCGAAGCGCCCGAGCCCGAACAGCCCCAGGTCGTGGTCGGTGTGTCCCTTGGTCGCCAGGTCCGCCATTATCTCCCCGACGACGCTGCAGAACTTGAAGCCGTGGCCCGAGAATCCGGCGGCGATGGACACCTGGGGTAGGTCGGGGTGGACGTCCAGGATGAAGTGCTCGTCCGGCGTGTTGGTGAATATGCAGGTCTTCAGCATGGTGGCCGGCCCCGAGGCCTGGGGAAAGTAGCGGTCGGTGAAGTCCCGGAGGACCTTTTCGTCCACCGCGTTGGGCTGCCGGTCCATGGTGTCGGGGTCCACGGCCTCGGATAGGTGGTGAAACCGTCCGACCTTGAACCCGGGCACCCCGAACACCGGGAACCCGTAGTACCGTTCGGTCTCGGACACGGCGACGTTGAACACGGGAAACACCGAGGGCGTGAACAGCTCGGGCCGCAAAGGTTGGAACCAGCCCAGGACCTGGCGCTCGGGCGTCAGGAGCCCGTCCAGCTCCGGCAGCAGCCGGCCCGTCCAGGACCCGCCGCAGACGACCAGCCGCCCCGCCGAGTAGGTCCCGCGCTCCGTCCGCACCTCCACCCCGTCGCCCCTGGGCTCCCAGGACAGCGCGCGCTCGCGGCCGTGCACCTCGCCCCCGGCCGCGACGGCCGCGTTCACGTGGGCTACGATGCACTTCTCGGGTATCAGGAAGCCGCCGTCGGGCTGGTAGTTGGCCAGCGTGTCCTCGGGGAGGTTGTAGCCGGGGAACCGGCGGGCCATCTCCCTGCTGGTCAGCACCTCGTGGGGGAGGTCGTGAATCTCGCACGACGCCACGGCGCCCCGGATCACCGAACCATCAGGCGGCCCGGCGTCCACCGAGCCGGTGGTGACCAGCAGGGTTTCTTGAGCTTCTCTCTCCAGGTCCCGCCACAGCTCGAAGGCCCGGCGGAGCAGGGGCACGTAGGAGGGGTCCTCGTAGTAGGCCAGGCGGATGATGCGCGTGACTCCGTGGGAGGAGCCCATGTCGTGGGGGATGTCGTACCGCTCCAGGCCCAGCACCTTCAGGCCGCGGCGGGCCAGGTGGTACAGGGCCGCGCTGCCCATTCCCCCTACGCCCAGCACGATGGCGTCATACGAGGTCATTTCTCACTCCGTATCGTCGGGATGTGGCCGCTTGTCGAACAAAAGGCTATGCCAGGGACGCCGGGAAGTCAAGGAGCGGCAGGGCTGGCATGCGTCGCCGGGAACGTGCTATCGTGTACCCGGAATAACGGCGGGAGGACACGACATGGCCAAGATAAAGCACATCGCCATCGCCACCCAGGACGCGGACAAGACCGCCCGGTTCTACATCGACGTCATGGGGCTCAAGGAGGCGGGGAAGATAGACAGCGCCAACGCCTCGGGCTACTACCTGACCGACGGCAACGTCAACATGGCCATACTCAACTTCAAGAACGACCAGGTGGCCGGCCCCGAGTACGGCGTCGGGTACAGCGGCATCCACCACATCGGCTTCGAGGTCGAGGACCTGGACGAGGTGTCCGGCAGGCTCGAGGGAGCGGGCTCGAAGCCGCGTGACGAGATCAACAAGGCCCTGGGCGTCGGCATGGACGGTCCTCGTCATGCCAACGTCGAGGTCAAGTACGGTGGCCCCGACGGCGTTATCATCGACGTGTCCCAGACGGGCTGGGTCGGGACCGACGGCTAGGGCGTCCCGAAACCTTCCCCCGGTCGGGGTAGCACGTTGGCCTGATCCTTCGGCTGATTGGCAAGAACGGGCTCGTTGCATTGCGCCTTGCCGGTTATACTGAAGTGGTATCTTGAAGCTAGTGTCCTGTATTGGAAATGGGTAGTCCGTCGGAAGCCGTTCGGGCCGAGGCGAGGCATTGTAGAACCATTTCTGAAGACACTACACTAGGCGCACTGAGGCCCCGTTACCGGGTCGTTGTCGCCTTAATGGTCCTGAGTCCACTGAGGAACTTGTCCACCTCATCCAAGTCTTGGAAAGAGCCTCTCAAGCCGAGGGCTTGGGCTCTCTCATCATCGGAACTTCCGGCCCAGCCAGTAACATCCGCCTCTCCTGTGTTTTTTGGCAGCCATTCTCGCAACTCCTCCGAAGTCACTCCCAAGTAGTTGCCGAAACGGCTGGCATGCGCTGTAAATTCCAATCCCCCATTTTCCTCATCGGGAACGGCGCTAATAATCAATACCGTCCGCGTCGCCCCGCCATCGAGCTTTACAGCGTATCCAACATTTTTCTGAGTGAGAGCCCGGCCGGAGAGTATGCCGTTGACGCCGTTTCTAATGCTGCTGTACAAGGGGCCAATACCATTTCCGTCAGCCAAGACCTGAAGTCCCGTGAGATTGCTACGTGATGTCCGCTTTGACGTGTATCTGGATTTTGCATCCGCCGTTTCGGGATCTATCAAGTACACTCGAGCCAACATTTCCTTGCCGTCATCTGCCTTGAAATGCTGCACAATGGTAAGGTTGATGGGCACATTCATGTCAGACAGATAGCGGACGATTCGCTCCGTGCTGGCGTCCATGGCTTCGGCAACGATCAGTGAACGATGGCTTAGGTTGAGTTCGTTTGGCAACTGCTCGTCAAACCTTTCTTGAAAAGCCGCATCCAATGAATGTGAATATTTCTCGAAATGTCGCGTAGCTATTTCTGTGATTTGATCGTTAGATAATTCCTTCACCCACGATGCATATTCCAACGCCTGTGAGGTTACCTCCCGTGGAGTTTTACCTCTCTTCAGCTCGATGACTACGGTATCGCCCGAGGAGTCTAGACACAACAGGTCGATCGCTCCAAAACCAGTACGGACCTGACGTCCAATGACAAGCAGACCGGGCCCAAGCATTGAAATGTCGCTTTCCAACCAGTCTTCGAGCTTGTCTTCCAAGTCGATTTGGGTGCTTGGTATTTCAGTGGGTTGTTGGTCTGACCTTACCTCCCACAAGCGGACCCTTTGCGTCATTTCTTCTCCCTTGGGACTGTTGCCCCGAATGTATCGTGAACTCCAGCCCACCGGTCCCTATGGCAGCTTGACGATGGGCGCCGGGCCGTGTATGGCCTCGCTGATCGGGGATGACGGAGGTGATGGATTTGGGCGTTGGCCCTAGCCCAGGTGCTTGTTGAAGAAGGCGATGGTCCTGGGCCAGGACTCCTCGACGGCGGCCGGGCGGTGGTCCGTGGCGTTGGTGTGGTCCATGAAGGAGTGTCCGGCCCCCTGGTAGTTGTGGAACTCGTGGTCCTTGCCCAGCCGGGTCAGCTCCGCGTCCAGCTTGCGCATGTCGTCCTGTGACGGGTTGGCGTCGGTCACTCCGAAGTGGAATAGGACGGCCCCCTCTATCTCATTGGACCTGCCGAAGGGCGTGGCGGTGATGCCTTCGCCCCACGGGACCATGATGTTGCCACCGTAGTAGGGCACCGACGCCCGGAAGGCCGAGTTGGCCGCGGCCATCAGCCAGACGACCCGACCGCCC
Organism: Dehalococcoidia bacterium; assembly: GCA_964291465.2. Taxonomy (GTDB): domain Bacteria; phylum Chloroflexota; class Dehalococcoidia; order Lucifugimonadales; family JAGWBF01; genus JAGWBJ01. Next base: position 221,453 of record OZ219936.1, on the reverse strand, counting down.
ATGCAGAACCCCACGATGCCCAGCTTCTCGCCCCGGATGGACCTGTGGCCCTGGAGGAAGTCCACGGTGGCGTTGACGTCCACCTCTATCTGTCTGTCGTGGAGTCGCTCCCACGGAGGGGCCGAGCGCAGGGGGCTGTCCTCGGGGATCCGGTGGAATAGGTCGGGCGCCACCGCTGCGAAGCCGTCCCCCGCCAGCTTGTCGGCCATGTCCCTGGTGAACTGGTCCACGCCGGAGCCGTGGTGTATCACCACGACGCCCGGAAAGGGACCGGACCCGCCGGGCACGCTCACGTACATGTCCATCTTGTCCCCGTCTGCCTGAATGCTCTCCCAGAACGACGGCATCTCGCCCTCCTTGTGCCCGGTTGCCGGGCCCCGGCTACTGGGTCCTTATCAGGTCCGCCACCCGCTCGCCGATCATGAGGCTGGTGGCGTTGGTGTTGGCCCGGATTACGTCGGGCATTATGGAGGCGTCGGCCACGCGCAGCCCCTCGACTCCGTGGACCCGGCCGTGCTGGTCCACCACCGCCGTGGGGTCCGAAGCCGGCCCCATCTTGCAGGTCCCCGACACGTGGTAGCAGGTGCGGGCGTTCCGCAGGAGCCAGGCGTCCAGGGCGGCGTCCGAGGCCAGGTCGTCGTCGGTGGGGGCGATGCGCCCCGCCACGACCTTCCCGAGCTGGGGCCCTCGGCCATGCGCACGTGCAGGCGGACCGAGTCCCGCATCCGCTTGATGTCGAAGGGGTCGGCCAGGTACCTGAAGTTCATGTGCGGCTGGGTGTGGGGGTCCTTGGAGGTGATGGAGAGCTCTCCCGCGCCCACGGCCAGGTAGAGGCCGCAGTTGATGGACACGCCCTCGCCCTCCAGGGCGCTGCCCCCGTACTTGACCCTGGAGGCGAAGTTGGAGGGGTTGATGACCATGTCATCCGGCAGGTCCGAGCCCTCGGACGTGTAGCGCAGTATGACGTGCTGGCGGGTGCCCTCGGGGTGGAGCCGTACGCCGTCGCGCACCGCCAGCACCACGGGAACGGCGGAGTGGTCCCGCATGTTTCCGCCCACGCCGGGGGACGGATGGACCACGGGAATGCCCAGGGCCCGCAGGCTGTCGGCGGGTCCCACCCCCGATAGCATGAGGAGCTGCGGGGAGCCGACCGCGCCGGCGGAGAGGACGATTTCGCCACCCTCGACGGTGAACGTCTCGCCGCCGCTCTCCACCTCCACCCCCACAGCCCTGTTGCCGTCGAACAGGACCCGGGTGACGTGGGCGTTGGCGCGGATGGTGAAGTTGAGGCGGTGGCGGTTGGGGTTGATGTAGGTGAGGGCCGTGCTCTGGCGGACGCCGTCCACGTTGTTCTCGCACCGGGGGCTCAGGCCCGTGTGCCGGGGATGGTTCACGTCCGGGTGCTCGGGGAACCCGGCGGCCAACGCGGCTTCGTAGAAGGCCTCGGAGAAGGGGTACCAACTCTCCCTCTTGTGCCGGTGGACGCGGATGGGGCCGTCGGAGCCGTGGTACTTGGCCTCTATCCCAGCCGTGCCCACGTCCTCGTCGGTCTCCATCTTCCTGAAGTAGGGCAGCACCCTTTCGAAGGACCACAGGTCGTTGCCGGCGGCCGCCCATGCGTCGTAGTCGGCGGGGACTCCCCGGAAGAACATGGGGCCAGGGCCGTTGTGGGCGCTGCAGCCTCCCATGACCTTCGCCCTGGGCACCAGCATGGGCTCTTCCAGCTGGGGCGTGGCGATGCCCACGTAGTTCCAGCTATGGCCCGCGTCCTTCTGAAAGGCAGCCTCGGTGGTGCTGTACTTGAGGTCGTCGGGCAGGTGCTCGAAGTCCGGGTAGTCGGGGCCCGCCTCCAGCAGTAGGACGGACCGGCCCGGGTTCTCGGACAGCCTGGTTGCCAGGACGCCCCCGCCGGAGCCCGCCCCCACCACTATCACGTCGTACTTCACTAGCGGCCCTCCTTGATGAAGTCGGCGATGCGCTCGCCGATGAGTATGGTGGTGGCGTTGGTGTTGGCCCGGGTGACGTTGGGCATGATGGAGGCGTCCGCCACCCGCAGGCCCTCCAGCCCGTGGACCCGGCCGTACTGGTCCACCACGGCCATGGGGTCCGAGGCCCGACCCATCTTGCACGTGCCGCTCAGGTGCTGGGACGTGGTCACGTTGTTGCGCATCCAGGCGTCCAGGGTGTCGTCGGATTCAAGGTCGGCGTCGGTGGGCTCCAGGCGCTCCTTGACTATGTCCCTGTAGGCATCCTGCTGCACCACGTCCAGTATAATGCGCACCCCGTCGCGGAGACGCCTCAAGTCCGACGGGTCTTCCAGGAACCGGTACACCAGGCTGGGCTGCACGTGGGGGTCCGGAGACGTCAGCTTCACCTCGCCGGACCCCGCGGCCAGCTCCAGCACGGCGGAGAGGCGGAAGTCCTCGCCGGGATAGGTCAGGTCGCCCATGGGAGTGGAGAAGGAGTTCGCCACCGTCTGCATGTCGTTCCGCAGCTCGGAGCCCGGAGCCGTGTAGCGGAGGCCCACCTGGGACCTGGGGGCGCTGTAGTCCATGGGGAAGCCGTCCCTGGCGCTGAACCTGACGGGCACCTGAGGGTGGTCCCGGTAGTTCTGGCCGACCCCGGGCAGGCCTTGTACCAGGGGAACACCCACCTCGGCCAGGTGCTCCGGCGGCCCCACCCCCGACAGCATGAGGAGCTGGGGAGAGGCGATGGAGCCGCTGGACAGGACGATCTGCTCGCCCTCCACCGTGAACCTGTCGCCGCCGCTCTCCACTTCTACGCCCGCGGCCCGCCTTCCCTCGAAGATGATGCGGCGGGCCAGCACGTTGGGGCGAATGGTCAGGTTCAGCCGGTGGCGCACCGGGTTGACGTAGGCCAGGGCCGTGCTTATGCGCAGCCCGTCCACGTTGTTCATGGGTATCGGCCCGACGCCGGTGGAGTCGGGGTTGTTCATGTCCTCGTCGGGCGGGAACCCGGCGGAGATGCACGCCTCGTAGAAGGCGCTCTGCAGGGGCTCCCACGTCTCCCTCTTGTGGCGGCGGACGGTGGTGGGCCCGTCGGTGCCGTGGAAGTCGTCGTGGATGTCCTGGTCCGTCTCCATCCTGCGGAAGTAGGGAAGGAGCTTGACGTAGCTCCACTCGTCGTTGCCCTGGGCGGCCCACGAGTCGTAGTCCTCGGGCAGCCCCCGGAGGAAGACCTGGCCGTTGATGGCGCTGGTGCCGCCCATCACCTTGCCCCGGGGCACCAGCATGTCCCCCGGCCGGTCGTCCCTGGGCTTCCCCACGAAGGCCCAGTTGTGGGCCCCGGTCTGTAGGGACGCCAGCTCCGAGCTGTAGCCGTCCTTCAGGTCGTCGGGGAGCTGGTCCACGTTGGGGTAGTCGGGCCCCGCCTCCAGTAGGAGCACCGACCTCCCGGGGTCCTCGGACAGGCGCGCGGCCAGAGCGCACCCGGCGGACCCGGCGCCTACTATGACGACGTCGTATCTCATGGTCCTCCCCTCGGGCCCCTCCCTAGGCCCCGGCCGGCCCCGTTGTCCAAGCCCCGTTGTCCAATAGAGGAGGGGCCGCGCGCTTGGCCCCCATTATAGCAAACGGCCAGGGGCAGGGGGCTATCGAGATGCCTCAGGGCGGTGGTAAGCCGGGCACAAGGCCCCCTTTTTCTCATATAATGACGAGGGTAGGACCCCTGGACCGCACCCTGGGTTTCGAGTAGGACCGGCTATGAAGATATGCTCTCTCCTCCCCAGCGGCACCGAGATCGCCTTTGCCCTGGGCCTCGGCGACCAGGTCGTGGGCGTCACGGACATCTGCGACTACCCGCCCGAAGCCGCGGACAAGTTCGTGGTCAGCCGCAGCCTCGTGGACCCGTCGGTGCTCTCCAGCGACGAGGTGGAGCGGCGAATGAAGGAGCTTGCCGCCGAGGGCAAGCCCACCCACGAGGTCGACGCCGGCTGGCTGGAGAGGGAGAGGCCGGACCTGGTTCTGACCCAGGACGTGTGCGCCCTGTGCGACGTGGACGCCTCCCAGGTCCGGGAGGCCGTGGCCGCGTGCAGCATTCACCCCAACGTGGTGGTCCTGAGCCCCAGGACGGTCTCGGGCATCTTCGCGTCCATCCGGGACGTGGGGCAGGCGGCGGGCGTCTCAGACAGGGCGGAGAGCCTGGTGTCGGACCTGCAATCGCGCCTCTACCGGACCACGGCCGCCGCGGCCAGGGCCCCGAGGAAGCCCGAGGTGTTCTCCCTGGAGGGCGTGAACCCGCTGGTGGTCGGCGGCCACTGGATCCCCGAGATGAAGCTGCTGGCCGGCGGGAGGGACCGGTGGTTCTCGCCGGGGTGCCCCGCGGCCCGTCTGGAGTGGTCGCAGGTGCTGGAGGCCGACCCGGAGGTGCTGCTCCTGACCCTGTGCTCCTCCGACCTGGCCCGGGGCCTGAGGGAGGCCGGCTGGCTCGCCGACCAGGAGGGTTGGTGGGACCTCAGGGCCGTTCGCAGCGGCGAGGTCTACATGATCGAGCACGTGTACTTCAGCAGGCCCGGTCCCCGGGTGATCGACGGCATCGAGATACTGGCCCAGCTAATGCACCCGGACCTGTTCTCCGGGCTCGTGCCCCCGGAGACCGTGCTGAAGCTGGAGCCGGGCCCCTCCCCCGGCGCCCCCGGAGAGCTGGCCGACCGCTTTCGGCCCTACCCAACCCGCCTCTCCGGCGAAGGCCGGAATCCGGGGGTGGGCAGCGGGCCGTCCAGAGGGTGAGAGGACCCCGCGGCCCGGCCTTCAGCCCTGCTGCTCCAGTGGCCCCGACATCTCCATCAGGTCGAGGAGCCTGCCGGACACGAAAGCCAGCCAGCACGAGGCTCGCCACGACTCCCAGGATCAGGGGTACCGAATACTCCTGTGCGACGGCCGTGAGCCGTCTTACCTCATTCCAGCTTGCTCCTTGGCGGACTTTCGCAGCGGTCTGATATTATACTGTATTGGCCCACCGGGTTGGGCCCGTGCGACCCTGGGAGGGAGCAGGCGCGAAACTCGGCTTACCCGACTTCCGTCTCTCCCGCGCAAGCGGGAGTCCAGTCAGTCCGGGTGTGGATTCCCGACCGTGCGGTAAGGACGGTTGGAAGACCGGGAGCATGATGGCCGGTTTTGCAGCACCGTTGACTTTGGGCGCAGGCGCGAGGCTGATGGCGGACCGAGGCATAGTCGAGAAGCTGGAAGGGTTGAGGAAGGAGGTCTCCTTCCACGATTACCGGTACCACGCCCTGGACGACCCGCTGATAAGCGACGCCGAGTACGACCGCCTGATGAAGTCCCTGCGGGAGCTGGAGGCGGAGCATCCGGAGCTGGTCACCCCCGACTCACCCACCCAGAGGGTGGGGGCGGGCCCCGTAGAGGGGTTCGACGAGGTCCGGCACGTCCGGCCCATGCTCAGCCTGGCCAACGCCTTCGAGTATCGGGAGTTGGAGGCGTGGCACAACCGGGTCACCCAGCTCTTGGAGGGCGCCGGGTTCCAGATGGTGTGCGAGCTGAAGATCGACGGCCTGGCGGTGTCCCTCACCTACGAGAACGGGGGCCTCGTACGGGGGGCCACCCGGGGCGATGGATTTCGCGGCGAGGACGTGACGGCCAACCTCCGCACGGTGCGGTCGATCCCCCTGGGCCTGCAGGGAGACCCGCCCCGGGTCCTGGAGGTGCGCGGCGAGGTGTACATGCCCGCCGAGAGCTTCCGGCGTCTCAACGAAGAGCGCCAGGCCCGGGGCGAGCCCCTCTACGCCAATCCCCGCAACACTTGCGCCGGCTCCGTGCGCCAGCTCGACCCCAGGATCACCGCCTCCCGCAACCTGGAGATATTCGTGTACAGCTTGGGGCATACCGAGAACGGCGGCTCCGGCTCCATGCCCGACAACCACTGGGACAGCCTCCTGGTGCTCCAGCAGATGGGCTTCAGGACCAACCCGCACAACGTTGTCTGCACGGACCTGGAGCAAGTGGAGGACCTGTACCGCTCCTGGCTGGAGCGGCGCCACGACCTTCCCTACGCGGCCGACGGGATCGTGGTGAAGGTCAACCCCTTCGGGTTCCAGGACGTGCTGGGCTACGTAGGCCGGGAGCCCCGCTGGGCCATCGCCTACAAGTTCCCAGCGGAGCGGGCCGTCACACGGCTGCTGGGGATAGGCATCAACGTGGGCCGGACGGGCAGCCTGAACCCCTTCGCCATGCTGGAGCCTGTCAACGTCAGCGGCGCCACCGTGAAGATGGCCACCCTGCACAACGAGGAGGACATCCGGCGCAAGGACATTCGCGAAGGCGACTGGGTGGTGGTGGAGAGGGCCGGCGAGGTGATACCCCAGATAGTGGAGCCGGTGCTGGAGCGGCGGACGGGCCAGGAGCGGGAGTTCAGCATGCCCGACCGGTGTCCCGTGTGCTCCACCCAGGTGGTCAAGCCCGAGGACGAGGCGATGCACCGGTGTCCCAACGCGTCCTGCCCCGCCCAGTTTTTCGAGCTGCTGAAGCACTTCGTCAGCAAGGGGGCAATGGACATAGATGGCCTGGGAGAGCGGTGGTGCCGCATCCTCATAGACGAGGGCCTCGTGCGAGACGTGGCCGGCCTGTACGACCTCCGGAAGGAGCAGCTCCTGGAGCTGGAGAGGATGGGGGACAAGCTCGCCTCCCGGGTGCTGGAGAACCTGGAGCGGAGCAAGGAACGCCCCCTGTCGCGGATAATCTACGCGCTGGGCATCTTTCACGTGGGCTCCGAGATGGCCGACCTGCTTGCCCAGCGCTACTCGAGCCTGGAGCAGCTTGCTGACGCGACCCTGGAGGACCTGACCTCCATACCTGGAATTGGGCCGAAGATCGCCGAGAGCATCGTCGAGTATTTCACCGTGGAGCGGAACCTGGGCGTGGTGCGCAAGCTGCGGGAGGCGGGAGTACGCCTCTTCCGCGAGACCCCCGACGGCGGCGTCCAGGGAGAGGACGACCTGCCCCTGAACGGCCTCAGCTTCGTGCTTACGGGGACCCTCTCGTCCCTGAGTCGCTCCCAGGCGGAGAGGCGCGTCAAGGAGCTGGGCGGGGCCACCACCTCCAGCGTCACCAGGAAGACCAGCTACCTGGTGGTGGGCCAGGAGCCGGGCTCCAAGCTGGCCAACGCCCAGCGCCTGGGGACGGAGTTGCTGGACGAAGACGGCTTCCTGAAACTGCTGGGCGAGCCGGCCCCGAGGGCTTCCTAGGGCCATCCTGCAATGCGGCTCATCGTAGGCCTGGGCAACCCCGGCAGAAGATACGCCAACAGCCGCCACAACGTGGGGTTCCGGTGCGTGGAGCACATGTCTCGGGAGTGGAACGTGCCCTTCAGGGAGCGGCGCAAGCTGGCGGCCCTGGGCCGGGGCTCGGTGGACGGGCACGAGGTGGTCCTGGCCAAGCCCAGGACCTTCATGAACGACAGCGGCGCCGCGGTGGCTTACCTGCTCACCCGGTTCGCATCCAAGCCCGGGGACCTGCTCGTAATATACGACGAGATGGACCTGCCCCTTGGCAAGGTGAGAATCCGCCGGGGCGGCAGCGCCGCGGGACACAACGGCGTCCGGTCGGTCATCGACGCCATCGCGAGCCAGGAGTTCCCCAGGGTCAGGATGGGCATCGGCAAGGCCCCCGAGGGCGTCGTCGGCATGGACCACGTACTGAAGCCCCTGAGAGCCGACGAGCGCCGGGTCATAGAAGAGTCGGTGGCGACGGTGGAGCAGGCCGTGCGGTGCTTGCTGGATGAGGGGATCGAGATGGCTATGGGCAGGTTCAACTGACCGGCCCTCGGCGGATGGGCGGCGGCCCCGGACAGTCGGGCCCGACGACCCGGCTCGGGGCCCTGGCGGCGGGCGCGGCGTGCCTGCTTGCCGCCGCGGCCGTGCTGCTGGGCGCCTGTTCGGATGCGGGGCGCACCCCGGCAGGCGAGACGCCGCTCCCCGCGCCGCCGGAGGTCTCCTCCGCGAGCCCGGAGGCACGGCCGTCTCCCACCCCCGCGCCTGGAGACGCGCCCACGGTCGGTGGGGCGTCGACTCCCGCGCCCACCTCCCCTGCCCCTGACCGTACTCGGTCGCCCTCCGCCGGCCGGCCGTCCCCGTCCTCCGTCGACCCCGCCGGCGCCCCAGCCACCTCCGGGGCCTTCCCCGTCCCGCCGGAGAGGGACCTGTACCATCTGACGGCATCCCTGGTGCTCAAGAGCAGCGACCCCATACCCCGGGTGGTTAACGCCGAGCCCGTCAGCTATGCCGAGGGGCGGGTGGACACCTTCTGGCTGACGGACCTCAGCGACGTCAGCAACTACCAGAGCGAGGCCACGCTGGCCCTGGTGAGCCCTCACGCCTACTGGTACGTGGAGGAGGGGCTCCGGGTATCCCGGGACGACCTGGAGAAGGCGGCAGAGGCCTTCGAGGGGCAGATATACCCCCGGGTCACCGCCGCGTTCGGCACCGAATGGGTGCCTGGAGTGGACAACGATCCCCACCTCACCATCCTTCACGCCCGGCTGAGCGGGGCCGGAGGCTACTTCTCCTCGGTGAACGAGTACCCGACGGTGGTACGTGAGCATAGCAACCAGCGCGAGATGATATACATGTCGTCGGGCCTGAGGGTCGGCTCCCGCCAGTACCTGGCCGTCCTGGCCCACGAGCTGCAGCACGCCATCCACTGGAACGCCGATCCCTCCGAGGAGACCTGGGTGAACGAGGGCCTGGCGGAGGTGGCGACAGCCGTCGCCGGATACGAGACCCTGAGCCCCCGGGCCTTCCTCCAGTCCCCCGGCGGCTCGCTGGTCAACTGGCCTTTGGACGGCCTCAACAGCGTCCACTATGGCGCGGGCAACCTGTTCTTCGAGTATCTGACCGGCCGCTACGGGACGGTGCAGGACATCGTCCTTCTCGTGACGGAGCCGGCGGACGGCATCCAGGGGGTGGACGCTTACCTGTCCAGGCTGGGCTACGACGTCACCTTTCGAGACGTCTTTGGCGACTGGACCGTGGCCAACTACCTGGACGCTCCCAGCGGGCCCTACGGCTACCCGGGCAGGGAGGTGGGCGTCCGCGCCACCGGGCGGATGGACGAGCCCGGAACACGGACGTCATCCATCGACCAGTACTCGGCCGAGTACACGGCCATTGACATAATCGAGGGCGACGTGGTGGTCCGCTTCCAGGGAAACACGGGAGTCCCGCTGGTGCCGGAGCTGCCCCAGGGCGGCGGCTGCTGGTGGAGCAACCGTGGCGACTCCATCACCTCCACGCTGACCCGGGAGGTGGACCTGACCGGGGCGGAGGACGCCGTGCTCCGGTACAACGTCTGGTTCGATATCGAGGAGGACTGGGACTACGGCTACCTGCAGGTCTCCACCGACGGCGGCGAGACCTGGGACATCGTCGCCGCCCCCGCCTCCTCGGGGCACAACCCAGTGGGCAACAGCTACGGCCCCGGCTACACGGGCCGGAGCGACGGCTGGGTGGACCAGCAGGTGGACCTGGGCGCCTACTCCGGGGGCGTCGTGCTGCTGCGGTTCAGCCACGTGACCGACGACGCTATCAACGGCCTGGGGTTCTGCGTCTCAGGCCTGTCCCTAGAGGGCGGGCCGCCGCTGGACCGGGACGGCGGCTGGGAGGCCGACGGGTTCGCCTGGGTCGACGGCCCCGTCCCCCAGGACTACGTCGTGCGGACAATAGAGGTGGGCGACCAGGTCCGGGTGCGGGAGATTCCCCTGGACGGGGACAACCGGGGCGAGCTCACGGTCACCGGCCTGAAGGACCTGGACGACCTGATCGTGGTGGTGGCGGCCCTGGCCCCCGGGACCCTGACCCCAGCCCCCTACACGCTGACAGTCGCCCGACCGTAGCGACCACGTATCGACGGCCGGGAGGGCCCCCGCTCCTACACCAGCCCCGCGTTCGCCTGCCCGCGTCGTCCCGGTGCAGGCCGGGACCCAGTGGTGGGGAGGCCGCGCCATCCCGTCTTCGTGGCAACTCTGGCTGGAGGCAGGCACCCTCAGCCCAAGTGCTTGGAGAGCATGGCCCGTATCTCGGCAACCGAGTGACGCATCCACTCGGCGAACCGCTCCTGGTTCAAGGGGCGGGCCAGGGCGCGGACCCGCTGCTCGTCGGCGTCGGGGTTCTCTCGTTTCACGCGCTCCTGGATCTCGTCCATCTCCCGGTCGGCCACGGCGGGGCGCTCTATCCAGTGGTCGATGTACTCGTGGTCCCCGGTGTAGAACACCACCGCCGGTATGGAAGCGTATTTTCCCTCTTTGAGGAACTCGTTCATGATGTCCATGTGGGAGTCCCTGGGGAACACCCGCATCTCGAAACCGCCCGCCTCGGCGATGCGGGCCGCCACGGGCATGCCCCGGTACACGTCGGGGCACCAGTCCTCGCCGATGACCATCATCTTGGCCGGGCCGCCCGCCTGGCCTGCGGCACGGCGGAAGAACTCCGCGTCTTCGTCGGCAAGGTGGAAGGAGTCGTACAGCTTCTCGAACCAGCTCTTGTTGACCTTGATCTGGTCCACGTACTCCTGGTAGGTGAACCCGCTGGCGAACCTCTCCGGAGTCACCACGCTAGTCTGTCTGGCCATGTCTCCTCCTCGTTGGATGGACTGGGGGTGGACTTCGACCCAAGGGCGTGTCTTGGATGGCCTTGCGGTGGTCAGGGGCGGGCGCCGAACCCCTCGGTGGTGCTGTACCTCTCCCTGACCATCTGCTCGGGCAGGTACTTCTCCTCCAGCTTCTGGTAGTGCTGGAAGTCGCCCATGGTGTGGTGGTTCTCCGTGGGGTGGCCCCTGGTCAGGCGCTCCAGACGTAGCTGCGCCTGCTCCTGGTTGTCCGCCAAGTCCTTGAGGAAGTCCCACTCGGCGTACATGGCCGCGTGGATGGCCCCCAGGCTTATGAAGATGAACCTGTACCCCATGTCGGCCAGGTCCTTGAAGGAGGGCGGATTTTCCAGCACCGACCAGCTCAGGGAGGAGGAGTAGTTGAAGGCCATGGGGGTGCCGGGGAAGGAGCCCTGTATCTCCCGGGCGAACACCTCGGCGTCGGCCAGGTCCGTGCCCGGGAACTCGGACCACACCATGTCGGCCCCGGCGTCGGCGTACCGCTTGCCCCGGTCGATGGCCTCCTCCAGGCTGCCGCCCACCGCGCTGACGGCGTCGGTGCGGGCTATTATGAAGAAGTCGGGGTCGGACTTGGCCTCGACGGCGGCCCTTATCTTCAGGACCGCCTCCTCGACGGGTATGCAGTACTTGCCGGCCAAGTGGCCGCAGCGCTTGGGGAGCCGCTGGTCCTCGATGTGTATGCCGGCCACGCCGGTACGCTCGTACTCCTGCACCGTCCGCTGGGTGATCAGGGCGTTGCCGTAGCCGTCGTCGGCGTCGGAGATGACCGGGAGGTCCGTGGCCGAGACCATGTTCTTGGCCCAGCCCGTCATCTCGGTCATGGTGGGGAACCCCAGGTCGGCCCTGCCCAGGTGGCCCAGCGCCGACGAGAGCCCGCTCATGTATACGCACTTGAGCCCCACGGCCTGGGCTATCTTGGCCTGCAGGGGCGTGAACATTCCCGTGGTGAACACGTACGGCTCCGAGGCCAGAAGCCTGCGAAACTCGGCGCTCTTGCTCATAGTCCCGGTCCCTCCTCGTTGGTCGTTGCCCGTGCCCTGGGTTCCCCGGACGGCCACGCCGCCCCTATGCCAGCGCTCACCCCACCTCCCCTTCGAAGCCTATCTCCACGCGGCCGTCGGGGTGGATGATGGTCGGCGCCGAGTCCGAGTACTCCAGGAGCTGGTCCAGCCACTCCTGGTTGTCGTCCACCTGGCGCTCTTCGTAGTCGATCCCCTGGAGAGCCCACGACTCTCGCAGCTTGACGCAGGTGGGTCAGGTGGCCAGTGTGTATACGATGGGCTTGTCCACGGCGGCCTCCGGTGGGGGTGCAGGCTGGCGCTGGAGCGAGGGCCTGCCGAGGCCCCCGCTCGTAACGCATGGTAGCATGGGGCCAAGGGTGTGGCAAGTGAGCCGGCGCTCCTGGCCGGCATGGCTGTAGCGGCGGCTATAGCCCGACCAGCTCGTACACGCTAGTGCCGGCAATCACCGAGCCCTTGGCCCTGCGGCATGGCGTGCTCGTTGTCGCGGGTCTCCTGGATTCCTAGCCTGCGGCTCGGAATCACACTCGGACGAGTCACGAGAGGCGGGGTCAGCCGATCGTGTCGGACTTCTCTCACCCGGGATGTGTGCGGTGGTACGGACGGCCCACGCTCTGTGGGGCGTCCCAAGGTGGCTCGACCCTGATGTCCGCGCCTTAGGCCAGCGACTTCAGCAGCCTGATCTCGTCGGACAGCAGCCTTGGCGTGAGGAAGTTGGCGCGTATGTGCTTGCGGCCGTTCCGGCCCATCCTGCGGGCCTTGGCCGGGTTTTGAAGGAGGTGCAAGACCTTCTCGGCGCACTGCTCGATGCTGTCCACCAGGTAGCCGTCGCGGCCGTCTTCGAGCTGCATGGGTATCCCCCCGGCGCGGCCCGCCACGACGGGGCTGCCCTTCCAGAGGGCCTCGGACACGACCAGCCCGAACCCTTCCCGTATGGACTTCTGGACCACCACGTCGGAGTAGCGTTGGAAGGCGTTGACTTCGATGCTGCTGGCCGCCGTGTAGTTGGTGAACAGGTAGATGTCGGTGTCGCCCCCGGTCGCCTCGACCACCTGGTCGTATATCCGCCAGCCCTCGGGGTCGTCCATGGCCAGGTGCCCCAACATGGCGAGCTGGAGGCCGGGCACCTGCTCCCTGACCATCCTGTACGCCTGTATGACGCCCATGGGGTCCTTCCACGGGTCGAAGCGGGACACCTGCGTGACCAGGGGCCTGTCCGGGTCGATGCCCAGCCAGTTGACGATCCTCCTGCACAGCTCCTTGCTCAGAGAGAGGTTCTTGGGGCTCAGGGGGTCGATGGCCGGAGGTATCAGGGAGACCTTCTCCGCGGGGATGTCGGGGGAGACGTAGGCGTCCATGGTGAACACCATGGCGTCGTAGGGCTCGGTGTACGGCCGCAGGAAGTCCCACACCGCCGGATCGGGTGCCGACGTGTCGATGTGGCACCGCCAGACCCACCTGGCCCCCGCGCCGCCGTGGAGGGCCCTGATGGGCAGGGGTTGGGGGTCGTGGACCACCACGAAGTCGTAGCCGTCATCCAGGCGCCGGGAGTTCCGCTGGTTGGTGGCCAGGTAGGCGTCCCGGCCGGCGTCGTCCAGCTGATACGCGCCGCCCTGGAGGGCGTTGTGGAAGCCCTTGGTCACGTTGAAGAAGGGGTCGTCGCCGCGGATGGTCTTCCAGTGGGCGTCGATGCCCAGGCTCCTGAGGAGTGGTACGTGAGAGCGCAGCAGCTCGGCGACGCCCCCTCCGTAGGGCGTGGAGTTCAGCTGGAGCACCCGGGCCCCCTTCAGGTCCGACGCCAGCTCCTTCAGGGCGTCCACCGTGTCCCGTCCGGCGGCGGACGCATAGCTCTCGATGGACAGGTCCCCAACACGCACACTGTCCAGCCCTTGAGCGGAGATCTCGTTCAGGAGCTCTACGGACGCCTCTCGGGAAGCTCCGTTATTCTTGTGGGAAGGACCGGCGGCGACTGTTACGCCATCCGTCCCTGTTACAGCTTCCGACACTCAACACCCCTTCTTCCTGACCGTCTACCCTGCCGCAAGAATCAAGTAACGATACCACACAAGTCAACAAGGACCGCAACGACTCAGCGGCGGGGATTCGCCCGTTCCGGCGCAGGCTGGAGCCGGGCGGCTGGGGCCCGGGTCCACGCATGTTGACCGGGCTCTCGACTCGATGGTAGCCTGACCTATGCCGGGCGTCGCGCTTGGCGCCGTGGGCGCCGCTCCGGCTTGGCGCCTTGGGCGCCGCTAAGGAGGTAGGATGGCCGATATGAGGCAGAACCGGGTCAAGAGAGTCCTGAGGGAAGGCGGGTGCGCCACCGTACTGGGCGGGGGTCCCAACAGCCCCGACGTCATCGACTACATGGGAGAGTCGGGTTTCGATGGCATGTGGCTGGAGACGGAGCACGGCTCCCTGACCTGGGAGCAGGTGGCCCACATGACCCGCGCCTGCGACCTGTGGGGAGTCACCTCCGTCTGCCGCGTCAACAGCAACGAGCCCTGGCTCATCACCAGGGCGCTGGACGTGGGGGCCACGGGCATCGTGGTGCCACACGTCAACAGCAAGCAGGAGGCCGAACGGGCGGCCAAGTCGGCAAAGTACGGCCCCGAGGGGTACCGGGGCATGTACGCCGGGCGGCAGTCCTACGGCGTTGCAGACTACTTCCGCAGGTCCAACGAGGAGACGTTGGTGGTGGCCCTCCTGGAGGAGACGGAGGCCGTCGACAACCTGGACGAGATACTGTCTGTGGACGGCATAGACGTGTACTTCATGGCCCCGTCGGACCTGGCCCAGACCATGGGGTATACGGGCCAGCCGCGCCACCCGGAGGTGCTGGCGGTCATCGACCGGTGCATCGAGCGCATCACGGCGGCGGGCAGGGTCGCCGGAGCGCTGGTGGCCGACGACACGGTCGAGGGGTACATCGAGAAAGGGGCGCGCTTCTTCCTGACGAGCTGGCTCCCGTGGCTCAGCGGCGGCGCTGACGGGTTCCTCTCCAAGGTCCGGGCCAAGGGCGGCTGAGCCGTGGCCCCGTCCCGTGCCCAAGGCCGGAGGCCGGGCGGTCAAGTGACAACGTGATGGGCCCTGCGGGCCCGGAAAGGCGGACAACGTGGCTACTCTGGTGACCGGCGGGACAGGTTTCGTCGCCAGCAACATCGTCAAGACCCTGGCCCAGCGGGGGCACGAGGTGGTGTGCTTCGACCTGGTGCCGCCCAACGACCTGGTGAAGGCGTACCACTCGGAGCACTCCTCGTCCATCACCTACGTCCAGGGAGACATATTGAAGCCCGCGGACCTGGAGGGAGCAGCGGCCGGGCGCGGCGTTACCAAGATCGTCCACGCCGCCGTGTTCACAGGCATCCGCCGGGACATCGAGCGGGACCGCAGCCGCTCCATCGTGGACATCAACGTCACGGGCACGGCCAACCTGCTGGACCTGGCCACCACCCTGTCCGTGGAGAGGTTCCTGTACGTCAGCTCCGGATCGGTGTACGGCGAGGGGCTGGACCCGGCCGGCATCCTTCAGGAGGAGATCCAGCTCCACCCACACACACTGTACGCCTCTACCAAGTACGCCAGCGAGCTACTCACCCGCCGCTACGGGGAGCTGCACGGGTTCCCGACAGTGAGCACGCGCCTCAGCTCCCCCTACGGCCCCATGGAGCGGGTCACGGGCCACCGGGCCGTGATGTCCGTCCTGTACGAGTGGACCCGGGACGTGGTCCGCGGCGATGCGATACGCCTCGGCGACCGCACCGCCAGCCGGGACTACACCTACGTGGCCGACACCGCCTCTGCCATATGCTCCATACTCGATGCCCCGTCCCTGTCCTACGGCGAGTACAACATCGCCTCGGGCTATGCCCCCACGCTGGAGGAGATCGCCCGGGCCATGAAAGAGGCCAGGCCGTCGGTCCAGATCGTCGACGACCCGGGCCGCCAGGAGCAGAGCCTCCGCCCGGACACGGCCCGCGGCTGCATGGACGTGACGCGCCTGCGGGAGGATGTGGGGTTCCGGCCCGCCTACGACCTGGTGTCGGGCATCAGGGAGTACCTGGAGTGGCGGGAGGCCTCGGGCTTCCGGGACTGACCGCTCTACGCCCCTAAGATTGGGCCCTAGTCCTTGGGAGCCGGGGCCGGGGCCGGGTTGGGCAGCTCGACGCCTATGGTGGCCGGGAACACCCGTACCAGGTCCTCCACGCTCCACCGCCCGTTGGCATGGATGGTCTTCACCGGCTCCGGCTCGTTTAGGAGGCTCACCAGGCCGCCGGCGACGTGGAACACGTGCCCGTTGACGTGGCCCGCCTCGTCCGACGCCAGCCAGACGGCGAACGGCGCCAGGTCGTCGGCCTCCCCGCGCACCGCCTCGGTGGCGTCGCCTCCGCCTCCCGATATCCCCCGTTGCGAACGCAGGTCGCGCGCCGCACCGGGTACGCTCACGATCATGCGGGTGGAGGCGCTGGGGGAGATGGCGTTGGCCGTGACGCCGTAGCGGCCCATGTCCCTGGCCACCACCCGGGTGAACCCGGCGATGCCGTCCTTGGCCGCTCCATAGTTGGCCTGTCCCGAGTTTCCGTAGAGTCCCGAGGTGGAGCTGAAGGTGATGACGCGCCCCGAGCGCTGCTGCCGGAACAGGATGCAGGCGTGCTTCACCACGGCGAAGGTGCCCTTCAGGTGCACGGCGATGACGTCGTCCCACTCTTGCTCGGTCATGTTGAAGACCATGCGGTCGCGCAGTATGCCGTGGCAGGTGACCACGACGTCCAGCTTGCCGAAGGCGTCTACGGCGGCCTGGACCGCCGCCTCGCCCCCCTCCATGGTCGCCACCGACTCGTGGCAGGCCACGGCGGAGCCGCCGGCCTCGGTGATCTCCCGGACCACCTGGTCCGCCGGGGTGGCGTCGGCCCCCGTTCCGTCGATGTTCACCCCGGGGTCTACTACCACGACCCTGGCCCCCTGGGCGGCCATGAGCAGGGCGATGCCTCTCCCGATGCCCCGTCCGGAGCCGGTGACGATGGCTACTTTGTCTTGGACCAGACCCTCCACGGTGGGTCACCTCCCATACTGGGCTTCAGTTCCTCCTGTCACTCCCGCGCACCCTTCGCTCCCGCCTAAAGGAACCCCTTGCACAGCGCGCTCCAGGGCGCCAATTCCCCCCAGACCACGTCATTCCTAGCGTTCCCAAATGTCATTCCGAGCCGTAGGCGAGGAATCTCAGGAGCCCTGCAACAAGTACGCCACGCCACAAGGCCATTCCGGGCCGCAGGCTAGGCATTCATGGCCCTCAGGACGTCGGCGCCGGGGCCGGGTTGCCGATGCCCCGGGTGAGGTAGTCTCGGGCCAGGGGCGCCAGGACGTCCAGGGACCACCGGCCGTCGTTGTATATGCAGCGTTCCGGCCTGGGCTGGGACATCAGGGCCACGTCGCCCCCATAGACCAAAAAGGTCTGTCCGTTGACGTTGGAGGCGTAGTCGCTGGCCAGGTACACCACGAAAGGCGCCACGTCGTCGGGGTCGGCGGTGCCCAGGTCCTCTTCGCCGGCGATGCCGGCCACGCCCCCCTGGGCCCTGATGGCGCTGGCCGAGGCTGGTATGTTGCCGATCATGCGCGTCTGCGCCCTGGGCGCGATGGAGTTGGCGGTCACCCCGTAGCGGCCCATGTCCCGGGCCACCACCTTGGTGAACCCTGCTATGCCCGACTTGGCGGCGCCGTAGTTGGCCTGGCCCGAGTTGCCCACCAACCCCGATTCGGAGGTGAAGGTGATGACGCGTCCCGACCGCTGCTGGCGGAACAGTATGCAGGCGTGCTTGACGACCGTGAAGGTGCCCTTCAGGTGCACGGCGATGACGTCATCCCACTCTTGTTCCGTCATGTTGAACACCATGCGGTCCCGGAGTATGCCGTGGCACGTGACCACGACGTCCAGCTTGCCAAAGGCGTCGATGGCGGCCTGGACAGCCGCCTCGCCCCCCTCCATGGTCGCCACCGACTCGTGGCAGGCCACCGCGGCGCCCCCGGCCTCGGTTATCTCTCGGACCACCTGGTCCACCGGGGTGGCGTCGGCCCCCGTGCCGTCCACGTTCACGCCGGGGTCGACGGCCACGACCCTGGCCCCCTGGGCGGCCATGAGCATCGCCACGCCACGGCCGATGCCCCGTCCGGCGCCGGTCACCACGGCCACCTTGTCTTTCACCACGTCGGGCATGTCACGCTCCTCGTTGCCGGCGCCCGCCGGCGCGGGGCCTCTCTACAGGGTGCCCTAAGGGCCCTGGAGGGGCAGCCGCACGGTGGCGGTCCCCCTGGTAGTGTTCTCCCCTTTGCCGTTCTCCAGCCAGACGTCGCAGTCCACCAGATACTCGCCGTCCTGCACGTACTTGCGCGTCACGGTGCCCTTGCACACCAACGTGTCCCCGGGGACGTCCATGCCTCGGTACTGGCACGACAGCTTCTTTAGGGCGCCGTCCTCGCCCGCCCAGCCGGTCACCAGCTGGGCCAGGAAGGCGTTCTTCAGGGCCCCGTGGATGATCTGGCCCGGTAGCTCGTTGGCCTGGGCGTAGTCCTTGTCGTAGTGGATCTCGTAGAAGTCCCCCGACGCCCCCGCGTACTGCACGAGCTGCCGCGTCGTGGGGCGCTTGACCAGGGGCGGTATCTCCGCCCCCTCCTCCACGTCGTTCCAGAATACGCCCATTACGTCCCCCGAACCGGTCGAAACGGCTAGTAATAGATCAGCGTGTTCCGCTGGGTGGCGACCAGCTCGCCAAGCTGGTTGGTGTAGGTGAACTCCAGGACGGTGAACAGCATCGTCCCCAGCCTGCCGGACCTCTCCCACAGGTCGGCGATGCGTACCACGCCGGTGATGTGGTCCCCCACCCGCACGGGCTCGAAGTACTCCCAATCGCTTCCCCCGTCCAGCAGCTTCTCGAAGGGCGCGTCGGGGACGGTCGGACGCTCCAGCCGGAGGGAGCGCAGGAAGGTGGGCGGCGCCACCAGGCCCCCCAGCCGGGTCTTGCGGGCGGCCGCCTCGTCGTTGAACAAGGGGCTGGGGTCCCCCACCGCCTCGGCAAACCGCGCCACGGCGCCCTTCTCCACCTCGAGAGTCGCGGGCCCCGATTGGAGGCCCAGCGCCCGCTGGCGCACCTCGTCGGTAAGGAAGGTATTTTCCGAGGACATTGGACTCTGGAGAACCCCCCGGCTTCGTACCGCCTGGAGTGTACAAGGGGCCCCCAGGGGTGTCAAGGGAGCTACGGCTAGCCCAACCGGTCCAGGTTCGCGTAGCTGAGCAGCAGCCGCTTGACCCCGGCGCCGTCGAAGGCGACGGTGACCTCGTAGTCGTCGCCCGAGGGGGCGCAGCTCACGACGATCCCCTCTCCGAAGGTGGCATGGCGCACCTTCTGGCCCGTCTTCAGGCCGTCGACGTCGGGCTTGGGACGCGGGCTGGGCGTCGGGGGCTCCCACATGCCCCAGGACGTTCTCCGGGGCTCTGGCGCGGGGGCGGGAGAGGCCGTCAGGCCCCGGGGTATCTCGTACAGGAACCTGGAGGGGCCCGAAGGGGCGTGTCCGCCCATAAATCCCCTGCGGAAGGACCGCAGCAGGTACAGGCGCTCCTTGCTGCGGGTCATGCCCACGTAGCACAGCCGCCGCTCCTCCTCCAGCTCCTGGTCGCTGTCCCGGGAACGGAAGTGAGGGAGCAACCCCTCCTCCATGCCCACCATGAACACCACGGGAAACTCCAGCCCCTTGGCCTGGTGGAGGGTGATGAGGGTTACGGCGTCGGGGCTCTCCTGGTAGTTGTCCACGTCGGCCACCAGCGCCTGGCGCTCCAGCAGCAGGCCCAGCCCCTCGGGGGGGTCCAGCTCCCGGAACTCCTGGGCGGCGTTGCGCAGCTCCTGGACGTTCTCCCAACGCTCCTCGTAGTCGTCGGAGTAGCGTTGTTGGAGATACGCCTGGTAGCCCGTCCGCTCGAGGACGGCGTCGATGACCTCCACCACGTCCAGTCGCCGGCTCTCCTCGGCCAGGCCTGAGATGAGCCTTACGAAGCCCGACACGAGCCTGGCGACCCTGGCGGACAGGAGGGGGTCGGCCTCGCCGCCCTCGGCCATCTTCAGCAACGCCTGGTACATGGGGAGCCCTTGGCCCTGGGCCCACCGGCGGACCTCCTCCAGGGAGCGCTGGCCGATGCCCCTGGTGGGCACGTTTATTACCCGTGACAGGCTGACCTCGTCGTCGGGGTTGTGTATCAGCCGGAGGTAGGCGGTAACGTCCTTCACCTCCCGGCGTTGGTAGAAGCGCACGCCTCCCACCAGGCGGTACTTGACGCCGTACCGGAGACACGCCTCCTCCAGGACCCGGGACTGGGCGTTGACCCGGTACATGACGGCGCAGTCTCCGGCCTTGAACCCCTCCTCCTTGCCCAGGCGGTCCACCTCTCCCAGGACGAACTGGGCCTCCTCGCTTTCGGTATATAGCTCGTGGACCACCACCGGATGGCCCTCGGACTGGGAGGTCCACAGCTCCTTGTCCAGCCTCATCCGGTTGGCGGAGATGAGCCCCTTGGCGGCGTTCAGGATGGGGGCGGTGGAGCGGTAGTTCTGGGCCAGGGTCACCGTCTTCGCTTCCTGGTAGTCCTTCTGAAAGCTGAGGATGTTGCGTATGTCCGCGTGGCGCCAGGAGTAGATGGACTGGTCGGCGTCCCCCACCACGCAGATGTTCCGGTGTCCGCCGGCCAGGAGCTTGGCCAGGGCGTACTGGGCCACGTTGGTGTCCTGGAACTCGTCGATCATCACGTGGACGTACCGGCGGTGGTACCTGGCCAGCACGTCGTCGTGTTGCCTGAAGAGCTGCACGGTCTTGAGCAGCAGGTCGTCGAAGTCCACGCTGTTGTTCCTGGCCAGCAGCTCTTCGTACCGTTGGTACACCGACGCCGCCCGCTCCTCGAAGAAGGACTGGTGGCCCTGCCCCAGGGCATGGGAGTCCATGAGCAGCGACTTGGCCCGGGATATGACGCCTTGCACCGCCCTGGGAGGGTACCGCTTGGGGTCCAGGTCGACCTGCTCCATGGCCTGCTTCACCACGTTCATCTGGTCCTCGTCGTCGTAGATGGTGAAGCTGGGCTCCAGGCCAACGTGCTTGCCGTCCCGGCGCAGGACTCCGGCGCAGAAGGAGTGGAAGGTGCTCACCGAGAGCCGGTCCGCCCTCTCCCCCACCAGGTGCTGGAGCCGCTCCTTCATCTCCCTGGCCGCCTTGTTGGTGAAGGTCACCGCCAGGATGCGGTAGGGGCTGATGCCCACCACCCGGACCAGGTAGGCTATGCGGTGGGTGATGACCCTGGTCTTCCCGCTGCCCGGCCCGGCCACGATGAGCAGGGGGCCCTCTATGGTCTCCACCGCCTCCCGTTGGGGGGCGTTCAGTCCGTCCAGTATCTGTTGCGCTTCGATCATCTGGTATGGGAGCGGGGCGCCCGTGGGGTGCACGTATACTCTACTTGCCATCCGTCGGCGGGACAAGGGCCCCGTGCCGCTCCAGGCCGAGTGTGGACAGACCGATTCGGGTTGACTATCATGGTTCCCAGAGAGGCTCCCCGCGGGGCCTCCGAAGGCGGCCTGGAACACCGACGGCAAACGGGGCCGCGGAGGTGACGAGGGTGGTAGAGCAGACCGGCAACATCGACGCACTGCTCCAGGAGGAGCGCAGGTTCCCGCCTCCCGACGAGTTCGCCCGGAAGGCGAACATCCGGGACCCTGGGGTCTACGAAGAGGCCGACAGGGACTTCGAGGGGTTCTGGGCCCGCTTCGCCGAGGATCTGCACTGGTTCAAGAAGTGGGATAAGGTGCTGGAGTGGGACCCGCCCTTCGTCAAGTGGTTCGTGGGCGGCAAGACCAACGTCGCCTACAACTGCCTGGACAGGCACCTGGGCGCCCGTCGGAACAAGGCCGCCCTGGTGTGGGAAGGGGAGCCCGGCGACTGGAAGGTGTACACCTACTGGGACCTCCACCGGGAGGTGTGCAAGGCCGCCAACGCCCTGAAGAGCCTCGGGGTCCGCAAGGGCGACCGGGTCACCATATACCTGCCCATGGTCCCCGAGCTGGCCATCGCCGTGCTGGCCTGCGCCCGCATCGGCGCTCCCCACAGCGTCGTCTTCGGGGGATTCAGCATCGAGGCCCTGCGGGATCGCATCAACGACTCACAGGCCAAGGTGCTCATCACCGCCGACGGGGGGTATCGCCGGGGCAACGTCCTGGCCCTGAAGGGGAACGCCGACGCCTCCCTGGAGGGCGCCCCCACGGTGGAGAAGGTGCTGGTGGTGCGGCGCACCGGCACCGCCGACGACCAGATGGTCGCCGGCAGGGACGTTTGGTGGCACGACCTCGTCGACGCCCAGTCCGCCAGGTGCGACGCCGAGCCCATGGACGCCGAGGACATCCTGTACCTGCTGTACACCAGCGGCACCACCGGCAAGCCCAAGGGCATCGTCCACACGACGGCGGGCTACATGGTGGGGACCTACGCCACCGCCAAGTGGGTGTTCGACCTCAAGGAAGACGACGTCTACTGGTGCACCGCCGACATCGGCTGGGTGACGGGCCACAGCTATATCGTCTACGGCCCCCTGGCCAACGGTGCCACGACGGTCATGTACGAGGGCTCCCCCGACTACCCCGACCGGGACCGTTTCTGGGCCATCGTCGAGAAGTACGGGGCCACCATCTGCTACACGGCGCCCACGGCCATCCGGACCTTCATGCGCTGGGGCGAGGAGTTCCCCAGGAGGCGCGACCTCTCCTCCCTGCGGTTGCTGGGCAGCGTCGGAGAGCCCATCAACCCCGAGGCGTGGATGTGGTACTGGCAGAACATCGGCGGCGGCAGGTGCCCCGTGGTGGACACCTGGTGGCAGACGGAGACGGGGCAGATACTGATAGCCCCATTGCCCGGAATCACCACCCTCAAGCCCGGCTCGGCCACCAGGCCCTTCCCCGGCATACAGGCCGAGGTCGTGGACGAGGCCGGGGGCCCCGTGGGAGCTGGACAGGGCGGCTACCTGGTCCTCAAGAGGCCGTGGCCCGGAATGCTCCGGACCATATACGGAGACCCCGACCGGTACGTGGAGCAGTACTGGTCCCGCTATCCCGACACCTACTTCACCGCCGACGGCTGCAAGAGGGACGAGGACGGCTACTTCTGGCTCCTGGGCCGAGTCGACGACGTCATCAACGTGTCCGCCCACCGCATCTCCACCATGGAGGTGGAGAGCGCCCTGGTGGACCACGAGGCCGTGGCCGAGGCGGCCTCCATCGGCAGGAGCCACGAGGTGAAGGGCCAGGCCGTCGTGGCCTTCGTCACCCTCAAGGAGGGCGTGCCGGCCTCCGACGCCCTGGTCGCCGAGCTGAAGCAGCACGTGGCCGCCAAGATAGGGCCCATCGCCAGGCCCGACGACATATTCTTCACGGCGGAGCTCCCCAAGACCCGCAGCCAGAAGATCATGCGCCGCCTCCTGCGGGACGTGGCCGAGGGCCGGGCCTTGGGCGACACCACGACCCTGGCCGACCCGGCGGTGGTGGAGTCGTTGAAGGCCCAGTACGCCGACGACGACGAGTAGTGCCGGGTGTCGTGGCGTGGCCCACTCCCCGGTGCTATAATTCAGATCAAACTTAACGTGACCCGGGTGGACGTAGAAGAAGGAGGGTGACCCTTGGACTCTAACGTAGTGCTGTCCCAGGTGGATTACGACGTAGTCGGCACCAGGCCCGTCCGCCCCGACGGTGTGGACAAGGTGACCGGGCGGGCCCAGTATGGCGCGGACATCAAGCTGATGGGCCTCCTCCACGGGGTCGTGGTCCGTAGCCCCCATGCCCATGCCCGCATCAAGTCCATCGACACCAGCGCGGCGGAGGCGCTCCCCGGCGTCAGGGCCGTCGTCACCGGCAGGGACCTCCCCCAGGACGGCTCTCCCGAGGTCCAGGTCCCCGGCTGGCGGTACAACAGGTACAAGAGCAACAACATCCTGGCCGGCGACAAGGTGCTCTACGAGGGGCACGCCGTCGCCGCCGTCGCGGCCATCGACCCCAACACCGCCGAGGAGGCCGCCGCGCTGATAAAGGTGGAGTACGAGGAGCTGCCCCCGGTGATGACCGTGCGGCAGGCCATGGAGCCCGACGCACCCCTGCTCCACGACGACCTGTTCACCGACGAGCTGGGGGAGACGGCCGACAAGCCCAGCAACGTGGCCCAGCACTTCCGCTTCGAGATGGGGGACCTGGAGAAGGGCTTCGCCGAGGCGGACCTGGTGGTGGAGCGGGAGTTCGAGACGGCGTCGGTGCACCAGGGGTACATCGAGCCCCACTCGGCGACGGCCCTGTGGAACATGGACGGCCGTCTGAACGTTTGGTGCTGCACCCAGGGGCCCTTCTCGGTCAGGGACGACCTCTCCCAGCTCCTCGCACTCCCCGTGTCCCACATCAAGGTGACTCCCATGGAGATAGGCGGCGGGTTCGGCGGCAAGATACCCGTGTACCTGGAGCCCCTGGCCGCGCTGCTGTCCAGGAAGAGCGGGGCGCCCGTCAAGCTGACCATGACCCGCGCCGACGTCTTCCAGTCCTCGGGCCCTGCCCCGGGCTCGTGGATGAAGATCAAGGTCGGCGTCACCAAGGACGGGAAGATCACCGCATGTCAGGCCTCCATCGCCATGGAGGGAGGCGGCTATCCGGGCGCCAGCGTGGCCCCGGCCGTCAACTGCGCCTTCGCCTGCTACGACTACGCCAACGGGCAGGTGGACGGGTACGACGTGGTCGTGAACAAGGCCAAGACGGCCGCCTATCGCGCTCCCGGCGCCCCCCAGGCCGCCTTCGCAGTGGAGACGGTGATGGACGAGATCTGCAGGAAGCTGAACATGGACCCGCTGGAGTTCCGGCTCCTCAACGCTGCCAAGGAGGGCACCCGCCGGGTCGAGGGTCCCGTCTTCGCCCGGGTGGGCAACGTGGAGGTGCTGGAGGCGGCCAAGGGCCACGACCACTACAGCGCTCCCCTGGACAAGGGACCCAAGGACGGCAAGTACCGGGGCCGCGGCGTCGCGTCGGGCTTCTGGTTCAACATCGGGTTCCAGTCCAGCTGCACCATAACCGTCAACTCCGACGGCAAGGTGAGCCTCATCGAGGGGTCGGTGGACATCGGCGGGACCAGGGCCTCCATCGCCATGCAGGCGGCCGAGGTGCTGGGCATCCCCTACGAGGACGTCAAGCCCACGGTGGTCGACACCGACTCCATAGGCTACACGGCCCTGACCGGGGGGAGCCGCGTAGCCTTCGCCAGCGGCTGGGCGGCCATCGAGGCGGCCGAGGACGTGAAGCGGCAGATGGTGGAGCGCGCCGCCAAGATATGGGACACGTCGGTGGACGAGGTCGAGTACGTCGACGGCGGAGTGTCCCACCGCTCGGACCCCGAGCTCAGGATGAGCTTCCGGGAGCTGGCCGGGCAGTTCGTCGAGGCCATGAGCCAGGGCGGGTCCATCATCGGACGGGCCAGCGTGGACCCCAGGGGCGCGGGCAACGCCTTCGCCACCCACATGGTGGACGTGGAGGTGGACCCCGACACCGGCAAGGTGGACGTGCTCCGCTACACGGCGGTCCAGGACGCGGGCAAGGCCATCCATCCCAGCTACGTCGAGGGCCAGATGCAGGGCGGCGCGGTGCAGGGCATCGGCTGGGCGCTGAACGAGGAGTACTTCTTCAACGACCAGGGCCGCATGATGAACTCCAGCCTGCTGGACTACCGGATGCCCACCAGCCTGGACCTGCCCATGATCGACACCGTCATCGTGGAGGTGGCCAACCCGGGCCACCGGTTCGGCGCCCGGGGCGTGGGAGAGGTGCCCATCGTGCCCCCCATGGCCGCCGTGGCCAACGCCATCCACGACGCCATAGGCGTCCGCATGGATACCCTGCCGATGAGCCCCGGCAAGATCCTCGAGGCCCGTTGGAAGAACGGGGGATAGATGACCGCGGTCTTCATACCCACCATGCTGCAGCCCCTGAGCGGGGGCGTAAAGCAGGTCGACATCGAGGCCAGGAACGTCCGCCAGATCATCGACGAGCTTGAGCGCCTCTATCCGGGCATGAAGGAGCGGCTGGTGGAGGACGGGCGGCTGCGCCCCAACGTGTCCGTGGCCGTGGACGGGGAGGTCGCCCGCATGGGCCTCCTGGAGAAGGTGGCCGAGGCCCGGGAGGTCCATTTCGTCCCCGCCATCGGCGGAGGATAGCCGTTGTCGCCTAGCGTATAGTCATAGTCGGACAGGGAATCCTCGCTGTCCAAGATGTCATTGGCAAGGGCCTCGCCGATTTCGCGCAAAGGCTTGTCGGTAAGCTTGGCGACTTCGCGCACGACCCAGCGGGTTAGTGCTACGTTAAAGGTCATCCCGGGGGGCCGCTCCTGCGACGCCTAGGCACTGCCAGCGTCCCATCCCGCCTCACGTAGGCGACGGTTAAGGTCCGCGACGCTGCCCTCCGATAGACAGCAGACGGTCATCCTGGGAAAGGACCGCTCCCGCGGCAAGGCATCCGCCCGCGACACGACACGCTCCCAACGAACCGGTCGCAGGCTGCACCCCCAGGTCGCTCCACCCGCCGCCTGGTCGTAGAACGCCTTGCCCTCCACCGTCCCGACGCCCACAAGAAGACTCCGTCCCGCCCGGGCTACCACCCAATCGCCGGGCTGAATCTCGAACCAGAACCGCTCAAGCATCCTACGTTGGGCTGCCGTCCATATCGGACAGGCGCAGGATTCCCACAAGGCTTGCAGGTCGTCCCGGTCCTTGGGTGCCCGCCCGAGGTCCCAGCCCACGGCGATCACTCCACGGTTCCGGTCGTACTGCCAGCAACGGTCGAAGATTTCGTTCACCTTCGGCCCGTGTTCCGCCGGTGCTATGGCCCAGGTTCGGCCCGGTATCAGCATCAGTTGGCGTCTCCCGGTTCCGGGGTCTCCTCGATTCTTCCCAGCGCCTCTATCCGGGCCTGTTGCTCGGCCAAGTCTCGCTCGGCCTCCTGGAGCTTGTTCGCGATGTCGGCGCGGTACGCCTCCAGTTGGGCCAGCAACTCGGTGTTGAAGTCGAGATACCGCTGGATGGTGGCCTCGATTTCCTCGACCTCGACGTTGAACGCTTCGGCGGATGCTTCGGCGCGGACAAGGTACTCGTTCGTGAGACGGGCGCGGTCCTGCTGGCCTGCCAATCGTATCCGTGCTATTTCCTGAAGGATGCCGGCGATGGCTTCCTCATGGGCAAGCTGCGCCTTTAGGGTCTGGGTCCGGAGAAGCTCCGTCTCGGCAACGATGCGCTGTGCTTCCTTCGCTGCCACCAGCTCCGCCTCGGCAACACGTGCCTGGGCCTCGGCCTCCCGCTTGGCCTGTTCACGCTCGCGGTTGGCGGCGTCGAGTTCCGCTTGGCGACGGGCCTCCGCGTCGGCCTCCGCCTGTGCGACCGCGTCGGCGTGCTCCCTGTCGGCTTTCTCTTGGCGGACCAGGGCTAGGCAGGCGTTGGCAAGAGCTGCAACGTTGTCGGTCCTGGGGCGGGCGATGGAGACCCGGTTGCTGCCGCCCGCCGGACTTAGCCACACTAGGGGGTGGCGTTCGGTGGGGTTGCCGAATGAGCTGTCGTTGATCCTTGAATTCAATCCCCACGAAGTGCCCTGGACCCTCAGCCGGTCGTCTCCGTAGTCCCAGGAGTGGTATCTCCATATTTCGCTGCCGCTCCACCAACTGCTGTCTGTGCTGCTGCCTGACAAAAATCCGACTTCCGAGTCTTCCGTTCGGGTCAATCCGGGCAGATGGAATACCATCTCCTCAATGCAGTTGGGATAGTCCTTGGTCACACGGTACTCGGCACTCTGAATCTCCGGGAAAGCGGGTCTACACGGCGTCCCCGTGTTCCCGCTGATTTCCCGGTTCTCCGGCTCGCAGTCCTCCGGCGGCTCCCAGGGGAACACGGTGCTGGAACCAATAGCAAACACGGCAACGGCGACGAGGACGGCGATGTACTTCATTCAGTTGGCCTCCATGTATTCGTTGATGCACTGGATGAGTTCGGCGTCAAGAACGGGAGGCCCATGCTCCAGCCAGAAGGACTCTGGTTTACCTGTACAAGCTGCTACTGCCCGGACGCCATCAGTGACCTCGGCCGGCAACGGAATAACCAGCGGGGTAGGCGATGGGATGGGAGTATAGCGGGGGACCGGCGTCCAGGTGGGTATAGGCCCGACCGTTGCGAGGATATCAAGCTGTTCCCCGCTCAAATCAATGGGGTGCATTTCATTGGCCCAAACCTCTGTGGGGACGTCGCGCCACGTGGTCGGAGCTGGGTCGGCCTGGATAGGCACGGTGGGTTCCGGGGTCGCCGTGACGACCACTGTAGTTGTGCAGCCGAGCAGGGTAATGGCAAGAGCCAACTGAACCCCGAGAGTCCCGAGTCGCGGAATCATGGCGCCATCCTCCGTCGAATTGCAGTGGTAGGTACGGGGACATGCACCTGGGGCTATACACTAAAGGTAAACGGAACCCCGGGAACGGGATCAGGCCCTGGGCCCCTCGTACCTCTTGAACACCAGACAGGCGTTCTGCCCGCCGAAGCCGAAGGCGTTGGACAGTACCACCCGCACGTCCTTCTTCCGTGCCTCGTTGGGCACGTAGTCCAGGTCGCACTCCGGGTCCGGGAACTCGTAGTTCACCGTGGGGTGTATCACGCCGTCCGTGATGGACCTGATGCAGGGCACCGCCTCCAGGGCCCCCGCGGCACCCAGCGAGTGGCCGATCATGGACTTGGTGGAGCTGACGGGTATGCCGCCCGCCAGGTCTCCGAAGAGGCGCTTGATGGCCGCGCTCTCCACGGCGTCGTTCAGCGGCGTCGACGTCCCGTGGGCGTTGATGTAGTCCACCTCGTCCAGTCCCACCCCCGCGTCCTCCAGCGCCATGGCCATGGCCGCGACGGTGCTCTCGCCCGACTCCTCGGGTTGCACCTGGTGGTAGGCATCGCTGGTGCACCCGAACCCGGCGACCTCGCACAGTATCGCCGCTCCCCGGGCCCGGGCGTGCTCCTCTGCTTCCAGGATCACCACCACCGCGCCCTCCGCCGGCACGAACCCGTCCCTCTCGGCGTCGAAGGGCCTGCTGGCCCTCTGGGGCTCGTCGTTTCGTGTGCTCAGGGCCTTCATCACGGCGAAGCCCCCTAGGCCGAGCTGGCTGATGCCCGCTTCGGTACCGCCGGTGAGCATGATGTCGGCGGCGCCCCGGCGTATCACCTCCAGGGCCTCGCCGATGGCCTGGTTGGAGGCGGCGCAGGCCGTGGTCACCGTGGAGTTGTAGCCCCTGGCGCCCACCGTGCGGCTCACGTTCGCCGCGGCCATGTTGGGCAGTATCATCGGGAAGAAGTAGGGGGAGATGCGCATCCCGCCCTTCTCCACCAGCACCCGGCAGGTCGCTTCGATGGTGGGGAAGCCGCCGTTCCCGTTGCCCAGCATCACGCCGGCCCGGTGGGCGTTCTCCGCCGATAGCTCCAGGGCGGCGTCCTCCAGGGACATCAGCGCGGCGGCCACCCCGAGCTGGGAGAAGCGGGCC
The DNA here is from genome assembly GCA_964291465.2 of Dehalococcoidia bacterium. Taxonomy (GTDB): domain Bacteria; phylum Chloroflexota; class Dehalococcoidia; order Lucifugimonadales; family JAGWBF01; genus JAGWBJ01. The sequence continues at coordinate 192,202 of OZ219936.1, read as the reverse complement.
ATCCGCCTGGCTTCTTTGCCGGTCATGAACTGGCCGGGGTCGAAGCCCTTCACCTCGCCGGCGATCCTGCACGTGAAGTCGGTAGGGTCGCAAAGGGTCATGGGCCCGATGCCGGATACCCCTGCCACCAGGTTCTTCCAGAACTCTTCCGCCGTCAGCCCCAGGGGCGTGACCGCTCCCAGTCCCGTGACGACCGCCCTGCGTCTATCCACGGCTCACCTACGGTCTTTCGCTCCGACGGCGGCGTTGCGCCGTCGGGCCAGGTCGGGATACAGCTCCGGCTCGATCCCCAGGATCTCCTCCCGGGCCTCGGCCGCCACGAATAGGGAGCCGGTGGCCAGGACCAGAGAGCCCGGCTGGGAGTCCGCCATCGCCCGGGCGACGGCCTCGCCGACCCCCTCCACCGCGCTGACCTCCAGGCCGGCCTTCGCTTGGCGGAACGCTTTGGCCACCTCCTCCGCGGGCCGCGACCTGGGATGCCGGGAGCGGGTGGCGATTACCCGGAGAGGCGTTTCGGGACAGGTCCCGCCGATGGCGGCCAGCTCGCGGACTATCGCCGCCATGTTCTTGTCCTCAGAGACTCCGACCACCAGGGAGACACGTTGGAAGTCCAGGTACTCCCGCAGCGACCGCCTGAGGCGGGCGGCGGAGTCGTCGTTGTGCGCACCGTCGCACACCACCAGGGGAGAGGAGCTCAGCACCTCCATGCGGCAGGGCCACGATACGCCGGCGAACCCCCGGGCCAAGGCGTCGGCGGAGACCTGGACCCCGGCCTCTCGCAACGACTCCAGCGCCCCTACGGCCACGGCGGCGTTCTCCTGCTGGTGCGCTCCGAGCAGCGGCATCGTGAACCTGTACTCTCCCAGGCGGCCTCGGACTGTAAGGCCCTGGCCCCAGCTACCGTGGGAGTCCCTGGCCCAGGTCACCTCCTCGCCGGCCTTGATCAACCGCGCCCCTCGCTCGCGGCATACGGACTCGATCACGGCCATGGCGCCCGGGGCCTGGGGTGCGGTGACCACCGTGGCCCCGTCCTTGATTATACCCGCCTTCTCCCCCGCGATGGCCTCTATGGTGTCTCCCAGGACCGAGGTGTGGTCCAGGCTCAGGGCGGCGATGGCGCACACGGTGGGCTCCACCAGGTTGGTCGTGTCCAGCCTGCCCCCCAGGCCCACCTCCACCACCTGCACGTCGGCCCGGGCCCTGAAGTGGAGGAAGGCCATGGCGGTCAGCGCCTCGAACATCGTAACGTCGCCGTGCCCGGCGTTTTCGCCCACCCACTCCAGGTGCGGCCACACGCCCTCCACCAGGCCGGCGAACTCGGCCTCGGACACGGGGCTGGAGTCCAGCCTTATCCGCTCCCGGAAGGTGTGGAGGTGAGGGGACGTGAACAGGCCCGTGCGGTATCCCTGACTCGACAGGACGCTGGCGCACATGGCGGCGGTGCTCCCCTTGCCCTTGGTGCCCGCCACGTGGACCGTGGGCAGGCCGAGGTGGGGGTCGCCAAGCCGGGCTAGGAGCGCCCCGATCCGGGACAGGTCGTACCTGACCCTGGTCCCCTTGCTCTTGGTCTCCTTGCCCCTGGTCCCCTTAGAGAAGACCACCCGCTCGTAGTCGATCAGGCCCAGAAGCCGGTCGAGGGCGTCCCTGTATTCGATCAACCCATTCCTAGCCGTCTCTGATATGGGCCGGCATGGAGCCGGTGAGAGCTGTCTTCAGGGCGTCCCGGAGGCCTATCTTCTTGACGTAGTCTATGTTGCCGTCCACCGGCCTGGGCCTGAAGCCGAAGGTCTCCTCCACCGTGTCTAGGTCCGGCGACGTTGGGGATGGCCATGGAGCGGAGCTGGTCCTGGGTCGCGGGGGCTCTCCCCGTAAGCGCCGCCATGACCCTGATTGCCAGGCGCATGAAGCGCAGGGGGACGTGTACCCTGAGGCGGCGGACCCTGCAGGTCCGGGCTATGGTGCCCACCAGGTCGTCCAGGGGCAGGTGCTCCGGCCCGCCCAGCTCGATCACTTTGCCGATGAGGTCTTCCCGCCCGGGAGTCTCGGCGAGGCAGCGGGCCATCTCGTCCACGGCCAGGGGCTGGAACCTGTTTCTCCCCGTGCCCGGTATCGGGACGATGGGGAAGGCCTTGGCAAGGCTGGCCAGGAGGTTTACGAACTCGTCCCCCGGACCGAAGATGATCGACGGCCGCAGTATGGTGTAGGGCAGTCCGCTGCGTATGACGGCCTGCTCTCCCTGCCACTTGCTGTACAGGTAGGCGTAGCTCGGGTCGTCGCGGGCGCCCAGGGCGCTCTGGTGGATGAAGTGGCCCACGCCCGCCCCTGCGGCGGCCTCCACTACGTTGGCCGTCCCCCTGTGGTTGATCCCGTCCAGGGTGAGGGAGCCCCGCTCCCGTATGATGGCCACCAGGTGCACGACCACGTCCACGTCGTAGAAGGCCGCCTCAGGGCCGCCGGGTCCAGAACGTCGCCGTAGTGCACGTCCAGGTTGCCGCCCAGGACGCTTTCGCTGCCCGGCGTGCGTACGAAGCACCGTACCTCCGCGCCCCTGGCTAGCAGGGCCTTGACCACCTCCCTGCCCACGAACCCGGTGGCCCCGGTGACGAGTGTGACCATGGAGCTCTCGGATGCCTCCCCGCTTCCTCGAGGGCGCCCGCCCCCTCTGGCGGCGCAATGCGCAGCCTAGCAGACCCCCTATGGGGTGTCAACGAATGGGCGGTGTCAACGAAAGGGATGTCGGCGTCGGGCGGTGGGGAGCGGGGCCGAGTGGTTATCGGTCCCCAAAGGTAAACGTGTAGAGGACGAACTGGTCCGAGTCCACGTGCAGCTCCAGCTCGTGGGTGGCCACCTCGGGGCCGCGCACGACGTTGTACATCCTGGCGTCCTGGGCCTCGAAGTAGGTGCGCCCCGCGTCGTCGACCAGGATGTCGTCGCCCCTCATCCCCTCGGGTATGGGCCCGCCGTCCAGCACCGCGAACACCGGGAAGGGCGGCCCGTCGTCGGGCCGGATCACCGCGTTGACGCTGGCCGCCTTGTACTTCAGGGCCACGTAGTCTTCCAGGTCCTGGGTGCTGCGACCGTGCCGCACGCTTTCGGTGTCGAAGTACCACGCCCCGTGCAGGGAGAACTGCCCCTCTTGCCTGGACCCGTCATCCTGGTAGAGCCCCTCCCGGTCCCCCGCCGGAAGCTGGTTTCCCAGGTACTCGCCCCCGGCCCATCCCAGGCCGGCGTACAGCTCCCTGGTGGTGCGGGTGCGCGGGCCGCGCGTCTCGATGGTGCCGCCGATGTCGATGCCGGATATGTCGTACCCGGCCCTGGAAAGCGCCCCCTGTATCATCCTCTCGGTCTCGTCGTAGGCGCCCTCGCCGATGTGGTCGTAGATGATCCGGCCGTGGTGGTCTATCAGGAACTTGTGGGGCCAGTACCGGTTGTTGTAGGACCACCAGGTCCTGAAGTCGTTGTCCATGGCCACGGGCCACGTGACACTCTCTCGCACGATGGCTTCGCGGACGCCGTCCTCCCGTTTCTCGAACTCGAACTCGGGGGAGTGGACTCCGACGATGACCAGGCCCCGGCTGGCGTACTTGCTGTTCCAGTCCCGTATGTACGGCAGGGTCCTCAGGCAGTTGATGCAGGTGTAGGTCCAGAAGTCGATGAGCACCACCCGGCCGCGGAGCTCTTCCATGGTCAACGGCGGGGTGTTGAGCCACTTGACGATGCCGCTGAACTCGGGAGCGTCGGGCCAGGGCCCCGGGGCCAGGGTCGGCGCCTGCATCGGAGGCGGGGTCGCCGTCGGCGCCGGAGTGGCCTCCGACGGTTGCGAGGCCGGGGACCCTGAAGCGGGGGAGGCGGAAGTTGGCGACGGTGCGGGCTCTTCCGTCCCCCCGCACGCGGCGGCCGCCAGCAGCAGGACCGGCAAGATCGCCAGCACGGCCAACGGAAGCAACAGTGTTCGAGCCGGGGAGAGTTTCGTCATCGGTCCACCTGCATATACGGCCGCCGGGGCCGGACAGATTCCCTAGTTCAGGACCGCCAGTAGGCCCATCTCAAGCTCCTCCGCCGAGGCGAACCCCTCGTACTTGGAGGAGATGAGCCCGTCCCGGTCCAGGATGAACACCCACGACTCGTTGAGGTACCCCTCCGCCCGGGTTATCCCCCAGTCCTCCACGATGGGGGAGTACCGGGCGTTGTCCAGGTCCCCCTGTATGGCCGCCGGGTTGTCGTAGACCTCCACGTGAATGAAGTTGGCGTCGTCCCGGTACTTGTCCTTCACCGTGCTGACCGTGTCGGCCTGGGGGCCGCAGGTCGGGCTGGTGCAGGTCCCCGGGCTGGAGAAGACTATCATGGTCGGGTCGGCAGTGGCAACGGCCTGGTCTATGGTGGAAGTGTAGAGCTGGGGGTCGGGAGTGGACCAGGTGGTCAGCTCCTCCAGGCTCCCGTCCCTCAGGGTCTTGTTGTCCCCCCGGGGCGGCGGCGAGCCCAGGCGGGGGGTGTGGGTCTTTTCCCTTACCAGCAACGGAATGCGCGCCGCCTGTCCGTCCTCGCCCGGCACCCTGACCTCCAGGTCCCACCTGCCCGGCCTGTCGAACTCGAGGCTCGTGGCATAGCTGGCGCGGACGCCGTAGGGCCAGACGAAGTACTGCGCGGTGGCCGACCCCCCGGCCACGGGAGCCGACCCGTCCTCCGGCAGGTAACGGGACGTGACCGAGACCTGAGGCGCGGTGACGAAGCCCGTCGGCCCTTCCAGCAGGAAGGATATGCGGTTGGGGCCCAGGCCCAGGTCCGTGGTGGCCAGGATGGGCGTGATCTCCGGCTGGGGCTCTTCCGTCTCCGCCGCGATGGGGGCGCCGGCGGCCTCGGGCGTCTCGGGCTCGTCGGCGTCGTTCCACGGCTGCAGGACCAGGATGGCCAGCGAGACCAGGAGGGCGGCGACGGCCACCACTCCCGTCAGGACGAGCGCCAGGACCTTCGTCACCGGCCTCTCCCATCGCTGGTCGCGGTTATCTCAACTACCATGCAAGCGCCGTTCGTCCGTATGTCGCGCCGGCGGGTTCACGGCCCTTCCGCGTAGGAGCCGAAGGTGAAGGCGAAGACGCTGAAACGGTCGGAGTCGCTGCTGAGCATCAGGTCGTGGCCGCCGTACTCCTCCAGCCGCACCAGGTTGTACATGCGGGGCTCGTCTATCTCGAAGAACGTCCTCCCGTCGTCTTCCGACCGCACGTGGGAGCCCCGGGCCTCCTCCGGGACCGGCTCCGAGTCCATGGTCAGGTAGACCCGGATGGGCTCGCCGTCGTCGAAGTCCGTCACCACGTTGACGCTGGTGCCGTGGAAGCGCAGGGCTATGAAGTCCTCCAGGTTGTCCGTCTGGCGCCCGTGGGTGAGGCTCTCGGCCCCCTTTATCCACGAGCCGTTCAGGTACAGGAAGTGGTTGCGGTACTCGTCGGAGGGGGTGTAGTCGTACGGCATGTCCAGGGGGGCGGAGTAGTAGTCCGGGTTGGCGATGTAGGCCCCCCGCACGGCGAAGTTCCGCACGTAGCCCGCGTACAGCTCCCTGGTCTGGCCCGTCCCGCCCCCCTGGTATGCCCGGCTGTCCGGGTCGGGGCCGGGGTCCGTGCCGGGGGCGATGGCCGACACGTCGGCGCCCGCCTCCGTCAGCAGCTCGCGGATCAGCTCCTCGGTCTCGTCGTACGCCCCCTCGCCGAAGTGGCTGTACCGGATGATGCCGTCCTTGTCGATGAGGTACTTGGCCGGCCAAGCCCGGTTGTTGAAGGCGAGCCAGGTCTCGAACTCGTTGTCCTGGACTACGGGGTACTGGATGCCATGCTCCTCGATGGACTTCTCTATGTTGCCCCGCACCTTCTCGAACTCGAACTCTGGCGAGTGCACCCCCACTATGGTGAGCCCCAGGTCCGCGTACCGGTCGTGCCACGCCGTCAGGTAGGGCAGGGTGCGGATGCAGTTGACGCAGGTGTAGGTCCAGAAGTCGATGAGGACCACCCCGCCCCGCAGGCTTTCGATGGTGAAGGGCTCCGTCTGTATCCAGCCGGAGATGCCCGTCAGCTCCGGCGCGGCGCTCCCTACCGTGCCTGGCGTCGGGGTGATGGTCGGGGGCGCGGCGTCCTCCGCCCCGGCGGTCTCCTCGGGCTCCGGGATGTCCGTGGCCGGCGGCAGCGGGGTGGGGGTCGGCTGCGCCGTCGCCGTGGGCTCGGGCGTGTGGGTGGGCGCAGTCGTGGCAGTCGGCTCCGCACGGGCGCATCCCGCGGCCAGGGCGGCCAGGGCGGCCAGCGCCACCAGCGCTATGATTCCCACCATCAGGGCCGGGCGATGTCGTCCCATGTTCTGCATGTCGTCTCCGTGGAGTCCGGGTAGGCGTTTGTTCCAGGGCCGCCGTGGGACTAAGGATACCACGGGGCCCCTGCCGGTCCACTAGCTACTACGCAAACCGGCCAATCTTGTATCTCTGCCGGGTGTCCCGCTATCGCCCCCTCCGGAGGAATTCGCCTGGCGTGTTGTCGCCTCCCCCTGCGCCGCGTATACTACTCCCATCGGCGGCCGGGTAGGCAGGGGTCGACAGCATCCCCCAAGGGGCCCCCGACCACTCACCTGATACGCAAGGGGAAGGCGTGAAAGTAGACATACACTGCCACTACGTTCCCAACAAGGCCATCGAGCGCCTGGAGAAGGACCCGTCCAGCTACGGGGTGCGCCTGGCCGAGGCAGTCAACGGCGGCCGGTGCCTCTGTTTCGACTACGGCCTCCGCGTTCGGCCCTTCTCCATGTTCCCCGACCTCCTGGACCTGGACAGGCGCGTGGGTGAGATGGACCGCCTAGGGATAGACCGGCAGGTGATATCGGTGTGGACCGACGCCTTCGGGTACGGCCTGCCGCCCTCCCTGGGGGCCCGCTGGATCAGGGCCATCAACGACTCCCTGTTCGAGGAGATACAGGGCCACCCGGGGCGGCTGTCGGCGATGGCCGCCGTCCCCCTGCAGGATGGCGACCTGGCGGCGCGGGAGCTGGAGTACGGGGTCAGGGAGCTGGGGGCCAACGGCGCTGTCATCGCCGCCAACGTGGCGGGCACCAACCTGGGCGACGCTCCCCTGGACAGCTTCTGGGCCGCGGCGGTGGAGCTGGACGTGCCGGTGTTCATACACCCCGACGAGCCCGTACCGCCTCCCAGGGCCGCCAAGTACAACCTCAATCCCCTGGTCCATTACACCTACGACACTACCATCACCGTGGGCTCCCTGGTCTTCGGCGGGGTGCTGGACCGGTTCCCCGCCCTCGACCTTGTCCTGTCCCACGGCGGCGGCTACTTCCCGTACCAGGCGGGCCGTTTCGACCGGATCTACCGCAACATGACTCCCGAGGCCGCCCCGGGGCAACCTCCCTCCCACTACCTGCGGCGGTTCCACTACGACACGATACTTCACTACGCCCCCGCGCTGAAGTACCTGAGGGACCGGGTGGGAAGCGACCGGTTGCTGCTGGGCAGCGACTACCCCTTCCCGCCGGCGGACCTGGACCCCCTGGGAAGCCTGAGGGACGCCGAGTTCTCCTCCGAAGAGATCGAGGACGTCGGCGGCAACAACGCACGCCGGCTGTTCAAGCTGGCCTAGCGGCCCACCCGGGCCGATGCTCGCGTGGGCCGATGCGGGCGGCAAGGAGGAGTCATGCCCAGGATATGGATCGACCCGACCCTGGAGATGGCCTACGAAGACGACGACTTCACCGACCCCTGGAAGAAGTCCGAGGTCGTCGTGTACCAGCACTGCAACACGGGCAGCAGCCGCATGTACTACGCCTGGGTGCCCACCATAGCCAGGCACTACCGGTTCATACGGGTGAACCGCAGGGGCCAGGGAGGGTCGACGGTGCCGCATCCAGGCCGCCACTGGACCCTCAAGGAGTGGTCCGGCGAGATGGGCGCCTTCCTGGACCGGTTGGGAATCGACAAGGTCCACGTCATCGGGGAGGCCACCGGCTCGTACGTCTGCCTCCAGTACGCCTACGACCACCCCGACCGCGTCCACAGCCTGACGATGATAAACGTGGTGCCCAACGAGGAGGACTCCAAGCTGGCCGAGCGGCCGGGCATGCGGGACTGGGGCCCCCTTCTGGAGCGGGGCTTCGAGGACTGGATCCTGGGCAGCAACCCGGAGCGGTTCGACCCCGACGTGGTCGACCCCGAGCTCATCCGGTGGCACGCGGAGGAGAAGCTCAGGCAGCCCCACGGCGTCTCCATCGAGGTCATGCAGGGCATGGGCTCGCACATCCTCCAGGACGTCCCCGAGATGTTCGTCAACCTGAAGGTCCCATCCCTGGTGATCACCGGGGAGTCGGGCATCATCCACAACCCGGAGACGGCCAGGCGTGTCCAGGAGATGGTCCCCGACTGCAAGGTGGCGGTCATCGACGGCGTCTTCGGGTACGTTGCCCACGTGGCGCCCGAGCGGTGCGCCCAGGCATGGCTGGAGTTCGCCCGGGGCCTGGGGTAGGCGTTGCGTCTGGGCATCGACATCGGGGGGACGTTCACCGACCTGACGGGCCTGGACGAGGCTACCGGGGAGATGTTCCACCTCAAGACCCTCACCGACCCGGAGCAGCCGGTGCGCGCGGTCTGGGAGGCCCTCCAGGGAGCGGGCATCGACCCCTCGGTCCTGACCAGGCTCTCACACGGGACCACCATCGGCATCAACGCCATCGTCGAGCGCAAGGGCGCGCCCACCGCCATCGTCACCACCCGGGGGTTCCGGGATATCCTGGAGCTCAGGCGCAGTGCCCGCACCCACGTGCTGGACCCGCTGATGGACAAGCCCTACACCTTCGTGCCCCGCCGCTGGAGGGTGGAGGTCGACGAGCGGGTCGCCTGGGACGGCAGCGTTTCCCAGCCCCTGGACCCGGCCGAGCTGGAGACGGTCCTGGAGGACCTGGCCGCCCGGGGCATCGAGTCGGTGGCCGTGTGCTTCCTGCACTCCTACGCCAATCCCGCCCACGAGCGCCAGGCCGGGGAGGTGCTGACTCGGCGGTTCCCCGGGCTGTACCACACCCTTTCGTCGGAGATCGTGCCGGCCCTGGGCGAGTACGAGCGCACCAGCACGGCGGCGCTCAACGCTTACGTGCATCCCGTGGTGCACAGGTACCTGACGGACCTGGAGGACAACCTCAGGGAGCGCGGCCTCGCGACGCCCCTCCAGGTCATGCAGTCCAACGGCGGCGTCATGACGGCCCGGGAGGCGGCCCGGCACCCGGTCCACATCCTGGAGTCGGGCCCGGCGGCGGGGTCCATCGCCGGCGCCCGCGTCGCGGAGCTGTTGGGCCTGGAGAACGTGGTGACATTCGACATGGGCGGGACCACCACCAAGGCCTCGGTGATCGAGGGCGGCACACCCCTGTCCACCGTGGAGTACGAGTTGTTCGAGGAGCCGAACAGGCCCGGGAGCGGCTGGCCCATTCGTGTCCCAATGATAGACATCGTGGAGGTGGGGGCCGGCGGCGGCACCATCGCCTGGCTGGACGACGGCAACAACCTCCAGGTGGGACCCCAGAGCGCCGGTGCCCAGCCGGGGCCCGTGTGCTACGGCAGGGGCGGCGGCCTGCCCACGGTGACCGACGCCTACGTCGTGCTGGGCAGGCTGGGGTCTCTCCTGGGCGGCGGGCTGCCCCTGGACGTGGAGGCCGCCCGGCGCGCCCTCGCCGAGAGGGTGGCGCGGCCCCTGGGGATGACCGTGGAGGAGGCGGCCGCCGGGGTCCTGGAGATAAACGATACCCGGGCCGCCGACCTTCTCCGGGAGATGACCATCTCCCGGGGCCGCGACCCCCGGGACTTCTCTTTGGTCGCCTTTGGGGGGGCGGGCCCGCTGGTGGCGGCCTACGTGGCCCGGGAGGTGGGCATGGAGGCGGCGGTGGTCCCCCCGGCCCCCGGCAACTTCTCCGCCGCGGGCCTGCTCCTGGCCGACGTGGTCCACGACGCCATGCGTGCCTACACCGTGGCCTTGGACGAAGCGGACCCCGACCGCGTGGGGTCCCTGCTGGGGGAGATGTCCCGGGACCTGGCGGAGGACTTGGAGCGTCAGGGGGTCGGCGAGGGCCAACGACGGTTCGAGCTCGGGGCCGACATGCGCTACACGGGCCAGTTCCACGTGATAAACGTGCCCGTCTCCGGAGTGGCGGTGGACCGGCCGTCCTTCGAAGAGATGGCCCGGGCCTTCCACCGGGAGCACCAGCGGCTCTTCACCTATCAGCTCCCCCATGAGCCCTTGGAGCTGGTGAACCTGCGGGTCCGGGCCGTGGGCGTCCTGGAGAGGCCGGTCGCCCCTCGGCTGGACCCCGGAGAGGCCGGGGCGGCCCTCCTGGGGACCCGCCCAGTCTACTTTACCGAGGAGGGCGGCCGCGTGAGCTGCCCCATCTACGACAGGGCCGGCCTGGGTGCCGGAGCGTCTCTGGCCGGGCCCGCCATCCTGGAAGAGACCACGTCGACCACGTTGGTGCCTCCCGGGTGCACCGCCTCGGTGGACGCCTACGGCAACATACTCATCAGGCCCGCCGACCCGGGAGTGGGCGAATGAGGCCCGTCGCCGGGGACCCCGTCGCTGGGGATATTGACTCCATCACCGTCGAGGTGGTGCGCAACCGACTGGAGTCCATCGTGCGGGAGATGGGCGAGGTGATCCTCCGCACCTCCCGATCCTCCGTCGCCCACCACGGGCGCGACTTCTCCTGCGGCATATTCGACGCCCGGGCCGAGATGCTGGCCCTCGGCACCTCCATCGCCATACACATCTTCCCGGTGGGCTTCCAGCTTCGGGCCCTGCTCGCCCGCTTTGGCGACGACATCCTGCCGGGAGACATCTTCGTGGGCAACGACCCCCGGGACGGTGGGCTGCACCCCAACGACGTGCTGCTGGCGGTGCCCGTGTTCTACGACGGAGAAACGGTGGCTTTCTCCACCACCCGGGTCCACCACTACGACGTGGGGGGCATGGTCCCCGGCAGCATATCGGGCAACGCCACGGAGATGTACCAGGAGGGGCTGCGCATACCCATCATACGCATGGGCCGGGACAACGAGATCGACCCCAACATCATGGACCTGATCCTGAACAACGTGCGCGTGCCCGTCGAGATGCGGGGCGACCTGCTGGCGCAGCTTGCCGGGTGCCGGGTGGGCGCTCAGCGCATCACGTCCATGGTCGAAAGGTATGGCCGGGAGCGGGTGCGGCGCATCTGGAGCGGCGTGCTGGACTCCTACGAGCGCAGGTGCAGGGCCCTCATATCCCGGCTCCCCAACAGGACGCTGGTCCACGAGGGGTACCTGGACAGCGACGGGGTCATCCCAGGCCACCTGCGCATCAGGACCGTCGTCCGCATCGAGGACGGCGGCGTCACCGTGGACTACACGGGAAGCTCGCCTCAGACGGGCGGGCCCAACAACGTGACCCTGCCCATGGGGGCCTCCTACGGGTTCATGGGAGTGAAGGCTGCCCTGGACCCCAGCGGGCCCATCAACTCCGGCTACCTGCGCCCCATCCGGACCATCGTTCCCGAGGGGACGATCCTCAACGCCAGGGCCCCCGCCGCCGCGGGCGGCCAGCAGGAGGTCGGCCAGGCGGCCATCTCGGCCATGGTGGCGTTGGCCGAGGTGGTGCCCGAGCGCGTCTCCTCCGAGGAGGGCTCCTCCACCCACCATATGACCTGCTCCGGCTCCGACAGCCGTTTCGGGCGGCCCAGGCCCTTCATCTTCTACGGGTCCGACCCCGGAGGGGGAGGCGCCCGGGCCGACCGCGACGGCATGGACTACGTGAGGCCCATCCGGTCGGGCAACACCAACGCCCGGGGCATCGAGGTGCTGGAGAGGGCCTACCCCCTGACGTTCCTGGGGATGTGCCTGCGTTGCGACTCGGGGGGCCCGGGCAGGTTCCGCGGGGGTCTGGGCACCGTCCGGGAGTACCGCATCCCCTCGGACGGGACCTTCTCGCTGATGGGAGAGCACGCCATGATCCCCCCCGCCGGGGTCTTCGGGGGTTACCCGGGTGCCCTTGCGCGGTTCGAGGTCCTGAGGGATGGGGAGACGGTGCCCATCTCCCCGGTGCACGGCAGCAAGGCCACCGCCTTTCCCCTGAAGGCGGGGGACGTGCTGCGTATCTGCAGCCAGGGGGCTGGCGGCTGGGGCGACCCCCTGGAGCGGGAGCCTGGCCGCGTCTTGGACGACGTCCTGGACGGGCGGGTGTCCCGCGCTCAGGCGGCCGACCTCTACGGCGTCGTCCTCGACGACCCAGGCGAGGCGGTCGACCTGCCGGCGACCCTCCTGAAACGGAAAGACCTGGCCTCGGCCCGGCTGTATATGAGGGCGGCCCGGGGCGGTGAGCCCGAGTTCCACATGGGAGTCAGGGTCGCCTGGGTGGGCGATGCCGCGGCCCGGCGCATCGGCGCCCTGCCCGACGGTACGCACCGCCTGGCCGAGGCCTTTGCCGGGCCCCCCGTTGCCCCAATAGCCAAGCCGGCGCCCTTCAGGTTCAGCGTGGCCCTGCGGCCCGACCTGCCCGAGGACGCCATCGAGCTGGACGGGAAGGCCTGGGAGGACCTGGGCCTGGAGCAAGGGGACCGGCTTCTGGTGAGGCGCCTATGGTCTCCGGACTGCTAGTCGGTGACCCCTTCGGCGGCCGGCCTCGGCGAGTAGGCCGCCACCGTCTCCAGTCTTCGAGACAGCCGGTCCTCCGTAGTTTCCAGGTCGTACTGGCCTTGCAGCCCCATCCAGAACTCCGGCGAGTTGCCGAAGAAGCGCGAGAACAGCAGGGCTGTCTCAGCGGTGATGGAGCGTCGTCCGTGGACTATCGAGTGAATCCTGCGGGCGTCAACGCCAATGGCCTTGGCCAGCCGGTACTGGGTGATGTTCATCGGACGGAGAAACTCTTCGTTGAGGATCTCGCCCGGATGGATGGGTGGTAGCTTCTCCGGGCCTTGTGTCCCCTTTTCTGACATGATGACCTCCTGCTTCGGCGGTGGTAGTCCCCTACACCGCCTCCTCCAGCAGCCGTCGCAGGTCGTGCTTGGCTGCCAGGATGCCCGCCCACAGGTCTCCAACCTCCCTTAGCCGCTCCGGCGTCGTCTGGATGGTGAAGTCCGTGGGGTAGACCCGGTCCAGCTCCTCCCACCGAAGGGGGGTGGACACCGGCGCGTTGGGCGCGGGCCTCAGGGAGTAGATGGAGGCCATGTTCTTGGTGCGGACGTTCTGGTTGTGGTCCAGGAATATCTTCCCGCCGCGCTTGCTCACCGTCCACTCCATGGTCACGTCCTGGGGCAGGTGCTGCATCAGGAACCGGCCTATGAGCTGGCACGTGCTGCGGGTCACCGGGTAGCCGTACTGCCGCAGTACGGGCACGTAGATGTGGAGGCCCGTCTTGCCCGACGTCTTCACGAAGGACGACAGGGAGAGCTGGTCCAGGATGTCCTTCAGCTCCCGGGCCACCTCAACGGTCTTGGAGAAGGCCCGGCGGTTCAGCTCGGGCTCGTCCCCCGACTTCTCCTTGCCCGAGTAGATGTAGGGGTCGAGGTCGAAGACGATGAAGTCCGGGTAGTTCAGGACGCTGGCGTCCATCGCCTCCTTGGACCCGGTGAAGGTGGTGGGGAGGTGGGCCGCGTCCGGGAGCTGGGTCACCCGGGACAGCCACGGGTGCAGCTCGATGCTGGCGAGCTGGGCCAGCCAGACCAGCGTGGGCAGGTTGTTGGCCATGATGAAGTCGCCGTCCCCTTCGTTGTGGGAGGAGTACAGGCGTACCGTCTCCACGAACTCGGGCCGCTTCAGATCTGAGTGCTTCTGGTAGAAGCTCCCCCCGTGTATGCCGTTGGGGTAGCGGGTGAACGTCAGGGGACGGTCCTTCAGGTGGGGCAGCAGGTGGTCGCTGGTCTCCAGGTAGTGCCGGACCAGGTCCCGCTTCGTGTAGGGTCCCCCGGCGCCGTTCTCGGGCCACAGCGCCTTGTTCAGGTTGGTCAGCCCGATGCGGTGGCCCGAGACCGTCAGGAGTAGCTTGTCCTGCTTCCCGGAGAGCTGCTCCAGGAGGGCGGGCACGTCGTCGACGGCCTGCGCTGGGTGGTCCCCGGGGGCCGTGGCCGGGGCGGATGTCACCGTCTCCTCGGCGCTCCGGGTGACGGACCCGGCGTCCACGTCGGTGCGGAGTCCGAGGAAGACGGGGGCGCGGAGCCGGTCGGCGTGGGTCCACTCGGCGAACTTCACCCTCGCCACGAGGATGGGCCGTACCCAGGCTGCCCCGGCGGAGTCCACCTCCGGGTCGGGCGCGAAGGGACTGGCGTCTGCCGCTATGGCGTCCAGGGATGCCTTCAGGGTCACCAGGGAGCGGGAGTCGAACCCGCTGCCCACTCTGCCGGCGTACTTCAGGACTCCGTTCTCGTAGTATCCCACCACCAGGGAGCCGAAGGTGGAGGCTCTGGAGCCGGTCCCGGGCGTGTAGCCCCCGATGACCAGCTCCTGCTCCCGTACGCCCTTCACCTTGAGCCACGAGGCGCTGCGCCGCCCGGGTTCGTAGATGCTGTCCCGTTTCTTGGCCACCATCCCCTCCAGGCCCAGCTCCGAGGCGGCGCGGTAGAAGGTCTCGCCTTCGCCGTCGATGTACTCCACCTGCCGGACGTGGTCTCCCCCGACCACCACGCGGCCGAGGACCTCCTTTCGCTGGAACAGGGGGACGCGGCGCAGGTCCCTTCCGTCGACGTGGAGCACGTCGAAGGGGTAGTAGGCCAGGGGCGCGTCTTCGGCGGGACGGTCCACGGCCCTGGGCTCCAGCTGCATGGTCTGCTGGAGCAGGCCGAAGTTGGGATGCCCCTCGGAGTCCAGGGCCACCAGCTCTCCGTCCAGCACCAGCTCCCCCTCGGGCTGGGCCTCCAGCTCCTGGACTATCATCGGGACGGCGGAGGTCAGGTCGTTGCCGTTCCGGCTCAGCAGGGTCACGTTGCCGTCCTGGATGAACGCCAGCACCCGGTGTCCGTCCAGCTTGGGCTCGAACAGCCAGTCCGGGTGGGAGAAGGGCCTGTCCGCGGTCCGCGCCAGCATCGGCTTCATTCTTGCCGGGAAGTCGCCGGGCGTGCCTAGCGCGGACAGTGCGGCGCCGCCGGAGGCCGGCTCGGGAAGCCGCCCCTCCTTCAGGTCCTCCAGCGTGAGGCCCGACTGCACCGACCTGTCCTGGTCGACCAGGGCGTGCTCCGTGTCCACGTGCTCGTCCCGGTGCTTGATGAGGAGCCAGTCCTTGGGGTTTCTGGAGGTGCGCACCAGAGTCCAGGACCCCTTGAGCTTGCGGCCCCGGAGGGTGAAGGACAGCTTCCCCCTCTCCAGGTCCGCGCGCATGCGCTCCTCGGACTCCTCCTTGTGCCCGAAGGAGAGGCCCCCCTCGTCGGGAGAGTAGGCGCCCGTGTCCCACACGATGACCTGGCCCCCGCCGTAGTTGCCGTGGGCTATCACACCCTCGAAGGTGGCGTACTCCAAGGGGTGGTCCTCCACGTGGACGGCCAGGCGTTTCTCCTTCGGGTCCGCCAAGGGGCCCTTGGGTACCGCCCAGGACTTGAGGACCCCGTCCACCTCCAGCCGGAAGTCGTAGTGGAGCCGCCTTGCCGCGTGCTTCTGGACCACGAACCGCAGGCTTCCCCCGCCGGACCGCCCGTCGGCGGGGGCTGGCTCCCGGGTGCGGGAGAAGTCCCGCTTGCTTCGATACTCTTCCAGCATCACGGCTAGGCCGGCGTGCGCGCCTCGAGGCTCGCTTCGAGCTGCCTGACGAACGCTGGCCCCGTGCCCTTATCCTCGTGCTTGAAGTAGACGAAGACGTCCTTCCAGTCCGTAGAATGGTCCATTATCGCCTCCGCCCAGAAGTCGATGTCCTCCTGCTGGTAGCTCTCGTCCCGCAGCCGGAAGTAGCCGAAGTCGGCCGTCGCCTCCACCGGCGTCGTCATTCGCTCGCTGTCGGCTATGCACATGGCAACGTTGGCGGACCTGAGCCTGCTGAACACCTCCTCCGAGTGCCAGGAGGCGTGGCGAAACTCCATCGCCACCCGCAGGTCCGGCGGCGCCCAGTCCAGGAACGAGTCCAGCGCCTCCGTGTCCGCCCTGAAGGACGGGGGCAGCTGGAAGAACAGCACCCCCAGCTTGTCGCCCAGGGACCGGGCGCGAAGGCTGAAGGCCTGGGTCACGTCCTGGCAGTCCTTCAGGCGGGCGTCGTGGGTTATGCGTCGCGGGGCCTTTAGGGTGAAGGTGAACCCCTCCGGCGTGGCGGCCCTCCAGCCCTCCACCGCCTTCTCGCTGGGGAACCGGTAGAAGGTGTAGTTGATCTCGACGGTGGAGAGCTGCCGTGAGTAGTAGGGCAGCATCTTGCTCGTGGGGAGGTCGTCGGGGTAGAAGCTTCCCTTCCATTCCGGGTAGTTGTAGCCGGATGTGCCGATGAATATCATCTTCCCTCCGGTGCCGGGCCGGCCTTCCGGTGGCGGTGCAGGCTACAATTATAGCAGCACCCACCCCTCGGGCCATTGGCCGCGCAAGAGTGGGAGAATGCAAACGGACACGTCTCCCTTGACAGGCCCGGGACACGTTATCCAAACTGGTATCCGATATAGCAGCACCCACCCCTCGGGCCATTGGCCGCGCAAGAGTGGGAGAATGCAAACGGACACGTCTCCCTTGACAGGCCCGGGACACGTTATCCAAACTGGTATCCGAACGGGGTGCTGGAGGCCGTCGCACCCGTGACCCAATTGACCCTTGATTGTTCCTCCGGAGGAACAAGTCCACCCTGGGGAGGTCGTCCCGGGCTGGTCGGCCCAGGTAGTCGCGGGCGGCGGGGGGCCGGTTGACCCCCTCGACGACGGTCGTATATGCTGGTGCCAGGCTCTACGGACGGAAGAGTATGGCGGTAGTCCAATCCAGGGTCTCCCGGGGTCTGCCCGCGGCGGTGAAGCCGATGCTGGCCCGCCTTGCCCGGCACCCCTTCGACTCCACGGACCATTTCTTCGAGCTCAAGTGGGACGGCATCCGGGCCATGGCGTTCCTGGAGGACGGCCGTCTCCGGCTGCTCAGCCGCACCTCCCGGGACATCACCGCCAGCTTTCCCGAGCTTGCGGACCTGCCCGGTCAGGTGGGCGCCCGGGGCGTCGTGCTGGACGGTGAGCTGGTGTGCCTGGACTCCGACGGGCGCCCCAGCTTCTCCCTGCTCCAGAGGCGTCTGAGCGCGGCGGGCCGCAGGGGCGGGCGGGACAACCCGGTCCACTTCATCGCCTTCGACCTCCTCTACCTTGAGGGCCGTTCGGTCATGGCCGAGCCCCTGTACCGCCGGAAGGGCCGCCTCCACGAGATGGTCCGGCCCAGCGACATGGCCCAGGTCTGCGAGCTGGTGGATGGCGACGGGTCCGCCTTCTTCCAGGCCACCTGCCAGCACGGCCTGGAAGGCGTCGTGGCCAAGGAGAAGTCCAGCCCCTACCTGCCCGGGAGGCGCAGCCGGCACTGGCTCAAGGTGAAGCGCGTCCGGGAGTCGGAGTTCGTCATAGGCGGCTACACGTTCGCCGGCGGCAACCGGGGCGCCTTCGACAGCCTGCTGCTCGGGCTGCACGACGACGACAAGCGGCTGGTGTTCGTGGGGCAGGTCTCCGCGGGCCTCTCGGGGGCCGCCGCCAGGGACCTGGGCCTGGACCTCCAGCGTATTCACGTCGAGGAGTGTCCCTTCGGCTCTTTGCCCCGGGTCCGGCGGCTGATGTTCTGGTGCCGCCCCCAGGTCGTCTGCCAGGTGGAGTACGGCGAGTTCAGCGAGGACGGCGAGCTGACCTATCCCATGTTCAAGGCGCTTCGGGACGACAAGTCTCCGGCGGACTGCGTCGTTGCCGACGCGCCCGGATGGCCGAAGCTGCTGGCGGACTTCGCCTGATGGGCAAGGGGCGCGGTTTGACCGAATTCGGGTGGCCCGTGCACTATTCTCGGGCGGGCCGTTCGTGGTGAAATGGGTCCGTGGCTGGCGGGTGAGTGGGTAGACGCCACCGGTTGGTGGTCTTCATCTGGTGGTCTTTAGGAGGTACACCCATGGCCAGAAGAGCGATATGGAGAGGCGCGGTGAGCTTTGGGATGGTGGCCATTCCCATCAAGCTGTACACCGCCACTGAGAGCAAGGACCTCTCCTTCGTCACCCTGCACAAGACGTGCCAGAACCGCATCCGCCAGAAGCGGTACTGCCCGTACCACGAGACCGAGGTCGAGGCCTCGGAGATCGTGCGCGGCTACGAGTACGCCAAGGAGCAGTACCTGGAGATGGACCCGGCGGACTTCGAGAACCTCCCGGTGCCTTCCACCCACGTCATAGAGATCACCCAGTTCGTGGACCTGGGAGACATCGACCCCATCAACTTCGAGCGCTCCTACATGCTGGAGCCCGAGGGCGTCGGGGTCAAGCCCTTCTACCTGCTGAAACAGTCCCTCGAGGACAGCGGCAGGGTGGCCATCGCCAAGGTCTCCCTGCGCCAGAAGGAGCACATATGCTGCCTTCGGCCCTACCAGAAGGCCATCTCTATGCACACCATGCACTACCCCGACGAGATCCGCGGGACCAACGAGCTGGACCTGCCCGAGGAGAGGACCGCCATCACCGACCAGGAGATGGGCATGGCGTCCATACTCATAGACCAGCTCACCGCGCCCTACCAGCCGGAGATCTTCCAGGACGAGTACCGGCTGGCCCTGGAGCGCACCATCGAGGGGAAGCTCACCTCCCAGCAGCCCGTGACAGCCGCTCCACCGCCGCCCAAGGGCAAGGTGAGCGACCTGATGGACGCGCTGAAGGCCAGCATCGCCGCGACCAAGAAGGCCGAGGAGGCGCCGCCCGGCCCACCCGCCGTATCGCCCGCCGAGTCCCCCACCGAGCCAGAGGACGCGCCCGCTCCCAAGAAGCGCCGCTCCAAGGCCAAAGCCAAGTCGGGCTAGACAAGACCGAAAGGAAGGTGTTCGGCATGGGGACCTTCAGATGGCCGATGCGGATTGCCAGTTTGAACGGCCAACAGGCCCGTGACATAGAGGCCACGGTGGATACCGGCGCGGCTTACACCACGCTGCCTGGCAGCCTGTTGCGGGAGCTGGGCATTGCTCCCTCGGGCAAGCGCCGCTTTCTGTTGGCCGATGGACGCCGCATTGAGATGGACTACGGAGAGGCTCGAGCAACCGTCGACGGCGAGAGTGTGATAACCCTGGTGGTCTTCGGCGAGGACGATGGTGCCCCGCTTCTCGGAGTCTACACTCTGGACGGTCTGGCCCTGGCGGTTGACCCGGAAGCTCAACGGCTGGTCCCCACCCACATGATCCTTTACTAGGGCCGGCATCCCTGGGACGGCGGCGGGTCCTCCCAGGCTGGTAGCTCCCCCGCCTAGCCCAGGACGATGCCGGCGTCCCTCGCCAGACCGCGGATGTGGCCGACGCCCTGGAGCGTGTCCTCGTAGCCCAGGTGCTCTACCTGCAGGGTGACGTCCCGCCCCAGCCCGTCCAGCCGGCGGAGGGCCGTCGCCAGGTCCATCAGGCCCGTCCCGGGGATGGACTCGTCCACGTGGACGATCGTGTTGCCTCCCCCGGACATCACCACGTCCTTGGCGTGCAGGCCCACTATCCGGTCCCCCAGGCGGTCGAAGACGTCGTTCACCAGCTCGGTGGTCCTGTAGACCATCTCTGGGCTGGTCAGGTTGACGATGTCGATGAGGACCTTCAGCCGAGGGGAGGGCACCGAGGCGAGCAGCTCCTCCACCCGTTCGATGGAGAACAGGGGGCTCATGTAGTGGGGATGCACGGCCACATCCATTCCGGCGCCCTCGGCCTCGGCGGCCAGCTCGGCGACCGCCCCTATGCAGCGGCGCCACGTCTCCTCCGTCCACATACGGGGAGTAGCCCGGTCGCACACGATGTTGAACCCGACGAAGGCCGCGGCCATGATCCCGGCGTGGCGAAGCTGGCGCCTGTAGTCGGCCATCGCCGCCCGGTGCTCCTCGGCCACGGCTGACGCGAAGTCGAACCGGAACTGGACGTACTCGCCTACACGCAGGCCGTGCTCGTCCAGGAAGGCCCGGGCCTCGGCCACCTTGCCGTCGGACCACTCCTCGGGAACGTGGGAGGCGATGGCGGTGCACTCCAACCCCCTGGCCTTCCGCAGCATGTCGGCGCGGGACTCGGCGTCGTCGCCCAGGGCCACCGGCGGGCACATGATTATCATGGCGTGTCTCCCGAGTGAGTGTCTCTACGGCGTTTGGGCGGGCTTGCCGCGGTCAGGACTGGTTGGAACGGCCCGTGCCGCGCGCCGGGCCTAGCCGTCCTGGCGCCCGGCGTACCAGTCGATTATCTCGGCCCCCGTGGCCTTCCAGACCTGTCCTCGGCCCGCCACGTGGGCCAGGATGCGCTCCAGGTACTTGAGTCGATAGGGCTGGCCCATTACCCACGGGTGGATGCTGTACACCAGCGTCCGGCCGTTCCGGGCGCCTTCCCGGTGCAGCACGTCGAAGGTGTCCGTGGCCGCCTGCGCGTACTCGGTGATGGGCATGTTGCGGATGCCCAGGACCGTATGGTCGTCCAGCTCGGTGGTGACCGGGAGGGAGTAGAGCGTGCCGCCTCCGACGTTCATCCGGTATGGCTGCTCGTCCACCGTCCAGTCGCACACGTAGCGGATGCCGTGTTCCGCCAGCAGGTGCGGCGTCCGCCTGGACTCGCTGTACTCGACCCCGAGCCATCCCGAGGGTCCCCGGCCGGTGGCCCTTTCGATGGCCCCGACGCACCTGGCTATGTGGGCCCGCTCCTGCTCCTCGGACATCTCCGAGGTGATGAGCCGGTTGGCGCTCACCCCGTGGCCGATGACGTCCCAGTCGCGCTTCATCACCTCGTTGACCAGGAAGGGATTGGTCTCCGCGATGACGGCGTCCATGGCGGCTGTGGCCCTTATGCCGTAGCTGTCCAGGAGCTTCATGATGCCGAATATGCCCACCCGGTTGCCGTACTCCCTGTGGGAGGCCCGGGTGATGTCCGGGAAGGGGCGCATTCGGGCCGGGCCGTACCTGCGGTTGAGGGTGAAGGCGTCCTCGGGTGGCTGCAGCTCGTAGTGCTCCAGGTTGACGATGACGCAGAAGGCCACCCGCGCTCCCTCGGGCCACGCCAGGGGCTCCCTGGCCGCCATCGACGAGAACGGGTAGAAGTCGTGGTCCATCCCCGGTTGACGTGCAGCGGTCATGCCTCTGGCTCCCGTCGCGTATCTTGGGGACCGGGACCCTGGCTCCGGGGGGCCGGGTTCAGGTCCTGCCGCCGCTCCTCCAGGTATGCCACCACCGTGTCGTAGTAGTTGTCCATGTAGTACTCGGCGATCTCCTCGGCCGTCGTCTTCCACACGCCGTCGTGGGACAGGATGTGGGTCAGGATGTCGTCCAGGTGCTTGATGCGGTGGGGGGCCCCTATCCAGTAGGGGTGCAGGGCGATGCACATGACCCGGCCGCTCTCAGCGCCCTGCTCGTAGAGCACGTCGAACTGGTCCTTGCATATCTGGGCGAAGTACGGTGCGTCGTTGGCGGACTCGGCGACGGCGGCGCTGTCGTTCATCTCCAGGGTGTAGGGCAGAGAGATGAGGCGGCCCGACCTCACCTTCAGAGGGAAGGGCTGGTCGTCGTGGCACCAGTCCGTGTGGTAGATCAGGCCGGCCTCGGCCATCAGGTCGGGTGTATTCACCGTCGCCGAAATGGCGGGGCCCAGCATCCCCTTGAGCCGCTTCCCCGTGTGCCTCTTCAGCGTCTCGACGCAGTCGACGTAGAAGCGGCGCTCGTCCTCTTCGCTCACGCCGTGCAGGGTGCGGTTGTTGTAGATGCCGTGGGACATGTAGTCCCAGTCCCGGGCCACCATGGCGTCCCTGATCTCGGGGAAGTGGTCCAGCACCGCCTCGTTGAGGGAGGCCGTGCAACGGATGTCGTGTTTGTCGATCACCTCCAGCATGCGCCAGAAGGCCACCCTGTTGCCGTAGTCCCGGGTCCTGTACCACTGGAGGTTGGGCGTGGGGATGCCCGCGCCCACGAACCCCGGAGGCCTGCTGGTGGCCGGCGGGTCGTACTCCAGGTACTCCACGTTGGGGGACAGCCAGAAGGCGACCCGGGCGCCTCCCGGCCACCGTATTACCGGCCTGTCCACGATGGGAGAGTAGTCGAACCACCTGTTCACGGTCCCGGACCTCGCGTCTGTTGAAGTAGGGCTGCGTCCTGCCCAACATACTACGGCATGCAGGACGGGTTTGTCATCCGCACCCGTTGCCCCGAACGCCCGGAACATGCAGAGGCAAGAGTACAGATGACGACATAGCAAGCATCGTTGACAGGGGTACGCAATTGGTGCACTATCCGAGTAAGACTCGATAACAAGAGGTTGGCGTGCCGCGAACCACCAAGACCATCACCGTCTCGTTGCCGCCGGAGATGGCGGACCGCGTGGACCAGGTGATGAGACAGCAGGGCCGGTCCAGGAGCGAGTTCTTGCGGGAGGCGCTGCTCCGCTACATCGAGGAATGCGAGTGGAGACAGTTGCTCCAGTACGGCGAAGAGAAAGCCAGGGAGAAGGGTCTCGGCCCTGAGGACACGGCCCGCTTGGTGGAAGAGTAGCTCGTCCCGCATGTGAGAGTGGTTCTAGATACCAACGTCATCGTCTCCGGTCTGAATTTTCCTGGAAACGAGCGCCTCATCCTCGAGCTGGCCCTGAGGGGACGGTTCAATCCTTACCTCTCTGTCTTCATCCTGGACGAGGTTACGGGGGTGCTCGGGGGCAACTTTGATTGGGACGAAGAACGCTCGTCTCACGCTCTCAGGACTCTGGCGGATGCTGCCAAGGTGGTCGACCGCCCTGGGCTCCCGGAGGTGATCGCTGGCGGCCACGCCGACAACCGCATACTGGATTGTGCGGCAGCCGCGAAAGCCGACTACCTTGTCACCGGCGACCGGCGGCATCTGTTGCCGCTCGGGGAGTATCAGGGAGCGAGAATCCTCAACGCTCCCCAGTTCTTGTCCACCTTGCAATTAGGTACGGCATGAAGGATGGGTCTGTCATCGGGTGGCGCCCATCAGCATTCGTGGGACCGAGACGGCATTCATGGGCGGGGACACAGTATGGGGGAAGAAGACGAGGTGGCTCGGGCACCGGCAGTCAGAAGCGCCGAATCCAGGCACGGGTATTTGGGCGCCGGGGGTGGAGAGGACGTTCCGGGCCCAATGACACTCCAGCCGCTCCGGCCCTTCACGCCACCAGACCCAAACGGGGCGGGATACCTCCGTCAGCGCGTCGATGTGCCAGCGGAGGCGTTTCCCCTGGGTCAGGTGCCGTCCGACGCGTCCCGCCAGGCCATTCAGGGCACTGCCCAGGTAGAAGTAGGACCCTTTGGCGTAGGTCGCCGCACCCAGGCTGCCCGCCGTCAGGATATGGGCACCGTCCAATCGGAAGAGGAGGGCGTAGGTTCCTCCGGCCGAAGGCAGTACACCAGAGGGAAGACGGCCGCCGGTCTTTCCGCACGGGCTCTGGGCCGGTGGAATCCGGCACCCCCTGACCCAGGCGCTCGACGACGTATCCGGGTCTCTAGCCGCTCTTCACCTCGATGCCCGCGTCCTTCAGGACGCCGCGCAGCCTGTCCAGCACCTCACCCTGCTCCTCCAGGGTCCGGTTGTCCACCTCGTACCCCTTGCGGCCGTCTCCCCGGACGACCCCCCTGTCGCAGATGTCCACTATGAACTCCTGCACCTGCTTGCCCGTCGGGAGGAGGTCCCGGCCCGCCAGCTTGGAGAGGGCGGTCACCAGCCCGTAGCAGCCCCAGTCCGAGGAGCGTCCCAGGACCGGCTTGGTGGACGGCACCACCGCCGGCTCCGCCAACGGGTGGGGGAGGTCTCCGATGAACGGGGCGAAGTTCCCCATCCCCAGCTCGTTGCCCGCGTCTCCCACGGCCACGGTGTGGGGATGGTTCTCCAGGAGGTAGTCCAGCTTCGCGGTGAACTCGCTGATGTCCCAGCCCATCATGTTAAGGTAGCGGCGCTCCCGGGTCAGGCCGCACCTCTCGGTGGAGATCACCACCGAGGGGTCCTTCTCCTCCAGCAGCTTTCTGCTGTAGTTGTCGCTCTCCTTGAAGTCGGCCATGGGGAACTCGACGTAGTCCTCGGCGCCCGGCACCCCGTCGAACACGAAGCTGCACCACCGGTCGGCCACGTAGGTCACGTGGAAGTCCAGCGACCTCAGGGCCTCTCCCAGGAAGTAGGCCCCCGGCGGACCGTCCGTCTCCACGGAGCCGCCCTCGGGCAGGGGGAATTTGTACGGGACGGGGATGAAGAAGCCGGTGATGATCATGGCCCGGTTGGGGTGGTCCAGCATGAACCGGGCCGCGTCCTCCATGTAGTCGGAGGCCAGGTAGGGCCTGAGCTCCACCAGCCGGGGGGCGGGTTTACCGCCCCGCACCCCGCCTATCAGGTCCAGGGCGATGTCTTCTATGGCGCCCATGTTGCACGTCTCCTTTGGTTCATGGTCCGGCCATCTTTGGATATGGGGGCGAGGCGCGCTCGCGTGTCCCGGCGGCCTTGTCTACGCCGCCACCCGCTCCCGCATCAGAACGCCGCCGCCCTGGATGGGCTCGGTGACCTCCAGCGCCCTCATGCACGCCCAGAAGGTGGCCTGGTTGGCCGTGACCACCGGCTTGCCCGTCGCCTCTTCTATCGCCTCTATCGACTCGGCCGCCCCCTTGAATGCGGTGCAGCTCATGAAGATGGCCTCCGCCTCCGGGCGGTCCACGCTGAGGGCCAGGTCCATCGCCACCCCCGGCGGGAACTGGTTGTAGTCCATGGGGTACTTCTCACTGTCCACGGGCTGGAAGTTGACTATGTCGAACCCCGAGTCGGTGTAGTACTGGCGCAGCCTTTCGTTGACCTCCGCCGGGTAGGGGGAGCAGGCGGCGATCTTCGTGACCCCCAGCTCCTTGAGGGCGTCGGCCACCGCCTTGGCCGTGGCGACGGTCCTCACCCCGCCCGACACGCCCTGGATCTTATCGATGATCTGGGCGTCGTAGCCCACCCCGTTGAGGAAGCTGCCGCTGGTGCAGCCGAAGGCCATGACGTCCAGGGGGACCTGGGCCATGGTCCGGGCCGTGTCCTCGATGTGGTCGCCATAGGCCTGGAGGGCCTCCACCAGGTTTTTCGGTGGGGTCGGCGGGGAGTACATGCGGTTCACGTGGACGCGCACCGAGTCCGGCAGCCAGCGGTCGAAGTCGTCCTCCATGGTGGTGTTGGCGGGGGGTACCATCAAGCCGATTCTCTGCTTTCCGTGGAGAGGCATCTCTTCCTCCTTCTCTTGCACCCTTGGGCTTTTGCACCCTTGGGGTGTGCTTTCGGGCAGTTTAGCACGCAAGCCCCAGACGGTCTAGGCCGCCGGGCGGGTCGCGTGTATAATACGGAGACTGTAGACCGTCCGTGCCAGGGACTCTCCACCGCGCGTGCCCATGTCGTGTGCAGCGGCGGGGTGACGGACGGCCAAGTACGATTCCGGGAGGTGAGTCGATGTCCGAGTTCCGTGGCGTGTATCCCGCCTTCCTGACCCCCATGACGCAGGACGGAGAGCTGAACGAGGCGGCCTTCAGGGAAGTCATGGAGTTCAACATCCAGCAGGGCGCCCACGGCTTCTGGGTGGCCGGAGGCACAGGCGAGAGCGTTCTCCTGGACGACGCGGAGAATATGCGCATCGCCGAGATAGCCGCCGACCAGGCCAGGGGCAGGATAAAGAACATCATGCACGTGGGGTCGCCGACGACGCTGCGGTCCGCCAGGATGGCCGAGCACGCGGCCAGGGCCGGGGTGGACGCCATATGCTGCGTGCCGCCCTACTTCTACGGTCGCAGCGACGACGAGATGGTGGAGCACTACCGGGTCGTGGCCGCGGCCGCGGACCTGCCCTTCTTCGTTTACAACATCCCCAAGGCCACCGGCGTCGAGGTCAAGCCGGACCTCATGCGCAAGATCCAGGACCGGGTCCCTCAGCTGACGGGGCTCAAGCACTCGCCCATGGACATCTCCAACATCCGCACCTTCGCGAAGATGGGGCTGAGCTGCTTCGTGGGCCACTCACACCTCATGCTGCCCGCCCTCACCATCGGCGCCGTCGGTTGCATAGACGGGCCGCCCAACATAGCCCCCGAGCTGTGGGTGGAGCTTTGGGACGCATATGTCGCCGGGGACCTGGGGCGGGCCGAGGAGGCCCAGGACAAGGCGACCAACCTCAACCTTCTGGTGGACAGGTTCGGCCTGCACGCTACGGTCAAGGCGGCCATCGGCGAGCGGCTGGGCATCGACTGCGGGGCCCCGCGCCCGCCTGGGCGGCCCATCAGCCCCGAGGGCAGGGCCGAGGTGGTGCGGACCCTGGCCGCGTTGGGCATCGGCTCCGCAGCGGTCCTGCAGGCCGACGACTAGGACGGGCCGCGCGCTGCCTATGGGGACAGTGTCTCGGCTGCGTAGCCGATCGCCCCCGACTCGCCGCTCGGGCCGGATTAAAGCTGGAGTGGCTGAGTCGGAGGCGGCAGCGGCCCCAACCGTTGAATCAATGCCCTATTGTGGGGACCTCCCCAGCTAGGAAGACCGAAATCACGAGGGCTATGTACCACCGCGCCCTAGAGTTCAATCCGTCTGCGAACTCTCTCAACTCGTGGGCAGGCACTGTGACAGCGACTTCCACCTCAGGGCCGCGGTTTTCGATCGCAACGTTATCGAAGAAGCCTTTTGCCGGTTCGTCGACATAGACCTGCAAGACATTCGCCATGGTCTTGACCTGTTCTTTCATTAGTTCCGCCCCAGTTGTAGAACTGTGGCGAATGTTCAGCGCCAACGTGTTTAAGGTTCCCTCCTTGTCAGCGACTACCGTAATCAGGTCCACTTCTTCCAGGGCTTCTGCGAAAGCATCGTCTTCGGGGGAGTCCGTATTCTGAGTCAACTGGGCGTAGTGATTGGGGGGAACGGCCATGGCCAGCTTGGCCATGGGCTCGCCGAGGGAATCAAAGGCCTCCATTAGGTGTCCCGAAACGGATTTCCCGTCCCCTGCATGAATGTCTATGACGGCCTTGACTGTCTCGGTAGTACCCGAGACTAGAACGCCGTCGCCCAAGACGGCGAAGGACGCGCCGTAGTCTCCTACTTCCTCGTACACTGCTATCCCCTTGTATTGAGTGGGGCTTCTGCCCTCTCCTAACCTCGCGACGAAGGATGTGTTTAGCGCCTCCTCATCGAACCTGACCTGCGATATCATCCCGGGCTGCACGTCTTCCATTGAACCATCGGCCAGGGACACGTCCGCGAAGACAAGCAGGCTTGAAACAGAGTTGGCGCCCATCTCATTGTCGTCAACCAATGGAAGGATGCCTTCCAACCCGTTGCCGACGAAATCCTTGATTAACTCACCAAGCGGGTCGCCGGCTTCCGCCTCGGCTAGGGCTCTCGCCGGCTGGAGCTTGTACATTAGGTTGGACCCTTCCGGGACGAGACGGGTGTCTGGGTTCTGGGTCCCTCCGCAGGAAACCAGAATAGCCAATGCACAGGCTGCCATTGCGAGACCAGGAGTCACAGATATCGTTGAGACTCTCGGCGGCCACCTAGCTGGCTGACGCGCCATGTCCCGAAGGAACTGCCTTGGGCGTGGCGACGGTTTCAAGTCCAGCACATTCTGGGTACTTCGATCATATCGGTTTCGCACAATAGCATTAGAGTAGAATCGGACAAGTCCGTTTGTCGTGAGTCTAGCACCCCGTAACTTCATCGGTCTAGGCTGGTGAGCGGGTCGCGTGTATAATACGGATGCTATTCGCGCATGGCGCCCTACGGGGATTGCTGCAAGCGATTCGAGACCATTGCTAAGGAGGACTCATGGCAGCCGGAGATTGGGGAGACATCTACAAGGAGCTGGGGGCGACCCCGGTTATAAACGCCATCGGAAGCGTGACCATGCTGGGCGGGTCGACGCCCGTGCCCGAGGTCAAGGAGGCGATGGAGCGGGCTGACGGGCCCTACATCCCCCTGATGCACCTGCAGGAGAAGGCCGGGGAGGCCATCGCCAAGATGGCCGACGTGCCCGCCGCCTACATCACCTCGGGGGCCGGCTCCGCCCTGACCCTGGCCACGGCGGCCGTGATGGCCGGGGACGACGACGACAAGATCCAGCAGCTGCCCGACACCACCGGCATGAAGGACGAGATCCTCATCCAGACCAGGCAGCGCTACTGGTACGACCGCTGCCTGCAGCTCGCCGGGGCCAAGCTGGTGGAGTTCGGAGACAAGGACGGGACCACCCGGGAGGACCTGGAGAAGGCCATCGGCCCCAAGACCGCCGCGGTGCACTTCTATGCCGTGGAGCAGGAGCCCGACCCCAAGGCCCTGCCCCTGGAGGACATTATCGAGATCGCCCACGCCCACGACGTCCCCGTCCTGGTGGACTCGGCGGGGCAGATATATCCCCTGGACGTCTTCGGCAAGCACGTCCGGATGGGGGCCGACTTCCAGTGCATCGCGGCCAAGTACATGGGCGCGCCCCAGTCCACGGGGCTCGCCCTGGGCACCAAGGACATGATACGCAAGCTGGGCCTCCAGTCCTTCGCCAGCTACGAGGGACGCCGGATACGGGGCGTGGGCAGGCCCCACAAGGTGGACCGCCAGGAGATGGTCGGCGCGGTCGCCGCCGTGAGACGCTGGATGACCATGAACCACGAGGAGAGGCTGGCCCAGGCCGAGGAGCAGTGCCGGGCCATCATGGCCCCCCTGGCGGGCGTGCCGGGAATCACGGTCCAGCGCATCGACAACGTGGTCGGCCACATGCCCTACGGCGTGGTCCTCAGGGTCGACCAGGAGGCCACGGGCATGAGCCTTACCGACGTGGTGGACCGTCTGAAGGCGGGAGACCCGCCCATATGGACCAGGGTCCGCGACGGAGAGGACTTCATCGCCATCCACGTCTTCGGTCTCAGCGAGGGCGAGGACACGATCGTAGGAGAGCGCATCGCGGCCCTCTTCGGCTCATAGCAAGAGGCCGGAGGACATTCTCCGGAGGTCAGTAGTACGGAGGTCGGTAGATTGATAATAGACAACCACGTTCACATCTTTCCCGACCAGGCGGGGCCCGCCGGGTACAAGGACGAGGCGGCCTACAGGGCGGAGCTCCAGAAGATCGTTCGCCCGTCCTGGGGCAGGATGTACAGCAGCCACGAGGACCCCAAGTACATAGCCGAGGCCGGCGAGGACGTGGGCTTCCGGGTGGGGAGGTTCAACCGCTTCCAGTGGAACAAGCACGGCGAGGACGTCTGGCTTCAGCGGGGCGCCGTCTCCATGGAGAAGATGGAGTACACCCCCGACCAGCTCATCGCCAACATGGACTTCATCGGGGTCGACAAGGGAGTCGTCCTCGCGGGGTACATGGATCATAGCTGGGGCCGGGAGGTGTACTTCGCCGACGCCATCAAGGAGCACCCCGACAGGCTGATCGGGACCGTGGCCATCGAGTACGACGTCACAAAGGACGAGAAGTACCTGCAGGGGGAGATCGAGAAGCTGACCAGGGCCGTGGAGGAGAACGGCTTCCGGGCCCTGCACACCCACGTCATCAAGGGCCAGCCGGTGGACGATCCCAAGTGCGAGCCCCTGTGGAAGGAGTGCCTGCGCCTCGGCATACCCGTCTACATGGACACCGGGTTCAACGGCCGTGAGGCGTACCTGGAGGAGATCGACCACATCAAGAACGTGCTGCAGAAGTACCCCGACATGCACGTCATCGATTGTCACCTGGGGGCCTGGGTCAAGCATCCCAGCCATCCGGAGTACGTGGATAACCCCCGGGAGTTCTTCCCCTTGTTCAAGCTGGGGAACTTCCACTTGGAGATGGGCTACGTCCTCGCCTACGAGAACTGGGGCATCTGGGGCAAGGAGTTCGAGTACCCGTACCCCCGGCATGAGCAGATCATCAGGACGGTCTATGAGAACTTCGGACCCGAGGCGATGGTGTGGGGCTCGGACATGCCCTGGGCCCTCAGGACCTGCACCTACCAGCAGAACCTGGACCTCATCCGTCTCCACTGCGACTTCATGACACCCGAGGACCGGGCCCTGGTCATGGGCGGCAACCTGCAGAAGCTGCTCAGGGTAGAGTAGCCATGGGCCGGTCCACCGACGTGGTCTTCAGGGGAGACGGGGAGCCCAAGGAGCCTGGTGACATGCTCCGGCGCCTGTCCGAGTTCCACCGGGACATCGGCCTGGAGCTGGACGACTTCTCCCGGGGTGGCACCGTGGAGAAGCTGGAGCTGCGGATGGCCGGGATGCTGGGCAAGGAGGCTGCGGTGTTCATGCCCACGGGCACCCTGGCCAACCACCTGGCCATCCGGAAGCACTGCGGAGTCAAGCCCCGGGCGGTGGTCCAGGAGCAGGGCCACGTGTACAACGACACCGGGGACTCCGTTGCCGGCCTCAGCGGCATCAACCTGGTCCCCCTGGGCCAGGGGCGGCCCGACTTCACCCTGGACGAGCTGAAGGAAGCGGTGGAGCGGTCCGAGACGGGCAGGGTTGCCAATCGCATAGGCGCCGTGGTGGTCGAGAGCCCGGTGCGCCGCCAGGAGGGCCGGGTGGTCTCCTTCGACCGGATGGAGGAGATCACCGGGTTCTGCGCAGAACGGGGCATCGCAACCCACCTGGACGCCGCGCGTCTCTACATGATGGCCTCGGCGACCGGGGTCGACCCAACGCGTTACACGGGCCTCTACGACAGCGTGTACGTGTCCCTGTACAAGTACTTCGGGGCCCCCTTCGGCGCAATCCTGGCGGGCACGGCGACCTTCATCGAGGACATGTACCACCACAGGAGGATGTTCGGAGGGGGGCTCCCCTCGGCGTCCTTGGCGGCCGCGTTGGCCCTGCAGGGCATCGACGGGTTCGAGGAGCGGTTCTACGCCGCCATGGACAGGGCCCGGTCGGTGTTCGCCCGCCTGAACGATATCCCGGGCATCGAGGTACGGCCCTTCGCCGACGGCTCCAACATATTCCCTATGACGGTGGGCCCCCACGTCGACGTGGGCAGGCTGGCCTCGTCCCTGGAGCGGGAGGGGGTGTTCGTCTACCCCGACGACGGGTCACCCCGGCGCATCCTGCTCACGGTCAACACGACCGTGCTCCGGCGGTCCGAAGACGGGCTCGTCGACTCCTTCCGGCGGGCCGTCGAAGACAGCCGGGACCCGGCCATGGTCCCCTCCGCGGCCAGCTGACGCCGGCAAAGCCGAGCCGAGGCACGGCGGAGGCTCCCTCTTGGGATGGCGCCGGGATGACCTGTTAGGTTGCCCGGAGTCCGGAAATGCGCTATTCTATATCTGTCCCGGCTAACTGCGGCTGCAACATGGCCGCACGCCGGAAATCCAAACTTACTTGAGAGGCAGGATGAGTAACTACAGAGCCGAATACATCTGGATAGACGGGAGTATTCCCACGCCGAAGCTTCGATCCAAGACCATGATTGTGGAGTCGGATAAGGATACGCCAGGCGTTGAGGACCTGCCCATATGGGGCTTCGATGGGTCCAGCACCAACCAGGCGATGGGGTCGGCCTCGGACTGTGTCATTAGGCCGGTGTTCTGCTGTCCGGACCCTATAAGGGGCAAAGACAGTCTCCTGGTGATGACCGAGGTGTTGAACACGGACCTCAGCCCCCATAGGTCGAACACCCGCGCCGCGTGCGCGGAGGCCGCCGCGAAATACGCGGACCAGGAGTTCATCTTCGGCATCGAGCAGGAGTACACCTTCTTCAAGGGGATGAGGCCCCTGGGCTTCCCCGACCACGGGTTCCCCGCTCCCCAGGGCGGCTACTACTGCGGTGTTGGAGCCGACGAGGTGTTCGGTCGGCCGGCGGTGGAGGAGCATCTGGAGAGGTGCCTGGACGCCGGTCTGGACATCTCCGGCATCAACGCCGAGGTCATGCCGGGCCAGTGGGAGTTCCAGATAGGCCCCACCCCGGCCCTGGCCGTTTCGGACCAGCTATGGGTTGCCAGGTGGCTGCTGTACCGGGTGGGCGAGGACCACGACGTGAACGCCACCCTGTACCCCAAGCCCGCCCGGGGCGACTGGAACGGCGCCGGCGCCCACACCAACTTCTCCACCAAGACCATGAGGTCCAACTACCAGGCGTGCGTAGACGCGGCCGAGGCCCTGGGGACCAGGCACGAGCTGCACATCGCCAACTACGGGTTCGCCATCGAAGAGCGTCTGACCGGGCTGCACGAGACCTGCTCCTACAAGGAGTTCCGGTACGGCGTGTCGGACCGGGGCGCTTCCATCAGGATCCCCTGGCAGGTGGAGAAGAACCAGAAGGGGTACATAGAGGACAGGCGGCCCAACGCCAACATGGACCCCTACGTGGTCACACGCCTGATCATGGAGACGGTCTGCGGCGCCATGGCGGCCAAGGCCTAAGGGTTTCCTTCATCCTAAACCCCGGGCCGGACAGCGCCGGTCCGGGGTCTATGCCGGCCTCCTTGCAAGGAGGCCGGTTGTGTTGAGTGCGACTCCTACGGGCGACGTGGGCACACGCTCACGGGCCGCAATGCTATTGCCGGCCCGTTCGCCCTGACGAGGCGGTCCCGCACGCCGATATGCAGTACCGGTTTCGGGCGACCCACCGGTAGAGGCCCGTGCCCAATGAGGGCACTCCGGGCAGCCACAGGAAGGGCGCCAACGGCCATAGGGGCGGCAGGAGAATGGTCAGTCTGCGAAAGGCGTGGAAGCCTTCGTGTAGACCCCCTTGCTCCGTCTCCAGGTAGGCCGACCGCTCCAGGTCTTCCCATGTCAGGCCGTCGGGCGGCGTCTCCAGCGACTGGTAGGGGGCCCAGGTGACCCGCCGGCGGACGTCCATTCGCGACACCACCGCCACCACGGACCTGCAGAAGCCGCAGCCGCCGTCGTAGTAGAACACCATCCGGTCTCTATTTGCTGGTGTTCCCACGTGCAGGATGTCCCTAAGGGTTCATGGGCGGACCGCCTGGAACAGGACGCCCAGGTCGCATCCCAGGGCCCTGCCGGCGTCCCTGGCGAACTCGCGCAACATCTCGTGGGTCCGGTCGGCGTTGCCCAGGGCCTCCAGGTACGTCCTGTGCTCCGCCAGGGAGGCGGCCCCCCGGTCGAAGTGGCCCGTCACGTCCACCCCGTGGGTGGGCTCGGGAGAGCCGCTGAGGAGGACCGTCTCCACGCCGTTCCAGGGCTCGGGTCCCTCTCCGGACCCATCGGTGAAGACCCACCTGTTGCCCGCATCCCTCACGGCGTCCAGAACGGCCAGGCCCACGTTGCGGTGGTCCGCCATGTTCAGCCCGCCGCCGGGCCACGTCAGGTGGTGGTTCAGGGTGAGCACCACCTGGGGGCGGTGTTTCCGTATCGCCAGCGCCAGGTCCCTGCGCAGGGGGAGCCCGTACTCGATGACGCCGTCCCGGTGGTCCAGGAACTCCACCTGGTCCACTCCCACCACCGCGGCGCTGCGGCGCTCCTCCTCCGCACGGATGGGCCCTGTCTCGTGGGGAGGCATGCCGTCGATGCCCGCCTCCCCCCGGGTGACCATCAGGTAGACCACCCGCTTCCCCTGGTCGGTCCATCTGGCGATGGCGGCGGCCGCTCCGTACTCCAGGTCGTCGGGGTGGGCGGCGATGGCAAGTGCCCTCTCCCAGTCCTCGGGGACCGGTTCCAGCCTTGCCGTGGGGCTCATGTCATACTCCCCTCGAAGCCCGTTGACATAACCACTCCGGCGGGGCGGCTATCGCTTCCTGACGTGGAACACGCAGTACCGCATGGGCTTCACGTCCGTCACGTACATGAAGCCGCCGGGCCCGCCGGGAGACTCGGGCTGCAGCACCCGGCAGCCGTGGTCCTCCAGGATCGCCGCCACCTCGCGCTCGTCGTAGAGCCGGAAGCTGCGCCGGATGTCGTAGTCCGGGTCCAGCACTGTTGCCACTCCCCTCCCGTTCTTGAACATGAGCTGCAGGACTCCCGAGGGACGCAGGACCCTGGCAAGCTCGGGCAGGGTCACGGCCCGGATGACCTCCGGGGGGATGTGCTGGATCACGGCGTTGCACATGACGAAGTCGAAGGAGGAGTCGGCGAACGGCAGCGGCTCCCTCAGGTCCGCAACGGACACCCGGCCGGCGATCTCGGGATGGCGGCGGACGGCCTCCGCTATGTTCTCGGGCACCGCGTCGACCCCGGTCATGTCGAACCCCTCCCGGCATAGCAGGAAAACGTCCCGGGCCCCCGCGCCGCAGCCCGCGTCCAGGCCCGTCTTGCCCGGGGACAGCGCCTTGAGCCGCGCCAGGATCTGGCGGTCGTTGGAGATCTCCGGGTGGGATGGGTCCGTGTACT
This sequence comes from Dehalococcoidia bacterium, assembly GCA_964291465.2. GTDB lineage: Bacteria > Chloroflexota > Dehalococcoidia > Lucifugimonadales > JAGWBF01 > JAGWBJ01. The sequence continues at coordinate 157,792 of OZ219936.1, read as the reverse complement.
GCTGTCCCAGGAAGTCGTGGGATACCCTGGAGTAGTCCTGGGCGTGCTCGCGATAGAACGTCAGGGTATCGGATATCGTCACGGCGTCCTCCTTCTGGACGGGGGCCTGGCTGGACGGGGGCCTGGTGCGGCCGATCACGTCCCGGCTAGGGCCCGGCTAGGAAATACCCCTCCCCGTTGCGTAGCGATACGATTCGGCTATCACCCGCTTGATGACTTCGATCTCGCCGTCGTCCCTGGCTGCGTAGACCATGCAGCTCCTGGGGTCCAGGGGATGGGCGCACCCCCATCCCTTGTCGTACACCTCCCGGGCGACCGCGCCGTCCACGTGGAGGTGCATGCTGCCGTCGGCGTGGAGATGGGCGAACTCCCGGCCGCCGCCGGGAGGCATGAAGGCGTCGTCGTGGACCGTGTCCACTCCCTCGTCGAGCCACAGGGCCCGGGTCGTCGGCACGGATATCCGGGTGGGCTCCTCCCGCACTTCGGAGAGGGCGGAGAACGCCCAGGCCGCCAGCTTCTCGTACACCTCGGCGGGGCTCTTCTGGGTCTCCTGGAGCTGCGGGACCACGCTCCCCACCCGCGGGGGCTCGCCGGCGCGGCGCGGCAACGTGAAACCGGCGTCCATCACTCGCCTCCCGGAACGCGCCGCCCGCCCGTCACCTCTTGCTCGTCACCTTTTGATGGAGAGACCGTTCCACGGACGAGGGCCTATCCCTGTTTCTCGTTTCGCGCTTGGCGCATACTATCCCGGAGCTCCGCCGTGGCCCTGGGGTCCAGCGCCAGGGTATCGGGGTCGATGACGACGCCGTACTCGGCGCGGGCGTGGCCCTGGGTCATCTTCTCCTGCTCCACGTCGTCCAGCACCGAGTCCACGTCCCGGTCCAGGGGGTCGCCATACCCCCCGGCGCTGGACTGGATGAGCCGGTATAGGTCGCCGCTCTTCAACGTCGTCAGGTGCTTGCTGGGGATCTCTCGCGAGTCGGTGTCCGGCCCTTCGCTTTCCTTATAGATGTAGCTCCGGGTCGGCGTGCCGTGCTTGCCCCCTTCCACGCCCCAGGGTGGGAAGTCGTGGCGGTCGGAGCGTAGCTGGAAGGTGGCCTCGTCGGCCAGGACCCTGAACTCCCGCGTTATGGCCAGGCCGCCCCGGTACTTGCCGGGGCCGCCGGTGTCCGGGACAAGGGCGAACCGCTCGACCATCAGGGGCTGGTCGGCCTCGATGCTCTCGATGGGGGTGTTGGCGGTGTTCCGCCCGGGGGCCGCCAGGCCGTCGGCGCCGTCGAAATAGGGTCCGCCTCCCCTGGGCCCGTCGTTGTTGAACTCCAGGTAGACCCAGGCCTTGCGGTTGCGGTCGTAGCCGCCGAAGGTGAGGCCCACCTCGCCGCCGCCGAAGGCTCCCGGCACCCTGCCCGGCAGGGCCTGGGCCATGGCGCCGAAGAGGGTCGCCGTGATGCGGAACCCTGAGAGGCCCCGGGCGGCCACGGGCGCGGGGTGCTGCGGGTTGACGAAGCAGCCCTCGGGAGCGGTGATCTCGAAGGCCCTGAAGAAGCCGCTGTTGGACTGGATGGACTCGTCGATGAGGTGCTTCATGACCGCGTACACCTGGGACTTGGTGTACGCGAAGTTGGGGTTGATGGAGCCCCTCGCCTGGGGCGACGTGCCGTCGAAGTCCACGTACACGGTATCGCCCGCGATCTTCACCTTGGCGTGGATGGCGATGGGCTGTTCGTCGATGCCGTCGTTGTCGATGTAGTCGGTGAACTCCCACTCGCCGTCGGGCAGGCCCTGTATCTCGGCCCTCGTCATGCGCTCCGTGGTGTCGAGGATGTCGGCCATGTAGCTCTTCATCTCCTCGACGCCGTAGTCGTCGACCAGGCGGAGGAGGTCCCGCTCGCCGAACCTGACCGCCGCCAGGAGGGCCTGAACGTCCCCGAGCACCTTTTCGGGCACCCTGACGTTCTTTCCCAGGATGCGCCAGACGGCCTGGTTCAGTACGCCCCTGTCGTACAGCTTCAGGGGAGGCAGCAGCAGCCCCTCCTGGTATATCTCCGTGTTGTCGCAGGCGTTGCCGCCTGGAATGCGGCCGCCTATGTCCGTCTGGTGCCCTATGCAGCAGCTCCAGCCCACCAGGGTGTCGTAGGCGAAGATGGGCTTGAAGAGGAATATGTCCGGGAGGTGGCTCCCGCCCTCGTAGGGGTCGTTGTTGGCGAAGATGTCCCCTGGCTGGACGTCGTCGCCGAAGGCGTTCATGATGCCCTCCAGGGCCGGGGCCATGGAGCCCAGGTGGGAGGGGAGGGTCAGGCCCTGGGCCACCTGCTGCCCGTCGGCGGAGAAGAGGGCCGTGGAGAAGTCCATGGAGTGCTTGATGACGGCGGAGCGAGCCGTGCGGACCACCGTCAGAGCCATGGTGTCGGCGCTGCTCATCAGGGCGTTCTTGATGATCTCGCGGGTGACGGGATCGGTGGCCTGTTGCATCTCGTAGCTCTCCTGGCCGCGGCCCCGTATCGGGGCTCGGGGGCTACCCGGTGCGGCCCGCCCTCATGGACGCCCGCAGCTCCTCGGTGGCTCTCAGGTCGATCTGCAGGGTATCGGGGTCGACCACCACGCCGTACTCCCGACGCACGTGGTCGACGGTCAGCTTCTCCTGCTGCAGGTCGTCCAGGATGGAGTCCAGGTCCCGTTCCAGCGGGTCCCCGTATCCGCCCGCGCCGGCCTGGATGAGGTGGTACACGTCGTCCTTCTTCATGGTCGTCAGGAGCTTGGGCGCCACCTGGTCCGGGTTCGTGTCCGGGTTGATGTAGTTCTCGATGGGGGTGCCCGGCTTGCCCCCCTCCACCCCCCAGGTGGGGAAGTCGTGCCGGTCGGAGCGCAGGTGGAAGGTGGCCTCGTCGGCCAGGACGCGGAACTTCCGTGTGTAGGCCAGACCCCCTCTGAACTTGCCGGGGCCGCCCGAGTCCGGGACGAGCTCGAACCGCTCCACCATGAGGGGGTGGTCGGCCTCCACGCTCTCTATCGGCGTGTTGGCCGTGTTGGACACGGGGCTGGGCAGGCCGTCTGGCCCGTCCTGGAAGGGCCCGCCTCCCCTTGGCCCGTCGTTGTTGAACTCCAGGTAGACCCAGCCCCTCCGGTCCTGGTCGTAGCCGCCGAAGCTGAGGCCCACCTCGCCGCCGCCCCACACGCCGGGCACCTTCTCGGGCATCGCCTGGGCCAGGGCGCCGAAGATGACCTGGGACACCCGCAGGCCCGACATGCCCCGGGCGGCCACCGGCGCGGGGTGCTGCGGGTTCACGAAGCAGCCCTCGGGGGCCGCTATGTGGAAGGCCCTGAAGAAGCCGCTGTTGGACTCTATGTCGTTGTCGATCACGCACTTGACTGCCGCGTACACCATGGACTTGGTGAAGGCGAAGTTGGGGTTGATGGACCCTCTGGCCTGGGGAGAGGTGCCGTCGAAGTCGACGAACACCTGGTCTCCCTCTATCTTCAGGCGGGCGTGTATGGCGATGGGCCGCAGGTCCAGGCCGTCGTTGTCCAGGTAGTCGGTGAACTCCCACTCTCCATTGGGCAGCTTGTCGATGTCCGCCCTGGCGAGACGCTCCGTCGTGTCCAGGATGTCCGCCATGTAGAGCTTCATCTCCTCCACGCCGTAGTCGTCCACCAGCTTCAGCAGGTCCCGTTCGCCGAAGCGGGTGGCGGCAAGCAGCGCCTGGATGTCCCCCATCACCTTGTCGGACACCCGCACGTTCTTCTCCAGGATCCGCCACACGGCCCGGTTCAGGACGCCCCCCTCGATGAGCTTGATGGGCGGGATCTGGATCCCCTCCTGGTATATCTCGGTGCTGTCGGTGGCGTTGCCCGCGGGAACCCTGCCGCCGATGTCCGTCTGGTGCCCGATGCAGCAGCTCCAGCCCACCAACGTGTCCCTGGAGAAGATGGGCTTGAACAGGAAGATGTCGGGGAGGTGGCTGCCGCCCTCGTAGGGGTCGTTGTTGGCGAACACGTCCCCGGGCTGCACGTCGTCGCCGAAGGCGTTCATGACCCCGTGCAGCGCCGGGGCCATCGCACCCAGGTGGACGGGAATGGTCAGGCCCTGGGCCACCTGCTGGCCGTCGGCGGTGAAGAGGGCGGTGGAGAAGTCCATCGCGTGCTTGATCACTGCCGAGCGGGCGGTGCGGACCACCGTCAGGGCCATGGTGTCGGCGGCGCTCAGCAGGGCGTTCTTGATGACCTCGCGGCTGATGGGGTCCGTGGTCTGCTGCATTCCCGCCTCCTGTCGCCCCGTCTCCTGGCACATCGAAAGATGCGGGGGGTCGGACTCGCCGGATACCTAGCGAATCGTACTGCCGTCCCCCGTAACTGTCAATATTTCCGGCTTGGCGCTCCGCCTTCCATCCGGCTCCCCGTTTCCTAAATCTTCTAGGCGTTCAGCACGGAGTCCCGGAAGCTGAAGGGCGTCTCCGCCCGCCCGCCCTCGGGCAGGCCGCGGATCAGGCGCGCGTTGAGGAGGAAGGGGCGCTTCTCCCTCTCCACCACGTCCAGGCCGTGGTCGATGGCCTTCTGCAGCCGCTCCTCTTCCTCGACGTGCATCCCCTCCACGCCGAAGGCCTCGGCGATCTTGACGGGGTCTATCTTGTCCAGCACCACGCCGCCGTAGTCGCCGCTCTGCTTCATGTACCCGCCGGCCTGGCCGAAATACCCGGCCACGATGCCGTAGGCCTCGTTGTTGGGTATGACGTACAGCAGCGGGATGTCGTGGTGGGCGGCGGTCCACATCCCCGAGTCCGCATAGTAGACCGAGCCGTCGCCGACCAGCCCGACTATCGGGCGGTCGGGGGCCGCCAGCTTGACGCCTATGGCCCCGCCGACGCCGTACCCCTCGGACCCCCCCGCGGGCCGGACGTACACGTTGTTCCCCGGGTCTCCCGAGCCGCCGAGGACGTCGAGGGGCACGGCGAACTGCTCGATCAGCACCATGCCGCCGCCTCTCCTCTCCAGGGCTTCGTCCAGGGTATCGCCCAGCACCGTCGCCCGTATCCGGGACGCCTCGGGGCCCATGCTCTCCGCGGCCCTCCTGCGTTGGGCCCGGAGCGAGGCGGCTTCCTCCCTGGCGCGGGCCCGCCGGTTGGCGAGCTCTTCCGGCTCCCCGCCGCTGCGGGCCGCGTCCAGGACTCTGTCCAGGGTCCGGCGCACGTCTGCCATCACGGCCAGGTCCAGGCCCGGGACGTTCTTCAGGTTCTCCATGTCCGGGCCCACTGCGATGACCTTCCGGGCCTTCATGAACGGCCCGTAGTCGGATGCCAGGCCGTCTCCGCTGTGGCGGACGCCGACGCAGAGGATCAGGTCCGGGTCCAGGGTCCCCAGCGACTGCACGGCCCGTCCCGCGTGCAGGGGGTGCTTCGTGGGGACGGAGCGCAGGTCCCGCATGTCGGACACGACGGGAAGGCCGAAGTGCTCGGCAAGGGCCGCCGCCTGTCCCTCGGCGCCGCCCTTCCACACGCCGTCGCCCACGTGGAGCACCGGGCGCTTGGCGTCGTTCAGCGCCTGGACGATCTGCTCCACGTCGCTGTCGTCGGGATAGCCGGACCGGACGTCCGGGATGGCGCCCTCGACGATGTTGGTGGTCACCTGGCCCGGGCCCAGCAGCCGGTCGTATACGGCGATGTGGACCGGGCCCACCGGGGGAGTGGTGGCCACCCGGATGGCGCGGTCGATGGCCTGGGGCAGGCCCTCGGGCTCGATGACGGTCCAGCTTGCCTTCGTGAACGGCGTGGAGATGGACGTCGGTCCGAAGTTGTGGCTCAGGTCGAGGCCGATGGCGTCGGCGAAGCTCCCCGTGTCGCCGGCGAAGGTGATGACCACAACGGGGAGGCTGCCTGTCCACACGTTGATGAGCTGGCCCAGGCACTGGGCGAGCCCGGCGCCAAGATGGACCACCATGACCGCCGGGTCCAGCTTGGCCTGGGTGTATCCCCCGGCCATGGCGGTCACGCTCCCCTCGTGGAGGGCCAGGATGCCGTTGATGGACGGGTTCTCGTGGAGGGCGTCGAAGAAGTGGGCCTCCCGGGAGCCCGAGTTGTAGAACACGTACTTCACGCCCGACGCCACGAGCTGTTCTACGATTACCTGGGACGGATTGGCCGTTATGGATCGCATCTGCATGGCATGTGGCCCCCAACCTCTAGAGATTCGCCCGGGGCCGCCCGTCACCGGCCACCCTCGCCGCCCCGGCCTGTCGGGATTATATCATCCCCGGGCCCAGCTTCCTCCGGGTGCTCCTCACCGTCATTCAGGCCTCCGAGCCGGAGCCGGGAGTGAGGCCGGCTGTTTCTTGCGGCGACGGTCCCGGCCTGCCCGGTGTGTTATACTGGCTGGACTGTTTCCCCGGACGTACGGAACGGTCCGTTGGCCCGCTGGCTCGCACATACCCCCTAGAGTAGTGAAGGCGCATGGACGATAACGGCAACATCCGAGACAGGATTCAAGACGCCCTGGCTGGGCACGATGCCCGGTACATCGAGATACGCGTCGAAGAGGTGGAGGGCTCCCACATCCGCTACCGGGGTAGGGAGCTGGAGGAGATAGGGCACTCCACCGGGGTCGGCGGGTGCGTCCGGGCCCTCTCCGGCGGGTGGGGCTTCGCTTCATTCAACGACCTGGAAGGGCTCCGGGAGAAGGTCGCCGCGGCGGTCCGCAACGCCCGCCTGGTGGGGGAGAAGGAGATCTCCCTCTCTCCCGTCGAGCCGGTCGTGGACTCGGTCCCGCCGGTGGTGGTGAAGGACCCCCTGGCCATACCGATTCGCGACAAGAAGTCCATCCTCGACCAGTACGTCGAGACCATCTGGGGGGTGCCCGGCGTGACCACGTCGTCCATACGGTACGGGGACGGCCGCCGGACCCGCATCTTCGCCACCTCCGAGGGCGCCTACGTCGAGCAGGGCCAGGTCGACGTCAGCATGAACCTGAGCGCGGCTGTCCGGGACGGCGGTGAGGTCCAGCAGTCCAGCCTCAGCCTTGGCTCCAACGGCGACTACTCCTTCGTCGAGACGCTTCACGAGGACGCGGAGACCATGGCCCGCCGTGCGGTGGACCTGGTGAAGGCCCCCCAGGTCAAGGGCGGCGAGTACACCGTGGTGCTGGACCCGGTGCTGGCGGGCGTGTTCATCCACGAGGCCTTTGGGCACCTTTCCGAGGCGGACCACGTCTACGAAAACCCGCAGCTACGGGACATAATGGTGATGGGCCGCCGTTTCGGAGGCCCCCATATCAACGTGGTCGACGGAGCGGCCGTCCCCGGCCTCCGGGGCAGCTACAAGTACGACTCCGAGGGCGTCCCCTCCACCAAGACCTACCTGCTCAGGGAGGGTCATCTCGTGGGCCGCCTCCACTCCAGGGAGACCGCCGCCGCCATGGGCGAGACCCCTACGGGCAACGCCCGGGCCATCAGCTCCCAGTTCCCGCCCATAGTGCGCATGACCAACACCTACATCGAGCCCGGAGACACCACCTTCCAGGACATGATCTCGGACATCAAGGACGGGCTGTACGTCCGGAACTGGTACGGCGGCATGACGACCATGGAGCAGTTCACCTTCTCGGCGGGTGAGTCCTTCGCCATCCGCAACGGCAAGGTGGAGGAGCTCATGCGCCCCGTCCTCCTCTCCGGGAACCTGTTCACGACCCTGGAGAACCTGGACTCCATCGGCGACGACCTGGACATGAACCAGGGAGGCGGCTGCGGCAAGGGCGGCCAGTCGCCCCTTCCCGTCTCCAACGGCAGCCCCCACATACGGATACAGAAATGCCTCATCGGGGGGACGGCCTGATGCCCGCGGGCGCCGGAGAGTCCGCCGCCATCGACCCATTCCTGGAGGCGCTCCTGGAACGGGCCCGCGGGGTCTCCCAGGCAGCCGAGGTCTTCCACGTCAGCCGCAGGGATGAGCCGGTGATGTTCGAGGCCAACCGGCTGAAGCTGGTGGAGAGCCGCGAGAGCTCCGGGGTCGCCCTCCGCCTGGTCAAGGACGGCAGGATAGGGTTCTCATCCACGTCGGACTTCCGCGACCCGGGCAAGCTGGTGGACAAGGCGCTGGAGATGGGCCCCTATGGGCCGGAAGCCCGGCTGGAGTTCCCAGGCCGCCGCGACTTCTCGCCGGTGGACGTCTATGACGATGAAACGCCCTCCGTCCCGGTGGAGGACATGGCCGAGATGGGGCAGGCCGCCGTGGACCGGCTGGCCCGCCACACCCCGGACCTGACCTGCGACGGCGTTGTCGCCAAGGGTGTGACCACGATTACGGTGCTCAACTCCTCCGGCGGCGCCGCCAGCTACACCAAGAGCGTGTTCTCCGTGTTCTTCCACGGCACCGTCGTAAAGGGCGAGGACATGCTGCTGGTGTCCGACGGGAGGAGCTGGTGCAGCCCCATCCGGGACACCACGGAGATTGTAGAGTCCATCGAGACCCAGCTCGACCTGTCCCGGACGGTGGTCGAGGCGCCGGTGGGCGCCGTTCCCGTCGTGTTCACCCCCAGGGGGTTCGCCGGCGCGTTGCTGTCGCCTCTCATGGCGGGATTCAGCGGCAAGGCCGTTCTCCAGGGCGTGTCTCCCCTGGTGGGCAAGCAGGGCCAACGGTTGATGGACGAGCGGTTCAGCCTGTGGGACGACCCGCAAACGGCCTACTCGCCGGGCAGCCGCATGTGCGACGACGAGGGGATGCCGACTCGGAAGCTGTCCCTGGTGGACAGGGGGACCGTGGGCAGCTTCCTCTACGACCTGCAGAGCGCGGCCCAGGCTGGCGTTGAGAGCACGGCCAGCGCCCACCGGGGCGTCAGCAGCCTGCCGTCCCCGGGGTCCAGCGTAATAGTGGTGGACGGCGGCGACGTCAGCTACGATGAGATGCTCCAGGACATGGGTACCGGTCTGGTGGTGGAGCGGCTCCTTGGGGCGGGTCAGAGCAACATCCTGGGGGGAGACTTCAACGCCAACGTGCTGCTGGGGTACAGGGTGGAGGGAGGCCGGGTGACCGGGCGGGTGAAGAACACCGTCATATCCGGCAACGTATACCGGGTCCTGGAAAACATCCGTGGGATCGAGAGTGAGGCCCATTGGGTAGGGGGGGCCGTCCGGGTGCCCGCCCTGTACGCCGATAGCGTATCGGTGTCGTCCAAGTAACAGGGCAAGCAAGCGGACGCGGTGGAGCCGCGGCCGCGGGGCCCGTCTCCCCAGATAACGGGCAACATCGCGCAAGGAGTGGTGTCTTGTCCCTGGATACCTGCCTGGAGCACATAGCCGACCAGAGCGCGGCCCTGAGCTATCCGACCCTTACCGACCTGTCGGACCTGTCGCCAGCGGACCTGGGCCGGTTTGCCCGGACCTGGGCCAGGCTCTCCCCTGCCCGGAAGGGCGAGGTCATATCGGGTCTGGTCGAGATGGCCGAGGACAACGCGGAGCTCGAGTTCAGCGCCATATTCAAGGTGGGGCTCAAGGACTCGGACCGGGGGGTCAGGGAGCAGTCCATCTCCGGGTTGTGGGAGTACGAGGACCGCTCCCTCATCGGGACCCTCGTGGCCCTCCTTCACTCGGACAGGTCCGGAGAGGTCCGGGCGGCGGCGGCAGTGGCCCTGGGCCGGTTCGCGGCCTTGGCCCAGGAGGGAAAGCTCCTGCAGAAGGACTCGGACGCCGTCAGGTCCGCTCTCCTGGAGGCCCTGACCAACGTCGAAGAGTGGCTGGAGGTGCGCCGGCGGGCGTTGGAGTCCGTGGCCCCCTTCCGGGTGGAGGACGTGAACGGGTACATCCGCTGGGCCTACGACAGCGACGACCTCAAGCTGAAGTGCAGCTCCATCTACGCCATGGGCAAGACCGGCGAGCCCGCCTGGCTGGACCTCCTGGTCCGTGAGCTCCAGAATCCCAATCCGCCGGTCAGGTACGAGGCGGCCAACGCCTGCGGGGAGATGGACGACGAGGAGGTGGCGCCCCACCTCATCGCCCTCCTCCACGACGACGATAGCCAGGTACAGCTGGCGGCCGTAGGCGCTCTGGGGGAGATCGGCGGCAGCCTGGCCAAGAAGGCCCTCGTCCGGTGCGTCAAACGGGAAGACCCGGTCCTGGAGGACGCCGCCAGGACCGCCCTGGAGAATATCAAGGCCATGGAGGACCCCCTGGGGTTCGCCTACGACCCGTAGCGCCCTGATCGACCGGGTCGTGTTTTCCCCGGGCCGGTACTTTGGGCCGCCCACCGGTGGGTGGAGATTCCCTGCCCGCGCGGAGCGCGGCGTGGGAGGGTGGGCTCGACAACTCGTAAGGGGCATGGGTTGTTCGGAGCATCCCTAGGAAGATATCACAAGGGACGATGTCACAAGACGCCTCTCCCGGTCCCTCCTTCGTCAACTCCATCAGGGTTGCTCGCCTTGCCACGGCGGACCCCTCCGGGAGCCCCCACGTGGTGCCGGTCTGCTTCGCCTACGACGGAGAGAGCTTCTACTCCGTCCTGGACCGGAAGCCCAAGCGAGCTCCCGTCGAGCGGCTGAAGAGGGTCCGCAACATCCTTGCCAACCCCAGGGTCTCGCTGGTGCTGGACCACTACGACGAGGACTGGTCCCGGCTCTGGTACGGCCTGGTCACGGGGAGGGCACTGCTGCTCCGGTCGGGGCCGGAGCACCGGCGGGCCATAGGGCTTCTGAGACGCAAGTACGCCCAGTACGAGCAGATGGAGATCGACGCCAGCCCGGTCATCCGCGTCACTCCCGAGCGGGTCACCTGGTGGGGCAGGGCTCCCGGTTGACGAGGGCCCTCACGTGCCATTCCGAGGCGCCCCGCCTGTCATTCCGAGCCGTAGGCGAGGAATCTTAGGGACCCCGTGGGTTGGCAGCGGCCTGGGCGCGGTATAATGGGGGATGCACATGACCGGAGAGCAACAAGCGGGCGGCGAAAGAGTATACGAGTGGGACGTGGCCCAGGTGGGAGACCGCTCCCCTGAGCTCGTCTACGAAGTCACCGCCGAGAACATCGCCGACTACTGCAGGGCCGTGCGCTACGAGAACCCCGTATACGTCAACGACGCTGCGGCGCGGGAGATGGGTTTCCCAGGCGTGTTCGCGCCTCCAACGATGCTCTACACCTACGCTCCCCAACGGCGCAACGACGTCATCGAAGCGCGGGGATACATCGCCCCCGAGCAGTCGGTGGCCGCCCCCAGGAGCACCCCGTTCGTGTCCACCGACGTCCGGTTCCAGGAGACCCTGGTGCGTCCCGGAGACGTGATCTCCTCGGTTACCGAGGTCGTGGACAAGTTCCAGCGGCGCGACAACAAGTTCGTCACCTTCCGGGTGACCGCCCACAACCAGAGGGGGGAGCTGGTGGCGGAGTACGATTACACCTGCCTCTGGGAGTCTCCCACCCGCAAACGTCCACCCTCGGACCCTGCGGCGGGCCAAGGGGCCTCCGGCGAGCCCGGGTCGTAGGAACGTGGCTGCCACCACCTCCGCCGGCGGGTTGGTGGGTCTCGTCCAGAAGCGCCTCTTCTACGGCTGGGTAGTCGTCGCCACCACCTTCGCCATCAACTTCTCCACCATGGCCACGGGCACCCTCAACTTCGGCCTGTTCGTCCTGCCCATGGGGGCGGCCCTGGGCATGAGCCGGGGCCAGTTTGGGTGGGCGCAGACGACCCGGGGGTTGTCGGCGGGGCTGTCCAGCTTCCTCATTGGACGGATACTGGACCGGTACGGTCCCCGGGTCCTGGTGGTCGTCGCCGCGACCATAATCGGCGTCTGTCTTCTGGGCGTCTCCAGGTCGGAGGCCGGCTGGCACGTGGTCCTTCTGTTCGGCATCCTGGGCGTGTGCGGCCTGGCCGCGCCCAACAGCCTGGTGACGTCGGTGCCGGTTGCCAAGTGGTTCCGGCGGGCCAGGGGCCGGGCCCTGGCCCTGGCCAGCACCGGGCTGGGCCTGGGCGGCGTGGCCTTTCTACCCATCACCCAGCAGCTCATCGACCAGGTGCAGTGGCGGGAGGCCTGGGTCATACTGGCCATCGTCTTCATGGGGGTGTCCATCCCCCTGGGCGCCCTGTTCCTGAGACGCCAGCCCGAGGACTTCGGGCTGACGGTGGACGGAGACCCCTCTCCCGAAGCCGTGCCCTCGGGCTCCGCCATGCCCGAGGACCCCGGCGCAGAGGCGGTCTGGACCGTGGGCGAGACCCTGCGAACCACCACCATGTGGAAGCTGATGCTCGTTTTCGCGTTGGCCGGCCTGGGGATGGGCGCCGCCAGCCTGCACCGCATACCCTATTTCGTCGAGGAGCGGGGCTTCGACCCCCTGGTCGTGTCCTACGCCTTCTCCGCTGACGCTGCCGGGGCCGCCATCATGGCCCTGGCCACCGGATGGGTGGTGGACAGGTTTCCCATACGGTGGGTTGCGGTGTCGTCCTACCTGGGCTTCGCGCTGGCCGTCCTCCTGATGATCTATGCCCTCAACGAGGCCGCCCTCTTCGCCTCGGTCATCACCTTCGGCATGGCCGTCGGGGTCGGCATGGTCGTGCAGACCTACATATTCGCCGCCTACTACGGCAGGGCGTTCCTGGGAGCCATCAGGGGGATCGTGTTTCCGGTGACCCTGATAGCGTCGGGGGTGGGCGCCCCGGCGGCGGGTTACATGCGCGACGCTCTGGGCAGCTACGACCAGGCCTGGTGGATGCTGCTGGGCGTGTATCTTGCCACCGCGTTTATAATGGCTACTGTATCGCCCCCGTCGAGGGCAGCTACCAACGAGGACGGTAACGTGTGATGAGACTCGAGGGCAAGGTCGCCATAATCACCGGAGGGGCCCACGGCATGGGCGCGGTGGAAGCCAGGATGTTCGTGCGGGAAGGGGCCAAGGTGGTGATCGGCGACCTCCTGGAGGCCGAAGGCCGGCAGGTGGAGGCCGAGATCGCCGAGGCTGGCGGCGAGGCGATGTTCCTTCCCATGGACGTGACCAGCGAACAGGACTGGAAGACGGTGGTGTCGAAGACGGTGGAGAGGTTCGGCAAGCTGGACATCCTGGTGAACAACGCCGGCATCAGCAGCCGACTCTACCCCGACTCCTCCAGTGTAGACGGGTGGGACCGCATCATGGACATCAACGCCAAGGGCGTGTACCTGGGTACCATTCACGTCGTCCCCCACATGATCGAGGCGGGCGGCGGCTCCATCGTCAACATATCGTCCATCATGGGGCTGGTGGGCAACCCATTCGGGCACGGCGCCTACCACGCCTCCAAGGGCGCGGTCAGGCTGTTCACCAAGGCCATGGCCGTCCGCCATGCCCAGGAGGGCGTCCGGGTCAACTCCGTCCACCCCGGGTTCATGCCCCCCATGATGAACCAGCCTGCCTACTCCGACGAGGAGGAGCGGCTGGTGATCGACGGTACTCCCATGCGCAGGCGGGGCCGACAGGAGGAGGTCGCCAACGCGGTCCTGTTCCTGGCGTCGGACGAGGCCTCCTACATCACGGGCGCGGAGCTGGCCGTGGACGGCGGCTATACCGCCCAGTAGGCCCGCAGGGGCAACGCGCCCCCAAGGGCCGTCTTGAATCCCAGACCATCAGGAGGTGCAGCGTGGACGAGATACGGGCCGTCGCCCCGACGGGTATGCTGGGCTCCGGATTCCTGGAGAGCTCTCTGACCAAGGCCATGGGGCTGGATCCCCACTTCATCGCCTGCGACGCCGGCTCCACCGACACTGGGCCCGACCCCCTGGCCACGGGCAGGGGACAGTTTCCCAGGTCGGCCATCAAGAGGGACCTGCGGCTGATGCTGCTGGCGGCCAGGAAGGCCGGCGTGCCTCTCATCATCGGCTCCTGCGGCACCGGCGGCGGCGACTTCGGCCTGAACTTGGTCCGGGACGTAACCCTGGAGGTGGCCAAGGAGGAGGACCTCCACTTCAAGCTGGCCCTGGTCCACTCGGAGCAGGACCGCGAGTACCTGCAGGACAAGTTCCACGACGGCAAGATTACCCCCCTGAAGCCGGCCCCGGCCCTGGACGAAGAGGTGATCAACCGCAGCATCCACATCGTCGGAATGATGGGCCCCGAGCCCATCGCCAAGGCCCTGGAAGAGGGGGCCGACGTGGTCCTGGCCGGGCGTTCCAGCGATACGTCCCTGTTCGCGGCCCTGCCCATGGTCCACGGCTTCCCCGAGGCCCCGGTGTGGCACGCCGCGAAGACCCTGGAGTGCGGCGCCGCCTGCGCCGCCATCCGGAAGTCGCCGGACTGCATGTTCGCATACATCAGGAGGGACCACTTCGTCGTGGAGCCGCCGGGCGAGCACCTCTGGTGCACCCCCCAGAGCGTGGCGTCCCACACGCTGTACGAGAACGCCGACCCCTACCACCTCTACGAGTGCTCCGGCATGCTGGACACCTCGAGTTCCCGCTACGAGGCGGTCTCGGACCGGGCCGTGAAGGTGTCCGACAGCCGGTGGGTGCCCGCGGACAGGTACACGGTCAAGCTGGAGGGAGTGGAGCTGGCCGGGCAGCAGAGCGTGGCCATCGGCGGCATACGCGACCCCATCATCATACGGCAGATCGATAGCTGGCTGGAGAGCCTGCGGGAGAAGCAGGTGGACCGCATCCACGAGGCCTTCGGCGGCCTTGAGGTGGACAAAGACTACTCCCTACACTTCCGGGTGTACGGGCGGAACGGGGCCATGGGCTCCCTGGAGCCGGTGGAGACCCCCGCCCACGAGCTGTGCCTCTTCATCGAGGTCACTGCGCCGGAGCAGGGCCTCGCCGAGTCCATATGCACCAGCTGTGCCGGCCTGGCCCTGCACCACCCGGTGCCCGAGTGGCACGGGCTCATCACCGGGATGGCGTACCCCTACAGCCCGCCGGTGCTCAACCGGGGCCCTGTCCACAGGTTCAACCTGAACCACGTGGTCGAGCCCGACGACCCCTACGAGATGTTTCCCAGGGAGATGGTGCAAGTCTAGCGGCCGGCCCCCTGCCGCACGCCGGAGGCGATATGCCCAAGCTGTGGGAAGTGACCAAGCTGGTCCGCAGCAAGAACGCGGGCCCATTCGTGCTGACCTTCGACATCATGTTCGACGACGCCGGCGTGTACCAGCGGGTGAAGGAGTCCAACGCCATCACCAGGGAGCGGGTGGCCCGCATGTACCGTCAGGAGGAGGACGACGTCCTCTTCTTCCACTGCGACAACGCGCTGGCCATCAAGTTCAGCATCCCCCGGCCAGTCTTCTCCGGAGACCTGGGCGACAGCGACATCTACGGCGGCCAGCAGCACGCGCCCCTGCTGGACATAGACGTGCCCGGCTAGTCGACCACCTCGAACCGCTCCGACTCCGGGTGCCGCGACCAGAGCTGGTCTGCCCCCGCCATCGCCTCCGCCCGCTGGGGACTGGCCCGCCAGGCGTCGTAGATCTCGTTGCTGTCCCAGGTCACCAGCGTCGTGATCTTGGTGGGGTCCGTCAGGGAGTAGAGGGTCCGGCGGCTGCCGAACCCGGGCGCCTTGCTCTGGGCCGTCCCGTTCCTGTCCAGCAGGGCCCGGGCCTCCTCCAGCTTGTCCTCCTTGGCCCAGTGGTGGGTGAGAACTCCTATCATGCTGCCTCCCAATGGCTCAGGGTTGAGTGCGTTGGTCCCTCAGTGCATCACCACTCCGCCGTCGACGTTGAAGGCCTGTCCAGTGATGTTGCGCCCGCCCGGCCCGGCGAGGAACGCCGCCATCTCCGCTATGTCCTCGGGCTCGATGATCCTGCCCAGGGGGATGGAGGCCTCGGCCCGCCGCATCATCTCCTCCAGGGAGACGCCCTCCTCCCGGGCCCGCTGGGAGCTGGTGGCCTCCAGCATCGGCGTGCGCACGGCCCCGGGGCAGATGGAGTTTACGTTGATGTCGTGCTCGGCAAAGGGGTGGGTCGCAAGCTGGGTCATGGCGATGATGCCGGCCTTGGCCGCGGCGTAGGCGGCGTTGGAGCCCCCGGGAAACCCCTTGCCCGCAACCGAGGACATGTTGATGATGCGGCCGCCCCTGCCCAGGCGCATCATCTCCCGGGCTACCCTCTGCATGCAGAAGAAGGCCCCCTTGGCGTTCACCCGGTGGATGCGGTCCCACAGCTCCTCGTCGATGTCCATGATCCGGGCCGCCTGGGTCACCGCGGCGTTGTTCACGAAGATGTCCAGGCCGCCCAGGGCCTCCAGGGTCTCCCGGACCATGCGGTCGATCTGGTCCAGATCGGCCACGTCGGCCTGGATGGCTACGCTTTCCCCCCCGGCGTCGCGGATCGCCTGACACGTCCCTCCCGCGGTCGCGGCGTCTATGTCTGCGACGGCGACCCGGGCTCCCCCCTCGGCCAGCCGCAGGGAGATGGCCCGTCCCAGGCCACGTCCGCCCCCCGTGACCAGGGCGGCCTTACCTTCCAGCATCATGCTACCCTCCTCCACGGTCCGAGGGCCGTCTTCCATCTCGTGCGATCCTCTTGTCATCCTCTTGTCATCCTCTTGTCGTCCTCGCGCCGTCCTCGTGCCATCATTCTATGTTCGAGTACCGAGAATATCAACGCAGCGGCTCTTGTGGAATCGGCGGCTGGTCGATACAATCGCCGGTGGCCGGGTCGAGGGTGGGACGAGACCCGCGGAGGTGACGGGCCCCGATGACGATGAAGCACATCAGCGCCGTGACCCTTGCCGTGCGGGACATGGCCAGGGCGGTGCGGTTCTACCGTAACGTCGGGCTGGAGATGTCCTACGGGGGCGAGAACGCCTCCTTCACCAGCTTCCGGGTCGGCAGGGACTCTCTCAACCTGGTCCTGGACCCCTCCCGGGAGCCCGCGTGGTGGGGCCGCGTCATCCTGCATGTCGAGGGGGTGGACGAGCGGTACCGGCAGCTCAGAGGGAGCGGCCTGGAGCCCGACGAGCCGAGGGACGGCGAGTGGGGCGAGCGGTACTTCCACATCACCGACCCCGACGGTCACGAGCTGAGCTTTGCCGAGCCCCTGGCGTGACCCCCGGCCCACCAACGCGCCGGGCTCCATTGGCCCGGGCTCCGTTGGAAGAGGCCTGGGCAAGGCCCTGGTCCTCCTGGCCCTGCTGGCGGCCGCATGCGCCTCGTCGGACACCCCGTCGCCCGACGTAGCAACCCCGTCGCCCCTTGCTACGGGCACGGCCGCACCCGTGCCGGAAACGTCCCCCGCCCTCTCACCGTCCCCGTTGCCGGCTTCCCCGACCTCCGATGCCACTCCGCCTCCTCCCGTCAGGAAGCCGGGGACGCCTCCGACGCCGACGCCTTCCCCGGAAGCAGCCGGGGGCGCAACCCCGCCGGCACCCCCGGGGCCACTGCCCCGGCTCGACGTGGTGCAGGCGTTCCCCAACATCCAGTTCCGCAGGCTGACCAACCTGGTGCAGCCCGACGACGGCCTAGGGATGCTCTTCGTCACCGAGCAGGCGGGCCTGGTGCGTCTCTTTCCCAACCGGCAGGACGCCGCCGGCGCGGGCGTGTTCCTGGACATCAGGGACAGGGTCAGGGAGGTCAATAACGAGGAGGGCCTCCTGGGCCTGGCCTTCGATCCTGGCTACGCCGGGAACGGCTTCTTCTACGTCCACTACTCGGCCGGCAGTCCCAGGCGGTCGGTGGTGTCCCGCTTCTCCGTGAGCCCGGACGACCCGCTGCGGGCGGACCCCGGCACCGAGATGGTCGTCATGGAGATACCCCAGCCCTTTGGGAACCACAATGGCGGGCAGATCGCCTTCGGGCCCGACGGGCGTCTGTATGTGGCCCTGGGCGACGGCGGCAGCGCCGGGGACCCCGGAGACAACGGCCAGGACCTGGAGACCCTGCTGGGGTCGGTCCTGCGGATAGACGTGTCCCAATCGTCTCCAGATGAGCCCTACCGGATACCCCACGACAACCCCTTCGTCGGAGAGCCGGGAGTCCGTTGGGAGATATGGGCCTACGGCCTGCGGAACCCCTGGAGGTTCTCCTTCGACGCCTCCGGCCGCCTGTGGGCGGCCGACGTAGGCCAGAACGCGTGGGAGGAGATAGACGTCGTGGAGGGCGGCGGCAACTACGGCTGGAGGTGCATGGAGGGCCTTCACCGCTTCCGGTGGGAGTCCGGGTGCGACTCCGCCGTGCTCGCTCCCCCGGTGTGGGAGTATCCCCGGACCGGCGGCAACTGCTCCGTCACCGGCGGCTACGTCTACCGGGGCAGTATACGCGACCTGGCGGGCGCCTACGTGTACGGCGACTACTGCTCCGGGCGGATATGGGGGCTCAGGCTGGACGGAGGCTCGGTGGGGGAGCAGGCCCTGCTGGCCGAGTCCGGCCTCTTCATCACCTCCTTCGGCGAGGACCTGGTCGGCAACCTGTACGTCCTCTCCCGGAACGAAGGCATCTACCGCCTCACCCAGCGCCAATAGCGCCCCGCCGGCGCAGACCGTGAGCGGGCCTCACGGGGCCACGGCTATGAGTATCACTCCCGCCACGATGGCCCCGGAGCCCAGCAGCCTGCCCCACGCCAGTGGCTCCTTCAGCATCGTGGCCCCCAGGACCACCCCGAACACGATGCCCATCTCCCTGGCCGGGGATATGTAGCTGACCCGCGAGAACTCCAACGCCGACAGCACCAGCCCATAGGCCAGGAAGGTCAGCAGGCCCGCCGAGGCGATGCGGAGGGGCCCCGCCCGAAACTCGTCGGCCAGCTTGTCCAGGCCGTGGACCCGCGCCATGTAGGGCGTCAGCGTCAGGCCCGTGCCCAGGGACATGAGGTACATGTACAGCAGCGGGTCCACGTACCGCACCCCCACCTTGTCCCACACCGAGTAGGTCGCGATGACCGCCCCGGTGAGGACAGCGTACCTGGCTCCCGGGTCCTTCAGAAACCGGAGGGGGTCGCTCAGGATTGCCCGGATGCTTCCCCACCAATACACGGTGTATATGCCGATCACGATGGCGGCTATCCCTCCCGCGGCCGGGGCGGAGACCGCCTCGTCCAGCAGGATGACTCCCAGCACCGGCACGGCCATGGGGCCCATGCCCCGGGCGACCGGGTAGACCAGAGACAGGTCTCCGTGGGTGTATCCCCTCCCCAGGAAGAGGAAGTAGAGGGCGTGCAACCCCACCGTGCCCAGGATGTACCACCAGCCCGGAGACTCGACCGAGGTCTGCCACGCCAGCACCGCACCCAGGGGCAGCAACAGGAGGCTGATGGCCGCCAGCAGCCACCAGGTGAACACCTCCGGGCGAAGGGCGCCTTTGAGCAGGTAGTTCCACGTCGCGTGGGCCACGGCGGAGAGCACCACCATGCCCAGGGCTAGGCCGTTCATTCCAGGCAGTATAGCAGCCGGCAAGCTTGACGGCCCATGACTCGGCTGCTACGATTGCTCCGGCCTCGGCGGCTGCGGCTGCACCGTCCGCCGGGGGCCGGGCGCATCCACTCTCCCAGCCTCGACGGCGTACCACCTACGGAAAGGGCCCGATGACCTATTTCGCAGGCGTAGACACCGGCGGCACCTTCACCGACTTCGTTATCTTCGACACCGAGACCCAGACCCTGCACCTGCACAAGTACCCCTCGACCCCCCACGAGCCTTCGGCGGCCACTGTAGAGGGGCTAAGAGAGGTCCTGCCGGAGCAGGGGATCACCCCGGCGGAGCTCGACTCCCTGGCCCACGGCACCACCGTGGCCATCAATGCCGTCCTCCAGGACCGGTTGCCCGAGATAGGGATGATCACCACGGAGGGGTTCCGGGACGTCCTTGAGCTGGCCAGGCAGAGGCGTCCCCACCTGTACAACCTGGACATCGAGAAGCCCCGGCCCCTGGCCCCCAGGCGCCTGCGCCTGGAGGTCTCGGAGCGGGTCGACGTCCACCGGCGGGTGCTGACCCCCCTGGATGAGGAGGCGGTGACCCGTGCGGCGGAGAGGCTCAGGGATGCGGGAGTCCCGGCCGTGGCCATCTGCTTTCTCAACGCCTACGGCAACTCCGTCCACGAGCGCCGGGCCCGCACGCTGCTCAAGCGCTCGTTCCCCAGGGCCCTGGTCTCCATCTCCTCGGAGGTGTTGAGGGAGTTTCGCGAGTTCGAGCGTTTCTCCACCACCACCCTCAACGCCGCCCTGCTGCCCGTCATGCGCCGCTACCTGGACCGTCTCGGACGGCAGGTGAAGGCCCTGGGTGTGTCCTCCCCTCCGCGCATCTCCAGCTCCTACGGCGGCACGGTGGCGCTGCGCACCGCCAAGGAGCGCCCCACCGTGACGCTGATGTCAGGGCCCAGCGCCGGGGTCGTTGGGGCCGCCGCGGTGGCCGGGGCCAGTGGGTACCGGGACCTGATAACCCTGGACATGGGCGGCACCAGCACCGACGTCTGCCTCGTCCACGGCGGCACGCCCCTCATATCACGGGAGCGCCAGATAGGGGGGTGGCCGGTGCTGGAGCCGTCCCTGGACGTCCACTCCATCGGCGCCGGGGGCGGCAGCATCCTGTGGGTGGACGAGGGCGGCTTCCTGCGGGTCGGCCCTCAGAGCGCCGGGGCCCGGCCGGGCCCGGCCTGCTATGGACTGGGCGGCACGCGGGCCACGGTGACCGACGCCAACCTGGTGGCCCGCCGCCTCAGCCCCAGCCGGGAGCTCGGGGACCGGGTTGCCCTCCAGGAGGCCCCGGCCCGTCGCGCCCTGGAGGCGGACGTGTGCGGCCCCATGGGGTTCTCCATCGAGAGGGCCCTCTACGGCGCCAACGGGGTGATGACCAGCAACCTGGCCCGGGCCGTCCGGGTGGTATCTGTGGAGAGGGGCCACGACCCGCGGACCTTTACGCTGGTGGCCTTCGGCGGGGCCGGCCCGATGCACGCGGTCCAGCTTGCCGCCGAGATGGACATCGGCACCGTGCTGGTCCCCGAGGCCCCGGGAGTGCTGTGCGCCCTGGGCCTGCTGATGGCCGACGTCCGCGCCGAGTTCAGCCAGTCCCACGTGCTGGCCCTGGACGGGGACGGACAGGGTCACGCGCCCACGTCCCATCGCACGGTGGCCCATCGCACGGTGGCCCATCGCACAGTGGCCCATCGCACAGTGGAACGTGTCTTCGCGGGCCTGGAGAGCCGGGCGTCCAAGTGGCTCAGGAGCGAGGGGATCGACCGGTCTTCCGCGGGAAGCACCCGGGTGGTGGAGATGCGGTACGCGGGACAAGGCCACCAGCTACCCATCGTGGCGCACGTCGACGGAAGCCCGGCCGGCGCCGTCGAGCGGCTCCTGGAGGACTTCCACGCCACCTACGAGGAGGGTTACGGCTATGCCCGGAGGGGCACGCCGGTGGAGATGGTCCACTTTCGCCTCCAGGTGCGCGCCCCGGGCCCCCAGCCGGAGCTGAAGGCCCGCGC
This sequence comes from Dehalococcoidia bacterium, assembly GCA_964291465.2. Classification (GTDB taxonomy): domain Bacteria; phylum Chloroflexota; class Dehalococcoidia; order Lucifugimonadales; family JAGWBF01; genus JAGWBJ01. Next base: position 136,461 of record OZ219936.1, on the reverse strand, counting down.
CCCGGGGGACGGGGACCACGGCCGGGCCCTCAGCTCCACCAGGGAAGTCTACCTTGGACAGGAGCACGGGTTCGCCGAGTGCCCCGTGTACTGGAGGCCCGGCCTGGAGCCGGGAGACCGCGTGCCCGGTCCCGCGGTGATCGAGCAGATGGACTCGACCACCGTCCTGCTGCCCGGCCAGGAGGCCAACGTGGACCAGTACCTGAGCCTGCTAATCTCGACGTAGGGGGAACGGTTGAGCACCAAGACGGAAGTAGACCCGATCCTGGCCGAGGTGGTGGCGAACCTGCTCCTGTCCGTGTCCGACGAGCTGGGGCTCGCGATGATCACCGCGTCCCATTCCCCCAACATCCGCGAGCGGAGGGACTGCTCTACGTGCATCTTCGGCCCCGAGGGCCAGATCATCGCCCAGGCGCCCTTCGTGCCCATGCACCTGGGCTCCATGGTGGGGTTGATCGACGAGGTGTTGAAGAGGTTTCCCAAGGACAAACTGAAACCCGGTGACATGTTCCTGGCCAACGACCCCTACCGCGGCGGGGGCGCCCACCTGCCGGACATCACCGCCGTTTCCCCGGTGTTCTACCAAGACGCCCTGGTGGCCTTCGTCGCCGACATAGCCCACCACGCCGACGTGGGCGGGATGGTGCCCGGCAGCGAGTCGGCGGCGTGCAAGACCATATACGAGGAGGGCATCCGCCTGCCCCCGGTGCGGGTCTACCCCGAGCTGGGAGAGGACGACGGCGTCACCCAGATCATCATGTCCAACAGCCGCACGCCCGAGGAGCGCCTCGGGGACCTGCAGGCCCAGATGGCGGCCCTCCACGTCGGCGTCCGCGGCGTCCACCAGGTGTGCGACCGTTACGGCGCCGACACCATGCTGGATTGCGTCGAGCACTTCCTGGACTACAGCGAGAGGCGGATGCGCCGTCTCATCGGGAGGCTGAAGGAGGGCACCTACAGGTTCGTCGACTACCTGGACAGCGACGGCTTTCAGGACACCCCGGTGCGCATAGAGTGCGCCGCCACCGTGAAGGACGGTGTGGTGGAGTTCGATTTCACCGGCACGGACCCCCAGATGGACAGCGGGAAGAACGTGCCAATGGTCGCCACCCTGTCCGTCGTGTACTTCGTCCTCAAGATGCTCCTGGACCCGGACCTGCCCCCCAACTCGGGCACCTACAAGCCTGTCCGCGTCGTCGCGCCCGAGGGGTGCCTGGTGAACCCCGTGCCCCCGGCGGCGGTGGGGGCCCGGGCGACGAGCTGCGGCATCCTGGGCGACGTCGTGGTGGGCGCGCTGGTCCAGGCGATGCCCGAGAAGTCCCTGGCCCCCTCGGGGCCCCACTCCCTGTGCACCTACGGGGGGACTCTGCCGGGCTCCGACCAGCCATGGGTCGACTACGAGACCTTCGCCGGAGCCCTGGGAGCCCGGCGCACCAGGGACGGCACCGACGCCGTCCGCATCCACGCCTCGGGCTCCGCAAACCTGCCCGTGGAGAGCATGGAGCTGGCCTATCCGCTGCAGGTGCTCCGGTACGAGCTCCTGCGGGACGGCGGCGGCCCGGGCATCTTCCGCGGGGGCATGCCCATCCGGCGGGACACCCGCGTCCTGGCCGAGGGCACCATCCTGTCGACCACCGCCGACCGGGAGACCCATCCGGCGGAGGGCCTGGAGGGAGGCCTGAGCGGTTCCCCCAGCGCCTTCGTCATAAATCCGGACACGCCCGGGGAGCGGTCCGTGAGGGCCGTGACCGCCGGCATTCACCTGGAGGCGGGGGACGTGGTCAGCGTGCGGACCGCGGGCGGCGGCGGCTTTGGCGACCCCCTGCTTCGGGAGCCGTCCCTGGTCCTGGCGGACCTGGCGGACGACCGGATCTCCCCCGAGGCGGCCAAAGAGGTGTACGGGGTGGTCGTGAGAGACGGCGCGGTGGACGAGCCGGCCACGGCCCGGCTGAGGAAGAGGCTGGCCCGGAGCACGGGGAACGCCTGAGCACGGCGCGGGCCCGGAGCACGGGAACGTCTGAGTACGGTTCGGGCCCGGAGCACGGGAACGTCTGAGTACGGTTCGGGCCCGGAGCACGGGAACGTCTGAGTACGGTTCGGGCCCGGAGCACGGGAACGTCTGAGCAGGGTTCGGGCCCGGAGCACGGGAACGTCTGAGCAGGGTTCGGGCCCGGAGCACGGGAACGTCTGAGCACGGTTCGGGGAGGTGGTTGCATGATAAAGCGGCGCAACATGTGGATGCAGGTGCTCCTGTTCATCATCACTCTGACCATTTACGGCATTTACTGGTTCTACGTCACGTCCAAGGAGATGATCGAGTACAAGAACCTGCCGGGCAGCGCCGGCCTGTGGACGGTCCTGACGTTGATACCGATTGTCGACATCTATTCCTGGTACAAGCAGGGCGAGGCCACCGAGTACCTGACCGACGGCACCATAAGCAGGTGGATCATATTCATACTGTGGTTCGTCTTCGCTCCCGCCGTCTGGTTCATCGTACAGACCGAGCTGAACAAGCGGGCCACGGAGTAGGGGCCGGGCCGGCGTCCCGTAAGGGTCCGTGAGCCTCTATCTGGTCGACGGCACCTTCGAGCTATTCCGGGCCTACCACGCCATGCCCCCTATGTACGCCCCCGACGGGCGTCCCGTGGCGGCCGTCCGCGGCCTCCTCCAGACCCTCATCACCCTGGTCCACGACGACGACGTCACCCACGTGGCGTGCGCCTTCGACCACGTCATCGAGTCCTTCAGGAACGAGCTCTTCGACGGCTACAAGACCGGCGAGGGTGTCCCCGAGGACCTGGCGTCCCAGTTCCCCCTGGCGGAGCGGGCGGCATCCGCCCTGGGCATGGTGGTCTGGCCCATGGTCGAGTTCGAAGCCGACGACGCCATCGCCACGGCAGCCGTCCGCTGGTGCGGCTCCCGGGAGGCCGGGCGCGTGGTCATCTGCTCCCCCGACAAGGACCTGGCCCAGATGGTCAGGGGCGGCCGGGTGGTCTGCCTGGACAGGCGGAGGGGGACGGTGCTGGACGAGGCCGGCGTCAGGGAGAAGTTCGGGGTCGAGCCCCGGTCCATTCCCGACTACCTCGCCCTTGTCGGCGACGCCAACGACGGCATACCCGGCGTTCCCAGGTGGGGCGCCGGGACCAGCGCCCGCCTCCTCTCCCGTTACGGGAGCATCGAGGACATCCCTCCCGACCCTGCGGAGTGGGACGTGGCCGTGCGGGGTGCGGCGGCGGCCTCCGCCAGCCTGGAGGAGCACCGGGAGAGGGCCGCTCTCTACAAGCTGCTGGCCACCCTCCGCACCGACGTTCCCATCGAAGAGCGGCTGGAGGACCTGCGATGGACCGGCGTGCCGCGGGAGCCATTCCGCGAGCTGTGCGGCGAGCTGGGCTTTCAGGCCTTGGCCGGCCAGCCAACCCGGTGGAGGGACGCGGAGGACCGGTCGTTGCCATGACGGGGGGATGTGCCGTAAGATTGAGTCCAACGCCATGCGGATCGTAGGGCGCACCAACATCTTCTACGGCTGGTTCGTCGTCATCGGCGGCGCACTCATCGCCATGGGCATGACCGGCACGCAGTTCTCCTTCGGCGTGTTCCTGACACCCATGACCGAGGAGTTCGAGTGGAGCAGGGCGACCCTCTCCCTGGCCTTTGGCACCACCTTCATGTTGTCGGGCCTGCTGCGTCCCGCGGCCGGGTTCCTGGCCGACCGGTACAGCCCAAAGGTGGTGGCCCTGTCGGGCGTCGTGCTGATGGGTGCCATGCTCCTGCTTCTGCCTCTCATAGGCAACCTGGCCCACCTGTACGTCATATTCGCCGTGATGAGCGTCGGCCTCACCCTGGGGACCGGGTCGACTCTCACCAAGATAGTAAGCGCCTGGTTCCATACCAACCGGGGCCTTACTTTGGGTCTCATCACCGGAGGCGGGTCCATCGGAGCGATCATATTGGTGCCCGCCGCGTCCAGCTTCGTGGTGCTCTTCGACTGGAGGGATGCGTACCGCTTCCTGGGGGTGCTCCTGCTGGCCGTGATACTGCCGGTGGGGTTCCTGTTCGTCAAGAACCGTCCCAGCGACGTGGGGCTTGCGCCCCGCAGGGCCGAGCCCTCTCCGTCCTCCGAGTCCGCCAACCCGGCGGTGGAGGCCGTGCCCGACGCCACCTTCGGCGAGGCGCTGCGCACGGGGTTCTTCTGGAAGCTGACCTTCGGCTACTTCGTCTGAGGGTACTCCATGAGCTTCGTGAATGCTCACTTCGTCTCCTACGCCCAGGACCTCGGTTACCATCCCATGGTGGGGGCGGCCGGCTTCAGCCTCATCGGACTCTGGGCCATAGTCGGGACCCTCATACTGGGCCACCTGTCCGACCGCTCCAGGAACCGCAAGTTCCTTCTCGCCTTCTCCTACGAGCTCCGGGCCCTTGGGTTCGTCATAGTCCTCCTGTCCATGGGCATCTCCTTCTTGGGCATACCCTCCCTGGGGCTGGCGGCGCTCCTGATAGGCATCATGCTGGTGGGCTCGTCGTGGAACGCCGTCATCGGGATCACGGCCGCCTACACGTCGGACAGGTTCGGCGTGGCCAACCTGGCCACCATCTACGGCACCATGTTCGGCGTCATGCCCCTGGGCTCGGGCCTGGGCGCCTACCTTGGCGGCGTCCTCTACGACTGGCGTGGGACCTACGACATCGCCATATGGTCGAACCTTGTCCTGCTCACCATCTCCGCGGCGCTGGTCTACTACATGCGGGAGCCGCGGCCGACCATAGGCGGGCAGGTGGCGGTGGCGGACTAGGATCTGTTCACACTTGCCATCACTCCTGCGCGCCATTACTCCTGCGCCCCATCTCCTGCGAAATAGAACGCGCTGCGTATGCCACTCCGACCCCCACCTCGTTCCTCCGAGAATAGCCCATTGCCGGGTCCCGTCGTGGGGGCGTCCCTCGTGGGCGCCCACAAGAGAAGCCCCTGCAGGTCGGCGTAGGCTGGAATCACCCATCCCGTCGTCCCGGCGAAGGCCGGGACCTAGGGGTGGCGAGGGGCCGCACCAGTCGTGCCTGCCAGCGCGTAAGGCCTGCCAGCGCGTAAGGAAGGAGGACCCTCACCCCTGGCTTCCGGCTCGGGGGCCGGAATGACGGTGAGGATCGCACCGCCGTGTTCATCCCCTTGTGTGGTCTTACCAATGCCATAGTGATTCCGAGTCTTCCAGCCTGTCATTCCGAGCCGTAGGCGAGGAATCTCAGGCGCCCTCCGACAAGTTTGCCACGCCACAGGGCCCAGAGGCACAGTACTCGCCGGCATGGATACGTTCCTCCCTCTGCGTCAGCATATGCGCCATCGCCCGTGCGTGACCTGTTCCCCCTCTCCCCCAGGGAGAGGGTCAGGGGTGAGGGCGTCGTTCCGGCCCTCGGGTCCGGACCCAGGCACGGTGAGGGGATGACACGCGCCCCTTCCCCACCCCGGCACCTACGCTCTACCATAAGAACATGGTCTGACGACCAAATCCAACCCCGCCACCGAGGCACCAGGTCAGCCCAATGCCAAAAAGCCGCATCAGGACCAAGCTACCCCGGCCATCCGACCCGGCCAATGCACCCGGACCCCACCGTCATCCCAGCCCAGAGCCTGCCTCGTGCTCGATACGGGGCAGGGACCCAGGGTCGGGGAAGTCGATACCCGCTGCAGAGTGGGAGAAAATGAGAGGAAATGAGAGGGAAGTCGAAAATTCCCCCCTTACCCTTCGCCAGCAGTCCGCCCTCTCCATCATCGCCGCCTCCCCCTCCGTGGCTCAGGCCGCCCGCGCCTCCGGGGTAGGGCAGAGCACAATTTACCGCTGGATGGAAGACGATGACTTCCGCGGCGAGCTCAGCCGAATCCGCCAGCAGTCAGCCGAGTTGGCCCGCCGGGAGCTCCAGGGACTCATGCTTCGCAGCGTCTCAGTCCTGGCCGACGCCATGGAGGACCCCGATAAGGCCGTCCGCCTCCGCGCCGCCCGCTACGCCATGTCCTTCGCTGTCCGGATTTCCGAGATCGAGGACCTCAGAAAGCAGGTTCAGGAGCTGGAAGAAGTCATACCCCTATGGGCTGCCCATCCCTCCTCCAAAATGGACCTGCCCCCCAAATAGACCTGGAGAGGAGCACCATATGAACGCCCTGAGAGCCCGCGTCAACGCCCTCCGCCGGAAGATGGCTCGCCCGCTCGCCGTCCTCCGCATTCGCCGACTGGCCGATGAGTTTTCTCTCGAATGCGCCGTGGCCTACGCCGAGCACCGGGCTCCGCCCGACTCCCATGCCCTTATCCGCAGGGTGGCCTCCGCCGGGTTCCGGCTCCCCACCTTCATGGCAGTCCACAAGTACCTGAACAGGTGCCGGAGCCGGAACGCCATCCCCGAAACCGAAGATATCCTCAACGCCCTCCTCCCCTGGTCCCGGCTCTACCCACCTCCACGGTTCGCCTAGCCCGTCCCCTTGAACCAGCCCGCCTCACGTGCTACATTCTGTCCAGCAACGGGGCTGTCCAACAACGGGGCTGTCCAGCAAAACGGCTGTCCAACAAGACTGCCTGAAAGCGAGAGTCTGCCATGACAACCAGTACCAGGGCCGACGTGATAGTCAGGGGAGGGATGCTGGTCACCGGCCAGGACATCACCCGCCGGGACGTGGTCATCAGGGAAGGCAAGGTCGTGGAGCTGACCGACGACCCGTCCAGGGAGGCCGGCAGGATCATCGACGCCACCGGCAAGTACGTGCTCCCCGGGGCCATCGACTCCCATTGCCATCCGGTCTACAACGACAAGATGGACGACTACTCCATCACCGCGGCCTACGGGGGCATAACCACCGTCATCGCCTTTGTGGGGAACGTCAGGTCCTGGGGGTTCGAAGGCTACACGGCGGACGTCATCAAGCAGTTCATCGACGAGGCCGAGAGGCTCTCATACCTGGACTACGCCATCCACGGCACCTACACTCCGGCGGACGGGGACAGCTTCAACAAGTCCGTGGGGGAGATCATCCGCATGGGCGTCATCTCCTTCAAGATGTTCCTGGCCTACCGGCGCCGGGGCATGGAGATCCCCGAGGACAACATGATCCGCATCATGGACCTGGCGTCCAAGGATGGGGGCATGGCCATGGTCCACGCCGAGAACGGGCCATGCATCGACTTCCTGATAGACCAGTACACCGCGGAGGGGAACACCTCGCCCCCCTACTTCCTCCGCTCCCAGCCCAACATACTGGAGGCCGAGGGAGTGAACCGTTCGGCCGTGTTCTCCCAGGTGCTGGACTGCCCCCTCTACCCGGTGCACCTCAGCACCAAGGAGGCCATGGCCGTGGTGCGCCGGTACAAGGGTGAGGGCCTCAAAATGTTCGCTGAGACCTGCCCCCACTACCTGACTCTGACCAACGACGAGGTGCTGACCAAGGGGCCCATAGGCAAGGTCGGCCCTCCCCTGCGTGAGGCGGATGACTGCGAGGCCCTGTGGGCCGCCCTGGCCGACGGCACCATCGACACCATCGCCAGCGATTCCGGCGGCACCCTCAAGCGCCAGAAGCTGACCGGCGGCATGGACGCCACCCTCAAGGACACGCCCGCCGGCGCCACCGGGGAGAACATCTTCGAGGGCCGCTACGGCCTGAACACCATCGAGTTCATGGTGCCCGTGGTCTGGAGCTACGGGGTGAACAGGGGCCGCATCACGCTGCCCAGGTTGGTGCAGGTGTTCTGCGAGAACCCCGCCAAGCTCTTCGGCCTCTATCCCAAGAAGGGCTCCCTCAACCCGGGGTCCGACGCCGACCTGGTGGTCTGGGACCCGGGCAGGGTGCATGTGGTGGACGGCCAGCACGGGAACACCGACCACTCGGCCTTCGACGGCTTCAAGCTGCTGGGCATGCCCGACCTGACCATGTCCCGGGGCCACGTGGTCATCGAGAACGACGAGGTCGTGGGCACCAAGGGCCGCGGCGAGTTCCTGCCCGGCGACCCCAATACCGCCTCCTACGCCCGGGGCGGGCACCAGATCAGCCGGCCGTAGGCGCGGCTCCCCCTCCACCAACGGACGCGCGAAGGGAGGTGCCGATGGCCGGCGCCAGACTGAACCCCGTGACCACCGAGGTCCTGGGCAACGCATTGGTCTCCATCGCCGACGAGATACTGGCGGCGCTGATAAAGTCGGCGTACTCCACCAACATCAAGGAGCGGCAGGACTGCTCCAGCGTCATCCTGGACGCCGACGGCCGCATCGTCTGCATCGGGGACATCAGCCAGCCGGTGCACATGAGCTCCTTCATGTTCACCGGGTCCGCCATCCTGGAGCGGTTCCCCAGGGAGGCCATCCGGGAAGGCGACGTGTTCATGGTCAACGACCCCTACAGCGGCGGCCCGTCCCACCTGGCCGACGTGACCTTCGTGGGCCCCGTGTTCCACGGCGGCGAGCTCCTGGGCTTCGTGGGCAACACCGGCCACTGGCCCGACGTGGGCGGCAAGGCCCCGGGCCAGTGCGCTCTGGGCGACGCCACGGAGATATACCAGGAGGCCATCCGGTATCCCCCCATCCGCATGTACAGGGCCGGAGAGCTCCAACGGGAGGTGCTCGAGGTGGTCCTGCTGAACGTGCGGGACCCCGATGGCCGGGACGGGGATATCCGCGCCCAGGTGGGCTCGGTCCAGGTGGGCGTGCGCCGGATGCAGGAGCTGGCCCAGCGGTACGGCATCGATGTGCTGCGCTCGGGCATGGACGAGCTGCTCCGGGTCTCCGAGACCAAGGTGCGCGAGGGCATCCGGCGGTTGAGGGAGGGCGTCTACGAGGCCGTGGACTACCTGGACGATGACCTGGACAGCGACGAGCCCATCCCCATGAGGGTGAAGGTCACGGTGAAGCACGAACCCCAGCCCACCATCACCCTGGACTATACCGGCACCGGCGGGCCCGCCAGGTGGGGCCTCAACAACCCCTACTCGGGGACGGCCGCCTGCGCCTATTGGGTCCTGCGCTCCCTGCTGGACCCCAGCGCCCTGGGCAACGACGGGTTCTGGAGGCCCATCGAGATGATCATCCCCGAGGGGTCAATACTCAATCCCAGGCCCCCCTCGCCGGTGGGGGCGCGGTTCGAGGTGTGCTCCCAGCTCCCGGACCTCCTCTTCGCCGCCCTCGGCGGTTCCAGCGACAGGGCAGCTACCGACTCCAACCTGGAGGCGGGCAGTCACGGCGTCCACGGAATGGGGTTCAGCAGCCAGGGCCCGCCCACCTTCATCTACTACGAGACGCTGGCTGGCGGCGGCGGGGCCAGGCCCGTCAAGGACGGCATCGAGGGCGTGCATACCGCGTCCAACCTGCCCATAGAGGCCATGGAGCTGGAGTTCCCCATGATGGCCGACCGCTTGGAGTACATACCCGACTCGGCGGGGGCCGGGCGGTTCAGGGGCGGTGTGGGGATTCGGAAGGACTACCGGATGCTGGTGGATACCTATGTGGGGACCCACTCCAACCGGCACAAGGTCCCCGGGCCCGGCCTTCTGGGGGCCAGCGACGGCACCCTCACGCGCATCGTGCGCAACCTCGACGGGTCCGAGTCCCAGGAGCTGCCCAGGGAGGGGGCGTTCATCCCCGTGGACGCCTCGGACGTGGTCACCATCGTCTCCGGGGGCGGCGGCGGCTTCGGAGACCCCCTGGAGCGGGACCCGGCCCTGGTGCTCGACGACGTGCTGAACGAAAAGGTGACGGTGGAGGGCGCCCGGCGGGACTACGCCGTGGTAGTCGACGGGCTGACGGTGGACGTGGAAGCCACGGCACTGCTCAGGCGGGAGCGGCGGCCCGCCGGGTAGTCACCGCATCACGGCAGGGCCAATACCGCTTGCCCCGGCCCCAGCACCTGCGCGCCGTCCTGCCGCACGATGGACAGCTCGCAGGTCACGGAGCCTCCGTTTTCGCCGGCCTCCTTCCCCGTCACCCGTCCCCGGCAGGTGAGGGTGTCTCCGGGGAAGGCGAACTCCCTGAAGCGGAAGCCCAGCCGGCGTATGGTCCCGGGGTCGCCCGTCCAGTCGGACAGCATCTGGGCCAGGAATGCCCCCAGCATCTGGCCGTCCACGAAGGGGCGGCCGAACCCCTTCTCCCGAACGTATTCCAGGTCATAGTGGTACCGGTGGAAGTCCCACGTGGCCGCGGCGTAAAAGACCATCATGGGCAGGCTGATCCGCTTTTCCAGCTCCGGCAGCCGGTCTCCGTCGCCTACGTCCCGGAACGAGAGGGGCCGGTCTAGGCGGCGGGGAGGCGTCGAGCTTCCCGGACCCTCCCCTGTGGAGGAGGCCTCCGGCGGGGCTGCCGGGCCGGCCCGCAACGGGGCATCCGACACGCGGAACAGGTTCGTCTCTGTGTTGGTGGCCAGCAGCGCACCGTGTTGGTTCCAGTAGCTGATCTCCGAGGTCACGATGAGGAGCTTCCCCGTGCTGCCGTCCCGCTCCCGGATGTCGGCCACCCTCCAACGGACGGTGAGCAGGTCGTCGGGGCGTAGGGCCTGGTAAAATTGGTAGTCGTTGGAGCCGCGGATCTCCAGGCCCAGCGGAAGCTGGACTCTTGCGGCGGGGCCCCCTGCCTCATCCAGCGCGCCGACCATGTACTGCATCGTCTCGCACACGAAGGTGGGCGGCGCGATGATTCCCCCGTAAGAAGTGCCGGAGGCGTAGGCCCCGTCGGAATAGACGGGGTTCGAGTCCCCAATGGAAAGGGCGAACTTGCGGATGGAGGCCGCCCCGATCTCCTCCGGCGCGTGGTAGACCCACTCCTGCCCTATGAGGGCCGTGATCTCGGGGGTCAGCGCCGAGGGTCCGGGTGTCGTCATGCTCGCTCCCTAGTCGAGGATGGCGGTGGCGTCCACCTGGATGAGCAGCTCGGGCCGCAGCAGGGAGCTGACCACCACGCCGGTGGCTGCGGGGAACTCATCGCCGAAGAACCTCCGCCGTATGTCTCCCACGCCTCGGTATCCCCTCAGTCCCGGTGGAGTGATGAGCTCCGTGGTCTTCACTACGTCCGCCATCGACCCACCAGCCGCCTCCAGCACGGCTTTCAGGTTGCTGTATACCTGGGTGGTCTGGGCCAGGACGTCCCCCTCCCCGACGACGGCCCCCGTCCTGTGGTCCACAGCGGTCTGCCCTGAGATGAACAGGAACCTCCCCTGGCGGACGGCGGCCGGGGCGGGCGGCCCGTCCGGGGCTAGCCAGCCGGGCACCTCGATCTCCTGGCACGGCGCTCCGAGCACGGCCGTGGCCTCGACCTCGATCAGCGCGTCGGGGTGGAGCAGGCGGTTGATCGCCACGCCCGTCGAGGCCGGCAGCCGGTCCTTGGGGAACTGGTGCCTGGCCTCCCCGGCGGCGGCGTAGCCCTCCAGGCAGGCGGGGGTGATGTAGTCCAGGGACTTCCCCACGTCCCCGGGTCCCGCTCCCGCCGCGTGCAGCACCTGGCCGATGAAGCCGTGGGCGGCGGCGGTCTGCTCGGAGGGGGAGTCCGGGTACCTGCGCTGCCCGTCGGCGTCCTCGATAGCCCCGGTGAAGCCGGAGACGCACAGCAGGTCTCCGGCCCTGACGCCGGGAGCGTAGGTCAGCCGCTGGTAACGGGGCCAGCCGGGGTCCACGGGCTTCTTTTCGTGGCCCAGGACGGCCACCGCGTCCACCTCGATCAGGGCGTCTGACCGCAGCAGGCGCTCCACCACGATGCCCGTCGAGGCGGGCCAGCGGCCCTTGAAGTGCTCCCGGCGCACGTCGGCCGTGCCCCGGTACTCGGCGAGGCCGGCCGGCGCCACGTAGTCAACGGTCTTGACCACGTCGTCGAACCCGCCCCCCAGGGACTCCAGCGACAGCCTCAGCTTCTCGTAGGCCAGGCGCATCTGCTCCACCACGTTTCCGTGGCATACCACCCGGTCGCTGGCCGCGTCGTACTCGCTGGCCGTCTCCCCCGAGAGGAAGACCACCCCAGCCTTCTCGACCCCCAGGGAGAAGGTGTAACGCCGGTAGTCCAGCCAGGGAAAGTGGTCGGGCTCGGCTATGCGCTTGGGGCTCATCAGGGCTACCAGGCCGGCTCCAGGATGTAGAGGCCGCCCTTTATCCGGTCCACGGTGTAGATCAGCTCCCCCTCGTCCACGTAAACGTCGTTCACCGAGTTGGCCCGGGCGCCCGCGGGCACCGGCGGCACGAAGTAGGCGACCTCCTGGGGACGGAAGGGGTCGGAGATGTCGTGGACCCGCAGGCCCGCATTGAAGAAGGTGCTGTACACGATGGTGTCGGAAACGTGGGAGGTGGGCACCGGTAGGTTCTCGTGGAGGTTGTGGGCCCCGTACCGCCCCGGGATGGCGCAGTACTTGTCCTTGTCGGTGGGCAGGGTGCTCAACATAACGAGGTTGGTCTCCACGCTGGAGTCGACGACCCACACGACCTTGGGCCAGTCCTCGCAGTTGTCGTGCTCGCTGGCCTCCTCCGCCACCACCAGCAGACCCCTGTCGAACAGGGGCAGCACGGTGTGGGTGAACCCCGTCAGGGGCGGGTGATAGTCGAGCTGGGTGACCATGCTGGGGCGCGAGAGGTCCGAGATGTCCAGGATGACGATGCCGGCGTCCACGTAGCCCAGGTATGCCCGGTCGGGACGGTCGGGATAGACGTTGACGTTGTGTACCCGATACCCCACGTCGTGCTCCGGGTGGCGGACCGGCGGAGGGGCGTCGTCTCCCTCCCGCGTGCCCGGCAGCCACCAGCGGCCCACCTCTGCCGGCCTGGCCGGGTCTCCGACGTCCACGATCATGTGAAACTGGTCGTCCTTGGGGTGGGTTGGGGTGAAGTCGGCGGCCCCGGTGCTCAGGTGCGCGTACTTCCCGTCGACGCACCAGAGGCAGTGGGTGCCCCGGGAGCTGGGACCCGAGGTGTCGAAGAAGCTGATCCGCCTGACCTCCTCGGGTCTGGAGATGTCGTACACGCCCATGCCGGCGTCGGAGACCCCCGGCCGGGAGACCTGGTAGGCCACCAGGAGCAGGTCGTCGACCACCGCCAGGGAGTTGGACCGGATCTGCTGGTGGGGCAACTCCGTCTGGGCGACCACCCGGGGGTTGGCCGGGTCGCTGACGTCCACCGCGGTCACGTCCTTGGGAGGGCCCTCGTGGGCCAGCCAGAGCACTCGGCGCCCGTCGGAGGCCTGCTGCAGGGCCACACCCTCGCCGATATTGCCAAAGCCGCCGAGGTCGCTGTGGGACACGAGACGGAGGTTGTGTATCTCCCCTTGCTGGGCCATCACTCCTCCTTGGGTACCTTGGTCCGGCCGAAGGGGGGTCTGGGTCGGGCCCGGCCTGCTGCCGGGGCGGGCGGGCCGCCAACACTATACCATACATGGCGCCGGCCCCAACAACGCCGGATGGTCCCCCGGGACCGATGCCCTCCCGTCATGGCCTGATGGCGGCGTTTGTCATGCTCCTACCAATCCGGCCCCCGCCGTGGCATAATGGCGGGTAGCCGGCCCCGGCCGGCGACGCGAGGAGGTCCCAATGCGCATCTGCTCCTTCCTGCCCAGCGCCACGGAGATCGTCTACTCCCTGGTCTGGGCGACCATCTGCTGGGCGTCAGCCACGAGTGCGACTACCCTCCCGAGGCCCGGAAGCTGCCGTGGATCGTGCACAGCATCTTCCAGGACGGCGACTACTCCAGCGGCGAGATACACCGGATCATCGAGGAGCGGCTCACCGAGGGGAAGGGCATCTACGACATCGATGTGGAGCTCCTGGAGAAGCTGGAACCCGACCTGCTCCTCACCCAGGAGCTATGCGGGGAGTGAGCGATAACCGCGCGGCAGGTCGCCGACGCAACTGAGACCCTGGCCAGGAAGCCGGAGATACTGTCCCTGGACCCCAGCTCGGTGGGCGACGTGATAGGGGACGTGTTGAACGTGGGCGACGCCACGGGGGCCCGGGACGAGGCGGAGCGGTTCGCCGGCTCCCTGCGCCGCAGGGTGGAGGCGGTCGAGGCCCGGGCCGCCCTGGCGGGCACGAGGCCACGGGTGGCGTGCCTCGAGTGGATGGACCCTGTGCTGGTGGCCGGGCACTGGGTGCCCGAGATGGTGGAGATGGCCGGGGGCGAGGACGTCCTGGGCGACAAGCACACTCCGTCGTTTCGCATCGAGTGGGAGCGCGTCCTCGAGGCCCGTCCCGAGGTGATACTGGTCACTCCCTGCGGCTTCGACGCCAAGCGCGCCCTGCAGGAGGTGTCCCTGCTCACCGAGCGGGAGGGGTGGAGCTCCCTCCCCGCGGTGGAGCAGTCCAGGGTGTTCGTGGTGGATGCCAGCGCCTACTTCAGCAGGTCCGGACCCCGGCTCATCGACGGGCTGGAGATCATGGCCGAGATACTGCATCCCGAGCTCTTCTCCGGGTTCGTGCCCACCGGGGGGGCCATCAGGATCAACGGCCAGGTGGTCCCTGCCAGGAAGCCTCAAGGATAGGCGGAAACCGGCGGCGAGACCGTAGTTGCTTGCACAACTACAGGGGCGAGGCCTAGTTTAGGCGGGACCCCTTGTAGGGGCTGCGGCCTACGATCTGCTCCCTGAGGCGGCGGTTCGCTCCCTCCAGCAGGGGCACCTCGTAGTGTATCCGCTCTCCGATGAACGCCAGCTCCAGCAGTCGTTGCTTGGCCATTGCCGGGAGCTCCATGTAGTGGGCCACGGTGTGTGACAGTGCCCCCGGGTCCTCCGGCGCCTGCGCCTGCCTCACCCATCCGCCCTGCAGGGAGGCCAGGCCGCGTAGGTACTCCTTGAACAGGCCGCGGAGCTTGGCCAGCTCTTCGGGGTCCACCTCGCCGGCCTCCTCGGGAAGATAGCGGACCCGTGCCTTTAGGTAGGGCACCTCGTGGACGGTGTCGACGATGCGGAACCGCCTCTCGCCCTTGGTGGCGAGGTTCATGCGCCCGTCCTCCAGGCGCTCCACGTTGGTGATCCGGGCCGTGGTGCCGGTCAGGTGGGGAGTGGCCCCTCCCCCGACCTCCGCCCCTGTCTGGATCAGGGTCACGCCGAAGGGCTCCTTGGCGTCCAGGCACTCGCCGATCATCAGCTTGTACCGCTCTTCGAAGATGCGCAGGGGCATCGTCATGCCCGGGAACAGTACCACGTTCAGCGGGAACAGCCGGAGCTCTTCCGTGGGCCCGTCGGGTTGGGTCTGGGCGTCCTCCATATCAGGTGACAGTATAGGATTGACAGGCTGGAAAGACAATACGAGGGGCGCGCCGCGGGTTACTCCTCGGAGTGCACGTAGTTGCGGAGTACGCCAATGCCCCGGATATCCACCTCCACCACGTCGTCGGGCTTCATGGCGGTGGTGGTGCCCGTAGTCCCCGAGAACACCAGGTCTCCCGCGTAAAGGGTGACCTGCTGGCTGATGTAGCTGATCACCGTGGGGAAGTCGTGGAGCATGTCCCGGGTGTTGGCCCTCTGCACCTCGCCGCCGTTTAGCCTGACCACCATCTCCAGGTTGCCCGGGTCCACGTCGGTCTCGATCCACGGCCCGACGGGGGCGAAGGTGTCCGAGCCCTTGGCCCTCCAGAAGGTCCAGTCGTCCCGTTGCCAGGCGCGCTCGCTGACGTCGTTGCCGCAGGTGAACCCCAGCACGTGGCTCAGCGCCTGGTCCGGCGCCACCCTCCGGCATTGCCTGCCGATGACCGCCACGGCCTCGCCCTCGTAGTGGACGCCGCCCCACGAGTCCTTGGGTATGACTATGCGGCCCTCGTGGGCGTTGAGGGCGTTTCTGCCCTTCTGCCACGGCTCCGGGTGCTGGGACCCCGGGGTCTTCTCCTCTCCCAGCACCGACCCGGCGAACTCCAGGTGCTCCGCGAAGTTGAGGCCGGGGCACCATATCTGCAGGGGGGCCGTGGGGGCCAGCAGCTCCACGTCGCCCAGGTTGTGGCGGGTGTCCGTTATTCTGAACCGGGTGAAGATGCTGCCCCGGACCTCGGCGACCTCGTCGCCCTCGACCACGCCGTAGGCCACCCTTCGCTTCTGTCGGAACCTGGCTATCTTCATCCCTGCCTCCCCGGTGGTACGTACAGGATTCTACCGGCTGGAGGGCTGGGGGGCAACAGCCGTCTCTGGTCATCAGCCCGTCGGCGGGCTACAATTGTCCCACGTCTACGGACCCTGCCACGTCTACGGGGCCCCACGTCTATGGAGTCTTAGGAGGTAAGGATGAAGCTGGGACTGCTGCTGACCAACCAGTATCTGGCCGGGGAATCGATGGAGCGGAAGATACAGGACAACCTGGAGCAGGTCCGCGCGGCCAGGGAGGGCGGGTTCGGCATGATCTGCGCCGGGCAGCACTACCTGTCCGCGCCGTTCACCATGCCGACGAGCATCCCCTTCCTGGCCAGGATGGCGGCCGAGGCGGACGGCATGGAGGTGGCCTCCAGCATCGTGCTCGTGCCGCTGCACAACCCCGTGGAGATGGCGGAGATGGTGGCGACCATGGACGCCATCTGCTCCGGCAGGTTCATCTTCGGCGTCGGCCTCGGCTACAGGGAGGAGGAGTACGCGGCTTTCGGCGTCAGGCGCGAGGAGAGGGTGCCCCGCATGGTGGAGGCCCTGGAGGTGATGAAGCTGCTCTGGACCGGCGAGCAGGTGGAGTTCGATGGCCGCTTCTACCAGGTGCCCAGGGTGACCTCGACGGTCCGTTGCGTGCAGCAGCCTCACCCGCCCATATGGGTGGCCGCCAACAACGACGGCGCCATACGGCGGGCCGGGCGCCTGGGATACCCCTGGCTGGTCAATCCCCACGCGACGGTGGCCACCATCAGGGCCCAGATGGACACGTACCGGGGGGCGCTGGAGGAGTCCGGGAACGCCGGACTCTCGGCCCTGCCCATGATGCGGGAGATGTACGTTGCCGAGGACAAAGAGGTGGCCATGTACGAGAGCCGCCCCCACCTTGAGGGCAAGTACCAGGCCTACGCCGACTGGGGCCAGGACAAGGCGTTGCCCGGCGAGGAGAGCTTCGAGATGCCCTTCGAGGACCTGGCGCGGGACCGGTTCCTCATCGGCACGCCCGACGACATCGTCTCGGAGATACGGCGGTACGAGGAGGAGCTGGGCGTCACCCACATGATCTTCCGCCTCCAGTGGCCGGGCCTGGAGCAGGACAAGGTCATGAAGCAGCTCGAGCTGATGGCCAAGCACGTGATACCGCGCCTGGCCGGTGAGGGCAACTCTTGAGCCCCAATGCCCCCTGGTGATAGAATCGATGTGTGGGCCTTCACTGGCCCACCCTTCACGACTGTTCCCCAGTAGCTCAGTGGTAGAGCGGGCGGCTGTTAACCGCTAGGTCGTAGGTTCGAATCCTACCTGGGGAGCCAAAACCCCCCTGGATCAGCTTTCAACTGCTACTGTCGCGGGAACAGTTGTCACTTATGGGACCAGTAATGGTTCATTGTGGCTGCAGGAGCTGTTGGAGAAGGGCGAACCGTCCCTGACATCTGATTCGTGGGAGGGATTAGTTTTTGGACACTAATCATCCACCACAATTCCGGGAGGGGCGGTCCACGGGTGCTCAATGCGATCCATCGCGTGCGGTATCCTATCTGAACGACGCCGGGGTCGAAGACTCGCCTGATGTTGACTGGCCGGAAAACGCGCTGATACAATCGCCCCGACTGGCGCCGGATAGCGATCTCAACAGCCCGGCCAAGACCTTGCGGGAGGAGAACTCCATTGACGACCGACCTGATCGAACGCATCGACGAGATGGTCCAGAGGCGAAGCCTGCTTACACACCCTTTCTACCAGGCGTGGAACAGGGGCGATCTGCCCCTGGGGTCGCTTCGCGAGTACGCCGGGCAGTACTACCACTTTGAGACCGCCTACCCGACGTTCCTGAGCGGGCTCCACCACCGCTGCGACGATCCGGAAGTCAGGCAGATGGTCCTGCACAACCTGTGGGACGAGGAGCATGGCGAGGACAACCACGTCGAGCTGTGGCTCCGCTTTTGCGACGCGCTGGGCCTGGACCGGGATCAGGTGCGCTCCGGCACGGCCGTCGCGGCTACCAAGTCGCTGGTCGACAAGTACCGTGAGCTGACGTCGTCCGGCCCCCTGGCGCCTGGAGCGGCTGCCCTCTACGCCTTCGAGTCTCAGGTCCCCGCGGTCGCGGCTGCCAAGATCGATGGCCTGCGCCGGTTCTACGGGATGGAAGACGACAGGTCTGTGTCGTTCTTCCGGGTCCACCGGACGTTGGACATCGAGCACGCGGGTGCGGAGCACCAGATGGTTGCGGCGCTGGCGGAGATGGAGTCGAGCCACTCCGAGGTCCTCAAGGCGGTGGACGACGCCATCGCCAGCCTGTGGAGTTTTCTCGACGGCGTCTACGACTCGGACTAGGGCCTGTTCACGCTATCACCCGGAGAGCCAGAATCCAGATAGCCCGGGGTCACCGAAATCCCGACCACGCGCCCTTAATCTCCCGGATGTCATATCCGACAGCGGTAGTGTGAACACGCCATAACCGACATCAGCGGTCTTCTCACTCCCGCTTTGACTTGGCAGTTGAGATTCCGTCGGAAGGCGTGGGCTCTCCTCCGGCTCCTTTACTGCCGCCCTCACTACCCTCTCCTCATCCACTATGCTCACCGCGTGACTCGCCGCCGCCCCGCTCGGAGACCTCCTGGCCTGCCGTTGCACGGCCGGACTCTGGGCCTTCCGTTCCGTTGTTGCCCGTACAGCCGATCAGTACGCCTAGGCTAAGCAGGGCCGCCAGGACCGACCCGATCAGGACCGTCCTTGTCATCAGCTTCTTGATCATCTCCCTTCCTCCTTCGTGAAGCGTTAGTGACACTGCTCACGATACAGAGGAAATGTCGCAGAAATATGTCACCTGGAGGTGGTGGTCCTCACCCCCAATTCTGGTTCAGCTAGAGTGTTAGTCTTGTGGGATACCGTGTCATCACTCGTGCGGACTGCCAACGAAACGCGGCACGCGGCGATGGCTGCGGCGGAGGACCGGCTTGACAACCCCGGCCGATTGCCGGATGGTGACGGCAAGCTAGAGCAGGCACTGACGGAGGTCGACGATGGTTGAGGGCAAGGGCAGGCTGGAGGGCAGGGTGGCGATCGTAACCGGGGCCGGCTCCAGCGGGCCGGGCGTGGGCAATGGCAAGGCAGCCGCCGTGCTGTTCGCCCGGGAGGGCGCCCGGGTCCTGCTGGTGGACGCCGAGGCCCAGCGGGCCGAGGAGACCCTGTCTATGATCGAGGAAGAGGGCGGGGAAGCGTCGGTGTTCCAGGCCAACGTCATCGACGCCGCCGAGTGCCGGGCGATGGTGGAAGCGTGCCTGGAGCGGTACGGACGGCTGGACATCCTGGACAACAACGTGGGCATCTCCCGCCGGGGCACCGTGGTCGAGGTCAGCGAGGAGGACTGGGACTACGTCATGGCGGTGAACGTCAAGAGCATCGTCCTTTGCAGCAAGTACGCCATTCCGAAGATGATTCAGAGCGGGGACGGAGGGTGCATCATCAACATCTCGTCCATCGCGGGGTTGAGGGCCCACGGCAGCACCCCCTACACCGCCTCCAAGGCGGCGGTCATCGGGCTGACCATGTCCATGGCCGCCGACCACGGGCCCGACGGCATACGAGTGAACTGCATCGCCCCCGGTCTGGTCTATTCGCCCATGGTGGCCCCGCGCATGGACGACGAGCTGAGGCGGACGCGGCGGAACGCCGCACCGCTGCGCACCGAAGGGAACGCCTGGGACATCGGCTGCGCCGCCCTGTACCTGGCCAGTGACGAGGCCCGCTGGGTCAACGGCGTCACGCTGCCGGTGGACGCGGGGTTGACCGCCCTGTCGCCGGTGACCTACCAGACCCTGGCACAGCAACAGTACCGGCGCATGGGCTAGACGGTCGGCGCGAGGGACGTGCCTGTATGGTGATGGGCCATAGGCTGGACTACAGCTCGATAGTCCTGGCTACGGGATTCGCCGTGCTGTTCTTCAATAGCGGCACCCGGAACGCCTTCGGGCTGATGCTCAAGCCCATGACCGATGACCTGGGATGGAGCCGGTCCGAGCTTTCGCTGGCCCTCGCGGCCTTCATGCTGGTCTCGGCCCTGGCGATGCCCCTGGCCGGGCGCCTGGTCGACCGGTACAGCATACGGTCTGTGCTCGCCGCCGGCGGGCTGGTCGGCGCCGTGGGTATAGGGCTGACGGGCCAGATACAGTCCCATTGGCAGCTCTTCGTCGTATACGGACTGGTCTACGCTGTCGGCCACGCCGCCACCGCCATCCCGACGGTCAGCGTGATGATATCCAGGTGGTTCGTCCGGCGGCGGGGGTTTGCCAACAGCGTCGCCGTATCCGGCCACGCCATGGGCAGCTGGTCATCGTCATGGCGCTCGCCTCCCTGCTGAGCGCCCTGGGCTGGAGGACATCGTATGCCGTGCTGGGAGCGGCCAACTTGGTGGTCGTGGTGCCTCTGGTGCTGGCCACGGTCAGGTCCCGTCCGCCGGAGTCGTGTTGCGGCCCGGATTCGGACGTCGAGAGGGCAATAGGAGAGGATGCGGGCCCGTCCGCCTCGGCTCCATCCGCAGTGGCCGCGCCTTTCCGCGGCATCCTGGCGTCCAGGGAGCTGTGGCTGCTCGTATTGGTCTATGGGATATGCGGCTTCCAGGACTTCTTCGTGACGACCCACGTGGTGGCCTTCGCCATAGACCAGGGCATGGGGAGCCTGCTTGCCGGAAACGTGCTGGCGCTGATGGGCATTCTGGGGCTCATGGGGGTCTTGGTCTCCGGCTTTCTCTCGGACGCCTTCGGAGTGACGAGGCCGGTTGTCTTGTGCTTCGTGATGCGGCTGCCCGTATTCGCTTTTGTCCTGTTCGTACAGGACACCCCGGCCATCGCGGCCTTCGCATTCCTGTACGGCTTCACCCTTCTGATAACGGCTCCGCTCACGGTGGTCTTTGCCGGAAACCTGTTCGGCCCGTCCCGGCTGGGCGCCGTCAGCGGGCTGATCAACGCGGTGCACCAGATCACGGGCGGCTTGGGCGCCTTCGTGGGAGCGGTAATCTTCGACCGATGGGAGAGCTACGACGGAGCCTTCGTGCTGATGGCGGCGCTTGCTGTCGTCGCCCTCGCGGCCACCCTGTCGCTGCAACGCGGCAAGCTCAGGCCGGTGTGACCGGCTGGAGGCAGCCTCTCGGCTCCTTGCCCCCCGGTGAAGCCGGCTTCGGGAGGGCGGCCCTGCCCTGGCAAGGGCCGCCGAATTCTGGCCGGCCGGGTAGGACGCCGGATGTTTCTACTGCGAACGTCCACGGTTTACAATAGACACGAATTTAGGCGCTCTCGAGGAGTATGCCGGTGCAGCGGGAGGGGGTCTTGCCAATGGTCCGACGCGTTCGCTCCATCAACGTGAAGGCTGCCGGGGTCGCCTTGCTGATGCTAGTCCTGCTGGCCGCCTGCTCGTCTCCCGGTGATGACGCCTCCACGTCGGGCGATGTTCCCAACGCCCAGGCCCAGCCGACAGGCCGGGAGCTGTTTGTCGCCAATTGCTCCGTGTGCCACGGAGCCGGCGGCGAGGGACAGCCGGACTGGCATATCCCCAAGGCTGACGGCACCCTTCCCGCGCCGCCTCTCAACGGCGACGGGCACACCTGGCACCACGCCGACGGCCTCCTGTACCGAATCGTCAGCCAGGGCGGTCAGATGCTGGAAGACCCCCTCAATCCGAGCTTCAAGAGCGCCATGCCGGCCTTTGGCGACAGGCTCAGTCGTGGGGAGATAGTCCAGGTACTCACCTACGTCAAGGGCCTCTGGGGGGACAAGACCAGCCGGGGGCTGTCCATTCGGGAGGCGCAGGCGTTGGTCAGTGAGAAGGACCCGTTCCCTCTCCAGGGACAGTAGGCGCCGGCCGTCGCTCCCGCTGGGCCGGCGAACAGGCTACTCCGCCCCCCGGTAGAGCTCGGTGTCGGGGTGGAAGGCGAACCAGCCGAACCAGAACGCAACGTGGGCAGGAAGCCGGGGGAGGGTCTCGCTCCCGTCGGCAGAGCTGACCAGTGCGTCCTCCGTTACCGTCCAGGCGACCCCCTCGTCATCGTACACGCGGCTGGGCGCACCCGCCGCGAAGGGTGACGCGGCATCCAGACGAAAGGTGCCGGAATTCCGGGCGTACACCCTCGCCTCCGGGGTACTCTCCCCCGCCAATATCACGATGGGCGTTCCGCCGACCACGTCGTTGACCACCCTCTCCTCGTTCAGGACCGCTATGGGGTAGGCCTTGTGGGACGTGCCGCGGCTCACCGCCAGCACTTCGTCCTTGGCGTGCAGCACGCCGTCCCGCTCCCACACCGGGAACATCGTCTGGGGGTCTGCCCGGTATTCGTAGTAGATGGAGTCTGGGTTCCACTCGGAGGTGTAGAAGCTGGCAGAGTACAACCCCGTGTCGTCGGATAGCACCGTCGTGTCCGGGTGCTCCGAAACCCACTCCTCCCACGTGGTCACCACCACGGGATAGTAGTCCAGCACGATGCCGCTGTCCGCCAGGGGGCCGATGACTGGCTCTCCCAGGAAGGATATCCAGAGGCTGCGCGTCGCCCGGTCGTACATCAGCTTGTTGCTCCGGTACAGCAGGCCCGACGTGCCGAAGGTGGTTGGCTCTCCGTTTATCTTCGCGGAATACACGATTCCGGAGCCGCAGAGGGTTCACCACAAGACCGAGATCGGCTCGCCTCCCAGGACGTCGTTGGCCATCTCGTGGGCGTTGATGATGCGCAGTGGGTAGGCCCGGTGCTCCCCGTTGATGGAGACGCCGAACACCCGGTCGTTGGGGTGCATGTAATCCGCCTCGGCTCCCGTCAGCGTATTGGGGTTCATCAGGTCCGGGATGCCGTCCGGCATCACGCCCCCCCAGACCACCTCGGTGAGGTCGATGCGTGAGGTCTCACCCGCGTCTCCCAGGAACGCCGCAAACCGGGGGTGCACCATCGAGTACAGCCTCGATTTCCAGTGCGGATACCCTTCGGGGGTCGTGTAGTCCGAGGCGTTGATTCCCAGCCACTCCATCCACCGGGTCCAGTTCCTTCCAAACTTCTCGCCCGTCAGGTCTTCCAGGGTGGCGACTACGGATTCGGCGGCCGCCCCTATCAGGAAGCGCATCAGGTCGATGAGCACCGGCACCTGCGACACGTCCCGGTTGTCCCTGATCCCCTCCAGCGCCGCGTCCAGCGCGGTAGCGTCATAGATGGACGCCGGTCCGACTCCCGCGAGCAGCCTCTCCATGGCCAGGTTCGATTCGTAGCCGTCGGCAAACGGCTCGGCGTCCGTTGGCGTTGGCGTCGATGACGGCGGCTCGGTGGCCTCGGGAGAGGCGGTGGGGGCAATGGCAGAGGTCGGGGCGGAAGATGCCGGGTCCTCGGCCTCTTGTGTGGCCGCCGGGACAGCCGTCTCGGTCGCGGCCGGGGCCTGCCCGTCGGAGGCGCAGGCCGCCACTGCTGCGACGGCAATCGCCATCAGCGCCGTCACCCAGGTACCGGTCCGTAGGTCCAATCTGCGCTCCTTCCGCTCGTGGCACACCTGCGGAGCCCGTTTCTTCGTCCGCAACGCCCGTTTCCTCGTCCGTAACGCCCCGTGTCTTCGTCCGTAACAATCGAACGCTAGGGAAACGTTCGGGACGGGCCGGCTCCGTGCGCCCCGGTCTTTGTACCACCTGTTACGTTGGTGCTGCAAGGACTGGATCCCACCCATTCCTCGGGCGCCAGGCTGACGACCGGTCCTGGGCGGTCCGCCGCTACGCCGATGCAGCGGGGTCTCCGATGGGCTGGGTCTTTGGTCCAAGCGGTGTAGGCGGCGGGGCAGGAATGGGATAAACTGCCCATGATGCACTGTGTCGACGGGACCCTCCAGCTAAGCGCCACCGACCTGGTCAACCACCTTGCTTGCCGCCACCTCACGGAGCTGAACGCGGAGGTGGCGGCCGGGGCACGGGCCGCCCCCAAGAGTTGGGACCCGATGTTGGAGCTGCTGCGCCGGCGGGGGCTTGCCCACGAGCGGGACTACATCGAGCATCTCAAGGACACCGGACACCAGGTCACGTCCATCGGGGGCGTGGGCGGGGGCGAGAGCGAGGGCGTGGGCATAAGCGCCGCCACCGTCGCGGCCACCGTCGACGCCATGCGTTCCGGGACGGAGGTCATCGTCCAGGGCGCCCTCGCCGACGGGGTGTGGAGCGGCCGCGCCGACATTCTCAGGCGGATAGACGTCCCCAGCGACCTGGGTGGCTGGTCGTACGAGGTCATCGACACCAAGCTGGCCCGGGAGACCAGGGGTGGCACCATTCTCCAGCTTGCCCTCTATTCCGATCTGGTGCGGTCGGTTCAGGGTGTCTTCCCCGAGCGCATGTACGTGGTCGCTCCATGGACCGAGTTCGAGCCGCAGGCATACCGCACCAACGACTACGCCGCCTATTGCCGGCTGGTGAAGGCTTGGCTGGAGTCGGCCCTGGCCGGTCATGCCCGGGAGCCGACCTATCCCGACCCGAAGGAGTACTGTGACGTGTGCCGTTGGAGCCGGCAGTGCGACTCCCGCAGGCGGGGCGACGATCATCTCTGCCTGGTGGCGGGCATATACAGCCGGCAGGTCGACGAGCTGAAGGACAGGGGAGTCGTTACTACGTCGGCGCTGGCCTCCTTGCCCCTGCCGCTGGAATGGAAGCCCCAACGGGGTGCGGCCTCGGCCTACCAGAGGGTACGGGAGCAAGCCCGAGTTCAGGTCGAAAGCCGGGAGAAGGGCGAGCCCGTGTACGAGGTGTTGCAGCCCGAGCCCGACGTGGGCTTGGCCCGCCTGCCTGAGCCGTCCCGCGGGGACATCTTCTTCGACTTCGAGGGCGACCCCTTCGTGGGACCGGCTGGCCTGGAGTACCTGTTCGGCTACCTGGCGGCCAACGATGCCGGAGTCCTGGAGTACACCGGCCTCTGGGCCTTCTCCCACGAAGAGGAGAAGCGCAGTTTCGAGCAGTTCGTCGACTGCGTGATGGCCCGCTGGAAGACGTATCCGGACCTGCACATCTACCACTTTGCTCCCTACGAGCCCAGCGCGATGAAGCGTCTGATGGGTCGCCACGCCACCCGCGAGGAGGAGGTGGACCGGATGCTCCGCGCGGGCCTCTTCGTCGACCTGTACCGGGTCGTGAGGGGAGGGCTGAGGGCCGGCGTCGAAAGCTACTCCATCAAGGAGCTGGAGAAGTTCTTCGGGTTCCAGCGCGAAGTGCCCCTGAGCGAGGCCAACTCCGCGTTGTACGGGGTCTCCGCCCCGTTGGAGCTGGGATACCCGGAGGCCATCCGAGGGGAGCACAAGGAGGCCGTCGAAGGTTACAACCGGGACGACTGCGCCTCCACCTACCACCTGCGCGACTGGTTGGAGAGCATCCGCCAAGGCCTAGTCGACGGTGGGGCCGTCATCGAGCGCCCCCAGCCCGGCGACGGCGAGGCGGCGGAAGAGCTCACGGAACGTCAGAAGATGATCAGGGTCCTGGCAGAGCGCCTTGCCGGTGATGTCCCGGCGTCGGAAACAGACCGGAGCCCAGAGCAGCATGGCCGCTGGCTGCTGGGAAACATACTGGACTGGCACCGCCGGGAAGAGAAGGCAGTCTGGTGGGAGTTCTTCCGGCTGAGCGATAGCTCCATCGACGACCTGATGGACGAGCGCCAGGCCGTGGCGCAGCTCGAGTTCGAGAGGCAGGTGGAAGACTCCGGACGGCTTCCCGTACACCGCTACAGATTCCCCGTGCAGGAGACCGGGCTCCGGGGCGGCGAGGTGCTGCGCATGCCCGGGGGGGATCCTCTCGGCGCGCTGGTGTCTATCGACACCGGCAACCGGACCGTCGACATCAGGAAGCGGGGCAAGACCAGTGACGTACATCCCGAAGCGGTATTTGCCCACGACATTGTATGGACCGACGTGCTCAAGGACGCGCTGGTACGAATCGGGGAGGACGTGGCCGACCATGGGACCTCCTCGGAGGGAGCATACCGGGCGGCCCGGGACCTTCTCCTGAGGGCCCCGCCGCGTCTTGGAGGCGGACCGATTCGCCGGCCCGGCGAGACTGTCTTGGACGCGGCCCTGCGCATCGCCAACACGCCCGGCTTCGGCGTGCTGCCCATACAGGGACCGCCCGGAGCGGGCAAGACCTTTACCGCCGCCCGGATGGTCTGCGAGCTGGTGCGGAACGGCGCCCGCGTCGGCATCACCGCCAACAGCCACAAGGTGATAGTCAACCTGCTGGACGCGGCGTTGGCGGCTGCCGAGGAACGGGACCTGGACCTGCAGGCCGTGCGGAAGATAAGCGGCAAAGTGACAGATGAGCCGGAGGACCCCCGCGTGACCCTGGCGGCCGAGAACGACCGGGTGTTTGGAGAGCTTGCCGGCGGCTGCCGCGTCGCGGCGGGCACCGCCTGGCTCTGGGCGCGCCCGGAGGCCCGCGATAGTGTGGACGTGCTGTTCGTGGACGAGGCGGCGCAGATGTCGCTGGCCAACGTCCTGGCCATCTCCCATGCCGGACCAAGCCTGGTCCTGCTGGGCGACCCGCAGCAGCTCGACCAGCCGACCCAGGGCTCCCATCCCGACGGCACAGGGGTGTCCGCCTTGGCTCACCTCCTTGACGGCCGCCAGACCATCGAGGCCCACCAGGGGCTGTTCCTGGAAGAGACCTGGCGCCTGCATCCCGAAATCTGCGCCTTCACCTCGGAGGTGTTCTACGAGGGCAGGCTCGGCTCCCGCTCCGGGCTGCAAGGCCAGAGGATCATCTCTCCGGGACCTGTTGCGGGGACGGGCCTCCGCTTCCTGCCGGTGTCGCACCACGGCAACCAGAGCTTCTCCGACGAAGAGGCCGCTCAGGTCGCGGCCCTGGTCCACGGACTGGTCTCTGGAGGTTCCACTTGGGTCGACTCCAGCGGCTGTGAGAAGCCCATCAGGTGGGACGACGTCCTGATAATCGCACCCTACAACGCCCAGGTGTTCAAGATCCAGGAGCGGCTGCCCCTGGGAAGAGTGGGCACGGTGGACAAGTTCCAGGGCCAGGAGGCCCCCGTAGTCATCTACTCCATGGCCACTTCGACGCCCGAAGAGGCCCCCCACGGGATGGAGTTCTTGTACAGCCTGAACCGGCTCAATGTGGCCACCTCCAGGGCTCGCTGCGTCTGCGTCCTGGTCGGCTCTCCCGACCTGTTTGCCCCCGAATGCCGCACGCCACGGCAGATGCAGCTCGCCAACGCCTTCTGCCGCTACCGCGAGCTGGCGACGGAGATTGCCCTCTAAGGGCCGAGGGCGGGCTGAGAGGTGTCCCGGAGGTTTGGCGCGGCCCGCGACCGGTCACGTGGGAAGTGTTTTGGGTCCACCTTGAATGCCGTCAAGCTTACACGTAAACTTGAACAGGCCAAGAGGATGCGACACAGGGTTGCCAAGTTGTAATGAAGCGGAAACTCACCATCACCGTGGATGGCAAGCTGCTCCCGGCGGCCAAGCGGTACGCCCGCTCTCGGGGCGTGTCGCTTTCGTCGCTGGTCGAGCAGTCCCTATGGCAAATGGTGCAGGAAGACACGCCGTCGTTCTCATCACGTTGGCGAGGCAAGCTTCGGGCGGCGGAGCGTGAGGACGATCTCCGATACGGTGCCTTGGCCAAGAAGTACCTGCAATAGCACCTCCGGACCCCGACGTGGTCATTGCCGTCGCCTTGGACGGGCGTGCATACTCCGATGCGCCCTTGGAGTTTCTCATTCCAGCCCCCTGCATGGAGCGGGCGACGTATAGTCTTCTCGAACCAGCCAGACCGCCCGAGCCCCCGCACCGATAGGCGCGGGGCTTGTCTTTCTACGCTGCCCGAAAAGGCTCCGGGGTCAACGCCCGCAACAAAGCCGGACCCATCGTCCATCGGGGCTTGCCCTTAACAGGAACTTCATGAACGTGTCGTAAAACTGGGTGGGTTCAAGTGGGTGCCGGCCGCGTGGTCCAGCCTCCGTGAGGACCGGCGCCGGGCGAAAGGGGAAGACGGAGTTGGAGAGGCAGATATGACCAGGATGCTGGGCGCCCTCAAGCTCGTGAGGCCCTGGCAGTGGCTGGCCTTGCTCGTCGTCTTCGCAGGAGGGGCCGGGGCCACCTACGGCGCGTACCAGCTCGTGGCCGGCGCCGATGGGGAGGACTTGGCGCAAGACCAGCAGCTCATCCCGGTACAGCGTGACGATCTTGTCACCTCCATCTCCATCAACGGGAGTCTGGTTTTCCCCAACACCGAGACGGCCGCCTTCGAGACCCAGGGCGCCCTTGGCGAGCTGATGGCGGCGGAGGGACAGATCGTCGCCGCAGGACAACCGCTGGCCCGTTTGGACGACGACACGGTGGCCTCCCTGGAGGAGGCCCTGGCCAAGGCCCGGGTGGACGTGTCGGCGGCCGAGGAGTCCTTGGTCGATGCGATGACCCCCCATACCCCGTTGGAGCTGGACCAGGCCGACGCCAAGGTCACCAACGCCAACGAAGCCGTCCGGGTCGCCGAGGAGAAGCTCCTGGACCTCTTGGAGACCACCGATCATCAGCTCGCCACGGCCGAGTCGGCAGTGGCCGACGCCGTGCTGAAGATAAGCACCATCGAGGACGACATCGCCTCTTTAACGTCCCATGACCAAAAAGAGGTCGATGACCTGATGTTCCAGATCCAGACGGCCCAGGTGGTCCTGGAGAACGCCCGCCGCGACCAGTCGTTGACGGAGCAGGAGTGGGCAGACAAGATCGACGCCGCCACCGAAGACGTGGAGGCCGCGGTTGAGGACTACAGAGTGCCTTTCGAGCGGTGGCTGGGTATCCTCCCGGCGGCCGTCGACGGCGCCATGTCCCCCGAGGAACTCCTGGCCCGTTGGAGCGCGGACCTGGAAGCGCTGTTCGACCGGAGTGAGGTGGGCCTCAGTCCCCCTTCGCCTCCCCTGATCGACGACCCCGCCACGGCCTGGAACGAGCATACCGTATACGCCTTCGCCCACCTGTCCCCCTACGACATCCGGGCCGAGTGCGAGGAGCCTCCCGCGGAGGCGAACGTGTTCTGCATCGCGGACGAGATGTCCGACGCCTGGGAGAGGGTGGTCGATGCCCGGTCCGCCCTGGAGGACCTGGAGACGCCGGCGGCCACCGCCATCTCCAAGGCCGAGGACGCGGTCGCCAGGGCCGAGGAGTCGCTGTCCGACGCCCAGGACAGGCTCTCCGACCTCCTGGAGCCGCCGGACGCTCTCGCCCTGGACAGCAAGGAGAAGGAGCTGGCCGCCGCTCGGACCGCCCTGACTGAAGCCGAGGCCGACCTGGCTGCCCTGTTGGAGAGACAGGCCTGGGCCCAGGTCCTGGGACTCGACGGCCTGCGGCCGGGCTCGGGAGAGGGGATAGACACCACCATGCTCACGGAGGACATGAGCGAGTCCCTGCGCACCGATCTGGTCGCCGCCCAGGTGAATGTGGATGATGCCGTGCTGGCCCTCCGGCAGGCAGAGGAGGCCCGGGAGTCTATAGCCGAGCCCCCGGACCCCCTGCTGGTCGCCCTGAGAGAGGCCGAGCTGGCCACCGCGAGGGCGGCGGCGGAGACGGCGGAGGAGCGGCTCGAGGGCGTGACCCTAACCTCTCCCATCGATGGCGTCGTTACCGACGTCGCGGTTGAGGTCGGCGATGCCGTCAGCCGCAGCACCGTGGTTGCCACCGTGGTCGACCCCAGCGTGATCGAGATGCACGGAGCGGTGGACGAGATCGACGTGCTGTACGTGCAGGCGGGGGCCCTGGCCAACGTCATCATGGATGCCCTGCCCGGGCAGGTCCTGACAGGCGTCGTCTCCTACGTGGCCACCGAGGCCGTCAGTCAGCAGGGCGTGGTGACCTACGAGGTGGGCATTCGAATCGAGGCTCCACCGGGGGTCGAGCTGCGGTCAGGGCTCACCGCCGTCGCGGAGCTGGTGCTGCGCTCCGAGCCCGACGTGCTGCTCGTACCCCTGCAGGCCCTGCGCGGAAGCTTCACCCAGCCCACCGTGCTGGTCTCCGAGGACGGCGTCCTCAGGGAGCGCGCCGTCACCACCGGCTCCAGCGACGACTTCTGGGTGGTGGTGGAGGGTGGTCTCAGCGAGGGGGAGCTCATCGTGATGGAGGGAGTCGGCGGCTCCTCGGAGTTCGGCTTCGCGGGCTTCCGGGCTTTCGGCGGGCCGGGCCTCCGGCCGCTCGGGGCCGGGCGCGGAGGCCCATGATACGGCTGGAGGGCGTGACCAAGGTTTACTCCGTCGGGGACGTGGAGGTCCACGCACTGCGCGGGGTGACCCTGGAGGTGGAGCAGGGGGAGATGGTGGCGGTGATGGGCCCCTCGGGCTCCGGCAAGTCCACGCTGATGAACGTGCTCGGGTGCCTGGACGTGCCCACCTCCGGGCGCTACTTCCTGGAGGACGCCGAGGTTGGGCTGCTGAGCGACGACCGGTTGGCGGATATACGGAACCGGAGAATCGGCTTCGTGTTCCAGTCTAACAACCTGCTGCCCCGCGCCACGGCCCTGGCCAACGTGGAGCTCCCCCTCCTCTACGGCAACGACAGACACCGCCGGCGTCGGGCCATGGAGGCGCTGGAGCGAGTCGACCTGAAGGACAGGGCGAGCCACAAGCCCAACCAGCTCTCGGGAGGGCAGCAGCAGAGGGTGGGCATCGCCCGCGCCCTCGTCAAGCGCCCGGCCATTCTGCTGGCCGACGAGCCCACGGGCAACCTGGACAGCGAGCACAGCCTGGAGATCATGGGCATTCTGCAGACCCTCAACCGTGACCAGGGGCAGACGGTCATCATAGTCACCCACGAGGCCGACATCGCCGCCCGCACGGGCAGGGTAATCTCCATGCTGGACGGCCTGGTGGTGAGCGACCGGCGCTCCGGCTCCTCTCATGGGCCCGACCCCTCTATTCGGGGCGAGGCCGCCCCGTGACCCCCTACACCATCATCGCTACGGCTCTCGTATCCCTGGGGGCCAACAAGCTGAGAGCGGGTCTGACCCTCCTGGGCATAGTGATTGGAGTCGCCGCCTTCATCACCCTCATGGCCATCGGCAGGGGTTCCCAGGAGAGCATCACCTCGGGAATCGAGTCCCTTGGCTCCAACCTCCTGTTCGTGACGCCGCCATTCAGCATCGACGGCTCCTCCGCCCTGACCCTGGATGACGCCGACGCCCTCCTGGACCCGGTCTTCACCCCGACGGTCGTCGATGTTTCGCCCGAGATCAACACCTTTGCCCAGATCGTCTACGGTAGGTCGAACACGTCGGCGCCCGTGGTCGGCGTGACGCCGAGCTACGAGTCGGTGCGCATGGCGCCCGTGGAATCGGGCCAGTTCATCGCCCCCCACCATCTGGAGGACCGGGCCACCGTGGTCGTGCTGGGGTCGGAGGTGGCCCGGGAGCTCTTCGGGCTCCGCGACCCGGTGGGGCAGAGGATACGCATGAACGGACGTCAGTTCACCGTCATAGGCGTCCTGGAGAGCAGGGGAGGCACGGGCATCGGCCAGGACTTCCAGGCCCTGGTGCCGATCACCACTGCTTACTACCGGCTCAGCGCCCAGCGCACCACCCAGGGGGGCGTCACGGTCCAGAGCATAACCGTGCAGGTGCAGGACGAGGAGTCCATGGACGCGGCCACGCGGCAGATCGAGACGGTACTGCGCCTGCGCCACCGCATCACCGGGGACAGCGACTTCACCATCGTGAACCAGCAGGACCTCATCGAGACCGTGGAGGAGACCACCGAGACCTTCGTCATATTCCTGGGGGCCATCGCGGGCATATCCCTCCTCGTGGGCGGCATCGGCATCATGAACATAATGCTGGTGTCGGTCACCGAGCGCACCCGCGAGATAGGCATACGCAAGGCGGTGGGGGCCAAGCGCCGCGACATACTGCTCCAGTTCATGTCCGAGGCGACCATACTCAGCGTGGGAGGGGGCGGCGTGGGCGTCCTCTTGGGGCTGGCACTGTCCCGCGTGCTGGACGGCGTCACCCTGGGCAACCAGGCCTTCGAGACGGTCACCACCGGGGATATCCCAGTGCTTGCCCTGATAGTGTCGGCTGCCATCGGCCTGTTCTTCGGAATATATCCCGCCGTGCGGGCGTCCCGCCTGCACCCCATCGAAGCCCTGAGGTACGAATAACCGCCGGTGAGCCATAGGAGTGACCCATGAGCAACAGAGCATTCTTCTGGGCGGCCCTCCTGGCCCTGGTGCTGGGCGGGGCGTTGGGTGGCGCCCTCATCCTCGTCCTCGATGGCGGCGAGGAAGAAGCGCCCGTCGTGTCGCCGCTGGCTGGCCCGTCGGGCGACGTGACGGGCTTGGAACGCCTGGGTGAGATTGCCGGCAGGACGGAAGCGGGCGACGTGGACGCCGAAGACATGGAGGAGCTGGAGGAGGTCGTATCCGGGTTCGCAGCGGGTGCGGAGGGCGTTCTCCCCGGGGACGGGGATGCCCCAGGGGATCGAATGATGGGCTCCGTGGCCTCCCTGGAGGGCGGTGTGCTGGCGGTCGATACTCCCATCGGTCCGCTGCAGGTTGGAATAGGGGCGGAGACCAACATTACCGTCATCGGCGAGTCGGAGGGGGATCTGGAAGACCTCACCCCCGGTCTTAGGGTCACCCTCGAGGGGGAACGCAACGAGGAAGGGGTGCTGGAGACCGCCAGCGTCAGGGTCGTACCCGAGGGTCTGGATTTCGCCCTGGATGCTCAGCCGTCCATCCGGCAGGCATTGGGAGGAATGATCGGGGCCGCGAGCGGCCTGTCGGAGGAGGAACTGGCCGCACTGTCGATGCAGGCGGCCGTCATGGCTGCCCAGGCGCGCGCCGGCGGGAGCGGCGTGACCGTGGAGACCCCTGAAGAAGGCGTGACGGTCATTACGCAGACGAGGCCGTTGGTCGGCGGCAGCGCCGGAGACGCTCCCCTCGGTCCGCCTGCGGGAATCGCTGCCATCCCGGGGGAGAGACGGGTCTTCTCGTTCCAGGTCCCGGGCCAGGCTCCGGGGCAAGCAGCCGGGGCCGCAGGCCGCGGACTCACCGGAGTGCTCGAGTCCGTGGACGGCGGAGTCCTGGAGCTGACCACTTCACGCGGCTCGATCCGGGCCCGGGTGGGCCAGGACACCACGGTCACCGTCTTCAGCCGTCGGGAAGGCGGTCCCGAGGACCTGACCCAGGGCGCGTTGGTTATGATAGCGGGTCAGCCCGGCGAGGCAGGCGCCCTGCAGGCCTCCGAGGTCACCGTGCTGCCCGAGTCCCTGGCGTTGCCCTTCGGCGGCCCCAGGACGGCGCCCTAGGTCCCGTCCAGACGGACCAATTCTCCGGCCCACCACCGGGGCTTGCCGCTGTCCTGCCTTGCATCGAGCCTATGGGCTGGACTATCATATAGTCCGCACAACGAGGTAGGCCCCAGCTCGAATACCGGCCCATCCGCTTGCCCCCTACGCGGGATTTCCTATCGAAGCAGCAACGAAGCCTGTCCGCACCAGGAAGAGTGTTTCTCGAGCCCTTGTCTCTGGTACCACTCACGGCTCCTGGCGCATTCTCGATGTTCCAACTATCGATGTGAAGAACAGCATCTAGGAGGCTTGTCATGGCTCAAACTGAGCGTGTTCAGTCAGGGGCTAGGGTCCCATTGCCGCGCATACCTCTGGGCTCTCTCCCGCCCCTCTATCGCTGGGCCATCGGGGCAGTGGCCGTCCTGGTGGTGCTGCTGGCAAGCATCCTGGTCTGGGAACCCGGGATGGACTTCCCCACGACGTTGTACCACAAGACTTCCACGGACGGCTCCATATCCCTGGAAAGGACGGTGCGGGGAGTCACCTCCGACGCCATCGACGACACCGTCGATTGGATGACCGTGGAGGGCGCCTGGCTGTTCGACGGGCTGAGCACTGGCGTTACCCATGCCATCGTCAACATCGAGAAGGGGCTGAAGTGGCTGCCCTGGCCGACGGTCGTAGTAGGCCTTGCGCTGCTCTCCTTCGCGGTGGGGCGTTGGGCCCTCATGGTCTTCACCTTCGTCGCCCTGCTCTTCGTCGGGTTCATGGACCTGTGGCCAAACACCATAGACACCATCGCGCTGATGGTGGTGGCCGTCGCCGTCGCCGTTGCCGTCGGCTTTCCCCTGGGTGTGGTGGGGGCCCGGAGCCGTATGGCCGACAACCTGATGCGTCCCATTCTGGACGCCATGCAGACCATGCCCAGCTTCGTCTATCTGCTACCGGGCATCCTCTTCTTCGGCCTGGGGAAGCCGGCCGGCATCTTCGCCACCATCATCTATGCCGTCCCCCCGGTAATCCGGCTGACCAACCTGGGGATCCGCCAGGTGTCGGCCGAAACCGTCGAGGTCGCCCGGGCCTACGGGTCGTCACCCTGGCAGATCCTGACCAAGGTCCAGATTCCCATGGCGATGCCCACGATAATGGCCGGGGTCAACCAGACCACCATGATGGCGCTGGCTATGGTCACCATCGCCAGCATGGTGGCCGCCGGCGGCCTGGGCGACAACGTGCTGAGGGCGCTCCAGAAGAACGAGCCGGGCAACGGCCTCATAGCCGGGCTGGCCATCGTATGCCTTGCCATCATAATCGACCGCCTGACCCAGGCGGTAGCGCGCGGCCAGCAGAAAAGGCCATGGGTATGAGCCCTTGACAAGCCCCTGAGCGGTTATCTCTTGACAAGCCAATGCACCCTATGAGAGAGTGACACCCGGCCCCCGTTAGGGGGCCTAATCTGGAGACCATCCGTCAGGAAAAGGAGTCTGGCATGAAGCTACAGCGTACATTATTGCTACTGGTCCCAATGGTGCTCTTGTTCGTGTTGGGAGTGGCGTGCGGAGGCGACGACCCCACCCCGGCGCCCGCGGGTGCTACTGCCGCGGAGGTGCAGGCCGCGGTTGAGGCGGCGATGGCTGGTATGGAGCCGGCCATGTCCGCCGAGGAGATCAGCGGGCTGGTGCAGGCGGCCATGGCGGGCATGCAGCCGGCCGAGGGCGTGTCCGCCGAGGAGATTAGCGACCTGGTGGAGGCGGCAGTGGCCGCCCAGCCCGGCGCCACCGCCGAGGAGATCGAGGCCATGGTGATGGCCGCCACCGAGGCCGCCATGTCGTCGGCCGTCACCGGCGAGGAGCTCGCCATGGCCATAGACAAGGCGGTGGCCGACGTGGCGGCGCAGGGCGTGACCTCCGAGGACCTTTCCATGGCCATAGACAAGGCGGTCGCCGACGCGGTGGCCCAGGGCGTCTCCGCCGAGGAGATCGAGGCCATGGTGAGAGCGGCGGCCGAAGACTCGGGCATGTCCGACGAAGAGCTCGCAATGACCATAGACAAGGCGGTATCGAGCGCGGTGTCTATGGCCATGGCCGCGCCCAAGGAGACCATCATCTTCAGCGACCTGAACTGGACCAGCGCCCAGGTGCAGAACCGGATCGCCCAGTACATCGTGGAGTTCGGGTACGGGTATCCCACCAGCACCGTCTTCGGCGCCACCCTGCCGCTGTTCAACGGTCTTCGCGCCGGGGATACCCACGTGACCATGGAGATATGGCTGCCCAACCAGGACGAGGCTTGGATGGAGGCCCAGGGCATGGGACAGGTGGTTGCCATAGGTGAGAGCCTCGGCAAGGACTGGCAATCCGCCTTCGTCATCCCGGCCTACCTCCAGGAGCAGTACCCTGACCTTGACAGCGTCGAAGACCTGAAGGAAGACCAGTACAAGATGCTCTTCGCCACCGCGGAGACGGGCGGCAAGGCGCGGCTGGTATCCTGTGTCATCGGCTGGGCCTGTGAGGCGGTCAACGCCGCCCAGATAACCGGGTACGGCCTGGACGACCACGTACACGTCGTCAACCCCGGAGACGGGGCCGCGGCCAACGCCGACCTGTACGGCGCCTACGGGCAGCAGGAGCCCTGGCTGGGATACCAGTGGGGCACCAACGACCCGCCCCTGCTCCTGGACCTGGTGCGCTTGGAAGAGCCGGCCTACAGTGACGAGTGCTGGTTTACCACCAAGGCATGCGCCTACGAGGACGCGACCATCCTCATAGCCGTGGTGCCGGACGTACTGTCCCGCGCGCCGGACGTAGTGTCCATGCTCCGCAACTGGAGCTTCAACATCGACCGGTACAAGACCGTAGCCGCGTGGGCGGACGCCAATCCGGATGCCAAGGTCAACGACGCGGCCCTGTGGTGGCTCAACGGCAACACCGAGGTCTGGACAGGCTGGGTCACGGCCGATGCCGCCGCTGCGGTCCAAGCGGCCCTGGACGGCGGTCAGGTCCCCGAAGGCTGGCCCACCGAGTAGCCTCAAGTACGTACCGTTGACATAACGACGGCGACCCGCACTGGAGCGCCCGGGGCCCAACGGCTGTTAGCCGAGACCAAGCCCCGGGCGCTTCCCTTTTGAGCAATCCCCATGCCGGTTGAGTCCGGGGCGATGAAGGATGGGAATCGGTGTGCGTCGCCACTCACATCTGTTGCACTACCCCGCTCCGGGCACCACGCAAGCAACACGGGGTGGCCCCGGTTACTTCCGGGTCCACCTCATCCACCACCTAGAACAGTGCTTGGAAGTTCTCCCGGAGGTTCCGCCACCACCCCCGGTCCGACCCGCGGTCCGGTACGAAGTGGACTGTGTATGTCCCATCGTCTCCCACCCTGAGCCATCCACCCAGTGTCAGCCGCTTGCCCAGGGTGACTTCTTCGAAGGGCCCTATCGGTACGCGGACGGTCACCTGCTGCACGTATTCCCCCCGGTCAATCTCCAGCACCAGCATATTGACCTCCTTGGACACCAGCGTGCCGCGGACCCGCACGCACTCATCGCGGAACAGGTCTCCGGCCACCACGATCTGCGCGGGGGTCGGGATCGGCGGAGAGTCCAAGGGGCACGGTTTGTCGCGCGGCGACACCACGTCGAGGCTGAACAGGACGATCAGGACCAGCGCCGCGATGGCCATCAGGCTCACCACCCACAAGAGGCACCCTCGAAGGCACCCGCCACCCTTCTTCTCATCGACCATCCACTCCGAGTCGTACGTCTGGTACCAGGCCGACGGCGACGATGCAGAGGCTGCGGGAGGGTCGCGCTGCGACTCCAGCTCTAGCGCAGTCGCTTCAATCTCTCCGGCTGTCTCGTGGTGCGCAGCCTGTCCGCTGTCCGACGGCTTCCGATCGAGCTGCTCCAGCTCCTTGAGCAGCTTGAGCTCCTCTTCATGGCCCCACTGCGCAGCCGCCTTTGCAGCGTCATCCGACCGTCCGGTCAGCCACCACTCCGGCGCGTGCATGAAGGCGCGGTAGGCCGCGTCCAGGTCGTCGGCCCGCAAGGTGGATTCCCCACGTGATCCGAACCACGGCGGTGCCGACGCCGCAACGTCGAGCCACGGCTGGGCCACATCGAACGCGACGGCGTAGGCCAGCATGGGATCTGATTGGCTCCAAGCACCGTGAGGGGCAGAGCCGGCCATGGACCCTCTCCAGCCAAGCCACTGGCTTATCTCGAGTGCCCCCGCCGGCGTTGGCTTCAGCATGCCCGTCCTTGGCATCGTCATCTGCACTGTAATGTACGAGTACACGAGGCCCGCGAACACGCCTATCAGGGTGTTCGCCCACCATTGGTCCAGCCATAGAGCCGCCCAGAACCCGCCGCCAACACCCGTCAGGATGCTGGCGACCATCCACCAATCACTTCCGTCGCCGGAGTTCTCCCTCCTGACTCGCACCGGGTTGTCATGGAAGAAGCCGCGTTGTTGCAGATAGTCGCCTATCTGGTCGCCGACGGCGTCCTCGCGCTTCTTCATCGCTTCGTAGAGCGCGTCAACCGTTGTGGCACGCGACGGCAGGCTGTTGCATATCGTTCGCTCCCAGTCATACTGCGCCGGCCCCAGTCGAGACAGCCGGTATAAGAAGCCGACCCTTGTTCCGACGGCCTCGATTCGCAGCGTGCCGCTCTGGCACATCTCGATGATGGATGCCAGCATCGTTTTGGTCCATACCGCGTGGCCCTGCAGGGCCGATACCGCCGCCGCGGGCATCGACTCAAGCTTCGGGGTGTCCGAGTACCACGTGCTCGTCTGCGGGGGACGGTACTTGGGCCACAGCCACAGCACGATGATGATCAGCTGCGCCAGGACCACGCCTATCGTGCGGACGCCCCAGACCACGAGCTGCTTCCAGCCCATCTCCTGGAATTCGGGCAGGCCGCTTTCGGCGATTGCCCCGCCGGGGTCCAGAGCGAACAGCAAGCCGATGGCTGCAAGGACCGCCATTGCTGTCACCAGACTCACAATGGCCTACCTTCCTTGACCAATCTTCCGTTCCAAGACGGGCCAGACCATGATGGAACAGTCGTTGCCCGTGCCATCTGGACATCCGCGGCAACCATAAGCGGTTGCTATGGGCGAATCCGTGGCCGTGGGCTAGAGACCGCTATCGGAAGGCGCCGTGAAGTCGTATGGACTGAGTCGAGGGCGTGGCGCTCAGGAGCCTGAACAGTCCGGGAGTATGCTCCGGCCATCTATCTGATTGCGCGTGTATTCAGTCGAGCTGATACTGAGAGTGTCGCACAACTCCGAGGGTATCTTTCCAGTCAACTGGTTATTGCCCAGTTCGATGATTTGCAGGGTTTCGAGGTTGCCCAACTCCGAAGGTATCTCTCCGCTCAGCTGGTTGTCCCAAAGGGAGAGGTGCCCCAGGCTCTCCAGGTCGCCCAGCTCCTGGGGTATCTCTCCGGTCAGCTGGTTCCCACTGAGGTTCAGGCTTAACAGAGTCTTATAGTCACCCAACTCCGGGGGTATCTTTCCGGTCAGCTGGTTCCCGCTGAGGTCGATGTGTTCCACTCTGTGGTAGTCGCCCCAGTTAATGGCGAGATCTGGCGGTATTGTCCCGCCCAACTGGTTCCCGCTGAGGTCTAGCGTGAGCATGTTGGAATTCGCCAACCCTGACGGTATCTCCCCGGTCAACTGGTTCCCAGCGAAGGTTTAGAATGGTCATGGTCACAGTGAAATTCGCCACACCTGTGACATTCGCCAAGCCTGACGGTATCTCTCCGGTCAACCGGTTCCCAGAAAGGTTTAACTCGTAAAGGGTAGACCTATTCGCCAGTTCTGCCAGTTCCAGCGGTATCTCTCCGCTCAACTGGTTCCCGCTGAGGTCAAAGTGAGTCAGTCCGGTGCTGTTGCTCAACTCCGGCGGAATCTCTCCGGTCAACTGGTTGGAACTAAGAGTCAGGTCATACAGGTTTGAGAGGTTGCCCAACTCAGGCGGTATCGGCCCGCTCAGTTCACTCCAAGTGAGGGACAGATCTGTAAGGTAGCCGAGGTTCCCCAACTCCGGGGGTATCTCCCCGCCCAATTGGACGCCCTTGCTGGAGCCATCAAGCAGGCTCGCTTCCAAGCCACTAAGTGTCAATACCGTCAAGGCCCCCAAGTCGCCCACCTCCGGGGGTATCTCCCTCCTCAACGCTTGTCCACTGCCTGACAACCCTATCTGCAACCATATCACGCGGCCGTTCTCGGCAGTGGTGACGCCGTACCATTCGCTCAACGGCGCGTCGCTCAGCCAGTTCTCACTGTTCTCCCAGTTTGGGCCGTCCAGCGCGTTGTAGATGGCGATCAGGGCTTCCCTGTCCGTGGCGACGGAGCCGGGCGGAGGCCCCAAGGGCGTCTGGTCTGTCGGTGCGGCTTTGGTCGCAGATGTGGCGGGCGCCTGCGGCGCGTCGGAGCCGCCGCAGGCGGCCAGCGTCGTCAGCAGAGCCAGCGCAATGGCGGGGAGCAGTAATCCTCCTATCCGTTGCAATATCGTCAGGTTCAATTTGACACCTCCAGTCGCAGAACCTATTTATCGGCACTCAGGTACGCCAGTAAACCAATTTGGCCCAGCCTGCGGCCCGCTGCCCATTACTGGCGCCGGCAGACTGCTTGGCGCACACTCCAGCTCGGTATCGAGGTTTACTAAGCTGTCCAATTGACGGAGGTTGCCCAACTCGGAGGGCACCTTGCCCAGTCAGCGGGTTACGGTTGAGAAGTAAGTCTGTCGGGTTGGAAAGATTGCCCGACTCGGCTGGGCTGCCCCGCCAGACCACCTGGCATCTTCTATAGACCGGCCGATGCTCCCAGGGCAACCTTCGAGGCTCTGCTACCCTCTGTCTCCGCAGACCTGGTCCCTAGCCGCCTTCAGGTCTTCCAGTGGGGCGGCTTGGCTTACATAGATGTACTGTTTCCTGGCATCGTCCAGGTTCTGGGCCGTGGGGAACATCATCATCATGCTCTGCTCGAAGACCGGGTCGTTCGCGGCCATGCAGTCCAGGGTCTCCTTGATGACCGCTTCTTTGCTGTCGCTGGCGCAGGCCACCGCCAACAGTATGCCCAAGGCGATGATGATACACGCCGCACGGCTCCAGCGGCCGCTAACACAGGTGATAGCCATTCTCCGACACCTCTCTGCTTGAAGTACGTCCGTCAAAGGCCCACGTCAGGCCGGTAGTGCTAACCCGCTCTCCATGGCGGTCTTCTTGTATCAGAAGCCTTAGCCGGACTCTGGAAGTCTTGGCGGCGCCGGAATTGGTACGTCCTTGTCTCAACATGCAGGTAGGATGACGAGAGTTCAGCGTATCCGGTTCGGGCTGCCGCCGAACGAAGAACAGCATTCACCTCCCATTTCCGGCGCGAAGTTTCTCAACTATAACATGCGCATGCCTTTACAGCAATTGTACGTGATTATCTTGTGATCTCTCGTTAGACTGCCATAGTTGACCCAAGGGGTAGAGGGCTCTAACTTGTCCTGGAGATAGTCTGGGCGGCGAAGCATGGGCTGGGAGACGATGGCGCCGGCAGACCCCTCGGGCGCTGGGACCACCGCCTCGGTCGCAGTAGGACAGCGCCTTCCGGCAGGCGTGGGGATATCCATTCCGATTGACCCCTGTTTTGCCACCAATAGCGTGACAATTGGATGGGCCGCGGCAAAACCGGTGCCGGTTAGAGCTTGTAATCTGTGCCTTGCGTGCCTACAATCATGCCAGAGAGTCTTCCCGTGTTGGTCCGGCGTTGCAGCCGACTTTCCATAAAGGTGGTTTGCCATGTCCCAACGTCTCTTGGACCGGATAGATTCGCCCGGCGACCTGAGGGGGCTCACCTACGAGGAGCTGACCCAGGTGGCCCAAGAGGTACGGGACACCATCATATCCGTCATAACCGAGCGGGGCGGCCATCTGGCCTCGAACCTGGGGGTGGTGGAGCTTACGTTGGCGCTGCACCGCGTCTTCGACAGCCCCAACGACCGCCTGGTGTGGGATACGACCAACCAGACCTACACCCACAAGCTGGTGACGGGGCGGCGCGACGACTTCCAGAATATCCGCCTGGAGGGAGGCCTCTCCGGCTTCGGAGAGCCGCGGGAGAGCCCCCACGACACCCTGTGCGCCGGCCATGCCGGCACGGGGCTGTCCATCGCCCTGGGCATCGCCGAGGGCGCCGCCAAGTCCCGGCGGGACTCGTGGACCATCGCGGTGGTCGGGGACGGGGCGATGACCTCCGGCTCGAGCTTCGAGGCGCTGAACAACATCGCCCATCTCAGCCCCAAGAACTTCATCCTCGTCCTCAACGACAACGGGATGTCCATCTCCGAGAACATCGGCTTTCTCACCAACTGGCGCAAGCGTCTGATCACCCACCCCGAGTTCAACGCCATGATAGACCGCATGAAGGCGCTCTCCAAGAGAGTGCCGACGGGCGAGTTGATGTACAGCCTCGTGAAGAGGTTCAACACGGGGCTGGCGGGCCTCATCGTTCCCACCATGTTCTGGACCGAGATGGGCTTCCAGTACCTGGGCCCGGTGGACGGCCACGACTTCAAGCAGCTGGAGGAGACCCTCCGTCAGGCCAGGATGTCCCCGGGCTCGCTGCCCCTGGTCCACGTCGTGACCCACAAGGGGCACGGCTACGAGCCCGCCGAGGACGACCCGGTCAAGTTCCATCAGCCCAGCTCTCCCCTGGGGGACGCCTCGGGGGCGCCCACCTACTCCAAGGTGTTCGCCGGGACCCTCTCCCGCCTCATGCGGAGCGACGAAACGGTGGTGGGCATCAGCGCCGCCATGCTGGAGGGCACCGGGCTGGCGGAGGTCCGGCGCGACTTCCCGGACAGGGTCTTCGACGTGGGCATCGCCGAGCAGCACGCCGTGAGCATGGCGGCGGGAATGGCCTCGGCCGGGCTGAACCCCTTCGTCTCCATCTACTCCACCTTTCTCCAGAGGGCCTTCGACCAGGTGGTCCACGACGTCTGCATCCAGAACCTGCCTGTGACACT
This sequence comes from Dehalococcoidia bacterium, assembly GCA_964291465.2. GTDB lineage: Bacteria > Chloroflexota > Dehalococcoidia > Lucifugimonadales > JAGWBF01 > JAGWBJ01. The sequence continues at coordinate 94,133 of OZ219936.1, read as the reverse complement.
CATCGCCGACCGGGCCGGCATCGTCGGCGAGGACGGCAAGACCCATCACGGCGCCTTCGACATCTCGTATCTGCGTTGCCTTCCCAACGCCGTAGTGGCGGCGCCAATGGACGAGAACGAGCTGCAGCACCTGGTCTATACTGCCTACAAGCACCGGGGGCCCTTCGCCATCCGCATCGCCAGGGGCGCGGCCACCGGCGCCCACATGGACGGGGACCTCAAGGTCCTGCCCCTGGGCAAGGGCTCCGTCATCAGGGAGGGCGGAGACGTGGCCATCTTTGCCCTGGGCAAGCCCGTGAGTGCGGCCATGGAGGCGGCGGAGACCCTTGCCCAGCATGGCATCTCCTGCGGGGTCGTGAACCCGGTCTTCGTGAAGCCCCTGGACGTGGACCTGCTCCTGGAAACGGCCCGAAGCACCCGCCGCATCGTAACGGTGGAAGAGAACGTGCTGGCGGGGGGATTCGGCTCCGTCGTGCTGGAAGCCCTGGCCGAAGCCGGGTTGGAGGAGGTGTCGGTCCACCGCATCGGCATGCCCGACTCGTTCATCGAGCACGGCACCGCCACGGACCAGAGGCACCAGCTGCAGCTCGACGCCCAGGGCATCGCCCAGCAAGTCCTGGACGTCTTCTTTCCCGACGCGGCATCGCCCCGGACCCAGGCGGGCCCCGGAGTGGCGGCGAGAGCCTAGACTGCCCAGAGCCCGCGCCGCTCTCGACCCGGGCCTCGACCCACATGCGCGCCGCCGACGCCGCGAGCGTCCGGCTTTCAAGGGCCGCCGGCTGATTGCATATCTCGACGGCGAGTCCAGGGTGGCGCCAACAAGGCCGCATGGGACGTTGACTTGGCTTGCCTATTGTTGGTGATACGCCACTGTTGGTGATACCCCGCTGTTGGTGATACGCCACTGTTGGTGATACAATGATGCGAGTAATTCGGTACATCATTTAGGGGAGGTGGCAATGCCGCTGGGAGAGATCGGCAACATGCTGAGGAATGCCGTGGTGGAGACCATCAGGGGCGCGGGCGACGTCCTGGGCACGACCATCGATACGACCCGGGAGAACACCGTCAAGGCCCTGCAAGGCGTGAGGGACGTCAGTCGTGAGGCTACGGCCCTGATCATGGACGGGGTATCGGGTGCCATTACAGGAGCCATAGAGGCGGGCTCCGACGTGGCGTCGTCGGCCAAGGGCGCCGTCATAGGCACCATCCAAGGGGTCGGAGAGGTGACGACGGTTACCGCCGGCACCCTCAGCGACACCGTTCGGGCTGCCATCCAGGGCACCCGCGAGGTGGGCGCCGACGTGGCGGAGGTGGGCCGGGGCGCCGCCGAGGGCGCCATCACCACGACCAAGGACCTGGGCCTGAGTGTGCAGGATGCGGCTACCAGCATCGCCCAGGGCGCCATCAGAGGCACCAGTGAGGTGGGCGGCGACCTGGCCACCACGGCCAAGTCCATAGTCACGGGCAGCGCCGTGGGGGCCAATGAGGTCGGGGCCGATGTGCTGGGCGCCATTACCGACAGCAGCCGGGGCCTCATCAAGGGCACGTCGGACGTAGGCGGCGACCTTGCGGGGGTCGCCAGGAGTGCCGTGGAAGGCGCCATCGAGGCCGTCGGGTCCACCGGCGTCAAGGCCGAGGACGCGGCGTCAGCCGCGGCGACGGGCGCCATAGAAGCCGCCAACGAAATCGGCGAGGCCGCCGGCAGGACCGTCAGGGACGCCGTTTCGGGGACCATAAGCGGGGTTGCCGTGGTCGTCAAGGCGCCCTTCGACCGGGGGGCGAGAAGCAGTCCTAGAAGCCGGAGAGCGCGGCTCTCCGCGGCTCTCCAGGAATTCCTAAAGCCGAGGGACAGATCGAGGCCAGTTGCCACCGGGTTGTGCGGCTGGCCTCTCTCTTGTAGGCTCGGAGATGGTACGGATGGACCCCACGACAGGCATATTCACGCGGCTGGCCTACAGGATACCGCCCGTGGCGAAGGTCATGGGTTGGGTGGAGCGGCTGGTCGACAGATACCTGACCACCGGAAGGATCGTCGGCCAGGGGGTGGACCGGCTGAAGCGCGACCTCTCCGCCACGAGACTAGGCAAGACCACTCCGGTAAGACTTGCCACCGCGGTGGTGCAGGAGATGGGCGACGACGACGCCACCCACATGGCGGCCTCGGTAAGCTACTACGCCATCCTCTCCCTCTTCCCCCTCGTCCTGGGCCTGAGCGCCGTCGTCGGGGTCGTGGCCAACTCCCCGGAGCGGCAGGAGGAGATCATTGAGTTCATCATCGAGTACCTGCCGGGCTCCGAGGCCTTCGTGCGGGAGAGCGTCGAGGGTGTGGTCAAGCTCCGCGCCGCCTTCGGCATCGGCTCTGTGCTGAGCTTGCTCTGGACCGGCAGCGCCGTGTTCGGGTCCATCACCCGGGCCGTCAACCGGGCGTGGGACGTCCATAAGGACCTCCCCTTCTACAAGAACAAACCCCGGCAGATTGCCATGGCCCTTGGGATATCACTCCTCTTCCTCTTGTCCGTGGGCATAACCACCGTGTTCCAGTGGGCGACGTCCATCGACACAGGCGATGGGAGCCTGTCCAGCCTGCTGGGTGGAGGGGTGGTGTCGGGCCTGCTCAAGATGCCCGCACTATTGGTGAGCTTCGCCATCTTCGCGATGGTCTACAAGGTGCTGCCCAACACCAAGACCTACTGGAAGTACATATGGGTGGGCGCGATCGTCGCCGCGGTCCTGTTCGAGGGGGGCAAGAACCTGTTCCTGTGGTACCTGGAGCACTTTGCCCAGTACGACCAGCTCTACGGCAACATCGCCTCGGTCATCGTCCTCATGGTGTGGACCTACCTGTCCGCCCTCATCCTCATCCTGGGCGCGGAGATCGCATCGGAATATGGACGCCTGAAAGAGGGAGTGCAGAGGGGACAGACCATCCACGAGCCGTCCTAGCCGTGGGTATCAAGGCGCCCGCCAGGGATGCGGCAGCCTGTGGCAGCTTGCCGGGGGACTCCGAATGGGGAGCGGGGTCCCGGCAATTTGCCCGGCTACTTAAAGGTGGAGCTTACCTCTTCCGCCTGGGACTTCTGGCTCTCGGCGATGCTGGTGAGCAGGGCCGTTCGGGACACCGTGCCCAGCAAGCGCCCCTCCTCCGCGACCACGGCTATGGGCAGGTCCGTCTCCGCGGCCAGGGGAACGAGGTCGTCGATGGGCATTTCGGGGGAACAGGAGGGATACGTCCGGTACTCGGAGGCCGTCAGGTCGTTGGGCTCCTCCATGATGCTGGCGGCGCCCATGACCCGGGTCTTGGATATTCCGCGGACGAACTCGCCCACGTACTCGTCCTCGGGCAGTGAAACGATCTCCTCGGGAGTCCCCACCTGGATGAACTCGCCGCCGTGCATGAGGGCGATCCGGTCTCCCAGCTTCAGGGCCTCCTCGAGGTCGTGGGTTATGAAGACCAGGGTCTTGTGGAGCTCCTCTTGGAGGCGTATCAACTCGTCCTGCAACCCCCGTCGGATGAGGGGGTCCAGGGCGCTGAAGGGCTCGTCCATCAGCAGGATGTCGGGGTCAGAGGCCAGGGCCCTGGCCAGCCCGACGCGCTGCTGCATACCGCCGCTGAGCTCCCCAGAATAGGCCTCTTCCCAACCCGCTAGGCCCACCTTCTCCAGTACGTCCACGGCACGCTCGTACCTGCTGGCCCGGTCCATTCCCCGGATCTCCAGCCCCCAAGCGACGTTGTCGATGACCTTAAGGTGGGGTATCAATCCGAAGTGCTGGAAGACCATGGCCGTCTTGTTGCGGCGCAGGTCTATGAGCTGCTTCTGGTTGAACCCCGTGACGTCCTCTCCCTCTACCCACACCTCCCCCGCCGTGGGCTCGATCAGGCGGATGAGGCAGCGCACCAGGGTAGACTTGCCGCTGCCGGACAGACCCATGACCATGAAGGTCTCCCCCTCCTGCACGTCGAAGGACACGTTGCGGAGGGCTATTACACTCCCTGTTTCCTCCTGGATCTCGTCCTTGCTCTTTTCCTGCCACTCGGGCTCCATGAGCCGTTCCGGGTCGTCGCCGAATATCTTCCACATGCCCTGGACGCTGATTCGCGGAGTACTGCCGTTACCGTTCGATTCCATCAGACTTCGCTTCCCAGCCCCTCTACGACTGTGGCAACGTCACGCCCGGCCTTCAAAACAAAAAGGTGCCCATCGGCACCCATCGGCAGGAATCGGACCACTGTCAGGGACCTGTTCGAATTCCACCTACCGAGTGCTGGAGGTTTCCACCCGTCTTGCTGGCATGTTGCACCATTCGCGGCGGGTTTGTCAACCCGCGCCCCCAGTCCGTAGCTACGCCGGCTGGATGAAGGACAGGTGGGAGCCCTGAGGGTCTTGCAGGAGCGCGAACCGCCCCACGCCTTCCACTTCCGTCGGCGGCATCACCTCCGTGGCGCCCATGCCCTTGGCCTTCCCGGTAGTCGCGTCCAGGCTTGCGACGACGAAGTATATGGACCAGTGGGGAGGGACTTCGCCCCACTCCTTCTTGATGGCCATCATGCCCGCTGCGGGCGTCCCGTCCAGCAGGAATACGGTGTATTCGTCATCGTCTCCGCCCGGGCCTGGGCCCGAGGACCATCCGAACAGCCCCCCGTAGAACCGGGACGCGGCGTCCGTGTCGCCGGTGTACAGCTCGGTCCAGCCCAGGGCGCCGGGCTCACCGAACACGTGGGCGCCGATATCATTCCTGGGTTCCCACACGGCGAACACGGCGCCCGTCGGGTCCTGTATTATCGCCATCCGGCCCGAGTCGAAAACGTCGAAAGGCCCGTTGAGCACGGTACCGCCCAGGTCCCTGGCCCGCTGGGCGGTGTCGTCGGCGCTCTGGACCGTGAAGTAGCTGGTCCAAGTCGGGTGTCCGCCGGTCCGCTCGCGCATCTCTCCGTCCATCTGGAAGAGCGCGAAGGCGTTCTTGCCGCCCTTCCTCATAATCACGTACACCATGGACTCGCCGACGGGCACCTCGGTGGCTTCCAGCCCGAGGACCTCCGTGTAGAAGTGGGTGGACCCCTGCCGATCGGGCGTTGCCAGGTCCGCCCAGCTGAACATCCCCGGTTGGTGTTTCGTGATCTCCAAGCTCTCCTCCTTGTCGCCTTCAGTAGCGCCGGGGCGGCGGCAGCTGGGTCGAGGGCGCGGCCATGGTCACCGTGAGTCTCTTTCTCTGGCCGCTCTTCGGTCCGGAAGACCGCCGTCTTGTCTTGGGATGGGACGATCCGGGTGTTGGTGAGAAGACATGCGGGCTATTGAAGGGGTTGGTGACCCGCCTGGGACTCGAACCCAGAACACACGGATTAAGAGTCCGTTGCTCTACCAAATTGAGCTAGCGGGCCACGCTGTCGTAAGGGTTAGTTTACACGATTCGCCGCAGGTGTAACAAGGCCTCCCGGCTGCACGTGTACGGCTAGTGGCGAGTCTCTCCGAGGCGTGTGGGCCGTTCCCTACACGCCGTGGCTCAGGCGTCGGACGAGGGCGTCGGGCAGGCCCGCTCTTCGCATCTTCTCCTGGGTCTGGTCGACGGAGTATGGCACCCTTCGCCTGCGCAGGGTGCCCAGGGCATCGTCGTAAACGGCGTAGCTGGGCCGGTAGTCGCCGTCCCTGGGCTGCCCCACTCCGCCCGGGTTGACTATCAGCCGCTCCTCTCCCAGGGGCACCTCTTCGTCCTCGGGGAAGGGATCGAACCGGCACAGCGCTCCCGCCTCCCGGCAGATGAACGGAATATGGGAGTGGCCCACCAGGCAGAAGGGCGACTCCAGCCGGGAGAACGTGCCCATGGCGGACTCGATGGACACCAGGTACTCGTATACTGGGGCCCTCAGACTACCGTGCACCAGGGTGAACGGGCCCATCCGCACCACCTGCTTCATGGATAGCAGGTACCGGGTGTGCTCCTCGGATAGCTGGGAGGCGGTCCACCGGGCCGCCAGCCGCGCGTGGGAGTTGAAGCCGTCGGTGTCCAGGGCTCCCGAAGCTGCCAGGTCGTGGTTGCCCGCCACCGACACGTGGTCGTGGCTCATCAGCAGCTCTATGCAGGCGACGGGGTCCGGCCCGTACCCCACCAGGTCTCCCAGGCCCCATATCCGGTCGAACCCGCCGGTCTCTTCGGCGTCCTGGACTACGGCGTTGAATGCCTCCAGATTCGAGTGTATGTCCGAGAGTATCAGGGCCCGCAAGTCATGTTCCTCCGAGACGAACGACGGTGCATTCCAGCTGCCTGTCATCGGGCTGGTTAGTACATGATGAGATGCGTGGGAACGAGTCGCTGTGCGATGGGGTTCACCGCCAGCCCCAACCCCTCCAGGGCGTAGGATCCAGCAGAGCCGGGGCGTCGTCCTCTCCGAACACGACGAGAGTGACCTCGCTGGAGCCGTTGACCGTCGCCCAGGCTCTCCCGATGTCCATTTCCACACGGCGGCCGTCCGCCAGCAGGAAGACCCTCTTGTCCATCGGCTCAATCCCCAGCTCGCGCAGCAGGCTGGCGGGCAACGTCGTGTAGGCGGCCCCCGTGCCCACCGTCGCCTCTACCTCCTGCCCCCGTTGGCCGTCCATGCCGGCAATGCCCAGCGGCCACTTGAAAGTTCCCGTGGAGGGAGCCTCTCCTTCCCAGTGTCTGCCACCCCATTCTACTCCATCGAGCCGCCGCCCACATAGTGGCGCGGCGTGTCCTTGAGACGGCGGCGCCCAAGGCATTATAATGCGTGCCGTGAAAGTAGGGGAGATGGGCGAGTTCGGCCTCATCGACCTCCTCGCCGGTCTGGCGACGGAGAGACGGACCGGCGACGCCCCGGCCCGAGACTCCTTTCCCATCCTGGTGGACAACGGGGACGACGCCGCCGCATGGAATTGCGGCGAGACCACCGAGCTGTGGACGACGGACACGGCCGTCGAGGGGGTCCACTTCACCCGCCGGACTACCCCCTGGTACGATCTGGGTTGGAAGGTGATGGCCGCCAACATGAGCGACATAGCGTCCATGGGCGGCCTGCCGCTGTATGCTCTCATAACGCTTGGGCTGCCCCCTGATCAGGAGGTGGAAGAGCTTGAAGCCCTCTACTCCGGGATGCTGGATATCGGCAACGAGTACGGGGTCGCCATCGTCGGCGGAGACGTGGTCCGGTCCACGTCGGTGTTCGTTACCGTGGGGCTGACGGGTACGTGCCAGGGGCCTCCCATGCTCCGCTCCAACGCTGTGGTGGGGGAGCTGGTGGCCGTGACCGGATGCCTCGGGTCCTCCGCGGGCGGCCTCGACCTCCTGATGGGGCAGGCCGGCATCGCCGACGAGCCCTCCCAGTACCTGGCGCACGCTCATCGCAGGCCCAGCCCCCGCGTTCCGGAGGGTGTTGCCATGGCGAAACAGGGCGTGGCATGCGCCATGGACGTGAGCGATGGGCTGGTCGACGACCTGTCCAAGCTGTGCCGGGCCAGCGGGGTCGCCGCCAGGGTGGACGCGAACACGGTCCCCGTCCACCCCTCTCTCCGGGAAGCCTTTCCCGACTCGTACATGGACAAGGCCCTGGCAGGTGGTGAGGACTATCAGCTGCTGTTCACGGCGGCCGAGGGGACCATGATGTCCGTGCTCGATGCCCTTCCATCCCTGGCGACCGTCATTGGGACGGTCTGCGACGGCCCTGGGGGGGAGGTCGCCGTCGTCGACTCTGCGAGGGGCGGGCCCGTGGCCGTCCACAGGAAGGGATGGGACCACTTCTCCCCACAGTCTGCGGGAGCCGGGCGCTGAGGCCCCGACCGGGTCCGCGAGCATGTCTGTGACCCTGGAGCTGGTGAGCCACAGCGCCGAAGAGACCCAGGACATCGGGCGCACCCTGGGAGAGGCGGCCGGAGAGGGCGACATATTCCTTCTGACGGGACCTCTGGGCGCGGGCAAGACGTGCCTGACCCAGGGTATCGCCTGGGGTCTGGGCGTAGAGGGCTACGCCCGCAGCCCCACCTTCGTGATAATGACCCGGTACCTCGGACGCATGACTCTGCACCACGTGGACCTGTTCAGGATCGATGGATACGACGAGGCGTGGGACCTGGGTCTCGACGAGTACCTGCTGGGACGGGACGTCTGCGTGGTCGAGTGGGCCGACCGGGCCGCCGCCATGTTTCCCCCGGAGAGCACCTGGGTCTCCCTAGACTATGGCTCCCGGGACAACGAGCGGCGGATAACCGTACAGTCCGCCGCCGATGGCGACAAGGCCGTGTGGAAGTAAGCTGGACCGCTGGGCGAGGCAGGGGACGTGAAGACCGACGGCGCCCGGGGCCTGTTGCTGGTGCTGGACACCTCCACCCGGTATGCCGGCGCCGCCCTCTGGCGCGAGGACGATGCTGTTGCAAGCGTGTCCTGGCGTTCCACCGGAAACCACACGCGGGAGCTGATGCCGGCCATCCGGCGGCTTCTGGAGATGGTGGATGGGAAGCCGGAGGACCTGGCCGGCGTGGGGGTCGCCCTGGGGCCCGGAGGGTTCAGTGCCGTCCGGGTGGGGATGAGCGCCGCCAAGGGGCTGGCCCTGCCGTTGAAGCTTCCCCTGGTGGGCGTGGGCACGTTGGAGATGGAGGCCTATCGCCTATGCCGCCATCGGACTGCCGGTCCGGCCGTTGATCGACGCGGGCCGCGGAGCGGTGGCAACCGCCCTCTTCAAGGGTCAAGGGCGCCGGAGCTGCCTGGGACAAGCTGGAGGAGGAGAGGGTGTGCGATATGGACGAGGTGGCGGCGTCGGTCCTCGAACCCACCCTCATCTGCGGCGAGGGTGTGCGGTCCAGGGGCGGCCGGCTTGCCGAGGCCCTGGGGGACCGGGCCGTGGTCGTGGACGGGTACACCTCCTCCACGCGGCTGTGGTCCCTGGGCGCCATCTCCAGCCGCAGGCTTGGCCGGGGCGAAGCCGACGACCCCAGGTCGTTGCAACCGATGTACCTCAGGAGGCCGAGTATAGGGCGGCCGAGAGTCCCTCGGCCCGTCGACCGCTAGGAGACGTGGACCATCCACCCATGGGCCCCGACGAGCGGCCGACGGTGGGGTGGCAGCTAGGAGCGACATGGAGCGAACGCTGGTACTGATCAAGCCCGACGCCGTCCAGAGGGGGTTGGCCGGGGAGATCATCTCCAGGCTGGAGAGCCGGGGGCTGAAGATAGCGGCGATGAAGATGCTGCAGATGGACCTAGAGATGGCGGGCAGGCACTACGGGGAGCACCGGGAGAGACCGTTCTTCCAGGGGCTGGTGGACTTCATCACGTCGGCGCCCATCATCGCCATGGTGCTGGAAGCGCCCAACGCCGTCAGGCTGACCCGGAACACCATGGGCGAGACCGCGCCGCTGAACTCGCCGCCCGGCAGCATCAGGGGAGACCTGGCCGTGGACATAGGCCGCAACCTGATCCACGGGTCCGATTCGGTGGAGACTGCCCAGCGGGAGATCGCGCTGTTCTTCGAGCCCGATGAGATCGTGAGCTACCGGCGGGCCGTCGATGACTGGATCATAGAACCCTGACAACCTCTGCCGCGCCGGACCAGAGCTGGTCCAGGCGGTAGAAGTCCCGCTCCTCGGCGCCGAACAGGTGGATTATCACGTCGCTGTAGTCCAGGAGGAGCCACCCCGACTCGGCGGTGCCTTCCCTGTGGTGGAGCAACACCCCCGACTCCTTGAGAGACTTCACCAGGTCTTCCTGCAAAGCCTCGAGCTGCCGGCGGCTGTTGGCGCTCATGATGACGAAGTAGTCCGCAAACCCGGTCATCTTCCGGATGTCCAGCATGACGATATCCTCGGCCTGCTTCTCCGAGGCTAAATCGACCGCCATGCGCGCCACTTGGCCGGGGTCCAAGACTATCCCCCTTCGCCGATGGAGCGTCTTGTGCGTCCCCATCGTGCTTGGATTATAGCCAAGGCCCGCGGGCGAGGTCAACGACGCAAGTCTCCGACAGCTGTGGGATGGATGGGGGAGCCGGGGCGCCTTGGGGCAAACTACAGCTTGGCGTACTTGGTGAGGCGGGCGACGTTGCCCGCGGTGTAGAGGTGGCCGTCGGGGTCTCCCCAGATGCTGTGGCCGTTGAAGAGGGTCCGCGCCCGGCCCAGCAGCTCTCCGTCCCGTGACCACAGGGACACCCTGGGGCTCTGGTCGGTCACCAAGAACCTTCCCTGGGAGTCCATCCAGATATCCATGGGGTGCCAGCAATCGGCCCACTCCATGATGAAGTCGCCCTCCATGCTCAGCACCTGGACGCGGTCGTTCTCCCGGTCGCATATGTAGACCCGGTCATCCTCGTCCAGCCAGATGCCATGGGGGGTCGTGAACTGGGAGGGGCCCTTACCCGGCGAGCCCCACGAGCCCAGGTACTTCCCGTCGCCCGTGTACCGGTGAACGCTGGAGTTGCCGTAGCCGTCGCAGATGAAGATGTCCCCCGAGGAGGAGACGGCCACGTCGGCCGGGTGGCTGAAGGGCGCCTGTCCGGAGGGCCTTCCCCGGTCGCCCAACCGCATCTGAACCCGTCCATCGGTGTCGACCTTGAGCACCTGGTGGTAGTCGCGGTCGATGACGAAGATCTCGTCGGTGGGGCTGATGTATATGCCGTGGGGGTCCACCAGGTCCCCCCTGCCCCAGGTGCTCAGGAGGTTGCCCTCGCCGTCGAACACGAGCATCGGCGGGTCGGACCTCTGGGCCGCGTACACTCGCCCCTTGGAGTCGGTCGCCGTGTGGCTGACGTTGCCGAAGGCCGTGCCCTCGGGGACCTTGCCCCACGGATAGAGCACCTCGTACATGTTCTCGCCAGCGCCGACTATCATCTTTGTCATGGTCTTCCTCCCGACGGGCCCTCGCGGCCCTCCGCCCTAGTCCTTCATCTCCACCAGGATGTTGCGGTAGCGGGTCGTCCCGTCGTTGACCACCCGGTGCACCACGTGCTCTCCGTGCCACTTCCAGCGGCCGGGCTCGTGGGTGCTGGCCTCCGTGGACCCGTCCTCGTGCTCCAACGAAATCCGATCCCCCTCCACCGTGATGGTGAGGTAGTCCCGGGGATGAAGGTGCCATGGGCTGGCCTCGCCCGGGTCGACGACCAGGGTCCATATCTTCACTCGCTCGTTCTCGAACAGCACCTCGGTGGCGATGTCCCCGAGGGGTTCGTTGCCTCGTGGCATGGCTCCCTCCTTCGTTCGAGTTGCCAGGAATAGGGCCGGCGGTCTACCGGGAGACCTTGCTCGCCGCCAGCAGCTCCAACAGCTCGCCGGTGGAGACGCTGGCGCCCAGGATCAGGTCCACGATGCGTAGGGTCGGGTCCTGCAGGTCGGCAGCCCACGACGCCACGCCGTCGGAGGGCATGACCACGTCGAAGTCCCGCACGTTGGCGTCGAAGGCGGTGTGCAGGACGCAGGCATAGGTCACCGTCCCCGCTATGATGACCGTGCGGATGCCCCTGCGGCGCAGCATCAACTCCAGGTCTGTCTGGTAGAAGGACGAAAATGCCCGCTTTACCAGGACGTGCTCCCCCTCGGCCGGGGCCAGCTCGTCGTGGGTCTCTGCCCCCCAGGAGCCGGGCACCAGGGGCGTTTCCGAGGCGCCCGACACGGCCTGGAAGGTGCGGGGGACCACCTTGTGGATCTTCCACATGTAATGGGAGGGATCGTCGTCCCGTACGATCTGGGTGTGGACTATGAACAGGCCCGCCTCCCGGGCGGCCCTGAGCAGCTCCTTCATCGTGCCGACCCGTCCCTCCACCAGCTCGGGCACCAGGCCGATGGAGGTCATACGGTCCCTGTTCCGGGCGTAGAACCCCTGGGGATGGCAGAAGTCGTTCTGCATGTCGACCATGATGAGGGCCGTTTCCTTGGGGTCGATGTCCAGGGCTTGGTCGGACATGGGGGCCTCCCGTGGGATCCGTACGATGGGCGGGTCGCGGGGTCTAGTCACCGGGTATGGCGGCCCTGGCCTTGGCCAGCAGCTCCTCGGCCGAGGCCCCGAGGTCGATGGCTTCCCCGTGGGGCTGGGGCACGGGAAAGCCCGTCTTGTAGTAGAGCTCTATGCGGTTCCCCTCGGGGTCGAAGAAATACATGCCCAGGGCGTTGCCGTGGCTGACGATGCGCTCGATCTCCACGTCCTCGGCCACGAGTCTGGCCTGGTATTCCTTCAGGTCGTCGATGGTGGGCACCTTGAAGGACACCTGCTGCACGACCTTGGCCTCCCGCGGCACGTCCCTCCCCCGCATGAGGACGAACTCGTGGTGCTCCTCATCGGGGTGGGAGCTGAGGAACACCATGCCCAGGCCCTCCAAGTCCTCGTCGGCTATCTGGAGGCCCATGACCCTGGACCAGAAGTCCCGCTGGGCCATCAGGTCGTGTACGTATATCCCAACGTGACCCAGGCCGTCTATCTGCGCCATGCCGGTCACCTCCCGATTGCCTTGCCATGGGTCCTCGTGGAGGGGTTGGATAGGCCAGTCGATGGGCTTGCCGCGACCCGTCCCGCCATCGAGGCGTCACGGTACGGGTAGTGGCTAGAGGCCCATCGCCTTGATGCCGATCAGCGACATGTCGTGGTCTCCCGGGCCGTAGGGCAGGCCGGAGACGCCGATGCCGCCCATGAGGGAGCCGTCGGGCGCCTTGATGGCGATGCCGCCCGAGATCACCATCAGCATCGGGTCGCCCCACTCGGTCACGTTCCAGTCGTGCTCAGACAGGGCGGCCGCGAAGTCGCCCTCGCCCTCCCGGGGCTGGCCGAACACCTTGGTGCTGGCGCCGGTCATGGCCGAGGTGTAGGCCTTCTTTATGACGTTCCGGCCCAGCAGGGGACCGGCGCCGTCGGACCTGGTGAAGGCCATCAGGTTGCCGCCGTCGTCCACGATGGCCAGGGTCCACTGGGCGTCGGGGTGGTCCCTCTTGAACGCCTCGGCAACCGCGTTGATGGCGGCAAGGCACTGGTCCTGGCTCAAGGCTTGCTTGGTGTACACGTTGGACTCTCCTCAGTTAGCTATGAAATTCCCCGTAGGGGGCCGGTCGGCCCCAATATACTACGGTTCAGGAGTCGTGGCAAGGAAACCGGTGTGCCTTCAGCCTCCTTGCTCGATGGGCGTGTCGTCCCGGTTGCCCCAGTCTCCCCATGAGCCATCGTAGTTGCGTGCCCGGTCGTAGCCGAGGAGCTTGAGTACGAATGTGCCGTTCCCCGAACGGATGCCGCCCTGTCAATGGGCGAACACCTCCTTTTCGGGGGTGATCCCCTTCGCCGTGAGGAGGCGGCGCATCTCCTCCGCGGGCTTGAACATGTCAGTCTGCGGGTCTATCATCTCGACCCACTCCATGTGGCTGGCGCCGGGGATGTGGCCCGGCCTCTGGTTGTGACGCGGGTTCTCTCCCGTGTACTCGCCCCGGGTCCGCACGTCCCACACCACCGTTCCGGGCGCGTTGTACCTCTCCTTCAGCTCGTCCGTGGTGACGTTGAGGGACGGGTCGGGCCTGGACGTAAAGGTGACGCCGCTCCGGGCCTCGGGAGCGTCCAGGCTGACGGGACGGCCCTCCCGGAGCCACTTCTTCCAGCCGCCGTTGAGCACCTTCACTTCCTGGTGCCCGTAGTAGCGCATCGCCCACCACAGCCTCCCGGCGTACAGGCTTCGGGAGTTGTCATAGGCGATCACCAGCGTGTCGTCGCCGATGCCCAGGTCCTCCATCATCTTGGAAAACTTCTCCGGAGGCAGTATCAGGACACGGCCCGTGTCCGGGTCCTTCTCGTAGTTGTCTGGGATCAGCACGGCTCCCGGGATATGTCCCCGCTGGTACGCCGCCTGCACGTCGGCATCGACAACCCGCAGGTTCGGGTCTCCAAGGTGTTCGGCCAGCCAGCCGGTGTCGGCAAGCTGCTCGGGGGCCGAGTATCCTTCCGCCATTTCATCCTCCGATCCCTCTCCTCCGTGGCCTGGAGAGCACCACCAGATTACGTCTCCACCGTGGGCGCGTCAAGGGAGAGATATGGTAGGATAGCCACGGCCAAGCCCGGTCCAACGGGCGGGGCCGGGAGGCTGTCCATGTTCTTCGACTCCAGGAGGTCCACGGTCCACGCCCGCAACGGTATGGTGGCCACCAGTCAGCCCCTGGCGGCGGTGGCCGGCCTGCGTATGCTGATGGAGGGCGGCAACGCCGTGGATGGCGCGGTGGCGTCGGCGGCGGCCCTGTCGGTGGTAGAGCCCTTCTACACGGGGGTAGGGGGCGACCTGTTCGCCCTGGTGTGGACGGACAAGGACAAGAAGGTCTCCGCCCTGAACGCCAGCGGCCGGGCCCCTGCCGCGGCCTCGTCGGAGGAGCTCCGGAGGGCCGGCCACGCCGACTATCCCTACTTCAGCCCCCACGCCGTGACCGTACCCGGCACGGTGGACGGTTGGGAGAAGCTACTGTCGGCCCACGGCACCATGCCCCTGGCAAAGGTCCTGGGACCGGCCATCGAGTACGCCGAGGAGGGCTTTGCCGTGTCCGACGTCATCTCCTGGCTGTGGCAAGCCGGGATGAAACAGCTCTCCCAGCTCCCGTCGGGAGCGGAGCTGATGCTGAACGGCCGCGCTCCCCGGCCCGGCGACGTGGTGAAGCTGCCCGAGCTGGCCACCACCCTGCGCACCATCGCCGAGGGTGGCGCTGAAGCGTTCTACAAGGGCGACCTGGCGCGCAGGATGGCCGACTTCGTGCAGGAGCAGGGCGGCTGGCTTGCCGCGGAGGACATTGGCAGCCACACCTCCGACTGGGACGAGCCCATCTCCACGGACTACCGGGGCTACACCTGCTGGGAGTGCCCACCCAACGACCAGGGGCTGGCTGCCCTGATGGCCCTGAACGTTGCGGAGGGGTTCGACATCCCAGGGATGGGGCCCCAGACCCCCGACACCTACCACCACCTGATCGAGGCCATGCGTCTGGCCTTCGCCGACGCCCTCCGGTACATCGCGGACCCCAGGAAGGTGGACGTGCCCACCCGGCGACTCCTCTCCAAGGAGTACGCCACGGAACGCCGGGCGTTGGTGAGGCCGGACCGGGCCATGGCCGAGGTCTCGCCCGGGGTGGTGAAGACCTCGGGAGACACCGTCTACGTGTCCTGCATGGACGGCCAGGGCAACGGCTGCTCGTTGATCAACAGCCTGTTCGAGATATTCGGCACCGGCCTCGTGGTCCCGGGGACCGGGATCGCCCTGCACAACCGGGGCTCCCTGTTCTCGCTGGAGTCCGGGCACCCCAACGAGCTGGCGCCCGGGAAGCGCCCCTACCACACCATCATCCCCGCCATGGCCACCCGGGACGGCGAGCTCGTCCTAAGCTTCGGCGTCATGGGGGCCTTTCAGCAGCCCCAGGGACACCTCCAGGCGCTGGTCAACATGATCGACTTCGGCCTGGACCCACAGGAGGCCCTGAACGCTCTCCGATTCAGCATCCAGCTCGGCCGCGGCGTGGCCCTGGAGGAGGGCCTTCCCCAGAGCACCTTCGAGGCCCTCAGGGCCAGGGGCCACAACGCCTTCCTGGTGCAGGGGTACCACCGGTACCTGTTCGGTGGAGGGCAGGTCATCCAGCGGGACCCGGGTACGGGGGTCCTGAAGGGGGGCTCGGAGCCCCGCAAAGACGGCGCCGCGGTGGGTTGGTGAGGGCCTAGTCCGCTGCGGCCAGCAGCTCTCCGACCCGGTCCAGTATGTGGGAGGCCACGTCGTATTTCGACATCACCGGCAGGTCTTCCACGTTGCCGTGCCTGTCCACCAGCAGGACCTTGTTGGTGTCGGAGGCGAACCCCGAGTCGTCCCTGGTGATGTCGTTGGCCACGATCAGGTCCAGGGACTTCCCCGCCACCTTGGCCCTCGCGTTCTCCTGCAGCCGTTCGCTCTCCGCCGCGAACCCGACCCTGACCAGGGGCCCCCGGGCCTCGTTCAGGATGTCCGGGTTCTGCTCGAGCTCAATGGACCAGGTTTCGGCGCCCTTTTTCATCTTCTCGGCGGATGCCGTCGTCGGCCGGTAGTCCGCCACCGCAGCGGCCATGATCAGGGCATGGGCCCCCTCCGACGACCTCATGACCGCGTCCCGCATCTCCAACGCCGTCTCCACGTGGACGGTCCTGACCGCCACCGGGTCGGGCAGGCCCGTGGGGGCGGCGACGAGCACTACGTCGGCGCCCCGGTCGCGGGCGGCCTCGGCCAGGGCGTACCCCATCTTGCCCGAGGAGCGGTTGGCGACCACCCGCACCGGGTCGATGGGCTCCCGGGTGCCCCCCGCGCTCACCACGATGGTGCGTCCGGCGAGATCTCCCCCCCGGGCGAGGACCGCGCTGATGTGCCCCATCAGCTCCACAGCCTCCACCAGCCTGCCCGGCCCGACCATGCCCGATGCCAGGTGGCCAGTGGCCGGCCCGACGACGATGATGCCGCGGGACCGCAGGGTGGCCAGGTTCTGCTGTGTCGCCGGGTTCTCGTACATGTGCCCGTCCATCGCGGGGGCCACCACAACCGGCGCGGCAGTGGCCAGAATCGTCGTGGTCAGAGGGTCGTCGGCCAGGCCCGCGGCGACCTTGGCGATCAGGTGGGCCGTGGCCGGCGCGGCCACCAGGATGTCGGCCCTCTGGGCCAGGGCCACGTGCTCCACCGAGAGCTCCGAGTCGGGGTCGAAGGTGTCGGTGACCACCGGCCTGTGGGTGATGCTGCGGAAGGCCAGGGGAGTCACGAAACGGGTCGCGCCGTAGCTCATGATGGTGTCCACGAGGCCCCCCGCCTGGGTGAGCTTGCTGGCCAGGTCCAGCGCCTTGTAGCAGGCGATGCTTCCCGTTACTCCCAGAACGACCTGCGCCTTATCCAGCCTGCCCGGCACGTCTTCAGGCCTCCCGTTCTCTGTCGGAGGTCGGGACCGCCGCGTTCAAGTCGTGGATGATGCGCAGCCCCAGCAGGGTCAGGTCCGGGTTGATATCGTCGAACACGTCCGTCCTTTGGGCGATCACGTGGGCGAGCCCACCGGTGGCGACCACCCGGGAGTCCTGCCCCAACTCCTCCTTGAACCGGGCCACCATCCCTTCCACCAGGCCGACGTATCCCAGCACCAGGCCCGACTGGAGGGCCGCGACCGTGTTGCGTCCGATGGCCGTCCTGGGAGGCGTCAGCTCCACCCTGCGCAGCATCGAGGTGTTGAGGAACAGGGCCTCGGCCGCCACGTCGATGCCTGGAGAGATGGCGCCCCCAAGATACTCCCCGGCGCCGGAGACGGCGTCGAACACCGTCGCGGTGCCGAAGTCGACGATTATCACCGGGCCGCCGTACGTCTTGTACGCCGCCGCGGCGTCCACTATGCGGTCGGCTCCCACGTCCCTGGGGCTGTCGTAGAGGATGCTCACCCCCGTCTTGACGCCGGCGGTCACCGTGAGGGGAGAGACGCCGAAGTGGACGCGGCAGGCCTCCTCGAAGGTGGTCGTGAGGGTCGGCACCCCGCTGCACATGCACGCGGCCGTCACCTGGGCCCGTTCCACCCCTTTGAGGGGAAGGATGCTGCCCAGCAGAAGGCCGTACTCGTCGGCCATGCGCCGGCGGTCCGAGGCGATGCGCCAGGTGGAGACCAACCGGGCGCCGTCGAAGACCCCCAGGCTGATGTTGGTGTTTCCTATGTCCACGGCCAGCAGCATCTGTCCAGTACACGCCTGCGCCCAATTATAGGCCCGGCCCTTGTCCAAGGGCAACGTTCGGTTGAGCGGGTAGTCCTGATCTAACCGAGGGTACGGTGGTGACACGGAGGGTGATGTCTGGTGTTGATGCGTTGATGCAGATATGTTATGCTCTTGCATCATGAGGACCACAATTTCCCTTGACGACCGTCTTGCAAAGCAGGTGCGCCGCGCAGCCGAAGCCCGTGGCATCAGTGTCAGTGCCTTCATCTCCAAGACGTTGGACGATGCTCTGAAGCGCCCCGAGCGGTCGGAATCGCCGCCGTTCCGGCTGGTGACCATACGGGGCGTTCATGCCCGCCCGGGAGTCGATCTCGACCGGCCAAGGGCGCTCGACGCACGGGATGACGAGGCCCGGTTCGGGCAAGAGAATCGGTGATTCGGGATGTTGCTTCCCGACGTAAATGTCCTTGTATATGCCCACGTCGAAGACCTCCCCGAACACTCCGAGTATGCGGCGTGGGTTACTCGTTTAGCGACGGGACCGGAGCCGTTCGCCCTCTCCGTCCTCGTGATGTCCGGCTTCGTCCGCGTGGTAACTAACCCCAGGGTCTTCGACCCGCCATCCAGCCTCAACCAGTCCTTCGCATTCGTGTCATCCCTCGTGGAGCGCCCGACCGCGCGAATCGTCGGTCCCGGTCCCGATCACATGGAGATATTCGAACGGCTGTGCCGCGAGTCCGGAGCCTCCGGTAAGCTGGTTGCCGACGCCCAACACGCGGCGATCGCGGTAGAGCATGGCTGCACGGTGGTCTCGACCGACTCCGACTTTGGCCGATTCCCAGGACTTCGATGGCATCATCCACTGCGTCCTGGCGGGCCGTAGTGTCATTCCATACTCCTATCGGAGTCTCTGGTCCGGTGTCATCCTCGTCAGGGGTTCGTATCGTCAGCGGGGGCCAACCCGGCTCGGACCAACTGGCCTCTCGCGGTCCGAGACACTACCATGGCTAAGTCGTTGCATAGACAATTGGCCCAAACATGAGCAAGAAGGAGACGCCTGTGACTACCAATACGCCGCCCGAGGCCCGCGCCCAGATCGTTGGCATGGTCCAAGAGTTCGTGAAACGCGAGCTGGACCCCATCGTCGCCGAGTACGAGCGGGACGACATCGTGCCCCTGGAGGTCATCGACAAGATGAAGGAGATGGGGCTGTTCGGGATCACCATTCCCGAGGAGTATGGAGGGATGGGCCTGGACTACACCACATTTGCCACCATCTTCGAGGAGCTGTCCAAGGGGTGGATGAGCATCAGCGGCGTCATCGGCACTCACCACATCATGGCCCACGTCGTCTCCACCTTCGGCACCGAGGAGCAGAAGCAGCGGTTCCTCCCAGCCATGGCCCGGGGCGACAAGCGGGGAGGCCTGGCCCTCACCGAGCCCAACGCCGGCACCGACGTCCAGTCCATCGAAACGACGGCGGCGCGGGACGGCGAGGAGTACGTCATCAACGGCGCCAAGATGTTCATCACGAACGGCAGGCACGGGGACACCTTCGCCCTGCTGACCAAGACCAACCGGGAGGCGGACCCGCCCCATCGGGGCATGAGTTGCTTCATCGTCGAGAAGGGTCCGGGCTTCAGGGTCGGCCGGGACCTGGACAAGCTGGGATACCGAGGCCTGGACACCTGCGAGCTCATCTTCGAGGAGTTTCGAGTCCCGGTCGACAACCTGGTGGGAGGCCAGGAGGGCCGGGGATTCCAGCAGGTGATGAGCGGCCTGGAGACGGGGCGCATAAACGTCGCCGCCAGGGCTGTGGGCGTGGCCACGGCGGCCTTCGAGGCGTCGATGCGGTACGCCCAGCAGCGCAAGGCCTTCGGCGTGCCCATCGCGGAGCACCAGGCCATCCAGCTCAAGCTGGCGGACATGGCCACCAAGATCGAGGCGGCCCGCCTCCTCACCTACAAGGCCGCGGAGCAGAAGGACAGGGGCGAGAGGGTGGACCTGGAAGCGGGAATGGCCAAGCTGTTCGCCAGCGAGGTCTGCGCCGAGGTCACCCTTGAGGCCATGCGTATCCATGGCGGGTACGGCTACATAAAGGAGTACCCGCTGGAGCGCTACTACCGGGACGCCCCGCTGATGATCATCGGCGAAGGCACCAACGAGGTCCAGCGGCTCATCATCGCCCGCCAGCTCCTGAAGAAGTACCCGGTCTAGAGGCGACCTGGGGAGCACTCCGTAAGCGTCGCCAACCTTGACAGCACCATGCCCCGGGGTCACAATTAGGGTCGTCCGGCACATCGAAGCCCACCCCTTACGCATCCCGGACCCATGGGAGGATGTCTTGGTCGACCTGCTCATCAAGAACGGCCTGATCATCGACGGCTCCGGCAACCCCGGCTACTATGGGTCAGTCGCCGTCGAGGGGGACACGCTCAGTGTCATCAGGGGCGACACCAGCCACGTGGAGACGGCCCGCACCATCGACGCCTCCGGTCACGTGGTCTCCCCAGGGTTCATCGACGTGCACTCCCACGCCGGCCTCACCATCCTGGGGGAGCCTCTGCACGAGCCCAAGGTGCGCCAGGGCATAACCACCGAGCTGATGGGCATCGACGGCAACTCCATGGCCCCCTTCAAGAACCACGAGGACCAGGAGCGGTTCATCGTTCTCGATCGGGGCCTCAACGGCCAACCTCCGGGTCCCGCCGGCTGGCTGAGCACCGCCGAGTACCTCTCCACCATGGACGGCACGGTGGCGGTGAACGTGGCCATGATCCTTGGGAACTCCCAGGTCCGTATCTGGTCCGTCGGTTGGAACGACCGCCCGGCCACTGACGCCGAGCTGGAGGACATGAAGTCCGTGGTCCGGGAGGCCATGGAGGAGGGGGCGTGTGGCCTCTCCACGGGACTGGACTATCCACCCGGCGCATACGCCGACACCAACGAGCTGATCGAGCTTTCCAAGGTGGCCGCGTCTTTGGGCGGCTTCTACCACACCCACACCCGGGCCAGCCTGGCCAAGAACGGTATTCTAGCCCCCTGGGAAGAGGCCATCGAGATCGGCCGCAAGAGCGGCATCCCCGTCCACCTGACCCACTACCGGCAGCGGGCCCGAGGAGCCGGCAGCCAGTACGACTTCATCGGCCTGGTGGAGAACGGCCGGGACGAGGGGTTGGACGTCACCTTCGATTGCTATCCCTACATCTACAGCAGCACCCGGGTGATCATCGGCATCCCCAACTGGGCCAAGGACGGCGGCCCCGAACGGCTGATGGAGGCGCTGCAGTCCGCCGACGACCGGCAAACGCTCAAGCGGGAGATGGCCGGCTCCACCAACGCCCTGGGAGACCTGGGCCAAACGTGGCTGACCTACTTCCGCCAGCCCCACAACAAGCAGTACGAGGGCCTCTCCCTGGCGGAGATCGCCAGGTTGCGGGGCGAGGAGGAGCTGGACTGCCTGTTCGACCTGCTGGTCGACGAGGAGCTAGGCATCTGCGGTGTGTCGGTGGGCACCAACGCCCAGACCCTGCCGCTGTTCGTGTCCCATCCCTGCGGCATGGTGGGAAGCGACGCGGTCCTGCTGGGAGACTTCCCCAGCCCCCGCAGCTACGGCTGCTTCCCAGTCATCCTTGCCGAGTTCGTACGGGCGGAGAAGCACCTGCGCCTGCCCGAGGCCATACGCAAGATGACGTCCTTCGCGGCCCAACGCCTGGGCATCCGCGACCGGGGACTGCTCCGGGACGGGATGAAGGCCGACATCACCATATTCGACCCCAACACGGTGAAGGCGCCGGCCACCAGGACCAACCCCAAGCAGTTCCCCCTGGGGATACCCTACGTGATAGTCAACGGAAAGGTGGTCATAGACGGGGGCGAGCACACTGGGGCCACCCCCGGCAAGGGCCTGCGCATCCGCCACTAGGGCCAGCAATCATCTGCATGTGACGACCGTGCATGTTGACGGAGTTGGCCACATGCACGGCCTGGACCCAAGGTCGACCGGGGGGTCGCAGCTTAGCACTGGAGGAGGACGGATGCAGGAGAACAGGGTAGACACCATCGTACACGGCGGCCAGATCGTGACCGCCACCAGCGTCAGCGACGGCGCCGTGGCCATCAAGGGGGAGAAGATCGTTGCGGTGGGCGACCCGGAGACCTTCCCTCCCGCGGACCGCTACATCGACGCCACCGGGAAGCACGTCTTTCCCGGCCTCATAGACTCCCACGTGCACCTGGACCGCACCGACGGCTACGGGATCGGCTCCATCGCCGGCGCCCACGCCGGGCTGACCACCCTCGTCCCCTTCGGCACCTACGACACCGACGGCGGCGAGACCCTGGACCAGGCCATAAACCGCCACCGGGAGGAGATCTCCTCCAACGCGGTGGTCGACTTCTCGTTCCACTACATCCTGGCCAACCAGCCCTACATACTCAAGAGCTTGCCGAGGGCCCTGGACATGGGCGTCAAGTCGTTCAAGATGTTCATGACGTACAAGAAGCGTCCCGGCCGCATGTGCGACGACGACTACATCTGCGAGGCCATGGAGCTGGTCTCCAAGGGCGGCGGCGTGCTGCAGATGCACTGCGAGAGCGGGAACATCATCGACTACCTGGAAAACAAGCTCATCGCCGACGGGCACACCCACCCCACCCACTTCCCCGAGGCGTGCCCCACGTGGGCCGAGGAGGAGGCCATCAACAGGGCCGTGAAGATGGCCGCGGTGACCAACTGCCCCCTGTACGTCGTCCACCTGAGCAGCGAGGTGGGGCTGGAGCGGATCAAGCAGGCCCAGGCGGCGGGGCAGCGGGTGTGGGCCGAGACCTGCCCCCAGTACCTGCTGCTCTCCGACGAGGAGATGGCGAAGGTGGGCCCCCTGGCCAAGATCGGACCGCCCCTGCGGGCCAAGGATGGCCCGGACCAGCCCGCCATGTGGCAGGGTCTGGAGCTGGGCTACATCTCGACGGTCGCCAGCGACCACGCCCCCTACCCCAAGGAGCTGAAGCAGGAGGGGTGGGACAACATATTCCTGAACAAGCAGGGCGAGGTCGTCCCCTTCGGCTCGCCGGGGGTCGAGACCCTGGCGCCCCTGGCGTACAGCGAGGGCGTCATCAAGCGCGGCCTTCCCCCGTCCTGGCTGGCCCGGGTGATGTCCGAGAACCCGGCGCGGATCTTCGGGCTCTATCCCCGCAAGGGAACGATACAGGTGGGCTCCGACGCCGACCTGTCGATCTTCGACCCGGCGGCCAAGATGACGGTGCGCTCCGCCGAGCACCACGGCAACTCTGGCTTCAGCCTCTTCGAGGGATGGGAGATAAGCGGCCGGCCCTGGATGACCCTGCTGAGAGGCCAGGTGCTCTACAACCAGGGGACCCTGGAGCAGGAGGCCGGATACGGCCGGTTCCTGGACGCCGAGGGCCCCCGGTCACCCCTGGGCGGCAGAGCGCGATAGACCGCGCAGCCCCTCCCTGGGGGAGGCCATGGGGCGAGAGAAGGCCGGACGACGGAGGAGAGTGGGATGGCAGACTACCTGGACAGAGTTACCGAGTTCATAGCGGATACCAAGTACGAGGACCTGAGCGAGGACGCCGTGGCCAGCGTCCGGGACGTGGTGCTCGATACCGTGGGCGCCATCCTCGCCGGCAGCCGGCTGCCCGAGAACGCCAACTTGGCTAGGCAGGTCGCCGAGCGGTCGGGTCCCGCCACCGCGACCGTCTTCGGGCACCCGCTCAAGGCCGAGCCGATGCTGGCCACGCTGGTCAACGCGACGGCGGGCGTGGGTCTGGAGATGGATGAGGGCAACCGGCTCGGCGGCGGACACCCCTCGATACACACGATGCCCGGGGCACTGGCCATCGGCGAGGAGATGGGCGTCGACGGACGCCGGTTCATCGAGGCGATGCTGGTGGGCTACGAGGTGGAGTCCCGCATCGGGGCCGCGACGGTGGCCCGTCCCAACGTCCACTCCCACGGCCACTGGGGCGTCATCGGCACCGCGGTGGCGGTGGGTAAGCTGAAGGGGCTGGACGCGGGTCAGATGCGGTCCCTCATAAACGTCGCCAGCGGGATGAGCCCCGCCAATACGTGGCGTCCCTGCTTCGAGGGCGCCACCATTCGCAACGCCTACCCTGGCCGCTCGGGGCTCATGGGCATCCTGGCCCTCCACATGTACCAGGCGGGGTTCACCGGCGTCGAGGACGGTCCCTCGGACGTGTTCGGGACCATCATCGGCGAGTCCTTCGACCCCGACGTGGTGCTGGACGGTCTGGGGGGCGAGTACCGCATTCAGCAGAACTACACCAAGTTCCACGCCTGCTGCGCCACCCTTCACCCGCCCATCGAGGCCGCCCTTGCGGTGCGCACCCAGGAGGGCTTCTCCCTCGACGAGGTCGACACCATCGACGTGGGGCTGAAGAGGTACCTTCCGGAGATGGTGGGGTCCTATCCCCACAACATGCTCAGCGCCAAGTTCAGCGTACCCTACTCCATCGCCTCGGCCCTGGTGCGCGGGAGCGCCGACGTCACGACCTTCTATCCCGAGGCCATCGACGACGACCGCGTCCGGGCCGTGGCCGCCAGGGTCCGCGTCTCCGAGGATACGGAGTCGTCGGGCTCCGAGGACGGCCCCACGGCGCGGGCCTGCGTGACGATGAAAGACGGGCGGACTCTGACCAGCACCGTCGGAATCGTCCCCGGCGACCGGGCCAACCCGTTGCCGAGGGAGGCCAGCCTCAGCAAGTTCCGCTTCCTCACCGACGGCATCCTGGACCCCCGGCGGACCGAGGAGGTGATCCGGCTGGCCGGAGACCACCTGCAGGATCTCCAGGACGTCCGGGAGCTGACCTTCCTTCTGGGGAGCTCCGACGCAGAGTAGCCCACGCGACGGAGAAGAAGAGCAGGAGCGGGCCCCCGGGGCCCGCTTCCGGCGTCTCCGGCGCAGGTTGACACGCCATGGGCCCTCAACTAAACTTCGGGTTGCGGACCGGCCGCCGGCGCAGCCGGCGTTACGGCCGCTACTCCACCGCGCGAGGTGCCCCATCATGAAGACAGACCCAAGGACCGCCGAGAACGGGGGCTCCGCCGCCGTCAAGATGAGGGATGCGGCATCCGGCTTCCTGGAGAGCCTCTCGGCTGACCAGAGGGCCAAGGCCACGTTCCACTACGCCGACGGCGAGAGGGTGCTCTGGTACTACCCTCCCCTCAACCGCCACGGTCTGGCCCTTCGGGACATGGACGAGCCCCAGAGGGAGCCGGCCCTCGCCCTGATGGCCACCGGCCTGACGGAGCGCTCCAATGAGCAGGCCAACCTGATCATCGAGCACGAAGAGGTGTTGGGGCCCCTGGAGCTGGAGCAGAACATCGTCACCTACAGCCGGGACCCGGACCTCTACTACTGGACGGTGTTCGGAGACCCGAAGGGCGATACACCCTGGGCATGGAGGGTCGAGGGGCACCACATCTCAATCCACTTCAGCGTCTGGAAAGAGGAGGTCATCTCCTCCACGCCCTTCTTCTTTGGGGCCAACCCCGCGGAGGTGCACAAGGGACCGAAGAAGGGCTTGCGAATCCTGGGAGACCGGGAGGACTTGGGCTTCGAGCTGATGGAGAGCCTGGACCAGTCCCAGCAATCCAAGGCTGTCATCTACGACACGGCGCCCCTGGACATCATCACCTACAACGCCACCCGCGTCTCCCTGCCCGAGGAGGAAGGCCTGCCCGCCTCCCAGATGTCGGGCACCCAGCGGGAGATGCTGATGGCCCTGGCCACGGAGTACGTCAACCAGCTCCCGCCGGACCTGGCCCAGGGAAAGATCGATTACCTGAGGCAGGGCGGGCTGGACCGGATCCACTTCGCGTGGGGAGGCCCCGTCCAGAAGGGTGTGCCCCACTACTACCGCCTCCACGGGATGCCCTTCGTGGTGGAGTTCGACAACCGGCAGGACGGCGCCAACCACATCCACTCGGTCCTGCGGGACTACAAGAACGACTTCGCCTTAGACGTACTGAGTGAGCACCTGCTCCTCTACCACGTACTGTAGGCCGGCACGGGGCTGTAGGCTGACAAGGGGCTGTAGACTGACGATGGGGGCGGCGGAAGCTCGGTGGACCAGGGTCTGACCCTCAGCGTCGTCGACCAGTCCCCGGTCCGCGCGGGAGCAACCGCCGGCCAGGCGCTGTGGGAGACGGTGGAGCTGGCGGTGGCCGCCGAGCGGTTGGGTTACGCCCGTTACTGGGTGGCGGAGCACCACAGCACCCCTAACTTCGCCGGCACCGCTCCCGAGATACTCATCGGGCAGATCGCCGCCCGCACGGCCAACATCAGGGTGGGCAGCGGCGGCGTCATGCTCCCCCACTACAGCGCCCTCAAGGTCGCCGAGTCCTTCCGCATGCTGGAGTCGATGTACCCGGGGCGCATCGACCTCGGTCTGGGCCGGGCGCCGGGCAGCGACCAGATCACCGCCCTGGCCCTGGCGTACCCGGGACGGCCCCAGGACATCCGCCACTACCCCCGGCACGTCATCGACCTGCTGGCCTACCTGGCCGACGGCCAGGAGGCCGGGCACCCCTTCGCGGGCATCAAGTCGGGCCCCGGCGAGCAGACGTCTCCCGAGGTGTGGCTGCTGGGGTCCCGGGTCGACAGCGCCTTTCTCGCGGCGGAGCTGGGCCTGCCTTATGCCTATGCCCACCACTTCGGCCTCGGCGTGAAAGACGGGCCCGCCATCGTCGACGCCTACCGTCAGAACTTCAAACCGTCTGCCTACCTGTCGGAGCCGAAGGTGCACGTTGGCGTGCAGGTACTGTGCGCCGACACCGAGGAGGAGGCGCTGCGCCTGGCCTCCAGCCGCAACCTGGCCCGCCTTCAGTCCATGACGGGGAGGGCCCACGGCGTCCCCACGGTCGAGGAGGCCCTGGCCTACCGCTACACCCCCGAAGAGGCCGCCTTCGTAGAGCAGTACACCAGCGTCTGCGTCGACGGAGACCCCCAACAGGTGAGGGACGGCATCCTGCAGGTCGCCGAGAGCTACGAGACCGACGACCTGAGCATCGTCACCATCTGCCACGGGTTCACCGAGAGGCTGCGCTCCTACGAGCTGGTGGCCGAGGTGTGCGGCATACGTCCCGACGCCGGCGGCCCGTCCCACTAGTGACGTGGCGTCGGGTGTGCGGCCGACGCCGGCCTGGCCTACTCTTCCAGTAGCCGCCCGCTGATGAGGACCTTCCAGAATGTCTCGTCGGCGATGGCGATGATCTCTCCGACGAGGCTCCGGGTGATGTGCCGCCCCTCGGCAGAGTGGGTGCCCGCGATATGGGCGATCTGCTCCGGCAGCCCCGCCGTCAGGGCGACGAATACCCCGAAGAGGGGGTGCCGCAGGGAGGGCTGGCCCGTTATCCTGTGGTCGGACCACCTCTCCAGGTTCTGCGGGTCGTACTCCCACGCCTTGCCCAGGTCGTGGCAGAGCCCGCCGGCGATCACCTCGTCCACGTCGACCTGGAAGTGTCCCACCTCGTCCTTCAGGCCCTGGGCGATGGACACTCCGATGCGGGCGACCCCGTTCAGGTGGGCCGCCTGACCCCTGCCCTTCAACTCCGCTCCCCCGGGTCCGGGCGAGCACGGCATGTCGTTGATCCTCTCGAAGCTGCTGGAAGAGAGGGACATGGCCCACGCG
Source organism: Dehalococcoidia bacterium (assembly GCA_964291465.2). GTDB lineage: Bacteria > Chloroflexota > Dehalococcoidia > Lucifugimonadales > JAGWBF01 > JAGWBJ01. The sequence continues at coordinate 66,825 of OZ219936.1, read as the reverse complement.
TCGTATACCAGGTCCCTCAGCTCGTTGTCCTTGATGGCCTTGGCGTAGGGAAGGTCCTCGATGACCCCCAGACGCTGTGTCCTGTCGATGCTCAGCTTCATACTCCGGGTCCTCCTTAATCGTTGGTCCGGCTCGCTGGTCCGGGTCCGTCCCGTCGGTCGGACCCACGCGACGGATGCCTGGTGGCCAGGCAAGGCACCATTGTACAGGATGACGGACCGTCGGGGAGGCGCGGGCGAAGGCCTCCTGGTGTGGCGTCTACAGGTTCATCGAACAGGCCCGTCCCGTCTCTAGCCAAGTGCCGGTCCACTAGTGGGTGGGGGTCCCTTGCCCGCGCGGAGCGCGGGGTGGGAGGGCGGGCCAATAGTGCCGGGAATGGGCCTGATGGTACAACGAAATTCGGAGACAGGGCACTAGTTGCCCTGGATGTTGACCCGGTAGCACGATGGTGCTATCGTCCTACCCATCAATGGCCGGGAGGTGACCCCTATGCCGCGGACGGTGAGGCTCAAGATCGAACCCATGACCGAGGAGGCCTTCGGCCCCTACGGCGACATCTGGGATGCCAGAGAGCATCCCCCGGACCGCCGGGCGGACTTCGACCTGGCCTTTCAGCCCCTGGGGGAGGCCACCGCGAAGGTGATGTGGCAGCCCCACCAGACCATGACCTTCACCAAGCTGGAGCGGCATTTTCACGGCACCCACGTCTTCATCCCCACCAGCGGCTCCATGGCGGCGGTGGCCGTGGCGCCCGCTACCGACGAGAACGACCCGCTGGCGTTCCCCGATCCGGACGAGGTGCGGGCCTTCCTCATCGACGGCTCCAAGGGGTTCGCCTACAAGAGGGGGGTGTGGCACTCCCTGGACCGGCACGTTCTGACCCCCCCGGGGATGACATTCGTCATGTTCAATGACTCGCCCAACCCCACCCAGACGGTGGACTACATGGACGGGTACAGCCTGCACCACCAGGACCTGACCACCGACGCCAACCCCAAGCGGCTGGAGTTGAAGGACACCACGGGGGTCACCTTCGAGATCGTCCTGTAGGCCTTACACTACCGGGCTCCCCTTACGACCCGAACACGGTCTGGCGCAGCGTCTCGTTGAGCCGAGTCTGCCAGCCGGGCCCGCTGGAGCGAAGGTGGGCCACTATGTCGGCGTCCAGCCGCAGTGTCACCCGCTCCTTGGTTGGGGCCTTCTGTTTGCCGCGCCTGCGGAGCGAATGTTCCACCAGCTCCGGGTGCACCTCGGCCGCGGGCCGAGCGCGGGTGAACCATTCCTCGTCCAGCTCCGGGGCGTCCGGGTCCCTGGCGATGCCGACGTTGATGGCGGCCTCCTGACCGTACTCCGCCTCAATTTCATCGGGCGTCTGGTCGCTCTCGACAAGCTCGTCGAACGTCAGCTTGGGTGTATCGGGATCGCCATGCTCCCTGGCTCCTCTTTCGGCCGTGATCCTGGCGTATTCCTCGAACGGCAGCTTGTAAATGTCAGTCGGCGTCTCCATATCGTCTCCTTTCCCTGGGGTTAGCCTTGCGGAGACTGATGATGCGGCACTTGTCCCCCGCATGGTGTAGACCACGTGATATAGCCTGTCTCCGATGTATCCGACAGCGACGTAGCGGGCTTCACCATGCCGATAGCTGGATGCGATAACAGCAGTTTCCCACTGGAAAGCCACGATATCTGAAAAGTCAGCGCCGGGATGCTTCGCCAGGTTGTCTCGCCGCTTGGCCTCATCCCACTCGTATTCCACACCGTTTATTGTACAGACGCTTTGATCGTTCCTCAACCGCTTGTGTCTGTACGATAAGGGCGCGTCAGGTCTCTATGACGATGTCCCCGTACCGGTCCACGGCGGCCCGGTGCCCCGGCAGCACCACGATGGAGGAATCGAACTCGTGGACGATGGCGGGGCCCTCGATGACGTTCCCCGCCAGCAGGGCGTCCCGGTCGTAGTCGGGGCAGTCCGTCCACCCGGTCTCCCTGAAGAACACCCTGCGGGTGCCCGTCAGCGCACGGGACGAGTCGGCCGTTCCCTGGGCGAGCACCCTGAGCTCTGGCTTGGGTAGGGCGCCGGAGCCCCGGGCCTTGACGTTGACCACCTCGACTGGGGCGCTCTCGTTGCTCTGCCCGTAGCTTCGGTCGTGGAGCTTGTGGAAGGCGTCCACCGCCCTGGCGAGGTCGTCGGGCGTCTCCAGCCCGCTCTCCAGGACGACCTCCAGCTCGAAGTTCTGCCTGACGTAGCGCATGTCCAAGGCCCGCACCATCACCCTTTCGTCCGGGGGCACCTGCTCCTCCTCCAGGGCGTCCTGGCACTGGTCCACGACGTCCACCAGCGCCTGCCGTATGTGGGCGAGGTTGTCGGAGGTGGCCAAGGTCAACCGCGTCATGCTGCGGCTCACCTGGATGTCGCCCGACACCAGCCCCATGGCGGAGAAGAGGCCGGGCGTGGGTGGGATGATGATCCGGCCGATGCCCAGCTCCTGGGCCAGGTACCCGGCGTGCAGGGGGCCGGCCCCTCCGTAGGCCACCAGGGTGTACTCCCGGGGGTCGAAACCGCGGGTCACTGAGACCACCCGGAGGATGCGCACCATGTTGGCGTTGACCACGTCCAGAATGCCGTGGGCCGCCTCGTGGAGGTCCATCCCCAGGGGCTCTCCCACCCTGCGCGCCACCGCCTCCTCCGCCAGCTTCCTGCTGATGGACATCTCGCCGCCCAGGAAGCGCTCCGGGGCGATGCGTCCCAGCACCACGTGGGCGTCCGTGACGGTGGGCTCCGTCCCCCCCGTGTCGTAGCAGGCCGGGCCCGGCACCGCGCCGGCGCTCTCCGGCCCCACCTTCAGCAGGCCGGCCACGTCGGTCCAGACGATGCTCCCCCCTCCCGCGCTGCACTCGACCAGGTCTATGGACGGGGCCTTGATGGGCATGCCCGTGATGCGGACTCCGAAGAAGCCGGTGGCCTCTCCACCCACCTCCAGCATGCTGAGCATAGAGGGCGTGCCCTCCCGGATGAGGCTGGCCTTGGCTGTGGTGCCCCCCATGTCGAAGGAGATCAGGTCTCCGATACCCAGCCGGCGCCCCAGCTCCAGGGTGGCCAGCACCCCGGCGGCGGGGCCCGACTCGATGGTCAGGTGGGGCTGATGGGTCGCGGCCCGGCTGCTGACCATCCCACCCGAAGACTGCATGATGTAGAGTCTGGGGGCCGGATCCATCTCCCGGGAGAGGGCCTCGCCCAACCGGTCCACGTATCGCTCGAAGGTGGGTCCGACGTAGGCCGCGGCGGCGGTGGTGCTGCTACGCTCGAACTCACGAAACTCGGGGCTCAGGTCGGTGGAGACGGCCAGGTAGACTCCCGGCAGGGCGCTCTCCAGGATCTCCCGGACGCGCCTCTCGTGGACGGGGTTGGCGTAGGAGTTGAGGAGGCACACTGCCACCGCCTGCACCTCCTCCCTCTTGAAGGTCTCCACGGCCTGGAGCACGTCCTCCTCGTTCAGGGGCGCCATCACCTCGCCCTTGCTGTTGATCCGCTCCGTCACTCCGATGCGGAGGTACCTGGGGACTAGGGGGACGGGCCGGTCGGCGTACCAGTCGTAGAACTTGGGCCGGGTCTGGCGTCCGATCTCCAGGATGTCCCGAAACCCCCTGGTGGTGATGAGGCCGCACAGGGCGCCCTTGCGCTCCAGTATGGCGTTGGTGTTCACGGTGGTGCCGTGGGCCACGGTCTCCAGGCCCGCGATGCCGCCGTCCCGGCCCGCGTCGAACCTGCGGATGCCCTCCAGTACGCACAGAGAGAGGTCTTCCGGCGTCGACGGGGTCTTCAGGGTGTGGACCCTGCCGGACTCCTGGTCGTACAGGACATGGTCGGTGAATGTTCCTCCTATGTCGACTCCAAGGCGGAGGTTGGCCATATGTACGTCCCCTCTACTTTCCGGTTCGGTTATCCATGCTGGGTCCCCCGCCTGGGTACGTGTGAGAGGGCAGGGGCAGCGGGGCGGAGCATACTCGTGGACCCCATAGCAGAAACGTCGGGGGCGGGATGCCTAGTAGTGGCGGATGACCTCGTACAGGGTGGTCCGCTGGGCGGGGGTGAACCCCGCGTCCCTGATGATGTCTGTCACCTCTTGGACCGTGGTGCGGTTGTAGAAGCCCGCTTCCTGCATCACGTTCTCGTCGAACAGGGTCCCGCCGAAATCGTCGCCGCCGAAGTGGAGGGCCACCTGGCCCGTCTTCTTCCCCTCGGAGAACCAGGACGCCTGCACGTGGGGGAGGTTGTCCAGGTATATGCGGGAGACTGCCATGATCCTCAGGTACCGGTTGGGCCCGGCCAGCTTCTTGACCCTTGAGCCCAGGGCCGTGTTGTCGGCCTTGTAGCTCCAGGGTATGAAGGCCGTGAACCCGCCGGTGTCGTCCTGGAGGCTCCTGACGTGCTCCAGGTGCTCGATGATGTCCTCGTCCTCTTCCAGGTGGCCGTACATCATCGTGGCCGTGGTCCTGTATCCCAGGTCGTGGGCCTCCCGGTGGACCAGGGTCCAATCGTCCACCTTGCCCTTGGGGAACAGGCGGCTGATCTTGTGCTTGACCCGGTTGGACAGCACCTCGGAGCCGCCGCCGGGGATGGTGTCCAGCCCCGCCTCCTTCAGCTCCGCCAGCACGGCCCGAACGGGCATCTCGGACACCTGGGATATCTTCATGATCTCGGGCGCGGAGAAGAAGTGGGGATGGATCTGAGGGTATCTCCGCCGGGTCTCCCGCACCAGGTCTGTGTAGTATTCCAGGGGCAGCTTGGGGTTCAGCCCGCCCTGCATAAGGACCGTGGTGACCCCCTTGGAGGCGGCTTGGCCCAACATGGCCATCACCTCGTCCACCGAGTGGGTGTAGGCGTCCTCGTCCCTCTCGGTACGGTAGAAAGCGCAGAAGGTGCAGTAGGCGTCGCAGACGTTGGTGTAGTTCAGGTTGGTGTCGACGACGAAGGTGACGGTGGGGTCGGGGTTGTGCCGGTACCGCACGGCCTGGGCCAGGGGGGCCAGGTCCAGCAGGGGAGCTTCCCTTAGCAGGAACAGGCCCTCCTCCGGGGTGACCCGCTCTCCCGCGTCTACTTTGGCGCGAACGCTGTCCAGCATCAGGACGCGCTGATCACCCCGAGGGAGGTGAGGTACTCGCGGAACCTGGCGATGGCCTTGATCTCGCCGACGCCCGCCCAGTATCGGAAGCCCTGGTAGTACTCTATGATCTCCTTGCCGCTCATGCGCACGTCCTCGCGCCTCTGGCCGATCTGGGCCATGTGCTCCAGCCCCTCGTCGACGCAGGTGTACAGGACGTTCTCCAGGTAGGTCATCCGCTTCTGGGGCATGTCCTTGTCCACCACCCACAGGGCGAAGACGAAGGGCATCCCGGTCCACTTGTTCCACTCCTCGCCCAGGTCGTAGCGGTAGGGATAGCCCGGGACCCCGTAACGCCGGCGCAGGGCGTCGTCTCCGATGAGGAGGAAAGCGTCGCTCTCGTCCTTGAGGGTGACGTACTCCTTGGGCTCGATCTCGAACCGGTAGGTGAGCAGCACCTGAAGAAGGCGGCGGGAGGTGGAGGTCTCTCCCGTGATGCCGATGGTGGCTCCGCCGAGGTCTTGGATGGGCCGCTTGGAGTACAGGAGGATGCTGCGGGACTTGTTCAGGGTGGCGATGCAGAACTGGCCGAGCTGGGTGAAGCGGTCTTCCAGACGGAAGCAGTCCACGATGGGCACGGGGCCCGCGTCGATCTCGCCGGCCTCGGCGGCCCGGGACAGGTCCGAGGGCACCAGGGGGATGAGCTCGATGTCGTCCCGGACCATCCTGTAGTAGAACGGCTCCGAGTTAAGGTAAGGTATCTTGCCTACCCTAGTTCTCATACACCCGGACCGTGTTGTAGAGTGCGTCCCTCTCTACGGGCACCTTCCCGGCGTCCCGGATCAGGTTCACCATGCGCTCCCTGGCCAGTCCCGCGGGGCTGGCTGCCTTGGCGGCGTGAGCGATTCTCTCCTTGCCGATGGTGCCGTCCAGGTCGCTGGCCCCGAAGTGGAGGGAGATGGATGCCGTCTCCTCGCCTATCATCACCCAGTAGGCCTTGATGTGAGGAAAGTTGTCCAGAACGAGCCTGGCCGCGGCCACGGTCTTCAGGTCCTCCACGGCCGACGCCTGCCTTGGCACCAGGTTGGTGTCCCCCGTCTGGTACTCCAGCGGTATGAAGGCCAGGAAGCCCCCGTGTCGTCCTGGAGCTCCCGCAGCCGCATCATGTGCTCCACCCGCTCCTGGTAGGTCTCGATGTGGCCGTAGAGCAGGGTCGCGTTGGAGGGGATGCCCATTCTGTGGGCCATGCCGTGTATCTCCAGCCACCGGTTGGCCGTGTTCTTCCCAGGCAGCAGCAGCTTGTGGACCCGGTCGGAGAACACCTCCGCGCCCCCGCCGGGCATGGAGCGCAGGCCGGCGTCCTTCAGCATGGCCAGGGACTCTTCCGGGTCGACCTTCCAGCGGCGGTAGAAGTAGTCGATCTCGGCCGCCGTGAACGCCTTGACCTGGACGTTGGGGAAGTTCTTGTGGATGGTGCTGACGATCTCCACGTACCTTTCGAAGGGCCAATCGGGATGGTGGCCGCCGACCATGTGGACCTCCCGGGTCTCCTCGTCCAGGTGGTCCAGGATCTCCTCCATGCTCATCTCGTAGGCGTCGGGGTCGCCCTTCTTCTTGGCGAAGTCGCAGAAGGTGCAGGAGAGGACGCAGATGTTGGTCGGGTTCAGGTGGCGGTTGAGCACGAAGTAGACACGGTCGGCCTCCCGCTGCCGCTTGACGTGGTCGGCCATGCGTCCCACCGCTGGGAAGTCATCGGTCTCGAACAGCCTGACGCCGTCCTCCATGGAGAGCCTGGTGCCCGAAAGGACCTTCTCCCAGATGGGGACCAGGGAGTTGTCGGCGAAGGCTATACCTTCGGCTACGAGCAAGGACTTGATTCTCTCTCGTGGATTGGCCGCCCGGCGAACAGCACGCCGTGACGAGTAGCGCCCGTTGCTACCTAGGGCCATTGTGTTACCTGGGCCCGTCGCCACCTCGGATTGTAGGTATTTCGCCGGAGGGTGTCAAGGAGACGGGGCGTCCCAAATCCCCCACCTAGTCGACCTGGGGAGTGGGATAGGACCGGGACCAGGGGAGGAGGATGTGGAGGAGGGTATCGGCGTCTGGCTCGGCGCCCCGGCTGAGACACCTCTCCAGGTATTTGTGGACCGCCATGAAGGTGGGGAGCCCGTAGCCGGCGGAGACCACCCGGTCGATGAAGGTGCGACCGTCGGGCGGGGCGAGGCGCTCGACCAAGGCGGCGTGGTACTGGATACAGTACTCGTAGACCAAGCGGTAGAGGCGCAGGAGGGCGAGGGGGCGGGCCATCTTCCTGCGGAGTGCGTATACGCGGGCTCTGAGTGCATTCATATCAGTGTTCTCCTGGATGAGTTTAGCCGGCGGGATGACGGGGGCTCCCCGATACTGGGAATTTTCGGTTTCCCTCTCATTTCCTCTCATTTTCTCCCATTTAGCCCTCACCCCTGCCCTCTCCCCCAGGGAGAGGGAGAACGGGATAGGTACTATGGTAGGACGCGGTTGGGGGATTCGGAAGTGGCGGGTGTCACCGGGATGATGGTGTGGAGGGCAAGAATGCTTCCCGCCTGTTGGCGGGGGAGACGGGGGGTGGTCTCCGGGCAACCCGGGGGCGGGGGCGCCTTGACGGTGGCCACGGCGAAACCTAACATCCCCAGGGTGGGCCGTGTTTCCACGGCTTCCCAATGATGACCTCGGGCACAGCCATGCAGACTCACTCTTCCAGCCATACATACCTGCCCGTCAGGGACCGTGCGGGGGACGAGAGCTGCTACAACTGCGTCATCGAGGAGCACCAGGCCAGGGCCCAGAACCTGGCCTTCCGCATGATGGGAGACCGGGCGTCGGCGGACGACGCGACCCAGGAGGCCCTCCTATCCGGGTACAGGGCCTTCGGCAGCTTCCGGGGCGGCAACCCCAGGGCCTGGCTGCTCCGGATCGTCGCCAACAAGTGCCGGGACATGATGCGGGCCCGCAAGGCACGGCCGGCCCTGTCCCTGGACTTCTCCCCCCTCGGTCCCGAGGAGGACGGGCCTCCCGCGCCTGAGCCTCCCTCCGGGGAGGAGTCGCCCGAGGAGACGGCCCTACGCAACGAGCTGGGACGCGCCATTCAGGAGGGGCTCCAGTCCCTGTCCGAGGAGCGGCGGCTGGCCGTGGTCCTCATCGACGTGCAGGGGTACAGCTACGAAGAGGCCTCCCAGGTCATGGGCTGCTCCCTGGGCACCGTCAAGTCCCGCCTCTCCCGCGCCAGGGCGGACATGCGGGACTTCCTTCGAGGCCAACGGGAACTTTTGCCCGCCCGGTTCCGTCGAGAGAGTGAATAGGGTGATGAACATATTCCGGAAGAGGCGGGAACATCCCGGCGGCGAGGCGCTGTCGGAGTACCTGAGCGGCCGTCTGGCGCCCGGCCAGGCCCGCCGCATCGAGACTCATGTGGACGCCTGCGCCGCGTGCCGGGAGGAGCTGGACTCCCTGGGGTACGCCGTCGGTCTCATGCGGCGGGTTCCCATGGTCCGGCCCAGAACGACCTTCGTCCTGTCCCAGGCGCCGTCGGAACGAGCCCCCCGGGGATGGGTCTTACGCCTCCCCGGCTGGGCGTACGGGACAGCCGCGTCGGTGGCCGCCATCGTGTTCGTGGTGGTGCTGTCCGCGGACATGGGCGGGCTGCTGACCGAGGACGCGGTCAGCAGGGCCCAGGACTCCCCGACGGCCGCCGACGCGCCTTCTCCGGTCTCGGAGGCGGCTCCAGCGGGGATATCCGTCCCCGAAAGCGCCGGAGAGGGGGCCGAGGACCAGCCCGTGGGGCCCATTGGGCCCATAGGGATGGAACGCGAGGCGGAGGACGAGGTGCTGGAGGTGGTTTCAGGGGCCGCGGCGGGAGGTTACGAGAGCACCCTCGACCCGGCCCCCGAGCCGCCCACGCCCGCCGCCATGGCGATGGCGTCTGAGGATATGCCGGCCATGGCCGAGCCGGAGCCCTCACCCGGACCCACACCTGCCGCGGCCCTGGAGAAGGGCGTAGAGGAACCGGTGGTCACGCCCGCCCCGGCGGCTACCGTTGCCGTTGCGCCTACGGAGATCGCGGAGCCGGCGGCGGCGGCCGAGGCCGTCGAAGTCCAAGCGGCTGCTGCCGCGCGGTCGGTCGTGGAGCCCGCCGCCGTGCCCGCAGCGGAGGCCGCGGAGCCCCTAGAGTCTCCAGAGGCAGTAGAGGCCGAGGCTTTGGTTGAAATGGCGGGAGTTGACATAACCGCTCCGCAACCCATGGAAGACGGGGCGTCAGATCCCACGCCACGGGAAACCGCCGAGCCGGACACCCCGACGTCCACACCAGTAGCCGAACCCGCCGCCACTTCGGTGGAGCGTGGCGAGGCCGCCGGGCTGCCTGTGACAGAGGAAGCGGATGAGCTCGATGGCATAGCGGGGCCTGAGATGGAGGAAGACGAACCGCCGGCGCCCGCGCCTTCAGAGCCTGCCCGGCCGGCCACTCGTGTGCCCTCGCCCACACCCCAGGTTGCCCAGGTCCCGGAGGCCGCCCCGCCTGTCGAAGAGAGACGGACGACGGGGGCGCCGAGAGGAACGACATCGGTCCTATGGCGCGTCTTGGAAGGGGCTGTGGCGGCACTGGTGCTGATGGCCGGAGGCATGTTCATCTGGAAGAAGAGGCGCCGGGCGGCCTGACCCGGATAGGGTCGCCGGCCGGTGACCTGGCTTGACACCCTGACGGCCCGTGTCCAGAATTAGCCTGGGAGGGACAGGCAAAGACATGGCCCAGGCTACGAGACCCATGCGCAGGGCCCTGGCCCTGGCCAGGAGGGCCCTGGGGACCACCAGCCCGAACCCGTCTGTGGGCGCTGTGGTGGTAAAGGACGGCGTCAGGCTGGGCGAGGGCCATACCCTGCCGCCGGGCCAGAGCCATGCGGAGGTCGTGGCCCTACGGCGGGCGGGAAGCCTGGCGACCGGCGCTGCACTGTACACGACCCTGGAGCCGTGCTGCGTCCACGGCCGCACGCCTCCGTGCACCCAGGCGATTCTCGCGGCCCGCATAAGCGAGGTCCACGTGGCGGCCAGGGACCCCAATCCCCTGATAGACGGCAGGGGTATCGACGACCTGCGGGCGGCGGGCGTCAGGGTCGTTACGGGAGACGGAGAGCGAGAGGCGGCCGAGCTGTACCGGGCCTTCGCGAAGCATATCAGGACGGGCCTGCCCCACGTCACGGCCAAGTTCGCCATGAGTCTGGACGGGAAGATCGCCACCCACACGGGCGAGTCCAGGTGGATCACCGGCACCCGGTCCCGCCGGCACGTGCACGAAATGCGACGCCGTTGCGACGCCATCATGGTGGGAGTGAACACGGTGCTGCGCGACGACCCCCAGCTGACCGCCAGAGACCGCGCGGGGCGGGCTTTGGCACGTCAGCCGTTCAGGGTTGTGGTGGACAGCAACGCCCTCACCCCCCCGAGCGCCCGGCTGCTCGAAGAGCCGGGAAGCACCCTGATCGCCGTGGCGGGCGCCGAGGAGAGCCGGTTGGATGCCCTGCGGGCCGCGGGCGCGGAGGTGCTACAGCTTCCCGCCTCCGGCGACGGCGGCGTCGACCTGGCGGCCCTGTTGGAAGCGTTGGGCAGCCGGGGCGTGGTGGACATGCTGGTGGAGGGAGGCGAGAGGGTCCTGGGCTCCCTGTTCGACGGCGGTCTGGTGGACCGTGTGGCGTCCTTCATAGCGCCAAAAGTAATCGGCGGGGCGTCCGCTCCGACCCCCGTGGGAGGAAGGGGAGCCGACTCCATGTCCCGGGTCCTGGGCCTGAGCAACGTGACGGTGAGGCGTTTGGACGAGGATATTCTCGTCGTGGGCTATCCCGCTGAGGGGGGTTGATATGTTCACGGGCATCGTCGAGGAGGCGGCCAAGGTCCGGGCCATGGAACTGGACGAAGCCGGCAGCGGCCGGCTTTCGGTGGCGGCCGTGCGGGCGCTGGACGGGCTGAAGCTGGGAGACAGCATCGCCGTGAACGGCGCCTGCCTCACGGTAGTCCGGATTCATGGCAATGGGGAGGGCGGCGTGTTCGCCGTGGACCTGGCCCCGGAGACCCTACGGAAGACGAACCTGGGGGCGCTGAAGGAGGGGGACCTGGTCAACCTGGAGCGGCCCCTGGCCGTGGGCGACCGGCTGGGGGGCACATCGTCCAGGGCCACGTGGATGCCACCGGCAGGGTGCAGTCGGCCAGCCCCCAGGCCGACTGCGTGCTCATGGGATTCCGTACTCCCAAGCGGCTGATGCCCTACATCGTCGAAAAGGGGTTCGTGGCGGTTGACGGCATCAGCCTAACGGTGGTAAATAGAAGGGCGTCATCCTTCACTGTGTCCGTGATACCATATACGCTGGAGCACACGACCCTGAAGGAGAGGCGCGTAGGGGACCCCGTCAATCTGGAAGTGGACGTGCTGGCCAAGTACGTCGAGAGCCTGGTCAAGCCGTGACCCGATAGCTCCGTCCACCTCTCAACCGGGAGAAGGGCAAATGCCCCTGGCAAGCATCGAAGAAGCGATAGAGGACATCAGGGCAGGGAAGCTTCTCATCGTCGTCGACGACGAGAATCGGGAGAACGAGGGAGACCTGGTCATGGCGGCGGAGATGGTAACCCCAGAGGCCGTGAACTTCATGGTCACCCACGCCAAGGGCCTTCTGTGTATGCCGGTGCTGGGGTCGAGGCTGGACGAGCTGGAGCTTCCCCTGATGGTGAACGGCGACAACACGGCCAAGCACGGCACCGCCTTCACTGTGTCCGTCGACTACCTCAAGGGCACGACCACGGGCATATCCGCGCAGGACCGGGCGGCCACCATCAAGGCCATTGTCGACGCAGACTCCCGCCCCATGGACTTCGCCCATCCCGGACACCTGTTCCCTCTCCGCTATCACGAAGGGGGCGTCCTGATACGCGCCGGGCACACCGAGGCGGTGGTGGACCTGGCCCAGGCCGCGGGCCTGTATCCGGCGGGGGTCGTGTGCGAGATAATGAACCCCGACGGCACCATGGCGAGGATGCCTGAGCTGGAGCAGTTCGGACGTGAGCATGGACTGCGGATAATAAGCATTGCCCAGCTCATAGCCTACCGGAGGCACCACGAGCGGCTCATCGAGAAGGTGGCCGAGGCGCGGCTTCCCACGAGCCGCGGGGAGTTCCAGGCACTGGCCTACCGGAGCGCCGTGGAGCCGGGCGAGCATATCGCGCTGGTCATGGGCTCCTGGGAGAAGGACGAGCCCGTACTGGTCAGGGTCCACAGCGAGTGCCTGACCGGAGACGTCTTCGGCAGCCTGCGCTGCGACTGTGGCGAGCAGATGGACGCTGCGCTGGATATGATCGCCACGGAGGGCAAGGGTGTCTTCCTTTACATGCAGCAGGAGGGCCGGGGGATCGGCCTCCACAACAAGATCAAGGCCTACTCACTCCAGGACCACGGAATGGACACCATCGAAGCCAACGAGTCCCTGGGCTTCGAGCCCGACCTGCGGCACTATGGCACCGGCGCCCAGATACTCACGGAGCTGGGGGTGTCGAAGATGCGCATCATGACCAACAACCCCCGCAAAGTCGTGGGCCTGTCCGGATACAACCTGGAGATCGTCGACAGGGTGCCCATCGAGATGGATGCCAACGAGGAGAACCGGGCCTACATGCAGACCAAGCGGGACCGGATGGGCCACATCCTGTGGCAGTGCTAGGGTAGCCCGCTCCACCCCTGGAAGGCCCGGCGCCCGCCGGGGCTCGCACCCTCCTATACCCCCGGGCTACTCGGCGCCGACGGTAGACATAAGGTAGGCGTCGATGAACCCGTCCAGCGAGCCGTTGAGCACCCCCTCGGCGTCGCTGGTCTGCAGGCCGGTGCGGTGGTCCTTCACCATCTTGTAGGGGTGCAGTACGTAGCTCCGTATCTGGCTGCCCCACTCCGCCGAAACGTGGTCGCCCTTCAGCCGGGCCAACTCTTTCGCCCTCTCCTGCTCCTCCCTCTCCAGCAGGCGGGCCATCAGGATCTTCATGGCGAACTCCCGGTTCTGGTGCTGCGACCGCTCGTTCTGACAGGCCACGACGATGCCGGTGGCCAGGTGGGTGATACGGACCGCCGAGGCGACCTTCTGGACGTTCTGGCCTCCCGGGCCGCTGGAGCGGAAGAACTCCACCTTCAGGTCCTCGTTCCTGACGTTGACCTCGGGGTCCTCGTCGGCGGCGGGCAGCACCTCGACCAGGGCGAAGGAGGTGTGACGCAGGTGGTTGGCGTCGAAGGGAGACAGGCGGACAAGCCGGTGGACTCCCCGCTCGGCCCTGAGCAGGCCGTACACGTACTGGCCGTCCAGCTCGATGGTGGCCCCCTTGAGGCCAGCCTCTTCGCCGTAGCTCAGGTCCAGCACCTGGGCGGAGTAGCCCCTATCCTCCGCCCAGCGCAGGTACATGCGGAGCAGCATTTCGGCCCAGTCCTGTGACTCGGTGCCGCCGGCCCCCGAGTGGATGGACAGTATGGCCGGACGCTCGTCGTAGGGGCCCGAGAGGGTCAGCCGGAGCTCCTCACCCTTCAGGATAGAGGATATCTCCTCCCCTTCGGCCCGCATCTGGTCCTCCAGAGAGTCGTCTCCCTCGGCGATGGCAAGCTCGATCAGGGATATCAGAGAGGCGGTCCTGGCATCCAGGTCCCGCCAGAGGGACACTTGCTCCTTGAGCCGGGCCAGGTGCCTCATCTTTCGTTGGGCTGCCTGGGGGTCCTCCCAGAAGGAGGGGTCGGACGCATCCTCCTCCAGTTTCTCCGCCTCTTTTTCCTTGCCGGCTATGTCAAAGACGCACCAGGACTCCCTGGATCTTCTCGTTCATCTCCTCTAGCTTCATCCGGAGGTCCTGCATGTACGTCCACCTTTCATTGGGTCATTGGGTCATTGGGTCATGGGTCATCGGATCGTCGGGTTGCTATGTCTTGGCTGCCGCCAGGCGTCCGGCGGCAGCCTGGTGGGCCAGCCTCGTGGTCTCGGGAATTCGTCTGCCGCGGCAGCAGGCCAGGACCCACTCCACCGCTGAGTCAAGGTCCACCTTGTGTCCCACGGAAACGAAAACGGGGCTCACTCCCGTACGTGTTCGCACCGCCATCCCGACCACCCGGCCCTTGTCCAGCAGCTCGGCCCGTGAGCCCGCCTCCTCCGGCAGGAGGCCGTGTCTGCCCGTGAGCCTGGACTTGCCGCAGCCGATGGTCGGAGTGTCGGCCAAGAGCCCCACGTGGCAGGCTACCCCGAAGGACCTGGGATGCGCCAACCCCTGACCGTCCACGATAATGAGGTCGGGCGTCCGTCTCAGCGACTCCAGCGCCTCGACGAGCACCGGGGTCTCTCGAAAAGAGAGCAGACCGGGAACGTAGGGCATCCCCGGAAGCCCCTCGGCGAGGCTGACCTCCTCGACCCGCAGGCTTGGGTATTCGAGAACGACCACGGCGGCCCGCACCGTTCCCTCCGCGTCCGGTGGGGATATGTCCGTCCCGGCGATGTACTTCACGTCGCTGGGAAGGGCGCTTTCGCAGGATACCCTGGGAGCGAGGTCCCTCTGGAGCTCTCTCGCTTCGGCCGCGCTCATGCCCCAGGGATGCAGGTCGAGTAGGCGCACGAGGCCATTATAGCAGGTCTAGGCAGGGCTCAAACTGCGCCGGAGGTCCGGAAGTCCAGGACCTTCAGGGCCAGCACCTCGGTGCCGCCCCGCTGCTCGGTGCCTATGTTGTAGACCACGTCCAGCCTGGAGGCGTCGCCAGGGGCGTGGTCCCCTTGGCGGAAGGCGATGGCGTCCCAGACGGCCGCGCCGTCTTTCAGCCTCATGCGCAGGTGCCGGCCGTTGCTTCCCACCGGCTTGACGTTCAGGGGCACCATGCTTCGGGTGAGGAACGCCGGGGCCCGGTTGGCCGCGCCGAAGGGCTCCAGGCGTTTGAGCCAGCGGAAGGTGTCCCCCACGAGATGTGAGACGGGCAGCTCCGCGTCGACGTACAGGGGGGGCCGCGTGGGCAGTCCGTCGAGGCGTTCGCCAGCGATGGCGCACAGGCGGGCCTCCAGGTCCGGCAGCTTCCCCGGGTCCATCTCGAACCCCGCCGCGGCTCGGTGGCCGCCGTGGCGTACGAACAGGTCCCCGCAGATTTCCAGCGCGCCTCCGACGTCGAACTCGGGGATGCTGCGGGCGCTGCCCCGCAGCATGCCGTCCACCATGGACATGACCACCGCCGGGCGGTGGTATTCGTCCACCAGCCGGCTGGCCACCAGGCCCGCTATGCCCGGCGTTACCAGGGAGTCCAGGACCACCAGCACCGGGCTCGCGGAGTAACCGTCCTCCATCCGCTGCCGGACGCGGAGGTCCGCCTCTTCCGTCATCCGCTGGCGCTCCCGGTTCAGGGCCGCCAGGCGTGCCGCAAGCTCATCCCCCTCCTCCGGGTCGCCGGTCATCAGGAGCCGGTAGGTGGTGGATGCGTGCTCCAGCCGCCCAGCGGCGTTGAGCCTCGGCGCGATCACGAAGGCAATGGCTTCCGCGTCGATGGAGGCCGGGTCGAGGCCCGCGCGGCGGTACAGGGCGCGCAGGCCCGGCCTGCGGGTACTCCGGAGCTCTTTGATGCCCTCCCGCACCAGGAGCCGATTCTCGTCCCTCAGGGGCACCACGTCAGCCACCGTGCTCAGGGCCGCCAGCTCCAGCAGGTGCCGCTCCCACGGCCGGTCCAAGAGGTCGTAGAGTCCCTGGATGAGCTTGAAGGCCAACCCCCCTCCCGAGAGCTCGTTGAAGGGGTATTCGCCCCGGCCCAGCTTGGGGTCGATGATGCACAGGGCCGCCGGGAGGACCGCGGGCGGAACGTGATGGTCGGTGACTATCACGTCCATGCCCAGGCGCCCGGCCAGGTCTATCTCGTCGGCGTCCCCCACGCCGCAGTCTACGGTTACCAGCACCGAAACACCCCGCTCGGCCAGGGAGTGTATGGCGTCGGCGCTCAGGCCGTGCCCTTCGGAGACGCGATGAGGGATGTACGGGACGGCCCGGCCTCCCAGGTCCTCCAGCCCCTGCACCACGACCGCGGTCCCGGCGACGCCGTCCACGTCGAAGTCGCCGAAGACGCCCACGGTCTCACCGGCCCTCAACGCCGACGCCAGTCGCTGGCAGGCGCGGGGCATGTCCGGCAGGAGCGACGGGTCGTGCAGGGCGGGGTCCATGAAGGCTGCCAGGCGGGAGGGGCTGTCGATGCCGCGGTTCCGCAGCACCTGGGCGATCACCGGGGGCACGTCGCCGGTCCACGGGGGTCCGGCCCCGGCAGGTAGTATCCAGTCCTTCGATGGAGCGACGGTTGCCGGTCCGGCCACCCTGACCTCCCATCCCAGAGGTAAGACTCGATGAAGACTCGTTCCTGGGGCCCATCCCTCTATTGGGGGACCTGTGGGTCGAGGCCTGCGGGCCGGCAGACGCCTAGATCGAGGAGGGGGCGCCCAGGATCAGGACCGAGTTGTGTCCCCCGAAGCCGAAGGAGTTGCTCATCACCATGCCCAGCTCCTTGCGGCGGGCGACGTTGGGGGTGTAGTCCAGGTCGCACTCGGGGTCTGGCGTGTCCAGGTTGATGGTGGGGGGGATCGTACCCGAGGCGATGGCCTTGACGCAGGCCATCGCCTCCAGGGCGCCCCCGGCTCCCAGGAGATGGCCCGTCATCGACTTGGTGGAGCTGATGGGCACTCGGTGGGCGTCCTCGCCGAAGGCCGACTTGATCGCCTCGGTCTCATGGCGGTCGTTGAGGGGCGTGGATGTGCCGTGGGCGTTGATGTAGTCGATCTCCTCGGGCCTGACGCCGGAGTTGTCCAAGGCCATCTTCATGGCCCTGGCGGCGCTGAACCCCTTGGGGGACGGCTCAGTGAGGTGGTAGGCGTCGGAGGTGGCCGCGTACCCCACCAGCTCGGCCAGGGGCGGCACGCCCCGCCGCTGCATGCTCTCGTGGGTCTCCAGCACCAGGATGGCCGCGCCCTCGCCCATGACGAAGCCGTCCCGGTCCACGTCGAAGGGCCTGCTGGCCTTCTTGGGGTCGTCGTTGTGCCTGGACAGGGCGCGAAGGGAGTTGAACCCGGCGACGGCGATGGGGCAGATGGGCGCCTCGGCCCCGCCCGCCAGGACGATGTCGGCTTCGTCCAGCCGCAGCATCTCCATCGCCTGTCCGATGGCGTCGGCGCCGCTGGAGCAGGATGACACGGCGCAGAAGTTCCGGCCCATGACCCCCGTGGCCATAGACACCTGGGCCGACGCCATGTCCGCCAGCATCATGGGGATGAGGAAAGGGGTGACCCTGCGCGGCCCCTTCTCCCTCAGGGTGTCGTACTGCTGGGAGAGGGTGATGATGCCGCCGATGCCGCTGCCCACGATGGCCGAGACGCGAAAGGGGTCCACGTCCCTGGGTCGAAGGTTGGCCTGCTCCAGGGCTTCCTGGGCAGCCACCGTCGCGAACTGGGCGAACCGGTCCATGCGGCGGGCTTCCTTCTTCTCCATGTGGTCCGTCGCCTCGAAGCCCCGTACCGAGGCGGCGAACCTGGTGTCGAAGGACTCGGCGTCGAAGTCCGTGATGTAGTCTACGCCGGAGATACCGTTTACGAGGCCCTGCCAGGTGGATTCGACGTTCAGGCCGAGGGGACTCACGACCCCCATGCCGGTGACGAATACTCGGCTCTTCACCCTATCCCGTCTTCCTCCCGGGCCGCAGCCTCAGTCGCCGGACCGAACGGGCTTGGCCGATAGTGTGGAAAGGCTCATGAGGGCCTCGTTGACCTCGTTGATCCGGGTGGACAGGGTGTCGCTGATCTCCCTGCCGGTGTTGGAGATATGGCTCCTGTACCTTCCCATGACCTCGGTGGCCTCTCCTATGCGGGCGGCGATGACCTCCGGAAGCTCCCTGCCAGTGGCCGCGAGCTGGACCCGGTACCTGGCGAGGGTCTCGCTGACCTCGTGCAGCCGGGCGGATACGGCATCCGGGACCTCCTTGGAGGAGTCCGAGAGGGTCCGCAGCGCCTCGCTGAACTCGTTTATCCGGGCGGATATGGTGCCGTGCAGCTCCCTGCCCGCCGAGGCGCGGCGGGCCCGGTTGTTCTCCACCAGCCGGAAGATCCGCGCGTACAGGTTGTCCACGGGGCTGAGCTGGGAGTGGTACGTGTCGAACAACTCCTGGGACTCCCTCATGCTCCACCGCTCGTCCTGGTGCACGAACTGGCGTCCTGTGTACAGGTGGTAGGGCCTCATCTCTCCGTCCGCCAGCGGGTCTCCCTCGGCGTTCAGGGGGACCAGGCCATCCCAGTTGGATGTGGCGGGAAGGGGAGTGAGGAGGTTGGCCGTCTGGTACTTGCTGACCGTGGTTACCCAGTCGGCCATCTCCATGATGCTCTTTTCGGTATCGTAGGGCAGGCCGATGATGGTCATGGCCACGATGGTGAAGCCCACCTCGTTCAGGTAGACAAGGTCCTTGTGCATCTGCCCCGGGTCCTGGCGCTTGTTGACGGCCTTCAGGTTCTCGGCGTTGTCCGACTCCACGCCCACGTACAGCATCTGGATGCCTGCGTCGTGGAGGGCCGAGGCCAGCTCCGGGTCCTGGCCTATCTCACCCCGGGTCTGGCAGATCATGTACATGTCTTCTGTGTGGCCCTTCCAGGCCCGCAGGCGCTCCAGCCGCTCGTTCCTGTACTTCACGGCCCGGAGGGGCGGCGGGTGGAGGTCGTCCGAGATGAAGACGGAGAACCGCCCGTCCCTGGACGTGTGGATCAGACCGTCGGCGGCAAGCTGCCGGAGCTGTCGCAAGCGTTTCAGCTCGGTCTTCCTGTCTATCAGGCGATACCCTAGGAACTGCTGGATCACCTGGCAGTAGGTGCACTTTTCGGTGCACCCCCGCACCGTCTCCAGGACGCCCCCCGCCATGGGGTTATCGGGGGTGAGGTCCCGGATGGCCCGAAAGTCCGGCAGCTCCACGAAGTCCGGGGCGATCACTCCCTTCCTGGGGGTCTGGATCAGGTTGCCGGCGTCGTCCTTGAAGGAGATGCCGGGTACCTTGGCCAGGAACCTCTTGAGATTGGAGCCGCGGTAGGTCACCAGGAGGTCGGCCAGCTGGCCGATGATGTCCTCGCCCTCCCGGTTGACTATCACGTCGAACTTCCCGTGGGCCATGGCTTCCAGGGGGAGGGGGCTCATCTGGGGCCCGCCGCCGACGGTCACCAGGTCCGGGTGGTGCTCCTTCGCCTGCCTGCCGATCTCGTAGGCCCTCGGGGCCTCGTTGATGAGGCAGGTGACCATGAGGATGTCGACGCCCTCCAGGTCCCTTTCCGGGTCGATCCTCCCGCTGCGGTGCTCGAACCATATCTCGGTGTCGTACAGGTATGGGCCCTGCCACTGCTTCAGCGCAGCCGACAGGAACAGCATGCCCTGCCTTGGTATCGCCACGTACTCGAAGTTCCCGCCCTCGGACTCGGGCTGAACCAGGAGCACGCGTTTGGTTCTAGACATATTCCTCACTCCAGACCGGAGATGACGCCGGGAGGCGCATGGAAGAGATGGGGTCCTGCCGTGGTACGGGCACGCCATAGGGCAGGGCCCGGCCGGGTAGCATGGGACGCTCGAAAGAGGGTATTGGGCAGCCCCCTAGGGAATTTTGTCCAATTATACATCAAGGCGTCGGTTTTAGGAATAGGGCCTTTCGTCGGTTGGGTCGGAGAAGCCCCACAAGCCTCGAAACGGCGGTCTAGGCGGGCCGTTCCAGTATCTCCACACGCACGCCCTCGGGACCCCGGACGAACGCTATCCGCAGTCCGTTGGGCAGAGTCCTGGGCTCCATGGAGAACTCGGCGCCCCGGGACTTGAGGTCCAGCACCGTGGCGTCCAGGTCCGCCACCCGAAACCCGAAGTGGTCGAGGCCGTAGTGGGGGTCCCTCAGTCCCTCTATCTCTTCACCGGAAGGGAGAGGTCCCGCGATGAATACCATCAGCCCGTCGAAGTCCAGGTCCACCCGGTTGGGGCCGGAGGGCTGAGGCGTCTCGATTATCCGGGCGTCGAACATCCGCCGGTAGAACTCGGCCGTCTTCATGGGGTCGGGGCTCCTCAGGTGGATGTGGTCGTAGGAGTACTTGGGCATTTGGGACCTCCTTACGGCTAATGTTAGCACCGCGGGGGGGCCGATGGTAGCACCGCGGGGGGCTAGTGGCAGCACCGTTGGGGGCTAATGGCAGCACCCTGGAGCGTCGAAGGGTAGCGTGCCGGGACGGGCGCCGGCCCCGGCACGGGGGTGGGGCGGTTCCTTGCCAGCCCGGGCCGTTCTCCGGTAGATTGGTTACTCGCCATGGTCGAGGGACGCCGCCGGAGCTCCTACAGGTACGTCATAGCCGGGCTTACCGTCTGGGCCCACTTTGCCGGGGGAGCGAGCTTCGCGGTCGTGGCGCCGGTCCTGCCCCTCATCACCGACGACTACGGCATCAGCCATACCAGCGCCGGCCTGCTCGTGGGCGTCGTGACCCTCATTCAAGCCGTCTTCGGGGTCCCCGCCGGGATACTGGCCGGCCGCGTCGGCATCAAGAGGACCTACGCGTGCTCCTGGTTCCTGATGGCCGCGGGGGTGTTGATGCTGCTCTCCCCCGGGTTCGCGGGGCTGGCGGCCCTGCGCCTGCTCTTCGGACTGGGCATGGCCGTCATATTCCCGGCCACCGGCCCCCTGGTCATGCAGTGGTTCCCTGCCCGGGAGAGGTCGGTGGTGACGAGCATGAACGTGGTCGCCCTGTCCGTGGGTATGGTGGTCTCCGTGTCCACGGCCGCGCCCCTGGCGGGAGCTATCGGCTGGGAGAGCGTCCTGGCCGTGTACGGGGGCGTCGCCCTGGCCGGCGGCGTCGCCTGGGTGCTCTTCGGCAGGGCGGAGGCTGGGGCCGCGTCGCCGGCCCCGGTGCTGAAGTGGAGGGAGATCAGGTCCGTGCTGCGGAACCGGTTCGTGCTCCTGCTGGGAGCGGGCGACGCATCGTGCTTCAGCCAGTACGTGGCGCTGGCTGCGTGGCTTCCGACGTTCTATCACGCGACCAGGGATATGTCCCTCACCGAGGCCGGGTTCATCACCAGCCTGTTGCCCTTTACCGGCATCTTCGCGGTACTCCTCGGCGGGTTTCTGCCCCTGAAGATAGGGCCCAGGAAGCTGTTCCTCATCATCCCCGGTGTCCTGGCTGCCCTGGGCGGGTTGGGGTCGTTTCTCATTGACGTCCCCGCCGTCACATACGCCGCCGTCATCGTCCTGGGACTGGGCTCGTGGATGTACGTCCCCTCCCTCCTGACCCTGCCAACCGAGTTTCCCGGCATGACGCCCGAGAGAGTTGCCATAGTCTGGGGATGGATAACCACCGTGGCCGGCGCCGGGACGTTCGTATCCCCGCTGGCAGTCGGCGTCCTGAAGGATGGGACGGGGAGCTATCTCCCGGGCTTTCTGCTGTTTGCGGTGGTGGCTTGGTTCCTTGTGTTGGCCGGGTTCATGATGCCCGACCCCCGGCACCCTAGGGACGAGAGGGCCGAAGCCGCCCCGTCTCCAACCGCGTCCGAGGGCTAGGTCCGGCCTGGTTGGGGTCGTGTGGACTCGGATGGGCCCATGTATTATGATACTTCCGCAGTCCGCGGGCGCACGGCTGCCCGCCGTGCAGACCACTTTCGGGAGGAGAACGTGAGGGTAGTTAGAATAGCCGAGGTCCCGGTAGAGCCGGCCAACAGTCCCCTGATGACGGGCGGAGAGGTTACGAGGCAGCCCATCGTGGTCCCCGACGAGGCCAAGGACTTCAACTGCGGCATAGTCAACTTTCCCAGAGGCTCCCGCAACTTCTACCACACCCACACCAGCGACCAGATACTGGTCATAACCGAGGGCATCGGCATCGTTGCCACCGAGCGGGAGCAGCGGGTGGTTTCCGTGGGCGACGTGGTCCACATACCCGCCGGGGAGAAGCACTGGCACGGGGCCCGGGCGGAGTCGTACATGTCCCACATCACCATCACGGGCAAGGGCTCGGAGACGGCCCAACTGGAGAGCTAGCGCAGGGTCCGCTGCCCGCGGCAGGCCATGCCGCCTCTCACCACATCCTCTTGCCGGCGTACACGTGCCGCAGGACCACGGCCACGGTGCTCATCATGAGCAGCACCACGAGCAGGAGCAGCAGGCCGGCGGCGGCGTTCTCGTGGAACCCGGGCAGGGGCCGCGTTATCCAGCTATATACCTGGATGGGCAGCACCGTGAACGAGTCGGTGGGGCTCTTGGGGATGAAGAAGACCGACGTGAAGGCGCCCACGACTATCAGGGGCGCCGTCTCTCCGATGGCCCTGGCCAGGGCCAGGATTATGCCCGTCAGTATCGAGGGCATGGCCGCGGGCAGGACCTGGTGCCTTACCGCCTGCCATCTGGTGGCGCCCAGGGCTATGGCGGCCTCTCGAATGGACGGCGGAACCGACCGGAGCCCCTCTCTGGACGCCACTATGACGATGGGAAGGACCAGGAGGGCCAGCGTCAGGCCGCCGGTTATGATGCTGGGGCCCAGCCTGGCCCAGTAGAAGAAGACCGCCAGTCCCAGAAGCCCGTACACCACCGACGGCACGCCCGCCAGCGTGTTGATGTTCGTCTCGATGAGCTTGGTAATCAAGTTCTTGGCTGCGAACTCCTCCAGGTATATGGCCGCCCCGACGCCTACGGGCACCGCGAACACCGCCGTGAACGCCATGACCCACAGGGTGCCGAGCAGGGCCGCCTTGGCGCCCGCATCTCCGGGGAAACGGGATGGGAAGCTGGTGAGGAAGTGCCAGTCCAGACCGCCGATCCCGTCCACCGCCACCGTGTACAGGAGGACCCCCACCGAGACCAGGCCGAGAGCGGTGGCCGATATCGCCAGGGCGAGGAACGTCCGCTCCGTGGCCTTGCGCGCCAGGGCGTTTCGCCCCCCGTGGCCTCGTTTGGCGAAGGGGGTTATCACTCGTAGACCTCCCTGAGCCGTGCCAGGAACCATTGGGCCGCCAGGTTGATGCCCAGGGTGAACACGAACAACAAGAGGGCCACTGCGAAGATGCTCTGGTACTCGATGGTGCCCCTGGCCGTGTCTCCCGTCGCCACCTGCATGATGTAGGCGGTGATGGTCTGCATGGCGTCGAAGGGGTTCCATGAGAGGTTAGATATCCCGCCTGCCGCGATGGTCACGATCATGGTCTCGCCCACGGCCCGGGCAAGGGCCAGCAGCCCCGAGGCGACGATGCCCGAAAGGGCTGCCGGCACCACGACCTTGGTTGCAACCTGGAAGGGGCTGGCCCCCAGGGCATGGGCCCCCTCCCGGATGTTGGCGGGCACGGCCCGCATGGCGTCGTCACTCAGCGACACGACCATGGGAATGAGCATGATCCCCATCGCCACGGCGGCGCTCAGCGCGCTGAAGATGGACTCGGTGTGGAACAGGGGTTGTACGATGTGGGGAGCGATGAATGATATGGCGAAGAACCCGTACACCACCGTCGGGATCCCCGCCAGCACCTCCAGCGTGGGCTTCACCACCGACCGGATTGGGGCCGCCGCATACTCGGCAAGATAGATGGCTGTCAGCAACCCCAGGGGAAAGGCCACCGCCATAGCCATCCCGGCAATGAACACCGTTGCCGATAGCAGGGGCAGCACTCCGTAGTGCTTGATGGAAAACAGGGGGCTCCATTTGGTTCCGGTGATGAACTCCACGATGGAGACATCGCTGAAGAACGGTATCGCCTCGGTCAGCAGGATGATGACGATGCCCACCGTGGTGACCACCGACACCAGGGCGCAAAGGAACAGGAGGAACAGGATGGGGGCTTCCCGCAGCTTTCGACGGAAGCGCCTCTCCAGCAGTGGCAGGACTACAGGGTGCACCGCTATGGACCGCAGCAATTCACTCCAACCTCCGGGCCCCTGGTCCCGGGTCATCCCTGCCGGTCGCTGGCCCTCCGATGACCGCAGGGGCGGCGGGTGCAGTGGTCCTCCCCAGTTTGGACTCCCGCTCCACCCATTCAGAGTAGGGCAGTTCCGTTAAGGTATCTTGAACGGTAGTTTAACGTTTTGTTAAAGTTGATAGACGGTCGGGGTCCGGCCCAGGACCGCCGTTTGCCCGGAGCCCGGGGAAACGGTACTATATTGCGAATTCCGCGGCCTGAGCTTCATGAGTAGAGAGGACCTCGCGTGACGAAAGACAGGGTGGTGGTAGCCATGAGCGGAGGGGTCGATTCCTCCGTCGCAGCCCTTCTGCTCAGGGAGCAGGGTTACGACACCGTCGGCGTCACCATGAAGCTGTACGATGCCGGCGGCGAGGACGTGCCGGAATACTATCGCGGCTGCTGTACCGTCGACGACGTGGAGGACGCCCGGCGTGTGTGCCACCGCCTGGGCATGCCCCACTACGTTTTCAACCTGCAGCGGGAGTTCCGGGCCTTCGTCATCGACTACTTTTGCGGCGAGTACCAGAGGGGCAGGACCCCCCATCCCTGTATCGCCTGCAACGACCGCATTAAGTTCAGCTTCCTGCTGGAGCGGGCCCGGTTCCTGGGCGCGGAGTACGTGGCCACGGGCCACTACGCCCGCATCCAGGCCCGGGAGCACACCCTGGGCCTCCTCAAGGGGCTGGACACCCACAAGGACCAGTCCTACGTCCTCTACGGCATGGGGCAAAGGGAGCTGCGCCACACGCTGCTGCCGGTGGGCTGGTACCCCAAAGACGAGATCAGGAGAATGGCCCGGGAGGCGGGATTCCCCAACGCGTCCAAGCCCGACAGCCAGGACATCTGCTTCATTCCCGGCGGCGACTACCGGGAGTTCCTGAGGCAGCGCGTGACCCCCAGGCCCGGGCGTGTGGTGGACTCCCACGGCGCCGTCCTGGGAGAGCATCCGGGCATCGAGTTCTTCACTGTGGGTCAGCGCCGGGGACTGGGGATCGCCGGCGCCAAGCCCATGTACGTCCTGTCCGTGGACGCCGCCGAGGCGGTGGTGACCGTGGGGCCAGAGGAGGAGCTGTACCGCGCCGAGTGCTGGGTGGAGGAGGTGAGCTACGTTTCCGGCCGGGAGCCTGTGGACGGCGCCGAGGTCGGGGTCAAGATACGGTACAAGTCCCCCGAGGTCCCTGGGACCATCCACCCCCGTGGGAGAGGCGCGCTGGTCCGGTTCCGGGAACCCCAGCGGGCAGTTACTCCCGGGCAGGCCGCCGTCTTCTACGGGGGAGACGAGGTGCTCGGGGGCGGCCGCATTGGCGACCCCCTGCCGGCGGCCCGCTCCCGTCCCGAAGACGGCGGCCCAGGGGTGGTCGTTGCCTAGCTTCGACCTCGAAGAAGACCTGAAGCGCCAGGGGTACGAGGTAATCGCCGGGGTGGATGAGGTTGGCAGGGGCCCCCTTGCCGGTCCGGTGGTCGCCGCCGCGGTGGTCCTGCCGGTCCGGGAGATTCTGGACGCGCCGGAGTCCCCGCCGTGGCTCGAAGGCATCGACGACAGCAAGGCGCTGACGCCGCGGCAACGGCTGGAGGCGGTCCAGCATATCCGCACGCACTCCAAGGCCATCGGTCTGGGGATGGCCTCGCCCCGGGAGATAGACGCCCACGGGATCAGTGAGGCCACGGCCTGGGCCATGCAGCGCGCCGTGGCTGACCTGCGGCTGAGGCCCTCGTACATCCTGGTGGACTTCGTTCGGGTCCTGGACTGCGGCATCCCCTTCCGGGCCGAGGTCCGGGGCGACAGCCTCAGCTACTCCATCGCGGCGGCGTCCATCGTCGCCAAGGTGAACCGTGACCTGATCATGGAGCGCGCCGACGCCCAGTATCCGGGCTACGGGTTCGCCAGCCATAAGGGCTATGCCACTGCCAGGCACCTGAAAGTCCTGGCCCGTCGCGGCCCCTGTCCTATCCACCGCAGGTCCTTCTCCCCCATGCGGCCTCCCGACCCGCCTCCCGCCAAGCGGACGAGACGCCGGCCGCTCCGGAGGGTCCTGGACGGCCAGGCGCCGCTGGGCCTGGACCCCGCAAGGGCGTAGGGCACGCATGCCTTCCGCCAGGAGCGAGCTGGGCGCGCGGGGCGAGGGGCTGGCCCGGGCCTTCCTCAAGGCCAAGGGATATCGCGTGGTGGCAACCAACTACCGGTGCCGCCATGGAGAGGTGGACATCATCGCCCGGGACGGCCCCTGCCTTGTGTTCGTCGAGGTCCGCACGCGCAGGGCCCGCGGCTGGTTCGGCGCCCCTCAGGAGTCGATTTCCCGGCACAAGAGGAGGCGGCTCATCACTACCGCCGAGACCTATCTCCAGGACTCCAACGAGGACCACGCGGACTGGCGCATCGACCTGGTGGCCATCAACATCGACAGCCGCGGCATAGTCCGGCCCGTGGAGCACGTGGAGAACGCCGTCGAGCGGACCTAGCCGGCGGCGGACCGGCAGTCCTGCGTGTGCTAAAATCAGGTCGAGCGAAACACCGAATAGGGCCGACGCAAAAGATGCCTCTCTTCGAATACCGGTGTCAAGAGTGCCGCCGAAGGGCCACGGTCCTGGTCCGGAGCCTGGCATCCGGGGTCCCGGAGCCCTCCTGCGGGCACTGCGGCAGTGGGAAGATGACCCGCCTCATCTCCCGGTTCTCCTTCCACAGGTCCTGGGGCGACAGCCTGGACTTCTCATCCGGCGAGGGTATGCCCGACGACATGGAGGACCCCCGGCAGATGGCCCGGTACATGCGAAGGATGCAGAGCGAGATGGGAGAGGAGAGCTCCCCCGAGCTCGACGAGATGCTCGACCAGATGGAGTCGGGCGAGCTGGACGCCAGCGACTCCGGCGGCTTCGGCGATGACTTGGACGAGTGAGGCCCATGACGCCCCAGATAGATTGCCTGACTCGAGCGCTGGCTGACCTGTCCGGGTCCGGCGTCTCTCCCGGCGTGGCGTCGGGACTCAGGAGCATCCTGGCGCGGCTGCCCTTCCACACGGTCCGTGGCACGGGACCTGCGGGCGGGCCCAGGTTTCCTGAAGACCTCCTGGCCCTCGTCTCCCAGGCCAGGGCCTCGGCCCGTCTCCTGGGACTGCTGGCGCCGGGCGGACCCCTGTCCCGCCTGGAATCGCTCCTGGATTCTGTGGAGGCCGATCAGGGCCTGGAGATGCGCCGCCGGGTCGGCGACAGGGTGTACGGGCTGTACGTCATCATAGACCCCCAGGTGACCGCGGGACGGGACCCGTTGGAGGTGGGCCGGGCGGCCCTCGAGGGAGGCGCCCGCATGCTCCAGCTGAGGGATAAGGTGCGGGACAAGGGGCGGTCCCTGCCCCTGGCCGTGGCCATGCGCGAGCTGTGCGGCCGGTACGACGCCCTGCTGATGGTGAACGACCATGCCGACGTTGCCGCCCTCTCCGGCGCCCACGGGCTCCACGTGGGCCAGACGGACCTGCCGGTAGCCCAGGCCCGGGGTGTGCTCGGCCCCGGCCAGATCGTCGGCCGCTCCAACCACCTGCTGAGCGAGGTGAGGGAGTCCCGGGCCCAGGGCGCCGACCACGTGGCC
This sequence comes from Dehalococcoidia bacterium, assembly GCA_964291465.2. Taxonomy (GTDB): domain Bacteria; phylum Chloroflexota; class Dehalococcoidia; order Lucifugimonadales; family JAGWBF01; genus JAGWBJ01. The sequence goes on along the minus strand of OZ219936.1, from coordinate 39,159 downwards.
CTGGGCAATATCTACCGCACCTCCACCAAGGAGAGCATACGGGACCGCCCCCCCTGGGGCCCGAGGCCGTGACAAGGGCCAAGGCGGGGCTCGAAGTGCCCCTGGTGGCTATCGGCGGAATAAACGAGGACAACGTGGCCCGGGTGGTCCGGGCCGGGGCGGACGCCATCTGCGTCGCCAGCGCCGTCGGCCTTGCCCCCGACCCGGCGGAGGCGTCCAGGCGGCTGGCGGAGAGAATAAGCAGGGCGGGAGGCAGGGTATGACCAACGGCCAGGACGACGGCCGGATGGCCCGAGTGGCCCAGCAGGCCATAGACGACTTCACCGCCAAGCATCAGGCCAGGGAGCTTGGGCTGCGGGTCTCCAGGGAGGCCATCCGGCTGTCCGCCAACACGATCCGGGCGGCGCACCGGGGGGACTTCGAAGAGGCCCGCGGGCTGCTGGCGCAGGCGGGGTCCAGCCTGGAGGGCGCCGCCGATGGGCTCAAGGACTGGCCGGAGATATACTACGCGGGGTTCCTGTCAGATGCCCGCAAGGAGTTCACCGAGGCGAACATAACCCTGGCCCTGGTCTCCGACAGTCCCCTGCCCTTGCCCGAGGAGATCGGAGTGGAGATGGCTCCGTACCTCAACGGCATGGGCGAGGTCATAGGAGAGCTCCGCCGCTTTATCCTGGACTCCCTCCGAAGGAACGATACCGGGCGGTGCGAAGAGTACATGCAGAAGATGGACGACATCTACAGCCTGCTGGTGACGGTGGACTTTCCCGAGGGCGTCACCGGCGGCCTCAGGCGGACCACCGACGCCATGCGGGGCATCGTCGAGCGGACCCGCGGGGACCTGACCATGGCCCTGCGCCAGAGGGAGCTGGAGGAGAAGCTGGCATCGTGGGAGCAGAATGTGTGGGGAGGGGGGCAGCGCCCGCGACCTTGACATATCGTTAGCCCTTGTGTTAGGTTCTCACGAGCCCAGTCCAGGTACTTTGACCGTCTCGGAGCCCTAAATGCTACCCATCATCCTCTCCGCCGTCGCCGGCGGAGTCGCTTTGTTATTCGCCGTGGCGCTAGTCGTCCGGGTCAGCCGGGCAGACCAGGGGAACGCGGCCATGATCGCTATTGCCCAGGCGATAAAAGAGGGGGCCCTGGCCTTCCTCCGCAGGGAGTACATCACCCTGGTCCCCTTCGTAGCCGTCGTGGCGGTGGCACTGTGGCTGCTCATCGACTGGTACACCGGTGGCTCCTGGGTGCCTCGCACTGCCATCGCCTACCTGGCCGGGACCCTGTGCTCCGCCGCCGCCGGATTCATCGGCATGAGCGTGGCCATCCGCGCCAACGTCAGGACCACCGCCGCGGCCATGCACGGGCTGAACCCGGCCCTCCGAGTGGCCTTCTCCAGCGGGGCCGTGATGGGCATCACGGTGGTCGGCGTCGGACTGCTGGGCGTCATCGTGCTGTACGTCATCTTCCAGAACATTGACTACGTGATCGGCTTCGGCTTCGGCGCCTCCTCCATAGCCCTGTTCGCCAGGGTTGGCGGAGGGATATACACCAAGGCCGCCGACGTGGGGGCGGACCTGGTCGGCAAGGTGGAGGCCGGCATACCCGAGGACGACCCCAGGAACCCGGCCGTCATCGCCGACAACGTGGGCGACAACGTGGGGGACGTCGCGGGAATGGGCGCGGACCTGTTCGAGTCCTACGTCGGCTCGATAATCGCCGCCATAGCCTTGGCCGCGGCGGCGGCGGCCTTCGGCGATTGGAAGACCGACACGGCCCTCCTGCCCATCCTGATAGCCGGCGCGGGCATCATCGCGTCCATTCTGGGCACCTTCCTGGTCAGAAGCGGAGAGAAGGCCGACTTCGGCCAGCTACTGTGGGCGTTGAGAAGGGGGATCTTCGCGTCGGCCATACTGGTAGTGATATTCGCCGCCCTTGCCGTCTACTGGCTCGACCTGGACGGGCTGATCGCGCCCAACGTCAGCGACTTCGACATCTTCTGGGCCATCGTCGCCGGTCTGGCCGCCGGGGTGATCATAGGCCTGATCACCGAGTACTACACCTCCTACGATTACGGGCCCACCAAGGGAGTAGCCGAGTCGGCGCAGACGGGGGCCGCCACCACCATGATAAGTGGCATAGCCACCGGGATGCAGAGCACGGTGGTGCCGGTGCTCATAATCGGCGGCGCCATTCTTGCTGCCTTCGAGCTGGCGAACTTCTACGGCGTGGCCCTGGCCGGGGTGGGCATGCTCTCGACCCTGGGCATAACCCTGGCCACCGACGCCTACGGTCCCGTGGCCGACAACGCCGGAGGTATCTCGGAGCAGGCCGGCCTCGCCCCCGAGGTCCGCCAGCGCACCGACGCGCTGGACGCCCTGGGCAACACGACGGCGGCCACGGGCAAGGGATTCGCCATCGGCTCCGCCGGCCTGACGGCACTGGCCCTGCTGGCCGCCTACGGCCAGGCCGCGGACCTGGACGGGATAGACCTCCTCAAGCACACCACCCTGGCGGGCCTGCTGGTAGGGGCCATGCTGCCCTTCCTGTTCTCGGCCATGACCATGCGTGCCGTGGGGAGGGCGGCCTTCTCCATCGTGAACGAGGTGCGCCGCCAGTTCCGGGAGATTCCCGGGCTCATGGAGGGCACCGGGCGGCCCGAATACGCCAGGTGCGTTGACATAAGCACGGGCGGGGCCCTGAAAGAGATGATCCTGCCGGGCCTGATCGCCGTGGGGACTCCCCTGGTCGTTGGGTTCGTCCTGGGCACCGAGGCCCTGGGCGGCCTGCTGATAGGCTCGGTGGCGGCCGGCTTCGTCCTGGCCATCACCATGGCCAACGCCGGGGGCGCGTGGGACAACGCGAAGAAGTACATTGAGCTGGGGAACTACGGCGGCAAGGGCTCGGAGCCCCACAAGGCCGCCGTCGAGGGCGACGTGGTGGGAGACCCCTTCAAGGACACCTCGGGCCCGTCGCTGAACATTCTCCTGAAGCTGATGGCCATAGTGTCCCTGGTGTTCGCCCCGGTGTTCCTGAAGGCCACGCCCCTCATCGGCTGAAGAAGTCCTCGCATCCCAGCCTGGTTATATGTGGGGCAAGGGGCGTCTAGTGCGTCGATAAGGCCACTTCCGTCGTGGGCGAGATGTGATCGTGGTCTACACGGCAAATCCGTAGAATGGCTCATTTGAACAGGTCGTCTATGAAGTCCACGACCTCGCATACGTTCCTATAGTAGTCCCGTATTCTCACGTAAGTCAGGCTTACCGGTTGACCATGAGCTATGTTGTTCCGGTTGGCGATCACGGAGTCGATAGCCTCCTTTCGTTCTCCGTCAACGAAGGCTTTGAGTTGGCTGCGCCAATCTCCGTCAAAGGAGCCTACAAGCTGCAGCAGTCGCTCGGTGTTCAGATTCGCTGATCGCGTTAGGCGACTCTCCACGAAACTAGTGACCGTCGGAGATGACCTGCTGCGACAGTGCTCGGTTGCTATATCTGAAACTACGGACTCAATGAAACCAGATACAAGGACGCATAGATAGCTAGCGAAATCGGATCGTATCTCGAGCTGACCCTCAGGAATACTGGATATTCTAGCGAATGCAGCGTCGAGCCGGAGCCGTGCCGCTACGATAGATCGGCCCGGCAAGTTCTCTAGTCCAACTCTAGCATGGCTTCTTTTGCTGCTTTCAATCGGGATTCCACACTTCTCTCATCTGTAGTCCCGCTCTCTACTCTTGAAAGGAACTTCTCATCCTCCAGTAGCGCTTCATACTTGACCACCAGCCCGTCGACATCCACCATCGGCCCTTTGGATAGAATCCTGTTAGCGATGCCTACCATGACGGAGTCCATAACGGCTACGTTTATGGCGTTCTTGAGCCGAAATGCCCTGGGACCGAGACCATCAAGCACAGTCTCAATCGTCTTCTCGAAGATGTCTTTCATTTCTGCTTCACTTTGTAGTCTGAAATCGCGATTCCCCGCCGCGTAGCCATTCAGGAAATCCTTCATGGGCCGCTGGTACTCATGTGCTGCATACAGCAATGCAAAGAATCGTAAAATTAGCTCTTGGTCTTTGAATCTTGTCGACTTTCGGCCATATATCTTTCGCCAGGCAGCGAATTCGTTGAGTCTATTGAGGAAGTCTATGAAAGGTCCCCCATAGAGTGCTATCCTAATCTCCTGAGGTTGTAGAGCAGTCCCGCCCGTGTTGAGTCGTTCAAACACCATATAAACGCTACTCTGATCGTCCGATGGCTCGTCCTGACGCACAACTGTTGCGTGGATTATACTATTGTCGAGCCTCCGCCGATCCTCAGGGTCGAGCGTCTTGTAGGTCCTTCCATCAAACTGCTGTTGTACATCAGCTAAGCTATAAGCCTTATCTCTAACGATGCCCTCATAGAACGATTGTAATGTTCTAAGTCGCTGCTGACCGTCCAATACCAGAAGGCGCCCATCTGGCAGAACAACTAAGAAGATGCCAGGAACTGGAAGTCCAAGCAGCAGTGATTCGATGAATCTGTCGCTCTGCTTCTTTGACCATACGAAACGTCTTTGGAACGCGCGGATATCGCCCAACCGAGCATCAGGCGTAAAGCTTGGCACGACGATATCGCCATTATCGATTCGCTTAACCAAGGCGTCTATCGGATAGTCGGCACCGTAAGCCGTTATTTGGTAGCGGAAAGTTGACGGCTCCTCAGACTCATCGGCTTCTAAGGGTTCTTCGACGTTGCTGTCTGAGGCGTATCCTGAATGCTCCATGTGCTTCGGCTCCTATCAATCCCAGGCTTGGGTTTGCATGGATGACGAGCTAGTGTGGTGTGTGATCCCGTTCCCTGACGCCGGAGATGCGAAGGCAGTAGTGACGTTGAATATTCGGAGATGACATCCCTACTGCACGAAGACCCGTGTTAAGTCTGTAGTAGTCGTCCAGAGTCGCCGTTCGCTGACCGCCCTGCGACGTCTGCGGCAGCATTGGATCGTTTGTGGGACCCCTGCAGGACCGCTCGGTCTTGACTGTCCTCGGCGAGGTTGCTGGAATTATATCGTGGGGCAAACGCCGCCTTCAAGTTGTAGTGTCTTCTACCACTTACTTCTAAGCCAGAGGCATTGCCTTAAGGCAGTGGCACCGTGCTTCGATCGTTCGTATTTCAAGAACTAGTTCATAGCACCGTAAGGCGCCAGGCGTTATAATGAGTAGGTTCCGGCGGACTCGTCCCCCGGCCCCGGGCGGGTGTAGCTCAGTGGTAGAGCGCTAGCCTTCCAAGCTAGCTGTCGTGGGTTCGATCCCCATCGCCCGCTCCAGACTACCCGGCATCCCCATTCGCGCCAGCTCTTCCCAGTCGCCGTAGATGGCCCTTGCCCGCGAAGCCTAGGGCTGGATGATGTCCAGGGGAGGGACGGCGGGGATGAGGCCCCGCTGGTGGGCGCGGCCGTAGAGGGTCTCCAGGGCCCGCCTCCCCTCGTCTCCCATGTCGATGGTGTCCTGGTTGACGTACATCCGGACGAAGCGGCGGCAGGTATCGGCGTCGATGCCCCGTCCGAAGGGCAGCGCGTACTCGACGGCCTCGTCCTCGTGCTCGATGGCGTACCTTATGGACGCCTGGAATGCCCTGGCGACCCGCCGGCCGCCCTCGTCCCCCAGCCTCCGGTGCACCACGTCCAGGCCCAGGGGGATGGGCAGCCCGGTGTCCTCTCCCCAGGCCTTGCCCAGGTCCAGCAGGTTGGCGTAGCCCTGGTCCTGCCAGGTGATCTGGCCCTCGTGGATGATGACGCCGGCGTCCACCCTTCCCGACTTGACCGCCTCTCCAATGCCGTCGAAGTCCAGGAATACGGGGGTAAAGTCCCACCGGGAGTAGATACGGAGCAGCAGGTAGGCGGTGGTCTGATCTCCGGGGACGCCGATGCGCTTTCCCTCCAGGTCGCCGGCGTCACGTAGAGCGGTGGACACGACTATCGGGCCGTAGCTCCGTCCCACCGAGGAGCCGCAGGCCATGATGCGGTACCGGTCAGCCAGGCCGGGGTACGCGCCTGCCGAGATGGCGGTGACCTCCAGCTCTCCCGTGGCCGCTCGGCGGTTGAGGGACTGGATGTCCTCCAGAACCTGCTCCACATCGTAGCCCTCCACGGTCACCTTCCCCGTGGCGAAGGCGTAGAACATGAAGGCGTCGTCGGCGTCGGGGCTGTGGCCTACTCTCAGTGCGGGCATGGACCCTCCTCGTGTGGCGTTGGCGTCAAGTATATGAGATGATGGTCTCCCGGTAAAGGAAGGCGTACCCTGGCGAAGACGCGATGAAGGTAACCGACAAGTGCGCTGCCCGGGGTGACGGGCTGGTGGTCATCTGCGACTTCTCCCCTCCCAGGGGCGGGGCCGAGAGGGCCGTCGAGGAAGCCGGAGGCCTGGGGGCCGACTTCATATGTGTGGCCTACAGTCCCGGCAGGGCGGTGCGGGTGGACTCGGCGATGCTGGCGGCGGCCATCAGGGGCGCTACGGGAAGAGACGTGTGCTTCAACCTGGCCACCAGGGACATGAACAGGCTGGCCCTGGAGAGCCACCTCCTGGGCGCACAGGCGCTGGGCGTGGACAACGTGATCGTCGTGGGAGGGGACCCCTTCGGGGCGGGTGACGTGACCCGGGGGCTCGGGGCCGTGGACGACCTCACACCCACGGGGCTGATGAAGGCCGTGGCCGGAATGAACGGGGGCAGGGACTTCCGCGGCTCCAACCTGAGGAGCCCGACGGACTTCTGCATCGGCGCGTCCATAGACCTGGCCCGGGGTATCCAGGTCGAGGCCCGGCTGGCCGCGCGGAAGGCTGCCGCGGGGGCCCACTTCTTCATTACGCAGCCGGTCTTCGACCCCCGGGATATCGGGGCGTTTCTGGAAGCCTACAACGCGGTGGCGGGGGAGGAGCTCTCGCTCCCCGTCTTCTACGGGCTTCAGGTCATGGTGCAGGGTGGGGTTGTCTTCAGCACCGTCCCCGAGGCGGTCCGCGGGGACCTGGAGAAGGGACGGGAGGGGACGGACATCGCCCTGGAGACGTTGGGCAGTTTCGTCGAGCGGGGCGTCAACCGGGTCTACATAATACCGCCCATCCTGAAGGGGGGCGCCAGGGACTACCAGGCGGCCCAGGCGGTGCTGCAGGCGGCCCTTCCGGGCTAGGCCCGGGCGCCCGGATATCCAACGCGGACACCAGGGAGGAGTAACATGGCCCGGATCGAGGAAGAGGTAGGACGGTTGCTGGCGGAACGGGGACTCACGATCGCCGTGGCGGAGGCGTGCACCGCGGGGCTCATCGGCTCCATGCTGTGCAGCGTCCCCGGGTGCTCCAACTACTTCTACGGCGGAGTCATCGCCTACACGGGGGGCTCTAAGACCACCGTGCTGGGCATTCCCGAGGACTTCATCAAGAAAGAGGGCTCGGTGAGCCCGGCGGTCGCGCTGGAGATGGCCAAGGGAGGGCGCCGGGTGATGGGCACCGACATCGGCGTCTCCACCACGGGCGTAGCCGGTCCGGCGGGAGGGTCGTCGGGGCTCCCCATAGGCACCTTCTGCATCGCCGTGGCGGCGGGGGACGGCTACGAGGCCACCAAGGACCTGCACTGGACCGGCGACCGAAACGCCAACCGGGAGCACACGGCGTGGGCCGCCCTGGACCTGGTCAAGGAGTACCTGCTTCAGACCGGGTAACGTCTAGCCGTCGACCTCGCCGCCCTCGGCGGTCCCGGAGTCCAAGGACACTCCGGCGCCGGGCTCGGCGTCCGCGGCCTGCGGCGGGGCAGTCTCCCAGCCTTCGTCGGCGGCCAACGCCGTCTCCATGGCGCTTATCGCCACCTCGATCTGGCCGTCGTCGGGCTGGCGGGTCGTGAGTCTCTGGAGCAGAAGACCGGGTCCGGCCATCAGCCGGGTCACGGGGTGGTCCTGGTGGGCTCCGCTGAAGCGGATAACCTCGTAGCTGACGGCCGCTATCACTGGTATGAAGACGATGCGGGACAGGATCAGCCACCACAGGGGCTCCCGGCCGGTGAAGGCCAACACCAGGATCGCCACCACCATCACCGTCAGCAGGAACGCCGTGCCGCAGCGGGGGTGCGCCGTGGGGAACCTGCGGACGTTGGACACCTCCAGGGGCAGCCCCGCCTCGTGGGTGTGCACGGCCATGTGCTCGGCCCCGTGGTAGGCGAAGAGGCGCCGGATGTCCCTCAGCAGGCCGATGGCCCCGATGTAGAGCACCAGCACCGCCAGCCGTATCAGGCCCTCGATGAGGTTGACCAGCGGCTCTGAATGGATAATCCCCTCCAGAGGGCGGGTGGCGAACAGGGGCATGATGAAGAACAGGCCGATGCCCAGGGTGAAGGCGAAGGCCAGGACCGCCGCCAATGCCCAGCCGGGGACCTCCTCGTCCTCCCCCGTCTGGTCCTCCAGGGCCAGGACAGCCGACCGGTTGAGGGCCTTGATCCCCAGCACCAGGGTCTCGATGAGGACTAGGATTCCGCGTACCAGGGGCAGCCGGCGCAGGCGGCCGGTGTATATCTGGCTCAGGGGTTCCGACGCGGCGTAGACCTGGCCGTTGAGCCGCCGCACAGCCAAGCTGAAATGGCGGCGGCCCCGGATCATCACGCCTTCCATCACGGCCTGTCCGCCGTAGAAGAACCGCTGCTCCGCCAACCGGGACCCCTCCTTACACAGCTAGGGGGCCGGGGGCTCCGCTAGGCGGCGGCACCCCAACCCCCTTGTATTCCCGTGCCCGCACGGCGGGACTAGGTCATCTTGAAACGCCTACGTAGACGCTCGATCCTTCCCTCAGTGTCCACAACCCGTTGCTGTCCCGTATAGAAGGGGTGGCACTGGCTGCAGATCTCGACCCTCATGCTGTCCTTGGTGGCGCCGGTGGTGAAGGTGTTTCCACACGAACAGGTAACCGTCGCCTCTCGAAAGAACTGGGGGTGTATATCCTTCTTCATTCCTGGTTCCTAGCTGCCGGGTGCCGTTTCGGGAACGACGCTGGCCTGGCGCCGGTTCTTGGATGACCACTCGAACTTGACCCGCCCGTCGGTCAGGGCGAAGAGGGTGAAGTCCCGCCCCAGGCCCACGTTCCGGCCCGGGCGGATCCGCGTCCCCCGCTGCCTCATGATGATGTTGCCCGTGGTCACGAACTGGCCGTCGAACCTCTTTACGCCAAGGCGCTTGGGCTTGCTGTCCCGGCCGTTTCGCGAGCTGCCTCCCGCTTTCTTGTGGGCCATTAGCTCTCACCTCTGCTCTGGGTCTGTTCGTCGGAGGCCTCCGCCGGGGTCCCGTCCTCCGCTGGCTCCTCTACTTCGGCCGCCGGGGCATCCTCTCCGAGCTCCTCGGCTTCGGGCTCCTCGGCGTCTACGGTCTCGGCCATGGCCTCGACCGGCTCTTCTTCGGCCTCGTCGTCCGCGACGGCGACGGCGGCTACCTCGTCAACGGGTTCCTCGACGAGGGCCGGCTCCTCGGGCCACTCGGGTTGCCCGATCTCGATGCCCGCGTGGGAGATGGACGTGATGTACAGCCGGGTGTACGGCTGGCGGTGCCCCTTCTTCCTGCGATAGCGGACCTTCCGCTTGTACTTGAACACCAGCACCTTGTCGTCCTTGTACTGGGAACGCACGTGGGCCAGCACGCTGGCGTCGGCAACCATGGGGTTCCCTACCGTCAACTCGCCGTCCCTGGACACGGCCAGGACGTCGCCGATCTCGATGTAGGCCCCCTCTTCAGCCGGGAGCTTCTCGACGTCCAGCACGTCCCCCGGGCTGACCCGGTACTGCTTGCCCCCGGTCTTCATTATCGCGTAGTCCACAATCACACTCCGACTGTCCATTGTAGGTCGTGCCTGGGAGAGTGTCAATGTCTACGGGTTGAGTTGCAGCGCGGTCCCGCTTCGATCTCTCCAAGCATGACCTCTACATCCCCCGTTGGAAACTCGTGCCGCGACGCGTTGGCGATGGCGCGGAGCTTGGCTTCGCCGCCGCCGGTTTGTTCGTCTGTGGCCCTGCGCAGCGCCTGACGGACCCATTCGGCGATGGTCATCCGCTGCCTCAGTGCCACGGCCTGGATCTCTAGGTACTCTTCCTCATCCAATGGGACCTGGAGCCGCTTTGCCATAGTGCGGACTAGTATGAGTCACAGGTAACCGGTCGGTCAACGCAATGTTGCCCCGTTGCGCCTAACCCCCCGACCACGCAAGTGACAGGCCCCCTTGAACCACACTCATCTGTCGACGCCGAGGATGACCACGGAGGTCACCGCCCAGAGGGCGACGGAGGCGAGCAGGGGCCTGTCTCTCAGGATGACCAGCTCGGGGCTCTCGGTCAGGCCCGTCCGGTTCATCAGGTAAAGGTAGCGGAAGAGTCCAAAGACGACGAAGGGGATCGTCAGCATCATGCTGTGGTTCTCGGGAACGTTGCTGGCCGTGAACGTGTACAGCGCGTAGGCCATCACCGCCGCGGTGCCGGTGATGCTCACGAGCTGCCCCAGGAACGCCTGGGAGTACTCCCCCAGCACCGTCCTCTGAGTGACAGCGTCGGCCCCCGCCGCCGACAGCTCGCTGTACCGCTTGGCAACGGCGATGAACAGGGCGCCCACCCCGATGGTGCTGTACAACCATGGTGAGGGCGACACGTCGATGATCAACGCCCCGGCCACGACCCGCAGCAGGTAGCCGGCCGCGACCAGCATGACGTCCAGGATGATGATCCTCTTCAGGTACGAGGAGTAGCCCAGGTTGGTGACCAGAAACACCGCGCCCACGATGCCGAACCCCACGTCCAGCAGGAACCCGCCGGCGATGGACGCCGCCATGAGCAGCAGGGCCGCCGCCTGCGCCGCCGCCAGGGGGACGGCGCCCGACGCGATGGGGCGGTGGCGCTTCCTGGGGTGGACCACGTCACTGGACCTGTCAAAGGAATCGTTTACGATGTACACGGCCCCGGACAGGGCGGAGAACACCAACGCTCCCGCCGCGACCCTCAGCACCAGCTCGCCTATCAGGTCGGCGTCGCTCAGGTCCCACCGCTCGTTTATAGAGAAGGCCAGGGGCAGCAGCACCACAAGGTTCTTGGTCCACTGGACCGGTCGCATGGACCGGAGGAGGCCCGCGGCGACCCTGAGGGGGTTGGGTACGGGGGAGGTCCCGGGCCCGCCGAGCGAAGAGCTGTCGGCGAGGGGGTCCTTACGGGCCATCGCTGCCAGCTCCCGGTTCTGGCATGGGAGTTGCGGGCGTTGGTCCGGCGTCGCGCATGCCGGCAGGGGCCGGGCTCATGCGCCATTGGACGTAGGCCAGGCCCAGCACGCCCAGCACCACGGCGAACCAGAGGGTGCATATACGGACCACAAGAGTGGCAGACGACGCGGCTGCCCTGGTCAGGTCCAGCTGTTGGAGCAATGTGACCATGCCCCCCTCGGTGCCAACCAGGCCTCCGGGAAGCATGGTGACCGCGCCCAGCAGCGTGGAGGCGGCGTAGATGGACACCGCCTGGCCGAGGGAGACGTCGGCGTCCAGGGCCTCCAGGAGCAGCCAGAGGGCGCACCCCTCGGCGAACCAGGCGGCCAGCCCCAGCAGCAGTGCCACCGCCAACGGCCCAGGCGAGAATATGCGCCGGAAGGAGTCCCTGGACTCGGTCATGAAGGGCCGCCACCGTCCGGGCACCGGCAGGCGCAGCACCCTCCCGCTGCCCCACCGGGTGACGCCCAGCAGCAGGAACAACCCGAAGGCCGCGGCCACGAATATCCCGGCGACCCATCCGTAGGGGACCAGGGACAGTCCCCACAGGCTGAGGACCAGTACGCACACCAGGTCGGTGACTCTCTCCGCGATCACTGCCGGGGCCGACACCGATACGGGTACGTCGAGCTTCTCTTTCAAGAAGTATGACTTCGCCAGCTCGCCGACCCTGCCCGGGCTCAAGACCATGGTCAGGCCCGCCAGGAAGATAGCAGTGCTGGCGCCCAGGCCGATCCTGATGCCCAGCAGCGCCAGGTAGTAGTGCCAGCGGACGAGCCGCAGTATGTAGTTGGCCAGGGCCAGGGCCAGGGCCATAAGCCAGTACTCGGTCGGGATCGAGGAGACGTGGTCCAGCAGGTCTGGCAGGTCCGCGTACACCGCTAGGCCCGCGAAGACCACCACCACCGCTACCACCAGGGTTATGAGCCCGCGGCGTTTCATAGGCCCAGCCGTCTGGAGCGGTCATGCATCAGTCCATGGTGATGGGTGGTCAGTGGAGTGTCAAGGCCGCCGTTTGACGCCGTGCCGGGAGAAAGGATACACTGCCGCCCACCACCTCGGCGGGAGGACGCGGTTGGAGTTCGGACTCGCCTACGAGATGCAGCGTCCCGTCCTCGACGACCACGCGGTCATCGAAGAGACCATAGAGCAGTGCGTCCTGGCAGACGAGATGGGCTGGGACTACGTGTGGTTCGTGGAGCACCACTTCCTGACGGGGTTCTCCATGTCTCCCTGCCCCGAGGTGATCTTCGGGGCCTTGAGCCGCCTGACCAAGCGCATCCGCCTTGGCTTCGGCGTAGTCATCTTGCCATATCATCACCCGGTCCAGGTGGCCGAGCGGGTGGCCATGGTGGACCACCTCTCCAACGGGCGTGTGGAGTTCGGCACGGGGCGCTCCGCTGCCTACGAGCAGACGGGGATGGGCATCGACCCCCGGGACACACGGGACATGTGGGAAGAGTCCCTGACGATGATCCCGAGGATATGGGAGTCGGAGGTGTTCCAGTGGGACGGGCGCTTCTGGAAGGTGCCGCCCCGGACGGTGCTGCCCAAGCCCTTCCAACGGCCGCACCCGCCCATATGGGTCGCGGCCCTTCAGCCGTCGACCTACCGGATTGCGGCGGAAAAGGGCATAGGGGTGATGGCCCTGGGCGTCGCCGCGCCCTCGGTCATGGAACCCCACGTAAGGGCCTACAAGGAAACGGTGGAGTCGGCGGAGCCCGTGGGCAGGTTCGTGACCAACCGCTGGCTGAACGCCACCATGGGCTACTGCGCCGAGGACAACGGGCAGGCCCGGGAGCTGTGCGCCCAGTCTTTGAAGACCTTCTTCGGGCCCGACAGGCCCTACCTGCAGGACCAGAAGGACGTGTACGCCTGTCTGGTGGAGCAGTGGGGAGGCGTTCCAGAGCACCTGCAGCAGAACTTCGCCCGCTACGTGGCCGCCGACGCGGGCCGGGACCCCGGCCGGGGGAACGGGTTCCTGGACCTGTCAGGGGGCGGCGCGCTGGTCCAGAAGGTGTGGGAGCAGATGGACGCCGACACCCTGGCCGACCGCGGGGTCATCGTGGCCGGAGACCCGGAGAGCTGCATCAGGGGCGCCAAGCTGCACGAGGAGACGGGGGTGGACCAGCTCCTGTTCTTCATGGCCACGGAGACCATCGGCCACGAGGCCGTCATGAAGTCCATCGAGATGTTCGGGAAGCACGTCATCCCCGAGTTCAAGGCAAAGTCGAAGTAGGAACTCGGGCCCGGGGCGGGCCGCAGGATGCCCGCCTAGCCCGCGTCGCCGGGGCCGAAGGGCAGGGCCTGCGCTTGGACCTCGGCCCATGCGCCCTCGTTGCCGTCTATGGCCAGCCGCGTTCCGACGGCGGCGGCCTCTTTCCGGACGTAGGCCATGGAGATGGTCCGGCCTGTGGTGGGCACCCTGGCCACCGAGGTGACGTGGCCGACCTGCTTGCCCTCCCTGGTCAGCTTCGCCCCCTGCTCCACCGCGGCGTCCTGGGAGATCTCCAGGGAGACCAGGTGACGCTGGACCTTCTGGTAGGTGTCCAGCCGGGCGATGACCTCCTGGCCGATGTAGCAGCCCTTGGTGAAGCTGATGGAGCCCCACAGGCCGGTCTCCAGGGGGTTGTAGGCGTCGCCCATCTCCGTGCCGTACCACGGCTCTCCCCGTTCCACCTTCAGGATTTCCAGGGCGTCCTGTCCCATGGGCATGGCGCCGGCGCCGGTCAGGGCGCTCCAGAGGGCCGGGCCGTCGGCCGGGGTGGTCACCACGTCGAACCGAGGGTGGCCTACCATGTCCCTTCGGACAACGTGGCCCCGGGAGTCGCCGGTCTCGAAGGGCGCGGCCTGGTAGGGCTCCAGGTCGGGGAGACATAACGTTTCCCTCAGGACCGTACACGCACCGGGCCCGATGACCGACATCATGGCGGTCTCCAGGGTAACGTCCGTCAGCTCCACGTCCTCGACGATGGTGTACTTGTCGATCCATTCGGTCACGGCCTGCCGAGTCTGAGGGCTGGTGAGGAGCAGGACGTGGTCCTCCAGGTTGATGACGAGGACGAGGTCGAGGATGCGACCCCGGTCGGTGGTCAGGACCGTCGGGGCGCCACGTCCCGGCTGGAGGGAGACCACCGCGTTGGTGGAGAGCCGGTGGAGCAGGTCCAGGGTGTCCTCCCCGGTGGCCCGTATCCTGCCCGCGTAGGACGAGTCGTGCACCGCGGCCCCGTTGACGGCGGCGCCGTACTCCGACGCCACGTCGCCGTAGGAGCGGGGCAACTCCCAACCGTGCCACTCGTGGAGCTGGGCCCCGGACCGGGCGGCGATTTGGTGGAATGGGGTGTGTTGAGGGCTCACGCTTCCTCCAGGATGGGGGCTCCAAACAACCGACGCCGCCCCACAGCTAAGGGCGGCGTCACGAGGTTCCGGCCTCTGGCCATACTGGGCCTACACTGAGAACGAGTTGCCGCAGCCGCAGGCCTTCTTGGCGTTGGGGTTCTGGAAAACGAACCCCTTTCCGTTCAGTCCGTCGGAGAAGTCCAGCTCGGTGCCGGCCAGGAAGATGTACGCCTTCTTGTCGATGAACACCTTCACGCCGTTGTTGTCGACGATCTTGTCGTCTTCGCCGGCTGCCTGCTCGATGCTCAGGGTGTACATCAGCCCCGAGCAGCCGCCGCCCTTCACGCCGACCCGCACGCCGAACTCGTCTTCCAGTCCTTCCTTCTGAGCGAAGAACCTGAGCTTCTTGGCTGCGTTGGGTGTGACGTTGATGGTTAGTGTGCCGTCTTCCGCTACTGCTGTCATTCCGCCTCCTGGGTCGCCCGACCTACGCTACGATATTAGCATTCCGATTATATAACCAGGGTGAGGCGCGATGCAACACAAACTCCCAGCCGGCTGTCCGGTACGACGATCGAGTCACCCTAATGTCCCGCACCACCAACGCCGGTCCCCGGGCGCCTGCTTCGGCTTGTGTAGCGATAGCGACGTTGATATAATCCCTTTGTGTAAGGTATGGGCCCGTAGCTCAGGTGGTTAGAGCGCGGTCCTGATAAGACCGAGGTCGATAGTTCGAGTCTATCCGGGCCCACCAGACTTGATAAAATCAAGAACCTTCACATTGTCACTCACGTTGACCCTGTAGGTTGAACCTGTTTCCTGTCGCACCGGCTGCTTGGGAGTGGCGGGAGTATCCTGCTCGTGCCACTTCCCCCTTGGGCATCCGGTAGCCGACGCGCCGCTCTCCCCAGACCCGTTCCAGCAGCTCCCCGGCGTTGGCCGAGAGCTCGGCCAGCATCCCGGACTCCATCGGGGTCAACTTCACTGGCCTGCCCGCCAGGGTCACCCTGTGCCGGGCGTAGTCGATGGCCAGGTCGCCCAGCACGTAGGGTTCCGACGGCTCGGCGGTCACCCTTCTCCGCAGGGCCGACTTGATCCTCGCTGCGAGCTCCGTGGGGGAGAAGGGCTTGACCACGTAGTCGACCGACCCATCTCCGAGGCGCATTTCTATCTCCCTTAACCGCCGGTGCAGTTCGTCCCGTCGGTCCAGATCAATAACTCTATGGGACGTGGGAATCGACGGCAACGTGGGAGATTATGTCAGTCTTCAAGCAACGTGACAAAAAGTCATGGAAAGACCAATCAATAGTGACGGCACGGTTATATAGGTGTAGTAGGATCATTGGGGAGTATGCCTATAAAGCGGTGTTGCCCATGCTCACCTGAGATTCGACGGATCGGTCTAGGCCCATGGCGACAACAACCACGACGCGGCTCATTATTCGTCAGGAGTTGAGATAGTGCAAATTCAAGAGCGGCTCATCGTCCCCGGCCTTGGCGTTGTCACCCTGCTGTCCGCCTTCATGCTTGACGTACCGCTGGTCTACAAGCTGCTCCTGGGGCTTCTTGGACTGGCGGCAACGGGGACCTATTTCGCGCCCCACGCAGTACAGGTGGAGACGGGATAGCCATGGCCGCGCTGGGCATGAAGATGCCCCCGGAGCCGGGAAACCTGTCCACCCTTGAATGGCTGGACCTCTCCGGCAACCAGTTGAGCGGGTGCATACCTGGTGGATTGCGTGAGGCGAGTAAAGACGACCTTGACGAACTCGGTCTGCCCTACTGTGAATGACGCCACGCCCGGAACATCCGAGCGTGTGCAGTGAGGAGAACGATATGAGACATAGCGGAACGGCGCTAGCAGTTATCCTGACCCTGTCCCTCATTCTGGCCGCGTGCGGCGGCGGGTCTCCGTCCGGCGGTCCAACGCAGACCGGTCAAACTTCCGATACGACCCCCGCGAACACGCCGATGTCCACATCTACCGACGCAGCCGCCTCCCCGGACACGCCTACACCTGTTTCCGCGCTTGGCAGCGGGTCTCCGTCCGGGGACAGGGATGCGATGATTGCCCTTTACAACGCCACGGACGGCCCGAATTGGGACGACAACAGGAACTGGCTGAGCGATGAGCCGCTGGATAAGTGGCACGGCGTCCGCACGGACGACGGCGGACGCGTCACTGACGTGGTCCTCTCCAACAACGGGTTGAACGGCGAGATTCCCTGGGAGATGGGGAACCTCAGCAACCTGGAGAAGTTGGAGCTCGATGAAAACCAGTTAAGCGGGGAGATCCCGCCGGTGTTGGGCAGTCTCACCAATCTGGAGTGGTTGAGACTCGACGAAAACGAGTTGAGCGGGGAGATCCCGCGGGAGCTGGGAGACCTTTCTGACTTGAGGTGGCTGATGATCAGCTTCAATCAGTTGAGCGGGGAGATCCCGCCGGAACTGGGAAACCTCTCTCACCTGGAGTACCTGAACCTCGCTGGCAATGAGTTGAGTGGAGAGATCCCGCGGGAACTGGGGGGCCTCTCCAATCTCGAAACGCTGGACCTCATTGACAACCGGTTGAGCGGCCCGATCCCGCGGGAACTGGGAGACCTTTCCAACTTGAGGTGGCTGATGATCGGCTTCAATCCGTTGAGCGGGGAGTTCCCACGAGAGCTGGGGAATCTCTCCAACCTGACTGTGCTGGAACTCGGTTATACCCAGCTGAGGGGGTGCATACCCAATGAGTTGCGGCGCCTTGCCGATACCTACATCGAGGCCATCGGTCTGCCCTTCTGCTAGGCGGCGGGCGACCCTTCGATTTCGAGCAGGGCGAACGGCGGGCGCCCGGACGTTCGATGCAGTGCGCGGGTTTCATCCGGCAGAGCGGGGAAGAGGCGCCCATGTTGGCAACGGAGGCCAAGCATGCAAACGCACGGATTCCTTCGTTGGTCATTCATCTTCGTCTTGACGGCGGTTGTCGCGGTGTCTTCCCCGGCGTGCGCTTCCGAGGATAACGCCGGCCGTTCCGGCTCCGCTTCAATGGAAGCGCGATCCGACCGCGCCGAGGAGCGGAGCACCGGGAATCCCGATGTCTTCTTCGACGGGGCTGCCGCCATCGATGCGCCAGAGTCTGCAGCTACGGCGGCGCCGCTGCTGCCCAGGGAGCAGACACCTCCTGAAATGACAAGTGCGCTTGGCTAAGGACTACCGGGCCGTTCCCCGTCCGCCCTCTCCCCCTTCGGCATTCGGAAGCCGACGCGGGGCTCGGTGAAGACGTAGGTGGGGTTGGCGGCGTCCTCTCCCAGCTTGCGGCGGAGCTTGCTGACCATGGTGTGCATGGGCCGCACGTTGCCTTCGCCTCGCTCTCCCCAGACTCGTTCCAGCAGGTGCTTGTGGGTCAGTACCCCTCCCGGCGTGGGCCGACAGCTCGGCCAGCATCCCGTACTCCGTCGGGGTGAGCTGCACCTGGCGGCCGGCCAGACTCACCCTGCGCCTACCGTAGTCGATGATCAGGTCGCCCAGTACGTAGGGTTCGGATGGCTCGACGGTTACCCGTCGCCGCAGGGCCGCCCTGATCCTCGCCGAGAGCTCCGTGGGCGAGAAGGGCTTGACCACGTAGTCGGCGGCCCCCATGTCGAAGGCCCTGGCCACGACCTCCTCCCGCCCGTAGGCGGACAGGAAGATGACCGGCACGTCGGCCACGTCGAGAATGTCCTTCATCAGCTCGATGCCGTCCGCGCCCGGGAGCATCAGGTCCAGCAGCACCAGCTCCGGCCTCTCATCGGCCACGAGGCGGAGCGCCTCCTGCGGCTCCCCGGTCACCACCGGGTCGTAGCCCGACTTTGCGAGGACGTCGCGGACGTAGCGCAGGTCGTTGGGGTCGTCGTCCACCGCAAGGACGCGCACCCGCCGCTCCTCCTTTCGCTCGCGCCGCGTCGGGTCCGGCTGCAATCCGCCGAGCACCCCGACCCCCGAGTCCTCCAAGGATGGAAGGGTGAAGGTGAAGCGAGCCCCCATGCCCGGCCCGTCGCTCTCGGCCCAGATGCGGCCTCCGTGCGCCTCCACGATGCCCTTGCAGATGGCGAGGCCCAGGCCAGTGTCCCCTCCCTGCTCCTCGGACTGCGCCCTGGAGAACTTGCGAAACAGGTCTGGAAGGCTATCGGTAGGGATGCCGCGGCCCTCGTCGGCAACAGAGAATGCCACATGAACGCCGTCTCGCACCGCGCTCACCCTGATGACCGACGATTCCGAGGAGTTGCGGGCGGCGTTGGACAGCAGGTTGCCGAGCACCTGCACGATGCGCCGCCGGTCCGCCATCACCAGGGGCAGGTCCGGCTCGATGTCGATGGCCAGGTTGTTCTTGCCTCCCGCGCTGGTGAACGCGCTCCTCGCCCGGTCCACCAGCACGGCCACCTCCGCGGGGTCGGGACCCACCGGCAGCGTGCCCGTCTCGATGCGGGCCACGTCCAGCAGGTCGGTGACCAGGGCGTTCATATGCTCGGCCTGGTCCTCGATGATGCGGACGAACTGGCGCACGACGGCGGGGTCCAGGTCCGCCTCCGAGCTCATGATCGCCGCCGCCGACCCCATGACGGAGGTCAGGGGAGTCCGTAGCTCGTGGCTCACCATCGCCAGGAACTCGGCCCGCATCCGTTCAAGCTCCTCCACGTCGGCCATGTCCTGCATGGTGACGACCATCGACTCGACCACGCCCTCATCGGAGTGGATGGGCGTGGCGTTGAGCAACACGGTGACGCTTCGCCCGTCTGGGACGCGCAGGACGATCTCCTCGGCTCTCAGCGTCTCTCCAATCCTCAGAAGCTCGGCCATTGGAAACTCCCACAGGGAGACCTCCCGCCCGTCGGCCCGCCGGAAGGTCACCACGTCGAGCAGGTCCTGCGGCGACTGGCCTGGGTTGCGCAGGCTGTCAACGATCCTCATCGCCTCCTTGTTCAAGGACTTGGGCGTCCCCGTCGCGGCGTCGAAGACCACCATGGCCACGGGGGAGGTGTCCATCAGCGTCTCCAGATCGGCCCTGGCCCGCCGCTCCTCTCGGTGCCTGCGGGCGTTGGCGATGACCAGCGCGGCCTGGGATGCGAACATCACGACGGTCTCCTCATCCTCCTGGGTGAACTCCCCGCCGCCCGTCTCGTGGGCCAGGTAGATCGTGCCGACCCCGGCGCCCAGGTGACGGATCGGGGCCACTAGCAGGGACCTCACCGGCACCGAGGGCAGGAAGCTGGGCTTGTTCAACGCCCGCAAGTGGATGTCGATGTCCGAGACCCGCAGGGGCGTCTCAAGGCCGCTCAGATACTCGAAGAAGCTCCGGCCCTCGGGCATATCCCACAGCCCTTGGTGCTCCTCCTTGGTCAGGCCAGAGACGATGAAGTCTGGCATCTGCCCGGCCTCGCCGAAGACGGTCATCGCCCCGTAGCGCGAGGCGGTCAACGTCCGGGCGCTGTCCACCACCTCCTGCAACACCGTGTCGAACTCCAGGCTCTCGTTTATGCGAAGACTGGCCTCGCTCAGGCGGGAGAGGCGCTCCTCCGGCCCACGTATCCGTCGTCGGTCTCGCTCATCCGGTCGGTCCAACACGTCACCTCGACTGGCCTGCTGTTGGGAGAAGGAAACGGCGTCAGCAGGGCCAATTCTGCCTCATTTAGAGGACAGTAACAAATAGTTATCCAACATGTCAACAAAAATGAGCTATTGGAAATACGCCCGGTGATAGAATCGTTAGGGAGTATGCCCGGTAAAGGTGACGATGACACCGCCTCCCTCACTGCAAAAGGAGGAAGCCAAAATACTTGAACGCATCTTCAAATGCGTCGATATGAGACAGGTAGCGTGGACGGGATTCGCGCTCGTTACCGTCGTGGCTCTGGCGCTGAGGCCTATCGCCTCGCCATCAGGTGTTGGAGGGACGATGGGGTAAGCCCAGAGGGAGGCGGATCCGCGTCGATGAGGCTGCTTAGCGTAGGCCTGAAACGCTAAAGAGGTCGGCTCGATGCCGCGACAGCGCATTCGTCACAGCAGAGAACCTACGCAATCCCGGTGGACTTCCCGCAGCGTCTCAGTTGGTTCCAAAGGGAGTCGGGCCTGTCCTGGTCGGACATAGCCCGTCGCCTCGGCACTTACCGGCACACCGTATGGCGATGGGCCGAAGGCAGGACGAATGCCGAACTACCAGCACCGCAGGGCGTTGTACGAGTTGGCCGAGAGCATGGGACTCGGGCACCTGCTAACTGATTGAATGGAGGAGTAACCAAGATGGACAAATGCCCACGTCCGTATGCACCGGGGCCTCAGGGCCTGTCGGTAGCAGCGTTCATACGTTGGATCCCTGCGCTGATGCTGGTAGCACTGCTAACAGCCACGCTTGTGGCTTGTGGCGGCGGAGACGGCGGCTCAACGGAACAGCCCTCAAGGGAAAGGGTTGCGGCTGACACACCGGAGCCCACGCCTGAGCCGACTCAGGCTGTTGAGATGCAGGAGGGAGAGGAGCTCACGACCGAGGAATACGCGGAAGCCATGGAGGAAATCGCTGCCACCCAGCAGGAGGAGATCGAAGCTGCGGGCGCCGCCTTCTTCTCCGATCCCCCCTACTCCCCTGAAGAAGGAGAGCGCTTCTTCGCGCTCGAGACCAGCGAATCCTGGTCACAGGAGGACGTGGAGTTCGCGAGCGACGTGGCAGAAACCATACTGCAGAATGTCACCGGCCTTTACGGCGAGTTCCTGAGCATTACCAGGGACTCTTTCGACGAAATGTCGCGCCTGGCGCCCCCGGAGCATCTCTCCGACCTGCACGGCGAATATATAGCGACAGCCAGGGAAGTTCTTCACCTTTTTCAGGAGTCCTTGGAAGCCGTGCAGGACGCAGACACAAGCATCGGGGATCGGGATGAGCTTGCCGATTTCTCTGAGGCGGTCGACTCCCTGGAATCCGGTCCGTCTGCCCCGGAACTAGAGGAGCGGGCTGATGCGGCATGCTCAGAGCTTGAAGGCAAGCTGGAAGCGGAGCTGGAGCGCGAGGTCAGCATTTGCGGCAATTGAAGACTTAAGGTGCAGGAATGAACCGAGTTGCCAAACGGATACCCGTTCTTGCCCTTGCGATGGGACTGGCTTTGGCTCTCCTGGCCTGCGGCGCGGATGAGCCGCAGGAATTGCCCCCCGCTGGTCAAGCCGCGTCCACATCCGCAACGGAAAGCGGCGCGGCGGCCAGGGAACCCGCTGCCACGCCCGAATCCTCCACCGCACCCACGCCTACGACTGCGGAGACGCCGGAAGCCATGCCCACGCCGGACGGGAGCTCCGCCACGGAAGCAACGAAACCCATCCCCATGCCCGACGCGACCTCCGCCGAAACCGATAGGGAGGCCCTGGTTGCCCTCTACAACGCCACGGACGGACCCAATTGGGACGACAACACAAACTGGTTGAGCGACGAACCGATGGATGAGTGGTATGGGGTGGAAACCTCCGACGGGCGCGTAATCATCCTTATGCTCTCGGAGAACGGGTTGCATGGAGAAATCCCGGCCGAGTTGGGGCAACTGTCCTACTTATTCGTGCTGGCCCTCTATGACAACGAGCTGAGCGGAAACACCCCGCCTGAACTTGGCCGCCTCTCCGACCTGGCCTCACTGTCTCTCAATGACAACCAGTTGAGCGGTGTAATACCGGCTGAGTTGGGCCAACTCTCCTACCTGGACCATCTACGCTTGGACAGCAACAACCTGACCGGGGAGATACCGGCTGAACTGGGCCAACTCTCCAACCTGGATTACCTGGACCTCAGCTACAACGACTTGAGCGGGGAGATACCGGTCGAGCTGGGCCAACTCTCCTACCTGACAGGGCTGGTCCTGAATGCCAACGCGCTGACCGGGGAGATACCCGCCTGGCTAAGCCGACTCTCCAACCTGGATTACCTGCGCCTGGATAACAACAACTTGAGCGGAGCAATCCCGGCAGAGCTGGGCCAACTCTCCTACCTGGAATCGCTGAGACTCTCCAACAACCGGCTGAGCGGGGAGATACCGGCCACACTGGGCCAACTCTCCAATCTGTTGACCCTTGGCCTCTCCAGCAACGACCTGAGTGGAGAGATACCGGCTTGGCTGGGCCAACTCTCCAACCTGAGGTGGCTGTTCCTCGATGACAACGAACTGACCGGAGAGGTCCCTTCCGCACTGGCCCGGCTCCAGGACCTGGAGTGGATGCTCTTCGCCGGCAACGAACTCAGCGGCTGCATCCCTAGCGAGCTGAGGACCTTCGACGGCACCAACGACTTGGAACTTTTGGGCCTGACCTTCTGCTGATGCGCGCGGGTTTCCTCAGGGGGAAGCGGCGGACATGAGTGGCTGAAATGACAAGAAGGCTGATTGCCCTGACCCTCTCATTGGTTCTTACCGCGGCTCTCCTGGGATGCGGCGGAGAGTGGCTCTCACAACAGCCCCCGTATCGATCAGACTTCACCGTCTTGCCTGCGCCGCCGGCCACGCCCCCGTCTCCGGGCAGCGCCTTCACATCGGTAAGTGTCGGGTTTCTGGATATATGCGGAGTGCGGTCTGATGGTTCCCTCTACTGCCGGGGCCTGAGCTACCTACCCCCAGCGCCGCCAGAAGGTTCGTTCACGTCAGTGAGCGTTGGCGACAGCCAGTCCTGCGGTGTCCGCGACGATGGGTCTATCGCCTGCTGGGGACACGATGAATTCGGGCAGGCCACGCCGCCTGAGGGTTCCTTCACCTCGGTGAGCGTTGGCGGCAGCCAGTCCTGCGGCGTCCGCGACGATGGGTCTATCACCTGCTGGGGACACGATGAGTTCAGGCAAGCCACGCCGCCCGAGGGTTCCTTTACCTCGGTGAGCGTCGGCGACTTTGGCCATATCTGTGGGGTGCGCGAGGACGGGTTTATCGCCTGCGGGGGTTCAGATGAGTTCGGGCAGGCCACGCCTCCTGAGGGTTCCTTCACCTCGGTGAGTGTTGGCGACTTTGGCCATATCTGCGGGGTGCGCGAGGACGGGACTATCGCCTGCGGGGGCTGTACGGTGTTCGAGGGGGAATCGTTCAGCTGCGACGGCGGTCTCGATGATTCGAAAGTTTCGCCGCCTGAGGGTTCCTTCACGTCGGTCAGCGTTGGCAAGGACCTCGCCTGCGGGTTGCGGGAGAACAAGACCCTTGCCTGCTGGAGCCTTGTGGTGGACGATCCCTCTCCCGTGGACCTGCCGCCGGACACGTTCACGCAGGGCAGGTTCATATCGGTGAGCGTTGCCTCGGTTGAGCCTTATTACAGTGATGACGGCGCTGTCGTGGACTACTCGCCCGCGATGGTCTGTGCGGTAAGAGAAGACGGTTCCGCCACCTGCTGGAGCGATGTCCCCGGTCGGCTGCCCACTGCGACCTCATCCATCACAAGCAGGACCTCTGGTTCGCTTACGGTTGAGTGGTCGGACCCCGAGTGGGAGGAGTATGTCAGGGAACCTCCGCGTTACTTTTACTATCAGCTGCATGCCAGCCAGTCCCCGGACGGGCCGTACAACCTTGTGCTGTCGGGTGTTGACGCGGGGACCCATGTCGCCGACGGCCTGCAGCCAGGTGTGGTCCACTATCTTGCGCTACTGACTTGTGACGAATTCGAGTGCTCCCAGGCGATTGCGGTTGCCACCACCGAATCCGACGGTCCTGTGAGCGTCCCGTCCACTCCCCCGGGTTCCGGGGAGAGAAGATCGTAAATCGTGGGACCTTTGCCGTCGACGATGCGAAGCTCAACTGGGAACCGGTGGCGGGGGCGACCTACTATGAGCTGTGGAAAGGCTCCGATCCCGACCTCCCGTTTGAGCTCGTGGTACAGGTAAACGCCCCGCTGGATGCCCAGTCATTCGAGGTTGCCCCCAACAGGTTCTTCGGGGGGTACGACCTGACCAGTTGGAAGGTCAGGGCATGCAACAAAGCCGGCTGCTCCCCGTTCACGAAGGTCGTGACCATTGAGTAAGGGAATTCTGGGAGGGAGCAAATTGAAATCCATCAAGTTGGCCGGGACCAGCGTAATGTTCCTTGCCGTGCTCCTGGTCGGCTGCGACTCCGGACCGTCCGGGTCGCCGGCGGAGCCCCGAGGCGAGAGGGCCGCGGCCGCGGCTGCGACCTCTGCGCCGGAGACGGTGGAACCTACGGCCGCGGCTGAGACCTCCGCTACGGAGACACCGGAACCCCTCCCCACGCCCGACGAGACGTCCGTTGAAACGGACAGGAAGGCCCTGGTTGCCCTCTACAACGCCACGGACGGACCCAACTGGACCGAGAACACAAACTGGCTGAGCGACGCGCCGCTGGAGGAGTGGTACGGGGTCGTCAACACGGACACCAGCGGCCGAGTTCTATCTCTATGGCTCGATGACAACGGATTGAGCGGGGCGATGCCCCCGGAGGTGGGCAGCCTCTCCAGCCTGAGATGGTTGAACCTGAGCGAGAACCAGTTGGACGGGAAGATACCGCCGGAGCTGGGAAACCTGGCAAGCCTGATCGTGCTGGAACTCCACACAAACCGGTTGAGCGGGGAGATACCACCGGAACTGGGCGGTCTCTCCAGCCTTCAGAACCTGCGCCTCTACGCCAACCAGTTGAGCGGTGAGATACCCAGCGAGCTGGGAAACCTGTCCAGACTTCAATGGCTGTTTCTCCACACCAACCGGTTGAGCGGTGAGATACCACCGGAGCTGGGAAGTCTGTCCAAGCTCAAGGATCTGAACCTCGACGGCAACCAGTTGAGCGGGGAGATACCGGGGGAGCTGGGAAACTTGTCCAACCTTACCTACTTGTCCCTCAGCTCCAACCAGTTGAGCGGGGAGATACCCAGGGGACTGGTATGGCTATCCGAACTCGATTATCTATGGCTCGCCGACAACCAGCTGAGCGGATGCATACCCAACCGATTGCAAGAGACGCGACACAACGACCTCGACGAACTGGGCCTGCCCTTTTGCTGATGCCCAGCAGCCAATGTGCACAGGAGGAACCCTCGATGGCTCGCAGAACCAGTATGCGCAGCGCCAAAGGCCTCGCCATTCCCCTGCGGGGCGCTGCCGCTCTGCTGTTGGCACTGCTGCTGACAGCCGCGGCGGCTTGCGGCGACGGCTCTCCCGGCTCCCCGCCGTCGCCGGGAGAGGCTCAACAGGAGGCTGCCACGAACCGGAACGCCTCTCCGGAGGCCACCGAGACGCCCGAAACCGAGGGCAGACCCACGCGGCGGCCCTTGATAGCCTTGACCCCGGCTGCACAAACCACCCCCGAAACAGACCGGGAGACGCTTACTGCCCTATACAACGCCACGGACGGACCCAGCTGGACGAAGAGCGACAATTGGCTGAGCGACGAGCCGCTGGAAGAGTGGTACGGCGTCGACACCGACGACAATGGGCGGGTCATAAAGCTGCGGGTCTACGACAACAATCTGACCGGAGAGATACCGCCCGAACTGGGCAACCTGTCCAAACTGGAACTGCTGAACTTCAACTCCAACAAACTGACCGGCGAGATACCGGCGGAGCTGAGCACGCTTGCCAACCTGGAGTGGCTGGACCTGGGCGTCAACGATCTGGACGGAGAGATACCGCCGGAGCTGGGCAATCTCGCCAGCCTGGAATGGCTGAACTTCAATGGCAACCAGTTGAGCGGGGAGATTCCGCCGGAGCTGGCCGACCTTGCCAGCCTGAAATCGCTGAACCTCTCCTACAACCAGTTGCGCGGGGAGATTCCGCCGGAGCTGGCTGACCTCGCCAGCCTGGAGTGGCTTATTCTCGGCGGCAATGAACTGGGCGGGGAGATACCCGCGGAGCTGGGCAATCTCGCCAGCCTGGAAATGCTGAGTCTCGGCTCCAGTCAGTTGAGCGGGGAGATACCCAGGGAGTTGGCAAGGCTCTCAAACCTCCGATCCCTATTTCTCGGCGGCAACGAGTTGAGCGGGGAGATACCGCCGGAGCTGGGCAACCTGGTCAGCCTTGAATGGCTGGGTCTCCACGAGAACTGGCTGAGCGGGGAGATACCACCGGAACTGGGCAACCTCGCCAATCTTGAGCGGCTGGGCCTCCACGAGAACCGGCTGAGCGGGGAGATACCGCCCGAGCTGGGCAACCTCTCCAACCTGAAATGGTTGGACCTTGAGGAGAACCGGTTGAGCGGGGAGATACCACCGGAGCTGGGCAACCTCGCCAGCCTTGAACGGCTGGCACTCTTCGAGAACCAGTTGAGCGGGGAGATACCGCCCGAACTGGGCAACCTCGCCAGCCTGAAATGGCTGTACCTTGAGGAGAACCAATTGAGGGGGGAGATACCGCCGGAGCTGGCGAGACTGTTCGATTTGGAGGAGTTGAAACTCGCCGGCAACGGCCTCAGCGGTTGCATGCCGGCCGCGCTAGGGCGTATAGAGAAGAACGACTTTGAGGAGTTGGGCCTGCCGTTCGGCGCGCCCTGATCATTCCTTGCCGTGCTCCTGGTCGGCTGTTCTGATGTGTCAACTCCCTCGTCAACGACCGAGGGGCTTTCCAGTCCCACTGCCACACAGAAGCCTACGCCCACGGCCAGTCCCACCGCCACACAGGAGCCTACTCTTGCCCATAGCCCCACGGCCACGCCCACTTGGACCGCGATTACAAGCCCGCAGATTCACAACGGCAATGTGTTCGTGCTACCCGTGGCGGAAGACCTAGTCAGTCCTGCGTGGGACCTGCCGATGGCAGAATACACAGCGCGATTCTATGAGCACTTCAACGATGAATTTGATTTCCTGGTCTTCATAGGGAACGTGCGCGGCGAACGGATAAGGGAGGCGGGTATCACTCACGGCGCCCAATACATCGACATAAGGAACGATGTACAGGGAATTGGAAAGTCGATCTTTGCCGACGGACAGATGTGGGGCAACACAGAAGAACTTCAAGGTTTGATCTACATCAACACCTATGACTACGAATGGGGTGGCGAGTTCATCCGTGAGGCCATCCGCCTGGACATGGAGGAACGAGAGTGGCTACGGCGAGAGCGCCACCAACGGGCCGAGACGCGCCTTGCCGAACAGCTGGCTAGGACAAGGAGGAGGAATAAATGAGAGAACGACACGACTATACGCCGGCAGCCCTGTACGCGAGGACGTGGACTTGTCCGTGGCCGCGCAGCTGCGGGCGCTCAGGGACCATGCGCATAGGAACGGGTACGTCGTCGTCCACGAGTACGTGGACGAGGCGGAGAGCGGGCGCATCACCGACCGCCCCGAGTTCCGCAAGATGATCGACGCGGCCAGCAGGACCGAGGCTCCCTTCAAGGAAATCCTCGTCTGGAAGTTCTCCCGCTTCACCCGCAAGCGCGAGCACGCCGTCGCCTTCAAGTCGCTACTCCGGCGCAAGGGCGTGCGGGTGGTCTCCATCACCGAGCACGCCGACGACTCAAGGACATGAAGGACTTCCTGCAAGAGAGCGAGCTGACCGAGCGCAGGGCCTTCATCGAGTCCTTCGTCAAGGAGATCATGGTCATTCCCGGCGACGCGGTGATTCGGTACACCGTACCCATGCCGGACGACAGTTTTTTAGCAGGGCGAGTCGCCGAGAATGTGCCCCTTGACGACTCGGTTCTGTCTACCGTACAGGTCGGCCCACCATCGCTTGAAGAGTTCAAGAACCCTCTCGTTGTCCTTCACGCTGATACTGTAGGCCTGCTCGTTTCTAGGAACTCCCGGCGACGTCCGACCCGCCAGTAGGATCAGCCGCGGCCCGAGCTGTGGCGCTGCCCTGCACGGGCGCGGCTAATTCGGCCCTTTGGTGGCTCTATCCCCCAAACGGTCACGCCGCCCTGCGCGTCCAGGGCGGCAAGTCCGCCCCCGTCAGGCCGCCAATATAGTTGGGCTACTGGGTCCTCAACGTCCTGGGCCCCTACTTCGCGGCCTTTCCCATTTCTCTGCAGGGACCACACAACCACTGCGCCGTCACGCCCCCCCGATGCCAGGAGCATCGAGCCAGGAGCAAAGGCAAGCGTCGTGATGGGTTGAACATGAAACTCCAGAACGCCGGGCCGCGTACCCTCGGGACCCTTTTTCCGGAAGCTCCAGACCGTCACCGCCGCCCCGCCGCCGGTGGCCAGAAGGGTGCCGGTATCATCGAAGGCCAGGGCCGAGGGCTTGCCAGGATATCCGAACATCTCGGAGTCATGCCCCGTGGCGCGACGCCAGAAGTGCACCGAGTTGTCCTGGCTGCCGCAAACTACGATGCCCCCGTCCGGGCTCAGTACCATCGAAACCAGGGAACCCTGCCATTCCAGCTTCTGGCGAGCCTCGCCGGTCGACGCGTCGAAAAAGGTCACTCGACCGTAACAGGCCGTCGCCAGCTGCGCTGCGCCTGACCAGGCGATGGCGCTGACGGTGCTGGGATGATCGTCGGACCGCCAAACCTCCGCGCCATCCGAGCCATACGCGTGAACCCGCCGGGAGCAGGAGACCGCCAATCGTTGGCCGTCCGGCGACCACGCCACGTTTTCCACCCAATCGCTACCGACCTCGATAACTTGTCTTACCTGACCGGTGGCGGCGTCCCAGATTAAGACCCGTCCGTCTTGGCCGGCCGTAGCGAACGCGCTTCCGCTTGGGTGAATTGCCATCGACAGCACACCACCGTCATGAACACCCGGCCGCTGCCAGGCGGTGGCGCCAGACTCGCCATCGAATGCGTAGACGCTACCTTCGGCATCGCCGACCACCAGCGCCTCGCCACGCCGGATCCAACCGCCGGCGATAGCGTAGTCGCCGACAACCGCAGACCAGCCCCGGCTAAAGACGCCCGTCGGGCTGCCTGCATCTAGATCAGACATGCTTCGAATCCCTCCCGCATACTCTGTCCATCGAGGTTGCGGCCGATAAAGACGAGTTGATTGCGGCGGGGGCGTCCCCCCATTCGCGGTCCGGCTGGCCGTCGAAGAGCATGTGGACCCCTTGGAAGACGAACCGACGCGACTCCCCCGCGACACTGATGAAGCCCTTCATTCGGAAGATGTCCACCCCGCGCTCCCGGAGCAGTTGGCCAAGCCAGGCGTTGAGCTTTTCGGGATCGGCGTCGCCGTCTATCTCGATAGAGATCGATCCCACCTCGTCGTCGTGCTCGTGCTGGGCGACCCAGGTCCGCTCGGCTTCGGCAGGAACCGACGCTCCCTTGATGCGTTGTTTGTCTGTCTCTGTCTCTGTGCAAGCGGGCTCGGAGCAAAAATTGCCCCCCAGCTGGAAAGCCTCTCCATCCGCGTTCCTCAGTTGGAGATCGAACTCCTCCGGGAGGTGCTGGGTGAAGAGGCCAACCCGACCCGGCACAGCGACATCAAAGAAGAACGACTTGCGCCCTGGGGAATCGAGCTGGAGGTTCACATGCTTTTCGACATGAATCTCTTCCCCTGGATGAATGATGTCCGCAGGTTCGGCGTACTGCCGCACACACCACTCCGCACTCTCACGGAGGGCAAGGTCATCGGTGCCTTGGTCGGACACGACGACGAGGGACATCGTCGGATCAGGTCCTTCGGCGAGGCTAAGTTCGTAGCGGCCGGGATCGAGCGAATAGACTCCGGTCCATTCGAAGGGATACTCCGGCTCAAGGAAGGTGGGACGACGCTCGAGCACCTGGTCCAGGTCGAAGGCACTGAGGTCGAGTACAGTGTCGACGGGTACGTTCGCTCGCTCGCTGCGCACGACTCGCGCCATTCGGTTCATGCCTTTCAGCCGAACTTCGAGACTGTCGAGGGCCTCGCCGGTTACCAAGTCTGTCTTGTTGAGCACGAGGACGTCTGCGAACGCGATTTGCTCCGTGCTTTCGTCGCTTCGGCCGAGCTGCTGTTCAATGTGGGCTGCATCGACGAGCGTGACGATGCCGTCAAGGGCGTATTCAGCGCGGAGCTCGTCGTCCATGAAGAACGTCTGAGCGACCGGACCGGGATCGGCGAGGCCTGTGGTTTCCACCAACACGTAGTCGAACTTGTCGCGGCGCTTATTGAGATTGTTGAGCACCCGAATCAGGTCTCCGCGCACGGTGCAGCAGATGCAGCCGTTCGACATCTCGAAGACCTCCTCGTCAGCGTTGATAACGAGGGCCTGGTCGATGCCGACCTCTCCGTACTCATTCTCGATCACGGCGATGCGCTTGCCGTGCTCCTCGGTCAGGATGCGGTTGAGTAAGGTAGTCTTGCCAGAGCCGAGGAAGCCTGTAAGGATAGTGACGGGTACCTTGCGCTGCGTGTTCATATGGAATCCTCCTTCAACCCTTATATGACATAACGTATCAATTACGGAACCGTGTATGATACATTGAACGCTAGGACTAGCCGCAGTCCAAAATCCCGTCCTGTTAGCTGAGCTTGGACTCCACCTGCTTCGCTTCAGAGTCGCTCACAAGTCGGAAGACGATGTACTGGGGGCATCTTTGGCCCGGCCCCGTATTGCCTTACGACCATTTTTCAGGGTTACTACACGGGGTTCCAGGATCTCGCATCTCCTGCGCAGCGGTAAGCAGTAAGCAGTTAGTCCCTCCATGGGACACCTCCGTCGATCTGTTGGTCTATCCCCCAGCCCTGCCTTCACCTTCCAACAAAGCCGTGAGGGCCATTTTGCCGGGCATGGTCCTACTGTCCACGTCGGGCTGCGGTTATGGCAACGACATCATGGTCCAGGTACTCTTTGATCAGCTCGTTAGCCTGGCCAATGGCTTGGCCTAGAGCATTGCGGACGGATTCTGGTTGTGCATGGCTGACCCGAAACCCCAGCCACTGCTCCCCCTGCTCCTCGTCATCTCGCACTACCAGCTGGACCTCTTTCCAGTCCTGGGCCAGCCGCCGCAACCGATGCAGCACCCGTTCCCACCGGCCGGGACTGGTCACCAGGCACAGGACGTAAGCCGTTCCACCAGTGGTCTCCCACCAGTCCGGCTGCTCCGGGTGACCTTCACAGGAGGAGAGGTTTCTACCAGGTCGGTCTGGTTCAGTGTCCACACCAGCTCCCTGACCCCTGGTTCCAGCTGCTCATAGTCCAGGAACCAGGGATGCATCGCCTGGACATCGGCGAAAGTCGGGCGGAGTACCGCTTGTTTGAACCACCACATGATGCCTCCTCAGGAGCCGTCGACCTCAGGCACTTGCAGGGCATCGTACTGGTGTTTGCTGACAAATCTGACGAGTTTGGTGCCGTTGTCTTCCCCGGTAACGGCATAGGTACGCTTGCCGTTCTTCTGCACCAGGGTGCGCTTCCTGAGGCCGCTTTCCGGTATATCCACCTTCTGCCTGGTCTTCACGTTATAGAACTCCATGTTTCACCCCCTCACATAGATGTTCGAGCTCTGGCTCGCCAATGGACTCCTGGCCTTCGCCTCCTAGCTTTTCAGTCGGAACGCATTGCCATCCTCCTTGTTCCTTGATAGGTGCTGCTGGTGAAGACGGGATTCTCAAGCGTGGGCCCTTCGCCTGAACGAGAGCGCCAGTACGAATATCGCGCTTGCGACCAGGGCCATTGCGGGGCCTGCGGGCAGATTGAAGTGGTAGGAGGTGTACAGGCCCGTCACGGCGGCCACGGTCCCTATGACCGCGGCCGCCATCATCATCGAGGCGAAACGTCTGACCAGCAGAGTATGCGGCCGCGGCGGGCGTTACCAGCATCGCCATGACAAGAACGATACCGGCCGCCTGAATCCCTATTACGATGACGAGGGCAAGCATGACCAGAAGCGCGTAGTCGACGAAGCTGGCACGCTTGACGAGAACCTGAGACCCCACGGGATCGAAGCTCGCAAACAGCAGCCGGTGATGAAGAGCGAACAGGCCCAGGATGACGATCCCGGTTATTGCAAGGGATACATATATGCCGGTGGGAGATATCCCCAGGATCTGCCCCAGGAGCAGGTCTTCCATGTTGACCGAAATCGTTGTTGCACGGGACAGCATCACAAGTCCCAGGGCAAACGTGGTCGCAAAGAGAATGCCTATGGAGGTATCCGTGCTGAGGCCCGCCCGCCGGGCTCAGAGTCCTGACTAGCACGGCAACGGAGACCCCCGTCGGAACGGCGGCTATGGCCGGGTTGAAGCCGACCATGAACCCTACCACCATTCCCGGCAGCACGGCGTGGGCGAGAGCGTCCCCAATGAAGGCGAGGTTCCTGGTGACGACGTACGCGCCAACCAGCGGACACATCACGCCCACAAGCACCGAGCCGATCAGGGCTCTCACCATGAAGCCGTACTCGAGTGGGGCGATGACGAAGTCAATCACTTCTTCTTGCTACCGGTCCCCGCCCATTGTGAGGCGAATACCGTGGGCGCCGTACAGCTCCTCCATGACCCGGGACGTGAACACCTGCTCGGGAGGGCCGCAGGCGCACACATGGCCGTTCAGACACAGTACCTGGTCGAAACGGCCGGCCAGGTTGGTCAGGTCGTGGGTCGCCAACAGGACGATGCGCCCTTCATCCCGCAGTGTTTGGAGGACCTCTACGAGATCTTCCTGGGCGCCCGCGTCAACTCCGTTGAAGGCCTCATCCAACAGAATCACACTCGCCTCCTGGGCCAGCGCCCTGGCGACGAATACCCTCTGCCTCTGCCCTCCCGAAAGCTCCGTCATCAGAGCAGAGCGGTGGTCCCACAGGCCCACGCGGCCCAGGCACACGTTGGCAAGCTCACGGTCTCTTTTCCCGGGCCGGCGGAACCATCCCAGTCTGCAGCACCGGCCCATCATCACAACGTCCATCACGGTCACGGGAAAGCGCCAGTTGACGCTCTCCCTCTGGGGCACGTAGGCCAACGATCCACTCCCCCGGTCCACCCGGTGAAGGGTTACCTTCCCCTGGCGGACCGGGAGGAGTCCGGCAATGGCATTGAACAGGGTGCTCTTGCCGGCGCCGTTCGGCCCAACAACGCCCATCAGAGTACCCGCATCCACGTCAAAGGTGACGTTGCTCAGCGCCATGTGACCACCGAGCTCGACAGTCACGCCGTGAAGCGACATGCTTGCCCTTTGTGAGCTCGGACCGGCGCTCATTTCAGTGCCTCAACAATGCGTTCCACGTTTGTTCGCACCATGCCAAGGTACGTGTCAGCACCGCTCCCCTCTGCCCCGAGGGACCCGGAATAGAGCTGGACCAGATCCGCCCCAGTCTCCCCAGCTACGGCTCGCGCAAGCCTCTCGCTCACCGTCGTCTCACCAAACACTGCCGGCACCCCATGGTCCCGTATCACCTCGACCAGCTCCTCGATATGCTCCGCGGAGGGTTCCACGTGAGTCGCCAGGGAGGGTATGACCAGCCCAACGACCTCGAACCCATAGAGCTTCGCGAAGTAGGAGAGGCTGTCATGCGATGTAACCAGCAGCCTGCGCTCCGGCGCCACCGCACTGACCTGCTCTTGGGTCCAGGCGTGAAGCTCGTCGAGCCGTTCCCCATACTCGGAGGCGTTCCGAGAGTAGGCGCTGGCGTTCCCGGCGTCTACAGCCGAAAGCCGGGCGGCTATCTCGTTGACGGCGACCTTCACCCGGATCGGGTCGAACCAGAAGTGAGGATCGTGAGGGCCGTGGTCGTGGTCGTGCCCATGCTCATCCTCCTCAGCTCCGTGCTCATCCTCGTGGCCGTGTTCCTCATGTTCACCGTCGCCATCCACGATGCCGACAAAGGCGATCTTGGTGGGCGTGCCATCGACGTGCCAGTGCGCGACCACCTCGAGGTCGTGCGCGTCCAGTTGCAGCACCTCGCCGCCCACCGAGTCGGTGATGAAGATCGCGCCCGGCGCCGTGGCCAGGTGAGGACGCGCCCAGAACCCGGTCTCCACCGGCGTCGTAAGGAAGTCGCTCTTGGACGCCTTGAGATCCCCGTCGTGGGCGTCATACACCCGAAGCTCTCCGTCGCTCATGACCACCAGCAGAGTCTCGCCACCAGAGCCAAGATGGACCTGGATTGGGCGGAGCTCTTCCGTAGCGGGGATGAGCAGGTCCATCTCCCCCTCTTCCGGCTCCACGATGTACAGCCCCACCGCCGAGCCCAGGGCGAAGAAGTGGTCCAGGCCGTGGTAGCCCCAAACGGACGTGAGCCGGAAGTCATCAGGTGCCCCATCCGGAGCGGGGACGAACACATGGTCATATTCGCCGTGGTGGGCCTCTATGGCCAAGACTCCACCCATGCAGCCGAAGACAGCCATGTGACCGTTACCTGCATCTCCATGCAACGAGTCGCAACCCTCAGCACTGTACAGCACGTTGCCGTCGAGGTCCCGGATCTCGGCACCTATGGGCAACCTGTACTCTCCGGGGTCTTTGGCATAGTCCGGGTGTTGAATTGTAGCAGCGAATAGATCATCCTCCAGGGGCACCACCGCCCCATGCTGAGGACCCAGGTTCATCCGTACTGGAACGTAGGCGTCCCCCTGCTCTTCCAGCTCATGCTCGTTGATGAGCACCACTTC
Organism: Dehalococcoidia bacterium; assembly: GCA_964291465.2. GTDB lineage: Bacteria > Chloroflexota > Dehalococcoidia > Lucifugimonadales > JAGWBF01 > JAGWBJ01. Next base: position 4,135 of record OZ219936.1, on the reverse strand, counting down.
TCCGGAGCCGTCGTAGAAGATCGCCGCCCACTCATCACTCACGTACAGGTGCGAGGGGCGGTCCCCGCTCAGGTCCAAGGGGAGCTTACGTATGTCCTCCTCGACCAGGTCGAAGTGGTCTCCATGAGGCTCCAGGTATATTCCGCCATCGAACACGTGGGCCGTGTTGGCATCCGAGGAAACGGCTATTGCGAAGCGGCCACTCTTGGTGGAGTAGATCCGGCCGGCCCGCGAGCCCAGGTCAAAGTGGCCCTGGTCCACTGCGCCGCTCTCCAGGTCTATGACGGAGGCCTTGCCCTCCTCGCCATCGCCCACGAGCAAGCGCCCCATGATCGTCTCGTCATGGTCGTCGTGTTCATCCTCGTGGTCGTCATGGTGGTCGTCGTGTTCATCCTCGTGATCGTCATGCATACCGACCATGGAGAACTCGATGGGGTCGACGGCGTCGCCAAGGGCGAATATCCTGGAATCATCCGCACTGGCGTTGTGCAGGAGGTCCTCCAGCCAATCGGCCTCCAGGCCGAGACCGACAGTCAGCACGACATCCGCGTCAGCTACCCTGGCAACGTCGCGGGCTCCGGGCTGGAACGTGTGCGGATCGCCGCCCGGCGGCAGCAGGCTGAATACATCCACCATGTCTCCGCCCACCATCCGGGCCCAGTCACCCACAAAGTTGGTGGTTGTCACCACCTGGACCGGCGGCGCGGGGGGCGCGGCGGTCTCCGTGGGAGCAGTTGTTGCGGGGGGTGGGGCCGTAGAAGCATCCGAGCCGGGAGGCTGGGCCGTGGGATCCGGCGCCTCCTGGGTCGGCTGGGCATCTGTGCACGCGACCAAGAGAGTGACAGCCAATAGGACAAAAGCCATGGCTGACACGCGAGCCAGACGTCCAAGGTCAGTGATGATATTGGGTATCGCTAACATTCCAGGTATTCCTCCATTCATTTGGTAGCGGGAAATCAAGCTGAGCCGTACCGATGCCTATTGCGTAGTGATATATGGTATCGATCTATGGCCTGCGACACTGGGATCCCAGCCGGTTGGAACAACACCCTATTTGTCCCGGTCCGCGGGGCAATCGTAGCAGGTCACGTACAGCTCGATGTGGTGGTCGACAATCTGCCCCGGGATCTCGGCGACGATAGCCCTGAGCGCCCGATCGATTGTAGCGGCCTTGAACTCGCCCACCACACCGCACTGGACGCAGATGGAGTGGTGATGACGATGACCAACGCGAGTGAGGCTGTACACGCGGGCCCCGTCCATCATGAGAAGCTTGCAGATCACTCCCGCCTCGAGAAGGATTTTGACGGTCCGATATATCGTTGCCCTGCCCACCCAAGGCAGCTCTTCACTGAGCGCCTGAGCCGTAAAGCCTCCGGACTTCTGCTCCAAGAGCCTGGCTATCGCCTTCCTGGGAGCAGTGGACCTATAGCCACGGTTCTCCAGTGCCTCCATCGGGTCCGGGCCCGATGCTTGAACGCCAGTCTTGAGATCGTCTCCCATCATTATTGAGATATACTATCAATATAGTCGAGATATCCAGCACGACCAAATACGCGTCGATAGAGTATAATACATCGATTGGACGCTGACAACCCTGGTTGCCATATATGATATGCTATATCATTAACGACGTGAGTTATACGCCCTGGTATGGCATTGGGGGAGGCAGTGCGACCTGACCAATCGGACCGAATCCAGCAAGGAGAGAAAGACTCATGACCAGGCCTCTACGACAACCTGGACCCCGCCTGAAGCCACTGTTGGCGCGCTTTGCTTGGCTGCCTGCCCTGACGCTGTTGTTGGTCCTCGCCGCCTGCGGCGGCGGCGAGACGTCCAGGAGCGAGAACGTGGCAACCGCCACCCCGTCCGTTGCTCCAACGTCCCAGCCAACGGCGGCCCCACCGCCCACCGCTACTCCACAGGCGACTCCGACTGCTGAGGCGACTCCCAGCCCTACGGCCGCGGCAACGCCAAGCCCGACGGCCACAGCCACCGCCACACCCGAGCCGGCCGGCGTGACTATCGACAACTGCGGCGTGGAGACCGTCTACGAAGCAGTCCCCCAGCGTGTGGTCGCCACGGACACGAGCGCACTCGAGGTGCTGGTGGCGCTGGGGTTGCAGGACCACGTCATCGGTTACTTCGGCGGCACGCCCGACCGGCTCCAGCCCCAACACCAGGCCCGCGCGGCGCTGGTCGAGCGCCTGGGCGGCAGCTTCCCCTACCCCTCGCTGGAGGCTGTCCTCGCCCCCGGCCCAGACCTGGTCTTCAGTTACGGCTTCAACGAGAGCGCCGGTCTGACGGGACAGAACCTGCGAGACTCTGATGTTCACAGCTTCTCGTTCACGGAAGCCTGTCCAGGCTTCACTGGCGATGTAACCCTTGAGGTGATGTTCGCGGACGTCCGTTCCGTGGCTCAGATATTCGACGTCGAGGACCGCGCCGAGGAACTCATCGCCTCATGGGAGCAGCAGATCGCGGAGGTCGCCGCGGCGGTCCCGGCCGGCGACCCGGTCCGAGTCTTCTACTTCGACTCGGGTGAAGAGGCCCCGTTCACGGCGCTATCCGGCTCCGTGATGTCGGATATCATCAGCCGGGCCGGCGGCGAGAACATCCTCTCGGATGTGAGCGGCACCTGGGGCACCGTGGAGTGGGAAGCCGTGGTCGAGGGCGACCCGCAGCTGGTCATCTTCGTCGACTATGGCTTTGGAGGCCCGGATGCGAACCGGGCCTTCCTGGAGTCCAACCCGGCTCTGTCCGGTATGTCGGCGGTAGTGAACGGTCAGTACATGGCGCTGACGTTCCTGCAGAGTGTGCCCGGGCCGCAGAACCTTGACGGCCTCATCAAGGTCGCGACCGCGGTGCGCCGCGTGAACGCAGCCCGCTAGCGTGCGGCATCGCCGCCGGGAAGAGGCCCTATTCCTCCCGGCGGCGATGCACTCACCGGCTTAGGATGAAGCCACGGAAACCGTATCGACAAGCCAAGGGGGCACCCTTAGGCGCGTCTTCGTCCTGAGCTACCCGATCGCCGTCGCGAACCTCACCCAGATCGTGCTCGGCCTCGTTGACACCGCGATGATCAGTCGTGTCTCCACTGAGGCGCTAGCGGCGGCGGCCGTTGCCTCGTCCGTCAACATCGCCGCTGGCATGCTGTTCAACGGATGGGCGACGGCGGCACAGGTGATCTCCGCCCGCAGGTTTGGTGAGGCACGTCGGGCAGACATCGGCCGGTTGCTGGACGTCTCGTTGCTCTTGGGCGTCGGTGCCGGCCTCGTGGTGCTGCTCATCCTGGGCGTCGCCGCGACCCCGCTCTTCGCTGCGTTCGGAGTGAGCGAGGCCGTCCGGACCGAGGGCGTGCCCTATCTCCGGGCGCTAGCCTTCGCCGCACCCCTCGCGGCCGCCACCGCTATGTTCCGCGCGGTCTACGCCGGCGTGGGCGAGACCGGCGTGGCGATGCGCATGACGGTCCTGGTCAATGTGATAAACATTCCGCTGAACTACGTCCTCATCTTCGTGGCCGGCTGGGGCCTGCTGGGCGCGGGCGTCGGGACCGTAATCGCCGTAGCCATGGGGTGCGTATACATGGGCCAGTTTGGGTGCAGACGGCTCCGGGGCACTTACCAGCTCTTCCGTGTCGGCCACTTGAACCACTGCCGCGAGGTGCTGCCGCGGCTCTGGTCGATCGGCTGGCCCGAGACTGCCATGCTATTCCTGGGCTATATCAACAACGTCCTTGTGCTCGGGATCGTTGCCTCGCTAGGCACGTCGGTCATCGCCGGTATGCAGGTCGTCACGAACGTACAGCAGGTCCTCTGGACGGTGATCTGGGCCCTTTCGACGGGTGTGTCGGTCCTGGTCGGCCACAGCCTGGGTACCCGCGACGAGGGCGCGGTAGCCCTGACCGAGAGGGCCGGGCTGTTGTTGATGGTTGTCGTACCGGCGATCTTGCTGGCGCCGGTCGTCGTTGCGCCGTCCCAGATTCTGCATCTGCTGACCCCCGATGCGGGCGTTGTGGCGGAGGCCGGTCGCGTCCTCATCATCCTGGCCCTACAAGTGCCGTTCATGGCCTCCAGCATGGTGCTGGCCGCGGTCCTGCGGGCTGCCGGCGACTCCAAGTGGGTCTTCTACACGT